>NZ_JBEZZK010000015.1:0-235463 GCF_040639135.1 Streptosporangium sp. NPDC023963
TACCCAGACCCACCGGCGCCACCACCGCACCCGCGGCACGGGGCGTCGCCACGACACACCCGAGCGCGACCAGGGCGGTGAGAGCCCCCGCCAGCCAGGAACGGACGCCGTGTCGTCGCACGACACGAGAATTTTTACCGCTCGTCACCGAACAATCCTTTTCTTTTGGTATTCATCACGTCGGCGCATTGTCAATAACGCGCCACAGTCTCCGATCTTATTAATCGCCATCTTCGTTCCCGTTGTTCGACATGCCGGAGACTCGACCTCACATGTCATTTATCGCCATAAATAGAATTACCTGCGCCGTCGATGGACATGGCACTTCTTTCGGCGAGGCCGATTTCCGGGGCCTCCCCCTCGAAAACGGCGAGACCGTGCGATGACACGCCTCACCTCTGGTCCGGCCGCAGGCCGGCGACGTGCCGCGTCCCCCGGCGGCGGCGTGCGGAATCCCCGGGCCGCGCTCCGGCGGCGACCACCCGGAAACGCCGAGAATCCCGGGCCGGTGAACCGGCCCGGGATTCTCGTCCGGGAAAGAGCGGGAGACCTCCGGGGCCCGCCTTCGCGGCCCCGGCGGCCTATCGGCCGTAGACCTCCATTTCCCACAGGGAATAGCCGTACGGGGTCGCGCGCTGGGTGCCGTACACCCGCACGTAGCGGGCGCTCGTCGCGGTGAGGCTCACGTCGTCCACGCCGCCGTCACCGGCGGTCGTGGCGTGCGCCTGCGTCCAGGTCGTGCCGTTGGCCGAGGTCTCGATCCGGTACGCCCTGCCGTAGGCGGCCTCCCACTGCAGCCGCACCCGGCTGACCTGCCTGGCCGTACCCAGGTCCACCGAGATCCACTGCGGGTCCGAGAACGCCGACGACCAGCGGGTGCCGCCGTTGCCGTCCACCGCGTTGCTCCCGACGAACGCCCCGTTCTCCGTGGAGGAGGTCGTGACCGGACGCCCGGACGACAGCAGCACGACACCCGGGCTCGGCGTGGGAGTGGGCGTCGGGGTGGGCGTCGGGTTCGGGGTGGTCCCGCAGTCGCCCGAGACGACCCCGGCCGCGTAGCGGAGCCCGCCGTACAGGTGCGCCCGGAAGTTGGCCTCGGTGTAGGACGCGATGGTGTGGCCGAGGCCGGTGTACCAGGACCGGCCGCCCTGGTAGGCCTTGCACCAGGAGATCGGGTGGTCGGCCCCCATCGACCCGCCGGAGTAGGTCGACTCGTCCAGCGTGGCGAGCACGTGGGCGGTGGAGCGGGGGTTGGTGCGGTAGTTGTACAGCTCGTCGGTGCGCACCCAGTTCGCCGGGAGGTGGGCCGTCGAGGGGTGCGTGCGGTCCTCCACCCGTACGGTCACCTGCTGGATGGCGGGGTGGGAGGCGAAGTAGGCGCCGACCAGGCCGCCGTACCAGGGCCAGTCGTACTCGGTGTCGGCGGCGGCGTGGACGCCCACGTATCCGCCGCCGCCCGCGATGTACGACTGGAACGCCGTCTGCTGCGTGGCGTTGAGCACGTCGCCGGTGGTCAGCAGGAAGACGACCGCCCGGTACTGGGCCAGGTTGGCCGTGGTGAAGGCGCCGGCGTCCTCGGTGGCGTCGACGGTGAAGCCGTTCTCGGTCGCCAGCCCGCGCAGCGCGGTGATGCCGGCGGGGATGGCGTCGTGCCGGAACCCGGCCGTCTTGGAGAAGACCAGGACCTTGTACGCCGGATCGGCCGCCATGGCCGGGGCCACCAGACCAATCATGACGACGAAGAACGCGGTGACGACCGCGATGACATTACGCACCGTAGACCTCCATTTCCCACAGGGAGTAGCCGTACTGGGTAGCCCGCTGCGTGCCGTACACCCGCACGTATCGAGCACTGGTCGCGGTGAGGCTCACGTCGTCCACGCCGCCGTCACCGGCGGTCGTGGCGTGCGCCTGCGTCCAGGTCGTGCCGTTGGTCGAGGTCTCAATCCGGTACGCCGTACCGTACGCGGCCTCCCACTGCAGTTTCACCCGGTTCACCTGCCTGGCCGTGCCCAGGTCCACCGAGATCCACTGCGGGTCCGAGAACGCCGACGACCAGCGGGTGCCGAGGTCGCCGTCCACCGCGTTGGACCCCGCCGAGGCGGCGTTCTCCGTCGAGGACGCGGTGACCGGGCGCCCCGCCGACAGCAGCGTGCCGGTGGGCGGGCCCGTCCCGGTGGTCAGGGTGAAGTCGTCCACGTCGAACAGCGGGCCCGTCCCCCCGGCGAAGACCAGGAAGAGCCTGGTGGTCCCGGCCGGGGCGTTCGTCAGCGTGGCGGAGACGTCGACGAACGTCTCCCACCCGCCGGTCGGTGCCACGGCGGCGGTGCCCAGCAGGGTCCCGGTCGCCGACCCCGCCCTGACCTGGATCGTCCCGCCGGCCCCGGCCGAGGAGACCCGGGCGGTGAACCTGGTGACACCGCTCAGGACGTAGGGGTCGAAGGAGATCCAGTCGCCGTTCTCGATGCTGCCCACGGTCTTGGCCCCGTGCGCGGCCGGCTTGTCGTACTGGGCCACCCCCTGGGAGGTGGTGTAGTGCTCGGCCTGCCGGTTCCTCGGCTGGGTGACGTGCTGGGCGTGGGTGGTGAGCCCGCCCGCGTCGGTGTACTCGGCGTCCCAGACCCCGAACAGGTTGGCGGCCCCGTCGTGCTCGCCGTTGCCGGGCGTCTGGATCGTGCCCGAGCAGCCGTTGGCGGTGGCCATCGGGTGCCCGTGGGTGTCGTGGCCGAGGATGTAGTTCATCTTCACCCTCGCGCAGTCGATCGTCGCGTCCTCCGCGTCGGTGACCGTGATCCGGTACGGCACGGCGTCGCTGAAGCCGAACACCTGCCCGTTGAGCGGGAGGTCGATCCTCACGACGGGCGCGGTGTTGCCGACGTTGATCTCGATGTTGGCCGTCGCGGTGTTGCCGGTGCCGTCGCGCACGGTCAGCGTGACGATCCGCCTGCCGTCGGTGGTGTAGGTGTGGGTGGGGTTGGCCGCGGTGGAGGTGGCGCCGTCGCCGAACGCCCACGAGTAGGTGAGCGCGTCGCCGTCCGGGTCGGAGCTGCCCGCCGAGGAGAACGCCACGGTCAGCGGCGCCTTCCCGGAGACCTTGTCGGAGGTGGCCTTGGCGATGGGCGCCCGCCCGCCGGTGCCGATGTGCTCGATGCGGTACAGCGCCGAGTCCTGGTTGCCGTTGAACCAGCCGGTGCCGTAGTCGAGCACGTAGAGGGCGCCGTCGGGGCCGAACGCCATGTCCATCACCAGCTTGCCCGACCAGGGGAAGGGCTGGATGGTGCCCCGGGTGCCGTTCGCGTTGACCTCGATGTCCTTGATCCACTGACGCTGAAGCTCACCGGCGAGGAAGTGCCCGTCGAGCGACTGCGGGAACTTGACCGGCGAGTTCAGCGCGGCGGAGTAGCGGTAGACGACGCCGCCCATCGGCGACTCGGCGCCGCAGCCGAACTCCGGGACCATGGTGCAGCCGTCGTAGGTGATCCAGGCGGCCTTGGCCGCGGGCAGCTTGACCAGGCCGGTGTTCTTGCGCGAGGTGTTCTCGGGACCGCCCGCGCAGTCGTACTTCGCGCCGATCGCCGAGGTGTCGTAGTCGTAGCGGGCGTAGGTCTCGGCCGGGGTGTTGTTTCCGGTGCAGTACGGCCAGCCGAAGAAGCCGGGCCCGGTGATCCGGTTGAACTCGACCTGGCCGCCGGGCCCCCGGGGACCGGCGGTGCCGGCGTCGGGGCCGTAGTCGCCGAGGTAGACGACGCCGGTCGCCTTGTCGACGCTCATCCGGAACGGGTTACGAAAGCCCATCGCGTAGATCTCCGGACGGGTGTTCGCGGTGCCCGGGGCGAACATGTTCCCGGCCGGGATCGAGTACGACCCGTCGGCGTTGACCTTGATGCGGAGCACCTTGCCGCGCAGGTCGTTGGTGTTGGCCGCGCCGCGCTGCGCGTCGAGCGCGGGGTTGCGGTTCGGCCTGTCGTCCAGCGGGGCGTAACCGTCGTTGAACCCGGGCTCGCTGTCGTCGCCGGTGGTCAGGTAGAGGTTGCCCGCGGCGTCGAAGTCGATGTCGCCGCCGACGTGGCAGCAGGCGCCGCGGCTCGCCCTCACCTCCAGGACGCTCTTCTCGCTCGCGAGGTCGAGGGTGCCGTCGGTGTTCAGCCGGAAACGCGAGAGCCGGTTGACGCCGTCGAAACGCGCGAACTCCGCCGGGGTGCCGTCGGGCGGGGAGCCGTTCGGCGGCGTCGACAGCGGCGGCGCGTAGTAGAGGTAGACGAACCGGTTCGTGGCGAAGCCGGGGTCGACGCCGATGCCCTGCATGCCCTCCTCGTCGTTGAAGTAGACGGAGAGCTTGCCCGACACCTTGGTGTTCCCGGCGGCGTCGGTGATCCGGACCGTGCCGTCACGGGCGGTGTGCAGGACGGAGCGGTCGGGCAGCACCGCCATCGTCATGGGCTCTCCCACCTCGGCGACCCCCTTGGCCAGCGTGACCTGCTGGAACTTGGCGGGATCGACGGGCGGGGCGGCCGCGCTCGCAGCGGCCGGCGCGGAGGTGACGGCCGGGGCCGCGGCGGTGGCCGGGAGCGGGTGCAGGAGGGCGGTGAGGGTGAGGAGAGCGGTCAGGGGTGGTAACCATCGGCGGAGCGAGGCCATGGGCGAGACTCCAGGTCTCTGTGGGGGGTGGACCGGTGGTCAAGGTCTCGGGGCGGGGGTCCGGGGTCCCCGGAGGGGGACACCGGAAAAAACTGAGGGAGCGCTCTCCCAACCCGAGATTGCTCTTCCTCGACAATCGTTGTCAAGGGGCTGTTTAACCTGACGGAAACAGCCCGCACACCGTGGTCGAACACCGGCGCATTTAAGGGAACGCTCCCTGACGGCCTTTTGTACCGTGCCAGGCGCCGCTGACCTGGTCGAATCGGAATCTCTTCGAGGAAGCGCTTTCCCGATTCGTCCGGTCCGCCCGCGGGCCGGACGGGGCCCACCGTTGACAGGAAACGTGAACGCAACCATCCTTCGTCAGGGAGCGCTCTCTTCATGATCGACGAATCGCCGACGGCCGGCGCGTTCGGATGCTCGAAGGTCCGGATGCCCGAAGGTTCGAGTGCCTGAAAGTTCGGGTGCCTGAAAGTTCGGGTGCCTGAATTCGGGTGCCTGAAAGTTCGGGTGCTCCAAAGAGAAAAAGCGGGTGTCAGGTGCCCGGGGGCTGTTCGAGCACCGCGTTGGGCGGGGCCTGTTTCCGGTTCCGTGCGGCATCGCCGACGAACCGCCGGCGTGGAGACGGCGGGGGCGGCAGGGGCGGCTCGGCCGAGGGGGCGGCGGTGTCACGATCGTCGGTGCCGATGGTCGTGACACCGTTCCCCGAAGCCGTGACCGGCGGGGGGTTGCGCGGGGCGGGCCAGAACGGGATCTTGCAGGGGTAACCGATTTCCCCCTCAGGAGACGACCATGTTGCCCCTCCATATGCGTCGCCGGGAGTTCGATCCCGACCCCGGACTGGCCGCTGCCCGCGAGCAGCCGGGCCTGCAACGGGTGCCGACGCCCTACGGCCGCGAAGCCTGGCTGGTCACCCGGTACGACGACGTGCGTGACGTGCTCAGGAACGCCGAGCTGTTCAGCTACGCCAGCGGCATAACCCTGCCGCCCATGAGCGAGGAGCAGGCCCGGCGGCTACGCGCCGGCGCGCTGCTCCTGATGGACCCCCCCGACCACACCCGCCTGCGCCGCATGCTGACCCCCGAGTTCACGATGCGCCGCATCCGCCGCCTGGAGCCCCGCGTCCGTGAGATCGTCGCCGACCACCTGGACGCGATGGAACGCACCGGTGCCCCGGCCGACCTGATCTCCGAGTTCGCCACGCCGATCCCGTCGCTGGTCATCTGCGAGCTGCTGGGCGTGCCCTACGAGGACAGGGATGCCTTCCAGGCGCGCACCCGGTCGATCCTCGACTTCAACCAGCCACCGGAGGCACGCGGGAAAGCCCAGATGGAGGCCTCCATGTACATGGCCGAGCTGGTCGGCCGGGCCCGGGCCGAACCGGGCGAGGACCTGCTCGGCATGCTCATCCGCGAGCACGACAAGGAGATATCGGACGACGAGCTGGCCGGCATCGGCGGCCTGCTGCTGGTGGCGGGCCACGAGACGACGGCCAGCATGATCGGCCTGGGCACACTGGCCCTGCTGCGCCACCCGGACCAGCTCGACCTGGTGCGTGCCGCCCCGGACAAGGTGAAGGGCATGGTCGAGGAGCTGCTGCGCTGGCTGACGATCATTCACCAGGGCGCCACCAAGGTAGCCTCGGCCGACACCGAGATCGCGGGCGTGCCGATCGCGAAGGGCGACGTGGTGGTGGTCTCGCTCCCGGCCGCCAACCGCGACCCGGCGCTGGCCGAGGACCCCGACCGCTTCGACATCCAGCGGCCCGACATGCCCCACGTCGCCTTCGGTTACGGCGCGCACCACTGCATCGGCGCGCCACTCGCCCGGATGGAGATGCAGATCGCCTTCCCCGCCTTGTTCGACAGGTTCCCCGGGCTGCGCGAGGCCGGGGAACCGGAGTTCCGTTCGTTCAATGTGGTCTACGGCCTGACGACCTTCCCGGTCGCCTGGTGACATCCCGGCCCGCTCGGCCGCCCGGCTGAGCGGGCACGTCAGTCGCCGGCCGGGGCGGAGGCCTCCGGGGCGGGAACGCCGTTCCTGAGGTTGACCGGCCGGTGGGCCCGGAACTGGTCGTCCGGCTTCAGCCCGTGATCGACGACGCGGTGGTCGGTGCCGTAGCCGGAGCGCTGCTGGTAGGCCCAGTACGAGGTGCGTCCGGCATCGGCCCACCGGTCGAAGATGACGACCGCGCGGGCGGTGTTGCCACCCACCGGGTCGATGACGAGATCCCCCTGGAGCAGCTCGGTCATCTTGATGCGCCGGCTGAAATCCGACGAGGCCAGGCTGATCGTGTTGGGGCCCGGCTTCGGAAGTCCGAGCGCCATGGAGACGTAGCCGGAGCCGTCGGTCCGGTAGCCGCCGTACGTCTTGAACTGGCTGTAGGGCACGCGCCGCGCGGTGGCCGGATGCCAGCTCCGGGCACGGCCGATCATCCCCGCCCGGTCGACGGCCGGTTTCGCCACTCCGGTGGCACCGCCCGCCACACCGCCGGAGACCGGCCTCGCCGGCCCTGCGTCATCGCCCGCCCGGCTTTCGAGAGCCGATCCGCCGAGCACGACACCGGCGGCCACGCCGACGGACAGGCCCAGCGCGGCCCCGATCAGGAACCGCCGCCGCGGGCGGCTCGCCCACCGGCGCGGCGCGGGCGTGCCGGACTCCCCCTCCTCCCCGCCCGTGGTCCCCTCCTCCGCTGGGGGCTCGGCGTTCCGCTCTCCTTCGGAGACCTCGATGTTTCCCTCTTCTTCGGAGTCCTTCGCGGTCGCCTCCCGGATCCGCTCGCCCGCCTCCGGGACGCCCGCCATCCGCCGCGCCTGTTCGGCCGCCTCCCACAGTTCACGGAACCGGTGCTCGTCCTCCCGGCACAGCCGGGCGAGCCCTTCCACGGCGTCGAGGGGAATCCACGTGTCCCCGGCGAGCCACCGCCCCCAGGACGATCGGCTCGCGTGGGTGGCCTGCTCCAGCGCTCGCAGATCGAGCCCCGCCCGTTCCTTGAGAGCCCTCAGCTCCCGCAGGAGAACGCGGGTCGGCTCGGGCAGATCGTCGGGCAGCGGGCGCTGTCGCCGGCTCCGGCTCGTGTTCTCGATCCCATTCACCACGGTGATTCGTCCCAACCTTGTCCCAGCGGCGTGAGTCATCGCAGGTCATACCGTCACATTGGGAACTATTGTCCCAACTTCCCCAATTTCACGATGTGTTTCAGGAATTTCCTGCCAGCGTGTGTCCCGCCAACCGAACGATCAACGGCAGGGACAAGGAGAGCACATGCCCTCGAACCGAAGCTCCTGGATCACGGCGGGAAACCTGGCGCTCATCACGGTGCTCGCCTGCGGAGGCGGCCTGGCGCCGGCGACGTCCGCGCAGGCGGCGAGCACTCTCACCGACCCGTCGGCGGAGGCGACCACGACGCCGGCACCCACCCCCACCCCCACTCCGTCTCCCGCGACGACGGCGCCGCCCGCGCCGGAGGACGAGACCGACACGTCCGCGGAGCCGGATGAGGAGGAGGCGCAGACGCTGGCCGCCGCGGCCCCGGTCACCCGCTCGCAGATGATCGCCCGGGCCAAGACCTGGAAGCCCGGTACCGCGCAGCGCGTCCCCTACAGCCAGACCAAGAAGCACGGCGGATACCGGACCGACTGCTCCGGCTACGCCTCCATGGCACTCGGCCTCGGCAAGCCCGGCCAGATCACCGTCGGGCTGGCCAAGAGCGCCTACACCCGTCCCATCAAGATGTCCCAGCTGCTCAGGGGCGATCTGGTCATCGACGCCATCGGCAGCAACACCACCCGGCACGTCGTCATCTTCGACCGGTGGGCCAACTCCGCGCGTACCTCGTACTGGGCCTACGAGCAGCGCGGCGGTTACGGGACGGACTACCGGACGCGCAACTACGGACTGGCGGCGAAGAGCGAGTACAAGGCGTACCGGGCGCTGAACATCCGCGAGGACGCGCCGCCGCCGCCCACCACGGTCACCCGCGCCCAGGTGATCGCCCGGGCCAAGACCTGGAAGCCCGGTACCGCGCAGCGCGTCCCCTACAGCCAGACCAAGAAGCACGGCGGCTACCGGACCGACGGCTCCGGCTACGTCTCCATGACCCTCGGCCTGGCCAAACCCGGACCCATCACCACCGCCCTGGCCACCGGCGCCCACACCCGCCCCATCAAAATGACCGACCTCCTCCAAGGAGACCTCGTCATCGACCCGATCGGCGGCAACACCGCACGACAGGTCGTCATCTTCGACCGATGGGCCGACGCCAAGCGCACCTCCTACTGGGCCTACCAGCAGCGCTCCGGATACGGCACCGACCACCGCGTCGTCAAACACGGCCTCACCACCGGCACCCAGTTCCGCGCCTACCGCCCGGTGAGGATCCGCTAGTGCACCGTTCACGGCCCTGTGCCGGACCGCACGGACCGAGCGGACCGAGCGGACCGAGCGGACCGAGCGGACCGAGCGGACCGAGCGGCCCGGCCGGCCCGACCCCTCAGGGAACATCGGCAGGCCCGGGTGGATCGGTACGCCTGGACGGATCAGCACGTCTGAACGGATCGGCACGTCTGGACGGATCAGCAGGGATCGCGGGAGCGCTCCTCCTCGCGATGGCCGTGGGAGTGAGCGTCCTCGGCGCACCCGCGGCGGCGGCCGCCCCCCTGCCGACCGCGCCCTGCGACAGCGGCGGGGTGACGGCGGGCGACACGGAGCTGGCCGCCACGCTCAACGGCCGGCTCGCGATGAAGATGCGCGGCTACCTGGACGGCTACCGCGTCTCCTGCGCCCGGGCGGTGGTCGCGGCGGTCCGCGCCCGCGGGCTCCCCCGGGAGGCGGCGGTGATCGCGATCACCACGGCCATCGTCGAGACGGGCGTGCGGAACATCAACCGGGAGGTGGACCACGACAGCCTGGGCGTGTTCCAGCAGCGGGCCACCTGGGGCAGCGCCGCCCAGCGGCTGGACGTGGCCTGGGCGACCGGCGCGTTCCTCGACAAGATGCTCCGCAGGTATCCCGACGGGTCCTGGCGGACGGCGGTGGTGGGTGACGTCTGCCAGCGCGTACAGGTGTCGAAGTACCCGGAGCGGTACCAGCCGCAGGCGGCGGACGGACAGCTGATCGTCTCGTCGCTGTGGCCCGAACCCGGCGTACCCCGCGCCCAGGTGATCGCCCGGGCCAAGACCTGGAAACCCGCCACCGCGCAGCGCGTCCCCTACAGCCAGACCAAGAAGCACGGCGGCTACCGGACCGACGGCTCCGGCTACGTCTCCATGACCCTCGGCCTGGCCAAACCCGGACCCATCACCACCGCCCTGGCCACCGGCGCCCACACCCGCCCCATCAAAATGACCGACCTCCTCCAAGGAGACCTCGTCATCGACCCGATCGGCGGCAACACCGCACGACAGGTCGTCATCTTCGACCGATGGGCCGACGCCAAGCGCACCTCCTACTGGGCCTACCAGCAGCGCTCCGGATACGGCACCGACCACCGCGTCGTCAAGCACGGCCTCACCACCGGCACCCAGTTCCGCGCCTACCGCCCGGTGAGGATCCGTTGATCCGGGCCGCCCACTGATGAAACAGGAGCCCGGTCATACCCGTGACCGGGCTCCTCGGCAGCCGGCGGCGTGGCCCGGTCGGTACAGGTACAGGTGGCCGACCGATCCGACCACCGCCACGCGTCCGTGAGGGCGACACCGGTTCAGGCTCGCCATCGCCCAGGCCGAGCCGATTGTCGGTGTCGTCTGGTTGTGTGAGCGGCACAGATCACCGGGTCGGTCATGAGAGGTGGCGACGGACGTTGAAGGGTCAGCGGCTTCCCGCGGAGGACGAGAAACGTTTCTGGGACTTGGTGGAGGCGGCCTGGGCGCCGTTGGGGGCGGAGGTCGATCAGGCGCGACGTGCGCTGACGCATCGGACGCCCGCTCCCGACGAGGACCTTCACGGCAAGCCGCCGCTCGCCGTGGTCGAAGCCGCTCTGAAGAGGTTCCTGGACAGCCTCGCCTCCATCAGCGGGGAATTGCCGGCGGACGAGCTGGCGAATCTTGATCGGGTGGTCGAGAGCAGGCTCTACGACATCGACCGCGCGGATATCCACGCGGTCACCGACGGCTCCGACGACGGTTTCCTCTATGCACGCGGCTTCATCGTCGCGCTGGGCCACGACTTCTACACCGCGGTGGCGGAGAACCCGAAGAAGGCGGTGCTGGACGCCGAGTGCGAGGAGATGTGCTATTTCTTCGCCCACCTGCACCGCGAGCGCCACGGAGCCTTCCCGAAGACCGGGTCGGGCATCTCCCGCGAATCGTTTTCCAACCCGACCGGCTGGTCCGGCTGAGCGAATCGTTTTCGAACCCGACCGGCTGGTCCGGCTGATCCGGTCCGCGCCCTCTGGGACTTATTCGACCAGATCTGCCCCCAGGTATCCGAAGGGAGGCGGCGAAGGCCGGCACCTCCTCCACGGTGTCGAACATGCGAAATGATCTCAGCCGGCGAAGTTCGCGATTCTCACCAAGAGTGTCGCGTCAATCCGTTTCCGACCGAACAATTCATCGGCCAGGGTGATGATTCCGGCCTGCTCCGGCGCGCGGGATGCCCAGGACGCGAGCGGCGTTCGGATCATGCGCCTCGCCTGGCGGGGCCCGGAGATCCAGAGGCCCGGAGGATCATCCTTCCCGAGCCGAGATCAGTCGTTTATACGGTCAAATGCGACGAAAGCGAAAATTATCACGATATAGGGAAAGGCGGCGAATACCCGCTACCCGGATCGATGGCTTACCTCCTGGAAAACAGTATCCGACCGCTACCTTTCACCAGTAATCTTCTTAAGACGGTCCGTGGTCGCAGATTTCCTCGCAGAGGAGGGGCGTCAATTGATCGACGTTTTCATCTCCTACGCCCGCGAGGACGCCGAATGGGCCGGAAAGCTGGCCGAACGGCTCGCCCACCACGGAGTGAAGGTCTTCTTCGACGAGTGGAGCCTCCTCCCCGGAGACGTGGTCGTGCACAAGGTCGACGCGGCCATTCGCGAGTCGCGCAACGGGATCGCGATCGTCAGCCCCGCGTCCGCCGCCTCTCCCAGGGCGCTCGAGGAGTACGCCGCGCTGGCCCGGGCCTCGGCCACGCGCGGCCTGCGCTTCATCCCGGTCCTGATCGGCGAGCTGCCCCTCGCGCCGTCCACCGAGAACCGGGTCTGGCGGGACTTCCGCGACGTGAGCGGGCGCCGTTACGAGGAAAAGACCGCCGAGCTCGCCGCCGCCGTCCTGGGGCTGGAACCTGAGGTCGGCGGCCCCGTGCCGTGGGAGAACCTGTGGGCGGGGCTTCCGTCGCGTCCGCGGCCCGTCACCGAACCCGACCGGCACCGGATCGTGATCTGCTACGTGGCGGCCGACGCCGAGTACGGGCGGCGGCTCGCGGCCCAGCTCCACGCGGCGGGGCTCCCGGTCTGGTCACTGAGCGATCTCCGGCCGGGCGACGAGGAGTTCTGGGTGATCCGGCGGCAACTGAGGCACGCGATCGCGGTGGTCGTGCTGATGTCCCCGCAGTCCCAGGAGTCCGACGACATCACCCGCATGATCCTGGAGGGCCGGGCGTACGGGCGGACGTTCTTCCCGATCCTGCTGCTGGGCGGCCGCAACTACCACCTGGCCGCCACGTGGTACGTCGACGCCCGCGACGGCCGGCTCCTCGGCGGGGAGGAGCTGGCCATGCTGGCCAGGTTGCACGAGGCCGACGCGGCGGGCAGCCCTCTGGACCCGGTGGAGGTGTTTCCCGCCCCGCAGGCCCGGCCCACCGCGCGGGCCGTGCGGGTCCCCGGCGCGGTCTCGCTCCACCGGCTCGACGCCTACCTCGCCGAGGGTGAGCTCGGGTACGCGGACCTGCTCACCACCGACCTCCTGCTGGAGGCGGCGGGTCGCTCGGCCGAGGGCTGGATGCGTGAGAAGGACGGCGGCGGGCTGCCGTCGGAACTGCTGGCGGGGGTCGACGCGGTGTGGTCGGAACGCTGCCACGGGCGGCAGGGGTTCGCGGTGCAGTCGAGCCTGGCGCGGGTGCGCCGCGGGACCCACTCGGAGTTCCTGGAGCTGGCGACCGAGTGCGGCTGGTGCGACCCCGAGGACGGCGCCGCACCGGGCGGCTACCGCGGTTTCGCGGAGCGGGGCGGCGGGCGGATCGGCTTCTTCCCGACCCTGCGCAACCCGCAGAACGAACGATACGTGGACTGGTACGACCAGTGGACCGAGACCGTGCTGGCGGTCCACCTGAGGTCTCGCGCCTGGGAGGGCACGCGGTGATGGCGATACTTCTCGTTCTCCTGGTGTTACCGGGCATCGGTGCTTACATCTGGTGGGCGGGCCGCGTGGTGGTGGAACCCGACCACGTCGGCCTCGTGCGCCGCAGGGTCGGGCGCCGGGACCGGAAACACCCCAAGATCACGCCGTACGACCTGCGCGGCCCGCAGGCCCGCACGCTGCCTCCCGACTCGCCGAGCTGGCTGCTGCCGTGGGTCTACACGGTGGAGTCCGTGCCCTGGACGCACGTCCCCACGGGGATGATCGGCCTGGTCGAGGCGCATGCGGGCGCGAAACGACCGCGGGAGCGGCGGCTGGGCCGCCGGGTCGACTGCGACGACTTCCAGGACGGTCAGGCGTTCCTGTGCGGCGACGGCGAGCAGGGCCCCCAGGTGGACGTGCTGACCGGGGGTCAGTCCTACTACATCAACACCAACCTGTTCACGGTCACCCTGGCGCCGTGCACCTACGTCCCGCCGGGCACGGTGGGGTTGGTGATCGCGAACGCGGGCCGGGTCCGCCCGCCGGACCAGTCGTTCGGGCGGCACGTCGACTGCGACAACTTCCAGGACGGCCAGGCGTTCCTGGACGGGCACGGAGAGCAGGGCAGGCAGCTCGCCATCCTGCCAGGCGGCACCTACTACGACATCAACCCCGCGCTGTTCCAGGTGATCACCGTGGACAACCACGAGAGTTCCCGGGACGGCCTGACCCCCGCGCACCTCAGCGATGTCGTCATCCCCGTCGGCTACACGGGCGTGGTCGTGACCCTCGAAGGCGCCGCACCCGCCCGGCGGGGGGAGGACTCCGTGGGGCAGCGCGTGACGGGCCACGACGGCTTCCGGCGTCCGTGGGTGTTCCTCGAGCGGGGAGGAACCTTCGGCGTACAGGAGGAGACTCTCGGCGAGGGCATGCGCTGCTCGCTCAACCCGTGGTTCGTGCGGGTGGTGCTGATCCCGACGAGGGAGCTGATCCTGGAGTGGAAGGCCAAGAGCGACTCCGAGGCCAGAAACTACGACGCAGAGCTGGAACAGATCACGGTCACCATCCAGGGGCACAGGGTACGGGTGAAGCTGAGCCAGACATTGAAGATCCCGGATGAGGCGGCGCCCCGGCTGGTCAGCGCTTCCGGCGGCACCGACCACTCCGGGCTCGGCGGCCTGGTGCACGACCCGCTCCCGGTGCAGCGTTTCGTCGAGAAGGTGCTGGGCTCCGCCGTCGTCTCCTACTTCAGCGGGATGGCGGCGGCGAGCAATGTCGGGGAGTTCATGCAGAAATGGGCCAAGGCCCGCGTTGAGCTCGCCTCGCAGGTCCGCAGGGCGCTGGAGGCCAGAGGTGTCATCGCGATAGCCACCAATCTGGAGTCGTTCGAGGCCGACGACCCGGTGCTCAACGAGGAACTCCAGCGGCAGGCCGCCCTGGACCTGCGTGTGGAGAAGCTCGACACGGAACGCATGATCGTGCAGGCCGAGGACGAGATGGACGAGGTCCGGGTCAACGCCGACCGCAGGCGCGCGGTGCTCGAACTCGAAGCCGAGATCGCCATCCTCGGCAAGGAGAACGTCGCCATGATCGCCATGATCCGCGAGATCGCCAAGATGCCGGTCCCCGACTACATCGGCGGAGACGTCGGCAGCTACGTGGAGGCCCTGCCGATCCACACGGTGCAGAATCTCATCGGCCGCCTGCGGACACTGCGCACCGACTACGAGGTGACCGCGAAGCCGCCCCAGGAACTGGTCTCCGAGGACACCGCGGAGATCGGGAAGGTGAGATCCGACCACCACGTCGACTGACCGTGCCGGAACCGGTGCTCGGGGCGTACTCGACACCGGCCGTCGGCCGACCGGCCCGGTACGGATCAGGGCGAAAAAACAGACCAGCGCGTCCCGCGATGTGATCGGGAACGCGCTGGTCTGGATTGTTGTGCGCCGCCAGGGACTCGAACCCCGGACCCGCTGATTAAGAGTCAGCTGCTCTAACCAACTGAGCTAGCGGCGCTTGCAACGGAGGTAACTCTAGCAGCAGCCTCAGCGCGCTCGCACCCCGGTTGATCCCGGCTGGCTCATGTCCGTTCTCAGGAGAAACCGGCCGGGCTTTCCGGAGAAACCGGGCCGGCCGGACGCCGTCCGGTCCTCCACAGACTCGGGGCCGGACAGTCCCCCAACTGTCCGGCCCCGGTCTCTTCGCGGGCTTTGCCGTCGTCTCCCCCAAGACTTCGGCGGCTCCGCTCAGGAACGCGATCCCCCTCGCGTTCTTATCCGGTGAAAAGTCTCTGCAACGCTCCCCCCGGGCTTCGCAGACCCCTCGACCTGCACCAACACTACCTAGCCAAATGTAACGGGCGCGTCATCCAAAGGTTGATTTTGCGCCTACACCCAACCTTGACCCGGTATCACCGAAGCGCCATCGGCCCCCTGCGGACATGCGGGAACACGCCGTCGAGGGGGTGATCGCATCGGTCCGGGCTCGTGGGCGCGTTGGTTCAGGGCGCCCGCCGGGGCCCGTCGGCCGTTCCGGCCCGGATCGGTGTGGTCACCGGGTTTCCGGCCGGGGCGCGGGTGCCCGGCGAGTGCCGTCAGCGAGGTTCCGGCGGGACCCTCGGGAGAACGGGACCGTCAGGGGAGTTCGAGGTTGATCTCCATGTTGTCCCTCAGAGCCCGGCTCACCGTGCAGTACTTCTCCTCGACGCGGTGGGCCACGGCGCGGAGGACCTCGGCGGCCTTCTCGTCACCCTCGGGCAGCTCCACGTCGTAGGTGATGGTGATCGTCCCCAGCCTGGACGACTCGACCTTCTCCGCCTGGACGGTCATCGCCAGGCGGGTCATCCGATGGCCGCGCTGGGCCGTCAGCGGCTCCACTGTGACGATGTTGCAGCCGCCGAGCGCCGCGAGCAGCAGCTCGACCGGGGTGAACACCCCCTGCTCGTCACCGCCGCCCATGGCGACCTCGGCTCCGCGATCGTTGCGCGCCACGAACCCGTCGTCGGTCCGTTCCACTCTCACCTGTGCCATGGCGTTCCTCCCCCTGAATCTGCGGATCACCCTACAGAGGCCCGCGAAGGGAGGAACGCCCGGGTGAGGGCGGGAACGAGGCCCGCCTCAGGCCTCTGGGTGTTTGGACAGGTATTCGATGTAGAACGGCCGCAGCGCCTCGCCCAGCTCCCCGTGGCCCGAGGCCATCGCGTCGCTGAGCAGGGCCGAGACCCGGCTGAGGTCGTTGGTCGTCTGATCCTCGTTCCCCGCGGACGCCTCCGCCGCGGGGATCAACGTGAGCAGCTCCCACAGGAAGCCGAGATCTCCGTGGTGCACGGCGTAGTGGACCGCGCGATCATGCAGTTCCTGGGCCGACAGCGACTCAAGCTCGTCCGTTTCCAACAGACCCACCCCCTCACGCCCCTTCTGCCCCGAGAATATGGCCATCATGCGCAATTGAGGGTATGCACCGTCAGTGCACCAGCCGGACCACCATCTTTCCGGTGTTGGCCCCGCGGAGCATGTCGATGAACGCCCGCGGGGCGTTCTCCAGGCCGTCGACCACGGTCTCGGTGAAGGTGATCTTGCCCTCGCGGAGCCAGGCGCCCACCTCGGCGATCATGTCGGGCATGCGCTCCGGGTGGTCGGACACGATGAATCCGCGCAGGGTGAGCCGCTTTCCCACGACCAGGCCGATGTTCCTCGGGCCCGGGACCGGCCCGGTGGCGTTGTAGGAGGAGATCGCCCCGCACATCGCGGCCCTGCCGTACGTCCTCAGCTCGTCGATGGCCGCCTCCAGGTGCTCGCCGCCGACGTTGTCGAAGTAGACGTCGATCCCCCCGGGGGCGGCCCTGGCGAGTTGCTCGTGGATCTCGCCGTCGCGGTAGTTGAAGGCGGCGTCGAAGCCGAGGTCGCGGATCAGGTGGGTCACCTTCTCCCGTGACCCGGCGCTGCCCACCACGCGCGAGGCCCCCTTCAGCCGGGCGATCTGGCCGGCCATGCTGCCCACCGCCCCCGCCGCGCCGGACACGAACACCGCCTCCCCGGCCTCGAAGCGGGCGATGTCGAGCAGGCCCACGTACGCGGTGAGGCCGGTCATGCCCAGCGCGCCCAGGTAGGCGGAGAGCGGTACTCCGGGGATCTCCTCGACCTCGCGGGCCTCCTTCGCGTCGAGGACGGCGTACTCGCGCCAGCCGTACCTGTGGGTGACGGTGTCTCCGGGCGCGAGGCCGGGCGCGCGTGACGCGACGACCTCACCGAGCGCGCCGCCGTCGAGGGGCTCGCCGATCTGGAAGGGCGGGGTGTAGGACTTGCCCTCGTTCATGCGCCCCCGCATGTACGGGTCGACGCTCATGAAGAGGTTGCGGACGAGGATCTCCCCTTCGGCGGGGGCGGGCAGCTCGGCCTCCACCGTTTCGAAGTTCTCCGGAACCGGCCACCCCGAGGGCCGCGACGCGAGCCGGATCTCCCTGGAGACCGTGCGTCCCTCCCCGCGCGGCGCACGACCGGTGGTCCCCGGTCCCGGAGCGGGCCCTGCTCCCGGAGCCGGCCCTGTTTCCGGACCGGGCCCTGTTTCCGGGTCGGGGCCCGTTTCCGGGTCGGGGCCGGGACCGGGCCTGGGAGGGGGACCGGGCTTGGGCGGACCTGGCTTCGGCGGAGGGCCGGGCTTGGGGGGCGGGCCCGGCTTGGGGACGGAGTGGGCCTCGGTTCCGGTTCCGGGCGCTGTCCCGGCTCCGGCGGACGGCTTCTCCGGTCGGCCGGTGAATGATCGGGCGTTGGACATGATGAGGTCCCCTCGGCGATTCGTGCTCCTCACCTGGGACTTTCCCATCTGGCGGCGTTTCTCCACGGCGGGGAGCGGCGCACCTGACATGATCTCGCCACTTTCATGACCGCATACGGTCACGGATGCGAAACTTTCCGCGGCAGCCGGGCCGGCTCACCGTCCCGGCGATCGTGGCGGCCGCCGTGTCCTCGTCGCCCGAGGTGACCGGACCGGTGGACACGCGACCGACCGGAAAATCACCTGTTATGCGTATATATCCACACTGAGGGCGCGAACCTACCGTCCGTCCGGCTATCCATGCGAGGATCCCGAAACGTGAAAGTAATCATCAAGATATTGGTCGTGGCAGCCGCTCTGTGGGCGGCGACCCGGTTCGTGGACGGCATCACGGTGTCCGCGCGGACCCCGGTCAAGGAGATCGGCACGCTCATCGCCGTCGCCCTCGTCTTCGGGATCGTCAACGCGGTCCTGAAGCCGATCATCGCGACGCTCGGCTGCGCCTTCTACATCCTCACGCTCGGCCTGTTCGCCCTGGTGGTCAACGCCGGGCTGCTGCTGCTGACCAGCTGGATCGCCGGCGAGCTCTCGCTGCCCTTCCATGTCGAGGGCTTCTGGGCCGCGTTCTGGGGCGCGATCGTCGTCGGCCTGGTCAGCTGGCTGCTCGACCTGATCCTCGACAAGATCGTCGGCGACTGAGCCGATGACCGTCGTCCTTGACGGCGCCCACCTGACCTGCGAGCAGGTCGACCGGGCGGCCCACGGCTCCGGGATCGCGCTGGGCTCCACCGGCCGCGCGGAGGCGGCATGGCGGATGGCCGGCCTGCTCAACGGTCCCGTGTACGGCCGGACCACCGGCGTGGGCGCCAACAAGGACGTGGCGGCCGAGGACACCGGCCTGGACCTGCTCCGCAGCCACGCGGGCGGCGCCGGACCGGCGATCGAGGCGTTCCGCGCCCGCGCCACCCTCGTGGTCCGCCTCAACCAGCTGCTCGCCGGCGGCTCGGGGGTCGATCCCGCGCTCCTGCCGGTGCTCGCCGCCGCCGTCAACCGCGGCCTCACCCCGCCGATCCGCACCTACGGGGCCATCGGTACCGGCGATCTGACCGCCCTGGCCACGACCGCGCTCTGCCTCCTGGGCGAGCTTCCCTGGACCTCGCCCTCCGAGGACGTACAAACCGGGGCGCGGACCGGGAATCCCCCATCCGCGAGCGGAGCCGGAAGCGCGGCCGGGAGCGGAGCGGGGGGCGGCCCGCCCGGGACGCGGGCGGGGGATCCGGTACCCAGGTTCGCGCTCGCCTCCGTTGACGCGCTGCCGTTCATCAACTCGGGCGCGGCGACCCTGGCGGACGCCGCGCTGGCCTGTCACCGTCTGGGCGTCCTGCTGTCCGCCGCCACCGCGGTCGCGGCCCGCTCCTTCCGGGCGATCGAGGCCTCGCTCGAACCGCTCTCCCCCGTCGTGCAACGCGGCCCCGAGCAGACCGAGGTCGCGACCGGGCTGCGGGCACTGGTCGGCTCCACCAGCCCGCGCCGCGTCCAGGACCCGTACGGCTACCGCGCCTTCCCCCAGGTCCACGGGGCCGTCCTCGACGCTCTCGGGCGGGCGGAGCGGACGGTCGTCGAGGAGATGAACGCGGCCCCGGAGAACCCGCTGATCGCCGACGGCCGGGCCTGGCACAACGGCAACTTCCACTCGGCGCGGGTCGCGCTCGCCCTCGACGCCCTGCGGGCCGCGCTCGTGCAGACCGCGACGCTGAGCGCCGCCAGGCTCGCCACCCTGAACGATCCGGCCCACACGGGCCTGCTCCCCTTCCTGGCCGAACGTCCCGGGCTGTCCGGGGTCATGATCCTCGAATACGTCGCGCACTCCGCGCTGGCCGAGCTGCGCCACCTGGCCGCGCCGGTCACCCTGGGCGGCGCCGTGCTCTCCCTGGGCACCGAGGACCACGCGAGCTTCACCCCGCAGGCGGCCCGCTCCGCGCTCGCCGCCGCCGAACCGCTGGAGATCGTCCTGGCGTGCGAGCTGGTGGCCTCCGTACGGGCCCTGCGGCGGCGCGGCCTGCCCTGCGACCTGCCGCTCGATCCCGCGATGAAGGACCGCCCCCTGGACGCCGACCTCGACGCGGCACGCGGGCTCCTGCCCGGCCTCGTTCCCTGAGACCCGCGTTTCCTGAGGCCCGCGTTCCCTGAGACCCGCGTTTCCTGAGACCTGCGAGTCAGCCGACCGAGCCGCGCTCGCGGAGCTGGGGTGCCTGGACGATGCGGCGGCGGCGCGTGTTGCCGTCGGCGGCCGCCACGACGATGCGGACGGCGGCCCGGACGATGCCGTCGATGTCCCAGTCGACCGTGGTCAGGCCGGGGGTGAGCAGGCCCGACATGGGGTGGTCGTCGTAGCCCATCACCGACACCTCGAACGGGATGCCCAGCTTCCGCTCGGCCGAGGCCGCGTAGACGCCGTAGGCGATCGAGTCGGCGAAGCAGAAGAACGCCCGGTGTCCCGCGTCGAGCATCTCGCCCGCGACCTGGGTGGCGGTGCCCAGCGACTGCGAGGCGGTGACCGTCTCGATGTCCAGGCCCAGCCGCCCGGCCTCGGCCAGGACGTGCACGTCGGCGGGCCGGTCGGGGGTGCTGGCCCGCGTCGAGGTGAGGACGGCCAGGCGCCGGTGACCCCGCCGGCGCAGATGCTCCAGGGCGAGGGTCACCCCGGCGCGGTTGTCGAAGACGACCTCGCCCGCGGTGCGCGCCCCGGCGAGGGCGTCGCCGATCGACACCACCGGCAGCCCCTCGCACAGGTCGGCCCAGAGCGGCGCCGCGGGGTCGACCGGCTGCACGATCAGCGCGTCCACCCGCTGGTCACGGAGCTGCCTGGCGAGCGTGTGCTCCCTGGCCGGATCTCCCGCGGCGTCCAGGATCAGGGCGTAGCGGTCGTTGTCCTTGAGCGCCCGGCCGATGCCGACGGCCAGCGCCTGCTGCCAGAGGTCCTCCAGGGAGCCGCAGAGCAGGCCGATCATCCCGGTCCGGCCGCTGGCCAGGGCGCGGGCGATGGGGTCGGCCTCGTAGCCGAGCTCGGCCGCGGCCTGCCGCACCCGCTCGATGGTCTCCTCCGACACCTGCATGCCGCGCAGGGCGTACGAGACGGCGGCGGGCGACAGGCCGGTGGCCTTCGCCACCTCACGTATGGTCGCTCGTTTCCGGGGCCGGGACATCGGACCAGCCTATTCCCCAGGGCTTTCGAAGGCGCGTTCCCCGCGCGATCGGCGGCGTCGCGGGCCATCGGGAGGTATTGACACGAAGCTAAGTGAAGCGGTTCACTGAAACGGTTCACTGAACCGTGTCACTGTTGAATGTGGCGAGGTGAAGGCGTTTACCCCTATTCTAGGTAGGGAATACCTCGAAGGCGTGAAAGGAGGGGACCCGTCGTGACCGTCGACGTTCACCAGCATCTGTGGACGCCCGCGTTCGTGGACGCGCTCAGACGTCGCACGACCGCGCCCCGGCTCGACGGCTGGACCCTCCACCTGGACGGCGAGCCCGCCTACGAGGTCGCCCCCGCCGACCACGACCTCGCCGGGCGCCTCGCGCTGAACGCGGGGCTCGACCTGGCCCTCGTGTCGCTGTCCAGCCCGCTCGGCATCGAGTCGCTGCCCCCCGACGAGGCGTGGCCGATCATCGACGCCTACCACGAGGACGCCCTCGCGCTGCCCGCGCCCTTCGGCGCCTGGGCGGCGACCTGCCTCAGCGAGATCGATCCCGCCAGGCTCGCCAAGACCCTCGACGCGACCCTCGACGCGCGAGACGGCGTGCGGAACGACGCGAAGGGCGACGGTGGTGCAAAGGGCGACGGCCGTGCGAAGGGCGACGGCGGCGCGGGGGGCATGAGGCCGGGATTCGCCGGGCTCCAGCTGCCCGCGACCGCCGTGCGCGACGCCGCGGGCCTGGCCGGGGTCGCCCCGCTGCTCGACGTGCTCACCGAGCGCGACCTGCCGCTCTTCGTGCACCCCGGACCGGCCGCCGAGCCCGAGGGGCCCGGCTGGTGGCCCGCCGTCGTGCCGTACGTGCAGCAGATGCACGCCGCGTGGTACGCCTTCGCCGCCTTCGGCCGGGCCCGCCACCCCCGCCTGCGGGTCTGCTTCTCGCTGCTCGCCGGGCTGGCCCCGCTCCACTCCGAGCGCCTGGCCAACCGGGGCGGCGAGGGCCGGGGACAGGTCGATCCCGACCTGTTCCTGGAGACCTCCTCCTACGGCCCGCGCGCCATCGACGCCGTCGTCCGCGAGCTCGGCGTCGACATCGTGGTCAGCGGTTCCGACCAGCCCTACGCCACCGCACCCGACCCCGCGCTCGGCGACGCCGCCTGGCACGCCATCGCGGTCACCAACCCGAACCGCCTGCTGAACGGAAAGGAGTCGCGCAAGTGAACCAGTACCAGGGCCGCGAGAGCTGTGTGCTCCCGGCGAAGAGAGCCGTGAGCGAGCGGCGCGCACGAGCCGCCGGGCCCGCCGACCGCGCCGGTCACGCCCGTCGTACCGGTTACGCAGGTCACGCAGGACCGGACGAGTCCGGCGAGCTCGCCGGGCGAGTGGCCGTCGCGGGCTCCGGGCCGTCCGGCGGTGAGACCTCATGAGCTACGAGGCCCTGCCCGCCCGCGCCCTCGACCGGCGCGAGCTCCTCGACCTGGTCAACGAGCTGGCCGCCGACCCGTCCACCTGGCAGGACCAGGTGGAGTTCCCCGAGGAGGGCGGGCGCCACTTCGCCTCCCTCTACCGCGACTCCCACGTGGACGTCTGGCTGTTGTGCTGGCGTCCCGAGGACGACACCGGCTGGCACGACCACGACACCTCCTCCGGGGCGGTCCGCGTGGTGGCCGGGACGCTCCTGGAGTGCAACCCCCGCATCGGCGGCGAGCACCTGGAGACCGTGATCTCGGAGGGCGAGTCCTTCTCCTTCGGCCCCGACCACATCCACCGGCTGACCGGCGCGGTGCACGGCAGCGTCTCGATCCACGCCTACTCGCCGCCGCTGTGGCGCCTGGGCCAGTACTCCATCAGCGACAGCGGCGTGATGCGCCGCGTCTCGGTGAGCTACGCCGACGAGCTGCGCCCCATGGACGACGCCGAGCGGATGGTCGAGGTCGCCTGACTGACACGGCTTCCGTTGAAAATTTGACAAGAAGGTAATCCCGGACTGTTGCCGGATTTGATCAAAAACGCTTTGATCAAATCCGGTAACGGAAGGGGACCTGTGAACATCCCGACGATCGTCCGCGGCTCGCTGGCAGCCTTATGCCTTCTGGTTGCGAGCGCGTGTGCGAACGCCGACACCGGCAGCACCCCCGCGACGGGCTCCGGCGCGCCGTCCGCGCCCGCGGCGGCCACGAAAATCACCTATCTGACCTCGTTCAACGTCTTCGGGCGCGACGCCTACGCCTATGTCGCCCTGGAGAAGGGATATTTCAGGGACGCCGGGTTCGACGTCACCATCAGGCCCGGCAACGGCACGGCCGACTCCCTCAAACTGATCGCGAGCGGCCAGGCCGACTTCGGGATCACCGACCTGACCGGCTCCATCGTCACTCTCGCGGGGCAGAGGATGCCGGTCACCGGCGTGGCGGCGATCCAGCAGCGGTCGCTCACCGCCGTCATCGCCCTTGAGGGCTCGGGCATCGCCGCGCCCAAGGACCTGGAGGGCAAGAAGATCGCCGACCCGCCCGGCTCGGCCGTGAAGCTCGTCTTCCCCGCGTACGCCAAGGCCGCCGGGATCGACCCGGCCAAGGTCACCTTCGTCCCCGCCCCGCCGCCGTCGCTCCCGCAGCTGCTGTCCTCGGGCAAGGTCGACGCCATCGGCCAGTTCGTGGTGGGCAAGCCGACCATCGAGCAGGCGGCCCAGGGACGCAAGGCCGTGGTCCTGCCGTACAGCGATCACGTCAAGGAGATGTACGGCAACATCCTCACGACCACCGCGAAGATGGCGGCCGAGAAGCCCGAGGTGGTGACGAGGTTCCGGGACGCCCTGCTCAAGGGGCTGGAGTACGCCGTCGACAACCCCGACGAGTCCGGAAAAATCCTGAACAAGTATCACCCGACCCAGAACCCGGTCACCGCGGCCGCGGAACTGAAGGAGATGGCCGCCTTCGTACGGCCGTCGGAGGCCGGGGTGCCCGTGGGGGCGCTGGACGAGAGCCGCCTGGCCGCCGTCATCGCCATCCTCGAGGACGCGAAGGTGATCGAGCCCGGTTTCAAGCCCTCCGACATCGTCACCTTCGGCCTGGCCCCCGGATCCTGACGTGATCGAAATATCGGATCTGTCCTGCGTGTTCCCCGGCAGGGCCGGACCGGTGACCGCGCTGGAGGGGATCGGCCTGCGGGTGCGCGAGCACGAGTTCGTGGCGGTGATCGGGCGCTCGGGCTGCGGGAAGTCGACGCTCCTGCGGCTGATCGCCGGTCTCATCCCGGCGACCGGCGGGGAGGTGCGGGTCGCGGGAGAGCCGGTGACCGGGCCCCGCCCCGACGTCAGCCTCATGTTCCAGCGGCCCGCCCTGCTCCCGTGGCGGACGGTCCTCGGCAACGTGCTGCTGCCCGTGGAGTTCCTCGGCAGGTCGAAGGCCGCCCATCTCGGCCGCGCGCGCGAGCTGCTGCGCGTGGCCGGGCTGGAGGGGTTCGAGAAGCGGCTCCCGCACGAGCTGTCGGGCGGCATGCAGCAGCGGGTGGCCCTGTGCCGGTCGCTGATCTGCGAGCCGAAGGTCATGCTCATGGACGAGCCGTTCTCCGCGCTGGACGCGCTCACCCGCGAGGAGCTCTCCGCCGAGCTCCAGCGGATCCGGGCGGAGAGCGCCGCCACGGTCGTCCTCGTCACCCACTCCATCGAGGAGGCGGTACTGCTCGCGGACCGGGTCGTGGTGCTCAGCCCGCGGCCCGGCCGGGTCCGGGAGATCGTGGAGATCGACGTACCCCGGCCGCGCTCCCTGGGCCGCGACGCCCACGCGGAGCGGCTGGCCGGGTACGGCGCGGAGCTGCGCTCGCTGCTCGCCGAACCGCTCGGCGAGCGGACCGGCGAACAGGCCGGCGAGCGGACCGGCGAGCGGTTCGACGGACAGGCCGGTGAACAAGCCGGCGGACAGGCTGGTGAACGAGCCGGCGGACAGGCCGGCGGACAGAGCGGTGAACGGGCCGGTGAGCCGGCTCCGGGCTCGCCCGGGGAACCGACGGGGAGAACCTCCCGATGAGGGTATGGGTGCTTCCCGCGGCCGGCGCGGCACTGGCCGTGGCGGCCTGGTGGCTGGCCACGATCGCCTTCGGCATCGCGCCGTACGTCCTGCCCGCGCCTCCCGACGTGCTCGCCGTCTTCGGTGAGCACGGCGGCTACCTGCTCGACCAGACCTGGGTGACGCTGGTGGAGACGCTGCAGGGGTACGCGCTCGCCGTGGTGATGGGCGTGCTGATCGCGGTCCTGATCGCCACGTTCCGGATCGTCGAGGAGAGCGTCTACCCGCTGCTGATCGCCGTGAACGCGGTGCCCAAGGTGGCCGTGGCGCCGATCCTGGTCGTGTGGATGGGGTTCGGCCAGCTCCCCAAGGTGGTGATGGTCTTCCTCGTCTGCTTCTTCCCCATCGTGATCTCCACGGCCACCGGCCTGCGGTCCACCCCGGCGGAGCTCGTCGAGCTGAGCAGGTCGCTCCGGGCGAGCTGGTGGCGCCTGTTCCTCCAGGTGCGCTTCCCGCACGCCCTGCCGCAGATCTTCGTCGGGCTGAAGGTCGCGATCTCGCTGGCCGTCATCGGCGCGGTGATCGGTGAGTTCGTCGGCGCCCAGGCGGGGCTCGGCTACGTCATCGTCCAGTCCGGCGCGAGCGCGGACACCGCGCTCGCGTTCGCCGCGATGGTCCTGCTCGGCGCGATGAGCATCGCGCTGTTCTACGTCCTGGTCGCGATCGAGCACCTCCTGTTGCCGTGGGCGCGCGAGACCACCGCCTGAACCCGGCTCTCCCGGCAGGCACCGCCACATCATCCGAGTCGACACGGAGGTATCCGATGAGTGATCCAGAAGCGGGCGAGACCGGGCTGGGCCCGGTGGGCCAGCACATCGTCTTCGAGAACGAGCTGGTCAGGGTATGGCAGATCGAGCTGGAACCGGGCCAGACCCAGCCCCTGCACCGGCACGACCACCCGTACCTCGTCATCGCGGTCGAGGAGGCCATCAACGTCATCGAGACCGCCGACGGGCAGCTGATCGACGCGCCGGAGCCGCGCGGCTCGGTGATCTTCAGGGATCCGGGCGCGGTGCACAAGCTGACGAACGTGGGAGAGACGAGATACGTCTCGCGCCTGGTGGAGCTGAAGAATGGCTGACCGCCCGTCCCTCGGCGAGCGGCCTGTCCCGCCCCCCGGTGGACGTCCCGCACCGCCCTCCGGTGGACGTCCCGCACCGCCCTCCGGTGGACGTCCCGCACCGCCCTCCGGTGGACGTCCCGCACCGGCACCCGACGAGCGGTCCCCGTCGGCCGGCGACGAGCGGCCCGCTCCGGTCGTCGTGGCCGGCGCGGGGCCCGTGGGGCTCATCACCGCGCTGGGGCTCGCCCACCACGGCCTCCCGGTGGTGGTGCTCGAGGAGGACGAACGGCTGTCCCCGGACACCAAGGCCGGCTCGCTGCTCACCCGCAGCCTGGAGATCCTGCACCGGTACGGGGCGCTGCCCCCGGTGCTGCGCGCCGCGCTGCGCGTCGACGAGATCGGCGAGTTCGAGCGTGCCACGGGCCTGCCCAGGTTCCGGGTGCGTACGGACGCGCTGGCCGGGGACACCCGGTTCCCGTTCCTCGCCAACATCCCGCAGCACCACCTGGAGCCGGTGCTCCGCGACGAGCTGGAGCGCAGGGCGCCCGGCGCCCTGCGCATGGGACACCGCGTGACCGGTTTCCGGCAGGACCAGGACGGGGTGGAGGTGACCGCCGAGACGGCCTCGGGGCGGCAGGTGGTCCGCGGGTCGTTCCTGCTGGGCTGCGACGGCGGGCGGTCGTCCATCCGGGGGGCGCTCGGGGTGACCGTCGAGGGCCGGACGCTGGAGGAACGGTACGTGCTCGTCGACCTGGAGGTCGACCTCGACGTCGAGACCCCGCGCGACTATCCCTACCTGGGTTACTTCTCCGACCCGGAGGAGTGGGTGGTCGTGGTGCGCCTGCCGCACTGCTGGCGCTTCGTCTACCCGCTCAAGCCGGGCACGCCGGAACCGGACGAGGCGGAGCTGCGGGACAGGGCGCTGCGCTTCCTCGGGGAGGTGGGCCCCTCGCGGCTGGTCGGCTGCAACGTCTACCGCGTCCATCACCGGATCGCGAGCCGCTGGCGTGACCACCGGGTCTTCCTGCTCGGGGACGCCGCCCACCTGATCACGCCGATGTGGGCCCTCGGCCTCAACACCGGGGCGCTGGACACCTCCAACCTGGCGTGGCGCCTGGCGTGGGTGCTGCGGGGGTGGGCGGACGACCGGCTCCTGGACGGGTACGAGCGCGAGCAGCTCCCGGTGGCCTCCCTGGGCTCGGGCAAGATGGCCGAGGCGGCCCGCGCCGTCATGGCCCATCGCGGTGCGGATGTCACGGCCATGACGGAGGGCGGCTGGGGAACCGCCCAGACGCGCACGCTGCTGGGCGTGCGGCTCGACGTGGACGGCACCGGCGACTGGGGCATGGTCAAGACCGGTGACACCCCCGCGCCGGTGCGGGGCGGCGACCGCGCCCCGGACCTGCCGCTGTTCGGCCCCGCCGGGGAGGTCCACCCGCACGACCTGTGCGCGGACTCCTTCGTGGCGCTGTACTTCACCGACGCCCGGCGGGCTCCCCTGGTCCCGCCCCCCGACTCGCCCGCGCTGCGGCAGTACGTGGTCAGCAGGTGGGACGTGCCACCGGGCTCGGAGCTGCGCGACCGGCTCCTGCTCGACCCCGGCGAGCGGGTCCGCCTGCGGTTCGGCGTCCCCGAGGACACCCTGGTGCTGCTGAGGCCCGACGGGCACGTCGTCGCGATCAGGCCGTTCGCCCCCCGGGGAGGCGAGGGCCTCGCCGAGGACCTCTACACGGCCGTCACGGACAGGCTCCCGCCCGCCCCCTCCCCCGTACGCTAGCCGCGTTCCCGGCCCGCACCGGGGTCCCGCCGTCGCGAGACCCCGTGCGGGTCGCCGGGCACGGGGGTCCTAGAAGACGCGCTCCCTGACGGCGTTGGCCATGCCCGGGTCGTCGGCGAAGACGCCGTCGACACCGAGGGAGTAGAGCCTCTCCAGCCAGCCCATCACGTTGCCGGTGGCGCGCGGGTAGGCCGGGCTCGCCGGGTTGCCGAACCGGAAGTCCACCGGGAGCTGCGAGTTCTCGTTCCTGACGGTCCAGGTGTGGACCTTCAGACCGGCCCGGTGGGCGTCCCGGACGAGCGGGGTGGGCGGCAGGAGACGGCCGTCGGGGCCGGTGGGCACGATCCGCCTGGTGTCGACGCCGACGCCGTCCGCGTAGCCCGCCACGTCGCGGAGCCCGGCGGAGGTGACCATCGTGTCGTAGGTGCGCGGGTCTCCGGCGGCGACCCAGTCGTACGGGGCGCCGGTGGCGGTGATGAGCTGGATGAGGGGCAGCTTGGTCCGCTTGCTCAGCTCGCGCAGGTTGGCGGTCTCGAAGGACTGGATGAAGACCGGGTCCCGGCTCCCGCGCCAGCCGTGCCGGCCGAGCACGTCGAGCAGCGGCTCCTCCAGGGAGAGCCCGATGGAGTCGAAGTAGGTCGGGTGCTTGGTCTCGGGGTAGACGCCGACCCCGCTCCGCTTGGCGAGCGCGACGACCTCGTCGAAGGTCGGGATCTCCGCGAGGCCGTTGAAGGCGGTGTTGTCCGGACGCAGGTCGGGAACGCGCTCTTCGGCCCTGAGCGTCTTCAGCTCGGCGAGCGTGAAGTCCTCGGTGAACCAGCCGGTGACCGGGTTGCCGTCGATGGTCTTCGTCGTCCGGCGCGCCGCGAACTCGGGGTGGTTCTCGACGTCCGTGGTGCCGCCGATCTCGTTCTCGTGCCTGGCCACCAGCACGTGGTCCTTCGTCGAGACCAGGTCGGGCTCGATGTAGTCGGCGCCGAGCGCGATCGCGGTCTCGTACGAGAGCAGGGTGTGCTCGGGCCGGTGCGCGCTGGCGCCCCGGTGGCCGATGATGACGGGTTCGCGACCGCGCGGCTCGGCGGTGGCGGGTTCGGGTTGTTGCAGCACAACGGCGACGGTACCGGTCGCGAGGACCGCCAGCGCCGCGGCCAGAAGCCTACGGATCATGTTCAGGAACGTAAGCCGCCCGGATGACCATTGGAACAACGACTCGCGAAGGGAACGGGACGTGCGGGCGGCCGATGATCCGTCCTGCCCCGGAAGGCGGGCGGCCGGTGACGCGCGCCGCCCCGGAGAACGGGCGGCCGATGATCCGTCCCGCCCCGGAGAACGGGCGGCCGGTGACGCGCGCCGCCCCGGAGGGCGGGTCCGGGCCTTCCGGGCGCCTCCGGCCTCCGGCGGGTGGCGGGGAACCGTCTCAGCCGCCGTCGGAACCTCCCCCTTCGGCCCGTCTCACCTCGTCGTCCACGTCATGACCGGCGAGGTCGGCGTTCATGAACTGCGGGGTGCGGGGAAGGCTGAGGTGCAGTTCGGCCTCGGTGCCGATCCGCAGCGTCGCCCGCCGCACCGTGACGTCGATCACGTGGCCGCCGCCGGCGCGACCGGCGTCCAGGAAGTGCAGGTGGTAGCCGGCGACCGCGATCCCCTGCGCGTAGTCCGGGGTGCGGAAGCCCGCGATGGTGCCCTCGACGTCGGTGAAGGTGGTCAGGCGCTGGTCGCGGGTGGCCTCGACCAGGGGCGGGTAGGGCCGGTGCTGCCTGGCCACCGTGCGGGTGGTCACCCGCGTGAACAGCCCGTCGAGACGCACCGCGTAGAAGAGGTTGCGTCCGGCGGCGAGACCGTCGCACAGCGACTCCAGCTCCGCGCGCGACGTGCCGGGGGCGACCTCGGCCTCCCGGTCGGCGTGGAAGAAGGTGACGGCGGCGAAGGGGGTCTTCTCCCCGGGGTCGGCCGGGACGGCGGTGCCGTCCGACCGGAGATGGTGGAACCGGCCGTCGAACCCCACGAGCTCGCCGTCCAGCCCGTTGAAGGTCCCGAGCCCGAAGTCCCCGTGGCGGCGCAGCTCGCCGATGGTGAGGTCGCCCTCGTACACCCCGTCCAGCAGCGCGTCCATCGTGGACGACTGGAAGATCTCGCGGGCTCGGCCGGGATCCCGGTGCAGGCCGCCTCCATCGTCGCGGTGCGCGAGGAAGACGCGCACCAGCCCGTCCAGAAGGCCGTGACGTCCGCTGTGTCCACTGCGTCCACGGCGTCCGCGGTGTCCGTCCATCGTGCCGTCACCCCTCCCGGGAGGATGTCACTCGAACGACTCCAGCCGCAGAATCGCCCCGAGGCTCTCGTTGTCGCCGTAGTCGACCGGCACCTCGACGACGACGGGACCCGGCGTGTCGAGGGCCCGGCGGAGCACCGCGGGGAGCTCGTCCGCGCTGGTCGCCCGCATCCCGGTCGCGCCGAAGCTCTCGGCGAAACGCACCGTGTCGATCGGGCCGAAGTCGACCCCCGACGTCCGCCCGTACTTCAACCGCTCCTGGAAGGCGACCATGTCGTAGGTGCCGTCGCGCCACACCAGATGCGTGAGGTCGGCGCCGACGCGCACGGCGGTCTCCAGTTCCATGGCGGAGAAGAGGAAGCCTCCGTCGCCGGAGACGGACACCACCCTGTGACCCGGCCGCACCAGCGCCGTGGCGACGGCCCAGGGCAGTGCCACGCCGAGCGTCTGCTGGCCGTTGGAGAACAGCAGGCCGCGCGGCCGGTAGGTCCGGAAGTGACGGGCCATCCAGATGTAGTGGGAGCCGACGTCGCAGATCACGGTGGTGTCGTCGTCGACCGCCTCACGCAGGGCCCGGACGATCCGCAGGGGATGGATCCGGCCCGGAGGGGACTCGGCGGGCGCGGTGTCCAGGTCGGCGAGCCTGGCGCGCAGCCTCGCGACACGGGCCACGGCTCCGGGTACGAGGGCCAGCCCGTCCAGCCGGTCGGCCAGCGCCGTCACGGTGGCCGCCACGTCGCCGCGCAGCTCGACCGACGGCCGGTAGTGATTGTCGATCTCCGCCGGGCGGTCGTCCAGGTGGACGATCTCCGGTCCCGCCCCGGGGCCCGGGTTCCACAGCCCGGGATCGTACTCGACGTGGTCGTACCCGACGGCGAGGACGAGGTCCGCCTGGGCCAGCGCCTCGTCCCCCGGCTGGTTGCGGAACAGGCCTACCCTGCCGAGGAAGCGTCCCTCCAGCTCACCTCGCGGCACCACCCCGGCGGCCTGGAAGGTCTCCACCACCGGCAGCCCGGTGCGCGCCATCAGGGCGCGCACCGCCTCGGCCGTGACCCGGTCGCCGGTCCGGGCGCCGAGCAGCACGACCGGCGTCCGCGCCCGCCTGACGGCGTCCGCGGCCCGGTCCACCGCCTCCGGAGGGGCGGGCCCGAGCCGCGGCACGTCCGGCGCCCCGGCGGGGGACTCCGTGGTGGCGTCACCGAGGAGGTCCTGCGGGAGGATGACGGCCACGGCCCCGCGGGGCGAGGTGGTGGCCGCCCGGTAGGCGTTCGACACGACCTCGGGCAGGGCGGCCACGTCGTCCACCTCCCAGGCGGCCTTGCAGACCGCCCGGAGCAGGCCGGCCGAGTCCATCGACTGGTGCGTCCGCTTCAGCCGGTCGGCGCGGGGCACCGCCCCGGCGAACGCGATGACCGGGTCGCCCTCCGTGGTCGCCGTCGCCAGGCCGGTGGCCAGGTTGGAGGTGCCGGGCCCGGAGGTCACCAGCACCACGCCGGGCCGTCCGGTGAGCCGGCCGGCCGCCGCCGCCATGAAGGCGGCGTTCTGCTCGTGGCGGCACACCACCAGTCGTGGTTCGGCGCCGACCAGGGCGTCGAACACCGCGTCGATCTTGGCGCCCGGGATCCCGAAGACGTACTCGACCCCGGACCGCTCCAGGCAGCCGACCAGGAGATCCGCGCCCGTGGCGGGAACCCGCCTCACGAGCCGTCGCGCCGTCGCGACCATGGCCGCCTCCCCGTCCACATCGCGAGGAGTCCCGGTGACACGGGGTTGTCGTCGCGAAGAGAGTCGCAAAGAGAATGGAATGACGGCCACCCTGGATCCGGGTGAACGTGATGCCGCACGGCGTGCCGCCGATCGCGGCTCCGCCCTTCGGTCGTCCGGTGGCGGCCCCGTCCCACGCTACGCGCCCGCCAGGAAAGCCACAAGAGGCCGCTTCACCCTGCTGACCAGGGGTTTTACGGCGTACGGATCAGGCCAGGGAAGGCGATCCCTCGGCCGGGCGGGGCTCGCCCGCGCCGGACGGCGCGACCGGGCGCCCGGCCAGGAACCCGGCCGCCAGCTGCAGGCCGCACGCGCCGAGCCCGGCCAGCAGCGGCAGCGTCCAGCCGCCCGAGAGCTGGTGGAGCGCGCCGATCAGGAGCGGTCCGAGCGCGGCCAGCGTGTAGCCGACGGACTGGGCGACGGCCGACAGCGCGGTGACCGAGACCGGGTCGGGCGCGCGGAGCGTGATGATGAGCAGGGCCAGCGCGATCGAGGCGCCCTGCCCCACCCCAAGAACGATCATCCAGAGCCACGGCAGGGCGGCGGGGGCGATCAGCACGCCGAGGTATCCGGCGATCGTGAGAACGGTCGCGGCGGTGACGTACGGCACCTGCGACCGGGCCCGGCCCGCAAGCACCGGGACGGTCAGCGTGGCCGCCACCTGGGCCAGGTTGGTGAGGCTGAGCATGTATCCGGCCTGGTCGGCGGGGAGTCCCGCGTCCTTGAAGATCGTCGGTATCCAGGCCAGCATGATGTAGAAGGTCAGCGACTGCAGGCCCATGTAGACGGTGACGTACCAGGTCACCCGGCTGCGGAGCAGCACGGCGAACGGCCTGGGCGCGACCTCCGGCCGGGCGGGGCGGCGCAGTGCCTGGGGCAGCCAGAGCGCCGCCGCGGCCAGTGCCGGGATCGCGGTCATCGCCGTCACCTCGCGCCAGCCGAGCCCGGTGGCCCGCTCGATCGGGACCACCGAACCGGACGCCACCGCGGCGCCCAGCACCAGGCAGGAGACGTAGACCGCGGTGAACGGCCCGATCCGCGCGGGGAAGTGCTGCTTGACCACGCCGGGCATCGCGACGTTCATCACGGCGATGGCCGTGCCGGCGACGGCCGCGCCCGCGTAGAGGGCGGGGACGCTTCCCGTGCTGCGCAGCGCCACCCCGGCCGCCAGGATCAGCAGCCCGGCCATGAGCGTGCGGTCCAGGCCGAAGCGGCGGGCGAGCAGGGGGGCGAGCGGGCCGAGGACGCCCAGGCAGACCACCATGACCGTGGTGATCGCCCCTCCCCCGGCGGCGCTCAGCCCGAGGTCGTCCATGATCTCGTCCAGTACCGGGGAGATGCCCGCCAGCGCGGGCCGCAGGTTGAGCGCCGCGAGCACGAATCCCGCGATGAGCAATACCCGCGACATCCACGACACCCGTGACACACCGACTCCCCGCTCGAACATTGCCCAACTCTCCCATAAGCCTCACAGCGCACCATCAGGGGAGGTTATTCAACACGTCAGAGCTCGCCAGAGCCCGCCGGAGTCCGTCAGCAGGGAGTCAGAAGGGATCGGAAAGGATCAAAAAGGATACGTCGCGATATTTCCTTGCATCGTCACCCAGCGGGTCTCGGTGAAGGCCTCGATGTTGGCCCGTCCCCCGCCGAAGCGCGAGCCGGTGCCCGACGCGCCGACCCCGCCGAACGGGGCCACCGCCTCGTCGTCCACCGTCTGGTCGTTGACGTGCACGATCCCGGTGGGAACGAGGTCGGCCAGCGCCAGGCCGCGCATCGCGTCGCGCGTCAGGATGCCCAGCGACAGGCCGTACTCGCTGTCGGACGCCAGCGCGGCGGCCTCCTCGATCGTGGAGAACGGCACGACGGGCGCGACCGGGCCGAACACCTCCTGGACGTACGCGGGAGAGTGCGCGGGCAGGTCGGCCAGGACCGTGGGCCGGTAGAAGAGGCCCTCGTAGGTGCCGCCCGCGGCCAGCCGCGCCCCGGCGTCGACGCTCGCGGAGACCAGGCCGTGGACCTTGTCCCGCTGGCCGGCGTCGATCAGCGGGCCGAGCGCGACCTGCCCGCCCGCCGGGTCACCGACCGGCAGGTGGTCCGCCTTCTCCGCGAGCCGCGCCACGTACTCCTCCGCGATCGAGGAGTGCACCAGGTGGCGTCCGGTGGTCATGCAGATCTGCCCCTGGTGCAGGAAGGAGCCCCAGGCGCCCGCCGAGACCGCGAGGTCCAGGTCCGCGTCGTCCAGGACGATCAGCGCGCTGTTGCCGCCGAGTTCCAGGTGCGCCCGCTTGAGCAGCCGCCCGCACGCCTCGCCGACCGCGCGCCCCGCCGAGGTCGAGCCGGTGAAGGAGATCACCCGTACCAGCGGATCGCCGACCAGCGCCTGACCCGCCACCACGCCTCCCGGCAGCACGTGGAGCAGCCCGGGCGGCAGTCCCGCCTCCTCGAAGACGCGGGCGACGGCGACGCCCCCGGAGACGGCGGTACGCGGGTCGGGCTTGAGGATCACCGCGTTCCCCAGGGCGAGCGCCGGGGCGACCGAGCGGATGGCGAGGACCAGCGGGAAGTTGAACGGGGCGATCACCCCGACCACCCCGGCGGGCACGCGGCGGGCCAGGCTGAGCCGCCGCTTGACGGTCGGCAGGATCTCCCCCAGCGGCTGGGACGCCAGCGCGGCGGCCTCGTGGCACTCCTGGGCGGCGACGTGCGTCTCCACGCCCGCCTTGGGGCGGATCGACCCGGCCTCGCGGACCAGCCAGTCCTGGATCTCCTCCGCGTGCTCCTCGAACAGCCTCCCGGCCCGCCGCAGCACGGCCGCCCGCTCCTCGAACGAGGTCGCCGCCCACTCCCGCTGTGCCCGTACGGCGCGCACGGCCGCCGCCGCCACGTCCTCGGCCCCGGCCACGCCGACCCGGCCGAGCTCCGCGCCGGTGGCGGGCTCGACCACGGCCGCGTCACCCGCGTGCGAAGTGATCCAGCCATCCCCGAAAACCTGCCCGGTCCACGTCTTGGCGTCCATCAGCGGCATAGCGTCTCCTTTGTCATGTCCGGCTGCACACCGACGGCGTCTCCTCGACGACCACGGTCTCGGCCGCAAGACGCAGGGCCGGCTCGTGCAGGGCGTGCGCGGCGCGCAGCGGCGCCCGGTTCACCCTCGCGGTCGCGATCGCACCGACCGCGTCACCCGGCCCCGCCGTGGTGCGACCAGCGGGGAGAACGCGATCGCGCCGGTCAGGAGACCGGCCGTGACGGCTGGGGGGCGGCGCACAGGACCTCCCGAAGGGAAGAGCGTGAGGGGTGACGTTCGTTATCCGAACAATGATTCTCCGGACGAACGGGGCATATCGCGGAAGTTACGCCGCCGATGTCAAGCGTGTCAAGGAACCGCGATCCGCAGAGTTGACCGTCCGGACGGCGGGTCAGTATGTTCATTGAGAGAACATCCGTTCGTATGACGAACATACGTTCCGGTGGCCGCGACCCCCGGGCGCCGGAGCACCGGGCGGACAGGAGTTTCCGATCGTGAACGACGTCTACATCCTCGACGCGGTCCGCACGCCCATCGGCCGGTACGGCGGGGCTCTGTCGGGCGTCCGCCCCGACGACCTGGCCGCGCACGTCGTCCGCGCGCTGGCCGACCGTGCCCCCGCCCTCGACCCCGCCGCCATCGAGGACGTGTTCTTCGGCGCGGCCAACGGGGCGGGCGAGGACAACCGGGACGTCGCGCGGATGGCCGTGCTCCTGGCCGGGCTGCCGGTGACGGTGCCCGGCACGACCCTCAACCGGCTGTGCGGCTCCGGCCTGGAGGCGGCGATCGCCGCCTCCCGCGCGGTGGCCGTGGGCGACGCGTCCCTGGTGGTCGCCGGAGGTTCCGAGTCGATGAGCCGGGCGCCGTGGGTGATGCCCAAGCCCGCGCGGGGCTTCGACCGGGGAGAGCGGACCCTGCACGACACCGCCCTCGGCTGGCGCATGGTCAATCCCCGGATGCCCGCCGAGTGGACGGTCGCCCTGGGCGAGGGCGCCGAGATCCTCGCCGACCGCTACGACATCGGCCGCGAGGCCCAGGACCGGTTCGCGCTGCGCAGCCACCGGCGCGCGGCGGCGGCCTGGGAGCGCGGCGTCTTCGACCGCGAGGTGATACCCCTCGACGCCCTCGGCCACGACGAGTCCGTCAGGGCCGACTCGACCGAGGAGTCGCTGGCCGGCCTGAAACCGGTCTTCCGCCCCGGCGGCACCGTCACCGCGGGAAACGCCTCCCCGCTCAACGACGGCGCGGCCGCTCTGCTCGTCGGCGACGAGGCGGGGGCCGCCCGGTCAGGGCGGGCCCCGCTGGCCAGGATCGTCTCCCGCGCGGTGGCCGGCGTCGAGCCGCACCTGTTCGGCATCGGGCCGGTCGACGCGGCCCGTACGGCCCTCAAGCGGGCGGGCGTCGGCTGGTCCGACCTGAGCGTGGTCGAGCTCAACGAGGCGTTCGCCGCCCAGTCGCTGGCGTGCCTCGCCGAGTGGCCCGATCTCGACCCCGAGATCGTCAACGTCAACGGCGGCGCCATCGCGCTCGGCCACCCCCTCGGCTCCTCGGGGGCGCGTATCCTCGGCACCCTCGCCCACGAGCTGCACCGCCGGGGCGGCGGGTACGGTCTGGCCGCCATCTGCATCGGCGTCGGCCAGGGACTCGCCGTCGTCCTCGAGGGGATCGGTTCCTGAGCGGCCATGACCGGCGTCCGAACCACCCGGAGGTGGACATGACCTCTCCCTCTCCCTCGAGCGGCGGCCCGGTCTCCGGCCTGTTCTCCGGGATGTTCGCCAGGGGCGAGGCCGCGGCGGAGGTGTCGGACGTCGCGTGGCTGGCCGCCATGCTGGACGTCGAGGCCGCGCTGGCCGGCGCGCAGGCCGCGCTCGGCCTGGTCCCCGCCGAGGTGCCCGCCGCGCTGGCGCGGGCCTGCCGCCCCGGGCTCTACGACGTCGCCGAGCTGGGCGGCAGGGCCGCGCGGACCGGCAACCCCGTCATCCCCCTGGTCGCCGCCCTGCGGGAGCGGATCGAGCCCGGCCTGCGGGGGTTCGTCCACTACGGCGCCACCAGCCAGGACGTCAACGACACCGCCGCCATGCTGGTCGCCCGCCGCGCGCTGGCACCGATCCTCGCCGACCTGTCCGCCTGCGCGGACGCCTGCGCGCGACTGGCGGCAGGCCATCGCGGTACCGTCATGGCCGGACGCACCGTCCTGCAGCACGCCGTGCCCGTCACGTTCGGGCTGAAGGCGGCGGGCTGGCTGAGCGCGCTGGACCGCTCTCGGTCCTGGCTGGCGGAGGTGCCGCTGCCGGTCCAGTACGGCGGGGCGGCGGGCACCCTGTCGGTCCTCGGCGAGCGGGGCCACGAGGTGCCGCCGCTCCTGGCGGCCGGGCTGGGACTGGCCGAGCCGCTCGTCCCCTGGCACACCGACCGGACCCCGGTGGCCCGGCTGGCCTGCGCGCTCGGCACCGCGGCGGGGACGCTGGGCAAGGTGGCGAACGACGTGAAGCTGCTGGCCCAGACCGAGGTGGCGGAGGTCGCCGAGCCCACCGGCCCCGGCCGGGGCACCTCAAGCGCGATGCCGCACAAGCGCAATCCGGTGGGCTCGATGTCCGTGCTCGCCTGCGTCCAGCGCGTCCCCGGGCTGGTCGCCTCGATCCTGGACGGCATGGTCCAGGAGCACGAGCGCGCGGCGGGCCCCTGGCAGGCCGAGTGGGAGACGCTGGGCGAGCTGCTCCGGCTCACCGGCAGCGCCGCCTCCTGGCTCCGCGAGGTGCTGGAGGGCCTGACCGTCGACCCCGCCAGGATGCGCGCCAACCTCGGGGCGACCCGCGGGCTGCTGATGGCCGAGCAGGTCGTCGTACGGCTCGGGGGCACCCCGCAGGCCCGGCGGCTGGTGGACGCCGCCTGCGCCCGCGCCACCGAGGAGGGCACGGAGCTGCGGGAGGTCCTGCTCGCCGATCCCGGCGTCTCCCTGACCGCCGGGGAGATCGACGCGGCCCTCGACCCGGCGGGCGCCCTCGGCTCCGCCGCCGCCTTCGTCGACCGGGCACTCGCCGCCCACGAGAACCTCGCGGGAGCCGGCGGATGAGCGAACGGGACACCGGGGAGAGACGAACGGCACGAACGGACGGGAGAGCGGGCGGATGAGCGGGGAGACCGCGGGAACGAACGGCACGAACAGGCAGATCAGCGGGGAGACCGCGGAGACGAACGGCACGACCGGATGGGCGGCCGGGGACGCGACGCGCCGGGCCGTACTCGGCGACGAGCACGTGGACCGCGCCGTCGCGGGCACCACCCCGTTCACCGCGGACTTCCAGGAGTTCATCACCACGTACGCGTGGGGTGAGATCTGGACCCGTCCCGGCCTGGACCGGCGCACCCGCAGCTGCATCACGCTGGCCATGCTCGCCGCGCTCGGGCACGAGCACGAGCTGGCCATGCACGTGCGGGCGGCGCTGCGTGTCGGGCTGACCGAGGAGGAGATCAAGGAAGTGCTGCTGCAGACCGCGATCTACGCGGGCGTGCCCGCCGCCAACCGGGCGTTCGCGGTGGCACGGGCGGCGCTAGAGTTCGACCGGAGTGAGGAGGGCGGGGATGGTCGAACCGGTTGACCGTGGCTCGGACCACGTGCAGTCGCTGGCACGCGGGCTCTCGGTGATCAAGGCGTTCAGCGCGACGAGCCCCGAGCTGACGCTCAGCGAGGTGGCCCGCGCGACCGGCCTGACCAGGGCCGCGGCCCGGCGGTTCCTGCTCACGCTCGTCGACCTCGGCTACGTCAGGACCGACGGGCGGCTGTTCGCGCTCTCCCCCCGCGTCCTGGACCTCGGGTACGCCTACCTGTCCAGCCTCTCGCTGCCCGAGGTGGCCGAGCCGCACCTCGAACGCCTCGTCGCCGAGGTGCACGAGTCGGCGTCGGTGGCGGTGCTCGACGGCGAGGACGTCGTCTACGTGGCCCGGGTGGCGACCAGCAGGATCATGCGGGTGACCATCAACATCGGCACCCGTTTCCCTGCGCACTGCACCTCGATGGGCCGGGTGCTGCTGGCCTGGCTGCCGCCCGGCGACCTCGACGCCTACCTCGGACGGGTCGAGCTCCACAGGTTCACCCCGAAGACGATCACCTCTCCCGCCGCCCTCGGAGCCGAGCTCGACAGGGTGCGCGCCCAGGGCTGGGCGATGGTCGACCAGGAGCTGGAGGAGGGCCTGCGCTCGATCGCCGTCCCCGTCAGGGAACGCTCGGGACGGGTGACCGCCGCGATCAACATCTCCTCCCACGCGAGCCGTACGACCTCCGAGTCCGCCCGCCGCCACCTGCTCCCGCCGCTGCTCGCCACCGCCGCGCGGGTGGAGGCCGACCTGCACGCCTCGGGCGTCAGGGGCAGCGCCCTGTCCCCCCGCTGACCCCGCCGCCGCGGTCGGCGTCGGCACGCCGTACGAGCGCGGCCGGGATCCTCGCGGGCGCGGCGGGCACCACCGCGCTGAACATCGCCGGTTACCTGGACGTGGTCGTACGCGGCCGGCCCGCGAGCGGGCTGCCGGCCCGGGCGGCGGGCGAGCCGGCCGACCGCGCGAGCGTCGCCCCTCTCACCATCCTGCGCCTGACCGACCCGCGCGAGTGGAGCGCGTCGTCCTGGGTGTCCGACATCGTCCCGCACCTCGCCTACGGCCTGACCGCCGCGACCGTGTACGACCGCCTGACCCGGGCCTGACACCTGCGCGAATGTTCGCCCGTGGCAGATCGGATCAAGGAGACGTCACGGGGCGAGCAGCATGTGACGCATGACGATAAAACTCACTAAATACGGACACGCGTGCGTGCGGCTGGAGAAGAACGGGCGGAGCCTCGTCATCGACCCCGGCGCGATGACCCCGGAAGCAGACGCCGTCACCGGCGCCGAGGCCGTACTCGTCACGCACGAGCACTTCGACCACTTCGAACCCGAGCGCCTGCGCGCGGCCGTCGCCGGGGACCCGCGTCTCACCGTCCACACCTGCCCCGGCGTAGCCCGGCACCTGACCGGGCTCGGCGACCGCGTACGGGTCGTCCGCGAGGGGGACATGCTGCCGATCGCGGGCTTCGAGGTGACCGTCGTGGGCGAGAAGCACCACTTCAGCCACCCCGACGTGCCGCCGGTGGACAACGTGGGATTCGTCGTCGACGGGGAGGTCCTCCACCCGGGCGACGCGCTGACCGTCGTCGACGTGCCGACACTGCTGGTGCCCGGCCAGGCTCCCTGGATGACGGTTCCCGACCTGATCGCCTACCTGCGGACGATGGCGCCCCGGCGCGCGTACGCGATCCACGACGGTTTGATCAACGAGTGGGGCGTCAAGGTACTGGAGGGCGTTCTCGCCGGCGAGGCCGAACGACTCGGCGCCGACATCCGGCGCCTCAGGCCCGGCGAGAGCGTCGAACTCTGACTCCCGGATCCAGGGTCACGCGGAAGGGCCAGAATGTGGGCGCGTACCCGCAAGAGTGCTCCGCTTTCGTGCCGTGGCCGGTCGCTCAGGCGCGCTCACGCGGCCACCGCCGACGCGATCATGTCGGCTGCGTTGTCGGCTGCGTTGTCGGCGCCCGCCGAGACCCACTCACCGCGAGTCACCTGGCTGCCTCGCCTCCAAAGCAACGCCCAACCCACGACGAGTCGCGATATAACGCGAAATTTCCGAAGGGTCTTGCCGTGCGCCTCACTCTATACGTAGTCTTATACGTATACGGGATGAGGATGGAACGATGCCCAATAAAACGATCTACGTCTCGGACGACGACCTGCCCCTGTTCCAGCGGGCGCAGGAGCTCGCCGGAGGCAAACTGTCGACGGCGATCAGCGTGGCGCTGCGGCGCTACGTCGAGATGGAGGACGGCCGCCAGGAGGGCTACGACGAGATCATCGTGCAGGTCGGCCAGGGCGGCACGGGCCGCAAGCAGCGCTTCTCCGGGGTGCTGCTCGGCGAGTGGGGACGCACGACGGGCAGCCGGGTGGAGATGTTCCGGGTGTACCGCTCACGCAAGGACAAATACGTCCTGCACGTCGACCGCTCGCCCGACTGGACGGACAGCCTGACGTCGGGAGCCGACAACTGGCTGGAAGGTCTCCTCTCGCGCGGCGCGTGGCGGAGCTATCTCGGCCTGGCCGACTCCAGCTGGGGCTTCGTCCAGGGCGAGTCCACGCTTGAGGTCGTGAACACCTTCCAGGAGCTGCGCGGCAGGATCCCGGACGAGTTCTACGACCTGATCGCCGACATGGCCGAGCGTCCCGCCGTGGAGGACCTCGACATCTAACCCCATCCGACGAACGCAACCGGACGGTCGACAGGCGACCGCCCGCTACCCCGTCACGCCCTCATCCCGCTCATCCCGCTCATCCCGCTCATCCCGCTGTCCCCCGTGCCCTCATCCCGCCGCCCCGACACGAACGAACGAAGGAGAAACCCGCATGCCCCCCGCGATAACGGCCGAAGGGCTGGTCAAGAAGTACGGCGACGTCGTCGCCCTGGACGGGATGGACCTGTCCGTCCCCGAGGGCACCGTGTTCGGCCTGCTCGGCCCCAACGGCGCGGGAAAGACCACGGCCGTACGGATCCTGACCACCCTGTTGAAACCGGACGCCGGCCGCGCCACGGTCGCCGGGTTCGACGTCGTCGCCGACGCGTACCGGCTGCGCGCCCACATCGGCGCCTCCGGCCAGTACGCCGCCGTCGACGACCACCTCACCGGCGCCGAGAACCTGGAGATGGTCGGCCGCCTCTACCATCTGGGCGTCAAACGCAGCAGGCAGCGGGCCCGCGAGCTGCTGGAACGCTTCGACCTGAGCGAGGCGGCCGACCGCCCCGTGCAGGGCTACTCCGGCGGCATGCGACGCCGCCTCGACCTCGCCGGAGCGCTGGTCGCCGCCCCGCCGGTGCTGTTCCTCGACGAGCCCACCACCGGCCTCGACCCCCGGGCCCGCACGAGCCTGTGGGACGTCATCTCCGAACTCGTCGCCGACGGCACCACCGTGCTGCTCACCACGCAGTACCTGGAGGAGGCCGACCGGCTGGCCAGGACGATCGCGGTGGTCGACCACGGCCGGGTGATCGCGCTCGGCACCGCCGACGAGCTCAAGGACCAGGTCGGCGGCGACCGCGTCGAGCTGACCATGACGAGCGCGGCCGACCTGCACACCGCGCGGCGCGTGCTCGCCCCCCTGGCCGTAGGGAACCTGCGGACCGACGACGCGACGCTCCGGCTCACGATCCCGGTCGGCGACGGCACGGCCTCGCTCACCACGGCCCTGGGCCACCTGGCCGCCGAACGCGTCGCCGTACGCGACGCCGGACTGCGGCGGCCGACGCTGGACGAGGTGTTCCTCACTCTCACCGGACGCTCGTCCGCCGACCCCACCACGACGAAGACGAAGGAGCCCACCCGATGAACGCCCTCCAGCTGGCGGTCGCCGACGGCATCACGATCACCAAACGCAACGTCCTCAAGATCAAGCGAGCGCCCGACCTGCTGGGCGGCGTGATCATCCTCCCGATCGTGTTCGTGCTGCTGTTCGCGTACGTCTTCGGCAGCATGATGGCGTTGCCGGGCATGTCGTACCAGGAGTACATGATTCCCGGGATCTTCGTCCAGACGATCGTGACGAGCGCGCAGATCACCGGCTACACGCTCACCCAGGACCTGCAGAAGGGCATCTTCGACCGGTTCCGCACGCTGCCCATGTCCCCGTCGGCGGTGCTGACCGGCCAGACCTCCAGCGACGTCCTCATGAACGTGAGCAGCATCGTCGCGATGGCCCTCGTCGGGCTCGCCGTCGGCTGGCGCATCCACTCGGAGCCGCATCGGGCCGTGCTGGGCTTCCTGCTGCTCCTGCTGTTCTCGTACGCCTTCTCGTGGGTGACCGCGACGGTCGCGCTCGCCCTGCGCAAGCCCGAGATCTTCAACAACATCGCCACCATCGTGTCGATGCCGCTGGTCTTCCTGTCCAACGCCTTCGTCGACAGCACCCGCCTGCCCGGGCCGCTGCGGGTCGTCGCCGAGTGGAACCCCGTCTCCACGGTCGTCCAGGCCGCCCGCGAGCTCTTCGGCAACACCAACGCGGCCATGCCGGTGCCCGCCGCCTGGCCGCTCCAGCACGCGGTGCCGGCGACGCTGCTCTGGTCGGCACTGCTCCTGGTCGTCTTCGTGCCCCTCTCCATCCGGCTGTACAAGAGGGCGGTCAGCCAGTGATCGGGCCCGACGAGACAGGACGGACGACGAAGCGGATGGAACCACGGATACGCGTCTCCGACGGAGAACGCGACAGGGTCGTGCGCCGGCTCCAGCAGGCGTTCGCCGACGGTCGCCTCGGCCCCGGCGAGATGGAGGAACGTCTCGAACGCGCGCTCACGGCGATCTACCACGGCGACCTGCTGCCGCTGATCACCGACCTGCCCGACGACCGGGACAGCCCGGACGCCCCGGACGACGTGCTCCGGCTGACCTCCACGGGCGGACGCATCAAGCGGTCGGGCGACTGGCAGGTCCCGCGCCTGCTGCGCGTCGAGTCCGAGTACGGCGGGGTGCGGCTCGACCTGTCCCAGGCCCTCGTACGGTATCCGGAGATCGACATCGAGCTCCGGCTCCCCTACGGCTCGGCCACGATCGTCCTGCCGTCCGGCGCGACCGCGAACGTCGACGGGGTACGCACCGGGTGGGGCAGCGTGACCTGCGCGCTGCCCGGCCGCGCACGTCCGGGCGCGCTGCACGTTCGGATCACCGGAGAGCTCGAATACGGCCGCCTGCGCGTCCGCACCTCGCGCGAGCGGCCCGGCCCCCGCCGATAAGGCCGCCGGCAGGGCGTCGAGAGCGCGAGCCGCCCGCGCCGGGGTCGCCGATCCGGCTTTCCCGGGGGGTGCGGGCGGCTGTCACGCGGGCCGCCGCCCGCCGGCTCTCAGCGACCGGTGCAGGGCGAGTGAGGAGAGGACGGTCGCGGCTCCCACGAGGACGATCGCCGTGTGCGGGGCGGTCAGCTCGGCGGCGACGCCGACCAGGGCGCCGCCCAGGGCCTGGCCGGTCATCATTCCCGCCGAGGCCAGGCCGAAGGCCTGCCCCCTGACCGCTTCGGGAACCGCGTCCACGAACCACCGCTGCAATCCCAGCTGGCAGACGGCCGACGCCGCCGTGGCGAGCAGCACGATCAGCGCGGCTCCCACGAGTCCCGGCCGGGCGGCGAAGGCGAGCAGGGGAACGCCGGACACGATCGCGAAGGAAAACGCCAGCCGTTCCCGGCCGGCGGGCGAGACGAACCGGCCGACGACGAAGTTGCCGGCCGCCAGGCCGACGGAGGCGGCGGCGAGCGCGAACCCGGCGGCGTTTCCCAGGTAGGGGACCATCATCGCCTCGGCACCCACCACGAGCGAGACCGGCAGCCACTGCGCGAGCAGCAGGCCGCGCACCCGGGGGTCCGCCAGCAGGGCCCGGTTGACCCGCAGCGTCTCCCGTACGGGGCCGTCCCCCTGCGGGTTCGCGGCGCTCGCGTTCCTGGCGGGGAAGTCGGGCAGGCCGTAGCGCAGCACCACGGCCGACAGGGCGGACAGCGCGGCGGTGGCGGCCAGCGCCCCCGCGGGTCCCGCGAGGGCGAGGATGGCGCCGCCCGCCGCCAGGCCGCCGATCTGGGCACCGGCGGCCGTCACGTTCAGCACGGACCTGGCCAGGACGAACGCGTCACCCGGCAGCAGGTCGGGCAGGAGGGCGCTGCGCGCCGCCCCGAAGACGGGCGAGAACAGCCCGGTGGTCAGGACCAGGAGGAGCATCGCCCAGACGGGCAGGCCCGTGAAGGCCAGGAGCAGGCAGGTCACCACCCGCACCAGCTCACCGGCGACCATCAGCGCACGCGGCCGGATCCGGTCGGCGAGCGAGAGCAGGAAGGTCCCGCCGACGATGTAGGGCAGGAACCCCACCATGTACGCCGCCGCCGACAGTCCCGGCGAGCCGGTCCGCGCGTAGACCAGCGCCGACAGGGCCAGCATCTTGACCTGGTCCCCGGCCACCAGAAGGGTGAAACTGCCGAACAGGACACGGAACTCCCGGTTCGCGAAGACCTCCGTATAGGTCGCGCCGCGCTCTTGTGTGGTCATGGACACGATGGTGGGAGGTGTCCGGACGGCTGGCTAAGCTTTCGGATATATCCGAAAGGTCGTCCCGTGATCATCCGCATCGAGGTCACCCCGCAGGACATCATGGCCAGCAGGTTCGCCATCTCCCCCCTCATCGTGACCAAGCACGCGCTCTGGATCCTCTCCGGCAAAAGGGAGGCCGGGGAGTGGCGGTCGTGGGCCGGCAGGATGCGGGAGCCGTACGAGAGGCTGCTGCTCGCGTACCCCGGGCTGAGGCCCATGGTGGCGCTGTTCCGCGAGCGGCGCTACAACGCCGACTTCCCCGCGCCGCCGCCGACCGGGGTGAACACCCCGGTCGAGGCGGAACTCGCGGTGGTGCGCGCCACCCCGGTGGCGCGGGCGCACGCCGAGATCGCCAGAAACCTGGAGGGAATGCCGCGCCTGCCGGGACCCGTCAGGGACGTGCTGTTCTCGCCGGACGTCGTACGGCTGTTCGCCGAGGCGCTGGAGGCGATCTGGGAGGAGATCGTGTCCCCCGCGTGGCCGCGCTTCCACGCGATCCTGGAGCGGGACGTGGTCCAGCGGGCGGGCCGCCTGGCGACCTACGGCTGGGCGGCGGCACTGGACGACCTCACCCCCCGGGTCCGCTGGCGTCCCGACGGTGTCATCGAGGTGCTCTCCAGGGACGCGGACGAGACCTGCCGGCTCGACGGGCGCGGACTGCTCTTCGTGCCGACCGTGTTCCCCACCGGGATCGGCTTCTACCTGGAGACCCACTGGCCGTACGCGATCAGCTATCCGGCCCGGGGCACCGGCATCCCGCCCGAGACGCCGGACGGCCTGGCCGGACTGATCGGCAGGACCAGGAGCCGCCTCCTGCTGGAGCTGGCGACCCCGGCGACCACCACCCAGCTCGTGACCCTGCTGGAGCTGAGCCTGGGCACCGTGGGCGGCCACATCTCCGCCCTGCGCAAGGCGGGCCTGGTCACCGGGAGCCGCACCGGCCGGGGCGTCCTGTACCACCGCACCGCGCTGGGCGACTCCCTGGTCAGCCCCTCGGGACTCCGGCCCTGAGGAACCGGCCGCGGACTTCCCGGCGAGACGAGGCCGGAGCGCCGCGAGCGGTTCAGGGGGTGCCGCGATACCCGGCGGCGCGCAGCCGCGCGGCGATGCCGTCCAGGCCACAGGGATCGGCCCAGCGGGAGGCCGGATCGATCTCCTCCATGCCGCCGATCACCCGCAGCCCCCTGCCGAGGAGCGCTCCCTGCGGATGGGTCGTGTAGATCGGCGTCCCGGCCGGGAGAGCCGCCCGGTCCTCGACCACGGGCCACTCCTTCCGGGTGTCCGGGTAGACGAACAGCAGGACCCTGGTGCCCTCGGGCACCCCCCTGCGGAAGTCGGCCACCGAGTGGACCGGGGTCCGGTCCCGCCATATCCCGCCTTGGAAGAACTTCACGTGGACCAGAGCGGCGGACCGCCCCTTGAACCGCTCGGTCACTCTCACCGGCATCAGCACGTAGTGCGTACGGTCGCCGGGGAGCCCCTCCTCGACGATCGGTCCCGGTACGAAGTCCCCGATGGTTCCCGCGACGACCAGCGGCGTCTTCGCCGCGAGTTCCTCCGGGGAGTTGAGGGGGTCGTAGTCGAAGGCGATCTGCCGGAGCAGTTTGGGGTCCAGCCTCTTGGAGGGGGCCGGAGCACACCTGGACCCGGACTCCGCCGCCGCCCGCGTCTGCGTCGAGGCCGGCGCCGAGGCGGGGGTGGAGGCCGCCGGTGCGCCCGTGCTCCGCGCCACGGGTGCGGGCGCGCCGCAGGCGGTCAACGCGACGAGAGACGTGAGGACGATCAATCGCATGATCATGAGACGTCCGCGGGCCTCGTCCGGTTCAACCCTCCGGAGGCCGCCGGGTCGTGGAGCCGGGCGAGAACCGGCCGAGGGGGGCCTGGACGGCCGTCGTGGAGACGGATGCGGGCGGGCCGGAGCACCGGGGCGCCGGCGGTCCCGGCCGCGACGGCGTGTTCACGTCGCGTGCGACGGGAGCGGGACGCCGGCCAGCTTGGCACACGCGTCGAGGAGGCCGTCCTGCACCTCGGGCGACCGCGCGGCGGGGTGGGCGAAGCGCGGCTCCTGGTGGTGGAAGTAGCCACCGGTCACCATGGCCTCGGGGTCCTGGCTCGTGGCCAGCCACACCTGCGTCACGGGGCCCAGGGAGAGGTCGTCGGGCGCGCCCGGACCCCCCATCTTCGTCGCGACCCAGCCGGGTTCGAGCGCGTTGGACAGCACGTCCGGCCATCGGCGGGCGACCGCGAACGCCAGGACGACGTCCAGCAGCTTGCTGTCCGCGTACGCCCGCGAACCGTCCCAGTTGCGGGTGCTCCACTGGAGGTCGTCCAGTTTGGGGTCCCCGCCGCGATGCATGCCGGAGCTGAGGTAGACCAGCCGGCCGGGTGGGGTGATGAGCGCCGTGAGCAGGTACGGGGCGAGCACGTTGACCGCGAACACGTGGGACAGGCCGTCGGCGGTCTCGATCCTGCTCGGTTCCCGGTATCCGACGGCGGCGTTGTGGATGATCGCGTCGTAGCGGCCCAGCTCGTTGGCCTGGACCGCCACGGACCGCATCCCCTCGATGGTGATCAGGTCTCCGACGACGACGGCCTCCGCCTCCGGCAGCGCGTCGCGCGCGTCGCCGGCTCGGGTGTCGTTGCGGGCGTGCAGCGTGACGTCATGGCCGTCGTGAACCAGCAGCCGGGCGGCCATGAGCCCGAGGCCGTCGGTGGAGCCGGTGATCAGAATGCGCGCCATGAGAACGATCCCCTTTGCAGAACATGCTGGTCGTTAACTACCCAGGGGAGGAGAGCACACGCCGTCGAACGCACATCAAGCCAGGTCAGGACCCGGTCAGCCGCCTCCTGATCGCCTCAGACGCGCTGGACGGCCCCGTCGGACAGCGCCACGACGGTGACGCCGAAGTCGTGGATGGTCGCCGACAGCTCGCCGGGCGAGAGGCCGGGGGCCACGACGACGAGGGAGCCGCGCATCAGCGCCAGCCCGATCAGGGTCGTCATGGCCAGGCTGCACCGCAGGGGCCAGGTCACCAGCAGGACGTCGGACTTCCCCAGCTCGGCGCCCTCGTCGAGCACGTTCATCCGCACGATCAGGTCGTGGTGGGTGAGCACGCCCCCGTCGTCGACCAGGAGGGCGGGCTGCACCGCCGGGTCGAGGAAGGGCAGCGGGACGGGCTCCAGGAGCAGCAGGTCGGCGAAGTCGACGGTGTCACGGGCCTGGCCGAACGCGATCACCTGCCGGACCCGCGAGTCCTCCACGGCCCGCAACGACGCGTCGGCCAGGGGCGGGGTGGTGATGAGCAGCCGCGCGTCCCACTCGGCGAGCAGGTCGGCCATCTCCTCGCATCCGGAGGCGATCGGCGCCGCCACCCCTCCCGCCGCGATGACCGTGTGCACCGCCAGCGTCTGGGCCACCGCGCTGTCGACGTGGATCCCGGCCACCTGGCGCCGCCGGGCCCCCCGCCTCACCAGGCCCGACGCTCCCCGCGTCACCTCGGCGGCCAGCCGGCGGTAGCCGTACACCACCCCGGCGCCGAGGTCGATCAGTGCGGGCCGGTCACCTCGACCGTGCGCGTAGCCGAACACCGCTTCGGTGAGGGTGCAGCTGGTGGACGGAGAGGTGGGTCTCATTCCGCCGACGGTAGGGCCGCTCGATCCGCGCGGGCATCCGCAGATGTATGTAGATGACTGTGTATTCGGCCCCTCCTCCAGGACGGGTATTCGGCCTCTCCTCCAGGACGGCACCCCGTTACCCCTCGGGTGGTTGTCCGGTCTCCCCTCGGGTAGCGCCCCGTTCCCCCTCGGACGGCGCCCGGTTCCCCCTCGGTTGATGCCTGGTCTCCCCTCGGGCGGCGCCCGGTCCGCGGGCCCCGACGCCGCGGCCGAAAAGGAGAAACCAGGAGAAGAGCCTGGAAAGGCGATGGGCGGGCCCGAGCCCTGCGCGACTCGAGCCCGCTGTCGCATGACCCATGGCCCAAGCCCCCACCCCTCCGAGGAGACCTCGGCCATCAAGCGGGGACACGCGACGTCCGCGACGTGCTCGACCGAGACGCCCGGGATGGTGTGGACCTACCGTCCCGGACCGGAACTGTGGCCGGCGCGGTGCGGAAGGCTGGACGTCATCGGTCGAACACCAGGAAAACGTACGGCGCGCGGCGGGTACGACACATGCTCCGGACTGCGTATCCCGGGATGTATCTTCACCCCCGCGAATGTGTAGTCCGGAGTATGTAGCCCTCACCGGCGCCGGGTGAGGCGTGTGAGCAGCCGCGCCGGTCAGGAGCGGTTCTGCTCGATGACCCAGGTGGCGACCTGCGTCCGGGAGGAGAACCCGAGCTTGGCCAGGATGTTGGCGACGTGCCGGGCCGCGGTGGCGGGACTGATCACCAGTTCGTCGGCGATGGCCTTGTTGCTCATCCCCCTGGCGATCAGCTCGGCGATCTCCCACTCCCGGCAGGTGAGCGTGGTCATGGGGGCGACGACCGGATGCTTGCCGAGCAGCAGGGGCGTCTCGTAGGGCTCGTCGAACTGCAGCGCGTAGCGGACCGCCTGCTCCTGGGACATCTCCTGGCCGTGCGCCCACAGCTGCGCGACCAGCGCGTCGCCGAGGCGCACCCGGGCGGGCTGGAGCAGCTCCTCCATCCGCGCCCCGAACCCGGGCGGCAGCACGGCGTCGCCCATCGCGCTCCTGATCGCGGCGGAGGCCCCGGCCAGGCGCACCGCCCGGCGGTCGTCCTCCTCGGCGAGCGCGAGCTGCGCGAGCGTCTCGATGCGGCGGGCCACGCCGAGCCGCTGGCCGGTCCCGATGCAGAGCCGCAGGCTCTCGATCAGCCTGCCCCGCGCGGTGGGGAGGTCTCCCTGGGCCAGCGCGATCCGGCCCAGCCCCGACAGGCAGGTGATGGCCTGCCAGTGGGCGGTGATGTCCTGGAGCATGTCGAGGGCGCGCTCGTAGTGGGCGCGGGCCTCCGCCAGGTCGCCGCGGAGCCAGGCGACCTGGGCCAGGCCGATGAGGGCGACCGGCGCGGCCCAGTGGTTGTCGAGCTCGTGGGCGATGGCGAGCGCGGCCTCGAAGGACCGCTGTGACTCCTTCGCCCTGCCCTCGGACAGCGCGAACGTGCCCTCCATGGACCGGATGACCGTCTCGTGCCAGGGGTCGTCGACCGTGCGTACGGCCTCCAGCGCGTCGTCCAGCAGGGACCTGGCCCGCTCGGGGCGCCGCTGGTAGATGGCCACCCAGGCGAGGATGGCGAGCGCGCCGCTGAGCGGTCCGTACAGGCCGGCCTCGCGGCACAGGCCGACCGCTGCGGCGCAGGCGATCTGCGCGGTGTCGGGGTCGCCCTGCCCGAAGGCCACCTGCCCGCGCAGCGCGAGCGCGTCGCCGCGCACGGACGGCGTCAGGTCCTCGGGGGCGGCGTCGAGCAGGCGGTCGAGCCACTTGTCGGCCGGGGTGAACCTTCCCCCGGCGATGATCGGCCAGCGCAGCAGGACGAGGAGGCGCAGCGCGCTCTCGGGGTCGCCCGCGGACTCGACCGACCAGCGCACCGCCGCCCACACGTTGGTCTGGAGCTCGTCCAGCATGACGAGCATCGGACAGATCTCGGTCCAGGCCGGGCGGGGGCTCCGGACGATCGTCCGGTGGATCCGGGCCGCGATCTCGATCATGTGGTCGCGGTGCAGCCGCCGGAACTCGGGCTCCTCGCCCGAGGCGTCGAGCTGCTCGGTGGCGTACTCGCGGATCGTCTCCAGCATGCGGTAGCGAGTCTCGCCCGCCACCTCGGCGTCGGCCAGGACCAGCGACTTGTCGACCAGGTCGCAGAGCACCCCCAGGACGTCCTCGGCCCACAGCGCGTTGCCCGCGCAGACCTGCTCGGCCATGTCGAGAGTCCACCCGCCGGTGAAGACCGCGAGCCGGCGCAGGAGGATCCGCTCGGGCTCGTTGAGCTGCTGGTAGCTCCAGTCGACGGTCGCCCTGAGCGTCTGCTGCCTGGCCGGGGCCGTCCTGTCGCCCGCCGACAGCAGCCGGAACCTGTCCCTGAGCCTGGCGTTGATCTGCTCCACGGTCAGCACCCTGCACAGGGCGGCGGCGAGCTCGATGGCGAGCGGCATCCCGTCGAGCGCCTCGCAGAGCCCGGCGATGTCGGCCGCGTTCTGCTCGGTGACGGAGAAGGCCCGCGAGGCGGCGGTGGCGCGGTCGGCGAAGAGGCGCACCGCCTCGCTGGTGCCGAGGTCGTGGCCGTCGCTCCTGGGCAGGGTGAGCGGCGGCACCCGCCACACGGTCTCCCCCGCCACCCGGAGCGGCTCGCGGCTGGTCGTGAGCACGCGTACGTCGGGACAGACGGTGAGCACGGCGCGGCAGAACCTCGCGGACTCCTCGATGAGCGACTCGCAGTTGTCCATGACCAGCAGCAGCCGCCGGTCGCCGAGCGCGTCGATCAGGGTGTCGGCCAGCGCGCGGGACGGCTCGGGCTTGACCCCGAGCACGGCGGCCACCCGGGGCTCGATCTGGTCGCCGCGCACCGCGTCGGCCAGCTCGACCAGCCAGACCCCGTCGGGGAACTCCCCCGCCACCTGGCCGGCGACCCGGACCGCCAGCCTGCTCTTGCCGATGCCGCCCGCCCCGCAGAGCGTCACCACCCTGGCGACGCCCAGCAGGTCGGTGAGCTCTTCCACGTCGGCTTCACGCCCCACGAAGCCGTTGGGTTCGAGGGGGAGGTTGCCTCCGGTGAAGGAGGAGTGTGCGGTGTCCTGGGTCATCGGCTCTTAGAGAGGTCGCGGATAGAACCGTCACAGAAAGTGTGACATCAATTACCGAACCATGCCCAGTCTTAGACCTTTTCCGACCTATGGATTATCCTGCCCCGCCGTGGCCGCCCACGGCCATCCGATGGCCATCGCCGGTGCGGCGACTCACACTGCTCCCATGACAGACTCCCCCGCCGGCCCGGCCCCCGAGATCGGCGAGATCAGTGTCTCCGGCTGGTACGCCCACACCGACAAGATGACGAAGGTCGGCTTCCTGACCATCGCCCGCAGGCTTCCGGCGCTGGTGTCGCAGGCCGTCAGGCTGGCGTGGCTGGCCAGTCCCCGCGACACCGTCATCGCGATCTCCCTGAGCCTGCTGAGCGGGGTGTTCACCGCGTTCGGGCTGCTCGCCACGACCGGGGTGCTGTCGGCGCTGTTCGAGGCGGGGCCGACGCCCGACCGGGTGCGGGCCGCCCTGCCCAGCCTGATCCTGGTGGGGGTGGCCGCGACCCTGCGCACCCTCACGCAGGCGGGCGCGGGCTGGGCCCAGTCACGGCTGGAGCCCCAGGTAGGCCGGATCGCCGAGGAACGCCTGTACGGGCTGACCGGCCGGGTCGGCCTCGCGGCCTTCGACGACCCCGACTTCCACGACGCGCTCCAGCGGGCCAGGTCGCGTGGGGTCGGCGTCGCGGACGAGGTGGTGGGCACGGCCATCAACACGCTGACCGCGATCATCGGCATCGTCGCCGCGGCGGGCGTGCTGGGAGTGCTCCACCCGGTCCTGCTGCCGCTGCTGGTGCTGGCGGTGCTGCCCGACGCGTGGGCGGCGGTCCGCTCGGCGCGCATGCGCTACACGACGATGTACGCCCTGATCCCGGCCAGGCGCCGTAAGTGGATCATCGCGGAGCTGCTCGCGGACCGAGATCCGGCCGCGGAGGTGCGCTCGTTCACCATGCGCGGCTTCCTGATGCGGATGTACGACACGGTGGCGACGGCCGAGCAGACGGTCATGCTCGGCCTGGCCAGGCGGCAGGTCCTCGCGCGGGTCGTCGGCGAGGCGCTGGGCGGCGTCGGCACGGCCGTCGTCTACGTCGCCCTGGGCGTGCTGCTGGCGGTGGGGGCGGTCCCCCTGGCGGTCGCGGGCACCGCCGTGCTGGCGATCCGTTCGGGCCAGACCTATCTGGCCAACCTGATGTACGCCACGAACCGCCTCTACGAGGAGGGCCTGTACTTCACCGACTTCCTCGACTTCTGCGCCGAGGCCGAGGGCAGGCTGCCCGCCGGACGCCCGGCGAAGGCACCGGAGAGCTTCGAGCGGATCACCGCCGAGGACGTCGTCTTCACCTATCCGGGCTCCGCCGATCCGGCGCTCCAGGGGCTCACGGTGACCATCGGCAGGGGCGAGGTGATCGCCCTCGTCGGGGAGAACGGCTCGGGCAAGACCACGCTGGCCAAGATCCTGTCCGGGCTGTACGAACCGGACGGCGGCCGGGTCCGCTGGGACGACACGGACCTGGCGGACGTCGATCCCGACGAGCTGCGCGACCGCATCGCGGTCATCGCCCAGGACCATACGCGCTGGCCGCTGACCGCCCGCTACAACATCAGCATGGGCACCGACAAGGGGGAGCCCGCGCTCGTCGCGGCGGCCGAGGTCGCGGGCGCCGACCAGGTGGTGGCCGAGCTGCCGCACGGCTACAACACCCTGCTCGACCGGCGTTTCAAGGACGGCCAGGAGCTGTCCGGCGGCCAGTGGCAGCGGATCGCGGTGGCCCGCGGTTTCCACCGGGACGCCCCGCTGCTGATCTGCGACGAGCCCACCGCGGCCCTGGACGCCCGCGCCGAGCACGCCCTGTTCGAGCGCATCCGGCGGCACGCCGACGGGCGTACCGTGCTGCTGATCACCCACCGGCTGGCGAGCGTCCGCTACGCCGATCGGATCTACGTCCTCGACCACGGCAAGGTCGTCGAGCACGGCACCCACGACGAGCTCATGACCCTCGACGGCCTCTACGCCGACCTCTACAGCCTCCAGGCCAGGGCCTACTCCGCCTGACCCGCCGGGACGGCCTCGAAGACCTCCGTCACCTCCGGGCCGGAATCTCCCCGGCCCCTGTTACCCCCGGGCCGGAACCTCGCCAGCCTCTGTAACCTCCGGGCCGGAACCTCGCCGACCTCTGTTACCCCCGGGCCGGAACCTCCCCGGCCCGGCCTCGTCTCCGGGCCGGGTCCTACTCGGTCTGACCGCCCAGGAACGCCTCGATGACGGCCCTGGCAATGGGGGCCGCCACCCGCCCGCCCGGCCCGCCGCCCTCGACCAGGACCCCTACGGCGATCCGGGGGGAGACCGCCGGGGCGAAGCCGGTGAAGATCGCGTGGTCCTCGCCCGAGACGGCGTTCTCCGCCGTGCCGGTCTTCCCTGCGACCTTCACACCCCGGACGGCCGCGGCGACGCCGGTCCCTCCCCTGCCGGTGACGGCGACCATCATCTCCGTGAGCCGTTCGGCCTCCTCGGCGCCGAGCGCGCGGCGGTACGGCGAGGGTTCGGTCACGTCGATCACCGTGCCGTCGGCGAGCCGGACCCCGTCCACCAGGTGGGGGCGCATCAGCGAGCCGTCGTTGGCCACCGCCGCCGCGATCATCGCGATCATGAGCGGGGTGGCCCGGACGTCGAACTGGCCCAGCGCCGACATCGCGGTCTGCGCGTCGTCCAGCGCGGGGGGATAGACGCTCCTGGCCACCGGCATCGGCACCTGCAGGTCGTCGGTGTCGAACCCGAAGGCCTCGGCCTGCTCGCGCAGCGCGTCCTGGCCGAGGTCGACCCCCATCTTCGCGAAGGGGGTGTTGCACGAGAGCCGGAACGCCTGGAGCAGCGGGAGGGCGCCGCCGCCGCAGGCGGCGCCGCCGGCGTTGCGCAGGTAGGTGGCGGTGCCGGGGAGGCGGAAGGACTTCGGGGCGCTGACGCGGGTGCCGGGGTCGTAGCGCCCCGAGCCGAGCGCCGCCGCGCCGGTGATGATCTTGAAGGTGGATCCCGGCGGGTAGTTCCGCTGGATCGCCCGGTTCAGCAGCGGGTCCTCGGGGTCGCCCTGCAGCCGCTTGTCCACCCGGTCGAGTTTGGCCGCGTCGAAGCTCGTGTAGAGGTTCGGGTCGTACGAGGGCAGGGAGACCATGGCCAGGATCGCGCCGGTGCGCGGGTCGATCGCGACGACGGCGCCGGGCTTCCCGGTGGCGCGCAGCCCGTCGTAGGCGGCCCGCTGGGCGCCGCGGTCCACGGTGAGCATGAGCGTGGCGCCGCCGCGGGTGCCGTCGACCAGCCCCCGCACCTTCACCCGGGGGTCGCTCCCGGACAGCAGGGCCTCCTCGGCCTGCTCGACGCCACCGGTGCCGTAGAGCGAGAAGTGCCCGGTGATCGCCGCGTAGAGCGGCCCGCCGGGATAGACCCTGCGGTACCGGTACGTGGCACTCCTGGACTTGCGGCTGGTCGCGATGACCGTACCGTCGCGGAGCAGGATCCTGCCCCGGGGACTCTCGAAGCGCGCGATCATCGTCCGCTTGTTGCGCGGGTCCTCGTTGAGCCGCTCGGAGTCCAGCGCCTGGAGGTAGGTCACGTTGGCGAGAAGGGCGAACAGCATCCCCCCGCACATCAGCGCGACGTGGCGCAGTGGAATGTTGATCCGGCGCGCGCGCGGTGCGACCATGGCCCCTCCCCGGACACCCGACCTCGATACCGGTTTAACAGCCGGACCGAAAAGGGCACCCCGACCAGGAGCAAAGCCGTCGTACGGCTTCCGGACGGCCATAAGCCCCGGGGCTCACCGCCGGCACGAACCGCGTGCCCGTCCGGCCTACCACCGACGCGGGCCGCTCGGTCTCCGGTCGCCCGCCGACGCGGGCCGTACGGTTCCCGGTTCCCCGCCGACGCGGGCCGTGGAGTTCCTAGTCGACCACCGAGTGGTAATACGCGATCTTGTTCCGGATCGCCACCTGCTTCTCGCGCAGGTTCTCGACCTGCTCCTGCACCCGCCGGTCGTGGGCTTCGAGCAGCGCGATGCGGTCGCGGACCGTGTGGTCACCCGCCCTGGTCATCTCGGCGAAGCGGAGCATCTCCGCGATCGGCATGCCGGTGTCGCGCAGGCAGCGGATCATACCGAGCCAGCCGACGTCCTCCTGGGTGAACCGGCGCTGCCCGGCCGCGTTGCGGCCGATCGACTCGAGCAACCCGATCCGCTCGTAGTAACGAAGCGTGTCGAGGCTGAAGCCGGTCTCCTCCACCACTTGTCCCGGTGTGTACACACTCACATCGGGCAGCATGTCACCTGGAGCCCACTCAAGGTCAAGTTCCGATGTTTCCCGGCGACCCACTTGCCCTGGAGTCCACTCCAGCATTCAGGGTGGCGTTCATGACACACATCCCCCTCGCCCTGGGCACCATCCCCTTCGGCACCGTCCTCGACGACAGGGCCGGCTTCGCGATCCTCGACCGGTTCGCCGACGCCGGGGGCACCCTGCTGGACACCGCGAACAACTACCCGTTCTGGAACGAGGGCGCCACCGGCGACGAGAGCGAGCTGGCCATCGGCCGCTGGCTGGCCGCCCGGGGCAACCGCGACCGGATGGTGCTGAGCACCAAGTGCGGCGCGCGCCCGACCGTCCCCGGCGACCGGACGCTGGACTCCGCCGAGGGCCTGTCCGCCACGGCGATCGCCGCCGCCGCCGAGGGCAGCCTGCGGCGGCTGGGCACCGACCACGTCGACGTGTACTGGGCGCACATCGAGGACCGCTCCGTTCCCCTGGAGGAGACCCTGGGCGCCTTCGCCGAGCTGGCCCAGGCGGGCAAGGTCCGCGAGATCGGCGCGAGCAACGTCCCGGCCTGGCGCCTGGAGCGCGCCCGCGCCACCTCGCGGGCGAACGGCTGGCCGCTCTACACCAACGTCCAGCTCCGCCACACCTACCTGCGGCCCCGGCCCGGGGTACGGCTGCCGGAGGCGGGTCACGTCCTGGTCCAGGACGACATGCTCGACTACCTGCGCTCGGAGCCCGGCCTGACCCTGTGGGCGTACAACACGCTGATGTTCGGCGCCTACACGCGCGAGGACCGGCCGGTCCAGGACATCTATGATCACCCGGGCACCGAGCGCGGGCTGGCCGTGCTGCGGGAGATCGCGGGCGAGCTGGGCGCGACCGTCAACCAGGTGGTACTGGCCTGGCTGATCGGCGGTGACGTGACGACGGTCCCGATCGTCGGTGTGAGCTCCCTGCCGCAGCTGGAGGAGGCGCTGGGCGCGCTGGACCTCAAGCTCGACGACGAGCACCGCGCCCGCCTGGACGCCGTCCGCTGACGGGACCCGCCGATGGCGGCGTCCGCCGACCGCGTCCGCCGACGGCGCCCATCGACCGCGCTCACCGACCGCGCTCACCGACGGTGGCGGGTCCCGCCGGTCGGCCCCGCCGCCGGTGAGCACCGGCGGCGGGCGCCGTCATTCCTGCGGCAGGTGCGCCGACAGGTAGCGGCGGACCAGGTGCTTGCACTCGGCGATCAGCTCGGGGTCACCGTCGGGCAGGGATCGGAAGGCGAGTTTGAGCACCGCGTCGGCGGCCTCGACCGCGACGAAGAGCACCCGGTCCAGCTCGGGGCCGAGCGGGGCACCGAGCAGCTCGACGGTGATCGCGCGGAGCCGGTCGGCCACGATGGCGTTGTTCTCCAGGGCGGCGTCGAGCATGCGACGGGTCCCCATGAGGATGGGACCGCCGGGCGAGGCGAGCACTCCCCCGAAGTCGACGACCGCGAATCCCGGTGTGGACCGTTTCATCGCGACGAACTCGTCGATCGCGAGGTCGACCATCTCCGTCCACTCGGACAGCTGCACCTCGGCGAGCCTGGCCGTGATCCTGCCGAGGAACGCCTCCAGATTGCGCAGCGCCAGCGCGCGTACAAGCCCTTGTTTGTCGGGAAAGAACTGGTAGAAAGTGCCGATTGGAACCTCTGCGCGGCGCGCGACCTCCTTGGTGGTCAGTGCCTCGTAGCCGACCTCGTCCAGTAACCGCGCGCACTCGTCCAGCATGCGCTCCACCCGTTCCAGGCTTCGCCGCTGAGCGGGCCGGCGGCGAAGCGTTCCCCCGGAGACGTTCGTCATCTCCCCATCATCCCCTACGACAGACCCGGGGGATTAACATGAGCCAGACTCACGCAAATTGGAGGCCGGGATGTTCCTCTGGGGTACGGCGACCGCGTCCTACCAGATCGAAGGCGCCGTCGCCGAGGACGGACGGGGCACCTCGATCTGGGACACCTTCACCCGCGAGCCCGGCCGCGTCCGCGGCGGCGACACCGGCGACGTGGCCTGCGACCACTATCACCGCTGGCCGGAGGACGTCGCGCTGATGTCCGGCCTCGGGGCGAACTCCTACCGCTTCTCCATCGCCTGGCCGCGCGTCCAGCCCGAGGGGAGGGGCGCGATCAACCGGGCGGGCCTCGACTTCTACGACCGGCTGGCCGACGCGCTCCACGAGAAGGACATCGTCCCCGCCGCCACGCTCTTCCACTGGGACCTGCCCCAGCCCCTGGAGGACGAGGGCGGCTGGCTGAACCGCGACACCGCGTACCGTTTCGCCGAGTACGCCGCGGCCGTGGCCGACAGGCTCGCCGACCGGATCCCCCTGTGGATCACCCTGAACGAGCCCTTCATCCACATGGTCTTCGGCTACGCCCTGGGCACCCACGCCCCCGGCAGGACCCTGATCCTGGACGCGCTCCCGGCCGCCCACCACCAGCTGCTCGGGCACGGCCTGGCCGTGCGGGAGCTCAGGGCGCGCGGCGCGGAGAAGGTCCTGATCACCAACAACTGCACCCCGGTCTGGCCCGTCTCCTCCGACCCCGCCGACCTGGCTGCCGCCGACGCCTACGACGTCCTGCACAACCGCCTGTTCAACGATCCCGTGCTCCTGGGCGCCTATCCCGACCTGTCCGCGTACGGGGTGAGCCTCGACTGCGTGCGCGACGGCGACCTGGACCTGATCGGCACGCCCCTCGACGGCCTCGGCATCAATTACTACAACCCCACCCGGATCGCCGCGCCCACCGGTGAGGGTCTTCCCTTCGAGGACGCGGGCGTCACCGGTTATCCCACCACCGCCTTCGGCTGGCCCGTCGTCCCCGACGGCCTGCGCGAGCTGCTCTTGGGCCTCAGGGCCCGGTACGGCGACGCCCTCCCGCCGGTCTACGTCACCGAGAACGGCTGCTCCCAGCCCGACGAGCCCGGCCCCGGCGGCACGGTCGACGACCAGGACAGGATCGCCTTCCTCGACGGCCACATCGGGGCCGTCGAGCGGGCGCGGGCCGAGGGGGTGGACGTGCGCGGCTACTACGTCTGGTCCCTGCTGGACAACTTCGAGTGGGCCGAGGGCTTCAGCCAGCGCTTCGGGCTCGTGCACGTCGACTTCCCCACCGGGACGCGCACCCCGAAGGCCTCCTACCACTGGCTGCGCGACCGCATCTCACGGGGCCTGCCCGGCACACCCTCCCTGCCGTAGTCCGAAAGATGTACGGCGACTTCGGTGTCACGCAGGAGGTCGTCCGGGTTCCGGCATCGCATGATCGGAGGTGAGGAGAACCGGAACCCGACCGATCACCCCCCGTACCCGCTCCCATGGTCATGGCCGGAGGCGCCCGCGGATACGCGGGGCACGCGGGGCCACCGCGCCCCCGGCGTCACCGACGGAGAGCGAAGTTGACCATCGAACTGGTACTGACCCTGGGAGCGCTGGCGCTCGTCGACAGCACGAGCTTCGGGACCCTCGGCATTCCCGCCTACCTGCTGCTCGCCTCGGACCGGTCGCCGGCGGGCCGCCTGCTGGTCTACCTCGCCACGGTCGCCACCTTCTACTTCGGCGTCGGCGTCGCGCTGATGCTCGGGCTGGCCGCGGCCCTCGCCACCTTCGAGGAGGCCCTGTACAGCCGCACCGCCTACTGGATCCAGCTGGTGATCGGCGTGGGGCTGTTCCTGCTCAGCTTCCGTTTCGACTCCAAGCGCCAGAGGGAGAAGGAGGGGCCGAGCCGCTGGGAGCCCCGCCTCGGCGGGCCGGGGACGATGATCCTCCTGGGGCTGACCGCCGCCCTGCTGGAGGTCGCGACGATGATTCCCTACCTCGGCGCGATCGGTTTCATGACCGGCGCGAACCTGCCCGCCGTCCAGTGGGTGCCGCTGCTCGCGGGCTACGTGCTCGTGATGATCCTGCCGCCGCTCGTGCTGCTCGGCGTCAAGACCGTCGCCGGAGGCCGGCTCGACCCGAAGCTGGAACGGCTGCGCGCCTGGATGCGCAGGCACTCGGCCTCCGCGCTCGGCTGGACCCTGGGCATCGTCGGTTTCCTCGTCGCCCGCGACGCGGCGTGGCGCCTGTTCGGGGGCTGATCCCGGTACCCCCGGCACCCTCCGGCCCGCCCCGGCCTCGTCGGCGGAAAACCTGTTCCGGTCTCGCCGGCGGAAAACCCGCTGCGAGGAAGCGAGACGGGCCGTACCGTCTAGTGCCATGTGCGTGTACTTCGCCGCCCAGATGGTCGGCTACGTGATCCGTCCCCGCGGCAGCCAGGCTCCGGCTCGCTAGGGACGCGTCACCTCTCCTCCGTTCTCCACACGTCCCCGATGCGCGCCCAGGGCCTCCGAGACCTTTCCTCACCTCGGACCCGAAAGGGCGAAAGCTGTGACGCACTCCTTCGCGCACGGAAACCATTCACACACCCAGAGAAAGGTCAGGAAAGACGGTGGCCGCGGTGAACGCGACCGGGCCAGGCGCGCCCTCTCGCAGAACTTCCTCGTCGACCCTGCTCACCCAGCTACGGGAACCTCCGGAAACGACATCTCCCGTCCGCCGATCCTCGTCCGTCCGCTCGGGGCTCACGGAGCCTCAGGCCCCCATGGCCGCCCGGCGGATCCTGGCCGCGCCGTACTCGCCGGGCGCGAGGCAGCAGGGACACGGACACGGACGCCTGCCGTGGGCTTTGGGCATGTATCTCCAGCCGGTCACCTGGTTCACCGCGCGGACGCGGTGGATCTCCTTCGCGGTGATCGCCCGGGGGATGAAGACCTCGTATCCCCGGGCGTCGTCGCACCCGGCGATCAGGGCGGCGGCCTCGGCGCTGGGGAGCAGCTCGTGCTCCTGCCCGTAGTGGCCCACGAACACCGGCTCGTCGTCGGGCACCCGGAAGTCGACGGCCGTCAGCGTACGGCGCCCCCCGCGTTTCAGCTCGCGGACCCACTGGTGGGTGAGCTGGTAGGAGGGCAGGACCGGCAGGCAGAACAGACCCGGCAGGCCGTCGCGGCCGCGGCTTCGCGCGCCGATTCCGGCCCGCCGCACCGATCGGATGTTCTTCGCCGCCGTGAGATGGACGAACATTGTCATGCGGTCACCCCTCCGGGATATGACGTCCGGTCTTCCAGAAGCGCCCCACCTCCTCCGTGAAGGTCCATGAGATCCGTGAAGATCGACCGGAGCGTGACGGCAGCCTAACCCGGCGTACGGCTGCGGCAAACGGATTTTCCGGTGGGTCCTACCCTGCGGTGACGCGCGGGCGGTCGCGGCGGGCGTCGTGCAGGACCGAACCCCACCAGAGGAGCTGGTCGAGCAGCGCCTTCGCGGCGCGCTCGGGACCCTCGGGATCCTTGAGGGCGCCGTCGGGGCCGAACAGCTCGTAGTACCGGGGGAAGCTGACGTAGTCGCGGACGGTGTGGGCGTGCAACTCGCCGAAGACCTGGCGCAGCTGCTCGACCGCCAGGAGGCCGCCGCTCCCCCCGCTGTAGCCCACGAAGCCGATCGCCTTGGCCTCCCACTCGGTGTAGTGCCAGTCGATGGCGGCCTTCAGCGAGGCCGGGAAGCTCCGGTTGTACTCCGGCGTCACCACGACGATCGCGTCGGCCGCCTCGATCCGCCGGGTGAGGTCCGCCATCTCCGCCGGACGGGCCATGTCGGGTTGGAGCGCCGGCGGCAGGGGCGGCAGTTCGAGCGGCAGCGGCGTGTCCGCCAGGTCGATGAGATCCACCGTGAACCGGCCGTGACGCTCGGCCCGTTCGGTGAACCAGTTCGCGACCACCGGGCCGAACCTGCCCTCCCTGACGCTGCCGATGATCACTGCGAGTTTGAGGGTCTCACTGGGCATGGTTGTACTCCCTGTCGGGGGTTCGAGGTCCGAGGCGACCGTGAAGGTCACGTCCATCAACCTGCCGGGCGGGGCGGAGACCAGGAAGACCGGGCCAAGACTGGTAGTGGCAGGGCCACGACCACGGCGACCACGGCTGTTACGTTCGAAACGTGAGCGACAACGAGCTGGGCATGTTCCTGCGCATCCGCCGCGAAGCCGTCACCCCCGCCGAGGTGGGGCTGCCCACTGGCCCCCGCCGCCGTACACCGGGCCTGCGCAGGGCCGAGCTGGCCACGCTCGCCGGGGTCAGCGTCGAGTACCTGACCCGGCTCGAACAGGGACGCGACCGCCACCCGTCCGCGCCCGTGCTCTCGGCGCTGGCCACCGCGCTACGGCTGACCACGAGCGAACGCGTCCACCTGCACCGGCTCGCCAAGTCGGCCGACGGCGGCTTCACCTGCATGGGCGCCACGACGCCGGCCCGCGCGGTCCGTCCCACCGTGCGTGCACTGCTCGACCGGCTGGAGCCCGCCCCCGCCCTGCTGCTCAACCGGCTGAGCGAGATCCTCGCCTGGACGGCGGGCTACGAACGGCTGGCGGGACCGATCGGCCTGCTGGACGGCAGCCCGCCGAACCTCGCCCGCTTCGTGTTCAGCGACAGCCGGGCGCGGACCGCCTATCCCGACTGGGACCATGTCGCCGACGAGCAGGTCGCCGCCCTCAAGCAGGGGCCGTTCCGGGCGGACTGGCACATCGCCACGCTGGCCGACGAGCTGGCCGTCACCGCCGGGGCCGCTTTCGCCGGGCGGGTGGACACCCTGCCCGGCCTCCCGAAGTCCAGCGGCGTCACGCGACTGGTCCACCCCGACGCGGGTGAGCTGCGCCTGGCGTACGAGACCCTCGAACTGCCCGCCGACGACGACCAGCGCCTCATCGTCCATCTCCCCGCCGACAGCGCCACCTCCGCCGCGCTCGACCGCCTCACCGGCCGCCACCCGGGCGCCCTGCGCGCGGTCTCCAGCTGACACGGTCTCCAGCTGACACGGAGCACCCCGCACACCGGTACGGGCCGGGTGAGCACGCGAGGACGCCGCCGGACGGCCTCCTGCGGGGCGCGGCGGAACAGCCTCGACGGCCTCTCGTGTGAACGACGGCCCCGCGAGCCTTTCCGGCCAAGGCCCCGCGAGCCTTTCCGGCCACGTCGCCCGGGTCGGGGGCCCTACCAGCGTGGCTCCCTCCGTTGTGCGCCCCAACCGACATAATCGAGACGATCAGCCTGGTCAGGCCCCACATGCGACGTCCTCTTCCGGGGCGTCCCCGGGCAGGTCCCCTCCACCGGCACCCATGTCACACCACGTGACGACCGTACAGCGACCCGGGCGTCCGGCAGGAGGAACGTATGCGTCTCGCCATACGAATCGCAGTCGCGGCCGTTCTCACGGCGGGCCCGAGCAGCCCGGCCGGACCGGCCGCCCCACCCCCTCCCCCGCCCGGTCCCGCGCGTGCGCCCGCCACCACGGCCCCCGGGCGCGCGCCCGCCGCCACGGTCGACGTCGACGCCACCCCCACGCCCGCCGTCGCGCCCGGCGCCACTCCCACCCCCATGGCCGCGCCCGGCGCCACCCCCACGCCCACCCCCATGGCCACCTCGACCCCGGTGGCCAGTGCCGGTTCCGGTGCCACCGCGACCGCGACCCTCAGCACCAGGACCGACCACACGGTCTCGCTGCCCCCCTTCGGAGGCAGGAACACCATCCCCCCGTGGCTGAAGAAGGTCCCCTCGCTCCGCGTTCTGCCCCTGTGGCCCCGCCAGGCCGGCCACGTCCGGATATTCGTGCACTGCCCCCCGAAGTCGAACCACGCGCTCATCGGCTCCACCGCGTTCAACCTGAAGGGGTCCAGACGCCTCTACCGGGAGGTGGGGCTGGGGCTCTCCGACCGGGGGCTGGGGCACCGCGCCGCGTCCATCTCCTACTTCGCCCTGCCGGGGTTCCACGAGGCGTGCCTGAAGTGCGTGAAGGTCACGATGAACCAGCAGACCCGCATCCGGCGGATCCGGGTGCTCGGCCGGGACTCCACTCCCCTCTACGTGCGAAGGTTCAGCATCTGGCAGTTCTTCGACTAGCGCGTTCCCCCTCCCGGCCCGGCGTGTCCGGCCACGGGCGATGATTTCCCGGACTCCCGCGGGTTGTACGCGGCGACGGAACCCGTCGGCTCACAGGAGGCAGGCATGACACACGTGGAACGCCCGGGCACGGACCCCGGGCACGGAACCGCGCTCTGGTCCTCGGCGGCCTGGCGGCAGGGCGCGGTGTCATGGCTGGACGAGCGGCTCGCCGAGGCGGGGACGGAGCGGACCGGCGAGGTCACCCAGCCGCACCTGCGGCCGTGGGGGACGGTGCTCAGGGCACCCACCACCCGAGGCCCGGTGTGGCTGAAGGCCCCCGGACCGGACACCGCGTTCGAGGTGGGGCTCTACCGGCTCCTGCTGCGGGTCGCGCCGGAGCGGATCCCGCCCCCGATCGCCGTCGACGTCGAGCGCGGCTGGGTCCTGCTGCCCGACGGCGGGACACCGCTCGGGGACCGCGTGGACGGCGCCGCCCTGGCCGACGCCCTGGTGACGGCCCTGCCGGAGTACGGCCGGCTCCAGCGCGACCTCATGCCGTACGTCGAGGACCTGCCGCCGATCGGCGTCACCGACATGCGCGCCGCCGTCATGCCGCGGCGCTTCGACGAGGCGGCGCACGCGGTCGGGAAGTACGTGGAGCGCTACGGCGACACGTCCGACAGGGAGGCCCACCGGCGGGTGACCGCCATGCGCGCCACCTTCGTCTCGTGGAGTGAGCGGCTCGCCGCCGCGTCCGTACCGCCGAGCCTGGACCACAACGACCTGCACCCCTGGAACATCCTGGTGACCGGGACCGCTCCGACCCGCCGGGTACGGTTCCACGACTGGGGCGACAGCGTCGTGGCCCACCCGTTCGCCAGCATGCTGGTCGCCCTGGGATTCCTGCACCTCCAGCTGGGCCTCGCCCCCGACGACCCGGCGATCCTGCGCGCCAGGGACGCCTACCTCGGCGTGTTCGGCGACCTCGCCCCGCACGCGGAACTCGTCGAGGAGCTGGAGCTGGCCTGCCGGGTCGGCAAGATCGCTCGCACCCTGGTGTGGGAGCGGTCGATCCGCGTCCAGGGCCACGCGCGGGCGAGCGAGTTCGCGAGGGCGCCGCTGGACTCCTTCGCGTCCCTGGCGGCGGACTCGTGGCTCGCGCTCGGGGCCTGAAGGTGCCTGCCCCGCCCGCCCCGCCCGCCCCGCCCGCCGGGGCTCGCCGGTAGGGTTCCGCGGGATGAGCGAGGTCGAGCGGGAATCCGGGACCGACGCGCCCGGAGCGCGGCTGCTGGAGTCCGCGAGGAGGGGTGACCCCGACGCCTTCGGGCGGCTGGTCGACCCGTTCCGCGGCGAGCTGCACGCGCACTGTTACCGGATGCTCGGATCGGTTCACGACGCCGATGACGCCCTGCAGGAGTCGCTGGTGCGCGCCTGGCGGGGCCTGGAGCGGTTCGAGGAGCGCGGCTCCTCGATCCGGCCGTGGCTGTACAGGATCGCGACCAACAGGTGCCTGACGCTGATCGAAAGCCGGGGTCGCCGGGAGCTGCCCACCGATTTCGGCCCGGGTGTCGCGCCGCTCGCCGAGACCTCGTGGGTCGAGCCGTACCCCGACGAGAGGCCGGGCCCCGAGGCCCGCTACGTGGCGCGCGAGGGGATGGAACTGGCCTTCGTCGCCGCGCTCCAGCATCTGCCGGCCCGCCAGCGGGCCGTCCTGGTCCTGCGCGAGGTGCTCGGATTCCCGGCGCGCGAGGTCGCGGACCTGCTGGAGACCACGGTCGCGTCGGTCAACAGCACGCTGCAGCGCGCCCGCAGGACCCTCGGCACCCGGCGTCCCGGCACCGGCCCGCGCTCCCCGGACGAGGAGGGGCTCCGGAAGCTGGCGGACCGGTACGCGGCCGCGTGGGAGGCCGGAGACGTCGAGGCCATCGTGGCGATGCTGACCGACGACGCCAGGTACGCGATGCCGCCGCTGCCGGAATGGTACGAGGGCCGCGAGGAGATCAGGGCCTTCCTGGTCGAGGGGCCGCTGACCTGCCGGTGGCGCTTCCTGCCGGCGCGCGCGAACGGGCAGCTCGCGTTCGGCACCTACGCGTGGGACGAGGACAGGAAGGTCTACGTCGCGGCCGGGCTCGACCTGCTCGCGCCGCGGGGCACGAGGATCGCCGAGGTCGTCTCGTTCCTGACGCCGGAGATCTTCCCCCTGTTCGGCCTCCCCGCCGAGATCGCGGACTGACCCGGCACCGGCCGACGCCGGCCCCGGCCGATGAGTTCGGCGCCCTCCGCGGGTTGTACGGGGTGAACACCACCCGATCGGCACGCAGGAGGCAGGCCATGTTGCTCAAGGGCAGGAACGCGATCGTCTACGGCGGGGGCGGCTCGGTCGGAGGCGCCGTGGCCCGCGCGTTCGGCCGCGAGGGGGCACGCGTCTTCCTCGCCGGGCGGACCCCGGCGACCCTGGAAAGGGTCGCCGGCCAGATCCGCGCCGCGGGAGGCGCGGTCGAGGCCATGCGCCGCCAGCTGGCCGCCGAGCTCGGACCGTACGGGATCCGCGTCGTCACACTGCGGACCGGTGGCCTGCCCGAGACGATCCCGGCGGACCTCGACCAGCGCGAGGCCATCGAGCGGGACATCGTCGGGCAGACCCTGACCGGGCGGGCGGCGTCGCTGGAGGACGTCGGCAACGTGGCCGTCTTCGCCGCCTCCGACCTGGCCCGCACCATGACGGGTACGGCGATCAACATCACCTGCGGCGCGGTCCCGGACTGACGGTCCCGGGCGAAGAGTCCTGGATCAACAGTTTTGGACCGACGGCTGGATCACGACCCGCCGGCCGGGCCGGCGTCCGGCCGCCAGATCCAGTTCCGCCGGTTGTACAGCGGCCGCAGCCCGGCCGCGAGCATGTTGTTCAGCGACGGATTGGCCGAACCCTCCGCCGGCAGTCCGGCCTCGGCGACGAGCCGGCGGCAGCCCGCGTTCGCGGCCTCCTTGGCGCGGGCCGCCAGCAGGGCCGACTGCGCGCCGCGGTTGCGGTGGCCGGGCAGCGTCGAGGCGGCGTTCAGGGAGCCGATCTCCCCGTGGACGAAGAGATTGGCTCCGGCGACCATCTCGTCGCCGTCCCAGACCGCGAACGGCCGGAAGGCCGGATGCCCGACGCTGGCCGCCAGCATCTCGGCGAGCCCCTCCTCCGGCATGCCGAACCCCCGCAGGACGACCGAGGCCCACTCCGAGGCGGCGCCGGGACCGACCGGCCCGACGCGCATCCCGGTCCGGCCCGGCCGGAATTCGTCGATCGGGCACGACAGCTTCACCCAGGACGATCCCGGAACGATGCCGTGGCCGGCGCGGATGTCGTCCCAGTCAGGCGGCAACACGTCCGGAGCGATCTGGATGACCGCCCCCTTGCTGTCCTCCGCGCGGTAGAAGTCCACCACGCGGTCGACGAGGTCCCCGGTGATCGGCTCCTCGAAGCCGAACCCGAGCGCCTTGCTCCAGTAGCCCGTCACGTCGTGCCGCATCGAGAGGGCGACGCCGCCGCCGATCCGCGCGGTGGTGATCCCGAGCAGGGACGCGACGGACGGCGGTGCGAACGATTCGTACTGGTACATGAACTCCGCCTCGGCGCCTTCGGCGAGAGCGGTCAACCGGTCCTGCGACATGCTGTTTCCCCTCGGATGCACTTGATGCACTGGATGCACTGGATGCACTGGATGCATCGGATCCCTCGACACCCCCGCGGTCGCGTCTCGCGTTCACGCGACTCGCGCCCCGGGGCCTTACGCCTGCAAGATGCGCCGGCCACCCCGGAAGTTCGATCCGTCCGCGAATTCACGGGAACCGGCCGCACACCGCCGTGCCCCGCCGTGACGGATCGGCGCTACGCACCCGGGACACCGGCGTCGCGCGGGAGATGGAACAGCCGGAACCGCCGTACCCTGCCCGCCTCCAGGAACTGCACCCACACGGCCGCCGGCGGGCAGTGGAAAGGGTCGTCGGGCGGGTTCACCAGGTCGGTCTCCCAGATGACCACCTCACGACCGGCCACGACATTGGTCAGGCGCTGGTGCACGCCGTCGTCAAGATCGCGGTTCATCGCCCGTACGAGGTAGTCGAAGCCCTTCGTGCGCCGGCCCCGGGACCAGGTGATGTCCACCTCCGGGGACCAGTGCGCCGCCAGGGCCTCGGCGAACGAGCCGCGGCGCGCGGCCCGCAGCGTCTCCTCGGCCTCCCTGCGGCGCGCCTCGGTCAGCACCGCCGCGTCGTCGTGGGCCAGGCTCGCGGTCGCCAGCAGGGCCTCGGACAGTTTGGCGCGCGCCTGGCTGAGCCGGCTGCGCACCGTGCCGACCGGCACGGCGCACAGTTCCGCGATGTCCTCGTAGGCCGTCACGTCGGTGAAGTAGCGCAGCATCGTCACCAGCCGCAGGTTCGGGGACAGTTCCTCCACCGCGCTCCAGACCCAGTCCCGCGTGGCGTACCGGTCCAGGAGCTCCCCGGGATCGGGCTCACCTCGCGGCAGCACCAGCGACTCGAGATCACCGACCGGCACCGCCTTTCTGCTCCGAAGGTGCATCCGGCAGACATTGCGGACGATCGCCCGTAGCCAGGGCGCCACCGCGCGCGGATCCCGGACGTCCCCGATACGGCGCAACGCGACCAGGGCGGCCTCCTGGACGGCGTCCTCGGCCTCGGGGACACGGCCCAGGACGCCCAGCGCCACCGCGCGCATGTCCGCCTGGTACCGGGCCAGCAGCAGCCCGAGTGAGCCGACGTCGCCGGCCTGCGCCTCGCGGACCAGATCAACCTCTGCCGGCGCCCCGTCTCCCATGACCGCGAGGCTACCCACAGCCTCCCCACCGGCGGTAAAGGGCCCCGCCGGCGCGTCCGGCGCGAGGGCCACGCCGCGAACCCGTCCTCGTTCCCGCGAAGCAGGGACCGGAGCGCCCCTCCTCGTAAGACGACGGCGAGAGATTTTCGTACGACGACGGCGAGAGTCTTCGTACGACGACGGCGAGAGATCGAAGCCGGCGCGGATCACCCCGTCAGGGCTTTTCGCACCTCAGGACACAGGATTTCACCTCGCCGAAACCTAAGGGGACATCACACTGGGTAGATTTCCGCCATCCTCGACAACGTTGACCCCTTCATCGGCGTAGCGGCCACCGACCTGCCTCGGGCACACGGTCTGGCCGCTACTTGGTGGCGTCCGAAACCCCAGGTGGGCAACACCCACCCGGGAGCCACGTCGCCGCTGGGCATGGTGTCGGCCTGCGCATACTCCGGGGCGTATCCGACCGGCTACGGAAGGTACACGAAGAACACCGAGGGCGTGCCCGAGGAGATGTTCGGGCGGCTGCAGGCGTCCGGGTTCAGCCATTTCCAGCAGTCCGGCACCGGCGCGATCCGCAAGTACTACAACTACGTCCGGGTCACCCCGATGGTGCAGCCGCTGGACGCGCTGGGAGAGGCCTGGCCGCTGCGCGACGAGGTGGCGGAGGCGGGCTACTACGCGGCCACCCTGGACACCGGGGTCCGCTGCGAGCTCACCGTGGGCACCAAGGTCGCCGTTCACCGATACACGTTCCCCGAGCACGGCAGCGCCCGCGTGGTGATCGACCTGTCCTGCGGCGGCCTCGCCATCGAGCACGGCCGTACCGTGCCGTTGCGGGCGCAGGTGGAGAGCATGGGCCACGGCCGGGCCCAGGGCACGGTGGTGATGGAGGGCGTCCCGCTGTCGGTGTACCTGGACGTCGACAGCCCCGGCTGGCGGCAGATGCTCTGGTACGACCGCCGGCTCATCGACGGCGGCACCCGCCTGGACTTCGACAGCATCCGGCACACCACGCTGCGGCCCTTCGGCATGCTCTTCATGGGCCCGGCCGAAGCGGGGCAGACGATCGAGGTGCGGCTCGGATTCTCGCTGCGCGGGTGCGACCAGGCGCGGCAGAACCTGGAGAGCGAGTGCGGGCACGCGCGACCGGCGTTCGACGCGGTGCGTTCCCGGACCCGGGTGCGCTGGGGCGACCACCTCGGCCGCGTCCAGGTCGAGGGTGGCACGCCGGCCCGGCGCACCGTGTTCGCGACGGCGCTCTACCACTCGCTGATCAAGCCGTGCTTCGCCGACGACGAGAGCCCGTTCTGGCCGACCCCCGGACCGTTCGCGTTCGACGTGTGCACCATGTGGGACATCTACAAGACGCAGTTGCCGCTGCTCGCGGCCATCGTCCCGGACCGGGCCGCGGACCTGCTGGAGTCGCTGATCCGGGTCTGCGAGGAGGAGGGGAACTTCCCCGTCGGCTACCGGATGGCCCGCGGCGCCGACCGGTTCTACCGCCAGGCCAGCGCGCTCGCGCACACCGCGCTGGCGGACGCCCACGCCCTCGGCCGGGCGGGCCTGGACTGGAACTGGGCGCTCGTGCACATGGTCGACGACCTGCGCCGCCTGTACGGCGAGGAGTTCTTCGAGCACGGGGTGGTGCACCCGATCACCCACACCCTCGACATCGCCTACGGCCACCACTGCACCGCGCAGGTCGCCCGCGCGCTGAACGACCGGCAGCTGGCCGACGACCTGGAGGAGCGCGGCCGCCAGTGGACCAACGCCTTCGACCCGGGCACGGGACTGCTGCGCGACTCGGAGTTCTACGAGGGCGGCAAGTGGAACTACTCGTTCCGGCTGCTGCACGACATGGCCGCGCGGATCGCCCTGGCCGGCGGCGACCGGGCCTTCGTCGACATGCTGGACAGGTTCTTCGGCTTCGGCGCCGCACCGGTGACGCAGCCCGGCCTGCGCCCTCAGCCCGCGGAGATGGCGGCCGGATACGCCCTGAACCGGTTCGAGGGGCTGAACAACGAGCCCGACATGGAAGCGCCGTGGGCCTACCACTACGCGGGGCGGCCCGACCGTACGGCCCGGGTGGTCCACGCGGCGCTGACCTGGCAGTTCGGCACCGGCCCCGGCGGGCTGCCCGGCAACGACGACTCCGGCGGCCTGAGCTCCTGGTACGTCTGGGCCTCGCTGGGACTGTTCCCGATCGCCGGGCAGAACCTGTTCCTGGTCAACGCGCCCGCGTTCGCCAGGTCCGTGCTCAGGACCGGCGACGGCGAGTTCGTCGTCGAGACCAGCGGGCACCGCGAGACACCGATCGGCGTCGACGGCGTCGACCGCGACCTGCCGGCCCAGTACGTCCAGTCGGCGACCCTCGACGGCAGGCCTCTGCACGCGACGCACCTGAGCGCCGCCACCGTGCACCGGGGCGGCGTGCTGCACCTGCGGCTGGGCCCGGAGCCGTCGGGGTGGGGGCGGGAGGCCCGCCCGCCGTCCCTTTCCGATCCGCCCGCCACATCGAAGGAATCACGATGACCAATCCCCGCCGCCGTCTCGTCATCGTGGTCAGAGCCGACCCGGTCATCTGCGGCCACTCCGGCGAGGCCCGCAACCTCGCCGAGGTGGCGCTGACCCGCGGTTTCGACGACGTACGGCTGCTGACCTGGACGATCCCGACGCTCCAGGCGGCCGGATTGCCCCTCAAGCCGCTCGACCGGCTGCTGCCGTACAGCCCGGGGATCACCGTGGAGCGCCCGGAGCCGGTCGGGGACTACCGGGTGCCGGACGGGCGCCACCAGGCCGGGCTCACCGGCCGGCTCGTCGAACTGCTCGCCGAACCGGTGCCCACGACCTGCCTGTCCATGTACACCGTCCCGCACGCCTCGGTGGTCGTGGACGCGGTCGGGGCCGCGCGCGCGGCCGGGTTCGCGCCCGACGTGCACACCGTTGCGAAAGCGGTCGGCTCCGACGTGACCAACGTGATCCGGTCGTGCCTGCGGGAGGGCCGGTTCGGCGCGGCGACCGTGCTGTTCACCACGTTCCTGGCCAACGACGAGGTCGTCGCGGTCTCCGAGTACACCCGGGAGGAGATCGTCGCCTCGGCCGAGCAGGTGGACGCCCACTGCGGCACCACGTTCGCCGAGCAGTGCCGGCGCCGCGTGACCGTCAGCTACCCGCCGATCGACTCCGCCGCCTTCCTCGACCTGGACCCGGCGCACGTGGACGCCGCCCTCGCGGAACGCGGGCTGGAGCGTGACGGGTACATCCTGTTCCTGTCCCGGGTGACCCGGGCCAAGGGCATCGACGACCTGCTGGCCGCCTACGGCCGGATGCGCTGCCGGTCACGCGTGAAACTGGTCGTCGCCGGCACCGGGCCCGCGCTGGAGGAGGTGCGGGCGCTGGCCAAGGAGGACGACCGGGTGGTGATCCTCACCGATGTCGACGACCACGAGAAGCCGCTGCTCATGCGCGGCTGCGCGGCCTACGTGCTGCCGACCAGGCCCGAGCCCGACTTCGTGGAGACGTTCGGCATCGCCCTGGCCGAGAAGATGCTCGCCGGCGGCGGACCGATCGTCACCACCAAGACGGGCGGGACCCTGGAGGCGGTCGGCGACGCCGCCGTCATCGTCGAGCCCAGGGACATCGGCGGCCTGGCCGCGGCCGTGGACCGGGTGGTCCTGGACATGCCCGCCGCCGAGCGGCGGGACCTGGAACTCCGCGCCCGCACCCGCGCGATGGCCTTCGACCGGGCCGCGGTGTTCGACGACCTGTTCCCGCAGGAGGCGCTCACCGCCGGGGCCCGCTGACCTCGGCACGGCCCCGGCGGCCGGTGGTTCCCGGCCTCGGCACGGCCCCGGCGGCCCGTGATCCCCCGACCGCACCTCGGGCACCCTTCTCGCCGGTGCGGTTCCGGCCGGGGTACGGTTCCGGCCGGGCGGAGTGACGGGGCCGCCGTGAGCCCCGTCATCGGCCCTTGCCGTTCTCGCTACTCGTCAGGCAGCAGGTACCGCCAGGAGAGCACGAAGAGCGCCCCCGAACCGGTCTTGAAGAGTGACCTGCTGTGCTCCGGCCCGGCGGGCACCGCCTTGGTGATCGCGCTCACCGCCGCCCCCTCGACGTCCTTGCGCCAGACCGGGTCCACCGTGCCCGAAGGCTCCGGGACCCCCGCGGGCCACGGCGCCGGCGTGCCCTCCGCCGACGCGGCCCCCTCGGCGACCATCCGGACGCGGGTGGCGACGTAGTCGGTACCCGAGGCCGCCGCCCGGGTCGCCAGGCCGTCCATCAGCTTCTTCGCCTCCGGGAGCTCCTTCGGGTAGAAGCCCGCGACCTGGTCCAGGGCCGGGACCCGGACCTCCAGCATCTTCCCGTCCTTCCCCCGTACCCCGAGGACGGTGGCCGGCACGTCCGTCACCATCGGCGCGCCCGGCCTGGGCGTCGCGGTCGGCGGCTGCCCGGTCAGGTATCTCTCCATCGACGCGACCGTCTCGTCCACCTCGGCACCGGTGAGCCTCAGCTGCCTGCGCGCGTCAACGATCACCAGGCCGTCGCCGTACAGCACCACCCTCGGCGGGCGCAGCACGTTCGTGGTCGCGGTCACGAACCCGCCTTCGGAACCCCACAGGGCGACCGGCTTCGCCGGCCCGTCATCGGCCGGGGTCGCCGACATGTCCGCTTCCACTCCTCCACAGGCCGCGGTCAGCGACAACAGTGCGACAAGCAGGGTCATTCGTAGTCTCATGCCCCATAAACGTACTTTTCCCCCAGGTGGTTCAGCCGGCATCGTCCGAGGTCAGGCGCTTCCCCTGGCAGGCGGACGTCGCGCGCCGGCCTCGTCGCGAGGACCCTTCCCGCGCCCGCGGCCGGTCGAACCCGGCGGGGGCGACGGAACGGCGGAAGCGGCGGGGGCGACGGAACGCCGGGAGCGGCGGGAGCGGCGGGAGCGGCGGGGGCGGTGGGGGCGGCACAGCCCGGCGAACCGGCTCGCCCCAGCCTTCCCAGGACGTTCGATCCGAGGTGTCAGCCCATGCTTTTGGCGCCGTCAAGGGATTCGCGGAGGATGTCGGCGTGGCCGGCGTGCTGGGCGGTCTCGGCGATGATGTGTATCAGCACCCTGCGGGCCGACCACCGCGCGCCGGGCTCGAACCACGGGGCCTCCGGCAGCGGCTGGGCGGCGTCCAGCCCGGGCAGGCCGGCGACCAGCTCGTCGGTCCGTCGAGCGACCTCGGCGTAGTCTGCCAGCACACCGGCCAGCGTCTCGCCGGGCAGCATCCGGAACTCGTCGGCCCTCCGGGCCCAGTCGGCCTCGGTCATGGTGGCGAAGTCGCCCATCGCCGACGGGCCTTCAAGGATGAAGTCCACCCAGTTCCGTTCGACCGCCGCGACATGCTTGACCAGCCCGCCCAGGCACAGCTCGCTGGCGGTGGTCCGCAGCCCGGCCTGCTCGTCGGTGAGGTCGCGGGTGGTGAAGCGCAGGAAGTGCCGGTGCTTGGCCAGCATCGCCAGCAGGTCGGCGCGCTCGCCGGTGGCGGCGGGCGTCTGGGCGGCGACGGGCGCGTCCGTGATGTCGCGGGTGGTCAGCTCTTCAACGGTCGTGGTCTCGCTCACGGTCTTCGCCTTCCGTAGTTCCGTCGGTCAGGACCCACGTTAGGCCGGATAGAGGTCACTTTCTGACCTGAATTGCGAAAGAATTGAAACATGGCGAACATCGGCACCCGGATGCTGCGGCTGCTCTCCCCGGACGTGCGGAGGGTCGCGCAGGCGGAGCTACAGGCCGCGGGGCTCGACGTGATCGGACCGCCGGCCGTGACCGCGCCACATCCACAACCCCTGGGGTCTCTTTCACCGGATCCGGGCCGCGCGAGTCCTCACCGACGAAGAACTGCCGGCGCGGAGCCGCCCCGCCAGGCGAATCCTCCAGTACGCCTGCCCGCTGCCCGCTTCCGCGCCCTCGTCCGAGGGCAAGCACGGCGACGACCTCCTCGATCACTGTGCTCGGCTGTTCGACACGGCCGCGCGGTCGGCGCCGGCGGGGTTCTGGCCGGCACTGCTGGAACTGCTACCGGCGTTCGAGGGCACGCTCCCGGAACTGCTCGACGCCGCTGCCGCACACCCCCGCCCCTTCAGGGCGCAAAGGCCGGGCGACGACACCGGCAGCTGACGTACCGTCCGGACGTCCGTATACACCGGCCCGCCGCCCACCCTCCGAGCAGCACACCGACGCCGTACGACCCGCGTCACTTCTCGCCGGTTTTCGTGCTCTCACCGGACGGCGACGCGACAAGGGCATCATCCGCCGGGCGGCCACGATTGACCGGCCCGCAGGTTCATCGGTCGCAGGCGGCCCAGATCCTCGAAGAACTCACGCTCACCGATCTCGTACGGAGCGAACTCGTCGAGTTCCAGCTGCGCGTAGGTCAGACCGCCGTACCGGTCCTCGTCGTGCTCCGCGTCATAGGCGATCACCGTTCCGTCGGCATAGGCCTCGACCTGCACGTGGGCATACCCATCGTCATCGAGCGCCAGGTAGAACGTGGACGTTCCCCAGCTCGCGTACTCATCTCCCCGATTCTCGTCCCACCCGCGCCGGAAGTACCTCACCTCATCAGCTCCTTTCTCCACGGCCTCACCTCCACGAGGAGCCCAGAGGCTGGAGCGAGCAGCCCGGCCGATGAAATGCGATCTTGTCATAGGCGGTTGCTATCTTTCCGGCCATGGTGAAGGTCGGAGACGTCGCGGCCGTGCCCCTTCCGCTGGGCGGCCACGGTGCGTGCCAGGTGGGCGGGATCAGCGCCGACGGCTGGGTGACGGTGTGCATGCTCGACCGCTACTCCGAGGTGATGCCCACCCTGGACGACCTCGCCTCGGCCGGCCCTCTCGTCCTCACCCACCACAACCGGCCTGAACGGCTGGGAAGACTGAACGCCCTCAGGGTCGACCGCTCCGTTCCCCCGCCACCGGATTTCCGCTGGCTCGGGCACATGCCGCTCCTGCCCGGCATCCCGCAGGAGACCAACGCCTACGGCGTCTGGGAGAACCTGTCGTTGTCCATCGTCTGTCAGCGGCGGTGGGATCTGCAGATTCCCGCGGACGTCAAGGCCGTCTACGACAACTCCACCCCCAACCCGGTCGTGGTCGATCTCGGCGACGGACCGCAGACCCAGTACGCCACGATGTGGCACCTCGACCTTCCGGCTCACCTCCCCCGGGTTCGCTGGTCGGCCCTGGACACGCTGCCCTGCCTGACCGCCCTGGGATTCTCCGGCCCCGATCGCGGCCTCGCCGAGGCTCTCACCAACCGCCCTCTCATCGACCAGCTCACCTGGGATGATCCACCGAGCACCGTCGATCTGAGCACGACACACCTCACCACGCTGACGATCTCCGGCACCGGGCTACGACACCTGCGCCTGCCACCCGGCCTGATGACCCTGCACCTGACAGGTGAACCGCCCGAGGTCGTCGAGGCGGCCGAGGACGGCCGGTGGATCCGGCTGACCACGACCTCGTCGGCCGGTACCGTCCCGAGCGGCCTGCACGGAGTCCGCGATCTCGACCTCCAGACGGCAGGTGACCTCTCACTGCTCTCACTGGGAGCCCTCACCGGCCTGGAGTCGCTGCACCTGCGGTGGAGCAGGCCGTACGGCCGGCTGGACGCCTCCGACCTGAGCGGCTTCCCGCGACTGCACACCCTGCGGCTCACCGACGCCTACGGCATCGACGCACCCTCCCTACCGCCTTCCGCCGCGTCCCTGCGCCGCCTGAGCATCGACGGGATCCGGCTCAGCCAGGCCAAACTTCTCAAAGCCCGTTACAAGGGCACGCCCGTGCACGTGGCCGTCCAGGGCGCCAAGTCCGACGCCTGGCTGGCGGCCAATGTCGACAACCCGCTGCGTGACTGGGTCGATGACGACGAACGAGCGGGCGCCGCCGCGTGCAGGGCCTACGCGTCCGCCCTCCGCGCCATCGGCCGCCTACCCGCCGACGATCCCGCCACGGTGGCCGAGGCACGGCCGATCCTGCGGACCCTCGTCGAGAAACTCAACGAGATCGAAGAACGCTACGAGATCATCGACACGCTCCGGCGAGAACAGGCCGGGGACGCCTTCTTCGACCTGGCGCGACGCGCCGGCATCCCGGATTCCGAGGCCGCCGACCTGTTCGACGAGTGGCGCGACTTCTAGCTCGCACCTTTTGGTCCGTAAGAAGGGCAGACGCCTCGTCAACGGCATCTCGCCCTGCTCAGACGGTGGACGCGAGTTTGTGGAGAATGATCCTGTAAGGCGGTGTCGCCGTATCGGCCGCCGTACGGCATTCCCCATCCCTCGTGAGATGCGGCATGGCCTGTCGCCGGATCGGCACCGAGCGCTTCCCCTCATCGACGACTGCGGGTACTGGCAGGTGGTGTGGCTGGACCCGCGCGCCGTACGTCCCCTCGACGTCGACGCGCCCGCTCGCCGGGTGCTCAGCTGGGAGGAGCTGCGGGAGCAGCCGGAGAGACCGCCGGTCGATCCGATCGGGTCGTGGAGCCCGGTGTGGGAGGTGGCGGTCTCGGTGGCGCTGGCCCACCTGCTGGCCGCGTCGGGCGGTGCGCGGGTCGTGGTTCCCAGCGGCCCTGTCGCCGACGCGTTCCGTCCGGCGCTCGACGCCCTGCTCCCGGCCGAGCCCCCGACGAGGAGCCTGGCCCTGACCGGGCCCGGGCTGCCCGCCACGGTCACGGACATCGCCTTGGTCCCGCGGCATCCGCAGACCGGGGAGACATGGCCGTCCGGCACGGAGGCGGCGGTGCCGCTGGCCGCCGACGTGTGGACGTACATGGCCTTCAGCCGCAATCGGCGGCTCCGCCCCGCGTCGGGCGGGCTACCCGACGGCGTCTACCGCGATGACCCTCCACCACCACTGCCGTTCGGCCCGTTCCGGCTCGACCGGGAAATGTTCCTGGACGCGCTGGCACGACTGCCGGAGGTTCGCCGGCCATGGCTGCGTGCGATTTACGACGACGTGGAAACCCGCCGATCCAACCTCCCGTTCAGTTGGTAGGAAGACATCACCGGCGGCGCTGCCGGCACCGCTCGAGACCTGCCGAGGTCGTTCCGGCCTGTAGGACCATGTCCTCATGTCAGTGACCGCATTCGCCGGCGTGACGAAGGACAGGGATCGTGGCATCACATCCAGGGGAGGGCTGTACGAGTTCCGGACCGAGGAGGATGCCCGCGTCTACCTTCACGACATCGATTTCAGGCGCCTGACCTATGAGCCCGGCAGGCCGCCGACGTTGGAGCTGGAGTTCGTCTACGACCAGCGGTGGACTCCGCCCGAACTGTCGGAGACGCCTGTCGTGGTCTTCCGGTTCGAGGACGTCCGCCTTGTCGAGTGGCACGAGGACCAGGAGGGCCATGACCGCGTTGCCGCCGATCCTGATGCTCCGCCGGGGCAGGTCGGGCAGTTCGACTGGGACGGTGCCGACATGTTCACGCTGGACACCTTCACACTGCGCCTGGTCTTCCACGCGCCGCGAGCAGCGGTGACCGTACGCGCGAAGTAGAGCAGGGCCCCCGTCACGGCCTGCCGGTCCGAATCCCGGGCCTCTTCGTTACGGAGTAGAACATGACCCTCTACAGCTGTCTTCCGGACCTGGTGGGGCGGGTCCTCGGGATCTCTCAGTCCATGGTCGTCCAGGTCCGTCCAGCCCTGTTGCCGGCATCCGAACCACCCCACAGCCAACCCGGCCAGCCGCAACAGGCTGACCCAACAAAGCACTACTAGAACATCGAGATCTGATCCGTGATGGCGACTGACCTGCGGTGATCTTCTGGAAGGCGTTGTGAGCTGGGTTTTTGGCGTTTACTGGTTCTCATCGTTTCGCGCTGCTTCTCGTGCCCATGTGCCCTGGGTGTGCCCTGCCCTCGTAGATCTGGGTGACCCTCGCGCTGCACGCGACCCTTCCCGACCGCTACGCCCGTTACGAGGTATTGGCCTCTACCATCGACCACCGCAGCCGGCTTGCCGCCCTGGCAGCCGACCCCGCCCAAGGTTTCATCCCCGTTCCTCACTTCTCCACACTCCGGCAGAGTGCACCGTTACCGCCATCAGCAGACCGAGCGTGTCGGCGACCACGAACCGCTTGCGACCGTTGATCTTCTTGTTCGCGTCGCAGCCGCGACTGTCGGCCCCGACGGGTCAGTACCCCTGACGCTTTGGGAGTCCAGGATCGTGGCCGATGGCTCGGCCTCGTGGTCAGCGCTCCGGCGGACCCATCGGTGCAGCACATCCACAATTTGTCGGGTCACTTCTTGGTCTTCCCAGCGTACGAAGTGCCAGTAGACGGTCTGCCAGGGCGGGAAGTCGGCCGGTAGTTGCCGCCAGGAGCAGCAGGTGCGCACGACGCACATGATCGCGTGCACGACCTCGCGCCGTGGGTGCTTGTCCGGGCGCCGTCCCAGCGCGGGGCAGGTAGCAGCGGCTCGATCAGCGCCCACTGCTCATCGGTCAGATCAAAGGGGTAAAAACCGGTCTCGTGTCATGTCTCACCCATACTCACCTGGCAAAAGAACCTAGTGATCACCTCTCAAACTCCCACTCAGACTGGAGACATCGCGGCCTTGGCGGACGTCAAGGCGAGCACAGCCGCCGCGGTTGCCGATAGCGGCGATCAAGTGGAGTGGTCTCACCGAGGATGTTCTGGCCACTGCCTCTACGGCAAGCCACTGTGTGAGCACGGCCGCGAGAATGACGCCAGAAGCCTTAACGCGAAGGTTCTGACCTGGACCTTGATGTGGCCGTTGAGCAGCAGCGACACGGGCGAGGGGTTCACCAAATCAAGGTTTCTATACCCTATGGGGGTATGCAACCGGCCGGGAACCACCTAAGCAGCACGATGCAACTGATGAGCGGCAAAACGGAGGGGCAGTGTGAGGGATGATGCTGCTGAGATGCACGAGAAGAGTAGTGGATCAAGAGCGAAACTAGGTTCGTGAGTGCCAAAATGTCAGTGATCCTCGGTACTGTGCAGCATCAAGCTGTGAGGTAGCGGCACCGCAGCGTGTCGACCAGACGTAGCGATACGGCGGCCACGGGTGACTCAAGCAGATAGGACGGTAGGACATGGCTGACGGAACAGAAGACCTTCCAGATGGCTGGACCGTTGTATCAGTCGGCGAAGCTGGTTCTATCAGGCTAGGGCGTCAACGATCGCCGGAAAAGCTGACCGGAGAGTTTCCCGTCAAATATCTGCGCGCAGCCAACGTCACAATGGAGGGGCTCGATCTAGACGACGTCCAGGAGATGGACTTCACGCCAGAGGAGCAGCAAGTATATGGCCTGCAAGCTGGCGATCTGGTCCTGGCAGAAGCTTCTGGAAGTGCGAGCCACGTGGGACGAGCGGCTATTTGGCGCGACGAGATACCTGGGTGTTGCTTTCAAAATACTTTGATCAGATTTCGGCCGCATCTTCTAAGCCCTGAGTATGCCCTTGTAGTGTTCCGGTACTTCTCGCTCTCCGGAAAGTTCACACAAGTTTCTAAAGGCGTTGGTATTCAACATCTTGGGGCAAGCCGTCTCGCCGCAATTCCTGTAATGCTGCCCCCCTTGCCGGAACAGCAAAGAATTGCTCGGGCCGTCGAGGAGAGGATACAAGAGATACGCCAGGCGAGTGGGTCGCTCAGATCGGCTAGGCAGCTCATCGGTGAGCAGAACCGCGAAATTCTCTGGGCAGCTGCTTCTGGAGCACTAATACCTCTGGATGCTGGAGAGCATGCGGCAACCAACGAATCAATGGCTGGCGTAGGTGCAATCGAAAATCCAGAAGATCTAGAGATACAGCCAGCAATTCCTGGGATTGACGACGAAGATCGGATGAACTTAGGAGCAGCACACGAGGGCCTTTTCCCGATACCTCGGAGTTGGCGGTGGGTAACGGCAGGCGAGGCGGGAGAAATTGCGATGGGAAGGCAGCGCTCTCCTAAGGACCACGAAGGCCAACACATGAGGCCATATCTGCGGGTTGCTAACGTGATGGAAGATCGTATTGATACCACAAGCGTCATGGAAATGAACTTTACCCCAGAGGAATTCGATATCTACAGCCTCCGCAGTGGTGACATCCTTCTTAACGAGGGTCAGAGTCCTGAACTTGTCGGGCGGGCCGCCATGTATCGCAATGAGGTCAAGGGGGCTTGTTTTCAGAATACTCTCATCAGATTCAGGGTCACAGAGGAAGTCGATGCGGAGTTTGCACTGCTAGTCTTCCGACACTATCTACATTCTGGCGAGTTCAAAAAGATAGCTAGATGGACAACAAATATTGCACATCTGGGCCTAAATCGCTTCGCCGCCATGCCATTTCCTCTGCCGCCTCTCGACGTCCAGAAGGAAATTGTACAGGAAGCGAAGCGGCGTCTATCCGAATCTAGTCAGCAATTAGAAGCAACCGAAGCATCGCTACAAAAGCTTCCAATTTTGGAAACACAGCTATACGCTGCGGCCGTGAACGGGAAATTGGTTCCTCAAGATCCATCTGATGAGCCAACTATAAAGGCTCTCAAGCGACTGGGACCAACGCCTGTAGAGCCAGCGGTGAAGCGTCGAAAGAATTTAGACCAAGAGAATAGCCAGTTACCCAGCAGCGTTCGACCTCGACAAAAAAAGTTTCTAGCCGATGTTCTGGGAGGCTCTGGAGGGGCCACGACGATGCCGGAACTTTTTAGGCGAGCTAAGTTTCACCCAGATTCCGTGCAGGATGTGGAAAAGTTCTACCTAGCTCTGCGAGATGAGCTTGACGTTTCCGTCCGCGTTGCAGGCGAGTCCCAGGAGAACTCGTTTATGGAGGTTATTCAAGATGAGGCTATCTAGTCTTCGGATAGGAGCTTTTAAGAATCTACGTGACCTTTACGTCGAATTCGACACTAGTTCACCCTATACTGTTCTAGTTGGCGAAAACGGGTCGGGCAAATCAAATTTAGTGGAAGCTATTGCATTAATCTTTCGCAATCTAGATCTAGAACTCCCAGCCCCCTTTACCTACGAATTATCTTACAGTTGCAGAGAATTCGAAGTCCAAGTCAGCGCTGAAAACGGAAAGAGTGCAGTAGCAAAAGCCAGACAGCGAGGTCAGGGCGAGTTCAAGCGAATCTCTAAAAAGACTTTCCTAAGCGAAGACGATGAAGGCCGCCCTCTCTATCGTCCTGCGTTCGTTTTCGGCTACTACTCCGGCCCTAGTGATCGATTAGCCGAGCTATTCGAAAAGCATCAAGAGCGTTTCTATAATCGAATAATCAAGGACGTCTCATCGACGGCTGGACGAGGGCTGAGGGACGCCAACTCTCTTCGTCGCTTATTCTATGCTCAAAACCTCCATGGCCAGTTTGCATTGCTAGCGTTTTTTATGGAAAATGACGCTGTAGCTGATGAGGATCGAGCGTTCTTGCGTGAGCATCTTCAGATCGACGGTTTAGATAGTGTACTCTTCGCGCTGCGCGAGCCTACTTGGCAACGCGCCAAAGGAGGAGACCCGAGATTTTGGCATGCAGAGGGAGAGGTAAAAGACTTCCTTGGGCGCCTGTATGATGCTGCCCTTCTTCCGATGAGAATGCCTAGGAGGATACAGGCTGATCTCACCAAGAATCCTCCGGTCGACTCTCTGTACTTGTTCTTACCGACACAAGATGCTCTCACGCAGGTTTTTCAAACTTATCCCGACCAATATTCGTTCTTCACTGCACTTGAAAGCACGCACTTGTCAAAGCTGCTGGGCGAGGTGCGAACGAGGGTAAGGCTTACGCCAGCTGCCGGCGGCGGTGAGGTTACCTACCGAGACCTAAGTGAAGGCGAACAACAACTCCTCTTAGTCTTAGGTCTTCTGAAGTTCACTGCACGCGATGAAGCGCTCTTCCTTCTCGATGAACCAGATACTCATCTAAATCCGATCTGGAGTACCCAATACCTATCATTCCTTGACCGGTTCATCAGGTTAAGGAATCGGGGAGACAGTTGTCACATACTCATGTCCTCACATGATCCTCTTGTTCTAGCAGGCCTCGATCGGCCCCAGGTGAGAATCTTCACGAGGGGTCCGTCTGGCACTGCATCCGTAGAGGTTCCTGATGAGGATCCCCGCGGGATGGGGGTGGCAGCTATTCTTACAAGCGATCTTTTTCGACTGCGATCCACACTCGACCCAGAAACTCAGGACGAGCTGGACAGGCAACGTATCCTATCAATGAAGGATTTGACCGACGAAGAGCGGAACGAACTTGAAGCAATCAATAACAACCTAAACGGCAAAGGATTCTCTCGAACTATTAGAGATCCACTCTATCAACTTTTCGTTAAAGCTTGGACTGACCAAGAAGATCCTAGCTGGCGAGAGAGAATCGAACTTACGCCAGAACAGATTAGAGAAAGAGAAGAGCTCTCTGCTAGCATTATCCGGCAACTCCAGGCAGAAGGCGAGATCTAGTGCGCTTTATAGATCTCGAAGAACTTGAGCCCTTAATCCAGCACCTTATTCCAGAGCTCGAAGAGGCACAGCGTAAGGTTTGCGAAGAGCAAGATACGAAGGCGCGGCGAGAACTGATCGAACAGTATAGAGGCCGATGGGTACAACTGCGTCCGTATCTTGAAAAACTCTCAGATAATAAATGCTGGTATGTAGAGTGCAGCAATCCAGGAACTGATGAAGATGTTGATCATTTCCGTCCCAAGGGTCGCGTTCATGGTGAAGTTTCGCACCCGGGTTACTACTGGCTTGCATTCGACTGGCAAAACTTTCGCCTCAGTTGCCATCGTTCTAATCGCTTGCGAAGGGATAATGTCACTGGAGTAGTTGGAGGCAAAGCCGATTACTTCCCTCTTGTAACACCCGCAAACAGAGCCTACTCGCCGAGTGATGATCTTAGTCTTGAGGATCCTGCGATTCTGGATCCCACAAACCCCGAAGACCCTCCACTCTTATCTTTCAAATCCAATGGTGAGACGGATATTTCTCCTGAATTCAAAGGGGTCCTGGTAGCAGAGGAAAGGATCCGTCGGACACGGTTATGTCTACACCTCGATTGGCCCAAATTTAGAGACGAGCGAGTAGTACTGTACAATACTATTCGTCGAACTGTGAGGCGAGGAGATCGATGTGCTCCCAAGCCGGGAGAACGTGGATCTTCCCAGTTTATAGATATCGTGCGAGACCTAAAGCGGCTGATGCGTAAGGATGCGGACTATTCGGCTGCAGCTAAGGTCTACATTGAATCATTTAAAGATCGATGGTGGATCGAAATGGTCGTCCTGAAGGGAGGAGTCTAATGTCATTTGGTAGAGACCAAGAAAATTTCGAGGCGTCTGCACTTGTCAGGAGGCTCTGGCAATATTGCAACATCCTTAGAGACGACGGCCTTTCGTATCCAGATTATGTCGAACAGCTCACCTATCTGCTTTTTCTGAAGATGTCGGATGAGCAGACCAATGGACCAGTCCCGAAGAAACATTCCTGGTCCTCCTTCGCTGCTCTTGAACCTAAAGCAATGCATCGAAAATATGGCGAGACACTGTCTGCGCTATCTGGGACGAGCGGCATGCTCGGGCTGATTTTCAGTAATGCCAGAAACAAAATTAAGGATCCGGCAAAGCTTAGGTTGCTTGTGAGCGGTTTGATTGGCCAGACTTCTTGGACCGGTCTGTCTGCAGATCTAAAAGGTGATGCATACGAGGGACTTCTTGAGAAGAACGCTCGGGACACTAAAAGTGGCGCGGGACAGTATTTCACTCCTCGGGCGCTTGTGCGGGCTATTGTTGAATGTGTCAACCCTCGCTTGGGTGAGGTAGTCGCCGATCCCGCCTGTGGCACGGCGGGATTTCTGCTGGCGGCCCATCAGTATCTGAAAGAGCATAACCCTCACCTAACTCCTGCCGAGACGGAGCACCTCAACAAAAAGGCTATTCGTGGCGGTGAACTGGTCGAGGAAGTTGCTCGCCTGGCGGGCATGAATCTTCTACTACATGGAATATCCGGATCTTCTGACGCCGATCTCCCCATAGTGTGCGGTGATTCTTTGGAGAAGATTCCCGACACGAAAGTTGATATCGTCCTAACGAATCCGCCCTTCGGCGTGAAGGGTTCGATTACGTACTCCGCTAAAGAGAAACGTTCGGGCGATAATAACGATGATCTAACCGTATTCCGATCTGACTTTTGGGTTCCTACTGCAAACAAGCAGCTGAACTTTGTTCAACATGTCTACATGATGCTTAAGAGTGGCGGTCGAGCTGCGCTGGTACTTCCAGATAACGTCCTTTTCGAAGGCGGCGCGGCTGCACTAATTCGTCGCAAACTTATGGAACTGTGCGACGTCCATACAATTCTTCGCCTCCCTCCAGGCTTGTTTTATGCCCATGGGGTTAAATCCAACGTCGTTTTCTTCGATGTACTGAATCGGCGCGAACAGCCGAAGGGTAGTCTCTGGGTTTATGACCTCCGAACCGATGTTCGATTCTCCCTTCGCAGCAAGCCAATCCAGGAGTCGGATCTTCTTGAGTTCGTAGACTTATATCAAGCCGGACAGCTGGAGAAGCGCCAGGAGCATGAGGGCCTTATTCGCTGGCGCCGTTTTAGCCATGAGGAGATCCTCTCTTCCCAAGACTGCTCCTGGCATTTTAGCTGGAGTGCATCGCCTGAAGCCAGCACGCCGCCAATGCAGCGTCTTAGCGAGATTTCTCAGCTTATCGAAAAGGACCTAATGCGTGCGCTCGAGAGCGTGCGCAATGCTGTTGAGGACCTCTGATCGTGCCTAATTAGTTCTCGGGTTGTGGGTTCCCATAGTGGTGGGGTGCGCGGCGCGGTGCTGGCCGCGACCGGCCGAAGAGCCGCAGCGCGGCCAGCGACCGCCCGACGCGCGCGGGACGCCGCAGGCGGCACGCGCCTTGAAGACGAACAGATAAGTTTCTTTCGATCTTGGGCAGGCTGCCTGTTAGAGCTTCCGGCCTGCGGGTTCGGCGCTGGTCCAGACGTGTTCGAAGCTGGTCAGGTAGGTCGTTGCGGTGCTGTTGGCTTCGGTGTGAGTTAGGTAGATGACGGGCGCTTCGGGGGCTCGGGTGCCGTAGGCGTGCAGGTTGATCAGGAGTTCGTTGTCGGCGCGGTAGATGGAGTTGTAGAGCACCGTGCGGTGTAGCCGGAGTTCGACTCCCTCGACGTCTTGGAGTGGCCGGTAGAGGGCGTGGGCGTTTCTGACCCTGCTGGCCATGACGTCGCCGCCGATGCCTTCCTCGGTGCCGCGGGTTGTCACGTGGGGGCTGTCGGGGTCGCCGAGCAGGATGCGCACGCGCACCCCGGCGTGTGCTCGGTCGGTGAGGATGCGCAGGAGTCCAGAGTCTTCGGCGAGGAACAGGCCGCTGTAGACGAGGATGTCGATGTTGGTGGTGGCGGACGCGAAGAACGTGCGCCAGGTGTCCGCCGGCACCGCCCACCGGTGGGGGTAGACGGCTTTCAACTCATGGGTGAGCCCTGAGCGGTGGCGGACGCTGTCGGGCCACAGGTCGTTTTCGTCGACTTCGAGCAGGTCGGCGACGGCCAGGCGGTGGCGGGGGTGGGGGATGCGGCCGGCCAGCCAGCGGGTGACGGTTTTGGGGTCGACGGTCAGGTGGGTGGCGACGTCGAGGGGTTGGAGCCGCGCGCGGATGAGGGCGTGGCGCAGGTTTTCGTTCATGGGTGGCACCTCCCGTGGCACGGTCAGTGCCTGCGACGTTAACATAAGACGTCCCTAGACGTCCCTAAGTTGTGGTGTCGATCTCCGGCCCTCAAAGACGAAGCTCGTCGGCACGGGCTCCCACCCAATGGACTGCCCCCTCCACGCCGATAGGAGCACATCCATGAGCACCGCACGAGAAAGACAGCGCGCCCATCAGCAGGAGCTGCTGACCCTGCTGCGCGAGCAGCTGTCCTCGCTGGAGATCACCACCGTCCTGATCGTCGACAACACCGGACAGCCCTGCCTGGAGGTCGTCGACCGGCACTTCCGGACCCGGCGGGTCTATGTCCAGACGGCGTTCCACTGGTTCTATTGGGGCGACCAGCTGGATGAGCGGACCTCCTCGCTGCGCCTGGTGAGTGCGGCCAAGCGGATCTCCACCGCAGCTCGGGAAGGCTGGCGTCAAGGCGAGCAGGAGCCACTGACCGTAGATCTGAGCAAGATCGTCGACGCGTACCGCACCTGACTCGATGATCTCTGAGACGAGCAGGTGGCTGACTGGCGGGCTGGTCTATCCCCAGATCGCCGACCGGCTCCGCGAAAAGATCACCTCTGGCGAGTATCCGGCCGGCGGCGCTCTGCCCTCCGAGGCGGCCCTGGTCGCGGAGTTTCACGTGGCCCGCACGACCGTCCGTCGCGGTCTGGCGGTGCTGGAGAGCGAGAGGTTGATCGTCACGATGCCTGGCAAGGGGCGCGTGGTGAAGGAGGAGGGGCGCCAGGCGGATACGACGGCGTACCGGTATCAGGTGATCGCGAGGGATCTGCGGACGCAGATCCTCGGGGGTGTTCTGGCCGTCGGGGCGGCGTTGCCGAGTGAGAACGCGCTCCGGCGGCAGTACGGGGCTTCGCGCAACACGGTGCGTCATGCCCTTGGTGAGCTGGAGCGCGAGGGGTTGATCGTGACCGCGCATGGCAAGGGTCGGTTTGTCCGTCCTCTCCCGGACTGAGACGTCCTGGGACGTCTCGGCTTGCGTACTGGATTCGCCTCGGGGGACGGCGTCTATCGTGAACCGCATGGGACAAGCTGAGTGGGCACGTGACCTGGCCAAAGAGCTGCTGGAGCAGCCGTTGCCGCGCCGGTGGGCGCATACGCGAGGGGTAGCTGCGCGTGCCGAGTCGCTGGCGCCGATCCTCGGCCAGGAATCCGATCTGCTGACCGCCTCGGCCTGGTTGCACGACATCGGGTACGCGCCGCAGCTGGTCGACACCGGCTTCCATCCGCTCGACGGTGCCCGCTACCTGCGCGATGTGCACCAGGCCGATGACAAGCTTGTCCGGCTGGTGGCGCATCACTCGTGCGCGGTCTATGAGGCCACCGAGCGCGGTCTGCTGGACATGCTGAACGAGGAGTTCGACCGGGAGCGTCCGGAGCTGGTGGAGGCGCTGACCTACTGCGACATGACCACCAGCCCGGACGGCCTCCCCCTGGAGGTCGATGTACGGCTGGCGGAGATCCATTCCCGCTACGGTCCCGAGCATCTGGTGAGCCGGTCGATCGCCAATGCGACGCCGTGCATAACCTCGGCGGTGCGGGCGATCCAGGTCGCGCTAGCCAATGTACGGCCCGGTGGTGCCGGCTAGGTAGTGGCCGATCCGCAAGCGCATCGAGCGGTCCATGGTCAGCGAGTCGACCTGCTCGCGCGGCACCCATCGGACTTCGCGGGACTCGTCGCTCGGCGTTGGTTCGCCGGAGATCGGGCGGCCGGTGAGGACGATGGAGAACTCCTGTCGGGCCTCGCCGTCGCTGGTGTAGAGAATGACGTGCCTGGGATCCGTGTAGGTGCCGACGATGCCGGTGATCTCGCACGTGACGCCGGTTTCTTCCAGCGTCTCGCGGACGGCTGCGGCCGGGAGGGATTCGCCGAGGTCGATGGCGCCGCCGGGCACTGCCCAGTTGTCGTTGTCGGTGCGGTGGATCATCAAGATGTCCCCGGCATTGTTGGTGACGACGACGTTGACCGAGGGGACGAGGCTGTTGGGTGCGGGCGCGGAGGGGTCGTCGTAGAAGTCGATCCGGCGGGCCATGGCTCAGGACTCTACCGGGGTGGCGCCGGCCCAGACGGCTTCGAAGCTGTCGAGGTAGGTCGACACCATGCCGCCGCCCACCACCTTGCGCAGGTGCAGGACGGGTGCGTCTCCGGCGGGCATGCCGTACAGGTGGGTGTTGGCCAGAAGCTGGTCATCACCGCGGTAGATGGAGTTGTACAGCACCGTGCGATGCAGCCGGATCTCCACGCCTTCGACCTGACGCAACGGCCGGTACAGCACCAGCGACATCCTGATCTGCGCGGCCATGCCGTCGCCGATGCCCTCGTCCGCGCCGCGTTGGGCGACCTCGGGTGAGTCAGGGTCGCCGAGCAGGATGCGCACCCGTACGCCCGCGTTGGCCTTGTCGGCGAACAGGCGCATGAGGCCGGTGTCCTGGGAGATGAAGGTGCCGCTGTAGACCAGCACGCCGATCTCTTCTCGGGCGGCGGAGAACAGACGTCCCCAGGCGTCCCGGGGGACAGCCCAGCGGTGCGGGTAGACGGTGACGATCTCGGTCTCCGAGACCGCGGCGGCTTGCTTGGGCGTCAGGGCGTTGGGCCAGAGGTAGGCCTCTTCGGCGTCGAGGTACTTGGCGACGGCGAAGCGGTGCTTGCGGTACGGGGTGCGGCCTTGAGTGATCCACCGCTCCACGGTCTTGGCGTCCACCTCGATGGCCTCGGCCAGCTCGACGATCGTCGTTCCCCGCTCCAGCAATGCCGTGCGCAATCGCTCGTTCGCCATCTCACCTGCCCGTAAGAAGGGACGTCCAGGGACGTGGCAATCGTAGACCGGACGTCCTGAACATGTCCCATCCTGTAGTGATCTCATCCCGCCTCTCTGCCGCACTCTCGATATCGCAAGGCAGCAACAGCAGCGATCGAGAGGAGAGACACAGTGATCAACGACATTCGGCCGATCGACGAGACGCCCGCCTGCGTGTGCGGCGCGACCCTGGAGGAGGGGCGGATCGCCTGCCGTAAGTGCCTGGCCCGGGACCGGTGGATCCGGCGTCAGGGGCAGGCGGCCAAGCGCCGGACGAGCAAGCGGCGCGGGCAGAGCAGGCGCCCGGCCGGCCGTCCGCGCAACCTCGCCGAGGCGGGGGTGAGCTGGACGTGACCACGATCCCTCTGATCATCGGCCTCGTTCTCGGGGCGGCCGTACTGGTCGGCTACGTGCTGGTCATGCTCGGCATGCGCCAGGAGGACCGGCGGATGTCCCTGGGGGGCGTTCCCCCGACTCGGGCGGCGGGCCTGGCGCGGCGGGTCACCGGCTGCCACGTGCGCGGATGAGCGGCGAGTTACTCGCGCTCGGCCAACTTCGACTCCACCCGTTCCAGGCGCTGCGACAGATCTCGCAGCGTGGCCCGCATCTTGGCCAACTCCTCCGCAGCCGGCGGCAGAGCCGGGGCGGCGTCGTCGCGGACGAAGACGCCCTTGCCCTGCTGGCCGATGACCAGCCCTTCGTTTCGTAGCACCCCGACGGCGAGTTTCACCACGCTTAGCGACGCCTCGTACGTCGTCGCGAGCTGGGTGGTGGACGGCAGCGGATTTCCGGGCGCCAAGGTGCCGCGCCGGATCTGCTCGCGCAGGTCGTCGGCGATCTGCAGATAGCCGGGTCGCCCGGTGTTCTTGACCATCGCCCCTCTTCTATCGCGAGTGCTCCTAGTTCAGCACAAAGGCGCGACCAAGCCAACCACGCGACCATTGACACCCATGCCAACTAGGCTGACTATGTTGTCCTAGCCAAATAAGGAGGTACATCCATGCGCAACATCCCGATCCCCGTCGACGTCCACCGACTCCGCTTCACCTGCGTCAAAGCCGCCCGCCCCCGCGTGGTCGACCAGGACACCGGCAAGATCAAGACCGACAAGGAGGGCAACAAGATCTACGAATCCGTCCTGCTCGCCGAGGACGAGTTGGGCCGGATCGAACTGGTCAAGGTCGGAACCTCCGGACAGCCCCCGATCGCTCCCGGCCAGGACGTCGTGCCAACCGCGATGGTCGGCTACGTCTGGGAGATCCCGCAGAACGGCGCCTCGCGATGGGGCATCAGCTACAAGGCCACCTCCATCGTCCCCGTCTCCGGCATTCCTGCGGGAGACCAGGGTGCCTGATTCCCTGAGGCTCGCCCTCATCGTCCTGGCCTGCCTCGCGGTCACTCTGTGGGCGTGGCGGCGCTTTCACCGCCAGTCGTTCTGGCTGGTCGCCGCCTACCCGCTCACCGCGCTCAGCGTCCGCGCCACCTGGCGCAAGGTCGCCCTCGGTTGCGGGCTGACGAAGAAGCGGGCGCGCTGGGCCTTCACCCTCACCCCTGGCGCCCTCGTCTCCACCGGCACCGTCAAGGTACGGCGCCGCTTTCGCCGGGTCGCTGTCGACACCAAACCCTGGATGTGGCTGCCCATGCCGACACGGCACGGCTGGCGCGTCACCCTGCGCCTGTTGGAAGGCCAGATCCCCGATGACTACGCCCAGGCCGCCGAACGCCTTGCCCACTCCTGGGGCGTGCACGCCGTCCGCGTCTCCTCGCCCCGCCCCGGACGCCTCGTCATCAACACCACCATCCGCGACCCCCTCGTCCAAGTGGACCGATTACCGCCCTCCACCGACCTGCTCAAGGTCACCGTGGGACGGCTGGAGACCGGCAAACCCTGGGTGATCGACTTCCGTACCGTGCCGCACTGGATCAACGCCGGAGCCACCCAGTCCGGCAAGTCCAACCTCGCCAACGCCCTGCTCGTCGGACTGGCCCCGCAACCGGTCGCCCTGGTCGGCTTCGACCTCAAGGGCGGCGTGGAGTTCACCCCCTACGCCGCACGCCTGTCCGCGCTGGCCACCGAACGCGCCGAATGCACCCGGCTGCTGGCCGACCTGATCGGCATGATGATCGACCGGATGGGCCTGTGCCGGATGACCGGCGCCCGCAACATCTGGCAACTCCCTCCCGCTGTGCGCCCCGTTCCGGTCGTGGTGCTCGTCGACGAGCTGGCCGAGCTGTACCTGATGGCCGACAAGTCCGAGAAGGACGACATCGCCAGGACCTCCACCGCGCTGCTGCGCATCGGACAGCTCGGCCGCGCGTTCGGGATCTACCTGTTCTGCTCCGGTCAGCGCATCGGCTCCGACCTCGGCCCCGGCGTCACCGCACTGCGCGCCCAGTGCTCGGGACGCATCTGCCATCGAGTCAACGACCCCGAAACCGCGACCATGACCCTCGGCGACCTCGACCCCGCCGCCCTCGTCTCCGCCCGCGCGATCCCCGCCGAAACCCCCGGCGTCGCGATCGTCGCCTCCCAAGACGGCCAGTGGTACCGGGCACGCTCCTTCTACGTCGCCGAGAACACCGCCGAACACGCCGCCAAGACCTACGCCCACCTCACCCCGTCCTGGGACGACCTCACCGCAGCCCAACCGGTCGACGTCCCCGCCTAACACCCCGTACCCCCTGACTTCTGAAGGGAGGAACCATGACGCGAAACCTGCTCGCCGTCCTGCTCGACTCCGGACCGGTGATCGTCCTGGCCGCGATCGCCGGGGCCGGCTCGTTCACTCACATCCGCGACACCGCCACCGAACACGGGCAGAACGGCTGGATGGCCTGGGCCGTCGCCGTGTGCGTCGACCTCACCTGTGTCATGGCCGCCCGCGAACGCCAGCGCGACAAGAAGACCGGACGCGTCCGGGACGGCCTGGCCTCCTGGCCCACCCTCGTCCTCATCCTCGGCATCGTCCTGTCCCTGTCCGCCAACCTCCACCAAGCCGAAGCCTCCGCCTGGGGCTGGATCACCGCCGCCACCCCGGCAGGCGCGTTCCTGATCGCCGTCTCCATGCTCGAACGCCGCGCCTCCGGCCCCCGCCTTGAACCATCCCCGACCCCGTCCTCCGAGCCGGTTCCGGTGCCAGCCCTCGTCCCCGCCGCCCAGGACGACAAGGACGACCAGGACGAGGCTGCGGACGGGCCGTCCTCAGAACTCGTCGACTACGCCCGCCGGGTGGCTGCCGAGTACCAGAACGCCCAAGGCAAGCCGATCAGCCGCGACACCCTACGCGCCCGCCTGGGCGTGTCCAACCAACTCGCCTCCGATCTGCTGCGCACCCTGCGCACCACCTCCGAGGCCGCCCGATGAAAGAAGACTTCACCCCCGCGCACGGCAGCGAGCAAGAACCGCCCGCGCTGATCGCGCCCAAGCGGTGGCGGTGCTGCGACTGCGGCGCCACCGGCCTCGACAGCCACGGCATCACCTGCGAGTCCTGCGACGGTCTCGGCTTCTGCTGAAACCGTCGGCGCCCCCGGCCTGGCCGTACATCCGCCAAGACGCCTGCCAGGTCGGGGGCCATCCCCCTCACCCAACGAGTGAAAGGAGGAGACCATCTTGCCCACAACACGCCCCGACACGCACGCGATCGCAGGCATGATCACCCGCCTGAACGATCCGAAGTATCCCCGCTGGGCCGCCCGGCTCCGCGCCACCGGCGGCTGTCGCCAGCCCATCCACATGCGGGGCCGCGTCCTGCACGTCGACCGCGCCACCGGCCGACTCCTGCACCGCTACACCACCGCCACCGAACCCGACGGGGTCCTGCACCTGCCGTGCAAGACCCGTCGCGCCTCCCGCTGCCCGGCCTGCGCCGAGGTCTACCGCGCCGACACCTACCAACTGATCCGCGCGGGCCTGGTCGGCGGCAAGGGCGTCCCGACCTCGGTGACCGCACACCCGTGCCTGTTCATCACCTTGACCGCCCCGTCATTCGGCGTCGTCCACACCCGGCGAGAGAAGAACGGCAAGACCCTGCCCTGTCACGCCCGCCGCGACGCGCAGACCTGCCCGCACGGGCGCGTCATGTCCTGCACCGCCCGACACGGCGCCGACGAATCGTGTCTCGGTGAGCCGCTCTGCCCGGACTGCTACGAGTACACGGGATCGGTGCTGTTCAACGCGGTCTCCCCGAAGCTCTGGCAGCGCTTCACCGACGCTCTGCGGCGACGCGTCGCCAAGACGGCTGGCCTGACCCTACGGGAGCTGCGCGAGCGCCTGACAATCTCCTTCGCCAAAGTCGCCGAGTACCAGAAACGCGGTGTCGTCCACTTCCACGCGGTCATCCGCCTCGACGGGTCGGACGGACCCAGCTCACCGCCTCCAGCCTGGGCGACGGCGGAGATGCTGACGCACGCCATACAACACGCCGTCCGAGCGGTGACCGTAACTGTCCCTGCGGCAGGCGACGAACCCGCGCGCATCCTGCGCTGGGGACAGCAACTCGACATCCGCCAGATCACCATGGACGGCGAACTCTCCGACCAGGCCGTGGCCGGCTACATCGCCAAGTACGCCACCAAAGCCGCCGAATGCGTCGGCGCCCTCGACCGACGCATCAACCCCCTCGACGACCTGGCCGCCTTCAACCTCCGCGACCACCCCCGCCGCCTCATCGCCGAATGCCAGCGCCTGGGCGCCCTCGACGAACTGGCCGACCTCCGCCTTACCCACTGGTCCCACATGCTGGGCTTCCGCGGCCACTTCTCCACCCGCTCGCGCCACTACTCCATCACCATTGGCTCCATCCGCGACGAACGCCGCGACTTCGCCCGCACCGAAGAGATCACCACCGGACGCCTGCCCCTCTTCGACGAGGACACCGTCATCGTGATCACCAACTGGGAGTACGCGGGCAAGGGGTTCTCCGTCGGTGACGCACTTCTGGTGAGCGCTCTCACCGGTACGTCGCATCCCTGGGGGCCGCATGACCCTCGATGACAGCCTCTGGGGCGTGGCCGAAGCGTCGCGCTTCCTGCGAGTACCTGTCGCCACGCTCTACCAGTGGCGTCACCTCGGCACCGGTCCGGAGAGTCACAAGGTCGGCCGTCACGTTCGCTACCTGCCGGAAGACGTCGTGGCTTGGGTGCGGAGGCAGCCGTGACCGTCTACGACCGCTGGCACAAGATGGTGAAACAGCCCGACGGCACCACGAAGAAAGTCCGCAGCTCCGAATACGGCGTCGGCGACCGCTGGCAGGTGCGCTGGCGCGATGAGTCTGGAAGCCAGCGCAAGAGGAACTTCGCCAAGAAGGCTGGCCAGGACGCGAACACCTGCGCGGAGGCGTTCGACGCGCAGATCACGAACGAGCTGAACCGCGGGACCTACATCGACCCGAACGCCGGAAAGATCACGGTCAGAGAGTACGGCGAGAACTGGCTTGAGGCCCAGACCTTCGACCGGTCGTCGTACGAGCTGGTGGAGATCCGTCTACGGCTCCACGTCTATCCCATCCTCGGGGAGAGGGAACTGCGGGCACTGCGTCCCAGCCTTCTTCAGGCATGGTTGCGCGGTCTTCAGAAGAAGCTCGCCCCGAACTACGTCCGGACCGTCTTCGCTCACCTGTCCGCGCTCTTGAATGCTGCCGTGGATGACGGGGTGATCCCCAAGAACCCCTGTCACGCGGGATCGGTGAAACCGCCGAGAGCAGAGTCCAAGAAGATCACGCCGTGGTCGGTGGAGCAGGTGAAGACCGCCGCCGGTGCCGTCGCACGACGTTACGAGGTCATGGTCCAGGCGGCTGCGACGCTCGGGCTGCGTCAAGGTGAGGCGTTCGGCCTGGCCGTCGAGGACATCGACCTAGCGGCCGGAGTCGTCCACGTACGGCGGCAGGTCAAGATGCTGAAGGACCGTCAGATGCTCTTCGCCCCGCCCAAGGGCGGCAAGGTTCGTGACGTTCCCCTGCCGGAAAGCCTTGCCCTGCGTCTCTCCGATCACCAACTGGCTTTTCCGCCGGTCGAGATCACGTTGCCCTGGCGAATGCTGGAAGGACCGCCGCACTCGGCAGAGCTGATCTTCACGACCAGGCTGCACAGCCTGATCAACCGGACCGAGTTCAACCGCTTCGTCTGGAAGCCGACCCTGATCAAAGCGGGCATCCCGACGACTCGCGAGAACGGCTTCCACATGCTCCGCCACCACTTCGCCTCGGTGCTCCTGGAGCGAGGCGTGTCCATCAAGGCCGTGGCCGACTTCCTCGGGCACGCCGACCCCGGGTTCACCCTGCGGACCTACACGCACTTGATGCCGTCCAGCGAGGACCGCATGAGGCAGGTCATCGAGGACGCGTGGGCGACGGGCCGATGTGCCCTGGATGTGCCCTGAGAGTCCCACCGAACGAGATCACCGCAGGTCAGGAGCCTGGCAGCTCAGAACATCGAGATGTGGACGTGGTCGATGTGGTTGGCGGTGTTGCCGCCTCGGTTGGACATCATCTTCCAGCCGGCGCCGGTGCGGACGTCGTAGTACTTCTGCTGCCAGATGATGTACATGACTCCGAGGCGGTTGCCGTTGTCGATGGCCCACTGGGCGAGGCGGTTGCCGCGGTCCAGGGCGTCCTCCGCGGGGACGCTGCCGCCGGAGCTCATCATGAAGTCGCAGGCCCGGCCGCTGCCGTGGTCGCCGGGGTCGCCGGGGCGCAGGCAGCCGTAGCCGTACGGCATGGGAAAGGTCTGCAGCACGAGGTTGCGCATGGTGATCGTGCGGGGGGTCAGGCCGCCGCTGCCCGAGGGGGTCTGGAAGCCGTACTTGGCCAGGAGCTTCTCGATCCTGACCCGCTGCCGTTTGAGGTCGGCGATGTCCTTCTTGAGTTTGACGATCTTCGTGTCGGCGGACTTCTCCGCGGCCTTGGCCTTCTTGATGAGGTCCTTGACCCGGTTGAGCTGGGTGGCGCGGCGACTGGCCAGGTAGGACATGGTCGCGGCCTGGCCGAGGGCCAGGTTGGCGTCACCCTGGAAGCTCAACAGGTTGCCGTCGTCGAGGGCGCCGCCCATGTAGGTGGTCTGGGCGAAGCGCACGACGTCGGTCTCGGCGTTGGCCAGGGCGCGCCTGAGGCCCTTGGCGTTGGTCGTGGCCTTGCTGGCCTGGACCCGGGTCTCCTCCAGGCTCTGCACCTGGCCGCGATAGCTCTTGTTGATGGCCGCCGCCTCTTGGGTCAGCTTCTTGAGCTCGGCCTCGGGGCTGGGTTTGGCGACCTGGAGGGGGGCGGCCCCGGCGACGGCGGGCGACAGGAGTAGCACGGTGAGTGCGGCAGCCAATGCGGCTGCGCGAGTCGGCCTCACGCTTCGCTCACCTCCGGAGCCCCCTCATGGACGGAGCGAAACTATAGAAGACGATCTTGAAGCTCGCCACCGGAACGAAGGAACCCGCGCACCATTGGTGAACTATCAACCTCTTTAGGGTGATTTAACCAACTACTGCGGTACATGTCACTCCTGTCACTCTGGAGAATCCTCGCACAGAACGCACCACTCCACTCGCGAGCCGAAGACATCCCGGGCTCACGGCACGAGGGCGTCTCACCTCACAGCATGAAGACGTCTCGGCCCAAGGCGCGAAGACGTCTCAGCCCAAGACCCGGGGGTATCTCAACCCAAGGCGCGAAGACGTCCCGGATCGAGACACGAAGACGCCGGCCACCCTTGTCATCAGCGACAGAACATGATTCGGTCTCAAGCAACGGTGGGGCGCGTGGCGCCCTGCCCAGCGGATGAAACCGTCCGAGAATCGCGACTCTGGCCCGCCCACCAGGAGGCAACACATCATGCGCCAGCACGACACGCTCTTCATCGGAGGCGACTGGGTGGCCCCCGCCGGGACCGGCATCATCGACGTCGTCTCCCCTCATACCGAGGAGGTCGTCGGCCGGGTTCCCGACGGCACCCCCGCCGACATGGACCGGGCGGTGGCAGCCGCCCGCCAGGCGTTCGACCACGGTCCGTGGCCCCGGATGACGATGGCCGAGCGCGCGGCCGTCGTCGGCAGGCTCGCCGAGATCTACGCGGCCCGCCAGGGCGAGATGGCCGAGCTCATCACCCTGGAGATGGGCTCTCCGATCACCTTCTCCCAGCTGGCGCAGGCGCCGCAGCCGCTCGGCATGCTCCAGTACTACGCCGAGCTGGGCAAGACCTTCCCCGTCGAGGAGGAGCGCCCCGGCACCTTCGGCACCGTGACCGTCCGCCGCGAGCCGGTGGGCGTGGTCGCCGCCGTGGTCCCGTGGAACGTCCCGCAGTTCGTCATCATGATCAAGCTGGCCCCGGCCCTCGTCGCGGGGTGCACGATCGTGGTCAAGCCCGCGCCCGAGACCCCGCTCGACTCCTACCTGCTGGCCGAGATGGTCAAGGAGGCGGGCATCCCCGACGGCGTCGTCAACATCGTCGCCGCCGGGCGCGAGACGAGCGAGCACCTGATCTCCCACCCGGACGTGGACAAGGTCGCCTTCACCGGTTCCACCGCCGCCGGGCGGCGCATCGCGGCGATCTGCGGCGAGCAGCTCAAGCGCTGCACCCTGGAGCTGGGCGGCAAGTCCGCGGCGATCATCCTGGACGACTGCGACCTGCCCTCCGCGATGGGCTTCCTGTCGATCGCCTCGCTGATGAACAACGGCCAGGCCTGCGTCGCCCAGACCCGCATCCTGGCCTCGCGCAACCGCTACGACGAGGTCGTGGACGCGGTCTCGGCGATGGTACGGGGCATGCAGGTCGGCGACCCGGCCGACCCGGCGACCGGCATCGGCCCGATGGTCGCCAAGCGGCAGCAGGAGCGGGTCGAGGGCTATATCAAGATCGGCATCGACGAGGGCGCCAAGCCGGTCGTCGGCGGCCTGGAGCGCCCCTACGACCGCGGCTGGTACGTGGCCCCGACCGTCTTCGCGGGAGCCACCAACGAGATGCGCATCGCCCGCGAGGAGATCTTCGGCCCGGTCCTGGCGGTGATCCCGTACGAGGACGAGAGGGACGCGATCCGGATCGCCAACGACAGCGACTACGGCCTGGCCGGGACGGTGTGGACCGCCGACACCGAGCACGGCATGGACGTCGCCCGCCAGGTGCGCGCCGGCACCTACGGCGTCAACCTCTTCATGATCGAGAACAGCTCGCCCTTCGGCGGCTTCAAGGGCAGCGGTCTCGGCCGCGAGCTGGGCCCGGAGGGACTGTCGTCCTACCTGGAGTACAAGTCGATCGCCCGCCTGGGCTGAGGCGCTCCGCGAGCGGGTCGAGCCTCAGGTGTGCCGGTACGGCTCGTGACGAGCCGTACCGGCACACCGCCGGACGGACCGCCCAGCGCACCCCCGCGACGCTGGGCGACCGTCCGACCACAAGAAGTATGTCCCACGACGAGCGCCGAGCGATGGTTCGGGTCCCGCGGACTTCTCCCGGCGGATCTCATTCATCCGCTGTCGTGGTAGACGTCTTTTATCCGCGATTGGTTCGGGAAACGACGGAAAGAGTTTGCCGGGCGATCTCGAACTCCTCGTCCGTGGGGATCACCGCGATCTTCACGGCCCCGCCGTCGGCGGAGACGAGCGTGTCGCCCCGCGCGTTGCGTACCGGGTCCACGGCGATGCCGAGCGCCCCGAGACCGGCCAGCGTCCTCTCCCTGACCAGGGCGGAATTCTCCCCGACGCCGCCGGTGAAGGCAATGACGTCGACCGTGCCGAGGACGGCGTAGTAGGCGCCGACGTACTTGCGGAGCCGGTGGCAGTAGACCGACAGGGCCAGTTCGGCGTCCGGGTCGCCCCCGGCCACCCGTTCGGTCACCGCGCGCATGTCGTTGTCGCCGCAGAGGCCGAGCATGCCGCTGCGGCGGTTGAGCAGCGCGTCGATCTCGTCGAGGGACATGCCTCCCGTACGCGCCAGGTAGAGGACCACCGCCGGGTCCAGGTCGCCGCTGCGGGTCCCCATGACGAGGCCCTCCAGCGGGGTCATGCCCATGGACGTGTCCACGCACCGCCCGGCGGACACCGCCGAGGCGCTGGCCCCGTTGCCGAGGTGCAGGACGATCACGTTGGCCTCGGGCCCGCCCGCGAGGAGGGCGGCCTGGCGGGAGACGTACGCGTGTGAGGTGCCGTGGAAGCCGTAGCGCCGCACCCCCAGCCGCGCGGCCACCTCGCGGTCGATCGCGTACGTCGAGGCGGCCGGGGGGATCGTGGCGTGGAAGGCGGTGTCGAAGACGGCGACCTGCGGCAGGTCGGGGCGTAGCCGCCGGGCGACCTCGATGCCCGCCAGGTTGGCGGGGTTGTGCAGGGGCGCGAGGGGGACGAGCTCCTCGATCCCCCTGACCACCTCGTCGGTGATCAGCGTGGGCCGGGTGAAGGCCGTGCCCCCGTGCACCACCCGGTGCCCGATCGCGGTGAGCTCGGGGGAGTCGAGCCCCAGGCCGCCGGCGGCCAGCCGGGCCGCGACGGTCTCCAGTGCCGCCCGGTGGTCGGGTGCCGGGGAGCCGGGCTCGCCGATGCGCTCCACCGTTCCCGAGGCCAGCCGCTCGGCGCCGGACAGGAGCCGGTACTTCAGCGAGGAGGACCCGGAGTTGAGGACCAGCACCCGGCCGGGAAGGCTCCCCCCGCCGGGCTCCCCGTCCCGGGCCGGACCGCTCTCCCGGCCCAGGTCGCCCGGGCCGCCCGGGCCTGCCAGGCCGCCCGGGTCACCGCTCCGTCCGGGGAACCCGGCCGTCCGCGCGCCTCGCTCGCTCAAGGTGTGACCTCCTGCGCCTGTACGGCGGTGATGGCGACGGTACTCACGATGTCGGTGACCAGGGCTCCGCGCGACAGGTCGTTGACCGGCCTGCGCAGCCCCTGCAGGACCGGCCCGACCGCGACGGCACCGGCCGAGCGCTGCACGGCCTTGTAGGTGTTGTTGCCGGTGTTCAGGTCGGGGAAGATCAGCACGGTCGCCCGGCCGGCGACCTGTGACCCGGGCAGCTTGGCGGCCGCGACCCTGGCGTCCACCGCCGCGTCGTACTGGACGGGCCCCTCGACCAGCAGGTCGGGCGCCCGCTCGGCGACCAGGGCGGTGGCGGCGCGGACCTTGTCGACGTCGGCGCCGCTGCCCGACTCGCCGGTGGAGTAGGACAGCATCGCGATCCTCGGTTCGACGCCGAACCGCTTCGCCGTGCGGGCCGAGGAGATCGCGATGTCGGCGAGCATCTCGGCGTCGGGGTCGGGGTTGATCGCGCAGTCGCCGTAGACGAGGACCCGGTCGGCCAGGCACATGAAGAACACCGAGGAGACGATCGAGGTGTCGGGAACCGTCTTGATGATCTGGAAGGCGGGCAGGATCGTGGCGGCCGTGGTGTGCGCGGCCCCGGAGACCATGCCGTGCACCAGACCCCGGTGCAGCATCATCGTGCCGAAGAAGTTGACGTCGGCGACCACGTCCAGGGCCAGCTCGGCGGTCATGCCCTTGTGCGCCCTCAGCTTGGCGTACTCCTCGGCGAACGACTCCCGCAGCGGCGAGGTGAGCGGGTCGGCGACGGTCACGCCCGACAGGTCGAGGCCGAGGTCGCCGATCCGCCGCCGCACCACGTCCTCCCTGCCGAGGAGGGTGATGTCGACGATGCCGCGCCGCAGGAGGATGTCGGCCGCCCGCAGGATGCGGTCGTCCTCGCCCTCCGGCAGCACGATGTGCCGCCGGTCGGCCCGCGCCCGCTCCAGCAGGGTGTGCTCGAACATCATCGGGGTGACCCGCTCGGAGCGGGTCAGCTCGATCCTGTCGGCCAGACCGGCCGCGTCCACGTGCGCCTCGAAGTGACCGAGGGCCGTCGCGATCTTGCGCGGGTTGTCGACGGTGAGCCTTCCCTCCAGCCCGGCCAGGGTGGTCGCCACGGTGAAGCTGTCCGCCTCGGCCGCGAGCACCGGCACGCCGGGCGCCAGACGGGCCGTGAGCTCCCGTACGGCCTCGCTGGGCCTCTCCCCCACGGTGAGGACGACCCCGGCCGGTCTCGCCGTACCGGCCGCCTCGACGGCCAGCGAGACCAGCAGCAGGTCCGCGCGGTCGCCCGGCGTGATCACGAGCGCGCCGTCGACGAGGTGCTCCAGGAACACCGGGAGCGTGGCGCCGCCGAACACGAACCCGAGCACGTCGCGCGACAGGCCGTCCTCGCCCTGGATCAGCTCGGCGTCCACCGCCCGCATGACCTGCCCGACGGTCGGCGCCGACAGCGACGGGTGCTCGGGCACGGCGTAGCAGGGCACCGGCAGGTCGCACTCGATGACCGTGCCCTCGGGGACCCGGTTGGCGATCACGGCGAGCACCGTGCAACCCAGGTCGGAGAAGACCTGGTAGCCGGTGCGCATCTCCGTCGCGATCTCCTCGGCGTCGTCGCCGTGCGCGCCCACCACCACGATCACCGGTGCGCCGAACTCGGCGGCCAGGCGGGCGTTGAAGGCCAGCTCGCGCGGCAGGTCGTCGGTGTCGAAGGAGCTGCCGAGCACCAGCAGGGCGTCGCACTCGCGCTCCAGGGTGTGGAAGCGGGCGACCAGGCGGCCGATGAGCTCCTCGGCGCCCCGCTCGGCGTAGATCTCCGCGGCGTCCTCGGCGGTCACCCCGGTCGCCGCGGCGGCGGGGCGGTATCTGGCCTTGAGCAGCTCCAGGGTGCGGTCCTCGCCGCCCCCGGTGATCGGCCGGAAGACCCCCGTGCGGTCGGCCCGCCCGGTCAGCAGCTCCATCAGGCCGAGCTCGACGATCTGCCTGCCGTCTCCCCGCCCAAGACCCGCAACGTAGATGCTCCGCATGTGTCCCTTCCCTCGCCGCTGCCCGCCGCCGTCACATCGGCATCGCCATCAGGTCGATCCTCACCAGGCATACGGTCAATCTTCCCGAGGATAGACATCTTCCGGGTGACCGGAACGGGCCGCGGCCCATCTCCCGATGCGGCGGACCAGCTCCGGGGTGGCCGCCGACTCCGCGTGGCCGAAGCCGGGCTCGATCCACAGCTCCTTCGGCTCGTCGGCGGCCTCGTAGATCTGGTACGCGTGGTCGAGGGGGAAGAACCGGTCCGCGTCGCCGTGCACGACCAGGAGCGGCACCGGCGAGATCTTCGCGGCCGCCTCGTACGGCGCCAGCGGCAGCGGGTCCCACACGCCCTTCATGATCCGGGTGCGCTTGCCCAGCCGCGCGGCCAGCCGTCCCATCGGCCGCTCGATCGCCCAGTGCACCTGGCGCATCGGCCTGGTCCCCCGGTAGTACCAGCGCGCGGGGGCGCTCACCGACACCACCGCGTCCGGGCCGCCCATCACCCCCGCGTGCCGCACGGCCACCGCCCCGCCCATGGAGAACCCGACGGTCACGATTCTGCGGTAGCCGACCGTCCGCGCGTGCCGTACCGCCGCGTCCACGTCGAGGATCTCCAGGTCTCCCACGGTCGACCGGCCTCCCGAGCGGCCGTGTCCCCTGAAGTCGAACGCCACCACCCCGCCGAACCCGCTGAGCACGTGGGCGATGCGGCGCGTGGCGCGTTCCCTGAGCGATCCGGTGAACCCGTGGGCCAGGACGATCCCGAGGTCGTCCGCGCCGCGCGAGGGGGTGTGGGCGGCGTCTATCCGCAGGTTGTCCCGGGTTTTCAGCATTACGGGAAACGACGGTGCGAGAGGCATGGATCCGAGCTTAGGGAGTGCCTGTGGCCCTGCCGCGGCCCGGTCCGCCGTACCTGCCACGGGTCGTCATCGGGCCCCCGTCGGGAGGGCCGGAGAGGTGTCCGGAGGGTGAATTGGCGCACTTCATCTGCCGGAGGCGTGAGAGCGATTGTCCGGATCAACTAAAATGGGAAGGCCGCACAGTCCGCGGCCAGCCTCCACGATCACAGAGTGAGACTCCATCATGCCTTTGAACAGCCGCGACGACCTGCGGAACATCGCGATCATCGCGCACGTCGACCACGGCAAGACCACTCTCGTGGATGCCATGCTCTGGCAGTCGGGCGCCTTCCGCGTCAACCAGGACGTGGACGACCGCGTCATGGACTCCAACGACCTCGAACGCGAGAAGGGGATCACCATTCTCGCGAAGAACACCGCCGTCAAGCACGGCGGCATGACGCTCAACATCATCGACACCCCCGGCCACGCCGACTTCGGCGGTGAGGTCGAGCGGGGCCTGTCCATGGTCGACGGCGTCGTGCTGCTGGTCGACGCCTCCGAGGGGCCGCTGCCGCAGACCCGGTTCGTGCTGCGCAAGGCGTTCGCCGCGAAGATGCCGGTCATCCTGTGCATCAACAAGGTCGACCGCCCCGACGCCCGGATCAAGGAGGTCGTGGACGAGGTCTACGAGCTCTTCATCGACCTGGACGCCACCGAGGAGCAGATCGACTTCCCGATCGTCTACGCCTCGGCCAAGGCCGGACGCGCCTCGCTCAACCGTCCCGAGGACGCCGGGATGCCGGACTCCGAGGACCTGGAGCCGCTGTTCGAGGTCATCAAGAACACGATCCCGGCCCCGGTGTACGACCCGACGGCCCCGCTGCAGGCGCACGTCACCAACCTTGACGCCTCGTCCTACCTGGGCAGGATCGCGCTCTGCCGCGTCCACCAGGGCACCATCAAGAAGGGCCAGCAGGTCGCCTGGTGCCGCACCGACGGCAGCATCCAGCGGGTGAAGATCACCGAGCTGCTGATGACCGACGCGCTGGAGCGCAAGCCCGCCGAGGAGGCGGGGCCCGGCGACATCATCGCGATCGCCGGCATCCCGGACATCATGATCGGCGAGACCCTCGCCGACCCCGAGGACCCGCGCCCGCTGCCCCTCATCACGGTCGACGAGCCCGCGATCTCCATGACCGTCGGCACCAACACCTCGCCGCTGGTCGGCAGGGTCAAGGGTTCCAAGGTCACCGCCCGCATGGTCAAGGACCGGCTCGACAAGGAGCTCGTCGGCAACGTGTCGCTGCGCGTCCTGCCGACCGACCGTCCCGACGCGTGGGAGGTCCAGGGCCGTGGCGAGCTGGCGCTGGCCATCCTGGTCGAGCAGATGCGCCGCGAGGGCTACGAGCTGACCGTCGGCAAGCCGCAGGTCGTCACCAAGGTCATCGACGGCAAGGTCCACGAGCCGGTCGAGCGGGTGACCATCGACTGCCCCGAGGAGTACCTGGGGGCGATCACCCAGCTGCTCGCGGTCCGTAAGGGCCGCATGGAGCACATGACCAACCACGGCACCGGCTGGATCCGCATGGAGTTCGTGGTCCCGGCCCGCGGCCTGATCGGCTTCCGGACCGAGTTCCTGACCGAGACCCGCGGCACCGGCATCGTGAACCACGTGTTCGAGGACTACGAGCCGTGGTTCGGCGAGCTGCGCACCCGCAACAACGGCTCGCTGGTCGCCGACCGGCCCGGCCCGGTGACCCCGTTCGCCATGCTGAACCTGCAGGAGCGCGGCGTCCTGTTCGTCCAGCCGACCACCGAGGTCTACGAGGGCATGATCGTTGGTGAGAACTCGCGCTCCGACGACATGGACGTGAACATCACCAAGGAGAAGAAGCTCACCAACATGCGCTCCTCGACGAGCGACACGACGGAGACGCTGATCCCGCCGCGCCAGCTCTCGCTGGAGCAGGCGCTGGAGTTCATCCGCGAGGACGAGTGCGTGGAGATCACCCCGGAGAACGTGCGCATCCGCAAGGTCGTCCTCGACGCCTCGACGCGCGCCCGGACCACCGCCCGCGCCAAGCGGACCAACTGACCCTCGGCACCGCTCCACGTCGATCCACACCGTCCCGCCGGGCACACCCGGCGGGACGGTCTCGTCCCGTACGGCTTCCTCGTCCGGCGCGGCCGGCCCGTACGGCACGGCTTTGCCCGGTGAGACGGCGTGGTGCCCCCGGTAGCCGCCCCCACCTGGGGTAGGAACCCTGTACTGGCCGCTCCCCGTCACCGCGGGGAGCCCAGGACTCGTACGGGGGGATCTCTCATGCTTCACAGAACCTGTCTCGCCCTGGCCGTCGCGCTCGGGACGGTGGCGGCCGGAGCCGGCACCGTCCCGGCCGCCCAGGCGACATCGCGGTTTCCGGGGCCGGCGTCGCCGGCGCCCCAGGCGTCGGCCGAGGCCGTCATCAAGGACGCGGCCGGGAAGAACGTCGGCTCCCTGCGCATCGACCAGCAGCCGGGCGGCAAGTCCAGGCTCGCGGTCACCGTCCGCGGCCTGCGGCCCGGCTACCACGGCTTCCACGTCCACATGAAGGGCGTCTGCGACCCCCGGGCGATCGACCCGGTCACCCGCAGCCCCTTCGCCAGCGCGGGCGCGCACTTCACCATCCCGCCGGTCAAGCACAGCGGGCACTCCGGCGACCTGCCCAACCTCCTCGTCGCCGCCGACGGCACCGGCGAGACGACCGTCGTGACCGACCGCTTCCAGGTGGGACAGCTCTTCGACGCCGACGGCAGTTCCATCGTCGTCCACGCCCTGCCGGACAACCACTCCAACATCCCCGACCGCTACCGCCACCCCGGCGGCGCAGGCCCGGACGCGGAGACCCTCAAGGCCGGAGACTCCGGCGGGCGCATCGCCTGCGGTGTGATCACCAGGAACCCGTGATCCCCCTGGACACCCGGCGGCCGGGCGTCAAGGGCTCTCGCGCGGCGGCTCGACAGGAACCGGTGCTCCCCGCGGGCACCCGGCGGCCGGGCGTCAGGGGCTCTCGCGCGGCAGCTCGATGGTGATCGTCAGACCGCCCTCCTCGCGGGAGCTCGCGGTCACGGTGCCGCCGTGGGCCTCGGCGACGACCCGGACGATCGACAACCCCAGGCCACTGCCGCGATCGGAGCGCAGCCGGTCCCCGTGGAGCCGCCGGAACGGCTCGAAGATCGTTTCGATCTCGTAGGGCGGGACGGGCAATCCGGTGTTCGCCACCACCAGTTCCACCCGGTCGGCGCGCTGCCGGGTGGACACCCACACCTGGCCGCCGCCGTGGTTGTGCCGGATCGCGTTCTCCACGAGGTTCTGCACGAGCCTTTCGACCAGCACCGGCTCACCGGCGGTCGGCGCGGGGTCCAGCAGCCGGTGGATGGTCACCTCGCGCTCCTCCGCCTCCTTGCCCGCCAGGTCGAGCACGTGCTCGACCACGTCGGTCAGGTCGAAGGGACGGCGGTCGAGGACCGCCTGCTCCCCCTCGGTCAGCGCGAGCAGGCCGTCGATCAGCCTCTCGTGGCGCGTGTTGACCAGCAGCAGGGACTCGCCGAGCCGCCTGACGTCCTCGGTCGCGTCGGGCCGCCGGACCGCCACGTCCACCAGGGTGCGGTTGATGGTGAGCGGGGTGCGCAACTCGTGGGAGGCGTTGGCGACGAAGCGCCGCTGGCCGTCGAAGGAGCGGGCCAGGCGGGCGAGGATGGTGTCGACGATGCCGGCGAGCTCCTTGAACTCGTCGTCCGACCCGTCGTAGGTGATGCGCCCGGTGAGGTCGTGGCTCTGGGCGACGTACCGCGCGCTCGCGGTGACCTCCCTGACGGGGCGGAGCGTCCAGCCCGCCGCCCGCCAGCCGGTCGCCGCCGCGACCCCGGCGGCCACGATCACCGCGAAGCCGCCCACGGTGAGGACGTTGCTGATCGTGTCGGCCTGGTAGACGCGCCTGACCTGCGCGACCCGCTGCTCCGCCACCCGGTACTCGTGATCTTCCGGGCCGTAGTAGATGCCCGCCACCTGCATGTACCGGGGATGCCGCAACCCGTCGCGGGGCTCCAGGCTCTGCCGTACGAGGAAGGCGAGTCCCGCGACCATGATGACGCCGAGGTAGAGGACCACCGTGCCGCAGGCGACGGCGAACCGGAAACGAACGCTCATCCTCATGGAATGCGGTATCCCACTCCCGTGACGGTCTCGATGACCGCCGGTTCGCCGATCTTGCGGCGCAACTTCATCATCGTCGTCCTCACGGTGTTGGTGAACGGGTCGGTGTGCTCGTCCCACACCTTCTCCAGCAGCCTCTCGCTGGAGACCACCGCCCCACCGGCGCGCAGCAGCTCGGCCAGCACGCCGAACTCCTTACGGGCGAGCGGCACGTAGCGCCCGTCGCGGAACACCTGCCGGTGCGCCCGGTCCAGGCTGATGCCCGCCCGCTCCAGCAACGGCGGGTCGGCGGGCCGCACCCGGCGGCCCAGCGCGTGCACGCGGGCCGTCAGCTCCTCGAACGCGAACGGCTTGGGCAGGTAGTCGTCGGCGCCGAGGGACAGGCCCGCCACCCGTGAGCGCACGTCGCCCGACGCGGTGAGCATGATGATCCGCACGAGTGCCCCCTCGGCGACCACGGCCCTGCACACGTCGTCACCGTGCACGCCCGGCAGGTCCCGGTCCAGGACGAGCACGTCGTACTCGTGGAGCCGCAGCCGTTCCAGCGCGGCCTCCCCGTCGTAGGCGACGTCGACGGCGAACGCCTCCCCGCGCAGCCCTTCCGCGATCGAGTCGGCGAGCATCACCTCGTCCTCGACGACCAACACCCGCAAGACGCCCCCCTTGCTCCGAATCGCGTCAGCGTTCCACAGACGGCATAACGCGGGTGTAACCGAATTCGGTGACGGCAAGGTTATCGGTCGATCGCTGGACTGCTCCCACCGTGCCGGGAATCTCCCGGCCTCGGAACGGGGGACCATCCATGCTCATCTCACCCGGCGGAGTCCGGACCCTGCCCGCCCTGCCCGAGGGGAGCGGGCCGCGCGACCGGCTCCGCGCCCTCGGCGGTCACCGGCCGTTCGTCGTCGTGATCGTCCTGGCGGCGGGGCTCCGTGTCCTCGTCATGCTCGGCTACGACACCGCCCAGCTCTACTGGTACGACTCCTTCACCTACCTGAACACGGCCGTCCACCTGGCACCCTCCGGCGCGTTCCACCCGGCCGGGTACCCCTTCCTGCTGCGGCTGCTGCTGCCCTTCCACAGCGTGGAACTCGTCGCGGGCGTCCAGCACGCCATGGGCCTCGGCACGGGCCTGATGATCTACCTGGTGCTGCGCCGCCACTCGCTTCCCTGGTGGGGAGCGACCCTGGCGACCCTGCCCGTGCTGTTCAACCCCGCCTTCCTCAGGCTCGAACACGCCGTGCTCTCCGACACCCAGCTCATCTTCCTCATCACCGGCGCCCTGACGGTACTGATGTGGCGGGCCGTGCCGTCGGCGCGGGCGGTCGCCGTGACGGGCCTGCTGCTGGCACTGGCCGGGCTCACCCGCACGGTCGCGGTGCCACTGCTCGGGCTGGTCCTGCTCCACCTGCTCCTGCGACGGGCCGGCCGGCGGCGGGTGGTGGCGCTGGCCGTCGCCGGGCTGCTGCCGCTGGCCGCGTACGGGACCTGGTACCAGCAGCACCACGGACGGTTCGCGCTCAGCGGTTCCGACGGCGTGGCGCTGTGGGCCCGCACGATGACGTTCGCCGACTGCTCGGTGATCAGGCCACCGGCCCGGGAGGCGGTTCTCTGCCCGAACGGCACCGTCGTCGACGCCGCCTCCGAGTACGTCTGGGCTCCCGGCGCCTCGCTCAACAGGTTGCCGGGGGGCCGGTTCGCCCACAACGACCTGGCCAGGTCCTTCGCGCTGCGCGCCATCGCCGCGCAGCCGCTGGACTACCTCCGCGAGGTCGCCCGCGACACCGCGCTCACCTTCGCGCCGACCCCGGTCCGCCACCCCCTGCGTGTCTCCCCCGCCCTGACGTTCCCCGTCGGCTCCTGGCCGCTGCCCGCCTTCCCGCTGATCGACCAGGTGCGCCGCGAGTACGACGGCGACATCCGGGGGATGTCGTCGGTCGAGCCGTACGGGAGCCTCCTGGGCTCGTACGCCTACCCCGGCGTCCTGCACGGCCCGCTGCTCGGCGCGCTCCTGCTGCTCGGCGGCCTCGGAGCCGTCGGGCGACGGCGCCCGGCCCTGCTGCCGTGGGCGGCGGCCGTCTTCCTGCTGCTCGCCCCGGTCGCCGTGCTGGACTTCGACCACCGCTACGTGCTGCCCTCGATCCCCCTGGCCTGCCTCGCGGCGGCCCTGGCCGTGGCGGGCCTCAGCCGCCGAGCTCGTGCTTGCGCCGCAGCAGGGCGGCCCGGTCGGCACGGGCCCTGAGCAGGAGGGTCACCGCGAGCACGGCCAGCGTCGCGGCGACGGCGACCCCCGCCGTACCCGCCCAGGTGCCCCTGGTGGCCGCGACCACGGCCGTCCCCGCCGTCAGCAGGCCCATCGCGGCCACCGCCAGCCAGGCGGCGATCACCCGGTCCAGAGCGAACAGCGGCGTCCTGCGGGTCAGCGCCCAGGCCCCGTAACCGGCCCAGGCGAGGCCGAGCGCGACCAGCGCGCCGAAGGCCAGGTGCGTACGGCCCGGCAGGGCGGGCTCGGTGGCCCACAGCAGGCCGATGAACAGCGCCCCGCCCAGGCCGCCGAGCAGTGCCACGACGTTGCCGATCCGGCGGCGCAGCGACAGCGGGCCCGACAGCCTGCCGATCATGTCATCGGGGTTCATCTTTGGTATCCCCTCTCCGTGAGCTGGTCGCGCAGCATGCGCCGCGCGCGGGACAGGCGCGACTTGACCGTGCCGACGGGGACGGCGCAGATCTGCGCGCAGTCCTCCAGGGAGAGGTCCTGCAGGTAGAACAGCACGAGGACCTCCCGCTCCCTGACCGGCAGCCCCGACAGGCCCGCGAGCAGGCCGGCGCGGTCCACGAGGGCGTCGGCGGGGTCGGCGGACACCCGCTCCTCCTCCGCCGGGACCTCGGGCCTGGCGTACTCCTCGCGGAGCCGGTCGGCCACCGCGCGCCTGGCGATCGTGAACAGCCAGGGCGCGAACCTCTCAGCCTCCTTCAGGCGCGGCAGCCCGCGCACCACGGCCACCCAGACCTCCTGGGCCACGTCGTCGGCCCGCGAGGGCCCCAGCATGCGCCGTACGTAGTTCCACACCGGGTCGTGCCAGGTCCTCACCAGCTCGGCGAACGCCTCGCGCTCACCGAGCCGGCACCGGACCACCAGCAGTTCGTCAGTCACCCTGTCCTCCTCGCTCAGGACAGTCGGGAAACGGGCCCCGCGGGTTCACGCCTCTTCCGCCGGTCTCCCACCGACCCTTCGAGCGAGCCCTTCACCGGCCCTCTCACCAGTTCTCCACCAGTTCTCCGACCGGGCGCTCGACCGGCCCTCCAGCAAGATCCTCCAGCCAGGCTTTCCGCCGGGTTCTCCGGCCGGGCTTCTGCGGCCGGGCGCGGGAGCGGGCCCGCCGCGTCCGTCAAGGGCTGCCGTAGTACTTCCTCCCCGGCGCGGGACGCCCACCGTACAGCTCGGACAGCGTCACGAACCGGTAGCCCCTGGTGGCGAACTCGTCCAGCAGCCGGGGAACGGCCTGGACCGTGGAACGGTGGATGTCGTGCATCAGCACGATGGAACCCGGCCCGGCCTCGGTCGCGCGCCGGGCGACGACCGAGGGGTCCTGGTCACGCCAGTCGAGCGTGTCGACGTCCCACAGGATCTGGGCGAGCCCCAGCTGGCGGCTCTCGGCGGCGACCCTGGAGTCGGTCAGCCCGTACGGCGGGCGCATGAGGATCATCGTGACCCCGGTCGCCCGCTTGACGAGCCACTGGGTACGGCCCAGTTCCTCCCTGATCGCGGCCTGTGACAGCAGGGGCAGCTGCGGATGGTCCCAGGTGTGGTTGCCCAGCTCGTGCCCCTCGGCCACCATCCTGCGCAGGGTGCTCTCGCCGTCCCCGAAGGCCATGCGCCCGACGACGAAGAAGGTTGCCCTGGCCCGGTGCCCGGCGAGGATGTCGAGCAACGGCTCGGTGTAGGCCCCCGGCCCGTCGTCGAAGGTCAGCGCCACACACCTGATCCGCTCGCAGTCGATCCGGCGCGCCCGGGGAGAGACGGGAAGGTCGTCCCGCGCCCAGTGCGACCGTATCGCGCCGGGTCCGAGCCCGGGGGCGGCCGCAGGGGCGGGGACGGACCGCGCGGGGGCGTACGACGAGGGTTCACCGCCGGGGGGAGCGCCGGCCACGGCCACGGACCCGTCAGGCGCGGCGGGCACGGGCCGGACACCCGCACCGGGGGCGGCGTCCGCGCCGGGGGCGGCGGACACGTCAGGGGGAGGGGGCGCCTCAGGGACGCGGCCGCCGGTCGCCGCGGGTTTCTCGAATTCCTCGAACCCGGCGGGCCCCGCGAGGACGGCGGGTGTCACGGTCGCCGGTTCCACCGATCCCACCAGGGCGATCGGGGAGGTGCAGCCCCAGATCGCGAACAGCGACGCCACCGGCACGACCCACACCCGCCACACCCGCATGCTTCCCCCCGAAAGCGCCACGGGGACGGCGAGCGGCCCGGCCGGGTCCCCCCGCAAGATCATGACCGGGTATTCCACCAGGATGGGACATCAACGGCCGATTGCCCGTACCGACGCGCCACTTCACGCCACATCCGGCGAGATGCGCACCCTGGTGGCCATGTCTCATCCGATGCGGCCAGTTAAAGCTTTAAAGCTCCCAAGTCAGGCGGGCGATTCGGTGGCGTCTCCCGGAGACATCGGTGGCGCCTTCCGGAGGCAGGAGGTCGGTGACGTCCCTCAAAGAGGAGTGACGTCCCTCGAAGACGAAGGGGACGGTCGCGGGTCACACGTCCCCTCAGAACCGCCAGAACCGCCAGAAGCGCCAGAAGCGTCAGGAGCGGTCGGGCGTCTCCCGGGGTTCGGTCACGACCATCATGAACCGCAGCGGCGTGTCCCCCTCGTTGGCGTACCTGTGCGGCCGGTCGGCGCTGAACACGACCGCGTCGCCCGCCTCCGCGAGGTGGCTCTTGCCGTACACGGAAAGGGTGAGACGCCCCTCGAGGACGGTCAGCATCTCGCGCGTGCCCGGGGGGTGGGCGTCGCCGTCGTGATGGTCACCGGGGGCCAGCCGCCAGTCCCACAGCTCCAGGATGGCGGGCGCGTCGGTGCCGACCAGCAGCCGCGCGGTGCTGGACTTCCCGTGCGGGAAGGTGACGACGTCGGCACCGCTGACCACCCGTACCACGGGCGTGTCGGAGACCTCCACCATCCGCGCGACGGTCACCCCGAGCGCGTCGGCGATGCGGGTGAGCGTGCTGATGCTCGGGTTCGTCCTGCCCTGCTCGACCTGGACGAGCATGCCCCGGCTCACTCCCGAGCGCGCGGCGAGCTCGTCGAGGGTCATCTGCCGGTGCGCCCGCTGTGCCCGCACGTTGTTGGCGACCGCGGCGGTGATCGTCTCTGGATCCATGAGTTCAGTCTAGTGAACTCGTTTTGCACTCCATTGCACTTCATATATTGTCCTACCAGTGCAGTCTATTGAACCGAGGTGGAACGTGACGGCTGTGGTGCTGGCGACTGCCTGCGCGCTGGTGTACGGCACCGCGGACTTCCTCGGCGGTCTGGCCACCCGCCGGTCGCGGGTGCTCGCGGTGGTGGTCCTCTCGCAGGTCGCCGGACTGGTCGTGATCGCCGCGCTGCTGCCGTTCCTGCCGGAGAGACCCACGGCCGCGGCCCTCGTCTGGGGCGCGGTCTCCGGGCTCTGCGGCACGGCGGGAATCGTGCTGTTCTACCGGGCGCTGGCCACCGGCGTGATGTCGGTGGTCGCGCCGATCACCGCGACCGTCTCGGCGGCGCTGCCCGTGCTGTTCGGGCTGGCCGTCGGGGAGCGCCCGGAGCCGGTCGCGCTGGGCGGGGTGGTCCTCGCGCTGCTGGCGGTCCTGCTGGTGAGCCGCGGCTCCTCGGACAGGCAGGCCACCCGGGGGTACGGCCCGATCCTGACCTCGCTCGCCGCGGGCGCGGGTTTCGGCGGCTTCTTCGTCATCATCGCCCAGGCTCCGGTGGACGGCGGCATGTGGCCACTGCTCGGAGCGCGCCTGACCTCGGTCGTCTTCATCGCCCTGCTGGCCCTGACCACCGGCCGGGCCCTGCGCCCCGGACCCGGCACGCTGCGCGTCATCTTCGCGGCCGGGGTGCTCGACATGGCCGCCAACGTGCTCTTCATGCTCGCCCAGCAGCGCGGCATGCTCAGCCTCGTCGCCGTCCTGGTCTCGCTCTATCCGGCGAGCACCCTGCTGCTCGCCCGTCATTTCCTGGGGGAAAGGCTCAACACGGTGCAGGTGGTGGGAATCGGCTTCACTCTCGCCGCGGTCGCGCTGATCGCGTCCGGTTGACACGATGTCGCGAACTGACTCTGTTGTGTTGGGGGCGGACGCTTGTTACGGTCATCCCCGTGCAGCCCGAGCGGGCGTTCCTCGACTCCGGCGGGCCGTTCGCGCACACCGCTGTCGCGTACGGTTCCGATTCCGGTTTCCTGAGACTCGTCCAGCCCCTGATCGCCGGCGCCCTCCGCGAGGGCCGGCGGATCCTGGTCGTCGCGGGCGAGCGCGGGCTCGACCTGATCGGTGACGCCTTCGGCACGGACGCCCGTCTCATCGACCGCCGCCTCGCCGGGAGGTGGTACGCCCACCCGACGCGGACCCTCGCCGCCTTCCACGACTACATCCGGCAGCGGGAGCGGCCGCTGGTCCTCGGGGAGCCGGTGTGGTCGGGCTGGACCGAGCGGCAGGCCCGCGAGTGGATCCGCTACGAGTCGGTGCTCAACGCCGCCTTCGCCGGGATCCCGGTCAGCCTGTGGTGCCTGTACGACGAGACGCTGGCGCTCGACCACGTCCCGCGCACCCACCCCACGGAGCTGAGCGGCGCCGGCCTGCGGCGGAGCGACCGCTACGTCTCCCCGGAGCGGTTCGCGCTGCCGGGGGACGACCTCCCCCTCCCCGGCCCGCCCCCGTCCGCGGTGGTCACCGACTTCACCCTGGAGGAGCTGGGACGGCTGCGCGCGCTCGTCACCGACCACGCGCACCGGGTGGGCATGAGGCACGACCTGGTCGCCTCGCTCGTGCTGAGCGTCTCGGAGATGGCGGCCAACAGCGTGGAGCACGGGGCGGGACACGGCCGGGCGACCATCTGGGCGGCCGACGGCGAGATCGTGTGCGAGATCGCCGACTCCGGCGGCGGCGACCTGGACGTCCCGCTGCCCGGCTACCTCCCGCCCGAGCCCGGGTCGCCGCGCGGGTACGGGCTCTGGATCAGCCGCCAGCTCTGTGACCTGGTGCAGGTACGCGGCGTGGACGGCGAGCTCAGGGTCAGGCTCCACATGACGCTGGAGTGACCGTCCCCCGCCGGGACGGGAACGTCCGCCGCTCGCGCGCGTACGGCCCGCGCGTGAAGCCGTCCCCGCCGGCGGGGAGACCCCGGGTGCGCGTGCGGCCCGCACCCGAAGCGGGCGCGGGCCGTACGCGAAGCGGGAAAGACGGGGGCGGGAGAGGGAAGGGGGTCAGGCGGCCTGGACCTCCTCGGACACGCGGAGGCCACCCTCCTCGCGGGCGTAGTCCTCGAGCATGGTGCGGAGCTGGCGCCGGCCCCGGTGGAGGCGGGACATGACCGTGCCGATGGGGGTGCCCATCCGCTCGGCGATCTCCTTGTAGGCGAAGCCCTCGACGTCCGCCAGGTAGACGGCGACCCGGAAGTCCTCGGGCAGGGCGCGCAGGGCGTTCATGACCGCGCTGTCGGGCAGCTGCTCCAGAGCCTCGGTCTCGGCGGACTTGAGACCGCTGGACATGTGGGACTCGGCGGCGGCGAGCTGCCAGTCCTCGATCTCCTCGGTGGCCGAGAGCTTGGGCGAGCGCTGCTTCTTGCGGTAGTCGTTGATGAAGTTGTTGGTCAGGATGCGGTGCAGCCACGCCTTGAGGTTGGTGCCCTCACGGAACTGGTGATACGAGGTGAAGGCCTTGGTGACGGTCTCCTGGACCAGGTCCTCGGCGTCGGCGGTGTTGCGGGTCAGACGCATCGCGGACGCGTAAAGCTGGCTGGTGACCGGCACGACGTCACGCTCGAACCAATCCTGGCGCTGCTCTTCCGTCATCGTGATCATTGGACCCCCCTCGTGCTCTTCCCCCCATTACCGCCCGGCAAAGGTACGACGCACCCTTTCTGACGGCGTACTCGATGCTCGCAGGCACCTTGTAAGGGGGCCGTTAAAAGCTCTACGTGGTCAGGGGACTGATCTGTGGCTGCGCCAACGGCGGGTGCGACACGCTCTACAGCCGGACAAGTCTCAGTATCGTAACATCGTTCCCCAGATTCGGTAGAAGGTGTGTCCATCATCACATACGCCCAGGTAGGGGCACCTTTGGGGTTGGGAAAAACGCCGCTCGCCACCCCCCCGAAACCCGTCACCGGATGGCCCGAGCCCGCCGCCAGGTCGGGGCCCGCGCCCTGAGAAACTCCGACACCCATCTCCACGTCTCCCCGCTTCCCACGTGTTGGGGACTTAATCTCCTTCTCAAGAGACGGGCCGGCACCCCTGTGCGGTTCACCCGGGCGCCATCACCCGGCCCCCTTCCCCCTACCGCCCGGTAGACGGTCCCCACCGCCCGGCAGACGGCCTCCCCGCGGCTCCCCACCGCCCGGCAGACGGCCTCCCACGGCCCGCCAGACGGCTGGAGCCGCCCGCCGGTCGCGGTCGCGCGGTCCTTCGACGGCGCGGCCGCGACAAGCGACGCCTGTCGCGGCTCGCGGGCCCGCCGGTGCCTGTCGCGGCTCGCGGGCCCGCCGGTGATCACGCAGCGGGCAGGGATACGGGTAGGCGCCGGGCGGGGATACGGGTGAAGGGTGCCGGGCGGATCCGGCGGAGGTCAGGCGGAGGTCAGGCGGCCTTCGCCGGGTCGACCTCGAAGAACTTCGCCAGGTCGTCGAGGATGGAGTGCGCCCCCTGGATGCCGACGGCGGTCATCCAGGTGGTGTCGTTGACGTCGTGCTTGACGCCCTTGAGCCTGCCCCACAGCGGGTTGGCCTCGAACTTCTCCTTGCCCGAGTCGACCGCCGGGTCCTCGTAGGCCGAGACGAAGATGTGCTCGGCGTCCAGCTGGGAGATGTTCTCCTGGCTGATCGGGACCATGACGGTGTCGGTCACGGTCGGCTGGTCCTCGGGACGCGGGAAACCGACGTCCTTCAGCACCAGGCCCGAGTAGGAGTTCTCCACGTACAGGCGGACGGTCGGCTCGCCCGCGAACCGGGCGACGGAGACGGTGGGCAGCTCGCCGTCCTTGGCCTTGATGGACTCGCCGATCTTGGCGGCGCGGTCCTGGTACTCCTTGAGCTTCCGCTCGGCGAGGTCCTCCTTGCCCAGGGCCTCGCCCACGAGCTTGAGGTTGTCCTTCCAGATGGCCCCGGTGGTCTCGCTGAAGACCGTCGGCGCGATCTGCGACAGCTTGTCGTACAGCGCCTCGTGGCGGATCTTGGCGGAGACGATCAGGTCGGGCTTGAGCGCGACGATCCGCTCCAGGCTCGGCTGCTCCAGGGTCCCGACCGACGTGGCCTCCTTGGCGTGGCCGAGGACCGGGGTCAGATAGTCGGGAAGCTTGTCCTTCAGCGTCCGGTAACTGGTGAAGCCCACGACGTCGGTCTCCAGGGTCAGCACCGCGTCGACGAAGCTCTGGTCGAGGGCCACGACCCGCTTGGGCTGGGCCGGGATCTCGGTCTCTCCCATGACGTGCTTCACCGTCCGGGGGAACGCCGCAGCGTCGCTCACCGCGGGAGCCGCGGACGCGCCCGCGGTGCCGGAGGTCTCCCCGGCGGTACCGGAGGTGCTCGAACCGCAGGCGGCGAGACCGCCGGACAGCACCACTCCCGCCACCCCGAGGGCCAGGGCGCGCAACGCTCTCATCTTCATGGATCCTCTCACCAAATTAAGGCCAACCTTATTTAGCTTAGCTATACCTAAACTGACATACTCATCCCGGGTCCGGCGAGAAAAGAGGAGGTCAGGTGATCAACGCGGTGGTCGTCTCGCGGCCCGCCCCCGGGGCGGGTCTCAGAAAAACCCACCGGCACCGCCTTTTCGTCCTGGCCGGATTGCTCGCCGTCCTCGTGGTGGCGGTCGCGCTGAGCCTCGCGTTCGGTGCCAAACCGGTCCCTCCCGGCGACGTCTGGCACGCGCTCACCGGCCCCACCGGCACCGAGAACGACATCGTCGTCCGATCGCTGCGGGTCCCCAGGACCGCCATCGGCGTCATGGCCGGGATCGCCCTCGGCGTCGCGGGCGCCCTCATGCAGGGCCACACCCGCAACCCGCTGGCCGACCCGGGACTGCTCGGCGTCACCCAGGGGGCGGCGTTCGCGATGGTCCTCAGCATCATCGTCCTGGGCGTCACCACCCCGTACGGCTACATCTGGTTCGGTCTCGCCGGGGCCCTCCTCGCCAGCGCGGGGGTGTTCGCCCTCGGCATGGCCGGCGGCAGGGGCGGCCCCACCCCGGTGACCCTGGCCCTCGCGGGCACCGCGGTCAGCGCGTTCCTGTACGGGCTCACCTCGGCGCTGGTCCTCCTGGACGAGCAGGCCATGGACGTCTTCCGCTTCTGGCAGTCGGGCTCCATCGCGGCCAGGGGCGCGGACGTGGCCTGGCAGGTGCTCCCCTTCATCGCCGCCGGCCTGGTCCTGGCCCTGGTCAACGCGCCCGGCCTGAACGCTCTCTCCCTCGGCGAGGACGTCGCCCGCGCGCTCGGCCAGAACATCACCCTGACCCGCGCCGTCGGCATCGCCGCCATCACCCTGCTCAGCGGCGCCTCCGTGGCGGCCTGCGGCGCGCTGGCCTTCATCGGTCTGGTCGTGCCGCACCTGACCCGGCCGCTCTCGGGCCCCGACCACCGCTGGCTGCTGCCGTACTCGGGCCTGGCGGGCGCCGCGGCCCTGCTCCTCGCCGACGTCATCGGCCGCGTGGTGGCCTTCCCCGGTGAGCTGGAGGTGGGCGTGGTCCTCGCCCTCGCCGGGGCGCCGTTCTTCATCGTCCTGGTACGACGCAGGAAGCCGGTGCGGCTGTGACCACCTCCACCGCGCCCTCGTCGAGACCGTCCGCCGAAAGGCGGGCGCTGCGCGTCGGCCCCGCCTCCTGGCCGCTCCGGCCGCGCTCCGCCGTCGCGGCACTGGTCCTGCTGGCCACCACGGCGCTGTTCATGGCACTCGACATGCGGCTCGGCGACATCCCGATGAGCGTCCTCGACGTCCTTCGCGCGCTCACCGGCGACGGGCCCGACCATTTCGTGATCATGGAGCTCCGGCTCCCCCGCGCGCTGACCGGCGCCCTCGTCGGCGCGGCGCTCGCCCTGGCCGGGGCGATCACCCAGGCCATCGCCCGCAACCCGCTGGCCAGCCCCGACATCCTGGGCGTCACCACCGGCGCCAGCGTGACCGTGGTCGCGGTCATCGTGGCGGCGGGAAACACCTGGGGCGGCACCAGCGGCGCCCTCGCCGAGGTGGGCGTCCCCCTCGTGGCCCTGCTGGGCGGCCTGGCCGGCGCGCTCGCCGTCTACCTGCTGGCCTGGCGCAACGGCCTGGACGGCTACCGGCTGGTCCTGGTCGGCATCGGCGTCTCGGCCGTCTGCACCAACCTCAAGTACTGGCTGCTGACCGTCGGCGACGTCAACGACAGCAGCCGGGCCCTGGTCTGGATCAGCGGCTCGCTGCACGGCCGGGGCTGGGAGCACGTGGTGCCGGTCGCGATCGCGCTCGCCGTCCTCGTCCCGGCGACACTGCTCGGCACCCGCTCGCTGAGCGCGCTGCGCTTCGGCGACGACACCGTGACCGGCCTGGGCGTACGGATGAACCTCGCCAGGGGCGTGCTCATCCTCGCGGCCGTGCTGCTCGCGGCGACGGCGACCGCCTCTGCCGGGCCGATCGCGTTCGTCGCCCTGGCCGCCCCGCAGATCGCGCTGCGCCTGGCGGGAGTGGCACAGCCGCCGCTGGTCGTCTCGGCCCTCGCGGGCGCGGCCCTCACCACCGGCGCCGACCTGATCTCCCGGACCGCGTTCACCCCGATCGAGCTGCCGGTGGGTGTGGTCACCGCGGTCCTCGGCGCCCCGTACCTGATCTATCTCCTCATCCGTGCACGCAGAGAGGCCCGCCAGTGAGGCTGCAAGCCGTCGACGTCAAACTGGGGTACGGGGATCGCGTGGTCGTCGACGGTCTCGACCTCGGGATCGAGACCGGGACGGTGACCACGATCATCGGGCCGAACGGGTGCGGCAAGTCCACGCTGCTGCGCGCCCTGGGGCGGCTGCTCAAGCCGTCGGGCGGCGAGGTGCTGCTCGACGGCAAGCGCATCGACAGGATGCCCTCCAAGGAGGTCGCCAGGGTCCTGGGCGTGCTGCCGCAGGCGCCGTCGGCACCCGAGGGACTGACCGTCGCCGACCTCGTCGCCAGGGGACGGCACCCGCACCAGACCTGGTACCGCCAGTGGTCCTCCGACGACGAGTCCGCGGTCGGCGAGGCCCTGGCCATGACCGGCCTGCTCGACCTGGGCGACCGTCCGCTGGACGAGCTGTCCGGCGGGCAGCGGCAGCGGGCGTGGATCTCCATGGCCCTCGCCCAGGGCACCGACCTGCTGCTCCTCGATGAGCCGACGACCTTCCTCGACCTGGCCCACCAGATCGAGGTGCTGGAGCTGGTGCGCAGGCTCCACGGGGAGCTGGACCGCACCGTGGTGATGGTCCTGCACGACCTCAACCTCGCCGCCCGCTACGCCGGCCGCCTGGTGGCCATGCGGGACGGCAAGGTCGTCGCCGCGGGCCCTCCGGCCGAGGTGCTCACCGAGGCCCTGCTGGCGGAGGTCTTCGAACTGGACGCGAAGGTCATCGAGGATCCGGTGGCCGGCACCCCGCTGGTCATCCCCATCGGCCCGCTGTCCCGGCAGCCCTCGCGCTGACCGTCCGCATCCGCCCGAGGGCGTCCGCCGGGGCGGGCCCAGCCGTACCGCCCGCGACGCCCCGAACCGACGGCGGGGCGGAACGGACGGCGGGGCGGAACGGACGGCGGGGCGGAACGGACGGCGGGGCGGGACGGGCGGGACGGGCTCAGTCTCCGAGGAGCGCGTCCACGAAGACCTCGGGGTCGAACGGCGCCAGGTCGTCGGGTCCCTCGCCGAGACCCACCAGCTTGACCGGGACGCCCAGCTCGCGCTGGACGGAGATGATGATGCCGCCCTTGGCGGTGCCGTCGAGCTTGGTCAGGGCGATACCGGTGATGTTGACGACCTCGGCGAACACCTGGGCCTGGCGCATCCCGTTCTGGCCCGTGGTGGCGTCGAGGACGAGCAGGACCTCGTCGACCGTGGCCTTCTTCTCGATGACACGCTTGACCTTGCCGAGCTCGTCCATCAGGCCGGTCTTGGTGTGCAGCCGCCCCGCGGTGTCGACGATCACCACGTCGGCCTTCTCCCTGATGCCCTCGGCCACGGCGTCGAAGGCCACCGAGGCGGGGTCGCCGCCCTCGGGACCGCGTACGACCGCGGCCCCGACGCGGTCTCCCCAGGTCTGCAGCTGGTCGGCGGCGGCGGCGCGGAAGGTGTCGGCGGCGCCCAGCACGACCTTGCCGCCGTCACCGATGAGGACGCGTGCCAGCTTGCCGGTGGTGGTGGTCTTGCCGGTGCCGTTGACGCCGACCACGAGGACCACCGCGGGACGCTCGCCGTGCGGCGTGACGTGCAGCGTACGGTCCAGGTCGACGCCGATCTGGGCGAGCAGCTGCTCCCTGAGCAGGACGCGCGCCTCCTCGGGCGTCCGGCTGCCCAGCACCTTCACCCGGGTGCGCAGCTCCTCGACCATCGCCCGGGTCGGCGTCACGCCGACGTCGGCGGTGATCAGGGTCTCCTCGATCTCGTCCCAGGCGTCGTCGTCCAGACGGTCGCGGGAGAGCAGCTCCAGGAGCCCCTTGCCCAGGGTGCTCTGTGACCGGGCCAGGCGGGCGCGGAGTCGCACCATCCGTCCGGCGGACGGCGGCGGAACCTCGATCACCGGGGCGACGGTGACCTCCGCCGGCTCCACCGGCTTGGCCGGCGGCGGCACGGTGGTCGTCGACGCGTCGTCGTCCACGACCGTGCCCCGGCCCGGGGCCTGCGCCTCCTTGGGGATCGACGGCGCCTGTGGCGGTTCGACCCGCGGCGGCGCGGTCTTGCCCCCCGACCTGAACAGCAGGAGCATGCCGCCCGCCGCCAACAGGGCGATGACGACGATGATCGCGATTATGCCGAGATAGGCTTCCACAAGAGCACAGTTTTCCAGACGCCCCGGGATGCTCCGACACCCCGGTGCTCCGGACCGGCTCGCGGTCTTTCACCGGCGGCCACCATTCGACCTCGCGAACCCGCGCGCCCCGAAGAACCGCCCCTCTTCGACCTCGCGAATCCACGGACTCCCGCTCCCCCGAAGAACCGCTCCCCTTCGACCGCGCGAACCCGCGCGCCCCGAAGAACCGTCCCCCCTTCGACCTCGCGAACCCGCGGACTCCCGCTCCCCCGAGGATCCGCCTCCCCCGGGTAACGGCGCGGATCCCGGATCCCCCGAGATCCCCGGTCCCCCGAGATCCCCGGTCCCTCGACGGCTCAGACGGACTCGTGTTCCCTCAGGCGCTGGCTGATGACCTGGGTGACGCCGTCCCCGCGCATCGACACGCCGTACAGCGCGTCGGCGATCTCCATGGTGCGCTTCTGGTGGGTGATGATGATGATCTGCGAGGTCTGCCGGAGCTCCTCGAAGAGGGTGAGCAGGCGCTGGGTGTTGGTGTCGTCCAGCGCGGCCTCGACCTCGTCCATCACGTAGAACGGCGAGGGGCGCGCCTTGAAGATGGACACGAGGAACGCCACCGCGGTCAGCGACCGCTCGCCGCCCGACAGCAGCGACAGGCGCTTGACCTTCTTGCCCGGCGGCCGGGCCTCGACCTCGACGCCGGTGGTCAGCATGTTCTCCGGGTCGGTGAGCAGCAGCCTGCCCTCGCCGCCGGGGAACACCCGCGTGAAGATCGTCTCGAACTCGCGGGCCACGTCCGCGAAGGCGGCGCCGAAGACCTGCTCGACCCGGTCGTCGACCTCCTTGACCACCAGCAGCAGGTCGCGGCGGGTCTTCTTGAGGTCCTCCAGCTGCGAGGTGAGGAACGAGTGCCGCTCCTCGAGCGCCGCGAACTCCTCGAGCGCGAGCGGGTTGACCTTGCCGAGCTGGGCCATCTGGCGGTCGGCCGCCCTGGCCCGCTTGAGCTGCTCGTCGCGGTCGTAGGGGACGGGATCGCCGTCGGCCGTCGGGATCGGCTCGCCGGGGCCGTACTCGGCGATGAGGGTGTCGGCCTCGACGCCGTACTCCTCCACCGCCCGGCCCTCCAGCTGCTCCAGCCGGAGCCGCTGCTCGGTACGGGCCACCTCGCTGCCGTGCGCCCGGTTGACCAGCTTGTCCAGCTCGCCGGAAAGCTCCCGGACGCGGATCCTGACGGCCTTGAGAGAGGCGTCGATCTGCCCGCGCGCCCGGTCGGCCTCGTCGCGCTCGCCGGCGGCGGCCCCCAGGGAGGTCTCCAGCGCGCGCAGCGCCAGCTCGGCGCCCTGGACGACCGCCTGGGCCGTCCGGGCCTGCCTGCGCCGCCACTCGCGGCGCTCGGCCGCCCTGGAACGCTCCTCGCGCTCGCGCTCGGCGGCGCGCGTCAGCTCGTCGGCCCGGCCCTCGATGCCCCTGACCCGCTCCTCCGCCGTCCGTACGGCGAGGCGGACCTCCATCTCGTCCTGCCTGGCCGTCGCGCAGATCTCGGCGAGCTCGTCGCGGAGGTCGGTGGTGGGCTCGGTCTCCAGCTCCTCGGCGCCGACGGCCGCGGCGAGCCGCTCCTCCAGCTCGGCGAGGCCGGCCGCGTCGCGGTCGCGCGCCTCCTCCGCGGCCCGTACGCCCCCGGCCAGGCGCTCGCACTCGTCGCGGGCCGCCTTGGCCGCGGCGCCCAGCCGGGCGAGCCGCTTGGCCACCGCGGCGACCTGCTGGTCGGCGTCACGCTGCCGTGCCCTGACCCGGTCCAGGGCGGCCTGTGCCGCGTTGACCCCGGCCTGCGCGTTCTGCACGCCCGTCTGCGCCTCGGCGACCCGCGCCTGGGCGGTCTCGACCGCGAGCTGCGCCTCCGCCTCGGCCTCGGCGGTCTCCTCCAGCTCCGTTCCCGCCAGCTCGGCGGCGACCCTGGCCTCGGCCAGGTCGGCGGCGGCCTCGTCGAGGGCGGCCCGCATCTGGAGCGCGGAGGTGCCGCCCGCCGAGCCTCCCTTGGCGGTGTGGGTGCCCAGAAGGTCGCCGGACCGGGTGACGGCCCGCAGCGCCGGGCGCTGCTCGACCGCCTTCCTCGCGGTCGCGAGATCGTCCACGACCAGCACGTTCGCGAGCAGGTGGGTGGCGGCGGCCCGCAGCTCGGCGGAGACCGTGACCAGGTCGATCGCCCACTCGGCTCCGGCCAGCGGCACCGGGCCTGGCGAGCCCGCCCCCGCCCCCGCCTCGGCCGAGGCGATGACGAGGGTGGCGTGGCCGCCGTCGTGGCCCCTGAGGAACTCGATCGCGTCGGCGGCGCTCTGCAGCGACTCCACGGCGACGGCCTCCGCGGCGGCGCCGAGCACGGCCGCGACGGCCACCTCGGCACCGGGCCGCACGGACAGCATGGTCGCCACCGGGCCGAGCACCCCGGCCAGGTCGGCGGCGAGCAGCGCGGCGGCGCCGTCGGCGCCACCGGCCAGGCCCATCTCCAGCGCCTCGAACCTGGCCTCGAGAGCGGCCACCTGGCGCTGCGCCTGCTGGTCGGTCTTGCGGGCGGCGGCGAGGGCGGCCCTGGCGGCGCCGAGCGCTGAGTTCGGGCCCGCGACGGCCGCCTTGGCCTCCTCGACCCCGGCCCTGGCCAGCTCGACGGACTCCCGGGCCTGCTCGACCGTCTCCAGGGCGATCTCCAGCTCCTCGGCGAGGGCGGGGTCGGCGGACGGCTCGGCACGCTCCTGGCCGTCGTGTTCGGCCTGGGCCTCCTCGGCTCGCTGCTCGGCCTCCTCCAGCGAACGCCGCAGCCTGCCGATCTCCTCCTCGGCGGCCCCCGCCCGGCTGCGCGCGGCGCCGGCCTGGCCCCTCAGCCTGGCCAGGCCCTCGCGCCGGTCCGCGGCGGCCCTCGCCTCCGCGGCCAGCCTCCGCTCCTCGGCGGCGAGCGCGGCCTCGGTCTCGGCGCGTCGGGCCACCGCTCCGGCGAGCGACTCCCGCTCCCCCTCGAGCAGCTCGGCCAGGACCCGCTCCTGCTCCCGGACCTCCTCGGCCTCGCGCTCGAAGTCCTCGGGGTCGCGCCCGCGCCGCTCCACGGCGGTGTCGGTGGCGTTCCGGTGCCGTTCGGCGGCGAGCCCGGCCAGGCCCCTGAGGCGTTCACGGAGGGAGGAGAGGCGGAAGAACGCCTCCTGGGCGGCGGCCAGGCGCGGCTGGGCCTCGGCCTCTGCGGCCTCCAGCTCGGACTCGGCGACCTGGCCCTGCTCCAGCTCGACCTCCACCGCGGCGCGGCGGGTGAGGACGGCCGCCTCGTCGGCCATCTCCCTTTCCAGGGTGGTCCGCAGGGTGAGCACGTCGTCGGCGAGCAGCCGGAGCCTGGCGTCGCGCAGGTCGGCCTGGATGACGGCGGCCTTGCGGGCGATCTCGGCCTGGCGGCCCAGCGGTTTGAGCTGGCGGCGCAGCTCGGTGGTGAGGTCCTGCACCCGGGTCATGTTGGCCTGCATGGCGTCGAGCTTCCGCAGCGCCTTCTCCTTGCGCTTGCGGTGCTTCAGGACGCCCGCGGCCTCCTCGATGAACGCCCTGCGCTCCTCGGGCCCCGCGTGCAGCACCTGGTCGAGCTGGCCCTGCCCGACGATGACGTGCATCTCGCGGCCGATGCCGGAGTCGGACAGCAGCTCCTGGATGTCGAGCAGGCGGCAGGTGTCGCCGTTGATGGCGTACTCGCTCTGGCCCGCCCGGAACATCAGGCGGCTGATCGTCACCTCGGTGTAGTCGATCGGGAGCATGCCGTCGGTGTTGTCGATGGTCAGCGTGACCTCGGCGCGTCCCAGCGGGGCCCGCGAGGAGGTGCCGGCGAAGATGACGTCCTCCATCTTGCCGCCGCGCAGCGACTTGGCGCTGTGCTCGCCCATCACCCAGGCCAGGGCGTCGACCACGTTGGACTTGCCGGACCCGTTGGGGCCGACGACGGCGGTGATGCCCGGTTCGAACCGGAGCGTGGTGGCGGAGGCGAAGGATTTGAACCCGCGCAGGGTAAGGGTCTTGAGATACAACGAAACCCCCCATTCGCGGCGCGGCCGCTCCGGCCGGCGTGTCACACGCCGTGTCCCGGGCGCCGGTGAACGCGTCTTGCCTTGTCAGCCCACGGTCAGCCCACGGCTTCGGTCACGCGGGAAGACTACCGTTCTTCACCCGCGCCCGCCCGCGCACCGCCTATGGTGCCCTGCATGGACGCGGAACGCGGTGGGGGCGAGGCTCCATCACACCCATCGGGCGGCAGGGGTCACCTCGGGCGGCGCGCCTTCCTCGTGGGCGGCGGGCTGGCCGCGCTCGGCCTCGGTGGCGCCGCCCTGGCGGCCGGGCCGGAGGGCTTGCGGGACGCGTACGCCCAGATCGTCTGCGGCGCGGTCCCCGAGCCTCCGGTGACCTCGCCTGGAACGCTCCAGCGGAGCCGGGTCGACCGGCGGCGCGTGATCGTCGGGATGCCGCCGGGAGCGGGGGACGGGCTCCCCGTGGTGATCCTGCTTCACGGCGCCGCCGGTGACGCGCGCACGCCGTTCGGCGCCTACGCGATCGACCGCTATCTGGCCGCGGGCGGCGGGCGCTTCGCGGTGGCCTCCATCGACGACTGGCCCTCCGCCGACATCCCGGGCACGCTGCTGCCGTACCTGAACACGAACGGGCTGGACACCGCGAAGATCGGGCTGATGGGCTGGTCCGCCGGCGGTGCCGGGGCACTGAGGCTGGCCGCGGAGCTGGGCCCCGAGCAGGTGGGGGCGGTCGTCGCGGCGTCGCCCGCGGTGAGCGCGGCTCAGGCGCCGCTGCGCGAGCTCGTGGACATCCCGGTCTGGCTGGGGTGCGGCGAGCGGGACGCGTGGGCCAGGCAGACCCAGACGATGCTGAAGGGCCTCAAGGCCCTGGGCGCCACGGCCGAAGGAGGGATTACCGAAGGGTGCCAGGACACGGCCTACCGCCGCAGGGTGTTACCCGAGCAGCTGGCCTTCCTGGCACGGCATATAGGACGCACGTGACAGCTGTTACGTGCGTATCGATATTACAGATATGACAAGGGACGCCCCTACGAGGCGTCCCTGGACAGTGTGTTCCGCCCCGGCCCCGTTAGGTGAGGGCCGGCTCGCGATCCTGCAGACGGTTGAACTCCTCGTCGCGGGTGCCGGCCGCGAGTTCGTCGTTCTGGGCCTGGAGCCGGGTGAGCTCTCCCTCGAGATCACGGATGCGCTGCTGGAGGCGACGCATTTCCGAGACCATACGAGGGTCGGGACCGCCGACGTGGCCGAGTAGAGCCTTCGCCATAGTAAAGGGTCCTCCACGCTGAGTGACCAGACTGGTTCGCGCACTTCTTTACCGCGGGAGGGGTGCGCGTGGTTCTTTATCAAGAGTCGCACCGGTGAGGGAGACGGTCAAGTTGAACGCTCCGGATGGATGCACCAGTAGGCACTCTCGACGGTCAACTATACCTTATTTTGGGCGGTTTGGGGAAGTGGTCAGCGCTCGACAAAACCCTGGAGGCCGTCTTTGGTCTCGCTCCAGCGTTCGACGACCCCGTCGACCCGTCCGGGCGTGTTCCCGCCCCTGAGCAGGTCGAGCAGCGTCGCGCACGACTTCTCCGGGCCCTGCGCGACCACCTCCACCCGGCCGTCGCCGGTGTTGCGCGCCCAGCCGGTCAGGCCGAGTTCGAGGGCCCTGGCACGCGTCCACCAGCGGAAACCCACGCCCTGCACGTGTCCCCTGACCCAGGCCGTCAGCCGTACGTCCGTCATGCCACGCCCCCTCTCGGCCTGGGCTGGCAGCGGGGGCAGCTGTAGGAGGAACGGTTCATGAACGATTCGCGAACGATCGGGGTGCCGCACCGGGGGCAGGGTTCGTCGCGCCGACCGTAAACCGCGAGGGAACGGTCGAAGTAACCGCTCTCGCCATTGACATTCACGTAAAGACTGTCGAAGGATGTGCCGCCCTCGGACAGGGCTGCGGACATCACCTCCCGGGCCGCGGCCAGCAGCTCGGCCACCTTCGGCCGGGCCAGCGTCGCGGTGGGGCGGGCGCCGTGCAGCCTGGCCCGCCAGAGGGCCTCGTCGGCGTAGATGTTGCCGACACCGCTGATCAGCGACTGGTCCAGGAGCGCCCGCTTGACCTCGGTCTGGCGGGCGCGCAGCCGGTGGGTGAAGCCGTCGTCGTCGAAGTTCTTCTCGAACGGGTCGGCCGCGATGTGCGCGATCGGCTCGGGCACCGCGCGGCCGCCGGCCTGCGTCATGCCGGTCACCAGCACGTGGCCGAAGGTCCGCTGGTCGACGAAGCGCAGCTCGGGACCGCCGTCGGTGAAGCCGATCCGGACCCGCAGGTGCCTCTCCGGCGCCGAGTCCGGCTCCACGACCAGCAGCTGGCCGCTCATCCCGAGGTGCGCCAGGATCGCGTCGGAGCCGCCCAGGGGCAGCCAGAGGTATTTGCCCCTGCGCTCGGCGGGACCGACCGTGCGGCCCTCCATGCGGGCGGAGAACTCCACGGCGCCGGGGACGTGCCGCCTGATCGCCCTCGGGTGGAGCACCTCGGCACGGGCGACGACCCGGCCGGAGACCCACCGCTCCAGGCCGCGGCGTACCACCTCGACCTCCGGCAGCTCGGGCATGCGTCCCTCCTCGACGACTCGAACGACTCGGCCGGCCGGTCAGCCGGCCTCGCGCCTCTCGCGGTCCTCGCGGATGCGGTTCCAGGCGGCCTCGGCGGCCTGCTGCTCGGCTTCCTTCTTCGAGCGTCCGGACCCCGAGCCGTACGCCTCGCCGCCGACGCGGACGACCGCGGTGAAGGACTTGGCGTGGTCGGGACCGCTCTCCTCGACATGGTATTCGGGCACGCCGAGCGACTCGGACGCGGTGAGCTCCTGCAGGGAGGTCTTCCAGTCGAGCCCGGCGCCGAGCGAGGCGGATCGGGTGATGAGCGGGTCGAAGAGCAGGTGGACGACGCGGAAAGCCTCGTCCAGGCCCCTGTTCACGTAGACCGCGCCGATGAGCGCCTCGAGGGTGTCGGCGAGGATCGAGGACTTGTCGCGGCCCCCCGTGCCCTCCTCGCCCCGGCCCAGCCGCAGGAAGCGGCCCAGGCCCAGCGAGCGGGCCACGTCGGCGAGGGCGCGCATGTTGACCACCGCGGCCCTGAGCTTGGCCAGCTGCCCCTCGGGCAGGTCCGGGTGGTTGCGGTAGAGGGTGTCGGTGACGACCAGGCCGAGCACCGAGTCGCCGAGGAACTCCAGGCGCTCGTTGGTCGGCAGGCCGCCGTTCTCGTACGCGTAGGAGCGGTGCGTCAGCGCCCGCTCCAGGATGGCGACGTCAAGGCGCACCAGAAGGAGGCGCTCCAGCTCCTCCTTGACGAACTCGACGGCGACAGGCTTGACGCTCGTACCCACGGCTTCTCCTCGCACGTTCTCTCAGCGAATGCGCGATGGCGAAGGAAGGAACGAGAGATGCCCGAAGATGTGGTGGGCGCCGGGAGGGCACGCGTTCTACCGCGAACCCCGGCGTCCACCACAGCCGCGGGCGGACCGCCATCGCAGGGGGTGCAGACGGTGACGCCGGCCGGGGCCCGTGGGGGACCCGGCCGGCATCCGTCGGTCAGAATGCGATCAGGCGGAGGGCTCGATCACCTGACGGCGGTTGTAAGTGCCGCAGGTCGGACACGCCACGTGCGGACGCTTCGGCGAGCGGCACTGGGGGCAGCTCACGAGCGAAACCGCGGCGGCCTTCCACTGCGACCTGCGGGAGCGAGTATTGCTCCGCGACATCTTGCGCTTGGGGACAGCCACGTCAGCTCTCCTGATCGTTGTTATGTTCCGGAATCAGACCTTGCAGCTTCGCCCAGCGGGCGTCGATCACCTCGTGGCCGTGGCCAGGCTCGGCGTCCGCCAGCCTGACCCCGCACTCCACGCAGAGCCCGGTGCAGTCTTCGCTGCAGACCGGGCTCAGCGGCAGTGTGAGCACCACCGCGTCGCGAAACACGGGTTCGAGGTCGAGAAGCTCACCGTCGAGAAGCGAGTCACTCTCGGCAGCATCCTCTGCCGAGTAGAAGAACAGCTCCTGGAAGTCCACCTCGGTTCGTGAGATGACCGGTTCCAGGCAGCGTGCGCACTCCCCCCGCAGCGGGGCTTGCGCAGTGCCCGTGACGAGCACACCCTCCATGACCGCCTCAAGCCGGATGTCCAGCTCGACGTCGACGTCCTTGGGGACGCCGATCATGTCGACGCCGATGTCCGCCGGTGCCGGGAGAGCGAGATTCATCCTGCGCATCGACCCCGGTCGCCGCCCCAGGTCATGGGTCGAGATCACCCATGGGGCTCGGGGGTCAAGGTGCTGAGTCATTCCGCTCTCATTAGGCATGGCGCATCATCGCCGTCGTGCAAGGCCGAAATAAGAGAATAGCAGGGCCTAGCCCCTGAGCCGTTCGACCAGGAGTTCCTGCACAAGATCAGGCACCAGGCCGGCCACGTTCCCGCCGTACTTGACGATCTCCTTGATGCGGCTGGACGACAGGAAGGAGACCTCGGGGCCGGTGGCCATGAAGAGGGTCTCCACCCCGGACATCCGGTAGTTGAGCTGCGCCATCTGGAGCTCGTAGTCGAAGTCGCTGACCGCGCGCAGGCCCTTCACGATGGCGGGGATCTCCTGCTGCTTGCAGTAGTCGACCAGGAGGCCGTGGAATTTGTCCACGCGGACGTTCCCGTACTCCTTGGTGACCGTCTGGAGCGTCTGGATGCGCTCCTCCACCGTGAACAGGCTCTTCTTCTCGATATTGATCAGTACGGCCACGACGACCTCGTCGTACTGCCGGGAAGCCCGGCCGATGATGTCCAGATGACCGTTCGTGACGGGATCGAACGATCCCGGACAGACAACGCGACGCAAGGTGGACCCCCTGCTCTAAGGATTCCCGGAGGCGCGACCGTACCAAACGGACGCTTCGCCGTAACGACGGACCCTCTCCTCTTCGTACCCCGGGGGCCAGACCAGATCCTTCCCCCTGCTCTCCCGCTCCACGGCGACCAGCGCGTCCTCGGCCAGCCAGCCCCGGTCGCGCAGCAGCCCGAGCACCGTCTCGACCTCCTCGGCGCCCAGCACGTACGGCGGGTCGGCGAGGACGAGGTCGTACGGTTCCCCGGCGGTCGCGGTGTCTCCGGTGTCTCCGGTGCCGCCGGGGCCGCCGGGACCTCTGGCGAGCAGCCGCTCCACCCGGTCGGCGGCGACCTCCGCCCCCGGAAGGCCCAGCGAGGCGACGTTCTGCCTGATCGTCCTGATCGCCCTGGCGTCCGACTCCACGAGAAGCGCGTGGCCGGCGCCCCGGGAGAGCGCCTCGAGCCCGAGCGCCCCGGAACCCGCGTAGAGGTCGAGCACCCGGCACCCTTCCAGCGGGCCGATCAGCGACCCCACGGTGGAGAAGATCCCCTCCCTGGCCCGGTCGCTGGTGGGACGTGTCCCCCGTCCCGGCGGCACGGCCAGCCGCCGCCCTCCTGCGCTTCCCGCGATGACTCGGCTCACCCGGCAATCCTCTCAGTGCCGTTCCCGCCGCCGTCCGCCCTCCCCGTCCCGAGGGCGCCGCGCGCAGCACCGGCGTGTCGCGACGCATCACATAACCGCAGGTCAAAAGGGTCCTGGTAGGTGATCTAGGTCAAGAGTGGGCAAGGAGTGGCGACGAAAGCGTAAGGGTCGTTCCGTCCGGTGCCGGTCCCTTGCATGATGATTCCTGCGGCCTCCAAGTGACCCAGGGGGAGGCCGACCGGCGTGATCGTGAGCCCTTCCGCACGCCGGTGCTCTCGGCACCTGACCCGGGAGTGGGCCCAAGCGGGGACGGCATTCGGGGGGAGGCCGTCCCCGCAGTTGGGCACCGGGATCGAGATCCCCGCCGGGCAGCGCGGACAGACGTGTCGGCCGGGCACTCCACGGCCCCGCTCCGTCAGGTCTTCTCCAGGTACTCGGCGCGCTCGTCCGCCAGGAGCCTGTCGATCTCCGCGCGGAGCACGGGATGCCCCGCCAGCTCGGGGTCGGCCTCCAGCATGGTCTCGGCGTCCAGGCGCGCGGCGTGGATGACGTCCTCGTCGCGAAGGAGCCTGAGCATCTTCAGCGACGATCTGCGCCCCGACTGGGCCACACCGAGCACATCACCCTCCCTGCGCTGCTCCAGGTCGACACGGGACAGCTCGAAGCCGTCCAGGGTGGCCGCCACGGCGTCTAGCCGCGCCCTCGCCGGCGTGCCCCCCGGGGAGTCGGTCACCAGCAGGCACAGCCCGGGCAGCCCGCCGCGCCCGACCCGGCCGCGGAGCTGGTGGAGCTGGGAGACGCCGAACCGGTCGGCGTCCATGATGACCATGACCGAGGAGTTGGGGACGTCGACGCCGACCTCGATGACCGTGGTCGCCACCAGCACGTCGATCTCCCCCCGGGTGAAGGCCCTCATCACCGCGTCCTTCTCCTCCGGCGGGAGCTTGCCGTGGAGCACCCCCGTACGGAGGCCGTGCAACGGCCCCTGCGCGAGCGTCTCGGCCACGTCGAGCACCGCCAGCGGCGGCCTGCGCTCGTCGTCGGCCTTCGACATGTCGCCCTCGTCGCCCTCCAGGTCACCGATGCGCGGGCACACGATGTAGGCCTGGCGGCCCAGCTCGATCTCCTCGCGCAGCCGCGTCCAGGCCCGGTCGAGGAAGTGCGGCTTCTCCGCGGCGGGGACCACGTGCGTGGTGATCGGGGCACGACCCGAGGGCAGCTGGGAGAGCGTGGAGACCGTGAGGTCGCCGAAGACCGTCATGGCGACGGTGCGGGGGATGGGCGTGGCGGTCATGACGAGCACGTGCGGGCGGCCGCCCCCGGCCTTCTCGCGGAGCGCGTCGCGCTGCTCGACGCCGAACCGGTGCTGCTCGTCGACCACGACCAGGCCGAGGTCGGCGAACTGGACGCGCTCCTGCAGGACCGCGTGGGTGCCGACGACGATGCCCGCCGAGCCCGAGGCCGCGTCGAGCATGGCCGAGCGGCGGGCCGCGGCGCCCAGCGAGCCGGTCAGCAGGGCGACCGCGGTGCCGCCGAACATGCCGCCGGCGGCCAGGTCGCCGAGCATGGCCGAGATCGACCTGTGGTGCTGCTGGGCGAGCACCTCGGTGGGGGCCAGCAGCACGGCCTGTCCCCCGGCGTCGACCACCTGGAGCATCGCCCGCAGCGCGACGACGGTCTTGCCCGCGCCGACCTCGCCCTGGAGCAGCCGGTGCATGGGGTGGGGCAGCGCCAGGTCCGCCGCGATCTCCTCGCCCACGTCGCGCTGCCCCTCGGTGAGCTCGAACGGCAGCCGCCCGTCGAAGTCGGCGAGCAGCCCGCCGGAGATCGCGGGCCGGGGCGTGGCGGGCCAGGAGGCCGCGGCCATGCGGCGCTGCAGCAGCACCGCCTGGAGCAGGAACGCCTCGTCGAACCTGAGCCGCTTGCGCGCCCTGGCCACGTCGGCGTGGTCGCGGGGGCGGTGGATCGCCAGCAGCGCCTCCGACAGGCCGGGGAGCCGGTGCCGGGCGCGCAGCTCGGCGGGAAGCGAGTCGTCGAGCTCGCCCATCGTGTCGAGGACGACGCCCAGCGCCCTGCGGATGGCCCAGGGCGTCACGTCCTTGCCCGCCGGGTAGATCGGCACGAGCGCGGCGGCGAACTCCTCGGCGCCCGTCTCGCTCTCCTCGATCATCTCGAACTCGGGGTGGGAGAGCTGCCACTTGCGTTTCTCGCCCTGGCCGAAGGCGCCGACCTTCCCGGCGAACATGCCGCGCCTGCCCGGCTTCAGCCGCGTCTCCGCGATGTGGGACGTCTTCCCGAAGAACGACAGGTAGATCTTGCTGCCCCTGCCGTCGACGATCTCGACCTCCAGCCAGGTGCCGCCCTTGTTGCGCATCGGCCTGCGCATCGCCCTGGTGACCTCGCCCACCACGGTCACGTGGTCGTCGACCCGCAGGTCGTCGAGGTCGGTCAGCTCGCCCCGCTCGGCGTAGCGCCGCGGGTAGTGCCGCAGCAGGTCGCCGACGGTGCGCAGGTCGAGAACGCTCTCCAGCAGCTTGGCCGTCTTGGGGTCAAGCGCCTTCGCCAGCGGCTCGTCGAAGCTCGTCACCCCCGTTTTCTACCGTGCCCGGGCGACAGATTTCACCGGCCACGGCGTATCCGGCCGCCCGGCACCGGCTCACTCCACGCCGATCAGCAGCGGGTAGCCGCCCTGCCCGCCCTCGTACGTGACCACCTCGACGTCCGGCCTGGTCCCGGCCAGATGGTCCTGTACGGCGCGTGCGAGTCCCTCGGGGGCGTCTGCGCCCTCCAGGAGGGTCACCAGCTCGCTGCTGGAGGAGACCATGCGGCGTACGACCTCCAGCGCGGTCGCCGCCAGATCCGTGCCGATCAGCGCGGCGTCACCGTCGACCACCCCCAGGACGTCGCCGGGGGCGGTCAGGCCCGCGCTCGTCATGACCTCGCGGTCGGCCACCCACACGTGCCCGTGGCGGGTGTGCGCGGCGGCCTCGGTCATGGCCACCACGTCGTCGTCGAAGCGGCGCAGCGGGTCGTGGACGGCCAGCGCCGCCAGGCCCTGCACCGAGGCCCTGGTCGGGATGACGCCGACCACCAGGCCCTCCTCCCTCGCGATCTCCGCGGCGGCGGCCGCGACCTCGCGCGTGTCGCTGTCGTTGGGCAGGACCACGACCTCGGACCCCGCCTCGCGGACGGCGGCGAGCACCGCCGCCAGCGGAGGGCTGGAGCCGGGCTCGCGCCGGACGACCACGGCTCCCGCCTCCTCGAACACCGCCGCCAGCGCGGGCCCCGCGGCCACGGCCACCACCCCCCGCCCCCGCGCGACCGGATGGGTCCTGCCCGAGGCGACCAGGTACGTCACCTTGATCCGGTGCGGGCGGCCCCGCCTCATCGCCGCCTCGATCGCCGCGCCCGCGTCGTCCACGTGGACGTGGACGTTCCACAGGCCGTCGCCCCCCACGACCACCAGCGAGTCGCCCAGCGCGTCGAGCTCCCCGCGCAGCGCGGCGACCTGCTCCTCGTCGGCGTCCAGCAGGTACATGACCTCGTAGCCGGGCCCCTCCCCGCTCTCCCGGGCCTCCAGGGGGGTCTCCGGGACGATCCGGTGTGCCGGGGCGGGGATGTCCACCCGGCCGGTGTAGGAGTCGGTGACGACGGCGGCGAGGCTCTCCAGGATGATCGTCAGGCCCGCCCCGCCCGCGTCGACCACCCCGCCGCGGGCCAGCACGTCGAGCTGCCCCGTGGTGCGGCGGAGCGCGGAGCGCGCCTCCCCCGCCGCCCTCCTCGCGACCGAGGCGAGGTCCTCCCGCCCGTCGCGCACCACCGAGGCCACGGCCGCCAGGACGCTCAGGATCGTGCCCTCGACCGGCCTTGACACCGCGGCGCGGGCCAGCTCGGCGGCTCTGACCAGGCCCCGCCCGAGATCGGCGCCGCGCCCCTCGGCCTCCCTGAGCACCTCGGCGAGGCCGCGCAGCGCCTGGCTGACGATCACTCCCGAGTTGCCGCGGGCGCCGAGCAGCGCCCCCTGCGCGAACGCCCGCCAGGTGGCCTCGGCCCCGGCGTCGTCGGGCAGCCCGTCGAGCGCCTCGGCGGCGGAGAGCATGGTCAGGTGCAGGTTGGTGCCGGTGTCGCCGTCGGGCACGGGGAAGACGTTGAGCGCGTCGATCTCCTCGCGCGCCCTCCCCAGCGTCTCGGCGGCCAGCCGCGACCACCTGCGCACCGCGAGCGGGTCGAGAACCTGCAGCATCCCTGATTCCTGCCCTCCTGCTTCCCGGCTCCCGCTCGCGCCCGCCGGACGCCCTCACCGGCCTCCGGGCGTCTCCCGGTCGATCTCCGGCCTCGCTCCCCCGCGCGACTCTCCGGAGAGACCCGCCGTGGCGTGTCCCGGAATGCGCTACGGTTGCCTCCGGAGATTATCCCCGTTCGACCGTTCACGGCGGCTCGCGTTCGCGTGCAGGGCCGGACATCGGATATCCTCGTGTGGCCAGCCGGTCGTCCCGGCGTGCCCGATGACCGCCGCCAGTGCGGCGGATCGAGCCTCTCGACTGATATAAGGAGCGAACCGTGGCTTCCGTCTGCGACGTTTGCGCTAAGAAGCCGACCTTCGGCAACAACGTCTCCCACTCGCACCGCCGCACCCGCCGCCGCTGGAACCCGAACATCCAGCCCGTGCGCGCAGTGGTGAACGGCACGCCGAAGCGGCTGAACGTGTGCACCTCCTGCATCAAGGCCGGCAAGGTCACCCGCTAGCCAGACCTCCGCGAAGCCCGCCGTCCCACGCGATGGGGCGGCGGGCTTCGCCGTTCCCGAGGGTCTCCGCCCCTTTCCGGAGACACGGTTCCGGAGACACCGCTCAGGAGAGCCTCGTTCGGGAGACGCGGCTCGGGAGACGCGATGGAGACGCGGTGGAGACGCGGCTCAGGAGACGCGCAGGCGCCAGGCGTGGTCGACGGGGCCGATGCCCGCCCCCAGGGGGAAGCCGTGCGCGATCGCGCCGGTGACGTACGCCTTCGCCTTCTCCACGGCGGGCGGTACGTCCTCTCCGAGGGCGAGGTGGGAGGCGATCGCGGAGGCCAGGGTGCAGCCCGTGCCGTGGGTGTGCCGGTTGTCGTGGCGTTCCGCAGTGAAACGGAACTCGCGCGTGCCGTCGGTCAGCAGGTCGACCGGGGCACCCGGCAGGTGGCCTCCCTTGACGAGCGCCCACGCGGGCCCGAGTTCCAGGATCGCGTCGGCGGCCCGGCGCAGGTCGGTCTCGTCCTCGACCTTCACCCCGGTGAGCTGCAGGACCTCCCACAGGTTGGGGGTGACCACCGTGGCGGTGGGCAGCAGGCGCGTCTTCACCGTCTCCACCGCCTCGGGGGCGAGGAGCGCGTCGCCGTGCTTGGAGACCCCGACGGGATCGACCACGACGGGCACGTCCAGCCCCGCCAGGACCCCGGCCACCGTCTCCACCAGTACCGGTGAGGCGAGCATGCCGGTCTTGACCGCCTGGGCCCCGATGTCACCGAGCACCGAGTCGAGCTGGGCCCGTACCGCCTCCGGGGGAAGCTCCCAGTAGCCCTGTACGCCGACCGAGTTCTGGGCGGTCACCGCGGCGATCACGCTCATGCCGTGCACGCCGAGGGCGAGCATGGTCTTCAGGTCGGCCTGGACTCCCGCGCCGCCTCCGGAGTCGGAGCCGGCGACGGTCAGCACGCGAGGGGGGGTCGAAACGGTCATGTTCCCCATCCAACCAGCCCCGCTCCGGCCCGCGAAGCGCTCCCCCGGCTTCCCGCCGTTCCCGTAGGCCGGATTGCCCGCCCCGCTCACGGACGCCGGGTCACCCGCCCCGCTCCCGTAGGCCGGGTCACCTACCCCGCTCCCGCAGGCCGAAACGGCCACCGGGTCAGGCGACGGCGCATTCTCCCTGGTCGCTCCGGCAGCTCTGCGGGATCTCCGCGTCACCGCTCGCGGTGAAGGTGACGACGAGTTCCTCATCGACCTCCAGGCCCTCCGGTGACTCGATCAGCAGGCTGTCGCCGGCCTGCTCCCAGTCGGCTCCGCTCACCGAGGTGACCTCCCCGCTGACCGGCACGCTCACCTGGAGGTACTCGACGCTCTCGTTCGCGGCGACCACGAGCTCGACGGTGTAGGTGCGCGACCTCTCCTGCACGATGTCCGCGCCGACCGTGATCGCGGCGCCCCCGGCGAGCGGGGCCGCGCTGGAGGCCGTCTCGCTGGGCACCGGGTCGGGCCCGGGGCTGCTGCTCGGGGGCGGCTCGGGAGCCGGCGTCCGCTCACTGACGATGAGGGGCTCGGGGGTGGAGGTGGGCTCGTCGGCGGACTCCTCGGAGGTCGACGACTCGTCGGTGTCCACCGGCGCGCGGGTGGCCTTCCGCGTCGGTGTGGGCCGGGGGGTGGAGGTGCCCTCGCCTCCGCCGCGGGTGGAGGTGCGGTCGGGGGCCGGGGTGGACCTCGTCCTCTGGTCACCCGGCCGCGGCGTCTCGTCGCCCGTCTCCTCCGAGGGCTCGTCGTCCGGCGCCGGCTCCTCCGAGGGGTCCTCCGCCGCGGGCTCGTCGGAGGTGTCGGCCTCCGGCACCGGCTGGTTCGACGCCGCCGCGACGCAACCGGCGGGCGGGCAGCCGGCGGGGCTCTCGGAGCCGGCCAGGGCCCGGACGCCGACCACGGTCCCGCCGAGCACCACGGCCACCGCGGCGACGACCAGCACCGTCTTCCTGATCCGCCCTCCGGGCCGCTCCTCGTCCTCGGGCCACGGGTCGAACGGGGTGGACTCCTTGGACGAGTCGGGCAGCTCGGACTCCGAGCTCCATCCCGACCCCAGGAAACCCGTCCGGGTCTCGGTGGTCACCGACTCCTCGGGACGGAGCCGGCGCCCGATCGGCTCGTCCTCCCGACCTGGTTCCGGAGCGAACTCCGGCTCGCGTTTACCCCGGTTCGGGGAAGCCTCTTCCCCGGTTCCACCGTGGCGGCCCATATGGCCCCTTTCTCGAAGGGAATCTCGACCGCCCATCTTCATACCAGTTAGGTAAACGTTTGTCGCAATTTTCACAGATGTCGCAGGAAGTGGTAAGGATCACTCCCGGAAGTGATCCCAGCCTCCGCGGTCGAGCGAAAGGCCCTTGACCTGCACGCCTTCCCCTTCGATGACGTGACCCGCCACGATCCAGCCCTCCGGGAGCCGTACGTGGGCCGGGAAGGTCGCGGCGAGGGCGTGGTCCTCGCCGCCGGAGAACACCCACTCCAGCGGATCGGCGCCGAGCAGCCGGGCGGCCTCCCGCATCGCCGGCGGGAGGGTGAACGCCTCCGGGTCCAGGACGATCGCGACCCCGGCCGCCGTGGCCACGTGGCCGAGATCCTGCAGCAGGCCGTCGCTCACGTCGAGCATGGCCGTCGCGCCGAGCCCGGCGGCCTCCGGGCCGCGCGCGTAGGGAGGGCACGGGCGGCGGTGGGCGTCGATCAGCTCCACCGGCCCGGGCAGGCCCGCGCGAAGAAGCGCGAGACCGGCGGCGGCGTGCCCGAGACGGCCCGAGACGGCGACCACGTCGCCCGGGCGGGCTCCCGACCGCGTGACGGGTGCCCGGCCGCCCAGGTCGCCCAGGGCGGTGACGGCGACCACGACGAGGTCGCTGCGGGTGACGTCGCCGCCCGCCACGCTGGCTCCGACGAGGTCGCACTCGTCACGGAAGCCGTCGGTGAGGTCGTCCAGCCAGCCGGTGGTGGCGTCGGCGGGTATCCCGAGGCCGACCACGAGGCCGGTGGGGTCGGCCCCCATCGCCACGACGTCGGAGAGGTTCTGCGCCGCGGCCTTGCGGCCGATGTCGTAGCCACTGGACCAATCGCGCCGGAAGTGCCTACCCTCAATCAACAGGTCAGTCGTCACGACGACCCGCCCGTCGGGAGCGCTCACCACCGCGGCGTCGTCACCGGGGCCGAGCAATACGGTCCTACCTTGTGGCAAACGTCCGGCAATACGTGCAACAACCCCGAATTCGCCGAGATCTCCGACTGTGATGACACACCTCCTGTTCATCACAGGGTACGGTGGCCCTTCGGCACTGATCCAATCGCCCGGGAGGTCGTTATGGTGCAGGCCTATATCCTCATCCAGACCGAGGTCGGCAAGGCCGCGAACGTGGCTTCGGCGATCTCCGGCATCTCGGGTGTCACGCAGGCCGAGGACGTCACGGGACCGTACGACGTGATCGTGCGCGCCGAGGCCCGCAACGTCGACGAGCTGGGCAAGCTCGTGGTGGCGCAGATCCAGGGTGTGGAGGGGATCACGCGTACGCTGACGTGTCCCATCGTCCACATCTGAGCACACGTCTGAGCCCGCGTCCGGGTCCGCGTGTGAGTTCGTGCCCGGACTCACACGCGGGTCCTCGAATCCGCATCCGATCGTCTGGAACGTGACATGTCACTGCGGTTCGCCCGCCTGCCGGGGTGCGCCTGCGCCCTGCTGATCCTGGTGGGGTGCGGCGGCGCCGTCCGGGTCGAGCCGCCGGTCCCCGAGGCGCCCGCCGCCGCCGCGTGCCGGACGCTCGCCGAGCGGCTTCCGGCGGAACTCGACGGCGCGGGCCGGACGGAGTCCACTCCCGCCTCCCCCTACGTCGCCGTGTGGGGGGAGGCCCGCATCGCCCTGCGCTGCGGGGTGCCGCGACCGGTGACGATGTCGCCGACCGACCAGGTGCCAGAGATCGACGGGGTGGCGTGGTACGCCGACCCGGCCAGGCCGACGCTGTTCACCGCGATCGGCAGGGAGGCCTACGTCGAGGTGACGATCGCGCGGGAGCACATCCCGCAGAACGTGCTGGTCGCTCTCGCGGCCCCCATCAAGAGCGCCCTACCGCAGACCGGGTGAGCGTCCGAGCGCGAGCTGGATCAGCCGGTCGACCAGCTCGGCGTAGGGCACCCCGGTGGCGGCCCACAGCTGTGGCGCCACCGACATCGCGGTGAAGCCCGGCATGGTGTTGATCTCGTTGACGATCAGCCGGCCGTCGGGGGTGTAGAAGAAGTCGACCCGTGACAGGCCCTCGCAGCCCAGCGCCTCGAAGGCGCGGACGGCCATCGCCCGCAGTTCCTCGGCCGTCTCCTGGGGGATGTCGGCGGGCACGGACAGGGACATGTCGCTGCCGATGTACTTGGCCTCGAAGTCGAAGAACTCGTGGTCGCCGTGGACCAGCACCTCGCCGGGCAGGCTGGCCCTGGGCGCCTCGTCGCCCGGCGACTCCAGCACCGCGCACTCGATCTCGCGGCCCGTGACGGCGGCCTCGACCAGCACCTTGGGGTCGTGCTCGCGGGCGAACTCGATGGCCCGCTCCAGCTCCTCCAGGGTGGCGGCCTTGGAGATGCCCTGGCTGGACCCGGCGCGCGCGGGCTTGACGAAGACCGGCCAGCCGAGCTCCTGGACCTCCTTGAGGACCCGGCCGCGGTCGGTCCGCCAGTCGCGGTCGCGGATCACGACGTACGGGCCGACGGGCAGGCCGGCGGCGGCGAGGACCAGCTTCATGTACGCCTTGTCCATGCCGACCGAGCTGGCCAGCACCCCGGAGCCGACGTAGCGGACGCCGGCCATCTCCAGCAGTCCCTGGATCGTGCCGTCCTCGGCGAAGGGGCCGTGCATCACGGGGAAGACGACGTCGACCTGGCCGAGCTCGACGGGGATGCTGCCGGGGTCGTACGCCACCAGCGAGCCGCCACCGGAGGCCAGCGCCAGCGACGCGCCCACCGCGTCGACGGCGGGCAGTTCACCGCTCTCGATCTCGTAGCGTTGCTCCCCCGAGGCGAGCACCCACCGGCCGTCCGTGGCGATCCCGATGGGGATCACCTCGTACTTGGATCTGTCGATGGCCCCCAGCACGCTTCCCGCCCCGAGAATGGAGACGGCGTGCTCGGAATTGCGACCGCCGAAGACGACGGCGACCCTCGGTAGAGGTTCGTGCTGCTCACTCATGATGACCGAATGTACCCCCTGTTAGGGGGCAATCCGGCTGTTAGACGCGCCTACCTACCCGATGCGGGTAGTGAGTCGAGGGCCTGGGTGACGTCCATGATGAGATCCTCGGCGTCCTCCAGCCCGATGGAGAACCTGACCGCCGCCGCGTCGATCCCCGATTCGTCCCCGGGCCGCCGGTGGACGGCCGAGGCCACGTGCGCGGCCTTGGTGCGGGTTCCTCCGGCGGAGGTGGCGATCGAGACGAGCTTGAGCGCGTCGGCCAGGGCCACTCCCGCGTCGTGGCCGCCGCGCGGGGTGATCGTCACGCAGGCGCCGTACCTCGTACCCTCGGGACCGGAGTCGAACAGGTGCCTGGCGAGCTGGTGGCCGGGGTGTCCCGGCAGCCCGGGGTAGTCGACCCGGCGTACGGCGGGGTGCTTGGCCACGGCCGCGGCGAAGACCATCGCGGTGGAGCACATCCGGCGGACCCGCAGCGGCAGGGTCTCCAGCCCCCGGCGGAGCAGGAACGCGTCGTCGGGAGAGAGAGTGCCCCCGGTGTCGATCCTGACCTCGCGCAGCTGGGCGATCAGGTCGGGGCGGCCGACCGCCACGCCCCCGGCGCAGTCGTCGTGGCCGCCGAGATACTTGGTCGCGGAGTGGATCACCAGGTCGGCGCCGTGCTCGAGGGGGCGGCACACGATCGGGGTGGCGAAGGTCGAGTCGACCACCAGCAGCGCCCCCGCGGCGCGGGCGATCCGGTAGAGGCCCCGGATGTCGGAGACGGCCATGGTGGGGTCGGACAGCGTCTCCGCGTAGATGATCTTCGTGTTGGGTTTGATCGCCGCCTGCACCCTGGCCAGCTCGCCGTAGCCGACGAAGTCGGCGCCGACCCCGAACCTGGCCAGCACGTTCGTGATCAGCGAGTGGGTCCCGCCGTACAGCGGGGTGGGGGCCACGATGTGCGCGCCCGCGCGCAGGAACGTCATCAGGACGGCGTTGACGGCGGCCATCCCCGAGGCGAACGCCTGCCCCGCCACGTCCTCGGGCGCCGCGGCGCCCTCCAGGGAGGCCACCGCCGCGGCGAAGGCCGCGGTGGTGGGGTTGTCGATCCGGCCGTAGGCGTAGCCGGAGCCCTTCTCGTCGAACGTCTCGGCGTACTCGGCCGAGTCGCCGAAGCCCCACGCGGAACTGCGCCACACGGGAAGGCCGAGAGGGGGCTGCCTGGGCGTCTCGGGAGCGGGCAGGTGCACCGACCGGGTGTTCTCGCCCTTGCGCCTACGCATCCGTCTGTTCATCGACCACGCTGTCCGTTCACAGGCCGTATCGTTCCGCCTTGGGAGTCCTCGACATCAGGAGCACCCCGGCCTCGCTGGGGGGCATCGCGTCGTGGACGACGGCCACCACCACCTCGGTGATCGGCATCTCCACGTCGTGCTTTCTGGCCAGTTCGAGCACCGACTCGCAGGATTTGACCCCTTCGGCGGTCTGTTTCGTCGCGGCGATGACCTCGTTCAGCGTCATACCTCGCCCGAGATTCTCCCCGAAAGTACGGTTCCGCGACAATGGGGATATGCAGGTCGCCACAAGATCGCCCATCCCCGCGAGGCCCGCGAAGGTGTGCGGGTCCGCGCCCAGCACCGCGCCCAGCCGGGAGATCTCGGCCAGCCCGCGCGTCATCAGCATCGCCCCGACGTTGTCGCCGAGTCCCATCCCCGCCGAGATGCCGACCGCCAGGGCGATCACGTTCTTGACGGCCCCGCCGAGCTCGACCCCGATGACGTCGGGGTTGGTGTACGGGCGGAACCAGGGCGGCAGGTAGCAGGCCGCCTGGAGGCGTTCCATCGCCCGCTCGTCCGTGCAGGCGACCACGGCGGCGGCCGGCTGGCCCCGGACGATCTCACCGGCCAGGTTGGGCCCCGACACCACCGCGACCCGCTCCTGGGGTACCTCGGCGACCTCGCAGATCACCTCGCTCATCCGCTTGGTGGTGCCCAGCTCGATGCCCTTCATCAGGCTGACCAGCACCGCGTCGGGCGGCAGGTGCGGCTTCCAGCGGGTCAGGTTCTCCCTCAGGGTCTGGGAGGGCACCGCGAGCACCACGAAGTCGGCGCCTTCGAGGGCCTCGACGGGGTCGGTGGTGGCGCGCAGCGTCTCGGGCAGCACCACGCCCGGCAGGTAGTCGGGGTTCTCGTGCCTCCGGTCGATCGCCTCGACGACCTCCGGCTTGCGTCCCCACAGCGTCGTCCGGGTGCCCGCCCCGGCGAGGATCATGCCGAAGGTCGTCCCCCACGAGCCCGTGCCGAACACGGCTGCCTTGGTCATCGGTTCTCCTCGGGCATGGGGATTCCCGCCTCCGGGCGGGGAAGGCGACGCGGTGCGGTGCCGCGTCCGGCCACGGCGACGGCCGGGACGCCGCGGGTGTGATCGGCGCCGTCCTCTCCGCCTGGCCGGCGGAGAATAGGCGAGACGCCTGTGGAACTGGTGTGGAACCTCAAGGGATTTCTCCTGGCGGGCGACCGGCGGTGAATCGGGAACTCTCACGGGCGACCGTGGGAACCCCCTCCCTTCGGGGAGGGGAGGATGTCAACACCGTACGCCGAAGTCAGTTGTCCGACGGTCGCTTGAACGGCGTCTCGGGTGCCTTCTCCCCGCGGATCTCGGCCAGCTGGGCCGTGATGGCCGCCATGATGTCGGCGGTCGCCTCGCGCAGGACCTCGGCCGAGACCGGCTGTCCCTCGTGGCCCGCGTACTTCGACAGGTCGACCGGCGGTCCCGTCTGCACGCGGAAGGTCTTGCGCGGCAGCAGGCGGGGTCTCCTGGCGCCGTACGGCAGGATCTCCTGGGCTCCCCAGTGGGCGACGGGGATCACCGTCGCGCCGGTGGCCAGCGCGAGCCTGGCCGCGCCGGTCTTGCCCTCCATCGGCCAGAAGCCCGGGTCGCGGGTGCAGGTGCCCTCCGGGTAGAACATCACGCACGCCCCGGCGGCGAGCCGGCGCCGCGACTCCTCCAGCGAGCGCGCCGCGTCGGTGCTTCCCCGGTAGACCGGGATGGCCTGCAGCGCCCTCACCAGGGGGCCGATCAGCGGCACCGAGAAGAGACCCGACTTGGCGAGGATCACCGGCCAGCGGCCGTGGTTGTAGAGGAAGTGCGCGACGAGGATGGGGTCCAGCCACGACAGGTGGTTGGTCACCATGATGATCCCGCCCGTCCTGGGCAGACGGTCGCTGCGACGCCAGTCCTTCTTGACCAGGAGCCACGAGATCGGCTTGACGATCGTGACGGCGAAGGCCACCCAGAATCGCGAAGGCCATCCGGGGCGTCTCATGGGTTCCTCCATATGAGCGGGATGCGCCCCAAGTCTCCCGGTTGGCTCCGGGGGATGTCGAGGCGGGATGCTTAAGGCTATGTCTGCTTCGGAGAGCTCCGGCTGGACCCTCGTCGTCCCGGTCAAGACGCTGGTCGCCGCCAAGACCCGCCTGTCGGCCGCGGCGGGCCCGCACCGGGCCGCGCTGGCCGTGGCGATCGCCTGCGACACCGTCGAGGCGGCGCTGAGCTGCGCGCTCGTCGCGCGGGTGGTCGTGGTGACCGGCGACCCGGTGGCCGCGAAGGCTCTCGGCGAGGTCGGCGCGCACGTGGTCGGCGACCCGGAGGAGGGGCTGAACGCCGCCCTGCGGCACGGCGCCCGCGAGGCGGTGCGCCTGGCGCCCGGCGACCCCGTCGGCGCCCTCCAGGCCGACCTCCCCGCCCTCCGCCCGGCGGAGCTGGCCCGCGTGCTGGCCGCCGCCGCGGAGTTCGGCCAGATGTTCCTGCCCGACGCCGCCGAGATCGGCACGACCTTCTACGGCGTACGGCCGGGGGTGCCGTTCACGCCGGGGTTCGGCGGCGAGTCCCGGGACCGGCACCTGCGGCGCGGCGCCAAGGAGCTCTGCGTGGAGGGAGTGGAGTCGGTCCGCCACGACGTGGACACCCCTGACGATCTGCGCCTGGCGCTGACCCTCGGCGTCGGCCCCCGCACGCTGGCGATGGCGAGAAAGATCTCGGCGCCGGGCCCGGGCGGAGGGCGGGACCCGGAGGACGGGGACGGCGCGCGGGAGACGGACCGCGAATGAGACGCGGGCGGCGGGCGCGGGACGGGCGCCCGGACGGGAGTTAGGCTGGGCGGGTGCAGGCGACGGTGCGGAACTTCGACCCGGCGACCCGGTCGGGGTCGGTCTTCCTGGACGACGGGACCGAGATCCCGTTCGAGGCGGCGGCTTTCGACGCGGGGCCGCTGCGGCTGCTCAGGTCCGGCCAGCGGGTCAACCTCGTCATGGACGGCGACGACGTCACCTACGTCACCCTCTCGACCTTCCCCGTTCCCGGGTGACCGGGTAAGACGCCCCGTTCCCGGACAGGCGGCCCCGGACGGCGCCGGGCACGCCCCGGGGAGATCCTCGGGTGAGCGGCCTCGCCGGGCGAAGACGCCGGGAAAGCCGGACGCCCGGCCTCCCGTCGTGGGAGTCCGGGCGCCTGTGCCCGAGGCCTACCGCTTCTTGGACGCCTTCTTGCCGCCGGTGTTGACGAGTTCCTTGAAGTCGGAGCCCGGCCGGAACTTCGGCCCCCAGCTCTCGGCGACGCGAATCTCGGCCCCCGTCGAGGGGTTGCGGGCGGTGCGGGCCGGCTTGTGCACCATCTCGAAAGCACCGAACCCCGTGATCGAGACCTTGTCGCCGTTCGCGACGGCGGTCTGGATGGCGTCGAGCACCGCGTTCACGGCCTCGGTGGCCGTCTTCTTGTCGCCCACCCGATCCGCGATGGCGTCGACGAGTTCCTTTTTGTTCATAAGGTTGCTCCCCCTGCTTACCGATGTCCGGGAGTGGGTCACGAGGCAGAAAACCCGTCTCACCCGATTTGTCACGGCGAGGGGTCTCATCACAGATCTCTCATCAACGATCACGATGAGAAACCCCTTGCCCGCTTGAAATTAGGGGACGGAGCCGTATGACTCAATCACCTTCCGCAATGTTTCCAGTGCTTGGCGTATCTGAAACCACGACATCAATGCTGAGAAGGAACAAATCAAGACGCCCGGCGGCGTGTTCGAGGTCGCGTTTGGCCAAATCGCAGATGGCCAGAAGGCGCCGCGCGAGACGTTTTTTCTCCTCGTCGGGCACGGGCAGGGACCGGACGCGGCGGTGCGCCTCGCGCAACCGCCACGCCAGCTCGTGTTCTGAACTCGTCAGACGGTCGTCGGCAGCCATGGCTGCCGACCATTCTCGTATGCCCCTATGGCGTCGGCGTTGCGCAGGGTCAGCCCGATGTCGTCCAGGCCCTCCGTGAGCCGCCAGCGCGTGTAGTCGTCGATCTCGAACGCGGCGACCTCGCCGCCCCAGCGGACCTGGCGTTCTCCCAGGTCGACGGTGATCTCCAGCGTGGGATCCGCCTCCACCGCGGTCTGCAGGGCCTCGACGATCTCGCTCGGCAGGACGACCGGGAGCAGACCCATCTTGGTGGAGTTATTACGGAAGATATCCCCGAACCGGGCCGCGATCACGACGCGGAAACCGTACTGCTGCAGCGCCCAGACCGCGTGCTCGCGGGAGGAGCCGGTGCCGAAGTCGGGTCCGGCGAGCAGGATCGTGGCGCCCTCGTGGGCGGGGTTGTTCAGGACGAAGCCGGGGTCCTCGCGCCAGGCGGAGAACAGCCCCTTCTCGAAACCGGTCCGGCTGACCTGCTTGAGCCAGACGGCGGGGATGATCTGGTCGGTGTCGACGTTGCTGCGGCGCAGCGGCACGGCCCGGCCGGTGTGGGTGACGAACGCTTCCATCGCGAGGACTCCTTACAGGTCGGCGGGCGCGGTGAGTTTGCCGGTGACGGCGGTCGCGGCGGCGACCTGGGGGGACACGAGGTGCGTACGGCCGCCCTTGCCCTGGCGTCCCTCGAAGTTGCGGTTGGAGGTCGAGGCGCTGCGCTCGCCGGGGGCGAGGGTGTCGGGGTTCATGCCCAGGCACATGGAACAGCCCGCCTCGCGCCATTCGGCGCCCGCGTTCCTGAAGACCTCGTGCAGCCCCTCCTGCTCGGCCTGGAGCTTGACCAGCATCGAGCCGGGCACGATCAGCGTGCGCGTGACGACCTGGCGCCCGCGCAGCACGTCGGCCACGGCACGCAGGTCCTCCAGACGCCCGTTGGTGCAGGAGCCCACGAAGACCGTGTCGACCTGGACCTCGCGGAGCGGGGTGCCCGCGGTCAGGCCCATGTACTCCAGGGCGCGGGCGGCGGCGGCCGGGTCGTCGGTGTCCTCGGGGCGCGGCACGGACGTCCCCAGCGGGGCGCCCTGGCCAGGGTTGGTGCCCCAGGTGACGAACGGGGTGAGCGTCGCGGCGTCGATCTCCACGACGGTGTCGAAGACGGCGTCCTCGTCGGTCACCAGCGACTTCCAGTACGCGACCGCGGCGTCCCAGTCGGCGCCGGACGGCGCGTGGGGGCGGCCCTTGAGGTATTCGAAGGTGGTCTCGTCCGGGGCGATCAGGCCCGCGCGGGCGCCCGCCTCGATGGACATGTTGCAGACGGTCATCCGGCCCTCCATGGAGAGCTTGCGGATGGCCTCGCCGCGGTACTCGACGATGTATCCCTGGCCGCCGCCGGTACCGATCTTGGCGATGATCGCCAGGATCAGGTCCTTGGCCGTGACGCCGGGCGGCAGCTCGCCGGAGACCTCGATGGCCATCGTCTTCGGCCGGTAGGCGGGCAGCGTCTGGGTGGCCAGCACGTGCTCGACCTCGGAGGTGCCGATGCCGAACGCGATGCCGCCGAAGGCGCCGTGGGTGGAGGTGTGAGAATCACCACACACGATCGTCATGCCGGGCTGGGTGAGACCGAACTGCGGGCCGATGATGTGGACCACGCCCTGGCCCGCGTCGCCCATCGGATACAGCCGGACGCCGAACTCCGCGCAGTTCTTGCGCAGCGTCTCGACCTGCACCCGCGACACCGGGTCGGCGATGGGACCGCGTACGGTCGGGACGTTGTGGTCCTCGGTGGCGACGGTGAGCTCGGGCCGCCGGATGGGCCTGTCGGCCAGGCGCAGGCCGTCGAACGCCTGCGGGCTCGTGACCTCGTGGATGAGGTGCAGGTCGATGTAGAGCAGGTCGGGCTCTCCTTCGGCACGTCGCACGACGTGCTGCTCCCATACCTTCTCCGCGAGCGTGCGGCCCATGTCGCCTCCTTGCGATCGGCTGTCCCACTCCCACTTGCTTTCTCATATGTCGAGACGGCAGTATCGGTGTATGGACAACTCTAGCGGAGTCGGCGTACTCGACAAGGCCGTCCTCGTGCTCAATGCCCTCGAAGCAGGCCCGGCGTCCCTCGCACAGCTCGTTCAGGCCACCGGCCTGGCACGGCCCACGGCCCATCGGCTGGCCGTCGCGCTGGAACATCACCGGATCGTCTCCCGCGACACACAGGGCCGGTTCGTGCTGGGCCCACGCCTGTCCGAGTTGTCCACGGCCGCCGGCGAGGACCGGCTGCTGGCCGTCGCCTCCCCGATCCTCACCCAGCTCAGGGACCTGACCGGGGAAAGCGCGCAACTTTACCGTCGCCAGGGTGACGAGCGGGTCTGCGTGGCCGCCGCCGAACGCGCCAGCGGGCTGCGCGACACCGTGCCGGTCGGCTCGGCGCTGCCGATGCTCGCCGGTTCCGCGGCGCAGATCCTGCTCGCCTGGGAGGAGCCCGACCGCCTGCACCGGGGCCTGCGCGGGGCCAAGTTCACCGCGGCCACGCTGGCGAGCGTGCGGCGCAGGGGCTGGGCGCACAGCGTCGGTGAGCGCGAGCAGGGCGTGGCCAGCGTCTCGGCGCCGATCAGGGGCGCGGGCGGCAAGGTGGTCGCCGCGGTGTCGGTCTCCGGCCCGATCGAGCGCCTGACCCGCACCCCCGGCCGCCTCCACGCCGCCCCCGTGGTCACCGCCGCCGAGCGGATCACCGAATCGATGCGCCGCGCCAACTGAGGACCGGCCCCGGCCGAGGACCGGCCCCGGCCTGGGCCGGTCCTCGGCCGGCCGACGGCGAGCGGCCGCGCCGCGGCGACCGGCGGCGAACCGGAGAACCGCACCGGCCGCCGGCGGGCGGACCGCGGCATCGGAGGACCACCCGGCCGGTGACGAGCGGGCCGCCGGGCCGGACGGCGGTACCGGACCTCGGCGGCCGGATCACCTGGCCGAAGGGCCGCGCCGTCGACATCGGCCGACCTGAGGGCGATATGAGGAGGCGAGCACCCCTGCGGCCCCCTAGGCTGGGAAGGTGACAGATCGCATCGAGGCAGCCGCGGCTGAACTGCGTCCCCTGCTCCAAAACTTCATCCTCTGGGCGCGTGAGAACGCGCCCGGCAGCGATTCCAATCTGGTCGGCTCTGTCGCGCTGTGGCACCGCCTGATCGCCTCCGACGACGTCGGCCGGTGGAAGCAGTCCGACCTGCGCACGGTGCTCCTCGATCGGATGCCACAGGTCGTCGAGGACCCCGACGCCGCCGCCGACGGCATGGTGCCCGCGATCCGCGCCTACCTGACCTTCCTGTCGGAGTCCGACCGCCTGGCCAAGGGCTCCGCCTCGCTGGACGATCTGCTCGCCGAGCTCGACCGCCTCGAGGACGACTTCGTCGACGCCATGGAGGACCTCGTCGTCGAGGACGACGAGGACGAGGAGTACGACGAGGAGGAGTCCGAAGGGCTCGGCGACTTCGAGCCGTTCGCCGACGAGCTCTCCGAGCTGCCGACGATCCGGCTCCGCCCGGACAGCGAGCTGGCCGCGGCCACCCGCGGGGCGACCCTGATCGCCAAGGCCCGCGACCTCGCGGTCTGGGTCGGGTCCGAGCGCCGGGTGGGCGAGACGAGCCTGCTCGACGACACCGAGATCGTCGAGGCCCTGGCGGTCCTGGGGCTTCCGGTCCCCGAGAAGGACGGCGCGTCGCTGGCCGACTCCGTCCCCGCCCTCTGGAACATCTGGAACCTCGCGATCGACCTCGACTTCCTCCAGCCCGAGGGGGAGGACACCGTCAGCGTCGACGCCGACACCGCGGAGTGGCCCTTCGAGGAGGACGACGACGCCCTCGACGCGTGGATGGCGGGCCTGCACTCCATCGACTACGGCGACCCCGAGCTGGAGGACGAGGAGGCCACGATCGCCCTGTCCGGGCTGACCAGGGCGCTGCTGGTCCGGGTGCTGCTGGCCACGGGTTCGAAGCCGCTGGCCGAGCTCCGCACCGAGCTGGCCGAGGCCGCCGCCGAGTACGACGACCTGGGCGCCGATGCCTGGGCCGCCGCCACCGCGCAGTACGGCGACCCGCTCAACCCCGTGCTCGACTGGCTGGCCGGATACGGCATGGTCGAGGTCGAGCACGACCAGGTGCGGCTGACGCCGCTCGGCATGGAGGGCGTGGTCCACCTCGCGGACGACGCCGACATCGAGCTGGACGCCCGGCCCGCCATCGACGCGATGACGGCCCTCGACCTGCTCTCCTTCGGCGCCGAGCTTCCCGAGGAGGAGGCGGACGCCGAGTTCGCGGCCTGGATGGAGCTGCGCGCCCCCGAGCAGGCCGCCAGGGACCTGCTGGAGGCCGCCGCCGAGGACGACGCGGACGCGCTGATCCGGGTCCAGGCGGCCAGCATGGTCGGCTCGCTCGGCGACGTGGCCGTGCCCGCGTGGCGGGAGGCCCTCGACGAGCCGTCCCTGCGCCCGTACGCGGCCACCCACCTGGCCCAGCTGGGCGTCGAGGACGCTCCCACGCCCACCCAGGCCGACACCCACTGGCTGATCCTCGACATGCTGACCATCTCCGCCGGCCTCGGCCGCCCGGAGTTCGTCAGCAGCCTCGACGACATCGGCAACGTGCCGAATCTGGTCAGCCTGCTCGAGGTGATCTGGAAGGTGCCGCACCCGCACCTCGAGGAGCTGCTGGAGGCGATCGGCAAGGCCCACCCCGACAAGCAGGTGGGCAAGGCCGCCAAGCGGGCCCTGTTCAAGGCCCGTTCGGGGCAGAACTAGCCGTCCGGTCCCGCTCCGGAGCCCGGGCGACCGGCTCCGGGGCGGGCCCGGGCCGTCCCGGGCCCTACCGGGGACGAGCCGGGGACGGCCGGAGGCGGCAGAGAGAGGCCCGGGGACACCGGGAAACGGCCGGGGGACGGACCGGGGACGGATCAGCCCAGCGGGAAGACGGCGCAGGTCGTGGTGGCGTGGGCGTACAGCTTGCCGTTGCCCTCACCCACGATCCGCGCCTCCGAGGTGGCGACGGTCCGGCCGACGTGCAGGGTCCTGGCCTCGCAGCGCAGCGGCCCGGTGTTCGCGTGGACCGGCCGGACCATGTTCACCCCGAGCTGGACGGTCGTGTACGCCTTACCGGGTGGCAGCTCTGTCATGATCGCGCACCCGAGGGCCGAGTCGAGCAGGGTGGCGAGATAGCCGCCGTGCACGCTTCCCAGCGGGTTGTAGAGGTGCTCGCCGGTCTCACCCACGAAGACCGCCAGGCCGCGCTCGACGTGGGTTATCCGGAAACCGAGCGTGCCCGCGATCGGCGGCGGCGGGATGCGGCCGTCGACCAGCCGTTCCAGGAACTCCAGGCCCGACAGTTCCGCCAGGTCGGCGGGGAGCGCCGGTGGCGTCCACGAGTGGGTCCGCGAGATCGTCGGCTGGGTCTGAGGGGTCGTCGACATGGGCTCCACCATCGTGAGGGGTCGTACCCGGATACGGATCACGTACCCTGCACGGTATTTGATCGCCTGCCCGCCGGGGAGGGCGGTCCGCGCGGAAACGCGAGGGCGGAGACAGGTGGTGGGATCCGGAACGGGAGCGCGGGAATCTCGAGGAACCCGGAAATGCGAAAACCCCGGAAGCGATCGCTTCCGGGGTTCGCGATGTAGCCCCGACCGGATTCGAACCGGCGCTACCGCCTTGAGAGGGCGGCGTCCTAGGCCACTAGACGACGGAGCCTTGCGAGCGACAGTGGTAGTCCCGACCGGATTCGAACCGGCGCTACCGCCTTGAGAGGGCGGCGTCCTGGGCCACTAGACGACGGGACCCTACACACTGTCATCAGATTCGGAGGGGACCGAATCTGCGGCATCTTCCTGAGAAGATGCAGCTGGGGTACCAGGACTCGAACCTAGAACAACTGAACCAGAATCAGCCGTGTTGCCAATTACACCATACCCCACCGCGCTGGACCCCCTTGCGGGACTCGCTGGCGACTCCGAAAGAATAGCCCAGGTTGGGGGTCAAGACCAAAACGATTGCCGTCAGCCGAATCGCGGTATCACCGGGCTGCCGCCACGAAGGTCCCCTGTGTAACGCTGCTGGAGAGATCCAGCCGCATGTGAGGAGTTCCCACCTTGACCGACAACCCGTTCTTCACCCCCAGCGAGCTGCCCTACGGGCTGCCGCCGTTCGCCCTGGTCAGGGAGGAGCACTACCTTCCCGCCTTCGAGCGCGGCATGGCCGACCAGCTGCGTGAGGTGCGGGAGATCATCGACAACCCGGAGCCCGCGACGTTCGCCAACACGATCGAGGCCCTGGAGCGCTCGGGGCGGATCCTCAAGCGGACCGTCACCGTTTTCTCCAGCGTCTCCGCCTCCGACGCGACCGACGGCATCCGGGAGATCGAGACCCAGGTCTCCCCCGAACTGACCCAGCACGCCGACGCCATCCGCCTGGACCGCTCCCTGTACGCCCGGATCAAGCAGGTGACCACCGACGACGCCGACGAGGCGTGGCTGCTGGAGAAATACCGCGTCGACTTCGTCAGGGCCGGGGCCGACCTGTCCGAGACCGACCAGGAGCGCCTCAGGGAGCTCAACGAGGAGCTGACCAGGCTAGCCACCACCTTCTCCCAGAACCTGCTGGCGGCCTCCAGCGCCTCCGCGCTGGTCGTCGAGGACGTCAGGCTGCTGGACGGGCTCCCCGAGAGCACGATCAAGGCGATCGAGAAGGACGGCTCGTACGTCCTGGCGCTGTTCAACCACACCAACCAGCCCGCCCTGGCGGAGCTGACCGACAGGGAGACCCGCAGGAGGCTGTACGAGCTGTCCACGGGCCGGGCCCCGGAGAACTTCGAGCTGGCGGCCAGGATGGCGACGCTCCGCGCCGAGCGGGCGGCGCTGCTCGGCTACCCCAGCCACGCCGCCTACTCCGTCGCCGACCAGACGGCCAAGACCACCGACGCCGTCGAGGAGATGCTCGGCAAGCTGGTGGGCCCGGCGGTGGCCAACGCCCGCCGGGAGGCCGAGGCGCTGAGCGAGCAGGCCGGTTTCCCCATCGAGCCGTGGGACTGGTCCTTCTACGCGGAGCGGGTGCGCAAGGCCCGGTACGACTTCGACGGCGCCGACCTGCGCCCGTACTTCGAACTGGACCGGGTGCTGCGCGACGGGGTCTTCCACGCGGCGGGCGAGCTGTACGGGGTCACCTTCTCCGAGCGGGACGACCTGGCCGGGTACCACCCGGACGTGCGGGTCTTCGAGGTGTTCGACGCCGACGGCTCGCCGCTCGGGCTGTTCCTGTTCGACGCGTACGCCCGGCCCACCAAGCGCGGCGGCGCCTGGATGAACAACCTGGTCGACCAGTCGCACCTGTTCGACGAGCGGCCCGTGGTGATGAACAACCTCAACATCACCAAGCCCGCCGAGGGGCCGACGCTGCTCACGTTCGACGAGGTCAACACCGCCTTCCACGAGTTCGGCCACGCCCTGCACGGCCTGTTCTCCGACGTGCGCTTCCCCCGGGTCTCCGGGACGGCGGTGCCGCGCGACTTCGTGGAGTACCCCTCTCAGGTCAACGAGATGTGGGCCACCTGGCCGTCGATCCTCGCCAACTTCGCCAGGCATCACGAGACCGGCGAGCCCGTGCCCGCGGAGCTCCTGGAGAAGATGAGGGCCGCCGAGAAGTTCAACCAGGGCTTCGCCACCGTCGAGTACCTCGCGGCGGCGCTGCTCGACTGGTCCTGGCACAAGCTGGCGGCGGGCGATCCCATCAGGACCGCCGCGGACGCCGAGGCGTTCGAGAAGGCCGCCCTGGAGCGCGCGGGGATCGCCTTCGACCTGGTCCGGCCCCGCTACCGGACCAACTACTTCGCGCACATCTTCTTCAGCGGGGTGGGCGGCTACAGCGCCGGCTACTACTCGTACATCTGGAGCGAGGTGCTCGACGCCGAGAGCGTCGACTGGTTCGAGGAGAACGGCGGCCTCGGGCGCGGGAACGGCGACCACTTCCGCTCCACCCTGCTGTCGGTGGGCGGCTCGCGGGACGTGATGGACGCCTTCCGCGACTTCCGCGGGCGCGACCCGCGCATCGAGCCCCTGCTGAAGCGCCGCGGCCTGCTGGTCTAGCCGCCCGGAGCCGTCCTTCGGGGCGGCCTCTCCAGGCGTACGACGCCGCGTACGACGCCGCGTTGGCCGGAGCTCTCCGAAAAATCCTCGAGGAGTTCCGGGAGGGGGCTTCGAGGGGCTTCGAAGAGCCCTCCAAGGGCCCTCGAAGGGCCCTCGAAGGCACGGCCTGCCGGTGTATGCCTCGGCCCACCGCCGGGGTGCGGTTTCCCGCACCCCGGCCGGGGACGCAGATCCAATGCGCCGGGAGGCGGCCGGAAGGCATTGTGGACGCCATGAGACGACCATGGAACAGGACGGGTGCCGCGCTCGTCACCGGCCTGGCCGGAGCCCTGCTGCTGGGAACGACGGTCCCCGCGACGGCACAGGCACGGCAGGAGGAAGGCCGTGACGCGCGCCGGGCCGCCCCCGTCGCGGCCTCCCCCACCTCCCCCGCCGCCTCTGCCTCCTCTGCCTCTCCGGCCGGAACCGGCGGGGATGTGACGGTGCGTACCGACGCCGGGTGGGTGAAGGGCGTGCGGGCCGGCGGCCACCGGCTCTTCCAGGGCATCCCGTACGCCGCGCCGCCGGTCGGGGAGCTGCGCTGGCGGTCGCCGCAGGCCGTCGCCCCGTGGCAGGGGGTGCGCGACGCCGGCGCGCCCGGCAGCCGGTGCGCGCAGGTCGCCGACAAGTGGGGGCTGCCGGGGAGCGAGGCGGAGGACTGCCTCTACCTCGACGTGACCGTGCCCGCGCGCAGCGGCGGGAACCGTCCCAAGCCGGTCATGGTGTGGCTGCACGGCGGGGGCCTGATGAGGGGCGCGGGCAGCGACTACGACGCCCGCAGGCTGGCCGAGCGGGGCGACGTCGTGGTGGTGAAGGTCAACTACCGGCTGGGGATCTTCGGATTCTTCGGCCATCCCGGGCTGGAGAACTCCGGGGCCTTCGGGATCGAGGACCAGCAGGCGGCGCTGCGCTGGGTGCGGCGCAACGCGGCGGCGTTCGGCGGCGACCCGCGCAACGTCACCCTGGCCGGCGAGTCCGCGGGGTCGCACTCGGTGTGCGCGCAGCTCACCTCCCCCTCGGCGGCGGGGCTGTTCCACCGGGCGATCGCCCAGAGCAGCCCGTGCCAGGCGGGGAGCTTCGAGGGCACCCCGCTGAAGCCGATCCTGAAGGTGCCCCTGTGGCTGCCCAAGGCCTCCCACGAGGGCTACGGGCAGTATTTCGCCACCCTGGTGGGGTGCACCGACCCGGAGGCCGCGCTCGCCTGCCTGTACGACAAGCCGGTGGCCGACCTGCTCGCCCACGACTCCCTCCCGCTGCCGGGGTACGGCAACGCGGTGCTGCCCGAGGATCCGGCGAAGGTGCTCCAGGAGGGCCGCTTCCACCGGGTGCCGGTGCTGACGGGCATCACCCGGGACGAGGGCACCTTGTTCGCTCCGGCGCTCTTCAAGGAGCCGCTGACGGCGGAGGACTACGAGCGTAAGGTCAACGACGAGTTCGGCGCCGCGGGGCCCGAGGTCCTGGCCCGGTACCCGGTGGGCACCCACGACGGCCCGCCCCTCCAGGCGGTGGCGGCCATCATGAGCGACCTGGACTGGGCCTGGCAGGCGCGCGACACCGACCTGCTGCTCGCCCGGCACGTGCCGACCTACTCCTACGAGTTCACCGACCGCACGGCGCCCCCGCTCTTCCCGCTGGACCACGGGGTCAGGCCGCTCGCCGCGCACGGTTCCGAGCTGTCGTTCCTGTTCGGGGTCGGCTGGGAGTCCGCGCCGCTCACCCCCGCGCAGCGGCGGCTCGGGGACACGATGATCGACTACTGGTCGAGGTTCGCCGCCACCGGCGACCCGAACCGGCCGGGCCTGCCCGCCTGGAAGCGCGTGCGCCCCGCCGGCGGCACGCCGTACGTGCAGGAGCTGTCCCCGGGGAGGGACGGTGTCAAGCCCTTCGACCGCGCCTCGGCCCACAACCTCGCCTTCTGGGACGAGCTCGCCGGGCGGGGGACGGAGGCCGGGCAGGCGGCGAAGACCGAATAGGGCACGGAGACCGGTCAGGCCCGGTCGGCCGCCCCGGGTCCGGGGCGGCCGACCGGGCCTGAGCCCGGTTTCGATCCGTGAGGCCCGGTCAGGCCTGGAGCTTCGCGAGGGCGGCACGGAGGCGCTCGGCGGAGCGCTCGCGGCCGAGGACCTCGATCGACTCGAACAGCGGCAGGCCCACGGTCCGGCCGGTGACGGCCACGCGCACGGGGGCCTGGGCCTTGCCGAGCTTGAGACCGTGTTCCAGGCCGACCTCCTCCAGGGCGGTCTTCAGCGATTCGGGGTCCATGTCGACCGTCTCCAGGCGGGCGAGATAGCCGGTGAGGATCTCCACGGCGGAGTTCTTCATCGCCTTGTCCCACGACGCCTGGTCGAAGACGGGCTCGTCCAGGAAGAGGAAGTCGACGTTCGCCGTGATCTCGGACAGGACCGCGATGCGGGTCTGGGCGAGCTCGGCGACCTTGGCGAAGGTCGCGCGGTCCCAGCCGGGCTCCAGCCACGGCTCGCAGCGGGCGGCGAACTCCTCCAGGGGCAGCGCCCGGATGTACTCGCCGTTGAACGCGCGGAGCTTCTTCTCGTCGAAGAACGCCGGGGAGGGGTTGACGTCCGCCAGCTTGAACAGCGGCACCATCTCCGGCCAGGGCATGATCTCCCGGTCGTCGCCGGGGCCCCAGCCGAGCAGCATCAGGTAGTTGACCATCGCCTCGGCCAGGTAGCCCTCCTCACGGTAGGACTCCAGGGCGACCTTGTCGCGGCGCTTGGACAGCTTCTGGCGCTTCTCGTTGACGATCACCGGCACGTGCGCCCAGGTGGGCGGGGCGACGCCGAGCGCCTCCCAGAGCAGCTGCTGCTTGGGCGTGTTGGACAGGTGCTCCTCGGCCCGGACCACGTGGCTGATCCGCATCTCGACGTCGTCGACGACGTTGGCCAGCACGAACAGCGGGGAGCCGTCGCCGCGCGCGACGACGAAGTCCTCCATCGCGTTGTTGGGGAACTCGACGGTGCCGCGGACCAGGTCCTGGACCACGGTGACGCCCTCGTCCGGGGTGCGGAAGCGGATCGCGCCCTCGGTCAGGCCGCGGTCGCGGCAGAAGCCGTCGTAGCCCTGGTGCTCGGAGCCGGTGCGCGCCTTCACCTCGTCACGGGTGCACGTGCAGTAGTAGGCCCGGCCGCCGGCGACGAGCCCGGCCACGGCCTCGCGGTGCTGCTTCTCGTACGACGACTGGAAGTAGGGGCCCTCGAAGATCGGGCTGTCCTCGTGGATGCCGATCCAGGCGAGCGCCGAGATGATGCCCTCGGTCCATTCGGGCCGGTTGCGCGCGGCGTCGGTGTCCTCGATGCGCAGCACGAACTTCCCGCCGGCCTGCTCGGCCAGGGCCCAGTTGAACAGCGCGGAGCGGGCGCCGCCGACATGGAACATGCCGGTCGGCGAGGGGGCGAAACGAACCCTAATCACGGGAGACCACCCGGTTGCTGAGAGTGCCGATTCCTTCGACGAAAACGCTGACCTCGTCGCCGACGCTGAGCGGGCCGACCCCTTCGGGAGTCCCGGTGAGGATGACGTCACCGGGGATCAGGGTCATGACCGCGCTCACGTGGGCGATCAGCGCGGGGATGTCGTACATGAGCTTGGAGGTGCGCGAGTCCTGCTTGACCTCGCCGTTCACCGTCGTGACGATGCCGACGTCGCTCGGGTCGAGCTCGGTCTGGATCCACGGGCCGAGCGGGCAGAAGGTGTCGAAGCCCTTGGCCCGGGTGAACTGGACGTCCTTCTTCTGCAGGTCCCGCGCCGTGACGTCGTTGGCGCAGGTGTAGCCGAAGATGACCTCGTGCGCCCGCTCGCGGGGCACCTCGCGGCAGAGCCTGCCGATCACCACGGCCAGCTCCCCCTCGTAGTCGACCCGCTGGGAGAGCGCCGTCGGGTAGGCGATGGCCTCACCCGAGCCGATCACCGAGGTCGACGGCTTGAGGAAGACCAGCGGCTCGTCGGGGACCTCCCCGCCCATCTCCTTCGCGTGGCCGGCGTAGTTCTTGCCGATCGCGACGACCTTGCTGGGCAGCATGGGCGCGACCAGCCTGACCTGGGAGAGCGAGTATCGCTCGCCGGTGAACTGGATCGGCCCGAACGGATGACCGGAGATCCCGGAGATGAACTCCTCCCCTGGGCCGCCCTCGACCACCCCGAACCCGACACCGTCTCCTGTGGAGAACCTCGCTATACGCACATGACAAGGCTAGTCGCGCTCAGGGTCCCGCCGGACCGTGCCCGCTTCTCCTCGCTCCACCGCCCGGCAACCCTGCACCATATGTAACCAAAAATCCTTACAAATCCGATTTTATCGATAGCGCCATGTTTGCTCCAAGAAAAGCTATGTCCTGATTTATGTGCATATGAGGGGTATGACCGCCTCAGAGGCATCGGGGAGGCCAGAAGGCCTTCCCAACGGGGGAAGGAACGGACGTGACTGAAGCCAGCACGGTGAACAGGCCCAAGGGCGACGAGGCCACGGTGCCACGGGCACGCACCGACAGTCCCGGATCCCAGAGTGGTCTGGTCACCTCCAAGGGGACCACCACCATCGACAGCGGGGTCGTGTCGAAGATCGCGGGGCTCGCGGCCAGGGAGATCCCCGGCGTGCACAACATGGGCGCGGGCACGGCACGCGCTCTCGGCGCGGTACGCGGCATGGTGGGCGCCGACAAGAGCGCCAACCAGGGAGTCTCGGTCGAGGTGGGCGAGCGGCAGGCCGCCGCCGATCTGGAGGTGGTCGTCGATTACGGGATCGCCATCCCCGACCTGGCCGCCGCCGTACGCCGCAACGTGATCACGGCGGTCGAGCGCATGACCGGGCTCGAGGTCACCGAGGTCAACATCAAGGTCTCCGACGTCCACATGCCCGGACAGGACAAGGACAGGTCGGAGGATTCGTCCGAGTCGGAGCCCCGCGTCCAGTGAAGGGCCCGGCAGGCGGTGCGGCGGGATCGGGGCGCGAGCCCAGGGACCCGGCCCGCGAGACCGTGACGCCTCCGACTCCGGCGGACCCGGGCCGCGGGACGGCCGCGCCCGCGCGGCACGGAGAGCCCGGCGCCGGGACGACCACGCCCGCGCGCGAACCGGCGGAGCCCGCCAGGACCGCCGTTCCGACACCGGCGACGGCCATACCCGCGCACCGGCCGGGCGATCCGTCGCGCAGGCCGGCCGCCGCGGCCCGGCAGGTACCCCGGCAGAAGCCCGCGCCCGCACCGGCGGACCCCGCCCGCGGACCGGCCGGCCAGAGCCGGGAAACGGGTCGTGGCCGGGAGACCGGGGAAACGGCGGGGCCGGCGCGCCAGCCCGGGGCCCCGGCCAGGGCGAGGGATCCCGCACACGAGACGGCCGTCGTCACCCGCGAACCCGAGGACCCGGCCCTCGGCGCGGCCGGCCTCGCGCACAGGATCGCCGACGCCGTACGGCGCTGCCCCGACGTCGTGGACCTGTCGGGCGGGCCGTTCGGGACCGTGGCGACCTACCTGCCCGGCGAGCGGCTGGCCGGTGTCGCGCTGCGCGAGAACGAGGTGGAGATCTCGGTCGTCGTCAGGCTGGGGCGCCCGCTACCGGAGATCGCCGACGAAGTGCGAGCGGCGGTCGCCCCGATGGTGGGAGACCAGCCGGTGAACGTCCATATCGGAGGTTTGAGATGAGTAATTTCCCAGTGTGGTCCGTAGTCGGCACGATCGTCGGTGTCCTTCTGGGCTTCGCGGCGGCCTTCGGCGGCCTCGGCGCGTTCCTGCTGGTGCTCGTACTGGGCGCCGTCGGATTCCTCCTCGGCCGCTTCGCGGAGACCGGAGAGGTCGACCTGTCCCGGCTGGCGGCGAAACGGCGATGAACACTCCCGTCGAGCACCGTTCCGGGTCCTCCGGGACGGCCGCGGATCCGGACCCTCCTGCCTCGCGGCAGGCGGGTTCCGTCCCCGCGGGAACCGGCGGGTCCGCGCGGCCCGCCGTCCCCGCCCAGCCGTCACGGCAGGCCGTACCGGCCGAACGACGCGGCAGGACCGACATACCCGGCCGGGTGGTGTCGCGCATCGCGGCCCGCGCGGCCGGGGAGGTGGCGCGGGTACGGGAGGTCGGCGAGCGGAGGCCGCTGTCCCTGCGCGGCGGCACCCGAGCCACCCTCGACGGTGAGCTGGCGACGCTCCGGCTGGACGTGACGGTCGAGTATCCGGCCCCGATCCGCGAGGTGGCCGAGGAGGTCAGACGCCACGTCGCCGAACGGGTCATGGCCCTCACCGGCATGGACGTCGGCCACATCGACGTCCTCGTCACCAACGTGGCCCCCGCCCACGACGACCACGACGATCGTGGGACCCCGCGGGCCGGGGACGCCGTACCGGCGGAGAACCCGAGTGGCGCCGGCCAGACCGGCGCCGGGACCCCGGATGGCGCCGGCCAGACCGGCGCCGGGACCCCGGACCGGACAGCGGCGTCCGTCGGCGATCCCGCCGACAACCCCACCGAGGACATCGTCCCGCTACGTGAGGAGCGATGATGGCCAGGCAGGTACCCGACCCGGCGGAGCCGGTCCCCGGAGCGGACCCGACCGGTGAGATGACGACCGCACCCCGTGCGGAGACGACGGAACCGGCCATGCCACCGGCGCCACCGGCGCCACCGGCGTACGGCACGACGGAACCGGCCATGTCACCGGCGTACGGCACGGCCGAGCCTTCACCGCCGCCGATATACGGCACGGTGGCGAAGGACGCCTCCGCGGATCGCGCGGCGGTCAAGGCGTTCCGCCCGCGCCGGGTGGTTCCCGCGGTCATCACGGCCATCCTGATGACCCTGCTCGGCCTCCTCGTCGCGCTGGAGGTCATCTCCGCGCTGCTCGGCCGCCCGCTCCGCCTGGTGCCGTACGACCGGATCCTGTCCTGGGCGACGTCGACGCCGTGGAACGACCCGCGGCTGATGACGGGCGCGGGCCTGGCGGGGTTGCTGGGCCTGCTGCTGGTGCTGCTCGCGCTCGTTCCGGGCCGGCCCACGCTGATCCCGGTGAGGACCGGGGACAGGGACCTGGCCATCGGCATGCAACGGCGGGGCTTCACCCGGTCGCTGGCCCACGCGGCCGAGCAGGTGCAGGGAATCGAGCACGCCCGGGTGCGGCTGCGGGGAAAGGCCGTGCACGTCGCGGCCGACAGCGGCATGCGGGACACCCGCGGGCTGGCCGACGCCGTACGGGAGGCCGTGAACCTGCGGATCACCGCGCTCTCCCCCGTCTGGAAGTACCCCGTCCGCGTGCATCTGCGAGAGAAGTGAGCGCCATGGACGACAAGACCGCCCGGGGCAACCGGCTGGGGTTGCTGCTTGTGGGACTGACTCTGATGATCCTCAGCGCCCTGGCGATCGCACGCGGCGCGGGAGCCTTCCCGCAGGCCGTGGCGCCCGCCCGCAGCCCGATCGTGGACGGCTCGGTACGCCAGCCGTTCGCCACCTACAACCCGTGGCTGTGGTGGGTGATCGCGGCGGCGGGCATCGTGCTCGCGCTGTTCGGCCTGCGCTGGCTGCTGGCCCAGGGACGCCGCAACAGGCTGGGCGGCATGCGCCTCGAGGGCGGCCCCGCCGGGGTCACCGAGGTCGACACGGGCAGCGTCACCGACGCGGCGGCCGCCGAGGCGGGCACGCACCCCGCGATCATCAACGCCACCGCCGACATGATCGGCACGAACGCGCACCCGGCCGTGCGGATGAAGGTGGTGGTCGCCGAGGACGCGCCGATGAGCGCGGTCCGCGAGCAGCTGGGCGGGGTGGTCATCCCGCACATGCGCCAGGCCCTGGATACCGAGCGCATGCCCGCCGTCGCCCGGGTGAGCCTGGAGGACGCGCCACGCCGCCCGAGGACCGTCGCCTGACCCACGTGCCGGAGCGCCGATCATCGGATACCTCCGAGGAGACCCCCGCTTTCAGGCGGGGGAGGAATCGGACTTCTGCGGAGCGGGGCAGGAGAAGGCGATTCGCCGTCAGGCGGGCCGCCGTACAGAACACACACGATTCTTAGCTGATCTTGCAGTATTGTGTGAGGCATGGCGCAGGCCGTGAAGCGGGCGTTCAAGTACCGCTTCCACCCGACCCCCGAGCAAGCTTCCGAGCTTGCCCGGACCTTCGGCTGCACCCGCCTCGTCTATAACAAAGCCCTGGAAGAACGGACCCGCGCCTACACACTGGAAGGCCGTCGCGTCTCCTATGTGGAGTCGTCGGCCGCGCTGACAGAGTGGAAGAAAACCGACAACCTCGCGTTCCTGAACGAGGTGTCGTCGGTCCCGCTGCAGCAGGCGCTTCGCCATCTCCAGTCCGCGTTCGTGAACTTCTTCGCCAAACGCGCCAAGTACCCGACCTTCAAGTCCCGCAAGAAGTCGCGGGCCTCGGCCGAGTACACCCGGTCGGCGTTCCGCTGGCGCGAGGGCCGGTTGACGCTGGCGAAGATGGACGCGCCGCTGGCGATCGTGTGGTCGCGCCCCCTGCCCGAGGGCGCGGAGCCGTCCACCGTGACCGTGTCCAAGGACGCCGCCGGACGCTGGTTCGTGTCCCTCCTCGTGGAGGAGACGATCCAGGCGCTGGCGCCGACCGAAAACAGGGTCGGGGTGGACGCGGGGATCACGGCACTGGCGACGCTCTCCACCGGAGAGAAGATCGTCAACCCCAGGCATGAGCGGGCCGACCGGCGCAAGCTGGCCAAGGCTCAGCGGCGCCTGGCCCGCACGGAGAAGGGTTCGGCCAACCGGCGGAAGGCGAAACTCAAGGTCGCCCGGGTGTATGCCCGCATCACCGACCGGCGCCGGGATCACCTGCACAAGTTCACCACTCGGCTCGTCCGTGAGAACCAAACGGTCGTGATCGAAGACCTCACCGTGCGCAACCTGGTGAAAAACCCGAAACTGGCCCGCGCCGTCTCCGACGCCTCCTGGCGCCGGATGCGCCAGATGCTGGAGTACAAAACGCAGTGGTACGGGCGGGAACTGCTGGTCGTCGACCGCTTCTTCCCCAGCTCGAAGCTGTGCTCGGCGTGCGGGGCGCTGCAAGACACGATGCCGTTACACGTCCGCGAGTGGAGGTGCACCTGCGGCGCGATCCATGACCGGGACGTGAACGCGGCCAAGAACGTGCTCGCCGCCGGGCTGGCGGAGAGGTGAAACGCCTGTGGAGCCGGGGTAAGACCTCAACGAGAGTCCTCTCGGCAGGCAACCGGCGCTGAAGCAGGAACCCTCACGGGCGACCGTGGGAATCCCCCTCCTTCAGGAGGGGGAGGATGCCAAAGAGTGATCAGGGAAACCAACGCTTCGAGGAGACGATGTGCCTTCGGTCGTGAAGATAAACGCGCTGACGGTGTCCGGGGAGATGCGCGAGGAGCTGGAACGCCGCTTCTCCAGCCGGGCGGGGATCGTCGAGTCCGCGGACGGGTTCGAGTGGTTCGAGCTGCTCCGCCCGGTGGACGGCACCGACCGCTACCTGGTCTACACCCGCTGGCGTTCCGAGGAGGACTTCAAGCGCTGGACCGAGAGCCAGGCCTTCCAGCGGGGCCACGCCCAGGCCGCCGCCGAGGCCGGCCGGGGACAGGGGCACGCCGACGCCCACAGCGCGGCCCAGGGCCACGGGCACGGCCAGGGGCAGGGCGGCCCGGCCCAGGGGCAGGGGCAGGGGCACGGCCACGGGCAGGGACCCGCCGCCACCGGGGCCGAGCTGTGGTCCTTCGAGGTCGTCCAGAGCACCGGTCCCGCACCGGGAGCCTGAGCGGCGGCGAGAGTCGGGGCTCCCCGCGGGGAGCCCTCAGCGGTCCAGCGGGTTGGCGGCGATGCGCTCGGCGACCCCCGAGCGGACGAACTGCCCGGCCAGGCTGTCCGGCTTGCGGGCGGCCTGGTCGACGAAGCACGCGGTGAACTCCGGGCCGAGCCCCAGCCGGGGGTGGCGTTCCAGCACCTCGGCGCGGAATTCCGCCGGGAAGTCCTCCGGCCGCCGGCCGGAGATGTCGAGCCCGGTGGACAGTTCGAGCAGATACCCCTCGGGGTCCTGTTCGGGGTCGACCTTGTCCCACATGTGGCGTACGACGATCTCCGACGCGCGCACGCGGCGCTCGACGGGCCACCCGGCCCCGGCGGCGAAGACCCACGCGACGTGGCCGCCCGCCTCCTCGAACGGCACGGTGTGGCTGTCGAACTCCTTGACCAGGCCGATGTCGTGCATCATCGACGCGACGTACAGCAGCTCGTCGTCGAAGGCGACGTCGTTCATCGCACCGTAGGCCGCCGCGAACAGGTAGGCGCGGACGGAGTGGTTGAGCAGGGCGGGCGAGCAGTAGGCGGTCGCCACCTCCAGCGCGCCTCGGGCGGCCGGTGTGTCGGGGATGACGATGTCGGCGAGTCTCATACCGCCCAGCCTGCCGAAACACGGCGACGCCCGCGAGTGGCAGAAGAGCCATCAACCGACAAAATCGCGCCACGGGCGAGCGGGTGGGGCGGGCAGGGCGGATGGATACCCGCCGGCGTACGGGAGGACCGGGGAACGCTGTGAGGAAACTGGGAGACCCGCATCTAGTTGCTAACGATGTTTCAGAAGAGACCATCCCGACTTGACCGATTTGGTGGGATCCGGACAGCATGATCCGCTCCCCCTCGTTCGGCCCGGAAGGAACTGGCGTGCGCCGCCGCACAAAAGCATTCGCTCTCTGCATCATCCTCCTGATGACCTGCGGCGTCACGGTCGGTACCGCGGAGGCGAGGGAGGCGAGACGCACCGCCGAATGCCAGGGCGACTGGCTGCCCGCCACACCGACGTCGACGGACATCATGAACGGCGAGGTCGACTTCCTCGACCTCGCCCCGGTGAAGGTCGGCAAGGACGTCGACTGGCGCACCGACCCCTACCGCAACCGCTCGTGGAGCATGGTCTTCCACTCGTTGCGCTGGATGGGCCGTCTCGTCGCCGACTACGAGACGAACGGCAACGAGGCGTACCTGACGCGGGCCGTCGAGATCGCCAAGGACTGGGTGGCCGACAACCCCCGCGGCGGCGCGAGGACCAGCCCGTACGCCTGGCAGGAGCACCCGATCGCGCTGCGCGCCCCCGCGCTGGTCTGCCTCAGCAAGCACGCCGGCGGCTCGTGGCTCTCCGGCAGCCTGGCCGAGCACGCGAAGATGCTCTCCGACCCCAGGCTGTACGAGAAGGGTCACAACCACGGCATCGACCAGGACATCGCGCTGCTCGGCATCGGCTGCCGCTACGGGCGCGACCAGTGGTCCAGCCTCGCGATCAGGCGGCTCACCGAGACCGTGAAGCTCGACGTCGACTCCCAGGGGGTGCTGCGCGAGCAGGCCCCGCGCTACGCGCTCTACGTCCACGACCGCCTGAAGGTCGCGATGGACAACATCAGGGCGTGCGAGCGGAAGGTGCCCGGCGACATCTCCCGGCGCTGGGAGTCCCTTGAGGACTTCATCTCCCACTCCACCCAGCCCGACGGGTTCATGGTCCCGATCGGCGACGGCGGCGCGGACGTGCGGCCGGTCGGCTACAGCCACCCGAAGCAGACCGTACGGGTGTTCGGCGGCGGCTACGTCTACGGGCGCACCGCCTGGGACAAGCCCGAGTCGGCCTTCTACTCCGTCCGCTTCGGGCCCGGCATGAAGTACCACGGCCACGAGGATCATCTGGGCGTGACCTACTACGCCCAGGGCCGTGACGTCCTGGTCGACGCCGGCTTCGACTCGTACGAGAACAGCGGCTACCGCGACTGGACGATCTCCCCCGAGGCGCACAACACGTCGATGGTGGCCGGGGCGAGGTTCCGCGGCAAGACCGCCAGCGCGCTGAGCAGGTCGTCGATCGGGCAGGACCGGCAGAGCTACCGGCTGACCGACAGGGCCTACGGCGTGCCCAGGACCCGCTCGGTGCTCGTCAACCACCGCCAGGACGTGATGGCCGTGCTGGACACGGTGCCCAAGGGCTCGAAGGTCCGCAACGTCTGGCACTTCTCCCGCGACCTGTCCACCGTCTCCAGCGGTGGCGGCCAGGTCGTGGTGAAGGACAAGGCGGGCTGGAAGGCGACGCTCGCCCAGGTCTCGATGCCGTCCTGCCGGCCGGTCGCCGGGCTGAAGGTGGTCCGCGGCCAGAAGAACCCGTACCAGGGCTGGGTCTCCTCCGCCTACCTGCAGAGACACCCCGCCCCCGCGGTCGTCGCACCCGCCTCGGGCGACTCCGTGCTGACCGTGGTGGTGCCCGGCAGCGGGAAGCCGTCGCTCTCCTGCTCCGGCGGCAAGGTCAGCCTGGAGACCTCCGAGGGCCAGGTGAGCTTCCGCGTCAGCGGCGCCGACCTCTCCTGACGGGCTTCGCCCCCCGGCTCTCGCCGAGGGGCTCTCCGGCCGTCTCCCGGGCGGTGCTCTCCGCCCGGGAGACGGCCGCCGGCGCGACGGCGGGCCGGGCAGGCGGTTCAGGCGTTGTGGCCCGCGCGCAGGAGGCCGTAGGTGACGGCCTGCTCCAGCGCCTGCCAGGAGGCCTCGATGATGTTCTCGTCGACGCCGACCGTGGACCACTCCCCGGCCGCGTCGCTGGAGGTGATCAGCACGCGCGTGACGGCGTCGGTGCCGTGCGTGCCCTCCAGGATGCGCACCTTGAAGTCGATCAGCTCGACCCCCGCCAGCTCGGGGTAGAGCCGCTCCAGTCCCAGCCGTACGGCCCGGTCGAGGGCGTTGACCGGGCCGTTGCCCTCGCCGGTGGCGACGATCCGCTCCCCCTTGGCGTGCAGCTTCACGGTGGCCTCGCTGACGACCTCGCCGCCCCGGGCCCGCTCGACGATCACCCTCCAGGACTCCACCTGGAAGTGACGCCTGCGCTCGCCCGCGACGGTGTCGCGGAGCAGCAGCTCGAAGGAGGCGTCGGCGGCCTCGAAGGTGTAGCCCTTCGACTCCATCTCCTTGACCCGGTTCACCAGCTCCCGCGAGGTGTCGGAGGCCAGCTCGTAGCCCAGCTCGCGGCCCTTGAGCTCCACCGAGGCGCGTCCGGCCATGTCGGAGACGAGCATGCGCATGTCGTTGCCGACCTCGGCGGGGTCGATGTGCTGGTAGAGGTTGGGGTCGACCTTGATCGCGCTGGCGTGCAGCCCCGCCTTGTGGGCGAAGGCGGAGACGCCCACATAGGGGGCGTGGGAGTTGGGGGTGACGTTGGTGACCTCGGTGATCGCGTGGGCGATCCTGGTCATGTCGGCCAGCGCCTCCCGCGGCACGAGATCGAATCCCCGCTTGAGCTGCAGGTTGGCCACCACGGTGAACAGGTTGGCGTTACCCGAGCGCTCACCGTAGCCGTTGGCGCAGCCCTGCACGTGGGTGGCGCCGGCCTTCACCGCGGCCAGGGAGTTGGCGACCGCGCAGCCGGTGTCGTCGTGGCAGTGGATGCCGATCCTGGCCGACGTCCCGACCGCCGCGTGCACGACCTCGGCCAGCTCGTCGGGGAGCATGCCCCCGTTGGTGTCGCACAGCGCGATGACCGAGGCTCCCGCCTCGGCGGCGGTGCGCAGCACCTCCAGCGCGTAGTCCGGGTTGGACTTGTAGCCGTCGAAGAAGTGCTCGGCGTCGAGGAAGACCCTCTGTCCCTCCGCACGAAGGTGGGAGACCGTGTCGCGGATCATCGCGAGGTTCTCCTGGAGGGTCGTGCGGAGGGCCAGCTCCACGTGCCGGTCGTGACTCTTGGCGACAAGGGTCACGACCGGCGCGCCGGATTCGCGCAGCGCGGCCACCAATGGGTCGTCGGCGGCCTTCACACCTGCCCGGCGGGTCGCGCCGAACGCGGCGAGCTGCGCGTGCTTCAGGTCGAGCTCTGTTTGGGCGCGCCTGAAGAATTCCGTGTCCTTGGGGTTGGCGCCGGGCCAGCCTCCCTCGATGAAGCCGACGCCCAGGCCGTCCAGGTGACGCGCGATGGCCAGCTTGTCGGCCACCGTGAGGTTGAGCCCCTCCTGCTGGGCACCGTCACGGAGAGTCGTGTCGTACACGTGGAAGCGATCGTCGGCCATGTCGTTCTCCTTCGCGGGTTCGATGATTCGCCGCGCGCTCATCCGGCTTCTGGAAACAAAAATGACCCCTCACGGACGTGAGAGGTCTGCGCGCTGGCGGTGTCCCTTTTCAGCCAGCGCGCCTGCCGATAATGAGCAGACCGTAGAACATGATGCTTCGGAGTCTGCCATACACCGACACCATCTGACACATCGATCTCAGGATCCGAGACTCGCGGCGTGTCCGCGCGACCCGGGCACAGGCCGGGCGGGACCCCGGGCACAGGCCGGGCGGGACCCCGGGCACAGGCCGGGTGAGACGCCGGGCACATGCCGGGTGAGACGCCGGGCACCGGCTCGCACCCGGGCCGGAACGGGCCGGACAGGACCCGGACACGACCTCGAATCACCCTCCGCCGCCGTCCGGCACCGGCGAGAATGGGCCCCATGAAGGCGACTTATCTCGACCCCACCGTGGGGCAGTATCTGCTCGCGCACACCACCCAGCCCGACGACGTCCTCGACGCGCTCGCGCTCGAGACCCGCGAGCTGACCGGCAACAACGCGTCGATGCAGATCTCCCCCGACCAGGGGCGCTTCCTCACCATGATCGCCCAGCTCGGCGGCGCCAGGAACGCGGTGGAGGTGGGCACCTTCACCGGCTACTCCTCCATCTGCCTGGCCCGCGGGCTCGCCCCGGGCGGCGGGCTCACCTGCTTCGACGTGAGCGAGGAGTGGACGGCGATCGCCCGGAGTTACTGGGACAAGGCACGGGTCGCCGACCGCGTCGAGCTGAGGATCGGCCCCGCGGCCGAGCGGCTGCGCGAGCTTCCCGAACACCCGGCCGTCGATCTGGCGTTCATCGACGCCGACAAGATCAACTATCCCGTCTACTACGAGATCCTCATGTCACGCCTGGCCCCCGGCGGGGTGATCCTCGTCGACAACACCCTGTGGAGCGGCCACGTCGCCGATCCCAGCAGGGACGACGAGACCGTCAGGCACATCCGCGAGTTCAACGACATGGTCAGCTCCGACGAGCGGGTCACCTCGATCATGCTCCCCATCGCCGACGGCCTCACCATGATTCGAAAGCACTGACGAGAACTTTCCCTGATCGCGGGCGCGCGGAAATCTTTTCCATTACTTTAAGTGATGTGACCAACACGTTGCGCCCACCCGCCTGGAGGGAAGGATGACCGCATGGGAATGCTCATGGAGAGATCGATCGCCTACCAGATCACAGACCGGGAAGAGCTCGAACGGCTCTACCTGGAACTCGTCGAACGATTTGAGAAGCATCGAATCGAGATCGTCAACGGTCGGATCGTGGTGAGGGAGATGCCCACGATCGCCCATGCCGATGTCGTTTACCACCTGATGGCGCAGCTCATACCTTTCTCGATGGAGAAAGGATGGCGCGTCTACCCGGAAGCCAAGCTCCTCCTGCAGATACAAGCGGATCGCTTCGAACCCGACCTCATCGTCGTTCCGCCGAATCCGCCCCTCTGGGATCCCAGCCACGTGTACGCCAACGCCACACTGCTGGTCGCCGAGGTCGTCTCCCCGAGCAGCGTTCACGACGACCACGTGGTCAAGCCCCGGGCCTGCGCGCTCGCGGGAGTTCCGCTCTACCTGGTCATCGACACCTTCGCGAACCGGTTCAGGTTGCTCAGCCGACCGGGTCCGGAGGGTTACGCCGACGAGGTCACCGAGTCGCTGGGCAAGCCTCTTGAGCTCCCCGCGCCCTGGAACCTCACGATCGACACCGGCAAGCTCATCGAGGGATAGATTCGCCCGCCGGGAGGCCGGGCCGGGTGGGAGACCGGGCCTCCCGCGCGGGACCGGCGGACACCTCTGCCGACCGGTCCCCGCGGATCTCCTTCGTACGGGACTAGCAGATCTTGTGGACCCAGCTGTGCGGGTCGGGACGGGATCCGTACTGGATGCCCACGAGCTCCTCGCGGATCTTCGAGGTGACGGGCCCCTGGGTGCCGTCGCCGACCGTCCAGGCGCGGTCGGCGCCCTTGACCGAGCCGACCGGGGTGACCACCGCGGCGGTGCCGCAGGCGAAGACCTCGGTGAGCTCGCCCGTCTCGCAGCCTCGCTGCCACTCCTCGACCGACAGGCGCCCCTCCTCGGCGTGGAGGCCGAGGTCGGAGGCGAAGGAGAGGATCGAGTCGCGGGTGATGCCGGGCAGGAGCGTTCCGGTGAGCGCCGGGGTGAGCAGGCGGTCGCCGTAGACGAAGAACAGGTTCATCCCGCCCATCTCCTCGACGTAGCGGTGCTCGCTCGCGTCGAGCCAGACCACCTGGTCACAGCCCTGCTCGACGGCCTGGCGCTGGGCCACGAAGGCCGCCGCGTAATTGCCGCCGCACTTGGCGAAGCCGGTGCCGCCGGGGGCCGCACGGGTGTACTCGGTGGAGAGCCAGACCGTGACGGCCTTGCCCCCGCCGAAGTAGGCCGCCGCCGGGGAGGCGATGACCATGTACTTGTAGGTCCTGGACGGGTAGTTGACTCCGAGCGCCGGCTGCGTCGCGATCATGAAGGGGCGCAGGTAGAGGCTGTGGCCCGGCGTGGTCGGAACCCACTCGCGGTCGGTCTGGACGAGCAGCTCCAGCGACTCGACGAACGCCTCCTCGGGCAGCTCGGGCATCGCCATCCGCGCCGCGGAGGTGTTGAAGCGCGCGGCGTTGGCCTCGGGCCGGAAGGTCACGATCGAGCCGTTCTCCTGGCGGTAGGCCTTGAGCCCCTCGAAAAGCTCCTGCGCGTAGTGGAAGACCGACGTCGCGGGGTCGAGGCTGAGCGGGCCGTACGGCATGAGCCTGGCGTCGTGCCAGCCCCGCCCCTCGGTGTAGTCGATCGAGATCATGTGGTCGGTGAAGACCTGACCGAACCCCGGGCTCGCCAGTACCTGCTCGCGCTCTGCCGCGGTGCGAGCGTGGTCGGAGAGCTGCACGTCGAAGCTGAGCTTCTGAGCGGTGGTCATCGCACGGATCCTTCTCTTGGTGTCTGGCTTACCCTTGGGTCCATTCTGCGTCGGACCGGGTAACGGGAAACTACTCCATCCATGCCGAAAACCGGCAGTGCTGGAGAAACAAAAACGCACCTGGCGGCTCGGGTGAGCCGCCAGGCGCGTCGGGGTCGAGGAGGGCGGCTTCCTCAGCCGGCTACTCGGGCGGTGATGTCGTCGCCGATCTCGCGGGTGGTCCGGCCCGCCTTGCCGGCCGGCCGCTCGGCCAGGTCGCCGGCGACGGCCTGCTCGACCCTGGCGGCCTCGGCGGCCAGGCCCAGGTGGTCGAGGAGCATGGCGACCGACAGGATCGTGGCGGTCGGGTCGGCCTTGCCCTGGCCCGCGATGTCGGGGGCGCTGCCGTGGACCGGCTCGAACATGCTCGGCGCGGTGCGGTCGGGGTTGACGTTGCCGCTGGCCGCCAGGCCGATGCCACCGGCGATCGCCGCGCCGATGTCGGTGAGGATGTCGCCGAAGAGGTTGTCGGTGACGATCACGTCGAAGCGCTCGGGCTGGCTGACGAAGAACATCGAGGCCGCGTCGACGTGGCAGTAGTCGGTCTGGACGTCGGGATACTCCAGGCCGACGCGGTCGAAGGTGCGGGCCCAGAGGTCGCCGGCGTAGGTGAGCACGTTGGTCTTGTGGACCAGCGTCAGCTTCCTGCGGGGGCGGCCCAGCGCCTTGTCGAAGGCGTAGCGCACGACGCGCTCGACGCCGTGGGCGGTGTTCAGCGACTCCTGGGTGGCGATCTCGTGCGGCGTGCCCCGGCGCATGACGCCGCCCGCCCCGGCGTACGGGCCCTCGGTGCCCTCGCGGACGACGACCATGTCGATGTCCTCGGGGCGGGCCCCGCCCAGCGGCGTCTCGACGCCGGGGAAGAGCTTGACCGGGCGGAGGTTCACGTAGTGGTCGAGCCGGAAGCGGAGCTTGAGCAGCAGGTCGCGCTCCAGGACGCCCGGGGGCACGCTGGGGTCGCCGACCGCGCCGAGCAGGATCGCGTCGTATCCGCGCAGCTCGTCGAGGACCGGGTCGGGCAGGGTCTCGCCGGTCTCGTGGTAGCGCTTGGCGCCGAGGTCGTAGGTGGTGGGCTCCACCTTCGTGCCGACCGCTTCGAGGACCTTCAGCCCCTCGGTGACGACCTCGACTCCGATTCCGTCCCCGGGGATGACCGCCAGGCGAATGTTACGCGAATCCATGCAGGCACCTTACCGGTCCGTCTCGGTGATCGAACACCGGTCTCATTCTCCGGACACATCCGCCCGGCGAGACGTTTGATCGTTTTGTCCGTCTTTGCTTGGTATTGACCGTTTCGTGAGGTTTCGTTATGGTCCTCCCAATCACGTCAATGCCTAATCCGTACGGGCCATCCCCTTACCGGGCCCGCACGGAGCCGGGGAACCACTCTTTACGGGATCTACCGGACACCGGGCGCCCCGCTCCTCCCCCGGAGCGCGTTCCCGGCCGTCATCAGGTGGATTCCTTGGGGCGAATCAGCGCGTTCTCGCGCCGTAGGGCGGCCTCCACGCCCGAGCCCGACAGCTCACCCGGCCGGCCTTATGGAAGGAATCACCCTGTCCGGCACAGTTCTCCCCCGCGTCCTGTCCATCTCCGCCTCCATGATCGTCGCCGGCGCCGCGGTGTGCGCGAGCTCGACCGCCGCCCTGGCCGCGTCCCCGCCCCCCGCCCCCGGGCCCGCCGCGCTCAACACCCCCGCGCTGAAGGACGCGCTGAAGGCCGCGGCCGTCAAGCCCGCCTGGCAGAAAGCCGTGAAGTGGGCCATGTCCAAGCGCGGAACGCCCTACGTCTGGGGCGGCACCGGCAACGGCGGCTTCGACTGCTCCGGCCTGGTGCTCCGCGCCTACGGCGCCGCCGGCATCAAGCTCCCCCGCGTCACCAACGACCAGTACGCCGCCTTCTCCAAGAAGATCGCCTGGAAGAATCTCAAGCCCGGTGACCTGGTCTTCTTCAGCGGTCTCGGCCACGTCGGCATGATCACAAAGCCCGGCTACATGGTTCACGCCCCGCAGACCGGCGACGTGGTCAAGGAGGAGAAACTCGACTCCTGGCGCCGCGACTCCTTCGCCGGCGCGGTGCGCCCCGACCCGCAGGGGGTTCAGCTGACCAAGCGGGTCGAGCTCGCGACCGAAACCGTACCCGGCGGATGAGACACGCCGGCGGATCACCGCCGGGAGGCCGTGGAGACCCCGGCGGCGGCGAGAACGGGTTCAGCGGGTGGGAGCACCGCCGTTGTCCCTGCGGTCCAGAGCGGTCTGGAGCGCGTCGATGGCCTCGTCCTCGGTCTCCTCGGGACGGTTCCAGGGATACATGTCGTACATGGCGAATCTCGTCTCGGTCGCATGCCTGCAAGGAAGGTGGTCGAGACTCCGGTCGGGACTCCGACCAGGCCTGATGTCGCGGGTCCGGATCACGGACCGGCGGCGGGGGGCTGGGAGCCGGCACGCGCCACGACACCGCGGCGAGTCGCCGGCCTGCCCCTGTCAGGCCTCGCCGCGGCAGGTAGGAATTACGAGAACCTGGCGCATTTCACTTCAGGCTACCTGGCCGCGGGAAAGCCGTCTCGCCCGGTGTACACACTTCTCACATGCTGAGACGAGAAGTGGCCGCCGTCCCGGTCTCCGGGGCGGCGGCCACATCGGCGGTACGGCTGGGTACGGCTAGTCGGCCAGGTCGACCGAGCGGCCGCTGTCGGCGCCGATCTCCGAGCCGATCTGGTCGATCACCTCGGCCGGGATGGCGGTGTCGACGGTGAGCGCGATGAGCGCCTTGCCGCCCTTGGCGTCGCGGGCCACCTGCATCGAGGCGATGTTGATCGAGTGGTCGCCGAGGATGCGGCCGACCACGCCGACGATGCCGGGGCGGTCGGTGTAGGTGAAGAACGACAGGTGGTCGGTCGGCTCGATCTCCATCTGGTAGCCGTTGACCTCGACGATCTTCGTGATCTGCCTCGGCCCGGACAGGGTGCCGGAGACCGAGACCGCGCGGCCGTCGGCGAGGACGCCCCGGACCGTCACGACGTTGCGCCAGTCGGGGCTGTCGGAGCTGGTGATCAGCTCGACCGACACGCCGCGGTCCTTGGCCAGCAGCGGGGCGTTGACGTAGGTGACCGAGTCCTCGACCACGTCGGTGAAGACGCCCTTGAGCGCGGCCAGCTCCAGCACGCGGACGTCGTGGGAGGCGATCTCGCCGCGCACCTCGACGTCGAGCTTGGTGGCGACCTCGCCCGCGAGGGCGGTGAACACCCGGCCGAGCTTCTCGGCCAGCGGCAGGCCCGGCTTGACGTCCTCGGCGACGGCGCCGCCCTGGACGTTGACCGCGTCCGGCACGAACTCCCCGGCGAGCGCGAGCTTCACGCTGCGCGCGACCTGGGTGCCGGCCTTCTCCTGGGCCTCGTGGGTGGAGGCGCCCAGGTGCGGGGTGACGACGACCTGGTCGAGCTCGAAGAGCGGGCTGTCGGTGACCGGCTCCTTCGGGAACACGTCGATGCCGGCGCCGGCGACGCGGCCCTCCTTGATCGCGGAGTAGAGGGCGTTCTCGTCGATGATGCCGCCGCGGGCGACGTTGATGAGGCGGACGTTCGGCTTGACCGTGTGGAGCTCCCTGTCGCCGATGAGGCCGATGGTCTCCTTGGACTTGGGCAGGTGCACCGTGATGAAGTCGGCCTCGCTCAGGGCCTCCTCCAGCGAGACCAGCCGGACGCCCATCTGCGCGGCGCGGGCCGGCTGCAGGTAGGGGTCGTAGGCGATCAGCTCGACGCCGAACGGCTGGAGTCGCTGAGCGACCAGCTGGCCGATCTTGCCGAGGCCGAGGATCGCGACGACCTTCTCGTCGAGCTCCACGCCGGTGTACTTCGAGCGCTTCCACTCGCCGCCCTTGAGCGCGGAGTGCGCCTGGGCGACGTTGCGGGCGGAGGCGAGGATCAGGGCGACGGTGTGCTCGGCGGCGCTGGTGATGTTGGAGGTGGGCGCGTTGACGACCATGACACCGGCCTTGGTGGCGGCCTCCACGTCGACGTTGTCCAGACCGACGCCCGCGCGGGCGACGACGCGGAGCCGGGGCGCGTTGGCGATCGCCTCGGCGTCGACCTGCGTGGCGCTGCGCACGATGAGCGCGTCCACGTCGGCGAGGGCGGGCAGGAACTGGGCACGGTCGGCGCCGTCGGTGTGGCGGACTTCGAAGTCCGCGCCCAGAACCGCGAGACCGGCCTCGGAAAGTTCCTCAGCGACCAGTACGACAGGCTTGTTCACAGGCTGGATCCTTACTAGACGGTGAGGGGTGCACGGACCTCACGTAGTCTATCGGCGCTTGTGAACGCGTTCACGAGTGTCCCGCGATCCGAGACGCCCCACGCCGGCCAGGACGCTCCCGGAGACACCGGAGACACCCTCGAGGCGCGAGGGGGCTTCGGGACCCAGGAGGCGGTTACCCGTCCTTGACAGATCTCATGCACCCAAAATTCAAGTTGGTATTGATCCCAGGAAAACTTCGCGATTACCCTGATAAGCCGTGGTCCACTACCTATCGTTCCTCATATGAGCATCGGGAACCCCGCTCTCGGCAACGTGCTCGCGCAGCACGGCGATCCGCACCGGCTGCTTGCGGCGCTGGCCGAATGGGGACTCCTGGTTGCCGTGCGACCCGACCGCTCCGTCGTGCTCGGCACGACCCAGGCCGGTGATCGTGTCCTGCTCGGGTACACCTCGGCGGACACCTACGCGCGGCACCGTGGCAGCCACTCGCTGTCGGCGTGCGACGCCGACACCATCCTCGACATCCAGCGGGTCACCGGCGTGCGGGAGATCGTGATCGACGCGGCGGGCCCGGCGGCCGCGGCCGTGCCGATCGAGGATCTCCAGCGCTACCTGCTCTCGACACGCAGCGGCCCCACGCCCGCGCTGTCGAGCGCGGCGCCGACGGCGTACGCGACCGGGGCGATGGCCACGGTCTCGCGTCCCGCGCCCGCGCGCCCGCCGAGAGCGCCGGTGCCCGCCGCACCCTCCCAGCCGTGGATCCCGGCGCCCCGGCCGCACCTGTCGGGCCCGATGCAGATGGTGGACCCGGGATACCGCCGGTGCGACCATCCGATCCTGCCCGCGCTGCGCGCCGCGATCTCGCAGCTGCTCGTCGACTACCCGCTCGTCCACCACGTGTGGATCTCCGAGGCCAGCACCTCCTCGGGCGCGCCGGGAATCATGCTGCACGTGAAGGTGCACATGTCGGCGGCCGAGGACGTGGTCAGGGACATCCATCGCGGGGTGCGCGCCCGGCTGCCGCAGCTCGCCGCGAGCGAGGCGCCGATCCTGATGGCCAGGGTCGCCGACGCGCGCAGCGAGCAGCGGATGGTCGAGCTGGGTGCCCACGTGGTCTGCGCCGACGTCACCGACTGAGCGCTCCGACCGGCCGGGCAGGGCGAGCCGGGGTTGACCCCCGCGCCGATGCCCGGCCGCCCCCGGAGCTCCGGGGGCGGCCGGGCACGGCCCGGAACGGCGGGTCAGGTCAGGCGGCGGGTGAGCACCACCCTCGTCCGGACGCACAGCCCGGCCAGCAGCGCGGTCAGCAGGGGCAGGCCGACCAGCACGCCCGCCACCAGGAGCCAGGGCACGTCGACCACGAGGGTGACCAGGCCGGACGGCATGTCGTTCACCGTTCCGACCCCGGAGGCCCGGGCGCGGTAGAACCCGCTGAAGACGCTCGCCACCCCGGCGACCAGCCCGACCAACATCCCCGCCCCCACCCCCAGGCCGGAGACGAACGCGGCCTGTCCGGCGACGAGAAGGCGCTGGACGCGGCCCGCCGCCCCCACCGCCGCCAGCGTGGCGCGGTCGGGACGGCCCTCCGCCACGGCCAGGCCGGTCGCCGCGAACGTGCCCCCGAGAACGAGGACCGACGCGCCGGCGGCGAAGGCGAGGAGCGTCGCCATGTCGTCGTCGCGGAAACCCCGCTCGACCCGGGCGAAGGTGGTGGAGTCGACCTCCCGGACGGCGGCGTTCAGCCGCTCCTCCTGCCGCGGCGTCGTGCTCACCGCGGCCGGATCGGCGATGAGGGCGTCGTGGCGGACGGCGAGGCCCAGCTCGGCCGCCGACGAGACGGGTAGTACCGCGGTCACCAGCGGCTCGCCCGGGGGCCGCCGGACGACGGCGGGCACCGAGCGCGTGACGCGTTTCGTGATCTCCGTCGTGAAGACCAGCTTCCCGTCGCGCAACACCCTCGGGTCGAACACCACCGCCTTGCCCGCGGCGAGAGCGGCCTCGGCGGCGGGATCGGGACCACGCAGGAAATAGCGGACCAGGTCGGCGCCGCCTATCGGCGGGGGGCGGAACAGCGCGCGGGAGAGGAACGCCCCGCAATCCCTCGCGCAGCCGGGCTGGACCACGACGTTGACAGGTCGCGAGCCGGGCCCGACGAACTTTCCCACCTCGATCAACGGCACTCCGGGCAGGGCGGAGGCGACGACTTTCCTGATCTCCCGCCAGATCGCGGGGGCGGGCGCGTCGGAGGACACGACGGTGCTTCCCCCCACGTACTGGGGCGTGTAGCGCTCCCGGTCCCGGGCGGTCTGGCTGGAGACCATCACCGCCACGGTGGCGAAGACGGCGGTCGCGACGAGCACCGCGGCCACGGCGGGGGCCGTGCGGCCACGGTTGCGCGCGGCGTCCCTGGCGGCCATCCGGAACGGCAGCGGCAGCCGCGCGGCCAGGCGCGCGGCGACGCCGACCAGCCACGGCGTCAGCAGGATCAGCCCGAGCTGCCCGAGCACCGCGCCCAGCAGCATGCTGATCGGCTGCCACGGCACGCGCTGATCCCACCGTTGCAGGAAGACGGCGCCGAGAAGGATGACCGCCATCGCCACCGCCAGGAGCACCGCTCCCAGCACCGGCAGGCCACGGCGTTCCCTCACCCGGCTCCGGCGACCGGCCAGCACCTCCGCCACGTCGGCCCGTGACGCCTGGACGGCGGGGACGACCGCCGCGAGCAGCGCGCTCACCACCCCCAGAAGCACGGCGAGCGCGACCAGGCCGGCGGGCACCTCCAGGGGGCCGCGGTGGACGAACGGCGCGGCGGCCGCACCGACCCCGATCCCGCCCGCGGCTCCGAGCAGGGAGGCCGCGAGCCCGAGGGTGAGCCCGTCCGCGAGGACGACGCCGCGCAGGTGGCGGGGCGAGCCGCCCTGCGCGGCGATCAGCGCGAGTTCGCGCCGGCGTCGCCGGATGCCGACGGCGAACGCCGGTCCGGCCAGGAAGACGACCTCCAGCACGACGATGACCGCGCCCAGGACGACCATCACGACGTCCGACGTCCGCATCGGCACGTGGGGGACCGGATCCTCCGGGCCGTTCCCCGCGGGAGGCGGATCGTTGACCACCGCTCGCGAGAGGACCTTGACACCGTGCTGGTTGATCTCGCGAACCCGCTGCCAGGAGACCGGGGCGGAGGTGTCGACGAGCCAGCTCGTAGCGGCGTCCCGGGTGTCGTCGGGCGCGGTTCCCGGGGGCGCGACGATCTCGAGGCTTTCGGGCTCGCTCTGGGACTCGACGACGCCGACCACGGTGACGACGGTGCTCGTACCGGTCAGGGTCAGGGTTCTCCCCTCCCGCAGTCCCAGCCCGGCGCTTGCCGCGACCTCCCCCGCCACCCGCGGCAGGCGCCCCGACCGGAGCGTGTACATGCCCGTGGTGATCGGGTCGTGCAGGTCGATCTCCCGGAGTTCGGCCTCCCGGTAGGCGCCGGCCGCCTCGTAGCCGGTCCAGAGGCCGCGCAGAAGGATCGCGCGACTGCCCGGCCCGAAGAGGGTGAGGACCTCCTGTTCGGTGAGGGTCCGCTGCCTGGCGCCGCGGCCCGCCGGGTGGGAGATCTCGGCGCCGACGCTCTGCCGCACCGGACTGTCGAAGGCGATATCCCGCACGTGCGCGTCGGCCCTGCCGATGTTCCAGTCCAGCCCTTCCCTGAGCGTGACGTCCCCGGTGGCCTGCCAGGTCAGGCCCGCCGCGAGCAGCAGGACCGGCAGGCCGATCATGACCATGATGAGCGCGCTGCGCCCCCTGGCCCGGCCGATTTCCCTGCGGGAGAGGCGCAGGGCGGCGATGATCGCGCTCACGCGGCCACCCCCGCCCGCCGCCGGAGATCTACTCGTCGGAGATCCGCTTGCTGGAGATCCGCTTGCTGGAGATCCGCTTGCTGGAGATCCGTGAACGCGCCCCGCGCGTCCGGTCGCCCGCTCATCGGGCGCTCTCCAGAGGCGTGGCGGTGGAGTCGGCGATCTCGCCGTCGCGCAGGAAGACCACCCGGTCGGCCCAGGCGGCGTAGCGGGGTTCGTGGGTGACGAGCAGCACGGCGGCTCCCGCGTCGCAGCGGGTGCGCAGGAGCCGGAGGATGTCGTCGCCGGTCGGGGTGTCGAGCGCGCCGGTGGGCTCGTCGGCCAGGATCAGCCGCCGCTCCCCCACCAGCGCGCGGGCGATGGCGACCCGCTGCCGCTGGCCACCGGAGATCTCGTCGGGGAAGCGGCCGGCGACCTCGCCGAGGCCGACCTCGGCGAGCACCTCCATCGCCTCGCCGCGGGCGTTTTTGAAGGCGATCCCGTCCAGCTCGCGCGGGAGGGTCACGTTCTCCAGCGCGGTGAGCGACGGGATCAGGTTGAGGTCCTGGAAGACGTAGCCCACGCGCCTGCGCCGGAGCCCGGCCAGTTCCCCGGCCGGCAGGCTCGCCAGCGGCGTGCCCTCCACGACCACGGAGCCCGAGGTGGGCAGGTCGAGGCCTCCGGCGAGGTTGAGCAGGGTGGACTTGCCGGACCCCGAGGGGCCCATCACCGCGACGAGCTCTCCGGCGCCGACGTCGAGGCTCACCCCGCGCAGCGCCGCCACGGTCCGTGGCCCGTCACCGTGCGTGCGGGTCACGTCCGCGAGCCGGACGACCGGGTCGAAGGTCATCTGCCCCCCTCCGGTGCGCGGACCCCTGATCTGAGTTTCGGGAAGGATGTCAACTGTCTGCTCTCCTGCGTCTGAGGATCCCGCGCCTGGGGATCTTGTCTTCGGAGGCCCTCTGCCCGGGACTTCCGTCCCCGGGGTCCTCCATCTAGGGATCTTGTCTTCGGAGGCTCTCCGCCCGGGGCTCCCGTCCCTGGGAGCCCTCTGCCCGGGGATCCTGTCCGCGCGGATCCCGAGCCTGGGGATCCCGGATCCGGGGGGAGGCCGTGAGCACCGCCTCGCAGTGGTCGAGCCAGCGTTGCTCGGCCTCGGCCTGGAAGATCATCGAGTCGAGCACCAGCCGCTGGGCGGGGTTCTCGGAGCTCGCGCGCCTGGCCTGGACGAACGCCTGCAGCGTGCGCATGGTCGCGGTGCGCTGGGCCTGGATGATCGGCCGTACGTCCGCGGCGGCGGTGACCGCCAGGGCGAGCTTGATGACCAGCTCGTCCCGGGGCCGGTCCGACTGGGCGACGGGGGTGCCGAACCATCGCCCCATCTCGGCCAGACCGGCCTCGGTGATCGAGTAGACGACCCGGCCCTGCTCGTCCTGCTCGCCGGGGCTCACCAGACCGTCGCGTTCCAGGCGGGAGAGCGTCGTGTAGACCTGGCCGATGTTGAGCGGCCAGGTCGCCCCCGTCGACGCCTCGAACTCGGCACGCAACTGGTAGCCGTAGCGGGGCCCCTGACTCAGCAGGGCCAGGAGCCCCTGTCGGATCGCCATGGATACTGAGTATGCATACGCAGTATCCATGGGGCAAGAGATCTGCATATTCTGGACAGGTTCCGCCCTTGGGGCCGATACTCGGAGGATGAGCTCGACGCATCCCCCGGCCCGCGCCTCCGACGGGGACCGCGATCGCGCGATCAACGAGCTGCGTGACCGTGCCGTCGAGGGGCGCCTGTCGCACGACACCTTCCTCGGCCGTGTCGACATGGCCCTGCGTGCGCGCAACCAGGGCGAGCTCGACAACCTGGTCGCCGACCTGCCGCAACGTGGCCGGTTTCGCCGCATGGTCACCGAGGCCGTCGCCTCCGCCTCCGACTTCACCAAGCGCGTGGAGTCGGCCTGGCGACGCCCCAGGCTGCCCCGGCTCGCGCTGCCGGGCGACGGCAGGACCCGCTACGTGGTGGGCCGGGGCTCCGCCTGTGACCTGGTGCTCGCCGACCTGACCGTCTCCCGGGTGCACGCCGAGCTGCGCCGCGACGAGGAGGGCTGGGTCCTGGTCGATCTCGGCTCGCTGAACGGCACCCGGCTGAACGACTGGCGCCTGGTCGGCCCGGCCAAGGTCCGGCCGGGCGACGTCGTCTCCTTCGGGGACTGCGGCTTCCTGATGATCACGCCTCAGATGCTCTGACCGGCCGCGCCCACGTCATCCCGGACCGCGCCCAGGCCGTTCCGAGCCGCACACCGGTGTTCCCAGGGCCGCGCCACGGTCACCTCGGACCGTGGCGCGGGCTCCGTACGGGAGCGGCCTCAGCCCTCCTTGCCCTCGACGGTGCCGGCCGAGGTCTCGGTGGCGGCGTCCTGGGCCTCCTTGATCTTCGCGGCCGTCAGGGTGTAGCGCGTGGTCAGCAGGATGCCGACCCCCATCAGGATCGCGGGCAGCAGCGTCGAGCCGTACAGGGCCGCCGTGGTCGCCGACTCGGGCTGCGCGACCGGCGTCGAGGGGTCGGACTCGACGAACCCGGTCGCGGCCAGCAGCCAGCCGAGCACGAGCGCGCCGAACGCGAAGACCACGGTCTCCGCGGCCGTCCAGAGCCCGGTGAACACCCCGGCCCGGCGCTTGCCGGTGACCAGGGCGTCATGGACGATCACGTCGGAGAGCATCGAGAACTGCAGCAGCTGGAACCCCGCGTAGCCGATGCCGACGAGGAGCACGCACGCGTGCGCGTACGCCGAACCGAGCGGGCCGGAGACGGCCATCCCGGCGGCGCCCACCATGAACAGCGACGACGACAGGATCATCGCGCCGCGCTTGTCGTAGCGCTTGGACAGCCAGACCCAGAGCGGCATGGTGATCAGCAGCGGGCCGACGATGCCCAGGAAGAGCGTGGTGGTCGCCCCCGGGTCGCCCAGCGTGTAGGTGGCGAAGTACGGGGCGCCGGCCAGCATGACACCGGCCGAGAACATCTGGGCGCAGCTGAAACCGAGCAGCACCATGAACGTCTTGTTCGAGCGGGCGGCGGCGAACTGGGCGGCGATCGACGGCTCCGCCTCGGCCCGCCCGATCACCGGGGCGCGGGCCGTGCCGAAGAAGGCGGCGAGCATCGACAGCAGCAGCACGGCGCCGATGAGCAGCCCCATGGTCCGGTGACCGGAGACGTCGGTGCCCGCGATCGCCGGCGCGACGGCCCCGGAGAGCAGGATCCCCAGGCCGACGAACACCATCTTCCACTGCAGGAGCGAGGAGCGCTCGTGGTAGTCGTCGGTCATCTCCGCCGGCATCGCCTTGTACGGGACCTCGTAGAAGGCGTAGGCCGTCGCGGTGAGGAAGTAGAAGAGGGCGACGTACAGGGCGGCGGAGACACCGGTGAGCGGGGGGCCCGCGAAGGTGAGGGCGAACGTCACCGGCAGGGTGACCGCGCCCAGGAGCATCCAGGGGCGGCGGGCCCCGAAGCGGGAGACCGTCCGGTCGGAGCGCTGGCCCACCCAGGGGTTGATGAACATGTCCCAGAGCTTGGGCAGGAAGACCACGACGCCGGCGATCCAGGCGGGAACCGCGAGCACGTTCGTCATGTAGAACAGCAGCAGCAGTCCGGGGACCGTGGAGAAGGTGGCGGTGCAGACTGAGCCGACACCGTAGCCGACGCGCACGCCGCGCGACACGGTGACGACGGCGGGGGAGGGCGCCGGGGAGACCATGCCACATTCAATCGCAGCGCGTGGGCGCCCGGTAGGTCCCGGAGCGGGGCGGTCCGGCAAAGGCGAGAATATTTCGGCTCCGCCCGGCCGGAGGGCGCCGGGCGGCGAGACCGCCGCCCGTCCCGCGCGATCCGGCGGCACGACCCCCACCCCTGCGGCATACGTCCAGCTCAGACTGCCCATATAGGGAAATATCGGGATTAAGAGGGCTGTAATGCGACCTGAGCACCGCCGGCCCCCGACGTCTCTGCCACCACTCTGGTTTACCTGGGACCCACAGTTAATGTCCGTAATTTGCTGACAAGAGCGATCCGTCCCCGACAGAATGCGGAGTCCATCCAGCGTCTAACCAACTGGAGGAACCGACATGCGCAGACCGCTAGGGGCACTTCTCTGCCTCGGGAGCCTGGCGGCCCTCAGCACGCCGATCGCCACGGCTCACGCCGCGGCCGCTCCCCAGGCCGAGTGCCGTGTGTACGCCGCCAAGCCGTACGTCAACGCCGCCGGACGGATCCAGGCCTCCGCCGCGCGGCTGGGCTGCGACGACACCGCCCTGGTCCGCATCCGCATCAAGCGCGCCGTCCCCGGGGCCGACCCGATCGTCAAGAGCGCGTCGCGGCAGGGGACCAACGGGCGGGTGACGGTGAAGCTGCGCTGTGCCCCCGGCGTCTACTACGCCGTCGTCACCGACTACCGGGGCAACAGCGGCCGCTCCAAGCCCGTCAGGCTCAGCTGCTCCCCCACCGGTACCCCCACCCCCACCCCGACCGGCACCACCAAGCCGACTCCGGCGCCGACCCCCTCGGCCAGCACCACCCCCACCACGGCCCCCAGCTCCGCGCCGGGCTCCTCCGTGTCCGAGGAAGTGGTGCGCCTGACCAACGCCGAGCGGCAGAAGAACGGTTGCGGCCCGCTCGTCTCCGACCCGCAGCTGCGCTCGGCCGCGCAGGGCCACTCGGACGACATGGCGGCCAAGAACTACTTCAGCCACACCTCGCAGGACGGCCGCGACATGACCGACCGGATCAAGGCGAGCGGGTTCAGCCCGATGCGGGCCTGGGCCGAGAACATCGCGATGGGCCAGCGCACCCCGGCCGAGGTGGTCACCGCCTGGATGAACAGCTCCGGCCACCGGGCCAACATCGTGAACTGCGCCTACACCCACCTCGGGGTGGGCGTGGCCAACAGCTCCCGGGGCATCTACTGGACCCAGAACTTCGCCAGGCACTAGGCACCCCGGGCCGCCGCCCCCACCGGCACCCGGAAGGCGCCCGGAGCGCACCTGACGGAAAACGGCCCGTGCCCCCCGCGACGTGAACTCGTCGCGGGGGGCACGGGCCGTTGCTCTTCCCGAGCGCTCTTCCCGAGCGCGGCCACCTGACCGCGGTGACCTGAGCGCTGCGGATCGAGCCCGCGAACCGGGCGCTGTGAACCCGGGCGCGGTGAACCCGGGCGCTGTGAATCCGAGCGCTGTGAACCCGGGCGCGGTGAGACCGGGCGCTGTGAATCCGAGCGCTGTGAACCCGGGCGCGGTGAGACCGGGTGCCGCTACTTGAGCCAGCTCATCATCGGGCGGAGCTTGGCGCCGGTCTTCTCGATCGGGTGCTCGGCGATCTCCTCGCGGTAGGCGGTGAACTTCTTCTGCCCGCCGTCGAACTCCTCCACCAGCTCCTTGGCGAACTCGCCGGACTGGATCTCGGCGAGGATGCGCTGCATCTCCTTCTTCGTCTCCGGCGTCACGATGCGCGGGCCGCGGGAGTAGCCGCCGTACTCGGCGGTGTCGGAGACCGACCAGTACATCTTCGAGATGCCGCCCTCGTACATCAGGTCGACGATCAGCTTCATCTCGTGCAGGCACTCGAAGTAGGCGACCTCGGGCTGGTAGCCCGCCTCGATCAGGGTCTCGAAACCGACCTTGATCAGCTCGGACACGCCGCCGCACAGCACGGCCTGCTCACCGAACAGGTCGGTCTCGGTCTCCTCCTTGAAGGTCGTCTTCAGCGCGCCGGCGCGGGTGCCGCCGATGCCCTTGGCGTACGACAGCGCGAGCTCCAGGGCGTTTCCGCTGGCGTCCTTCTCCACCGCGACGAGACACGGCACGCCGCGACCCGCCGTGTACTGGCGGCGCACGAGGTGACCGGGGCCCTTGGGAGCGACCATGGCCACGTCCACGCCCTCGGGCGCCTCGATGAGGCCGTAGCGGATGTTGAGGCCGTGCCCGAAGAAGAGCGCGTCGCCCTCGACCAGGTTCGGGGCCACGTGGTCGGCGTACAGGTGGCGCTGGATGTGGTCCGGCGCGAGGATCATGGTCAGGTCGGCCTCTTCGACGGCCTCCGAGGGGGTGAGCACGCGCAGGCCGTCGGCCTCCGCCTTCTCCCGGCTCTTGGAACCCTCGGGCAGGCCCACCCGGACGTCCACGCCGGAGTCGCGCAGCGAGAGCGCGTGGGCGTGGCCCTGGCTGCCGTATCCCAGAACGGCGACATGCCGGCCCTGGATGATCGACAGGTCGGCCTGGTCGTCGTAGAAGATCTCAGTCACTTGCTTAACCTTTCGGGTTTCTCGTACGCGTTACGCGGTCCGGTCCAGGGCCCGGAGAGAACGGTCGGTGATGGAACGGGCTCCGCGGCCGATGGCCACCATGCCCGACTGGACAAGCTCCTTGATGCCGAACGGCTCCAGGACCTTGATGAAGGCCTGCAGCTTGTCCGGCGTGCCGGTGACCTCGATGGTCACCGCGTCCGAGGAGACGTCGACGCAACGTGCCCGGAACAGGTTGACCAGCTCCAGCACGCTGGACCGGTTCTCCGCGTCGGCCCGCACCTTGATCAGGGTGAGCTCGCGCTGCACCGACTGCGCCGGGTCGAGCTCCACGATCTTCAGCACGTTGACGAGCTTGTTGAGCTGCTTGGTGACCTGCTCCAGCGGCAGGTCGGCGACGTTGACCACGATGGTCATCCTGGAGATGTCCGCGTGCTCGGTCGGCCCGACCGCCAGCGAGTCGATGTTGAACCCTCTGCGGCTGAACAGCGACGCGACGCGCGCGAGCACGCCCGGCTTGTTCTCCACCAGCACGGAGAGCGTGTGCCTGCTCATGCCTAGTCCTCGCTGTCCCAGACGGGCGCCATGTCGCGCGCGAACTTGATCTCGTCGTTGCTGGTCCCGGCGGCGACCATCGGCCACACCATGGCGTCCTGGTGCACCACGAAGTCGATGACCACCGGCACATCGTTGATCTCCATGGCCTTCTTGATCGTCGCGTCCACGTCCTCCGGGCGCTCGCACCGCAACCCCACGCAACCGTACGCCTCGGCGAGCTTGACGAAGTCGGGGATCCGGCGGACCGTCTGCAGGTCGGTGTTGGAGTAACGCTGGTTGTAGAACAGCGTCTGCCACTGCCTGACCATGCCCAGGTTACCGTTGTTGATGATCGCGACCTTGATCGGCACGCCCTCGATGGTGCAGGTGGCGAGCTCCTGGTTGGTCATCTGGAAGCAGCCGTCGCCGTCGATGGCCCAGACCGTGGTGTCGGGGCGGCCCATCTTGGCGCCCATCGCCGCCGGCAGGGCGAAACCCATCGTGCCCGCGCCGCCGGAGTTGATGAACGTGCCGGGGTTCTCGTAGCCGATGAACTGCGCGGCCCACATCTGGTGCTGGCCGACGCCCGCGGTGTAGATCGCGTCCGGGCCGACGAGCGCGCCCAGCCGCTCCATGACGTACTGCGGGGCGAGGGAGCCGTCCTCGAACTCGGTGTAGCCCAGCGGGTAGGTCGCCCTGTAGGCGTTGAGCGCCGTCCACCAGTCGGCGTAGTCGCCCTTGCGCTCCTCGTTGCGCACCACGTTGATCAGGTCGGAGAGGACCTCCTTGCAGTCACCCACGATCGGGACGTCCGCGTGCCGGTTCTTGGAGATCTCCGCCGGGTCGATGTCCGCGTGGACGACCTTCGCGTGCGGCGCGAAGCTGGACAGCTGGCCGGTGACGCGGTCGTCGAAGCGGACGCCGAGCCCGATGATCAGGTCGGATCTCTGCAGCGCGCCGACCGCCGACACCGAGCCGTGCATGCCGGGCATGCCCATGTGCTGCGGGTGGCTGTCGGGGAAGGTGCCCCGGGCCATCAGGGTGGTGACCACCGGGATGCCGGTCAGCTCGGCGAACTCCAGCAGCTGCGCCGACGCCCCCGCCCGGTGCACGCCGCCGCCGACGTAGAGGACCGGCCGCCTGGCCTCGACGATCAGCTTCGCCGCCTCGCGGATCTGCTTGGAGTGCGGCCGGGTCACCGGACGGTAACCGGGCAGCTGCATGACGACCGGCCACTGGAACGTCGTCATCGCCTGGAGCGTGTCCTTGGCGATGTCGACCAGCACCGGCCCCGGCCGACCGGTCGAGGCGATGTGGAAGGCCTCGACGATCGTCCTGGGGATGTCGTCCGGGTCGGTGACCAGGAAGTTGTGTTTCGTGATCGGCATGGTGATGCCGGAGATGTCGGCTTCCTGGAAGGCGTCCGTGCCGATGGCGCCGCTCGGCACCTGGCCGGTGATCGCGACCATCGGGACCGAGTCCATGTACGCGTCGGCGATCGGGGTGACCAGGTTGGTCGCGCCGGGACCGCTGGTGGCCATGCAGACGCCGACCCTGCCGGTGGCCTGCGCGTAGCCCTGGGCCGCGTGACCCGCGCCCTGCTCGTGCCGTACAAGCACGTGCCGGACCTTGACCGAGTCGTAGAGCGGATCGTAGGCGGGGAGAATCGCGCCGCCCGGGATCCCGAACACAGTGTCGACCCCGACGTGCTCCAGCGCCCTCACGAGGGCCTGGGCTCCTGTCATCTGTTCGGTCATCGGCTCGTTCCTTGTGGCTGAGCATGCGTAATGGCATAAAAAATGCCCCATTCCGCCTGGTCGGCGGAGCTGGGGCGGCGCGCAGGTCGTAGTGCTTCGCTATCGGCCCGCGCGCCGGCGAAGTACTACGAGAATCCCACGGTGAAGCTGCATGGCTCCACCATGGCCGACGCGGCACCCCCGCGTCAAATTCATGGGACACATATCTCAGAGTCCGAGATGCGAGGTCACGCGGGAGTGCCGAGGCTGGAGAGGCTCGTGCGCATCAGCGAATCGACGCCGCGCGCGGCCATCGGGCGCGCCACCAGGAATCCCTGGCCGCGGGTGCAGCCCATCTCGCGCAGCAGTTCCAGCTGTTCGGGCCGCTCGATGCCCTCGGCGACGACGATCAGTCCCAGGTCGTGACCGAGCCGCACGATCGTGCGGGTCAGCAGGGTCAGCGTCTCGTCACGGCCGAGCCCGGACACGAAGGACGGGTCGATCTTGATCATGTCGACCGGAAGCTGCCGCAGGAACGCCAGCGAGGCGTAGCCGGTGCCGAAGTCGTCGATGGCGAGCCGGACCCCGAGGGTGCGCAGCTCGGAGAGCCGGGTGATGGTCTCCTCCGCGTCCTCGACCAGCATCTCCTCGATGACCTCCAGGGTCAGCGCGCTGGGCGGCAGCCCGCTCTCGACCAGGGCCGCCTCGACGGTCTCCACGAAGCGCGGCGCCATGATCTGCCGGGCCGACAGGTTGAGCGAGAGCCCGATCTCCCAGGCGGAGGCGCGCCAGGCGGCCACCTCCCGGCAGGACTCGCGCAGGATCCACTCGCTCAGCGGGACGATCAGGCCCGTGTCCTCGGCCGGGCCGAGGAACTGCTCCGGAGGGACGAACTCGCCGCTCCGGCACCAGCGCACCAGCGCCTCGACGGCGGTGACGCGCGAGGTGGCCAGGTCGACCACCGGCTGGTACTCGATCGCGAACTGGTTCTCCAGCAGGGCCCGCTGCAGGTCGGCGGCGAGCTCCAGGCGCCGCACCACGTCGGCGTGCATGTGCGCGGCGAACACCTCGACCCGGCGCCCGCCCAGCTCCTTCGCCCTGGCCATCGCCACGTCGGCGTTGCGGATCAGGTCGGCGGAGGAGACGTCGTCGTCGGCGAAGGCCACCCCGACGCTCGCGGTCAGCGCGACGTCGCGGTCGGCCACCCGGAACGGCTCGGACGAGACCGTGCGGACCAGCCGCTCGGCCAGGTCGACCGCCGTCTGGGCGTCGACCGGCGCCTCCAGCAGCACCGCGAACTCGTCGCCGCCCCAGCGCGCCAGGGTGTCGTCGGCCCGTACGGCGGCGCGCAGCCTGCGGGCCGCCTGGCCGAGCAGGTAGTCGCCGCTGGCGTGACCCACCGAGTCGTTCACCGCGGTGAAGCCGTCCAGGTCCAGGAAGACCACCGCGACGTTGCTCGCGCCCGGACGGGCCAGCACCTCCCGGGTGCGCTCCTCGAAGTAGGCCCGGTTGGGCAGGCCGGTGATGCCGTCGTGGAAGGTGAGGTGGGCGACCTGGCTGCGCAGGGCCTCCTGGTCGCTGATGTCGCGGGTGGTGACGAGCAGCAGGTCCTCGCCGCGCACGTGCCGGGTGGCCACCGACTCGGCCGGCCGCCAGGTCCCGTCGGAGGCCCGGACCCGGCAGGCGACCATGCACGCGCCCGGCCCCTCCTCGGCCTCCTCCTCCAGGCTCATCGCGCTCAGCGCCGCCTGGATTCCCGGCACGTCCTCGGGGTGGATGTAGTCGAAGATCCTCCCGCCGACCAGGTCGTCGGGGCGGTAGCCGTACGTGATCTCGACGCCCTCGCCGATCTGCCGCACCACACCGTCGTAGTCGCACAGCATGACCACGTCCCCGGCGCTCTCGGCGAGGTCGTGCAGCTGCCGCTCGCCGAGGTGGAGCAGGCTCCGCAGCCGCCCGGTCTCCAGCAGCGTCACGAACAGGCGTACCAGCAGGACGGCGACGATCGACGCGCACACCGAGGCCAGGACCGCCGGCGGGCCGTGCACCCCGCCGCTGATCACGCGCAGGAGCACCACGACGGTGGCCACGCCGACGAGGAACAGCGGCACGGCCGCGATCAGCGACGACGTGCTCTCGCGGACGGACGGTTCGTCGGCCTCGGGTTCGGGCGGCCGGGTCGCGGGCCCGCTCCACGGGACCGCGGCGAGCACCAGGAACGCGGCGGGGGCGAGCCACACCCAGGTCAGGGACGGCGTGTCACCGTTCACCCGGGCGAGCGCGGTGATCGTCTCAGAGGTCGTGACGGCGGCGAGCACGGCCAGCGCGGCCAGGCCGACCGGCCAGGCCGACCGCCGGATCGGCACCACCGCGGGGCCCACGACGCAGGCGAGGATCAGGCAGAACAGCGGCGAGGCGAAGCTGACCGCGGCGTCGCCCGCGTCACCGGCGTCGCCGTAGACCGGGCCCACCAGCGACACCCAGAGGATCACCAGGATGGCGGCGGCGCACACGTAGGAGTCGGCGAGGTCGCGCAGCAGGGCGTGCCCGCGCGCGGGCCGGGCCGCCGACAGCGCGGTGCCGACCGCGATCATGGCCGTACCGGCCAGGAGCACCAGGTCGGCGAAGGTCACCACGAAGGGCGCGCCGTCCGCGATCGGCCGCACCCCCACCCCGGCCAGCCAGGTGACCGAGCCTCCGGCCAGCCAGCGCCAGGCCAGCGCCCTGCGCCTGTCGATCACCTTGGAGGCGGCGGCGAACAGCGAGCCCGCGGCGGCCGCGGCGGTGACGACGCCCGCCACCGCCTCGACGACCACGGCGGGAGCGCCGCTGACCAGAGCGGCAACGAGCCCCACCACGCCTACGGCGGCGGCGGTCAGCGGTACCCGGGGGTCACGCCAGCGGATCAATGTCGTCTGCCCATCAGTGTCGTTTGGTGTGTCTCGTCGATGTGTTTCGCTTTCGCAGCATCCCTTGCTCGCCGCACTCGCGCTGCCGGCGTGAGCGCGTCGTCCTTCGTCCTCGGCGCTCGCACCGGCACAGGGCCAGTGTGTGCCGTCCGGTCCGCGCGAGGGGCGACAACGCCGTAGTCGTCACCGATCTGATAACCGCGAGAACCCCGGAGATCACTTTTAACCGACGGTACGCACCGCAGGTCACGAGGCAGCCACGGTCCGGATTCCTTTGCCGGTCAGTACGAACCCGTGATCACATTTTTGAGCGGCTCGCCCGCGAGGTAACGCAGCAGCTGGGAGCGGAGCAGCTTCAGCGTGCGCCGTACCGAGGCCGGATTGCTGCCCGCGACGTGCGGGGTGATGAGAACTCCCGGCGCCGTCCACAGCGGGTGGCCCGCGGGCAGGGGCTCGGGGGCCGTGACGTCGAGCGCGGCGAGGATTCGGCCCTTCCGCAACTCGGCGACGAGCGCGTCCGTGTCGACCACCGTGCCCCTGGCCGCGTTCACCAGGAGGGCGCCGTCCTTCATCGCGGCCAGGAACCCGGCGTCCACCATGCCGGTCGTCTCGGGCGTCGAGGGGACGAGCAGCACCACCACGTCCGCGCCGGGCAGCAGGGCGGGCAGCTCGTCCAGGCCGTGCACGCCGGGCCTGGCGGTCCTGGCCACCCGGACGACGCCGACCTCGAAACCGTCGAGCCGCCGCTCCAGCGCCTCGCCGATCGAGCCGTAGCCGACGACCAGGACCGTGGAGTCGGCCAGCACCCCGGTGTGGTGATAGGTCCACTCGCCCTCGAGCTGGGCACGGACGAACCCGGGGAACCCGCGGAGCACGGAGATCATCGCTCCCACCACCCACTCGGCGGTGCCCGCGTCGTGCACGCCCCTGGCGTTGCACAACGTCACCCCCTCCCGCAGGTGCGGCCGGTAGGCGTCGACTCCCGCCGTGACGGTCTGCAGCAGCCGCAGGCCGGTCATCCGGGCGAGCAGCCCGGGAAGGTCCGCCACCGGCATCAGCGGCGGGATCCAGACCTCGGCCTCGTGCGCGTCCTCGGGCACCGGCTCCGTGCCGTCGTAGACGACGCACTCCACTTCCGGAAGGTCGCACAGGACATCGGCCGCGGCTTTGGAAGGGACCCAGATCTTCATGGACGCATTATCCAGCCGCGCACCCGTGCCGCCGCACCGCCGATCGCCCCGGGGACGCCGCCGCCCGGCCACGTGGACACGCCGGCGGCCGGGCGGAGGAGAGGAGCGGGCGCGACCTCGCTATTCGGGCACGCACTTCAGGTTGAGCTCGGGGCGGTAGACCGTGGTCTTCTTGACGCGCTTGATCTCCTTGCCGTCCTGCTTGAAGACGCGCCAGACGTCGATCGTGAAACCGTTCTGGCCGACCATCTCGATGCAGTCGGGACCGCTGTCGGTCTCGCTCTTGAACGGGGTGACGTCGTATCTCTCGGACGAGATCGACTCGACCTCGTAGCGCTTGGTGCTCCAGAACGCGACGGTGACCCCGGTGTCGCTGGTGGAGGTCTTCACCAGCACGCCGTACGGCGAGTCGTTCTTCCAGCGGAAGTCGGGCTCGGGCCAGGAGACCGTGGACTCGCGCCCGGCCGGGTAGCGGGAGATGTAGAACTCGTGCGCCACGTGCTGGACGTCCTCGAGACCGCCGAAGAACACCGCGTTGTACATGGTGGTGACGAACTGGGAGATGCCACCGCCGACCGAGTCGACCAGCCTGCCGCCCTGGATCATGGGGGCGGGGACGAAGCCGCGGGCCGTGTCGCGCTGGCCGATGACGCCGTTGAGCGAGAAGGTCTCGCCCGGTTTCACCAGGTAGCCGTCCAGGAGCCTGGCGATCGTCTTGATGTTGGTGACCCTGGGCACGCAGCACGCGTAGGGCGTGGTGAACTGGCTGATCCGCTCCTTGATGCCGAGCTTGCGCGCCTCGGCGTCGGACATCCGCGGCTTGACGGTGGTCAGGAGCACCGGGATCGTCCGGTCACCGTCACCGGCGATCATCTTGGCCACGTCGGCGGCGAGCCGCTCGTCGTTGACGCCCTTCCCCCTGCGGCCGGGCACCAGCTTCGGCTTCCCCCCGACGATCTGGAACGTGGGGTCGCGCGGGGCCAGGACCGGGTCGACGAGGTCGCCCTCCACGGAGGCGACCGCGCTCCTGGCGTCGAACTCCGGCTCCATGCCGCCGGAACCGTCCGGCTTGAAGGACAGGTGGGCGGCGAGGGTCTCCACCGGCAGCTGGGCCTGCTTGCCGGCGAAGGTCAGGGTGACCGGCCCGGACAGGGCGTCGCCGGCCTCGGCCGCGGCCTTTTCGACCGCGTCCCGCCCGGCCATCGGCTTGATCACCGAGACCGGCAGGCGGACCTCCTTCGACGGGCCGAGGAAGGCCTTCGTGATCGCGGCGACCGCGGCCTCCCGCTCCAGCTCCCTGCCGTCGCGGGGCGTCACGACGACGGGCTTGACACCCTCGAACGTGACCGAGCCCTCGCGGACCTTGAGGTCGATCTTCCTGGCCAGGCCCGCGACCGCGGTCCGCATGCTCTCGGAGTCGGCGGAGACCTTGGGCTCCAGCTCGGTGGTGCCGGTGAAGGCCCGCCAGACCTGGGAGGGGCTGGGGAAGTCGCTGGGCGCCTGGTTGATGGTGGCGACCACGTCGAACTCCAGCCCCGCCTTGCCGGGGTCGAAGTCGTGGCGCTTGCCCGCGGCCAGGAGGGTCATCTTCCCGGAGGCCTCGCCCACCAGGCGGTCCCTGAGCTTGTCGGCCGCCTCGGTCGCGGTCAGGCCGCCGATGTCGATGCCCCGCACCGTGGTGCCCGGCAGCATCCTGCCGGACATGATGACCGCGGGCACCGCGTAGGCGAGCCCGACGACGAACAGCACGGTGAGGACGATCAGGAGGAACCTGCGGGCCCCGCGGCGGCGCGGGGGCGGCTCCTCGTAGCGGAGCCCGCCGGGTTGCGGGAACCCTCCGTCGCCACCGGGGACGAGCGTGGGCTCGTCACGCTGGAAGGGGCGTTCCGGCGGGGAGGCCATCTGCCAGGGCTGCGGGGGCCGGGCTGCGGGCGGGAGCGTCATCCCGCGGGCCGGCGCGGGGGGGCCTCCGGGACCGGGAGGACCACCGGGACCGGGGGGGCCGCCGAGACCGGGAGATCCCGCGCCCCCGGTGGGGCCGAAGATGTCGGGCGAGACTCCCGGCGGGAGGCCGGGGCCGCCCTGGGAACGGGCTCCCTGCACGCCGGGAGGGAAGCGCGGGTCGCGGGCGCCCGGCGGGACGGGGCCCGAGGGGAGGGGCGTTGCCTCAAATGGGTCCGGTGGCGGGTTCACAGACGCTCCGGCGTTCCGCACGGCCTCCGCATCCTCCTGCTTCGCAGCTTCCACCTCCGGCAACCTTAAACCACATTGGTCAACCGCCGTCCCAAAAGGAGTAACAAATCAGCCTGTCCAGCGGTAACGGTGCTCCGGCCTTCCCGCGGTGCCGTACTTCGGGCGGAGCTCCGCCTGGCCCGCCGCGCACAGGTGTTCCAGGTATCGGCGGGCGCTGACCCTGGAGAGACCGGTGATCGTCGCCGCCTCGGCGGCGGACAGGTCGCCGCTCTCCCTGAGCGCCGCGGCGACCAGGGAACAGGTGGTGCCGGACAGCCCTTTGGGCAGCGGCGGCGGCACTCCCTTGACCGCGCCGAAGAGCCGGTCGATCTCGTCCTGGCGGGCCTCGTCCCCGATGGTGGCGAGTTGCCTGCGGATCTCGGCGTACTGCTCGAGGCGCTCGGCCAGGGCGCGGGCGGTGAAGGGTTTGATCAGGTAGTTGACCGCGCCGCCGCGCATCGCCGCCCGGACCGTGGCCACGTCCCGCGCGGCGGTGATCACCAGGATGTCCACCGGGTGCACGGCCTCCCTGAGCTTCGCGAGGACGTCGAGTCCTGACATGTCCGGCAGGTAGATGTCGAGCAGGACCAGGTCGGGCCGGCGCACCGCGGCCGACGCGATCGCGGCGCCCCCGGTGTGGACGACGTCGGCGACCGTGAAGCCGGGCGTCCTGGCGACGTAGCCGCCGTGGATCCTGGCCACCATGAAGTCGTCGTCCACGACCAGGACGCGGATCTCCCCCATGTGCCCGTTCCCGGTCAACTCGGCACCTTCCGTTCGGCGGATCCCCCCGCGGGGGGCGGCGCAGGTTCACCGGGTTCACCGGTACGGGACGGGGGAGGCTCCCCGGCGGACGGAAGTACGGGCTCGACGGCGGACGGAGGCGCGGGCTCACCGGCCGGCGGAAGCGTGGGCTCGCCGGCGGACGGAGGCGCGGGCTCCCCTGCGGACGGAAGCGAGAGCTCACCGGCCGGCGGAAGCGCGGGCTCGCCGGTGGGCAGCAGCGCGGTGAAGACGGCTCCGCCCGCGTTGTGCACCCGCACCCAGCCGCCCCGGCGCGCGCACGCCTGGCGGGTGAGGGCCAGGCCCAGACCGCGCGGCCCGGCGTGGGCGGCCTTGGTGGTGAAGCCCTCCCTGAACACCTCGTGGACCAGGCCCGGGGTGATCCCCGGACCGGAGTCACCGACCCGGACGCGCAGTCCGTCCGCCTCGGTACGGACCGAGACCTCCACCGTTCCCCCGGTCTCCTGCAGCGCGTCGAGGGCGTTGGCGACCAGGTTGCCGACGACCAGGACCGCGTCGTGCGGATCGCCGAGCATGCCCGCCTCCACCCGGGAGTCGTCGGACAGCACCAGGGTCGCGCCCCGCTCGGCCGCCTCGGCCGACTTGGCCAGCAGCAGCGCGGCCAGCGTCGGGTCGGCGACCTTCTCCCTGATGCCCGAGGCGTGCCTGCTGTAGGCCTCGGTGGTCTGGGTGATGTAGCTGACGGCCGTCTCGTGCTCGCCGAGTTCCAGCAGGCCGACCACCGTGTGCATCCGGTTGGCGAACTCGTGGGCCTGCGCGCGCAGCGCGCCGGTCGTGGTGCTGGCCTGGTCGAGCTCGCGCGCCAGCCGCACCAGCTCGGTACGGTCCCGCAGCGTGACCACCCAGCCGCTCTGCCGCTCCCGTACCGCCACCGGGGTCCGGTTGAGCACCAGCACCCGGTCGCGGTGGAGGACCACCCGGTCGTCGCCGGCGTCCACGCCGTCCAGCACGTCCCGCATCCGGTCGGACAGCGGCATCTCCCGCAGGCTCCGGCCGACGTCGTGCTGGGAGAGTCCGAGCAGGTCGCGCGCCGCGTCGTTGACCAGCGTCACCCGTCCCTGGAGGTCGAGGGCGAGCACCCCCTCCTTGACGCCGTGCAGCACGCCCTCGCGCTGTTCGAGCAGGGCCGCGATCTCCGCGGGTTCCAGGCCGAACGTCTGGCGGCGTACCCGCCGGGCGATCAGCGCGGCGGCGGCCGACCCGGCGACGAGGACCGCGAGGACCGTCCACAGCAGCGGCGGGAGCGCCTCGCCGAGCTGGTCGGCGACGGTCCCCTCCAGGATCCCGACCGAGGCCAGGCCGATGACCTGCCCCGAGGAGTCGAAGATCGGTGCCTTGCCGCGTACCGAACGGCCGAGGGTGCCCGTCTGGATGCCGGTCCAGTGCCGCCCGTTCGTCATGACCTCGGAGCCGTCGGTGGACAGCCTCTTGCCGATCAGGGCCGCGTTGGGGTGGGCGTAGCGGATCTGGTCGCGATTCGCGATCACCACGTAGTCGGCGCCGGTGGCCGCCTGCACCCCGAGCGCGATCGGCTGCAGGCTCAGCTCGGGCCGGGGCCGGCCGAACGCCTCACGCACCTGGGGAAGCCCCGCCACCGACTCGGCGATCGCCAGGGCGCGCTGCTGGTACTGGCGGTCCAGCAGGACGCGGGTGTGCTCCATCCAGACGCCCGCCGTGCCGCCGACCGCGAGGAACACGATCACGGTCTGCAACACGAAAAGCTGGGTGCCGAGCGAGGCGTTGAGTAAGCGTCGCACGAGTCAACTCCCTGGTCAGGGCCTCGATGAAAGCAGCCGGAGATAACGGCGAGGTCGCGAGGAGGTGTGACCAATATGACCGATACGACGGAAACCACGCAAAGGATCGACAGGGCCGCCTGGTGAGGTCACGATCCTCACCACGCTTTCTTCACGTTTGTTTGGAGCTGACCATGCGTCTTCGGAGACTGGCCGCCCTCGCGGTGCTGTCCCTCGCCGCCCTCACCGCCTGCGGTTCCGGCGGCGGCTCAGGTACGAGCGCGCTGAGAATCATGGCGCCGGCCTCGCCGGGAGGCGGCTGGGACCAGACCTCCCGCGTCGCCGGGGAGGCGCTCAAGGCCGCCGAGCCGTCCCGCAAGGTCGAGGTCTACAACGTGCCCGGCGCGGGCGGCACCATCGGCCTGGCCCAGCTCGCGGGCGAGAAGGGCAACGGCGACCTGTTGATGACCATGGGCCTGGTCATGGTCGGCGCGGTCGAGCAGAACAAGTCGAAGGTCACCCTGGCCGACACCACGCCGATCGCGAAGCTCACCGAGGAGTACGAGATCGTCGTGGTTCCCGCGGGATCGCCGTACCGGACGCTGGGCGACCTGGTGACGGCGTGGAAGGCGGACCCGACGAAGATCGCCATCGCGGGCGGTTCCGCCGGGGGCACCGACCACATCGTGGCGGGCCTGATGGCCAAGGCCGCGGGCATCGATCCCAAGCAGGTCAACTACATCGCCCACTCCGGCGGCGGCGAGGCGCTCAACGCGCTGCTCGGCGAGAAGGTCGCGATGGGGATCTCCGGCATCGGCGAGTTCGCCGAGCACGTGAAGTCCGGCAAGCTGCGCGCCCTCGGCGTCAGCTCTCCCGAGCGGCTCGGCAACGTGGACGCCCCCACCATCAAGGAGGCGGGCCTGGATGTGGAGCTGGCCAACTGGCGGGGGTTCGTCGCGCCCGGCGGGCTGGACGACGAGGCGAAGAAGGCCCTCACCGACCTGGTCACCAAGATGCACGACTCCCCGGCGTGGAAGGAGGCGGTGATGAAGAACGGCTGGACCGACGTCTTCCAGACCGGCCAGCCGTTCGCCGACTTCCTCGCGGCGGAGCAGACCAAGGTCAAGGCCGTCATCGCGGAGATGGGCCTCGTCTCCTGATGTCTCCCGCAGAAGACCCGTCAGGCCCCGCCGGCACCGGCGCCATCGGTGCCGGTACCGGTGACCACGGCACCGGATCAGAACCCGCCGCCGCCCGCGCGGGCGACGGCGGTACCGGCCGGGACCCCGGTACCGCGTCCGAGGCCGGGACCGGGTGGTCGTGGCGGCGGCCGGAGCTGGGGCTGGCGGTGCCGGTCCTCGCGCTGGGCGCGTTCGTGATCGCCGGCACCGCCGACGTGACCGCCGCGGGCTCCGCCCTCGGTCTCGGGCCCCGTTTCTTCCCGGCCCTGGTCGGGGGCGCGATGCTGCTGATCGGGCTGTTCTACGTGGTCGACGTGCTCAGGGGAGGCCACGGCGACCCCGAGGAGGCCGAGGACGCCGACTCCGGCGCGCGGGCCGACTGGCGGACGGTCGCGCTGGTCAGCGTGATCTTCCTCGCCTTCGCCGGGCTGCTCGACCTGCTCGGCTGGGTCATCGCGGGCGCGCTGCTCTTCTTCGGCCTGTCCGTGACGCTCGGGGCGGCCCACCGGCTGCGCGCGGGCGTCATCGCGATCGTGCTGTCCACTCTCACCTACCTGGTGTTCGTCAGGGGCCTCGGCGTGACGCTGCCGGCCGGGCTGCTGTCCGGGGTGATCTGAGTGGAGTCCTTCCAGCTGTTGATGGACGGCTTCGCGACCGCCCTCACCCCGGTCAACCTGCTCTACGCGCTGGTGGGCGTCACGCTGGGCACGCTGGTGGGCGTGCTGCCCGGCATCGGCCCGGCCATGACCGTGGCGCTGCTGCTGCCGATCACGTTCACCGTCCCCCCGGCGAGCGCGTTCATCATGTTCGCGGGCATCTACTACGGCGGCATGTACGGCGGGTCGACCACCTCGATCCTGCTCAACACGCCCGGCGAGAGCTCCTCGATGATCACCGCGCTCGAGGGCAACAAGATGGCCAAACGCGGCCGGGCGGCCCAGGCGCTGGCGACGGCCGCGATCGGCTCGTTCGTCGCGGGCACCATCGCCACCGGGCTCCTGGTCGTCGCGGCGCCCCTGGTGGTGGACTTCGCGATCTCCTTCGGCCCCGAGGACTACTTCGCGCTGGCCGTCCTGGCCTTCACCGCGGTGTCGTCGGTGCTGTCCCGCTCCGTCGTACGAGGGCTGGCCTCGCTGGGTCTCGGCCTGGTCATCGGGCTCGTCGGCATCGACCAGCAGACCGGGCAGGCCAGGCTGACCCTGGGCATCCCGCAGCTGCTCGACGGCATCGACGTGGTGATCGTCGCGGTCGGGCTGTTCGCCCTGGGCGAGGTGCTCTACGTCGCCTCGCGGCTGCGGCACGGCCGGCCGGAGGTGGTCCCGGTCGGCCGGGCGTTCCTCGGCCGCTCCGACTGGTCGCGTTCCTGGCGGCCGTGGCTGCGCGGCACCGCGCTCGGCTTCCCGTTCGGCGCGCTGCCCGGCGGCGGAGCGGAGATCCCCACGTTCCTGTCGTACTCGATCGAGAAGCGCCTGGCGCGCGGGATCGCCCGCGAGGAGTACGGCAAGGGCGCCATCGAGGGGGTCGCCGGTCCCGAGGCCGCCAACAACGCCTCGGCGGCGGGCACGCTCGTCCCGCTGCTCACGCTGGGCCTGCCCACCTCGGCGACGGCCGCGATCCTGCTGGCGGCCTTCCAGCAGTACGGGCTGCAGCCGGGCCCGCAGCTGTTCGACCACAACCCGGCGCTGGTCTGGGGCATGATCGCCTCGCTGTTCGTGGGCAACGCCATGCTGCTGGTGCTCAACCTGCCGCTGGCCCCGCTCTGGGCCCGGGTGCTGCGGATCCCCCGGCCCTACCTCTACTCGGGGATCGTGCTGTTCGCGGCGCTCGGCGTCTACGCGCTGAACTCCTCCTGGGTGGAGCTGGTCATCCTCTACATCCTGGGCCTGCTCGGTTTCGCGATGCGCCGCTTCGGCCTGCCGGTGGCCCCGGCGGTGATCGGCCTGATCCTGGGCCCGATGGCCGAGATCCAGCTCCGCCGGGCCCTGGCCATCGGCGCGGGCGACGTGACGGTGCTGGTCAAGAGCCCGATCGCGGCGACGCTGCTGGTCGTCTCGCTGCTGGCGCTGTGCACGCCCCTCATCAGGAAGGCGGCCGCCCGCCGTCGCGGCGCCTGAACGGAAGAACCGGCCGCGCCCGGACGCGGCCCCGACGGGCACGGACCTCGGTCCGTGCCCGTTTTCCGGTTCCGTGCCCTCGTGCGGGCGTGCGCTCAGGGCGTGAACACGGCCAGCAGGTCGTCCAGGCCCGCCTTGACGCGCTCGACCGTCACCCCGCACTCGCGCAGGCGGTGGGCGAGCAGCGGCGCGGCCAGCGGGGCGAGAAGGGCGTCGGCGAGGACGTAGGCGTCGGCGCCGGGTCTGGCCTGGGTGACGAGCATCGACAGGTGGGCGTGGTAGGCCTCGTAGGCACCGCCGAAGCGGGCGAACGGTGTCGCCGTCTCGGCCATCACCAGCAGGTCCAGCTGTTCCACGGTCCTGTCAGCCAGGGCGTGCAGGAAGCCGCGGATGCGGGCGGGCGCGTCGGCACCGGGCCCCAGGGGCGGCGGCCCCTCGATGAAGGCCTCCTGGAACTCGCGTTCCCGCTCGTCGATGAGCGCGTACGCCAGCCCCGAGCGATCGCCGAACCGGCGGTACAGCGTGCCGACGCCCACCCCCGCGGCGGCGGCCACCTCCGCCATCGCGAGCCCCTCGACGCCGTGAGCGGCGACGATGTCGGCGGCGGCGGCGAGGATCTTCATCCGGTTGCGCGCCGCGTCGACCCGCTCCCTGCGCGGGTTCATGACGACGTCCACGATCACAGGCTACTGGAGACTTGTAAACGGAATCGGTTCCGCTTTATGGTTAAGTGGAATTGATTCCGCTTAAGGAGCACACCATGACACGCAGGGTCGCGCTGGTCACCGGGGGAAGTCGTGGGATCGGCGCCGCCGTCGCCGTGCGCCTGGCCGCCGAGGGCGCCGACGTGGTGATCACGTATGCGCGCGCGGCGGACCGGGCGGCGGCGGTCGTCAAGGAGATCGAGGCCGCCGGCGCCCGCGGGCTGGCCGTGGCGGCGGAGGCCGCCGACGCCGGCGCGCTGGTCGCCGCGGTCGAGCGGACGGTCGCCGAGTTCGGCCGGATCGACATCGCGGTCAGCAACGCCGGCGTCGCCTCGTTCGGGCCGCTGGAGGAGGTGACCCTCGCCGAGGTCGACAGTGTCCTCGCGATCCACTCCCGCGCCTCGTTCGTGCTGGCCCAGGCGGCCGCCCGGCACATGGGCGGGGGCGGCCGGATCATCTGCGTCGGCAGCAGCCTCGCCGAGCGCGTGCCGTACCCGGGATGGACGCTCTACGCGATGAGCAAGTCCGCGCTGATCGGCCTGACCAAGGGGCTCGCCAGGGATCTGGGCCCGCGGGGCATCACGGCCAACCTCGTCCAACCCGGTTCGACCGATACCGAGATGAACCCTGCCGACGGCCCCGGAGCGGAGGAGGAGCGGCGCTTCACCGCCCTGAACCGTTACTGCAGCCCGGCCGACATCGCCGCCACCGTCGCGCATCTGGCGGGAGAGGGCGGCGGGAACATCACCGGCGCCACCGTCACCGTCGACGCGGGCGCCACGGCCTGACCGCCATGGCCTGGGTTCTGCTTCTCGTGGCGGCCGCGCTGGAGATCGTCTGGGCCACCGCGCTCGAACGTTCGGACGGGTTCACCCGGTTCTGGCCGGCGTTCGTCGGGGTGACGGCCGCGGTCCTGAGCTTCGTCATGCTCACCTTCGCGCTCAGGACCCTGACCATGGGCACCGCGTACGCGGTCTGGGTCGGGCTCGGCACCCTCGGGGTCGCCGCCGTGGGCATCGCCGCCCTGGGCGAGAGCGCGGCCCCCGCCCGGCTGGCCTGCCTGGCGCTCATCCTGATCGGCGTCATCGGCCTCAAGCTCCTGGACGGGTGACGTGACGCCGGAGCCTCGCGACGCGGAACACGACGCCGGGACCCCGGGACGGGTGTTGCGACGCCGGAACCTCGGGACAGGTGATGCGACGCAGGGACCCCGCGACGCGGAACGGCCGCCCGGCCGTGGGGAGCCGGGCGGCCGGGCTCATCCCGGGAAGGAGGCTATTCCTGCAGGGTGTCGACGGCCGGGCCGTTGAATTTCCGGCCGTCCTCCGTGGCCAGATAGCTGCAAGAAACCCATCCCGTGGTGCCCGAGGGCAGCCCCGAGGCCGACCTGCCGCCCAGCCGGAACCTGCACCAACCGCCCGACCAGCTGAGAAGCTGCCCGTAGTCGCCGTAGTAGAGGTAGCCGATGACCGTCGATCCTCCGGCACTCGACCGCAGGCGCACCCCGTCGGCGATGATCACCGCGTCCACGGCGGAGGCCGCCGACAGGGCGGAAGCGCCCTTCACCGGAGCCGCCTGAGCGGGGACGGCCGCGACGGCCGTTCCCGCGGCGGCCGTCAACGTCACGGCGGCAAGTGTCAGAAACCTTTTCATTGGACGTTCTTCCGATCGTGAGGTCAGGTCATGTCGGAGTGAAAGGCGGGACTGCAGTGATTACTGTGCAAGGCACCAAGAATTCCGTCAATACCTGTTCATATTCAGAAATATGAATTACCACATAAAAAAGGCCGCTCCGATCACCGGAATCCATGCGACCGATAAGGACTTCCGGCCTCCGCCACCCGCCCGGCGGCGCCCGGATCTCCCGGCGAACCCGCGACGCGACCGGCGCGACCCCCGTCCCGATCCCGAACCCGCCGGCGGTCGCGACAAATTCTTCGAGGAGGTCATCGCGATACACCGGGAGAATTTCGCGACACTGTCCGCGTTGAGAGAACTGGCCACCTACGACCCGACCGTGCGTGACTTCTACTCCGCCGATCTCGAGGAATTCGACGAGACCGTTCACAAAACACTCGTCGACGAACAGGAGTCGGGCTCGACGCCTGCCGACCTGGACGCCGTGGCGGCGAGCCGGGTGATCGTCTGGGGGGCGCGCAGGCGATCGCCCGGCACATCAGTGTGGACGACGGAAGTGGTGACGCGGCCTTCGCACGCGAACTCGGCAAGATCTGGTGGCACGGCGCCTATCGCCGCCCCGGCGAACAGCCCGCCGCGAACTGACCGTGCGGGAGGCGGACGCGCTCCGGCCGCCGGCACGTACCCCGCACCACGGCACACTCACCAGGCGGCCCGAGCCTCACCGTCCGCCTGCCCTCCGGTGGCCACGACGCCCGATCCCGCGCGTCACGAGCAGGGCACAAGTGATCATTCCTGGACTCCTCCCCATGACCGGGGATCGAAGGCGGGAACCCGTGGCCGGCTCTCGGCACCGAGGCCGGGAGGCCGCGGGAGCCTCCACACGCTCACACGCCGGCCATACCGGCTCAGGCACACGCTCATTCCGCTGACCGTGCGATCCTCCGATCCCTACCGTTGAATCATGGCCACCCCCCGCCCGGCGCACCGAGTCACTCGCACGTTCACCCACTTGTCCCGCCGCTCCACGCGCCCCGCCAAGGACGACCCCGTCACCGCACCGACCACCGCAGAGCGCCGGCCGAAGGCCGTGTCGCTGGTCAGCCGCTTCCTTCGCCGCCACCCGCCCGTCGACCGGCCCCACCGGGCCGAACTCGAAACCCTTTCCGCCAAAGAACGCCAGGAACTGTGGGACGCCTACCGGCAACGCCCCTTCCAGGCGATCACCGCCGTGATCACCTCATCCGCCGTCATCCTCGGCATCCTCTTCACCGCCCGCACTCTCGACTACACCGCAGGCACCCTGGACTACACCGCCCGTGCCCTCGGAGCCAACCAGGAAGCACAGATCACCGACCGCTACACCAAAGCCGTCGAACAACTCGCCTCACCCGCCGTAGACGTCCGGCTCGGAGCCATCTACGCCCTCCAGCGCCTCGCCGCCGACTCTCCCCGCGACCGCCCCACCGTCAGAAACGTGCTCGCCGCGTTCGTGCGCAACCACGACCTGTGCGTTTCCGAACCTCCACCCAAACCCTGCGACCCCGAGTGGAAGGAAACCGTTGTCGTCGAACCCATACGACCACCGGCCGACGTCCTTGCCGCCCTCACCATCGCCCCGGCCCTCACCACTCCATCACCCCTGAGCGCCACGTCGGCCGGCCACGACCGCGCCGATTTCTCCAAAGCCCGATTCCCGCACGCAGATCTCATCGACAGGTTCCTCGGCGGCTCCGATCTGAGCGGCGGGAATCTGCGCGGCGCGTTCCTGAGCGGTGCGAACCTCACCGGCACGAACCTGAGCCGCGCGATCCTGAGCGGCACGAACCTCAGCGGCACGGACCTGCGCAACGCGGACCTGAACCGCACGGACATGTTCCGTGCGATCCTGATCGGCACGAAACTGAACGGTTCAAGCCTGACCAACGCTTATCTGGAGCGTGCGAACTTGAGTGGCGCGGACCTGCGCGGTGCGGACCTGCGCGGCGCGGACCTGATCAACGCGGAACTGCGCGGTGCGAACCTGACCGGCGCGAACCTGAGAGGCACGGAACTGACCGATGCGAACCTGACCGGCGCGAACCTGATGGGTGCGGACCTGAGAGGCGCGTTCGGCAGAACACCGGCCGAGATCCGGGCGGAGGCGCTCACCGACGCACGTACCCGGTTCGGAGAAAGCTCCTGATCACACTGTCTGGTCCCGACAGACCCTTCGCGCGAGCGCGAGCTTCCGGGGGACCCTTCACACGGACGCGCGGGAAGCTCTTCGCGCGAGGCGCGAGCTCCCGGGAGACCTTTCGCTCGGGCTCCCGGGACACCTCGGGCCGAACTACCCGGAGACGCCGAGGCGCTCCAGGATGAGCTCGCGGGCGCGGCCCGCGTCGGCCTTGCCCCTGCTGGCCTTCATGACGCCGCCGACCAGGGCGCCGACGGCGGCGACCTTGCCGTTGCGGACCTTGTCGGCCGCGTCGGCGTTGCCCGCCAGGACCTGGTCGATGATCTCCATCAGCTCGCCCTCGTCGTTGACGATCTGCAGGCCGCGGGCGGCCACCACCTCGTCGGGGGAGCCCTCGCCGTTCAGCACGCCCTCCAGCACCTGGCGGGCCAGCTTGTCGTTCAGCGCTCCCCCGGCGACCATCGCGCACACCCTGGCGATCTGGTCGGGGGTGATGCTCAGCGCGCTCAGCGGGAGCCCCGCCTCGTTGGCGCGGCGGGCCAGCTCGCCCATCCACCACTTGCGGGCGTCCGCGGGCGGGGCGCCCGCGGCGACCGTCGCCTCGACCAGGGAGATGGCGTCGGCGTTGTGCATGGCCGCCATGTCCAGGTCGGACACGCCCCACTCCTGCTGGAGCCGCTTGCGCCGCGTGCCCGGCAGCTCGGGCAGGGCGGCCTTGAGCTCGGCGACCCACGCCGGGTCGGGGGCGATCGGCACCAGGTCGGGCTCGGGGAAGTAGCGGTAGTCCTGCGCCTCCTCCTTGGACCGTCCCGAGGTGGTGGTGCCGGTGTTCTCGTGGAAGTGGCGGGTCTCCTGGATGATCCGGCCGCCGCCGGCCAGGATCGCCGCCTGGCGCTCGATCTCACCCCGCACCGAGCGCTCGACGCTGCGCAGCGAGTTGACGTTCTTGGTCTCGGTGCGGGTGCCCCACTCCGAGGAGCCGCGCGGCATGAGGGAGACGTTCACGTCGAAGCGCATGGAACCCTCCTCCATGCGCACGTCCGAGACGCCGAGGCCGCGCACCAGCTCGCGCAGCTCGATGCCGTACGCGCGGGCGACCTCGGGGGCGAGCCTGTCGGTCCCCGGGATCGGCTTGGTGACGATCTCCACCAGCGGGATGCCCGCCCGGTTGTAGTCGACGATCGAGTAGTCGGCGCCGTGGATGCGGCCGGTCGCGCCGCCCACGTGGGTGGACTTGCCGGTGTCCTCCTCCAGGTGGACGCGCTCGATCTCGATCCTGACGGTCTTGCCGTCGACCTCGACGTCGAGGTAGCCGTCGAAGCAGAGCGGCTCGTCGTACTGGCTGATCTGGTAGTTCTTCGGCATGTCCGGATAGAAGTAGTTCTTCCGGGCGAAGCGGCACCACTCGGCGATGGAGCAGTTGAGCGCCAGGCCGATGCGGATGGTCGCCTCGATCGCGGCGGCGTTCGCCGTCGGCAGCGAGCCGGGCAGCGCCAGGCAGACCGGGCAGACGTGCGTGTTCGGCGGGGCGCCGAACGTGGTCGGGCAGCCGCAGAACATCTTCGACGCCGTGCCCAGCTCGACGTGCGTCTCCAGGCCCAGCACCGGCTCGAAGCGCTCCAGCGCCTCGTCGTACGGCATCAACGTCTCAGCGCTCATTGTCGTTCACCACTTCCTGCTCCATAGAAAACGTCATAGATAACCGAGTCCCTTCAACGCGTTCCTCGTCTCGGCCACCCAGTTCGCGTAGGCGGGCACCTGGGCCAGAACGGCGAGATCGATGTTGCGTCCTATGTACTCGAAGTAGTCGCGGGCCGGCTTGCCGCGCCGGGGGACGGTCGTGGCCAGCACCCCTGCGGGGTCGGAGATCCGCTCGACGTCGCGGGGCCGCGCGGGCAGCCTGCTGAGGTCGCTGCCCTCCAGTTTCGCCCACGCGGCGGGGTCGGCGAGCAGCCAGCCCTCCGTCTCTCCCAGCCCGATCACCGGCACCAGGTAGTGCGAGTGGTAGCGGACGCCGTCCCTGCGGCGGCGCTCCCGCTCGTCGTCGTGCGTGAAGAGCAGGTGGCAGTCGGCCGCGAGCTCCTGCAGCGCGGTGACCATGTGCTCCCGGTCGCAGGAGACGACCTCCGTCGCCTCGACGTCGACGGCGTACGGCGACATCCAGGTGAGCTCGCGCAGCTGCCTGGAGATCACGATGCCGAGGAAGCCCTCGTCGGCCTCCCCCTCCGCGATGAGTCCCGGAACCAGCGGGCGGCTGCTCATGCCGCCGCGCCCAGGTATTTGCGGACCTGCCGGGGCGAGACGAACGTGCCCGGCTCGCCGTCCGGCTGGATCGGCTTGGCCACGGTCACCCGCGACACCCGGTCGTTGTCGGGGTCGACGCGGACCGCGGTGTCGAGGAACGTCAGCGCGTCCGGCTCGGTCCGGTAGACCTCCGCGACGACGATCGGGGACTGGCTGGTGAGGATCAGCTGCCGCAGCGGCTCGGGACCCCCCGGCGCGGTGATCCGGCGGCGCACCCGCCGGAGCAGCTCGCCGAGACGGGCCGGATGGACGCCGTTCTCGATCTCCTCCACCAGCAGCGTGCCCGGATGGTCGGGGTCGTGCAGGGCGGCGAGCAGGCCGAGGATCCGCAGGGTGCCGTCGGACAGCAGCGCCGCCGGGACCGTCCCCTGGCCGTCGAGGAGCAGGTCGAAGGAGCACTCGCCGCGCTCGACGCGCGGCACCAGCCCGACGACGTCGGGGACCACCCCCGCGAGGTCGGCCGCGAGGTCGGCCAGCGCCTCCGTACCGGCCATCCGCCCGAGCACCGCGGCCAGGTTCGAGCCGTCGGCCACGAGCGGCCCCCGGTTCGCCGAGGGACAGCGGCGGCGCATCGCCGCCGGCGACGGCGAGTAGCGGCGCCACGACTGGACCGTACGGCGGGGCGTGCCCTCCGGGTCGGGGTCCTCGACCATGAGCTCCAGCAGTTCCTCGGGGATCCGCTGGGCGACATGGCTGACGACGGCACCGCTGGATCTGGGGATCTTCAGCACCATCTCCGCGCCCACGTCGAACCTGATCGGCACCACGGAGCCGGGCTCCGGGGTGACGAGCGCCTCCACCGAGACGACGAACCCCGGCACCGCCGAGCCGTGGGCGACCCGGTGGAACTGCTCGCCCGGCAGCCCGCGGGCCGCCCCGAGCAGCCCGCCGGAACCTTCGATCTCGGCCGCCACGAACCCCACGGCGTCGAAGAGGTTCGACTTGCCGCTCGCGTTGGGGCCGACCAGCGCGAGGAAGGGCGGCACATCGAGATCGAAGCTCAAGAAGGACTTGAACCCGTCGATCTCGATCCGAGTGATCATGCCGCCGTACTCCCTGTCACCTGTCGCCCCCTCGCCCTCGCCCCACGATCCCGGAAAAGCCCTACAGCTCCGGGGCTCTGGACAGCAGAGCGCCGCCCCACCGGCTCTCGAGGGCCTTCTCGACCGCGGCGCCGACCCGGTAGCAGCGGTCGTCGCCGAGCACCGGGGCCATGATCTGCAGACCGACCGGCAGGCCGTCCTCGTCGGCCAGGCCGCACGGCACGGAGATGGCCGCGTTGCCCGCCAGGTTGCTCGGGATGGTGCACAGGTCGGCCAGGTACATCGCCATGGGGTCGTCGGCGCGCTCGCCGATCGGGAACGCCGTGGTGGGCGTCGTCGGCGAGATGAGCACGTCCACCTGCTGGAAGGCGGCCTCGAAGTCGCGCGCGATGAGCGTGCGGACCTTCTGCGCCTGCCCGTAGTAGGCGTCGTAGTAACCGCTGGACAGCGCGTACGTGCCCAGGATGATGCGGCGCTTGACCTCGGGGCCAAAGCCCTGCGCCCGGGTCAGCGCCATGACCTCCTCGGCGCTGCGGGTGCCGTCGTCGCCGACGCGCAGGCCGTAGCGCATGGCGTCGAAGCGGGCCAGGTTGGAGGAGCACTCCGAGGGGGCGATGAGGTAGTACGCCGGGAGGGCGGTGGTGAACGACGGGCAGGAGACCTCGAAGACCTTCGCGCCCAGCGACTCCAGCAGCTCCACGGTCTCGTGGAAGCGCGCGAGCACGCCCGCCTGGTAGCCGTCGCCGCCGAACTCCTTGACCACGCCGATGCGCAGCCCCGCCACGTCGCCGTTGCGGGCCGCCTCGACGACCGAGGGCACCGGGGCGTCGACGGAGGTGGAGTCCATGACGTCGTGCCCGGAGAACGCCTCGTGCAGCAGCGCCGCGTCGAGCACGTTGCGGGCGAAGGGCCCGGGGGTGTCGAGCGAGCTGGCGAAGGCGATCAGGCCGTAGCGGGACGAGCCGCCGTAGGTCGGCTTCATGCCCACGATGCCGGTGACCGCGGCGGGCTGGCGGATCGAGCCGCCGGTGTCGGTGCCGGTGGACAGCGGGGCCTCGTACGCGGCGACCGCGGCCGAGGAGCCGCCGGAGGAGCCGCCGGGGATGCGCGACAGGTCCCACGGGTTGTGGGTGGGGCCGTACGCCGAGTTCTCGGTGGAGGAGCCCATCGCGAACTCGTCGAGGTTGGTCTTGCCGAGGATCACCAGCCCGGACTCGCGCAGGCGGCGGGTCACGGTCGCGTCGTACGGCGGCTTCCACCCTTCGAGGATCTTCGATCCGGCCGTGGTCGGCATGTCCCTGGTGGTGAAGACGTCCTTGTGCGCGATCGGCACCCCGGCCAGCGGGCCGAGCTCCTCGCCGGCGGCCCTGCGGGCGTCGACGGCGCGCGCCTGCTCCAGGGTCGTCTCGGCGTCGACGTGCAGGAAGGCGTTGACCTTGGGCTCGACGGCGGCCATCCGGTCGAGATGGGCCTGGGCGACCTCGACGGCGGAGACCTCGCCGCTCGCGATCAGCGCGCCCAGGTCCGCGGCGGACTTGCGGATGAGGCTCATGCTTCCTCCCCGAGGATGCGCGGGACGCGGAAGCGGCCGTCCTCGACCGCGGGGGCGCCCGACAGCGCCTCCTCCGGCGTCAGACTGGGCCGTACCTCGTCGGGGCGGTAGACGTTGGTGAGCGGGAGCGCGTGCGAGGACGGCGGGATGTCGTCGGCCGCCACCTCGGCGACGCGGGCGACCGCACCGATGATCACATCGAGCTGGGCGGCGAAGTGGTCGAGCTCCTCGTCGGCCAGCGCCAGCCGGGACAGCCGGGCGAGGTGAGCGACCTCGTCGCGGGTTATGGCGGACATGAGTCGTTGAACCCGTTTCGTGGAATGGCAATTGGACACTGTCATCCTATGGCTCGCGACCTGAGGGTCCCGACTCATTAACACTGCCGCAACCAAGCGAAGATCTCTCACTCCCGGCGATCGGATCGCCCCCGGCCCTCCGGACCCGGAGGAAGCGGCTCCGGACCTTCCCGACCCCGGAGCCTGAAGGAGATCGAGGACTTCACTGCGACCGCCGAGCGCATAGGAGCGTACTTCTTAGAAGTACGCTCCTATGTTCACTGGAGATACTATCGCTGGCGATAGTATCTCCAGCAGTAGTATCGCCAGTGGAAGTATTGGGGCGCGCGTGGGCGAGTTCATCGGCAGGGAGCACGAGCTGACGGCCCTCGGTTCCCTGCTCGACCGCGTCCGGGCGGAGGCGACGACCGGACGTCCCGGGCAGTGCGTGCTGATCCGGGGACGCAGGCGAATCGGCAAATCGGCCCTGGCCGAGGAGTTCATCGGCCGCAGCGGCCTGCCATCGCTCTTCTACACCTCGGCGCGGGCGGACGCCCGGAGCGAGCTCCACCAGTTCACGGCCGATGTCGCGATGTCGGACCTGCCGGGCCGGGACGCGTTCTCCGAGGCGGCGCCCGGCACCTGGAACGGCGCGCTGCAGCTGCTGGCGGACGCGCTTCCCGATGACAGCCCGTCCATCGTCGTGATCGACGAGGTCCCCTATCTCATGGACCGCGTCGACGCCTTCGAGGGACTGCTCCAGCGCGCCTGGGACCGGTTCCTCAGCCGCAAGCCCGTTCTGCTGATCCTCATCGGATCCGACCTGTCCATGATGGAGGCGCTGAACAGCTACGAGCGACCCTTCCACCAGCGCGGTACCGAAATGATCGTCGGACCGCTCAACCCTCATGAGATCCAGCGGATGCTCCGCCTCACGGCCGCCGACGCGTTCGACGCGGCCCTCGTCACCGGCGGGCTCCCGCTCGTCTGCGGGGAGTGGTCTCGCGGGGCGTCACTCTGGGAATACCTGCACGCCGCGCTGACGAACCCGGTCTCGGCCCTCCTGGTGTCCGCCGAACGCTCCCTCGCGGCCGAGTTCCCCTCCGGCGCCCAGGCGAGCGAGGTGCTACGGGCCATCGGCAGCGGCGAGCGCACGTTCACCAACATCGCCAGAAGCGCGGGCGGGATCTCGCACAGCACCCTTTCCAGGGCGGCCGAGCTTCTAACCTCCAAAGGGATCGTGACCGGTGAGCTGCCGCTGTCCACCCGCCCCTCCAAGGAACGCCGATACCGCGTGACCGACGCCTACCTGCGTTTCTGGCTCCACTTCATCCGGCCGCACATGCCCGAGATCGAGCGCCGCAGGGGTGACCTGACCATGCGGCGGGTCGCCGCGCAATGGAGCACCTGGCGGGGCCGGGCCGTGGAACCCCTCGTCCGCGAATCGCTGGCCCGGCTGCTCCCCGACGACAGGTTGCCGGCGGCGCCCGCGATCGGCTCCTACTGGACCAGGAGCAACGACGTGGAGATCGACATCGTGGGCGCGGACAGGGGGCCGATCGCCCGGCGGCTGTGCTTCCTGGGGTCGATCAAGTGGCTGGAGAACGCCTCGTTCGACGACCGCGACCTCGCCGCGCTGGCCAGACACAGGGCGGCCCTGACGGACGAGCTGGTCCCGCTCGTCGCGGTATCGCGCGGCGGGGTCTCCTGCTCCGGCCTCACCGCCACGTACGGCCCCGACGATCTCATCCGGGCATGGAACTAGCCGGCGCCGCGATCCATGCCGCCGACAAGGACCGCGACGGTCGCGGGCGGATCAATCCCTCGGCTACCCGCGCGGGCCGTCCGAGGACGTGGACGTCTCCGACGCCGGGCGGCCGGAACCCGGGGCAGGGCTAAGCCCGCTGAGGGTCGAGGATCTCGGTGCGGCGCAGGAAGCCCAGGTCGTGCGTGGCGAGGGCCCGGTGTTTGCGCAACCACACGGTCGCGTCGGCGGCGGACATGGGCTCGGCGAACAGCCAGCCCTGGCCGAGGTCGCAGCCCATGTCGGCCAGGCGTTCGGCCACCTCCGCCGACTCGACGCCCTCGGCGACCGAGCGCAGGCCGAGGGAGCGGACCAGGTCGACGATGGAGCGGACGATCCGCTCGTCGTCCTTGGACTCGCCCATGCGACGGACGAACGAGGAGTCGATCTTGACCTCGGCGACCGGAAGGCGCTGCAGGCGGACCAGCGAGGAGTAGCCGGTGCCGAAGTCGTCCAGCGCGAGCGGCACCCCCAGCGCGGTCAGGGCCCGGACGGCGGCGTCGGTGTAGGCCTGGTCGGTCATCAGGATGCGCTCGGTGACCTCCAGCTGGATCGCCTTGGGCGGCAGCCGGTAGCGCGCCAGCCCCTCTCCCAGCTGGTCGGAGAGGGCGCAGTCGAGAAGGTCGCGGGCCGAGACGTTGACGGAGATCTGCTCGTGCAGGCCGGTGTGCCACCAGTGGGCGGCCTGCTCCAGCGCGGCGTCGATGACGTATCCGGTGAGGTGGCGCATCAGGTACGACTGCTCGGCCATCGGCACGAACTCGCCGGGGGAGATCATTCCCCGCTCCGGGTGGCGCCACCGCAGCAGCGCCTCCACCCCCCGCACCTGCCCTCCGGCCAGGTCGAGCTTGGGCTGGTAGTGCAGCCGCAGCTCGGAGCGGTCGATGGCCCTGCGCAGGTCGCCGAGGAGGTTGATCCGCTCGGGACTGTTCCGGTCCTTGTCGGCGGCGTAGATCTCGACCCCGGTCCTGCCCTCCTTCGCGAGGTACATCGCCACGTCCGAGCGCTGCAGGAGCATCTCGAAGTCGGGCGCGTGGTCGGGGTAGATCGCGATGCCGAACGAGGCGTCCAGGTCGAAGCTCATGCCCTCCAGCCGGACCGGCTCGGTGATCGCCACCCGCAGGCGCGCCGCCACCTCCCTGGCCGCCGCGGCGTCCCGGACCGAGGGCAGCAGGACGGCGAACTCGTCGCCGCCGAGCCTGGCCACCACGTCGCCGGGACGGACGCTGTGGGTGAGCCGGTGCGCGACCAGTTGCAGGAGCCGGTCGCCGACCGGGTGCCCGAGGGTGTCGTTGATCTCCTTGAACCGGTCGAGGTCGAGCAGGAACAGGCCGACCCGCTCACCGTCCCGCGCCTCGGCGAGCGCCTCCTCCGTGCTGAGCACGAGCATCTTGCGGTTGGGCAGCCCGGTCAGCACGTCGTGCATCGCCTGGTGGTCGCGGCGGACCGACATGGTGGCGGTGAAGTAGACCGCCAGCATCGGCGCCAGGAACAGCGGCACCAGGGCCGGCGAGTGGTTCATCACCACCACGACGAGCGGGGCCAGGCCGAGCAGCCCGGCGTAGACGAGGCTCTGGTGGCCGATCGTGGTCTTGATCACCCGGTGGATCGACCTGCGCTCGTGCAGCGCCACCGCGCCGGAGACCAGCAGGGCCCGGACCACGAAGTAGGTGAGCCCGGCCAGCCCGATCGCCAGCAGGTCCGAGCCGTCCGGCACCCAGGAGGCCCCCGTGACGGACCGGTCGCCGAACAGCCCGAGCACCAGCCCGGCCGCGGTGCAGGCCAGCGTCACCTGCGCGATGTTGAACATGACCCGATGGCTCGCCTTGCGGGTGACGGCCCCGTTGACGACCATGGCGACCGCCTGCAGCAGCACGGCGACCGGCAGGCCGTAGTGGAGCAGCGCGGCGAAGGTGAACATGGTCGACGGGTAGGTGCCGCCCACCGTCATCGACGACGACAGGACCACCGGCCGTAGCTCGCCCAGCACGACCAGGGCCGCGAGCATCCAGAACAGCGGGCTGCGGACGAGCTCCGCGGCCTCGGCCACGTCTATGCGCAGCAGGGACACGACGAGGGCGATGAACCCGATCGTGATGACGGCGGCGAGGTAGGCCCACAGGGGCGTTCCCGGTCGCGGTCCGGTGTCGCGAGTGTCGGTTGGGTCGGCCATGAGTAACAAAACCCCCATTAGTTCATTATGGGAGAGTACGGCCTGCGGGCCACTTCGCGAAACCGATTGCGCACGTTCCGTCACGAGCAATTCGCACGTTTTTAAGACACAGCACTGCGAGACACCGGCGGGACGGCCCCTACTCCTCGGGTCTCACCGTCACCTTCGACGCCGCCTCGGGCCCCTCGACCAGCAGAATCCGCAGGCCGTCCTCGTCGAGGATCGGCACGCCGAGCTTGACCGCCTTGTCGAACTTGGAACCGGCGTTCTCCCCCACCACCACGAAGGAGGTCTTCTTCGACACCGACGCCGCGACCTTGCCGCCCCGGCCGGCGAGGGCCTCGCCCGCCTCGTCGCGGGTGAAGTCGGCGAGCGTGCCGGTCACCACGAAGGTCAGGCCGGCCAGGGTCTGCGGGAGCTGGTCGGCCGGGGGATCGTCGACCATCCGGACCCCGGCGGCCGCCCAGCGGTCGACGATCTCCCGATGCCAGTCGACCGTGAACCAGTCGTGGATCGCCGCGGCCACCCTCGGGCCGACGCCCTCGACGGCGGCGAGCTCCTCCTCCGAGGCCTTCGCGATCGCGGGGATCGAGCGGAACTCGTCGGCGATCGCCTGGGCCGTCGGGGGGCCGACGTGCCGGATCGAGAGCGCGACGAGCACCCGCCAGACCGGCTGATCCTTCGCCTTCTCCAGCTGCTCCAGCATCTTCTCGGCGTTCTTGCTCGGCTCGCCGCTCTGGTTGGCGAAGAAGGTGACGACCTTCCGCTCGCCGCTCTCCGGATCGGTCTTCGGCAGGCCGGTGTCGGGGTCGCGGACCACCGACCTGATCGGCAGCAGCTGCTCCATCGTCAGGTCGAACAGGTCCGCCTCGGTGCGGACCGGCGGCTCCTGCGGCGGCAGCGGCTGGGTCAGCGCGGTGGCCGCCACGTAACCCAGCCCCTCGATGTCGAACGCCCTGCGCCCGGCCGCGAAGAAGATGCGCTCGCGGAGCTGGGCGGGGCACGCCCGGGTGTTGGGGCAGCGCAGGTCGGCGTCGCCCTCCTTCTCGTACGCCAGCTCGGTGTCGCACTCCGGGCAGCGCCGCGGCATCACGAACTCGCGCTCGGTGCCGTCGCGCAGGTCGGCGACCGGGCCGACGATCTCGGGGATGACGTCGCCCGCCTTGCGCAGCACCACGGTGTCGCCGATCAGCACGCCCTTGCGCGCCACCTCCGAGGCGTTGTGCAGGGTGGCCCGCTCGACCGTCGAGCCCGCCACGACGATCGGCTCCATGACGCCGTACGGCGTGACCCGGCCGGTGCGGCCCACCGCGACCTGGATGTCGTGGAGCTTGGTGTTGACCTCCTCCGGCGGGTATTTGTAGGCGATCGCCCAGCGCGGGGCCCGGCTGGTGGAGCCCAGGTTGTTCTGCAGCTCGATGCGGTCGACCTTGACCACGACACCGTCGATCTCGTAGGCCGGGTCGTGGCGGTGCTCGCGGTAGAACTCGATGAAGGCGTTGATGCCGTCGAGGTCGTCGACGACCTTGTAGAGATCGCTGACCGGCAGGCCGAACCCCTTCAGCCGCTCGTAGACCTCCGACTGGGCGCGGGGCGCGGTGGCGCCCTCCCACCTGCCGATCCCGTGAACGATCATGTACAGCGGCCGCTGCGCGGTGACGCGCGGGTCCTTCTGCCGCAGGGAGCCCGCGGCGGAGTTGCGCGGGTTGGCGAACGGAGCCTTGCCCGCCTCGACCAGCTGCTCGTTGAGCTTCTCGAACTCCTCGACGGGGATGTAGACCTCGCCCCTGACCTCCACCACGTCGGGCACGTCGTCGCCGGTCAGGCGGTGCGGGATGTTGGCGATCGTGCGGACGTTGGCCGTCACGTCGTCGCCGACGCGGCCGTCGCCCCTGGTCGCTCCCCTGGTCAGGCGGCCCTTCTCGTAGAGCAGCGCGATCGCCAGGCCGTCGATCTTCAGCTCGCACAGGTAGGGCGCGGGGTCGCGCTCGGCCAGCCGCTCGGCCCTCGCCTGCCAGGAGGCGAGGTCGTCGGCGTTGAAGGCGTTGTCGAGGCTCTCCATCCGCTGCAGGTGCTTGACCGGGGTGAACTCGCTGGAGATCGGCGCGCCGATCTTCTGGGTGGGCGAGTCGGGCGTGCGGAGGGTCGGGCTCTCCTCCTCCAGCTCGCGCAGCTCGCGCATCCACCCGTCGTACTGGGCGTCGCTCACGGTGGGCGAGTCGAGCACGTGGTAACGCCAGTTGGCCTCCTCGACCAGCTCGGTCAGCTCCGCGTGCCGCTCCAGCGCCGCCACCGGCACACCCTCGACCTCAGCGCCCATCGCCCGTCTCTCCCATCGTCGTCGCCCAGGACAAACGTATCTTCGAGCACCGACAACGCGATCCCGCCATTGCCCCGAGTTGGACAAGCCCTCGCCGCTCCCGTACGGCACCCGCCGGGCGCGGTCGCGAGCGGCGCGGGAGCCGTGCGGATCACTCGCCGGGGTCGTCCTGCAGCACGCGGGCGGCCTTGCGGCAGGCGGCCAGGGCCGCCCTGGCGTAGGCGGGCGAGGCCCCGGCCAGGCCGCAGGCGGGGGTGAGCACGACCTGCGAGGCCAGGGTCGAGGCGGGGAAGCCGAGGCGGTTCCAGAGCCCGACGGCGGGCTCGGCGACCACGTCGACGTCCGGGAGCCTGGCGTCCACACCCGGCACGACCCCGAGGAACAGGGCGGTACCGGCCTCGACGGCCTCGCCGATCGCGTCCTCGTCGCGCCTCCTCATGAGGTGGGCGTCCAGCGAGACGCCCCCCACGCCCGCCGTGCGCAGCACCCCGAAGGGCACGCCGGGGGCGCAGCAGTGCACGACCGTGAACGTTCCCGCGGGGAGCACCGCCGCGAGCCGGTCGGCGACGATCTGGCGGTCGACGGCGGCGAGCCGCCCGAAGCCCGAGGCGGTCGGCACCGTGCCCATGAGGACGCCGGGCAGCCCCGGCTCGTCGATCTGGACCACGATCTGCGAGGCGCCGGGCACCCTGCGGCGCACGTCGGCGACGTGCGCGGCGAGCCCCTCGGTCAGGGAGTCCACCAGGTCGCGCACCGCGCCCGGATCGGCGAGCGTCTTGTCGCCGTACCGGAGCTCGATCGCCCCCGCCAGCGTCCACGGCCCGCACACCTGGATCTTGAACGGCCCCTCGTACCCCTGGGCCACCTCCTCCAGCCCGTCGAGGTCGCGTACGAGATGGTCGCGGGCGCGCTTGAAGTCGCGGCCCGGCCTGTCGGCGAACCGCCAGCCCGACGGCTGCACCTCGACGGGCAGCTCCAGCAGGAGTGACGCGGTGCGCCCGATCATGTCGGCGCCGACGCCGCGGGAGGGCAGCTCGGGCAGGTACGGCAGCGCGGGCGACTCGCCGAAGGCGACCCTGACCGCCTCCGCGTGGTCCTCCCCCGGATGCGACCCGATGCCGGTCGCGGTCGCCTCGCCCCATGGGTACTGGCTCAAGCCTGCTCCTGGTCTCGCATCGGTTCGCGTCGGTTCGCGTCGGGACGTGGGCGGGACCCGCCGGCGCCCGGCCGGCTCGCCCGCCCACGCAAGCTTATGACCGCCGGGTCGCGCCTCCGGCCGGGAGAATCCCGCCGCGCCGTGACGGCACGCGATCAAGCTGAGTAGGGTGCTGCCCGGTATTCACCCGTTTCTGGAGTCTTCTCGTTCCGGAGGCGTCTCGGCGTGGGGGCCGTTTCGCTCGGGGCCGTTCGTTCTGGGTCGTTCTGGGGGCGTTTCGTGATCGGTCGGATGCTCGTCACGGTGCTGGTGCTGGCGGCGGTCGCGGCACCGCCGGCCGTGGCCGGGGTGGAGGCGCGGGCAGGGACGGGGCCGGGGGCCGCCCCGACGGTGAAGGCGGGCACACCGGGCACACCGGGCACGGCGGGCACGGCCGCCGCGCCGGTCAGGTGCAATCCCGGGCGCGGCACGACCAGCATCGGGGAGTCCTGGGCCCAGCGGCGGCTCAGCCTCCCCGAGGTGTGGGAGCTGACCAAGGGGGCCGGGGTGACCGTCGCGGTCGTCGACAGCGGGGTGGACACCACGCACCCCCAGCTGAGAAGGACCCGGTCGATCGACCTGACCGCCACCGGGGCCCGCGACTGCCTCGGCCACGGTACGGCGGTGGCGGGCATCATCGCGGCGGCCGAGATGAAGGGGGTGCCCTTCACCGGGGTCGCGCCGCAGGCGAAGCTGATCTCCATCAAGCAGACCTCGGACGGCACCGGCGACGTGGGCCGGCTGGCCCTGGCCATCGTGCGGGCCGCCGAGCTGGGCGCCGACGTGATCAACGTGTCGGTCGAGGCGCGTGACCATGCCGACCTGCGCAACGCGGTCACCTACGCCCTCGCCATGGACGCGGTCGTGGTGGCCGCGGCCGGCAACGTGCAGAAGGAGGACGGCACCCCCGGGCCCGCCTACCCGGCCGCCTACGAGGGGGTCCTCTCGGTCGGGGCCGCCGGTCCCGACGGGGCGAGGGCCGACTCCTCCAACGCCGTCACCCCCGTCTCCGTCCTGGCCCCCGGCCGGGGCGTCACGAGCACCTGGGCCGGGCGGGCCTACCGGGAGAACCTGGAGGGCACCAGCTTCGCCGCCCCGTACGTGGCCGGGGTGGTCGCGCTGGTCCGCGCCCGCCACCCGGGGCTGGACAACGTGCGGGTACGGCGGCGCGTCGAGCTGACCGCCAACGGCGGCGCGGGGGCGGGTACCGGGGCGGGAATGGTCAACCCGTTGCTGGCGGTCTCGGCGATCCTGCCGTCCGAGCAGGTGGCGCTCGCGCCGCGCCAGGCGGCCCCGCTGCCGGGGAACGCGGTGCGGCCGCAGCCCCCCGAGGATTCCCGGGCCATCTCGATCTCGCTCTGGGTCGCGCTGGGAGCGCTCGCCGTGGGCGTCCTGGTCACCGTGGCGGGCATCGCCGTCCCGATGGGGCGCCGGAGGGGCTGGCGACCCGGCTCCGCTGAGAACCAAACATGACAAACGTATTAAAAACACGATCTAGTGCGTCAAATTTGGTTGGATGGTGCTCGATTAGCTTAAAGCGGCTTTATTGACAGCTGTGCTGGAAGGAATGCAATGGGGTATTTGCACCCATTACTGCCTGAAGATCCCAAGCGCATCGGTGTGTACATCCTGGTCGGCCGGCTCGACCCGGATCCGGAACACGCCGTCTACCTGGGACATCTTCCCGACGACGACACCATCCGCGTCATCCGCCTCCTGGCCGCCGAGCCGGAGGCCCCCGACCCCCGGGTGCGGGAGCGGATCACGAACGAGCTGCACGCCGCCAAGCGCGCCTCCGGGGCGCACACCGCCAGGCTGCTGGAGGTCGGCTGGTTCGACGACCGTCCGTACGTGGTCCGCGAGCACGTCGAGGGACCCACGCTGCGGCAGGCGGTGGCCGGGGACGGGCCGCTCACGGGTGACGCGCTGGAGCGGTTCGCCGTCGGCACGCTCACCGCGCTGACCGCCCTCCACCTGTCCGGCCTCGCCCACGGGTCGCTCACCCCGGACACCGTACTGCTCGGCCCGGACGGTCCCCGCGTCTTCGACATCGGGCTCGACCCCGTCGCGGGCGAGCGGGAGCCGGACTACCGCGCTCCCGAGCACATCCGCGAGGAGACCGCCTCCTCCACTCCCTCGGCGCCGGAGGCGAGCAGGCCCGCGGACCTCTTCGCCTGGGCGGCCACGGTCGTCTACGCCGCGACCGGGCGGCCGCCCTTCGGCGGCCGGCCGGAGAGGGTCCTGGAGGGCCCCGCGGACCTGACCGGCCTGCCCGCGGAGCTCCGGCCCGTCCTCGTCGCCTGCCTGGACAAGCGATCGCAGGAGCGCCCGGACGCCAAGGCCGCCATGCTGCGCCTGCTCGGTGAGCCCGAGGCGCCGGACGCGCCGGCTCCCCTCCCCGGCGCCGCCGCCGATCCCGCGCTCCTCCCTCTCCCCGGCCTCGTCTCCGGCACCGTCTCGGGTACCGGAACGGACATCGGCGCGGGTGGCGGCGTGGAGGCGCGGCCGGGTGCGGACGTCACGGGGGCCACGCGCGGGGACGGCTCCCCGCCGGACGAGAACATCCCCGGCGACATTCCCGGCGCGGCCGTGCCGCGGCAGGCGGAGCCCGCGACGTCGGTCTGGGGAGCTCCGCAGCTTCCCCGGGGCGCGTCCCCCGCTCCCGGTGCTCCGGCCCCGGCGCCCGCGAACGCCGCCGGGAACCGTCCGAGGACGGGCAACTTCTCGATGGCGCTGGCCGCCTGCGTCGGCGTGATCGTCCTGCTCTCCGGCCTGGGGCTGTGGGCCGCCGGGCGGTACACCGCCCTGAGCGAGCTGGAGCGGGCCTCCGCCGACGGCGCGATGCCCGAGGTGTCGCTCGGGCTGGCGGACCAGTCACGGGACGAGCCGCAGGGGCAGGACCCGGTGCAGAACACCGGTGACGACCCCGCGGGCAAGGTGACCGTGCCCTGGGGGACGACGCCCGACCCCCAGGTCGCGGAGGTGGGGCCGCTGCGGCTGCCCAGCGACGCCCCCACCGCCCTGCCCCAGGTCCCGACCATCGGCGCGTACACCGATCCTCCGGTGCCGGTGCCGACGGCGCCGCTCACCACGGCTCCGACCGTGCCCGCGGTGCCGACGCCCACGGCCGGGGTGCCCTCCGCCGCGGCGTCGTCCACGTCGGCGGTCCAGCCGACGCCGACGCCGACCCCGTCCCTGACCGTCGAGCCGGAGCAGCCTCCGACCGGGACGCCGACCCCGGTCCCGAGCCCGACCCCCACCCCGGCCCCGCCGGGCACTCCGGGGCCGACTCCCACCCCGACGCCGGCCCTGCCCCAGGGAACTCCCGGCCTGACTCCCACCCCGACGCCGACTCCGGCGCCGGCCAGACCGTCCGTCAAGCCCTCGCAGTCCGCCAGGCCCTCACAGACGGCGAAGCCCTCACAAACCGCCAAGCCCTCACAGACGGCGAGGCCCTCACAGACGGCGAAGCCCTCGCAGACGAGCAAGCCGACGGTGCGGCCCACCTCGCCCACGCCCACACCCCCGGCCGTGCGACCGTCGTCCCCGCCGCCGGTACAGCGCACCAACCCCTACACCCCGGAGAAGGTCTGCGGGCTGAACTACTCGGTGCAGCGGCAGGCCCCGTTCAAGGGCGGGACCGTCTACCAGCTCTTCAACAGCGTCACGAAGAACACCTGCGTGGTCACCCTGAAGAGCATGGACGTGGGCATCGCCTCCCCGCTCTGGGTCACCCTTGAGGTCATGGGCGGCCCGGCCAAGAGCGACCGCGGCAGTTACGAGTACTACGCGGGCCCGGTCGTCCTGCCGGCCCAGGGCAAGTGCGTGCGCCTCAACGGCGGCAGCCCCTCCGGCTCCTCCGCTCTCGACTGGGGGAGCTGCAAGTGATGCGCGGCGAGCGGGAGAGCGTGCCCGGTATGTCCGGCGGGCCGTACTCACCGACCGGTGATCCGGAGACGGACCGGCTTCTCGCGATGATCGAGGGGCAGACGACCCGGATGGAGGAGGTCGGCCAGAGCCTGGCCGAGGCCAGGGGGCGCGGCGAGGCGGCCGGCGGCCAAGTGTCGGTGGAGGTGCTGGCCAGCGGCGCGCTGGCGGCCCTCCACATCGACCCGCGTGCCCTCCGCCTGGGCTCCGAAGCTCTCGCGGAGGCAATCCTGGCGGCCTCGGGCGAGGCCGTCGGTGACGCCACCGAGCAGGCCGGCGCGCTGCTGAACTCGCTCCTGGAAGACCCCTTCGGGGATTGACCCCGAGCACGGTGTCCGGCCCCGGGCGAAGGCCCGGGGCCGGACGTCCAGGGCCGGACGTCCAGGGAGCCGGCCGTCTGGAGGCGCCGGAAACGGCGGCCCCGCTCAAGGCAGGTGACTCCCGGCCGTACGAGAGCCCCGCGCTCGAAGCAGGCGACCTGACGGCGCCGGCGCCCCGCGTTCGAAGCAGGTGGCCCGGCCGCACGGAGCCTCGCGCTCAGGCGGGCGGCTTGGCCGTGCGGGAGCCGTGCACGATGAGCTTGGAGATCCACTGATCCCAGCTGGGCATACCGGGATTCCCCTGGAGCGTGTTGTCCGTCACGGTGTACATCCCCGAACCGACCAGCCGGGACAGCAGGTTGTTCACCGCCTGGTTGGAGGTCGGTATGTTGAGCGAAGAGCCGAGCTTGCTCAAAGGCGCGCTCACAGAGTTGAGCTTGGTCAGGTCGTAGGCGCCGTTGAAGGCCATGTTGCTGGCGAAGCCCCGGGCGAACTGCTTGAAGTTCTCGCCCGCGCCGGTGACGTCGTTGCCGGTGAGATCCTTCTCGACCCCCGCGGCCTTGAAGATGGTCCACTGGAGCGCCTGCTGGCCGCCCGCGTAGCCCAGGCTGTCGCCCAGGTAGTAGAACGAGTTATAGATGATCTTCTCGACGCTGATCTTGAAGAGCTTCATCTGCAGGATCGCGCGGCCCTTGAAGAACCTGTCCATGATCTGCTTCTGCACGGCCGCCCCGATGCCCGCGGTGCCCCAGCCCCAGGCCACCGTGAAGACCATGTTCACCCAGGCCTGGATCGCGAGCACGATCAGCACGTACCGGGTGACCTCCACGGCGTGGGCGTAGTCGCGGCAGGCCTGGGCGATCGCCCGGCAGAATTTGGCGACCTCACCGGGGTAGGGAAAGAACTTGCCCGTCCACAGCGCTCTGAACTCCTGCACGGACGCGCCGCCGTTGTTCTTCCAGACCTGCTCGGCGACGCCGTTCGCGTCGTTGCCGGTGCGTTCGATGGTGTCGGCCAGGCCCTCCCAGATGTCCGCCGCCGCGCGCAACTTGTCCGGGTCGCCCTCCGGCCAGCTCACGCCGAGCATGGACGTGACGAACGCGGCGCCGCCGATGGAGCCGGCCCCCATCGCGGTCTTGACGGGGTTGGCCTTGATGAACGCTCCCAGGCCGCTCATTTGAGCTCGGCCTTGTTGGTGACGTCGATCTCGGGGCCGACGACCGCCTTGATCATCCCCTCGACCGTGGCCCAGTTGGCCCCGGTGACGTTGTCGCCGGCCAGGCCCAGGTTGTCGCCGATCTTGCGGTAACCGTCCCTGATGCCCTGGACGTGGCTTTTGGCCTCGCCCGTGGCGGCGAAGTAGCCCTTGCCGTGCGAGGTGCCCGCGAACTTCTGGCCGGCCTCGTCGTTGCCCCAGAAGTTGCCGAGGGCCTCGAGGTCGTTCATGGCCTTGGTGAAGGCCCTGCCGAGCTCGTCGCTCTCGGCGTGAAAGTCTTCCTTGCGTTTTTTCAGGTCGCTCGGACTGACGTCCGTCGGCTCCGGAGAGTATGCCAAGAGATCCCCCTGAACGTGACACACGTTTAGAGAGTGATGCTAGTCATCTTTTGTTGCGAAAAAACACCCTTTATCGTCGATTGCCGTTCACTTCTCGGGGTCGGGTTGGGCGACGAACGCGGTCTGGACGAGGCGCACGCCGTTCCTCCGGTCGGAGAGATAGGCGCGGCCCGGCGGCAGCGCGTGCGGGCGCACCCCGAACAGCACGCCCTCGTCCTTGTGGCCCGACATCATGACGGCCGGGGTGGCCATGTCCTTGAGCCGCTGGAGCACCGGGTCGAACATCGCCCGTCCCGCGCCGCCCATCGCGCGGGCCAGCACCAGGTGCAGGCCGATGTCGCGGGCCTGGGGCAGCAGATCGAGCAGCGGGCCGAGCGGGTTGGCGCCCGAGGCCACCACGTCGTAGTCGTCGACCACGATGTAGATGTCCGCCCCCTTCCACCAGCCGCGCGACCGCAGCTCCTCGGGCGAGAGGTTCGCCGGGGGGAGCCGCTTGATCAGTGACTCCCTGATCTCGCCGATGAACTCGGTGGCGGCGGTCGAGGAGGCCGCGTACCCGATGCGGTGCTCGGTGTAGGCGGCGTCCAGCAGCGAGCGGCGGTAGTCGATGACGACGAGGCGGGCCTGCGACGGCTCGTGGCGGGCCACGACGCCCTCGGCCACCAGGCGCAGCAGGTTGGACTTGCCGCTCTCGTTGTCGCCGAAGACGACCAGGTGGGGGTCGGCGTCGAAGTCGGCGAGCACCGGCGAGAGGGTGCTCTCGTCGATGCCCAGCGGGATGCGCGCGCCGGTCTCCTCGGGGCCCGGCAGGCTCTCCGGCGCGAGGACGGCGGGCAGCAGCCGCACCCTGGGGGCTGGCGGGCCCTGCCAGGCGGTGGCGACGGACTCGACCATCGCCCGGGTGGCGACGGGCAGGTCGTCGCTCTGGTCGCCGCCGTCGACGCGAGGCAGGGCGCTCAGGAAATGCAGGCCGTCGCGGGTCAGGCCGCGCCCCGGCACGCCCTCGGGAACCGCCATCGCGGTCCTGCGGTTCACCTCGGACTCGTAGGCGTCGCCCAGCCTCAGCTCCACCCGGGAGCCGAACAGGTCGCGGATGGACGGCCGGAACTCCGACCACTTGTTGGTCGCCGCGACCACGTGGATGCCGTAGCTGAGGCCGCGGGCGGCCAGCTCGGTGATCGTGGGCTCCAGCGACTCGAACTCCTGGCGGACCGTGAGCCAGCCGTCGACCACGAGGAAGACGTCCCCGAAGCCGCCGGGGTCCACGGTCCCCGCGGCGATCTGGCGCCGGTAGGTGGAGATCGAGTCGATGCCCAGCTCGGCGAACTCGCGCTCTCGCCGCGCGAGCAGCGTGGTGACCTCGGCGACGGTACGGCGGACCCGGTCGGTGTCCAGCCGGTTGGCCACCCCGCCGACGTGCGGCAGGCCCTCCAGCGAGGCGAGGGCGCCGCCGCCGAAGTCCAGGCAGTAGAACTGCACCTCGGCGGGGGTGTGGGTGAGGGCGAGACCGGCGATCAGTGTGCGCAGCACGGTGCTCTTGCCGCTCTGCGGGCCGCCGGCCACGGCCAGGTGCCCGGCGGCGCCCGACAGGTCGAGCCAGTACGGGTCGCGCCGCTGCTCGAAGGGACGGTCGACGACGCCGAGCAGCGCGTGCAGCCCCCCGCGTCCCTGCCAGTGCGCGGTCGTCAGCCCGTGCTGCGGGGTGACGGACAGGGGCGGCAGGAGCTGGTCCAGCGAGGGCGGCTCGGCCAGCGGCGGCAGCCAGATCCGGTGCGCGGGCGGGCCCTGCCCGCCCAGCCTGCGGACCACGACGTCGAGCAGCGTGTCGCGCCCCGCGCTGACGGCCTCCGGTTCCTCCTCGGGCTCCGCCTGGACGGGAGGCGCGATGTAGGCGGGACCGTACGGGACGATCTGCCGCCCCTCGGCCCGCTCGCGCCGCACGACCCGCCGCTCGGGGGTGTAGGGCCCGGAGACGTACGCGGCCTTGAAGCGGACCATCCCGGTGGTGTCGAACTTCAGGAAGGCGTTGCCCGGCGCCGAGGGCAGCTCGTAGGCGTCGGTCACGCCGAGCACCACCCGGCTCTCCATCGCCGAGAAGGTCCGCAGGCCGATCCGGTACGACAGGTGGGTGTCCAGGCCGCGCAGCCTGCCCTCCTCCAGCCGCTGCGAGGCCAGCAGCAGGTGCACCCCCAGGGACCTGCCGAGACGGCCGATCATCACGAAGAGCTCGATGAACTCGGGCTTGGCCGACAGCAGCTCGCTGAACTCGTCCAGCACCACGAAGAGGGTGGGCATCGGGCGCAGGTCGGCCCCCTGCTCCCTGGCCTGCTCGTAGTCGCGCAGCGAGGCGTAGTTCCCGGCGGCGCGGAGCAGCTCCTGGCGCCGTACCATCTCGCCGTGCAGGGCGGCGTGCATGCGGTCGACCAGCGGCAGCTCGTCGGCGAGGTTGGTGATGACGGCCGAGACGTGCGGCAGGGAGTCCATGCCCAGGAAGGTCGCGCCGCCCTTGAAGTCGACGAGCACGAAGTTCAGGACCTCCGACGAGTGCGCGACGGCGAGGCCGAGCACCAGCGTGCGCAGCAGCTCGCTCTTGCCGGAGCCGGTGGCGCCGATGACCAGGCCGTGCGGGCCCATGCCGCCCTGAGCCGACTCCTTGATGTCCAGCTCGACCGGGCGTCCGTCGGTCCCGACGCCGATCGGCACCCGCAGCCGGTTGCGCGGCGCCCTGGGACGCCAGAGCAGCGCCGGGTCCAGCCCCGCGGCGTCGCCGAGCCCCAGCAGCTCGGCCAGCGTGGTGTCGGCGGCGAGCGCGTCACCGCCCCCGGCTCCGGCCGGGGAGCCGCGCAGCGGGGCCAGCCGCCTGGCGAGCCCGTCGGCCTGCAGGTACGAGAACCGGTCGGGCCTGCCGAGCGGCGTGACGACCTCCTTGCCCGCCTGGTCGGTGGTGACCCGGCTGAACAGGTCGTCGGTGAGGCGCAGCCTGAGCATGGTCTTCTCGCCCGCCGGGGTGGTGGTCCCGTCGAGGTCGATGAGGGTGACCCCCTCGATCGCGTCGGCGCCCAGCGGGGAGTCCTGCGGGACGTGCCCGCCGTCGATGATCACGATGTGGTACGGGAGCGCCTCGGCGGAGACGCCCGGCTTGAACCGGGCCCGGTTCTTGAAGTCGGCGCCCAGCAGCCGGTCGAGCTCGCCCAGGTCGTCGGTCATGAGGCGGACGGGTCCCGCGGCGTCGGCCTCGTGCGGGTGCAGGGCGTGCGGGAGCCACTTGATCCACTCCCAGTGGGCCATCCACTCCTTGGACGCGCACACCGCGATCCTGAGCTCGTCCGGCGAGTGGAAGACCGCCAGCTGGCCGACGAGCGCCCTGACCATGTCGCGGACGGCCGCCTCCGGGCCGGTGGGCCTGACCCTGGCGAAGGAGTGCAGGGAGATGGCGATGGGCAGGTCCGCCACCGTCGAGTGGGCGCGGACGAAGCGGCGCAGCGCCCCGGCGGCCATGGCGTCCAGGTCCTCGACCGGCTTGGACTCCGGCGGTATGAGCTGGACGGCCAGGCGCTGGGAGCCGGTGCCCACCCGGACGGCGCCGAAGTCGGCGTCCGAGGGCCGCCGCTCCCACAGGCGGGCGCTCAGCGCGATCGTCCAGAGGATGTCGGGGTCGGGGCCGTTCCAGTTGAGCGCCTCGCGCTGCCTGGCCGCCGCGCGCCTGACCTTGGCGCGGGTCTGGGACAGGTAGCGGAAGTAGTCGCGGCGCAGGCCGTTGAGCCGCTGCTTGCGCTCCCCGCCCGCCCGGCCCATCTGGCCGATGGTCATGCCGACCATGGAGAGCGCGAACATGCCGCTGGCCACGTACATGATCGGGTTCCCGCCGCCGCCCCCGGCGAACATCAGCCCCATCGCGGCGCCGCCGGCCACCATCGGCAGGTACATGAGCACCTGTGTGAACCCCGCCGAGGTGGTCTCCGGGATCTCGGGTGGCGACTCCAGGAGGATCTCGCCGCGCGGCGCCGCCGGAGGTGGACGCCGCTCGGGACGCCGGACGACCACGATGCCCACTTCGCCCCCGATGTGAGTTAAGCAAATATTGTCCAGTCCGGAGTACCGTAGCGAAACCGCCCCCCGGGTTCGACGGAATCCTCGAGAACGCCTCGGGACCGATACCGGATGATCGCGGAGGTGTGTCCCCGCGCCCCGCGGACCGGGTGAGCCCCGGACGATCGCGGGGTGGACACCGTCCCGCGGACCGGATGAGCACCGGGTGATCGCGGGGTGAACACCGCGCACCTCGCGACCCCGGCGGGTGCCGGGCGATCGCGGAGGTGACTACCATGCGCCCTGTGAACCAGGTGACCGCAATCCCCCTGTGCCGCATCACCGTCGTCACCCCGCGCCGCCGGGTCGACCTCGCGGTGCCCGCGGACCTCCCCCTCTCCCACCTGCTGCCCGATCTGCTCGCCGCCACCGGCGAGAGCGCCGAGCAGATCGCGCCCGCCGGCGGCTGGGGGCTCCAGCGGATCGGCGCGGCCCCCATGCCCTCGGGCGCGGGCCTGTCCGAGCTGGGCATCAGGGACGGCGAGGTCCTCTACCTGCTCCCCCGCTCGTCCCAGCTGCCCGAGGCGATCTTCGATGACGTCGCCGACACCGTGGCGACCGGCGTCAAGGAGCGGACCGGCCGCTGGCGGGCCGCGCACACCAGGGGCGTGGGGCTGGGCACCGCGGCGCTGTCGATGATCGCCGCGTTCGCGGTGCTCGTGGTGAGCGGGCCGCCCTGGGGACCGGTCGTCGCCTTCGCCGGGGCGTGCGCGATCCTCGCCGTCGTGGCGAGCGCCGCGCTCTCCAGGGCCGTGGGCGACGGCCGGGCCGGTGCGACCATCGGCTACACCGCGCTGCCGCACGCCTTCCTGGCCGGGGCCTGCGTACCGGCTCCCCCCGCCGGTCCCGCCGTGTTCGGAGCGCCCAACCTGCTGGCCGGGTTCGCGGTGACCGCGCTGGTCGCCACCGTGACCGGCTGGGTCGTCGCCGAGGGACTGCCCAACTTCTTCGGCGTCGGGCTGGCCGCGGTGATCGGGACGATCTGCTCGGCGGTCGTCATGTTCACCGGGGCGCCCGCCGCCGGGGTGGCCGCGCTGGCCGCCGCGATAACCCTGGCCTGCGCCCCCCTCATCCCGACGACGTCCTTCCGGCTGGCGAGGCTCCCGCTGCCCGCGCTGCCCACCAACGCCGAGGAACTGCGCGGCGACACCGACGACATCGACGGCGCGGACATCCGGCGGCGCGCGACGGAGGCCGAGCGGTTCGCGACCGGCCTGACCGCGGGCGTCGCCCTGGTGGCGCTGGGCACGCTGCCGGTCCTGCTCACCGCGAGCGGGTGGACCGCCCCCGCGACCCTGATCACGCTCTCGCTGGCGCTGCTGATGCGCGCCCGCGTCTTCCAGGGGACCGGCCAGCGCCTCTGGTTGCTCGGCTCGGGGCTGGCCGGGCTGCTGGCGCTGGTCCTGGGCGTGGCGTTCACCACGCCGGACTCGGCCTTCGCGGTGACGATCGGCCTGGTGTGCGCGGCGGCGCTGGCGGGCGGGATGGCGCTGTTCCTCCCGCAGCGGCGCCCCTCCCCGTTCTGGGGACGCGCGGGGGACATCGTGGAGTTCTGCCTGATCCTGGCCCTGCTCCCGCTCGCGCTCGGGGTGATGGACGTGTACGCGGCCGTCAGGGGCCTGTCGGGCTGACCGGGGTTCCCCGGCCCGGGGCCCGTGCCGTCCGGGTCCCGCCCGGACGGCACGGTCAGTCTCGTCCCAGGTCGTCCAGGGTGCGGGCCAGATCCTGGCCGATGTCCTCGAAACGGCGCCGGGCGTCGGCCATGTCCAGCGGGAGCGGATCGCCGCCGGTGGCGGCGCGGAGCAGTTCCTCGTTCGCGCGCCCGGCGGCCTCCTGGGCGGCGCGGACCGCCTCGGTCACCGCCTCGGCGACGGTCTGGCTGTCCAGGCGCATGATGCGCGGCTCAAGGGTGATCTCCTTGATCCGCCCGGCGCCGTCCACCAGGGCACGGGCCAGGCCGTCGGCGCCGGACCCCTCTCCGGTGACGGTCTCCAGCTCGCCGAAGACCCCGCCGAGCCGCCGCAGCGTCTCCTCGCTCTGCCGCACGACGGCGTCCAGGTCCTCCAGGCGCAGGTTCTCGGGGTTTCCCAGGCGCAGGTTCTCGGGGATGGGATCGCTCACTTGTACGGCTCCGGCATCTCTTTCTTGGGGGACAGCCATTCGAACGTCCCGCCCTTGGGCAACTGCGGCGCCTGTCCGGGGGCGACGGCGGGCGCCTGCCGGTACGGCAGGAGCGAGGGGTCGATCCTCGCCTTCGTGAAGTCGACCTTGGCCGAGCCGGTGGGCTCCAGGTTGAACGACTGGACCCACGCCTTGCCGGAGAAGTAGACCGACATGCTCCCGGCCACCGAGGCGACGAGCCTGCCCAGCGCGCCGGTCGAGACGGCGATGATCTGGCTGGCCAGGGTGCCCAGCATCCTCAGGTTGACCATGGCGGTGGCCGCGTACGGGGTCGCCAGCATGGCCGCCGCGATCGTGGCGAGGGCCAGCAGGGTGGCCGCGATCTTGGCGATGGCGAGCCAGTACGCGCGGTAGGCGTCCCCCAGCTCGTCGACGATCCCGGCGACGTTCTTGACGTAGGCGCGCAGGCTCTCCAGCGCCTCCTGCATCCGCTGGACGGCGTCGTCGAACGCCTCCCTGTCGTCGGCGATCCAGCCCTCCTTCTCCTTGGTGAGCAGGACGGCGACGTAGCTCTTCACCGCGGTGTCCAGGCGCGAGTGGACGGACTCCCAGTTGTTGTAGGCGTCGGCCATTCCCGGCACGTTCGCCACGGCGGTGCTCGCGATCGCCACGCCCGCCCAGGCCGTGGGCGCCAGCCTGGCACCGCCCTTGAGGGTGGACAGGACCTTGGTGGAGTTCGTGATCACCCCCTTGGCGCTCCTGCCCGCCGTCAGCGGGCTCGGTCTCCCACCCGCTCTCGCGGTCATCCCGGCTCCCCCCGGCTCACTGGTGAACGGCTCACTGGTACACGACGGTGCTGTTGTCCTCCGCGGTCCGCCAGTTGGCGCGGGCGGTGGTCAGCGCGGCCGTCCACGACTCCAGCACCTCCACCGCGTCGTCGAACTTCTCCCCCACGTCCCGCTGGACCTCCCGGTAGCGCATCCCGACCGCGAGCTCGCCGACCGCCCCCCAGCCGGGAAATCCGACCGTCGTGTCGGCCAGCATCGCGTGCATCTCCCTGATCCTCGGGATGACGTCCTCCTCGATCTCCTTGCGAATGCTCTCGATCGCCTTGGAGGTGACGTACTTCTCCTGGGTCATGTGGCCTCCGTGATCACGTGTTCCCGGACATCTCCTACCATCCGGAGCCGGTCCCTCCCCACGCCTCGAAGGCCTGTTCACGGGGTCGCCGACGGCCGGAAACGTCCGGTACCACCGGCGTTCACCATCGGCGTCCCGTGCACCGCCCGGCGATCACGCTTCTATGCTGTCGGCGACCGCGCACCCGGCGAGGCGGAGGTGGGATGCAGACCCGTCGTGATCTCTATCAGGCGCACCGGCTGATGACCCAGCGCCTGGGCATGGCCCTGCTGCAGGGCGAGCCCGACGTGCCCGAGTCGCCGATGCGCAGGCACAACGTCGCGACGTTCTGCGGCGTGCTGGTCGCGGTGCTGGTGGCGGTGGCGTTCGGCATCTACGGCCTGCTGAAGCCCGGCGGCGCCACCGCGCTCACCGCGCCGGGGACGGTGATCGTCGAGGAGGAGTCGGGCGCGACCTTCGTCTACAGCGCGACGCGGGGCCAGATGATCCCGGTCGCCAACGTCACCTCGGCCCGGCTGCTGCTCGGCGGCGGGCAGGGCGTGGCGGTCCGCACGGTCTCCACGGCGTCGCTCACGCGCTTCCCGCGCGGGCTCCTGGTCGGCATCCCCGGTGCCCCCGAGTCCCTGCCGCCCCGCGGGCGGCTGGTCCGCGCCCCCTGGTCGGCCTGCGTGGTCGAGGGCGTGGACGCCACCGGGACGCGCACCCCGCACACCTCGCTGATCGGCGGCTTCGCGGTCGGCGGCACCCCGATCGGGCAGAACACCGCGATGGTCGTGGAGGAGGGCTCGCAGACCTGGCTGCTCTGGTCGGACCGGCGGATGCGGGTGCCGCAGGAGAGCCTGCGGGCGCTGACCGAGGAGCAGCCCCGGCAGGTTCCCGCGGCCTGGCTCAACGCGCTGCCCATCGGCCCCGACTTCCGCGCCCCGGCGCTCGCCGCCCGCGGCAGGTTGGTGCGCGGCCCCGACGGCAGGCGTTCCGTCGCGGGCCGGATCTACACCGTGCGCTCGGCGTCGGGCGGCGCGGCCAAGTGGTACGTCCTGCTCCCCGACGGCCTGGCCGCGCTCACACCCGCCCAGGCCGAGCTCCTGCTCCAGGACCCGGCCAGCAAGAAGGCGTACGGCAGGGCGCCGGTGCGCGCCGTGGAGATCGACGCGCCGACCGCGAACGGGATGCGGCGCTCGGCCACCCGCTTCGATCCGGCGGGGCTTCCCACGGCCATGCCTCGGGTCATCGCCCCCGACCCCGCCTCGCCGGTGTGCGCGGTCTACACCGACACCGAACGCGGATCGACCCGGGCGCGGCTGACCGTGGGCAGCACCATGCGCATCCCCGCGCCGCCGGCGGGCCGGTTCGACCAGGACTCGGTGGACCAGGTCGTGCTCCCGCCGGGGACCGCGTCGCTGGTGGGCGTGCTGCCGGGGAACGGCAGGCTGGACGCGGTCACCTCGGTCTTCCTGATCAGCGACCAGGGGCGGCGGCACGCGATCACCGCGACGGAGTCGCTGGCGAGCCTCGGCTACACCGCCGCGGACGTCGCGCCGCTGCCGGCGCACATCGTGCATCTGATCCCGCAGGGCCCCGCGCTCAGCCGGGCGGCGGCGGGAATCCCGGTGCCCGTGGGACAACCGTGATCCCCGTTACCAACGGTATATCTGTTTGTTACTGGTGAGAGATGCGCCCGCTGTCCACTTTGTAATGATCGAAACTCCTATGCCAGTCGAGCACCATGGAGGTGTCACGTGGTTCAGAAGACCTCCGCGTACCATTCGCGGCTTGGCGAGGCGTCACAGAAGACCGACGACGCCAAAACCACGATCAACCAGATCAAGACCCAGCTCGAAGGCCACCGGGGCGAGCTGCGCTCCGGCTGGGACGGCCAGTCCGCGGTCTCCTTCGACGGCGTGTTCAACGCCTGGAGCACCGAGATGACCAACATCCTGCGCGAGCTTGAGGGCCTGTCCGTCAAGCTCAAGAACATCCAGAAGAACTACGAGACCGCCCAGGAGAACCAGACCGCCGTGTCCAGGCGGCTCGGGGCCGACATCAACAGCTGACGGATTCGGAACGGGGATCACCATGGCTAGCGACTTCGACCGCACTCTTGTCGACTTCGGCCAGATGGACCGCTCTGCCGGCGACTTCGCCCGGCAGTGGCAGATGCTGGAAGGCACCCTCCAGAACCTGGAAGGGGATCTCGACCGGTTGCTCGGTGACTGGGAGGGCGACGCGCGCACGGCCTACTACGGCGCCCGCGCCCAGTGGGACGCGGCGTCCGGCCGGATGGCCGCGCTGCTCCAGCGCCTCGGTGGCGTCATCGAGATCGGCAGGGAGAACTTCGCGATGACCGAGAAGGTCAACGTCACGATGTTCGACGGACGCTGATCCCAGGAACCGGGTGGGCCACGGCGGTGCCGCGGCCCTCTCCGTGGCGGGGAGAACCGATCGGGTCGCGGCGCGGTGCCGCGGCCCCTCAGTAACGGGGAGAAGAGGCATGCCACCTCCCAAGGAAGAAAGCCCGGCCTGGCCAGGTCTCGACAAGGACCGCCCGACCGTCGAGCTCAAGCGCGACCGGATCAAGAAGCTGCTCCAGGCCCTCGAGGAGGACCTCGAACGCCTGGCGAGCTCGAACGAGGGATCGCTGTCGGACATGCGGTCCCTGACCAACCTGACCGAGGCCCAGATCGGCACCTGGGACACCGCCAAGGACGTCGCCAGGGTCACGCAGAAGGCCCACGTGAAAATCGGCACCGTCTATCAGGACACGATCGTCAAGTACCGGGCGGCGATCAACCTGCTGCGGGTCGCCGCCTACAACTACGAGGACGCCGAGCAGGCCAGCACCACGAACAAGGGGGGGTGAGACGCGATGGGCAGCGACCATGCGGTTCACCACATCAAGTTCAACGGCGAGAGCAGCCCGGGGATCGGCAGCCGGGACCACTACCGCGACTACAGCGCGACCGAGATCAGGGAGCTGCTGAAGGCCACCAACCCGCGGGCCATCGAGGACGCGGGACACGCCTACAACTCCGCGACGACCATGCTGAACAACAGTCACAGCCTGATCAGAGAGGTCGCCGGAGAGCTGGCGAAGGTATGGAGCGGTGACGCCTCGATCGAGGCGCAGAAGGCGCTCCAGCTCGTCCACAAGACGGTCAACGAGCTGGCACTCCGCTGCGGCCAGCTCGGCCCCCCGCTGATCTACTACGGCAAGGAGATCCTCCCCTCCTACATCGACAACGCGGCCAGGAGCGGCGCGTTCGAGTTCGACGACGGGCTGGACCTCATGCCGGGCGACAACTACAACCTGGGGACGTTCGGCGGGATCATCTTCACCGACAAGTCGGAGAACGACCTCGCCCGCGAGGACCTGATGGCGCTCAACGAGGAGCTGGTCGTCCTCTACGACAACATCCCCGCGACCGTGGAGAAGGACCTGCCCCGGCTGAGCGACCCGACCACCCCCCCGCTCACCACCCAGAACTATCCCAACGGCGGCGGGGGTTACCCGGGCGGCGGGGGAGGGTTCCCCGGTGGAGGCGGCTACCCCGGCGGTGCCGGCTATCCCGGTGGGGGTGGTTACCCCGGAGGTGGTGGTTACCCCGGAGGGGGTGCCGGCTACCCCGGCACCGGAACCCTGCCCGGCTTCCCTGGCGTCGGCTACCCGGGAGGCCCGGGTACGGGCGATCCGGGTACGGGTACGGGCGGCGGCTACCCGGACATCTCCAACCCCGCCTATCCGGGCGGTCCCGGTACGGGCGGTCCCGGTACGGGTGGCCCCGGCACGGGGCCCGGCACCATCCCGCCCGGCTTCACCGACCCGACAGGCCTGAACCCGAACAACCAGAACGTGGGCCTGGACCCGAACGATCCGCGCAACACCAAGCTGGCCGGTTTCGAGCCCACCGTGCCGGGCGGTCCCGGCACGGGGCCCGGCACCGGTCTCGGCCCCGGCACGGGACTCGGCCCCGGGACGGGACTCGGCCCCGGCACCGGCCTGCCCACCTACTCCGGGGGCGGCGGAGGGGGCCCGGGCCCCACCTCGCTCGGCCAGACCGGCTCCGCCGGGCCGACCTCCTGGGTCGGCACCGGTGGCACCACGGGGGCCGGCGGCGGCTTCGGCGCCGCCGGTGGCCCGCGGGCCGACGGCCGCCCCGGCATGGGCATGGGCGGCATGCCGTTCATGCCCATGGGCGGCGCGGCGGGCGAGGGGAACCAGGACCGCGAACGCTCCACCTGGCTCACCGAGGACGAGGACGTATGGGGTGGTGACGGCGGTATCGCACCGCCCGTGATCACCTGACCGGACCGCGCGGGGGGCGGCGCCTTCCCGGCAGCCTCCCGCGCGTGTCCCGCCCCCGCGGCACCATGATCCGCCCCGCCCATAAAGTGAAGAGATGAGACTCACGAAATTCGGGCACGCGTGTGTCCGCCTGGAGAAGGACGGCTCCGCCCTCGTGATCGACCCGGGCTCCTTCAGCGAGGAGTCCGCGCTCGACGGGGCGCGGGCCGTGCTCATCACCCACGAGCACTTCGACCACGTGGACGCCGACCGGCTGCGCCGGGCCGCCGAGGCCGACCCGTCCCTGCGGATCTGGACCAACGAGGGCGTGGCGGCCACGCTCACCGACGTCCCCGCCGAGATCCAGGTCGTACGGCACGGCGACACCTTCGACACGGCCGGTTTCGGGGTGAGGGTCGTCGGCGAGTGGCACGCCCCCAACCACCCGGACCTGCCGATCGTGCGCAACGTCGGCTTCCTGGTGGACGAGGAGGTCTTCTACCCGGGTGACGCGTTCACCCCGCCGGGTGTCGAGGTGCCCACGCTCATGGTGCCGACCAACGCGCCGTGGATGAAGGCGTCGGAGATGGTCGAGTATCTCCGCCAGGTCCGCCCCGCCCGCGCCTTCTCCACCCACGACGGCCTGCTCAACGACATCGGGCTCCGCCTGGTCGACATGTGGCTGGAGATGGAGTCCGACGGGCAGAAGGCCGACATGCGCCGCCTCAAGCCCGGCGAGTCGGTCACCCTGCCCTAGCGCCTCGGCGCTAGGTCCTGTTTCGTGGATCACTGAACGTGAATGGCGCGACCCGTGTCTTGGGCCTCGCTGGGTCCTCGCGCTGCGCGCATATCACGCTCAGGC
>NZ_JBEZZK010000016.1:0-171592 GCF_040639135.1 Streptosporangium sp. NPDC023963
GCCAAACTCGGCGTCGACACCGTGGTCGGCTTCACCGGTTCTTCCATCTGGCACACCGTGGCCATGTTCCCGCCCGTGCCCCCCCAGATGATCGAAGACGGCTACGCCGACTTCGCCGAGCGCTGGAACCCCATCCTGGACGTCTTCGACGAGGTCGGCGTCCGCTTCGCCCACGAGGTCCACCCCAGCGAGATCGCCTACGACTACCACACCACCGTGCGCACCCTGCAGGCCATCGGCCACCGCCCCGCGTTCGGCCTGAACTGGGACCCCTCCCACATGGTGTGGCAGGAGATCGACCCGGTCGCCTTCATCCTCGACTTCGCCGACCGCATCTACCACGTCGACTGCAAGGACGCCAAGGTCCGCACCGGCGACGGCCGCCGCGGCCGCCTGGCCTCTCACCTGCCCTGGGCCGACCTGCGCCGCGGCTGGGACTTCGTCTCCACCGGACGCGGCGACGTGCCCTGGGAGGACTGCTTCCGCGCCCTCAACGCCATCGGCTACAACGGCCCCATCTCCATCGAGTGGGAGGACGCCGGCATGGACCGCCTCGACGGCGCCCCCGACGCGCTGGCCGTCATCCGCAAACTCAACGCCATCACCCCGCCCACCACCGCCTTCGACGCCGCCTTCTCCTCCGACTGAAGACCCCCACGGACCGAAACCGCGGACCGAATTCTCGGACCGAATTCTCGGACCGAACCCCCGGGCCGAAACCCCGACGGGGAACAGCCGGACCTCCCGGCTGGAACCCGCGTGGAAACCCGGCCTGGAACCCGAACCGACCCCCTCAGGACGAACCTCTCGGGCCGGACGTCCCGGCCCGGGATTCCTGACTGAGCTCGCTGACAGAATTTTTTTACGTTGAGCTGCTATGACGGAAAAATATAGCCCTGAGACATATATCCGTAATATCCGCACAACGTACGATTCCTTGCACAAGCGGGTCGGACCTACCGGCTCGGCCCGCCGCGGGGTCGTCTCCTCCGTTTTAACGACCACGTATGCCCGCCGTGACATCCCCTCCGACCGGATGGCCGAAATGGTGATGTCATCGGCGCCGCCCGGCCTCGGCCGGGCGGATGAAAACCGTCATCCCCCAGGAGTCGACTCACCACAGGAGGCCAGATGCGTACGGGAGTGTGGCTGGTAGGAGCACGAGGGTCCGTCGCCGTCACGAGCGTGATCGGAGCGCTAGCGGTGCGCGCCGGTCTCGCCCAGCCGACGGGCTGCGTCACGGAACTCCCCGAGTTCGGCGGCGCCGGGCTGCCAGGTCTGGGAGACCTGGTGTTCGGCGGGCACGACATCGTGCCGACCCCGCTGGAGAAGAAGGCGGCCGCGCTGGCCGGGGCCGGGATCGTACCGGCCCGGCTGGTCGAGGCCCTGCGCGACGAGCTCGCCGACGTCGAGGAGAACCTGAGGCAGGTGCCGCTCGCCGAGAACCAGGCCGCGACCGCGGAGCTGATCAGCGCCGACATCACCGAGTTCCGGCTGCGGCACGGCCTGGAACGGGTCGTCGTCATCAACGTCTCGACCACCGAGCCGGCACCCGAGCCCCATCCGGCGTACGCCGACCTGGAGCTGCTGGAGGCCGAGCTGGCGGTCTCCCGGGACCTGCTGCCGCCCAGCGCCCTGACGGCGTACGCCGCCTTCCGCGCGGGCTGCCCCTACGTGGACTTCACCCCGTCGACGGGCGCCAGGCTGCCCGCCCTGGACCGGCTCGCCGGCCTGGCGGGGCTGCCGTACGGAGGCCACGACGGCAAGACCGGCGAGACGCTCGTCAAGTCGGTGCTCGCCCCGATGTTCGCCCAGCGCAACCTGCGGGTCCGCACCTGGTCGGGGATGAACCTCCTCGGCGGGGGAGACGGCGCCAACCTCGCCGACCCCGCCGCCAACGCCGCCAAGGCCGCCAGCAAGCAGCGGGTGCTGGGCGAGACGCTCGGCTACACCCCGCAGGGCGAGACCCGCATCGAGTACGTGGAGGACATCGGCGACTTCAAGACCGCCTGGGACCTTGTCACCTTCGAGGGGTTCCTGGGTACGCCCATGCGCATGGAGTTCACCTGGCACGGCTGCGACTCCGCCCTGGCCGCGCCCCTGATCCTGGACCTGGCGAGGCTCACGGCGGCGGCGCACCGCTCCGGCCGCACCGGTCCGCTGAGCGAGCTGGCCTTCTTCTTCAAGGACCCGCTCGGGGTGGTGCCGCACGCGCTGGCCGACCAGTGGCGGGTGCTGCGCGCGTTCGCCGGCACCCTCGGCGGAGAGGAGCCGGTCTGATGCCGTCGCTGCGCGATCTCGTGGAGCTCGTGCGCGCCCCCGCCGCCCTGTCCGTACCCGGTGACGTCGTCGCCGGGGCCGCCGCCGGGCAGGTGCTCGGCGGCAGGACCCTCGGCCTGGCCTGCTCCTCGGTCTGCCTGTACTGGGCGGGGATGGCCGCCAACGACTGGGCCGACCGCCGCCTGGACGCGGTGGAACGCCCGGAGCGGCCGATCCCGTCCGGCCGCGTGTCGCCCGGCGCCGCGCTCGGGATCGCCGCCGGGCTCACCGTCGCCGGTCTCGCGGCGGCCGGGCTCTCCGGCGGACGCCGGGCCCTCGCGGTCGCCGTCCCGCTCGCCGCCGCCGTCTGGTCGTACGACCTGGTGGCGAAGAACACCGCGGCGGGCCCCCTGGCGATGGCGCTCTGCCGGGGGCTCGACGTGCTGCTGGGCGCCACCCCGGGGCGGAGCGTCGCGGACGCGCTGCCCTCGGCCCTCACCGTCGCCGCCCACACCTACCTGCTCACCGCGCTGTCGCGCGCCGAGGTGTCCGGCTCCGACCGGAGCCTTCCGGTGGCGACCCTGGCCGGTACCGTCGCGCTCGCGGTGGCCACCGCCCTGGGACGCGGCGACGCCTCCCCGAAGCCGCAGACCGCGCGCGCGGCGCAGGTGGTGCGGGCCGTGCAGGCGGGGCTCACCGGCTGGTACGCCGCCAGGTTCGGCCTGTCCCAGGCCCAGGCGGTCGCCGAGCCGTCGGCCTCCCGGATGCGGGCCGCCGTCGGCACCGGCATCGTCGCGCTGCCCGCCCTGCAGGGCGCGCTCGTCGCCCGCAGCGGCGCCACCCGCGAGGGCATCGCGGTCGCGGCGGCCGTCCCGCTGGGCCGGGCCCTCGCGAGGAAGGTGTCCCCCACGTGAGTCCCGGCAGCACCGACACCGACACGACCCTCGGGCCGAGGTTCGGCTACGGCACCAACGGGTTCGCCAACCACCGGCTCGCCGACGCGCTCCGGGTCATCGCCGACCTCGGCTACCAGGGGGTCGCCCTCACCCTCGACCACGACCACCTGGACCCGTACCAGGAAGGGCTGGCACGCAGGGTCGCGGCCACGGCCGACCTGCTGCGCGACCTCGGGCTCGGCGTGGTCGTCGAGACCGGGGCCCGCTACCTGCTGGACCCGTGGCACAAGCACGCCCCCACGCTGCTGCACGACGAGCGCGAGAAGCGCCTGGACTTCCTTAACCGGGCGGTCGCCATCGGCGCCGACCTCGGAGCCGAGGCGGTGTCGTTCTGGGCGGGGGTGCGCCCGGAGACGGTCGACGAGGCCACGGCCTGGGCCAGGCTCGTCGACGGCTGCGCCCGGCTCGCCGAGACGGCCGCCGCCGCCGGCGTGCCGCTGGGCTTCGAACCCGAGCCCGGCATGCTCGTCGAGACGATCGCCGGATGGCGCAAGCTGCACGCCGAGCTCGGCGAACCCGCGGCGTTCGGCATCACGCTGGACATCGGCCACTGCCGCTGCCTCGAACCCGACCCGGTCCCCGACTGCGTCACGGCCGTCGCCGGACACCTGGTCAACGTGCAGATCGACGACATGCGCCGCGGCGTGCACGAGCACCTGGAGTTCGGCGAGGGAGAGATCGACTTCCCTCCCGTGCTGCGCGCCCTGGCCGAGTGCGGCTACCGGGGCCTGGTCGCGGTGGAGCTGCCCCGCCACTCGCACGCCGCGCCGCAGGTGGCCGCCCGATCCCTGGACTTCCTGCGTGCGGCCGCCGCAGAAGGGACGAACGCATGACCCCACGACCGAACATCCAGACGGACGGCCTGCTGAAGGCGCTCGACCAGGAGTGGCTCGCCGGCGCGCGCGAAAGCGTCGCCGCCAAGCCCGAGAGCGTCACGCGGCACTTCGCCTCCGCGGGACGGCGCGCCGGACGGGCACCGCTGCCGGACGCGCCCGGCTGGACCGCCGACGAGGCGGCGAGGGCCGTCCTGCTCGCCGCGCTCCCGCCGGACGCGGTGGCCGGGCAGGTCGCCGACCTCTACCGGTACGGCGACGCCGACGAGAAGCGCGCCGTGCTCAAGGCCCTGCCGCTGCTGCCCCTCGGCGCGGAGGCGGTACCGCTGCTGCACGACGCGATCCGCACCAACGACACCCGCCTGGTGGCCGCCGCCCTCGGCCCCTACGCCGGTCACCTCGACCAGACCATGTGGCGGCAGGCGGTGCTCAAGTGCGTGTTCATGGGCGTGCCGCTCGCCGCCGTGGACCGGCTGGAGGAGCGGGCCGACGCCGAACTGGCCGGGATGCTGGCCGCGTTCGCCGAGGAACGCACCGCGGCCGGGCGCCCCACCCCCGACGACGCGACCGCACTGCTCGACCGCCTGACCGGCGAGAAGCCCGGCGACCCGACCGGCGAGAAGCCCGACCGTCCGACCAGCGAGAAGGAGGCCTGATGCGGATCTTCGACCCGCACATCCACATGACGTCGCGCACCACCGACGACTACGCCAGGATGGCCGCCGCCGGGGTGCTCGCCATCGTGGAGCCCGCCTTCTGGCTGGGCCAGCCGCGGACCAACCCCGGCTCGTTCACCGACTACTTCGACTCGCTGATCGGCTGGGAGCCGTACCGCGCGGGGCAGTTCGGCATCCTGCACCACGCCACCATCGCGCTGAACCCCAAGGAGGCCGGGGACCCGCGCTGCCGGCCCGTGCTCGACCTGCTCCCGCGCTACCTGGAGAAGGACCGCGTCGTCGCGGTCGGCGAGATCGGCTACGACTCGATGACCCCCGCCGAGGACGACGCCTTCGAACGGCAGCTCGCGATGGCCGTCGACCACGAGCTGCCCGCGCTCGTGCACACCCCGCACCGCGACAAGGCCAAGGGAACCCAGCGCACCCTCGACGTCGTCGCCTCGTCCGGCATCGCGCCCGGCATGGTCGCCGTCGACCACCTCAACGAGGTCACCGCCGGGATCGTGCACGACTCGGGCTGCTGGATGGGCTTCTCCATCTACCCCGAGACCAAGATGTCGCCACCCCGCATGGTGGAGATCCTGCGCGAGCACGGCCTGGAGCGGGTGCTGGTCAACTCCGCCGCCGACTGGGGCGTGTCCGACCCGCTGCTCACCCTGGAGACCGGCAGGGCGATGCTGGAGGCCGGGTTCAGCGAGGACGACGTCGACCGGGTGCTCTGGCGCAACCCCGTGGAGTTCTACGGCCAGTCGGGACGCCTGGACCTGTCCGAGGTCGCCGGGGCGCGGGAGGCCACGTTCGAGGGCAGTTCCATCAAGCGCGGAGGGTCTTGATGCGGCTGCGTCACCCCGGCGGACGGACGCTGCACCTCAGCTACTGCACCAACGTGCACCCGGCCGAGGACCTCGGCGGCATCGTCGAGCAGCTCGACACGTACGCGGTGCCGATCCGCGCCCGCCTCGGCGCCGACACGCTCGGGCTCGGGCTCTGGCTGGCCGCGCCCGTCGCCGCCGCGCTCGCCGCCGACCCCGCGCTGCTGGCCGGGTTCCGCCGCGAGCTGGACGCGCGTGAGCTGGAGGTCGTGACGCTCAACGGCTTCCCCTACCGCTCGTTCCAGGACCCGGTGGTCAAGCACGCGGTCTACCACCCCGACTGGACGACTCCCGAACGGCTCGCCTACACCCTCGACCTGGCGAACGTCCTGGCCGCCCTCCTGCCGGACGACGCCGCCAGGGGGTCGATCTCCACGCTCCCGCTCGCCTGGCGCGACCCCTGGAACGAGGAGATGTCCGGTCTCGCGATGAGCAGGCTCGACGAGCTCGCCACCGGGCTCGCCGCCGTCGAGTCCGCCACCGGCCGCGTCATCCGGGTGGCGTTCGAACCCGAGCCCGGCTGCGTGGTGGAGACCACCGGGCAGGCCGTGCGCGCCCTGTCCGGCGTCGACACCGACCGGCTCGGCGTCTGCCTGGACCTCGCCCACCTGGCGTGCGCCTGGGAGCGGCCCGCCGACGCGCTGCGTCAGTACGCCGAGGCGGGCCTGCCCGTCGTCAAGGTCCAGGTCTCCGCGGCCCTGGAGAGCGACGACCCGGAGACCCTGCGCGAGTACGTCGAGCCGCGCTTCCTGCACCAGACCCGCAACGCGGCCGGCGACGACGCCGACGACCTCGACGAGGCGTTCGAGCGGAAGCTGCCCGGACCGTGGCGGGTCCACTACCACGTACCGCTGCACGTCGCACCGCAAGCGCCGCTCGCCACCACCGCGCCGGTGCTCCGCGAGGCCCTCGCGGAGCTCGTCGGCGGCCCCGAACCGCTGTGCGACCACTTCGACGTGGAGACCTACACCTGGGGCGTGCTGCCACCCGCGCTGCGCCCGCAGACGCCCGAACAGCTCGCCGGCGGCATCGCCGACGAGCTGGACTTCGCCCGCGCCGAGATGCGCGACCTTGGAGTGAAAGCATGACATCGTTGCTGGTCCTCGACGTGGTGGGGCTCACCCCGAGACTGCTGGCGCACATGCCGAGGCTGCGCGCCGTCGCCGACGGCGGCTTCCAGGCAGAGCTCGGCACCGTGCTGCCCGCCGTCACCTGCTCGGCCCAGTCGACCTTCCTCACCGGCGTCGCGCCCACCGAGCACGGCGTCGTCGGCAACGGCTGGTACTTCCGCGAGCTCGGCGAGGTCTTCCTGTGGCGCCAGCACAACGCGCTGGTCGGCGGGGACAAGCTGTGGCACGCCGCCCGGCGCGAGCGGCCCGGTTTCACCGTGGCCAACGTGTGCTGGTGGTACGCCATGGGCGCCGACGTCGACTGGACGGTCACCCCCCGGCCCATCTACCGGGCCGACGGGCGCAAGGACCCCGACTGCTACACCTACCCGCCCCAGCTGCACGACGAGCTCACCGGCAAGCTGGGCGACTTCCCGCTGTTCACCTACTGGGGCCCGGGCGCGGGAATCGCCTCGTCCACCTGGATCTGCCGCGCCACCGAGCAGATCATGAAGGACCACGACCCGGACCTCACCCTGGCGTACGTGCCGCACCTGGACTACGACCTGCAGCGGTTCGGCCCGTCCGACCCGCGCTCGGCCGCCGCCGCCTCCGAGCTCGACACCGTGCTGGCCCCCCTGCTGGACGCCGCCGCCGCGCGCGGGACCACCGTGGTGGCCCTGTCGGAGTACGGGATCACCGACGTCTCCCGCCCGGTCGACATCAACCGGCTGCTGCGGACCGAGGGGCTGCTGGAGGTCTACACCCAGGACGGCATGGAGTATCTCGACCCCTGGACCTCCCGCGCGTTCGCCGTCGCCGACCACCAGGTGGCCCACGTCTACGTCGCCGACCCCGCCGACATCCCGGCCGTCGCCAAGCTCTGCGCGGGCCTGCCCGGGGTCGCCGAGGTGCTCGACGAGGAGGGCAAGGCCCAGAACGGGCTGGCGCACTCCCGCGCCGGGGAGCTGGTCCTCGTCGCCGAGCCGGACTCCTGGTTCACCTACTACTACTGGCTCGACGACGCCCGGCGTCCCGACTTCGCCAACCTGGTCGAGATCCACCGCAAGCCCGGCTACGACCCCGCCGAGCTGTTCTTCGACCCCGCCGCGCCCGGCGCCGCCAAGCGCAGGGCCGCCGTGGCGCTGCTGCGCAAGAAGACGGGCATGCGCTACACGATGAACGTCGTCGGCCTCGACGCGGGCGCCCGCGCCATCCGGGGCTCGCACGGCCGGCTGCCCGACGACCCCCTCGACGGGCCGGTGCTGCTCTGCTCCGACCCGTCCGTGGCCAGCGACCGGATCGCCGCCACCGAGGTGAAGGACCTGCTGCTCCAGCTGTCCCTGCGCTGAGCGGCTCCCAAAACGGCGCCGCCCGCCTGTGCCTTTCACCCCCCGGGCGGGCGGCGCTCTCCACCTTCTTCCCGCATGCCCCTCCGGACGGATCGCATGATCTTCTGCGCGGGGGCCCGGCCGCGTCCGGGCCCCCGCGCGGGAGAACGCTCCCGACGGCGCCCGGCCGCACATCCCGGTCGCCGGCCTTCTCGTGCCGAGGGTGCCGAGGGCGCCGTCCTGGACGAGTAAGTCCGAAGTCCGGTCAGTGGTCGTAGGCGATCAGTGATCGGGTGACGGGCCGGCCGGTGGCGGTCGCCTCATCGCGCGCCCCCGTAGACCCGGGCGGCGGTGCCGCCGAGCACCGCGGCGCGTTCGGCGGGGTGCCAGCCCGCGAGCAGCCGTTCGACGCGGGCGCGTTCGCCCGCGTAGTCGTCGCGCAGCAGCAGAACCGGCCAGTCGGAGCCCCATAGGAGCCGGTCGGCTCCGAGCGCGGCCCGGGCGGCGGCAAGCAGTGTCACGGCCCTTCCCTCGTCGTCACCGAGCCCTGAGACCTTGGCGACCGCGCGCGGGGCCCGGGCGAGCTCGTCGAGCGCGGTGCGCCAGGACCGTGGGTCGGCATCCGGCTCGTGCGCGTTCGCCAGGTGGTCGATCACGACGGCCAGCCCCGGATGGCGGGCGGCGAGCGCGGCGGCCTCGGGCAGCTGCGCGGCCGAGATGAGCAGCTCGAGCAACAGCTCCTCCCTCTCCAGGGCGATGAGCCCCGCCACCGTCGCAGGGTCGGTCCACCAGCCGGCCGGGGCGGCGGTGAGCGACTGCCGCACCCCGCGCAGCAGGGTGCCGCCGGGCGCGGCGCGCAGGGCGGCGAGCCGTTCCGCCGCGTCCGGGCGGGCGAGCTCCACCCAGGCGACCACGCCCAGGACCCGCGGGTCGTGGGCGGCGCCCGCCAGCAGCCGCTCGGATCCCGCGTCGCTCTCCTCGGCGGCGACCAGCACCACGCGGGCGACGCCCGTCGTCGCGAGCTCGGGGGCGAGGTCGTCGAGCGTGAATATCCGGCGGATCGCCCCCGACGCCGGCTCGGCGAGCCAGCCGGTGCCGAGCAGCTCCGCGCCCCAGACGTGGACGTGGGCGTCGACGACGCTCACCGGGCTCAGACGAGCGGCCGGCGGCCGGCGTCGCGCCACGCCTCGTACTCGGCGCGGCTGTCGAGGCTGAGCGGGTAGTAGTCGGACAGCCGCGCGCCCTGCTCGAGCCGCATCCGGCTGAACTCCTCCCAGTTCTCGTGGTCCTCGGCCGACCGCACGAGCTCGAGCGCCTTGCCCGAGGGCACGATCACCGCGCCGTCGTCGTCGGCGACCACGACATCGCCCGGCAGGCAGAGCACGCCGCCGGCGGCGACCGGCACGTCGTAGGCCCAGGGGAACAGGTCGGTCTGCGAGGCGTAGTGCGGCGTCGTGCCGGTGCACCAGATCGGCACCCCGAGCTCGCGCACGCGCGCGGCGTCGCGGATGCACCCGTCGACGACGATGCCGGCACCGCCGCGACGCTTGAAGTAGCGCACGAGCATGTCGCCGAAACAGCCGGTGAACGAGCTCCCGTAGGCCTGCACGACGAGCACGTCGCCCTCCTGCACGGTCTCGAGAACGGCCCAGAGGGCGGTGTCGCGCTCGACGTACTCCTGGCTCAGGCCGCTCGCGACGTCCTCGCGCTGCGGCATGAACTGCAGCGTCAGCGCCGAGCCGACCACGCGACTGCCGCGCTCGAGCGGGACGGGACCCTGAACGGCGGTGCGGGTGATCCCCATGCCGTTGAGCTTGGCGCACGCCGTGGCGGCGCTCACCGCCTCCATCCGACGGAGGATGCCGGGGTCGGCCCGGTCGAAGGCCCCGCCGCGTACCGGCAGAGGCCAGACGGTCGACGGCGACTCGTGGGTGGTGTTCATGCGTTCTTCTCCTGAGCGGTGCGGACGAAGTCCTGGTGGGAGGCGCGGTGGACGCGCCGGGTGGTCTCGAGGTCAAGGGCGATCCGCGTGCGCGCGGGCAGGAGCACCTCGATCCGCGAGGCACCGACCGCGACGCGGTGGCGCGTGGTCGGAACGGGCGGGATGTCGTACCGGCGGTCGTCGCCCGGGTAGCCGGGCTCGGCGGTGTCGTGACCGGCGGTGACGATCTCGTCCTCACCGAAGGCGCCGGCCTGCACGACGACGAGCTGATCCTCGTCGCCGGTGTTGACGAGCTCGAGCGCGACGTGGTGCTCCTCGACCGCGCTGACGAGCGCCGCGACGCCGGGCGGCAGGCCGGGGCGTTCGCGCGTCCCGTCGCCGATCACGACACGGGCGAGCGCGAGGCCGCCGTAGTAGATGGCCGGTGGCGCGCCCGTCACGAGCTGGCTCAGCACCTCCGTCACGACGGGGTTGAGCCGTTGCCAGAAGTGGATGTCCCCGTCCTCCGGTTCGTCCGGTGCCTGTGCGATCAGGGACATCCGCCGGAGGGTCTGGGCGAGGGCCAGCTCGAGCGCGCGTTCCGGGTAGTCCGGATTGCGTCCGGCGAGGTAGCCGATCCACGGCGCCTCGTGGCCCTGCTCCTCCTTGTCGTGGAACCAGCGCACCGCCTCCCAGTCGGAGTCGGAGGCGGCCCGCAGCCGCTCGAGGCGCGGATCGTGCGCGACGTCGCCCTGCGCCCACGCGAGCCAGAGCACAGGCGCGAGCGGCACCGGGTGCCGGTCGAACCAGCCCTCCGGGCCGTACCGGTAGGGCACGAGCAGCTCGCGGGTGCTCTCGTCGGCGCCGAGCCGCTCGGCCCAGCCGGGGCCGAGGCTGCCGCGGGTCGCGATGCGGTCGGCGACCACGCCCTCCGCCATCACGGCGTCGAGGGTGGCGCCGACGAGGCCGATCCGGTCGAGCGTGCCGGTGAGCACCACGGTGTTGAGCGCGGCGACCGTGGCGGTGGGCGCGATCGAGTGCAGGCCGTGAGGCCAGGTCCAGCCGTAGTGGCCGCCGTACCAGGCGCCGCCGTGCAGTTCGCCGACGACCCCGCCGGGACCGACGTTGTCGGGCAGCACGCCGCCGTTCGCGGCCGCGCGCTCGCGCCAGGCGTCGACGTACTCGAGCACCCAGTCGGCGAAGCGCCGGTCGTGGTCGTAGAGCCAGGCGTTGACCGCGAGAGTTGTCGCGGCGAGGTTGACGGCGGTGTCGCCGCGCCCCATCCGCTCCTGCATCGCCTGGCCCATCGCACGGGCCGCGGCCGGGTCGGCCAGGTCGTCCCAGCCGCGGATGCCGGGGACGTCGAGCAGGGGGAGGCCGTAGATCTCCATGCCGGCCTGGTCGGCGCGGTATTCCTCCCAGTCCTCGCCGACGCCCCAGCGCGGACCACCGGAGCCGGTGTGCGGGGCGACGATCGTGCGGGTGACCGGGTCGTAGTTGCCGGTGCCGGGCAGGTAGAGCTCGGCGAAGCGGCGCGCGCGTGCGCGGAACACGGCGTCGGAGGGATCCGCGGCGCAGATGGAGAGGAAGAACGGCAGCGACTCGCCCTGGTGGAACCAGTCGTAGCCGAGCTCGTACTCCTCCCGCACGAATCCGAACTCGGTGAGTTGCCGGGTCACGCCCTCCCAGTGATGCTTGGCCGCGTCGAGAACGTCGGCGGATCCGCCGAGGCGATACAGCACGGGCCAGTTGAAGAACGGCTCGTAGAAGTCGTCGACACCGTCGCGACCGTACATCCGTCCCCGGTAGCGCAGCCGGCCGTCAGGCTCGCAGAAGCGTCGCTCGAACTCGCGCCAGGCACGGTCGAGGCGGGCGAGCAGCTCGCGCTCGAGGACCGCCCAGCGGGGCAGCTCACGGACGGGGACGGTGGCGGAGATCCTGATCATCCTTTGACCGCTCCCGAGGTGAGACCGCCGATGATGCGTCTTTGCAGGAGGACGTAGAACACGATCACGGGCGCGACCGCGAGCAGCATGTTCGAGTAGACGACCGTGAAGTCGGTCGAGTACTTGCTGATCGCCGCGAACACGCCGGTGGTCACCGTGTAGATGCCGGACCCGGGTCCCAGGATGATCCGCGGATTCACGAAGTCCGACCAGACGCCCACCGAGTTGAGCACGACGGCGGTCGCGACGGCCGGGCGCATGAGCGGGAAGATGATGCGCCAGAACGTGCCCATCCGGCTCGCGCCGTCGATGCGAGCCGCCTCGTCGAGCTCGCGCGGGATGCTTTTGACGAACGCGGTGAAGAGGAACACCGTCGTGGGGATCGTCAGCGCCGTCTGGAACAGGACGAGACCGGGAACGGTGCCCATGAGACCGATGGTCCTCAGCACGTAGATCACGGGGATGACGATCGCCTGGCTCGGGATGAACAGGCCCGCCAGCAGCACGAGCAGCACCAGCCGGTGGCCGCGCCGGACCCCGCGGGCGATCGCGTAGGCGGCCGGCCCGGTGACGAGGATCGAGAGCACGTTGACCGACGCGACGAGCAGCGCGGTCGTGCCATAGGCGCCGATCACGTTGAAGTCGGCGGAGGTCGCGGCCGCCACGATGTTGTCGATCGTGAACCCGTCGGAGGGCACGTCGAACGGCGAACCGACGATGTCGTCCTGGCTCTTGAACGCGTTGGTCACGAGCAGATAGAGCGGGACGACCATCACGGCGGCGAGAACGATGAGCACGACGCCCCGGAGCAACCGGATGACGATCACGCGGACACCGCCTGTTCACTCTGGCGGCGGAGCTGGGTGACGACGACCGTCACCGCGATGATCGCGACCATGAGCACGACCGATTGGGCCGCGCCGTAGCCGAGCTGCGAACGGCTGAAGGAGGTCGTGAGGATGTTGAACACGGTCGTCTGGGTGGTTCCGGCAGGCCCGCCCGCGGTGAGCGCGAGCACGAGTTCGTAGACCCGCAGCAGGCCGATGGCGGAGAGCACGACGTTGAGCGTGACGGTCGGCGCGAGCACGGGGAGCTTGACCTGCCAGAAGGTCTGCCAGGGGCCGGCCCCGTCGATGCGGGCCGCCTCCAGAAGCGAGACGTTGAGAGTCTGAAGGCCCGCGAGGTAGAGCACGACGTTGACCCCGAAAGTCGCCCATATGATCACCGCGACGGTCGTGAAAGTGGCCCATACGGGGTCGGCGAGGAAGGGGAGGCGTTCGAGGCCGAGGTTGGTGAGCAGCGCGTTGACCGCGCCGTTGCTGCCGAGGATCGACGCCCAGAGGAAACCGAGGATGACCGGCCCGATCACATACGGTGAGAAGACCAGCACACGCATGACAGTGTTGACGCGGGTGTGGCGGTTGAGGAGCAGGGCGACGCCGACGCCCAGCGTGTTGCAGGCGATCGTGCCCACGACGGCGATCACCGCGGTGAAGGCGGCGGCCCGCAGCACCTCGGGGTCCTGCACGAGCCTCTCGTAGTTGCGGGTTCCGACCCATGACGGCGGGATGGTGAAGCCGTCCCAGTTCGTGAGGCTGAGGTAGATCGCGATCGCGATCGGGATGAGGACGAACAACGCGACCAGCGCGAGCGCCGGCGCGATCATGACGGTGTCGGTGAGCAGTTCGAGGCGGGCGTCCCGGCGACGGCGGGTGGCCGGAGCCGCCCCGCCGGCTCCGGCCCGGGTGTCATTGCCCGGCATTCAGATCCCACCAGGAGTCCAGGGCGGCCGCCGCGTCCGCCGGAGTGGTCTTGACGTAGAGGGCCTGGACCTGCTTGTTGAGCTCGTCGCCGAAACCGCCGGGAATCCTGGGGCCGGACGTGCCGAGTACGAGGCGGGGAGCGGCGTCGAGGATCGCCGCGACCGCCTGGTTGAGCGGGCTGCCCTTGTAGGAGATCCCCTGGCGGAAATTGCCCTCGGAAGCGAGTGACGCGGTGACGGCTGTCTTGTCGCTGACCAAGTACTCGACCAGGCTCAGCGCGAGGTCCCGGTTCTTGGAGGCCTGCAGGATCGAGTACGGCTGCGCGGGTCCGCTCATCTGCCCGGCCGGGCTGCCGTCGAGTGACGGCGCCGCGAAGACCCCCACGTCGAACGAGGTGGCGGCCTCGTCGATCGAGGGCACGATCCAGTTGCCGATCACGTAGGTCGCGGCCTTGCCGGAGGTGAATCCGTCGATCGAGTCCTGGTACTTGAGGCCGAGCGCGTCGGGATCGACGAGGCCGTCGGCGATCCAGCCCGCATAGGCGTCGAGGTACTTCTCGTACGCGCTTTTCGCGAAGGTGGCGGAGCCGGCGTTGCGCTTGGCGTAGAAATCATCGGACGCGAGGAGCTGCGGGTTCGCCAGCATCGCGAACTGCGCTCCGGTGACCCACTCGCCCGCCGTCTGCAGCGGAAGGTAGCCGGCCGCCTTGAGCGCCTTGAGGTCCTTGGTGAACTCGTCGAGGCTGGTCGGCGGCGCGTCGATGCCGGCGGCGGCGAAGGCTTTCTTGTTGTAGAAGACGAGCGACTGGATCTGCGCGCCGGTGGCGACCTGCCAGATCTTGCCGTCGACCTGGTTCTGCTCGGCGAGCGGGGTGTCGAGCACCCACGGCTCCTTCGGGAAGGCGAGCAACTGCGGTGCCACCACGGGGTCGAGGTTGCTGGCGACGATGTCGGGCACGTCACCCGAGGCGAGCTCCTGCTGGAGGGTCGCCTGCACGTCCTCCCCGCTCGGTACCTCGATGGTGACGGTCACCCCCTTGTGCTTGGCGACCCAGGGCTGGACGAGGTCCTCGTAGTACTTCTTCGTCAGGACCGGTGTGATGTTGGCGAGGATGCGGAGCTCGCCCCCGCCCTCCTCGGCGCTGTCGGTCGCGCATCCCGTCAGCAATCCCGCGATCATTGCCGAGCCGATGAGGATCGCGGCGGCGCCGCGTGTGCTCTGTCGCATGAATCTTCCTTGATCTGTAATCGCCTATCGATAGGCAATGGGCGCACAGTAATCGGTCGCGCGTTCGGCGGCAACCTTAGGACGGGTTCGATGCGTCGAGATTTCCGGACGCGTGCGCGGCGAAGGCGCTCGCGGCGACCTCCGGATCGCCGCTCATGAGCGCGTCGATGAGATCGGCGTGCCAGTGGACGACCCGTGCGCGGTCGCCGAGGTAGGAGGGGTCGCCGATCGCGCGCTGGCTGATGAGCATGGGCTCGAGGGTGTCCCAGAGTCTGGCGAGCACCGAGACGCCCGCGGCGGCGATCACGCCGCGGTGGAACTCGACATCGAGTGTGCGGAAGGCCGCCCAATCCCCGGCGGCGACGGCTTCCTGCATTCGCGAGACGATCGCGCGCAGCCGGGTGAGGATGGCGGCGTCCGCGGTCGTGACCACGAGGCGGGCACCTGCCGCCTCGAGCGCGGCGCGCATCTGTCGCGCGATCGCGAACTCCTCGGGGGAGATCTCGGTCACGTAGCTTCCGTGGCGGGGCACCGAGACCACGAGCCCCGCGTGCACCAGTCGCTTCACCGCCTCGCGCACGGGCGCCTGGCTGATGCTGAGCTGCCGGGCGATCTCGGATTCCACGACGCGGGATCCGGGCGCGCGCGAGCCGTCGAGGATCGAGGTGAGGATCAGGTCGTACACCTGGTCCGAAAGCAGTCCCCGGTTGATTCCGGTGTCGGTCATGGTGCCTTCCGTTGCGCTCTGATGTTCCTGTCCAGGCTAGCGATAGTCGATAGAGGGCGTCGCCGTTGTCGCGGTGGTCGAGGCCGAAGCCGTCTCGGCCCGGTTGCCGGCTCCCCATTGACTCGCTGGATGTCCCTCACTACTTTTCGATTATCGATTAGTGATTGGACCAACGATGGCCCGTCGGATCATCGCGGCACGCGCCGCCGTACTCGCCACGATCGCCGTCGCCGCATTGCTCGGCGGCACCCTCGCAGGCGCGCCTCCAGCCGCGGCCACGGGAGGCGCCACTTACCACGTGAGCACCTCCGGCTCCGACTCCAACCCGGGCACCTCGAGCTCCCCGTTCCGGAACCTCCAGCGATGCGCCGCTGTCATGACCGCCGGCGATACGTGCGAGATCGCATCCGGGACATATCGAGAGACCGTCACGCCGTCCGCCAACGGCACGGCGACGAACCGCATCACCTACACCGCCGCGCCGGGCGCGGCGGTCATCGTCGACGGCAGCGATCCGGTGGCCGGCTGGTCGCAGGTCACCGGGGCGCAGCTGACCGCGCTCAAGGCGAACGATCCCACCCTCGACGGGTCGGAGTTCGCCGCAGCGGCCGGAGCCGGTCGGATCCATCGTGCCGCCGTCACCGTCAACGGCGACCTCTCCGGACAGCAGGTGTTCGTCGACGGTGCGATGCAGCCCGAGGCGGCGTGGCCGCACCCGGGCAACAACCCGGCCGAGCCGGTGCTCGCCTCCGCGCAGTCCGGCACCCAGACCTCGCTCTCCGACCCGGCTCTCACCCAGCCGGCCGGCTGGTGGGTCGGCGCCCGCCTCACGTCGCACAACTGGTTCGTCAGCGAGACCGGCACCGTGACCGGCTCGGCGGTCGGTTCGGTGACCGCGAGCAGCCTGCCGGCATGCGTGGGTCTCAGTCCCAACCGGAAGAACCTCTACTCGCTGAGCGGCAAGCTCGCCCTGCTCGGCAAGGCGGGCGAGTGGCACCACCGCTCGGCCGACGGCCACCTCTACCTCTGGACCCCGGACGGGGCCGCCCCCTCGAGTCACACCGTCGAGCTCAAGAAGCGCGACCTCGCCTTCGACCTCTCCGGTCGCTCGTACACGACCGTGCTCGGGATCGGCATCAAGGGCGCCACCGTCCGGACCTCATCGTCAACCCACCACGTGGTGCTCGACGGGATCACCGCTCGCCACGTCTCGGCTTACAGCGACCTCACCATCGACCCGAACAAGGTCACGCCCAGCGACCCCTGCGACGTTCTCACCGCCGGCGAGGCCACGAGCGGCATCCAGCTGCGCGGCACGGCCAACGTGCTGCGCAACAGCACAATCGACTGGAGCGCCGGCAACGGCGTGATGGTGGCGGGCACCGGCAACACGGTGACCAACAACCGCATCACGAACGCCAACTACATGGGCAGCTACGCGGCGAGTGTCAATGTGCTCGGCAGTGACCACCTCATCAGCCACAACACGGCATGGGGCAGCGGGCGCAGCAACCTCAACATCGACAACAAGGTCTCCGGCACCACCGCGTCGGGCCATCTGATCCGGTACAACGATTTCGGCGACTACGGCAAGCTCGTCAACGACGTCGGCGCGATCTACGTTTGCTGCCGGGTGAACATGGCGAACACGATCATCGACCACAACCTGCTGCACGACGCGGCCCCGGGCGTGGCCGAGGACGGGCCGGCGCCCGGCGTATACCTCGACCTCGAGACCCACAACGCCACGGTCGCCGACAACGTCGCCTGGAACCGCACCACCTACGGCGTCGTGCTGATCAACCCGAACGGGGGCACGACCTCGGGTAACAAGATCTACGGCAACACGAGCGGCACCGACCCCAAGGCGGTCAGCCTGTTCGGCGGCACCTACTCCACCTCCGAGGTGAAGAACAACATCGGCACGGTCGACACCGCGACAGGGGTCACGGTGACCGGCAACCTGCCGAACTCGACCAACCCGCAGTTCACGAACGCCGCCGGGCTCGACTTCACGGTCGGCTCCGGCTCCCCGGCCCGCAGCGCCGGTGCGGTGCTGCCGCCCTGGACGGACAACTCGACCGACGCGACCCCCACGATCGGCGCCTACCAGTACGGTGCGACGAAGTGGGCCGGCGGGGCGCGCTCCGCCGGCGCGGCCATCCAGGCGGAGTCAGCCGTATCCGGCTCCGGCACGAACACCCGCTCCGGCGGGACCGGCACGGTCGTCGGCAGTTTCGACGGCGGCGACCGGCTGCGCTACGCGAACGTCGCCTTCGGCAACGGGCGCACCATGTTCGCGGCGACCCTCGCGACCGAGACGCAGTACGCCAACCAGCGCTTCGAGATCCGCATCGACTCGGCCACCGGCCCCGTCATCGGCACCGCGACGGTCTCGGCGACCGGCGGCTTCGACCGCTTCGTGCCCCAGTACACGCCGATCGTCCCGACCAGCGGCACCCACGACGTGTACCTCATCGCCCTCGGCGCCGGGCCGGGTGTCGGCGACATCGACACGATCGCCTTCACGCGCACCACGGCGAAGCTGGAGGCGGAGCAAGCGGACGCCGGTTCCGGCACGAGCGTGATCGCGGGTGGGACCGGGACGTCCGTCGGGAGCTTCGACGGCGGTGACAGCCTGTCCTTCCGTTCGGTCGACTTCGGAATGGGACGCACATCGTTCTCCGCCTCGCTGGGTGTCGATCCCGCCTATGCGGGCCAGACCTTCGAGGTCCGGATCGACAGCGCGACCGGTCCGGCGATTGGTACGGTCACGACGACCTCGACCGGTGGATGGACGCGGTTCGCGACCCAGAGCATCGCCATCGCGAGCAGTAGCGGTGTGCACGATGTGTTCCTGGTCGCGACCGGCGGTGCGGGCGTCGCCAACATCGACTGGGTGGCGTTGGAGTAGCTCCGGCCGCTGGGCACGTTCGTCGCCACTCGCCGCGATCGGAGAATCCGACCTGTCCAGGTGGAGCATCCGGATGAGCGGTCACACAGCCCCGGCCCTCCCGGTCCCCGCGCCACTCGATGATCCGCTCTTACGTTGAGGGACTACCCGAGCCTGGTCATCGATCCCACGGCTGACATCGTGGAAGCGGGGGTGGGAGCACTCGCGGGCAGCGGTTGCTCGGTCCAGATGCACTTGCCCTCGGCGGTGTAGCGCGTGCCCCAGCGCTGCGACAGGGCCGCGACCAGCTGGAGTCCGCGTCCCCCCTCGTCGGTCTCGGACGCGCGGCGGATGCGGGGAGTGGTGAGGCTTCTGTCGTGGACCTCGCAGATGAGCGACCGGCTCCGCAGCAGGCGGAGCACGATCGGCCCCTTCGCGTGGCGGACCACGTTCCCGATCAGCTCGCTGGCCAGGAGTTCGGTGGTCATCGTCAGGTCGTCCAGGCCCCAGGTCGACAGCTGCTCGCGGACGTGCTGCCGTGCCACGCCGGCGGCTCTGGGGTCCTCGGGCAGGCACCACGAGCTCATGTCGCGGCGGTCGAACGATTTGACGCGCGTGATGAGCAGGGCAGCGTCGTCGGCGGTCTGCAGGTCGGCGGGGAGCAGGGCGCCGGTGACGGAGTCGCACAGGAGTTCCAGCTCCGCGTCACAGGTGTAGCAGGTGATCCGCCTCAAGGAGGTCGTGAGGCTCGCGGCAAGCTGGGCCATGCCGCTGTCCAGGTCACAGGTGGGGGACTCGACCAGGCCATCGGTGTACAGCACGAGGAGGGCGTCGTCGGGCAGTTGTACGTCGAGGGTCTCGAAGGGGGGTTCGGCGGCGCCGAGCGGCGGGTTGGCCGGGATGTCCGGGAAGAAGGTGGTGCCGTCCGGGCGGACGATGGCGGGGGACGGGTGCCCGGCGCCGGCGAGGGTGCAGATGCGGGTGCTGGGATCGTAGAGGGCGTACAGGCAGGTGGCGTACGAGTCGTCCCCCAGGTTGCTGACGAGCTCGTTGAGGTTGTAGAGGATCTCCTCGGGCGGAAGCTCGAGGGCGGCGAGGGTGTGCACGGCGGTGCGCAGGCGTCCCATGGTCACGGCCTCGGGCATGCCGTGGCCCATCACGTCGCCGATGACGAGCGCCACCCTGTCGGAGGACAGGGGGATGATGTCGTACCAGTCGCCGCCGACCTCCATCTCCTTCCCGGCGGGCATGTAGCGGGCCGCGGCGGTGACGGCGGGCAGAGAGGGAAGCTCGTGGGGAAGCAGCTCACGCTGTAGTTCCTGGGCGTGGGCGTGCTCCGCCTCGTACAGCCTGGCACGTTCCAGGGCATGGGCCATCAGGCTGCCGACCGCGTTGAGCAGGGTGGACTCATCTTCGGTGAAACGGCGCGGCCGGCTGAAGCCCAGGACGCAGCAACCGACCCGGTGGTCGGGGGCGAGCAGGGGAAGGAAGGCCCATGCCCGCTTCCCGCTCACGGCGAGGAGGTCGGCCATGTCCGGGAACACGCGGAGATACTCCTCCGGCGAGCAGATGAAGACCGGGGCACGGCTTTCGAGCGCCTGGACGATGGGAGGGATGGTCGCCGGGTCTTTCGACTGCACCGAGTCGATGCACGCCTGGGAGTATCCCACCGAGCCGATGGATCGAAGGCGATTGTTCTCGATCCCGTAGATGATCAGACCGGTCGCGACGAACAGCGACGACAGCCGGTCGGCGGTGACGTTCATGACGTCGCGCAGGGTCAGTGCCGAGGCGAGCGCGCTGGTCAGCTCGCCGATGCGGGCGGCACGTTCCGCCGCCGCGCGCGCGTCGGCGGCCTGCTCGGCCTCCCATGCCCGCTTCTCGGTGACATCGCTGATGAACATCGTCATGCCCTCGGGCACCGGAACCAGCCGCACGTGGTAACAGCGGTTGTTGGCGGGCCACCGGACGTCGAACTCGGCCGGCAGCCCCTCGTCGGTGGCCTGCCGGAAGCGGCTCTCCAGATCGGGTGTCGTGACCGTGGGCAGCTCCCACAGGACGCGCCCGAGCGGCTTCTGCCCGGAGCCGATGAGCCGTTCGGCTTCCAAGTTGAGGAAGGTGATCTTTCCGTCGTCGTTCATGGCGATGAAGCCGTCGCTCATGTGCCAGAGGACCCGGCCGACACGGTCGAGGGCGAAACGGGCTTCCGTGGTGTCCCACAACGTGCCGATCATGTAGGCCGGCTCACCGCTCTCGTCGAGCAGCAATCGGCTCCGCACCTGCACCCAGCGGATCTTTCCGTCGGTGTGGCAGATGCGGTGCTCGGCGCTGAACATGCTCTTGGAGCGGATGGCCTCGTCCAGCGCGGCCAGCACCCATGGCAGGTCCTCGGGGTGAACCATCTTGGTCCAGGTCTCGATCTGCCCGTCGAAGGTGTCCGGGTGGACGCCGAAGATCTCGCAGAGCGCGTCGCTCCAGGTGAGGTCGCCCGTGCGGATGTCCCAGTCCCATGTGCCGACCATGACCGTGTTGAGCGCCTGCTGGAGTTGGGCGCCCGAGAGCGTGGGGCTCACACCGCGGGCGGCGGCGGACGGTGGCGGGGAGACTCCGCGCAGGCGGTTCGCCGCCCAGCGGGCTGCCATCCGAAGGGACGCCTGTTGGTCCGGTGAAGGCTCGCCGGGGGCGGCGGTCAGGACGGAGAGCGTGCCGAGTGGGCCGTCGGGGCCGGGCAGCGGGACGGCCGCCATTCCGGCGACGCCTAGAGAGGTCCGGGACTGTGGCTCGGAGCCGGGAGCCGGATACGCGGCCGGCTTCGGAGAGGACCACGCGAAAGCGCCGCCGCGGGCCGCGCGGGCGGGTGCGCCGGGTTCGTCCCGCTTGACGTTCTCCCACGCCTGGGTGAAGGTCCGGGGCAGGCCGGTGGTGACCACCAGGCGGAGCGCGTGGTCGCCGGAGGGGTCGCTCAGGTGCGCCATGCCGCCCAGCCCGCCGAGTTCGGCGACCGCATGGTGGAGCGCGGCCCGCAGCGCCTCGGTCGCCGTCAGGCCGTCGTCCATGCTCTCAAGCGCCCGCAGCTTTTCCACTGCCGAACGCTTCGAGAGTCCCTGTATGCCCAGAGTGTATTTGTCCACATGCATGTTTGATGATCGCCCAGGTGGGCTGGCAGGAGATCTAGGAACCCGGAACGTACTAATCGTATTCGGGCAAATATCGCATTTGTGGCAAATTTTGGCCAGTGAACTGCCGGGAGGCCGCCTGTGGTTGTACGTGGAGTCCGGCTTCGGCGAGATCGGGACTTCGCCGAAGCTCCACCGGAGGCTCGACGGGAGCATGCCGCCACTTGGGGTGGGGATCGGCGCCGACGCGGGTGTGGGCGGAGCGGCGTCGAGGGCCTTCGGGGCCGAGGTGCGGGCACTCCTGCCTCGTATCATCTGACCGATCAGGTAGGGGAAGGCGCCAGGCACATGCGCCGGTAAGAAGCGCAGCCGGCGGGTCTCGGAGCGGATGCCGAGCAGGGCATGGGCGATGGCCACGGTGAGCAGTTCGGCGTCGGTCAGTCGCGGTGGGCGGCCGATACGGGCGGGGCGGCCCGCGGCAGCGAGCCAGTCATCGATCCTGACGTACAGTGCGGTCAGAAGGGTGTTGAGGTCGTTCGTCACACATCGATCCTCGACATCCTTCGCCGTTTTCGTTCTGGCGTCAGGGACAGGTTCATCTGTCGTAAGGCGCAGCCCGGGTCGGCGACGCCCGTCCCACCGCCGACGCGTCCCACGGGCGGGCTCACCAGCCGATACGGATCTCCACACTCGTTCTGACCATTGGGACTTACTCGTCTAGGCGGCGGTCGCCTGCTCCGGCAGGCGGGCGCCCAGCAGGGCCAGGCAGTTGACCCACATGGTGTCGAGGCGCTGGGTGTCGTTGTACAGCTTCGCGAAGAGCACCTGGCCTTCGAGCTGCGCGACCACGGCCCGGGCGGCCGCGGTGCCGTCGGCCACGGTGGCCTCGCCGCGCTCGCGCGCCTCCTCGACGACGGCCCGCACCATCTCGACCTGGGCGTCGAAGACCTCCTGCAGGCGGGCGCGGATCGGCTCGGTCCGGTTGCTCAGCTCCAGCGTGAGGTTGCCGAACATGCAGCCTGAGACGGTGCCGCACGACTGCTTCTCGGCGCGCTGCTCGGCCTCGGTCGCCTCGAACAGCCGGCGCAGCCGCTCCAGGGGGGCGCCGTCGCCGCCGAGGATCGCCCTCCAGTTGCCGCGCTCCTCGGCCCACTCCTCGTCGATGACGGCCAGGACCAGCGCTTCCTTGGACTCGAAGAAGTAATAGAAGCTGCCTTTCGGGACCCCGGCGGCCTTGCAGATCTCCGCCACCCCGAGCGCGGAGTACCCGTTCAGCTCGATCAGCCGCTGCGCGGTGGTGAGGATCTTTTCCCTGGCGTCACTGGTCCGTCCCATATGACAAGTGTACGACCGGTCGTCTATGTTTTCCACTAGACCGGTCGTCTATAAACGGAGGGTAATCATGAGTCACCCGATGCCTGTGATCCTGGAGCGATGGAAGGCCGCGTTCGACGGCCACCGGCCGGACGCGATGGCCGAGCTGTTCACCGAGGACGCGCTGTTCCTGGGCTTCCTCCCGGAGCCGGCGGCCGGCCGGGAGGCCGTACGCGCCTACTACGCGGCCGTCCCGCCCGGCCGCACGGCCGAGGCGAGGATCCTGCACACGTACACGCTCGGGGAGGCGGCGGCGGGCGGCTTCGCCGCCGTGACGTTCCGTGGTGGAGAAGAAGGCGATGTGCCGGTGAACCTCTCCCTGATCCTGGTGCGCGACGGTGACACGTGGCGCATCCGGCACTACCACGTCTCGCGCGTCCTCGATCGATAGCCGGCGCGCCCTCGGAGGCCCGGTTCCGTGGCCGGGCCTTCGCCGCCCCCCAGGTTTGACGAATACTAGACCGGTCGTCTACATTGAAGTAGTAGACCAGTCGGCTAGTAAGGAGTCATCGTATGAGCACGCAGGGACAGAAGGTCGCGATCGTCACCGGGGCCTCCCAGGGCATCGGCGCGGGTCTGGTCGCGGGGTACCGCCGGCTGGGCTACGCCGTCGTCGCGACGTCGCGCTTCATCGCGCAGCCCGACGACCCGGAGATCATCGCCATCCGGGGCGACATCGCCGACCCCGACACCGCCGACAAGGTCGTCGACGCCGCGGTCGGGAAGTTCGGCCGTATCGACACCGTGGTCAACAACGCCGGGATCTTCATCGCCAAGCCGTTCGCCGACTACACCGACGACGACTTCGCGGTCTACCTCGGTGTGAACCTCGCCGGGTTCTTCCAGGTCACCCGGCGGGCCGTCCCGCACCTGCTGGCCCACGGCGGCGGCCACATCGTCAGCATCACCACCAGCCTGGTCGACCACGCCAACTCCAACGTGCCCTCGGCGCTCGCGTCGCTCACCAAGGGCGGCCTGCAGTCGGCCACGAAGTCGCTCGCGGTCGAGTACGCCGGTCGCGGCCTGCGGGTCAACGCGGTGTCGCCGGGCATCATCCGGACCCCGATGCACGCGCCGGAGACGCACGAGGCCCTGGCCTCCCTGCACCCGGTCGGCCGCATGGGCGAGATCTCCGACATCGTCGACGCCGTGGTCTACCTGGAGAACGCGCCGTTCGTGACGGGCGAGATCCTGCACGTCGACGGTGGCCAGAGCGCCGGTCACTGACCTTTTCCGGCGAGACCCCGGCTTCCGGCGAGACCCCGGCGCGGGCCAGGGCCTCTCCAGGGCGGCCGTTCCGGGACCGCGGCCCGGGGTGCGGCTTTGGGGCGGCGGCGCGCGGGGGCGGCGTGCCCGTCAGCCGCGGGCGGCCCGCTCGTGGTGACGGATCACCTCTTCGATGACGAAACGCAGGAACTTCTTGGCGAACTCCGGATCGAGCTTCGCCTGCGTGGCGAGCGCCTGGAGCCGTTCGATCTGCGCCGCCTCCCTCACGGGATCGGCCGGGGGGAGCCGGTGGGCGGCCTTCAGCTCACCCACCTGCCTGGTGCACTTGAAGCGCTCCGCGAGTAAGTGGACCAGCGCCGCGTCGATGTTGTCGATGCTGTCCCGAAGATCTCGAAGGTGGGCGAGGGGCGGGTCGATGCGTTGCCCGTCGTCCTCAAGAGACTGGTCGTCCATTCGCTTCTCGCCTCCGCTCGGGTCGGTGGTGGAGTCCGTCGTCCCGCCTCGACGGGCGTCGGCCGGGCCTGGACCTCCCCGGCGGGTGTGGCCGCGTCGGCCGGGCCGGAACCCTCCCGGCGGGCACGACCACGGTGGCCGGGCCAACCGGGCGACCGGTGAAGATTACACCCGCGGGCGAGGTGGGAGCGCGACCCGAGCCCGTGGCGTCCGCCGGGCCGCGGGCCGCCGGACCGTGTCCGGAGGCCCGGCGGGGACTACCGCGCCCAGGCCTCGCGGCCGGTGGTCACACCGGCGCCGGTGCGCAGTGACTCCTCGATCGCCAGGCCGATCAGGTGGTCCTGGCAGCCGTCGGCCAGGGAGTAGGGCTCCGGGGCCTCCCCCCGGCACCAGGAGATCATCCGGCACAGGAGCGAGACGACGGCCAGATCGTCCTCGGAGAAGTGCGCGCCCCGATGATCGTTGCGGTAGACCACGCGCCCGTCGAAGCTGATGTGGTCCAGCTCGCGGCCCTCCAGGTTCAGGTCGATCCCGGTCTGGCGCCGCATGAGCCGCGACTCCACCGGGGTCCTCGGGTCGGCCAGGCGCACCACGCTGTCGTCCACGATCTCTCCCAGCGACCCCCGGACGACGACGCGCCGGGCGCGCAACGGGTTCCACCACTGGTTGTCGGTGAAGTCGTAGAGCCCCATCCCCTCGGCGAACTCCAGGGTGGCGATCGTGGTGGCCGCCTCCTTCGGCGTGGAGTCACCCGTCCAGCCGTCCCTGGACAGCGGGTCGGCCAGCGGGGCGGTGAACGAGCGCGCCGTCACCGTGGTCTCCCCGAAACCGGCCCCGAGCAGGTGCCGGATCAGGGACACGGCGTGGTACAGGTGCGTCGAGGAGATCTGCGCGGAGGTCACCTGCCCGATGATCCCCTCGCGGACGAGCGCGAGCCTCGCGGCGTGCCCCGGCATGTACGAGTACTGCTCGGCGACCTGCACCAGGCCGCTGGATCCGACGGCCGACCACAGGTCGCGCAGCCCCTCCAGGTCCGCCGCAGGGGGCGTCTCCGCCAGCACCGGCACGCCGAACCCCACCAGTTCCTTCGTCACCTCGGGGGTGACCGGCCACGGCACCGAGGGAATGACGAACTCGGGACGTCCGGCCGCGAGCATCTCCCCGACGGAGCGGAACGTCGGCACGCCCCAGGCGGCCTCGACCTCGGCGCCGCGCTCCCGCGACCTGGTCACCACGCCGGACACCGACAACCGCTCGGGCAGCTGCCTGGCCAGGCGCACGAAGAACTCCGAACGCCACCCGCTGCCGACCAGGCCGAAACGTCCTGCTGACTGTGAGGTCATCACACTTCCTTCAAAGGGGGGCGTTGTCAGCCCGCCGGGTGGCGGTCGCGGCGGGTGCGGAGCTTGTGGCGGTTGCCGCAGCGGTCCATCGAGCACCACCGCCGGGCCCCGGGGCGGGAGGTGTCGAGGAAGAGCAGGTAGCAGCGCTCGCCCCCGCACATCCTGATCCTGTCGAGGGCCGGTCCGCCGAACACCTCGATGGCGTCGCGGGCCACCGCGGAGAGGAACTGCGCCCCGGTGACGGGGAAGGCCCAGCCGCGCTCCAGGGCGGGGCCGATGACCGGGACGGGCGGCGGCGCGGCGGCGGCCTCGTTCAGCGTGGCGAGATCGTCCCCGGAGAAGGCGCGCGAGCCCGTGGCGGCGGTCGCGGCGAGCCGCTGGACGGCGGCGCGCAGGCGGAGGGCGGCGGCGAAGTCGCCGGGGGAGACCCGGACGAGGTCTCCGAGCCCCGCCCTGGAGTGCGGGATCCAGGCGGCGAGGTCGCCGGGCGTGTGGAGCCGCTCCCATTTCGAGAGCTCTCCCTCGCCTCCGGTGACGAGAAGCTCCAGGCACAGCGTGCCGGCGTCGAACCTGAAGCGCTGCCCGTCGAGCGGGGTGAGCTCCATACCGGTTGCCAGGGTCATGGATCGAGTGTAACACTTGACACCGGTTAAACCAGTGTCAACGAGAGGGAGCGCGACGATGAGCCTCGAGCGTGAGCTGATCGAACTGTCCGAGCGGGCCTGGGAGGCCAACAGGAACGGCGACGCGGAGTTCTACGACCGTTTCCTCACCGAGGCGCCGCTGAGCGTTTCGCAGTGGGGGATCGTGGACGACCGGGAGGCGATCCTGAAGGGGTTCGCCGAGAACCGCAACCCGTACACGCGCACGGACCTGAGCGACCACCGGGTGACCGTGCTGAACGACGGCGGCGCGACCCACACCGCCACCGTGGAGATCGACGTGCTCGTCAACGGCACGGACAAGCAGACCATGAGGATCTTCGCCACCACCGTGCTGACCCGCCGCGACGGCGAGTGGAAGGCCGCCCTGTTCCAGATCACCCCGGCGCCCGCCGGGTGAGGCCCGCCCCGGTCAGGTGATCATCGGGGTGACGCGGCTCCGCGAGCGGTTTCCGGTGGCGTGCCGCTTCGGATGGCACCTGTGTGGTGAATGGCAGTTATCCGAAATGAGGACATCCACCGAGGTGGATGTCTGGAGCGATGTGGGCGATCAGCCCACATCGCTCCAGATTCACCACGCGAGCAGCGGGAGCGCAGGGAAGGTGTGGTCCTGCCACAGCAGCCGCGAGGTCTCCTCCGGGTAGGCGGCGACCGTCGACGGCGTGTCGAAGAGCCGTGCGAGGCGGCGGCCGGCGTCGTACGGGGGCCAGCCCGGGTCGCCGTGCGCGGCGAACGCCGTCCACGCCCCGCGGATCCGCGCGGACAGCTCCTCCGCCACCGGGGAGGGCGGGTCTCCGATCAGCATGGCGGGCCGTCCGCTGCCCAGGTTGCCGAAGACGAGCGGCACGTCGAGGCCGTGGCAGGCGCCGAGGGCGCCGTCCAGTCCCGGGGCGGGCCAGGTCAGCTCGTAGAGGTGGGCCCGGCCGCCACCGGCGATCTGCGCGTCGGCGAGGTGGAGGCTCGGCATGCGGAACAACCAGTCGGCGTTGACCAGCTCGTACAGCTCCTCGTCGGACGCGGCCGGGAACGCCCGCCGGTACCGGCGCGCGCCGTCAGGGCCGGGGGCGAGCATGCGCAGGGCGGTCTCGGCCTGCTCGGGCGTGACCTGGCCGAGCACGCCGTCGATCAGGCTGAACAACCGGTGCTCGTCACGAGTGTGCCCGACGAGAAGCCCGACGTCCCGGGCGGCGCCGCCGGCCAGCGCCTGCCAGGGGGTCGCCGGCAGGACGTCACCGTCGACGACCGGCGCGAACGGGATCGGCCGGTGGGTGATCTGCCCCCAGCGCTCCCGCCACCGGACAGTCTTGGCGAAGACCGCGTCGCCCGCGGCGGGCAGCAGGTCCGGGGCCACCGCCGACAGGCCGGACACCGTGGGCTCCACCCCCAGCTCGGCGGCGCAGGCGGCGGCGATGTCGGCGGCCAGCTCGGGGGAGAAGAACGTCCCCGGCACGCTCTGCGCGACCGCCCGGTGGAAGAGCCCGGCGGCGCGCGGCATGGCGAGCAGCGCGGCGACCGATCCGCCGCCCGCCGACTGGCCGAAGACCGTGACCCGGTCCGGATCTCCGCCGAACCCCCGGATGCTGTCGCGCACCCACCGCAGGGCCGCGACCTGGTCGAGCAGTCCCCGGTTGGCCGGGGCTCCGCCGATCTGCGCGAACCCCTCGACGCCGAGACGGTAGTTGAGGGTCACGACCACGGTTCCGCTCCCGGCCAGGTGCCCGGCGTCGTATTCCGGGAGGCTGGAGTCGCCCATGGCGTAACCGCCGCCGGGGATCCACACCATCACCGGGAGCCCCGCCTCCGGATCCGGTTCCGGTGTCCAGACGTTGAGCGTCAGCCAGTCGTCGCCGGCGGTGTCCCGGGACACCCCGAGCACGCCGGACTGCGGGGGCGGCGGGCCGTACGCGAGCGCCGGGCGCACACCGTCCCAGCCGCGCGCCGGCTGCGGCGCAGCGAAACGCAGGGGGCCGACCGGCGGCTCGGCGAACGGGACGCCGCGGAAGACCGCCAGGCCCGCCTCCCGGCCGCCGCGCAGGACGCCGGCCGCCGTGCGGACCTCCGGCTCGGACTCGGACGGCTTGCTGGACGCGGTGACGGCCATTTTCGCGGTTTCCTCTCCGTTCCGGTTCGGTCGAGCATCCCAGCACGTGCCGTCCGGGGGCAAAGCATTTAGGGCGAGGCCCGCGTGAACCTGAAAAACCGCGTTCAATTAATCTTGAACGCTTTCCGGAAACTGATCGGTGGGCAGGGCGGATTTCGTCGACTGCTCTTTCCTTGAGGTGAAAATCTCTGACTACCGCTTCACGGACTCCCGGTTGGTCGGATGCGTATTCAGTGGAAAGCTCGAGTCGATCATCTTCTCGGCCAGGCCGAATCGGGTGGAAGAAGACCTTGGAGAAAGTCGAATGAATTCAGGGACAATGATTTCTCTGGAGCAGATCTGAAGCACGTGAGTTTCAGGGGAGGGGTGGATCTGAATTTGCAACGCTTCCCTGTCGGGGGGAAGCGCTTCGTCGTCCAAAGCGGAGAGGCCGCCCTGTCACAAGCCTGGGCAGAGGTTCAGGGGTGGCCGGAGGATGAGTACAAGAGCCGTGCGGAGATAGTTCTGGAGGGAATGTTCGATCTCGTCCGGGGAGGTCAGAAGCAGCTTCTGGTCGAGAAGAAGCGCATATCGAGAAAGCTTTCCGAGGAGCGAGCGGACGGCTTGGCGAGTATTTTTCTCAGATTCGCGCAATAGGAGGATCGAGGCCGCGGGTCCCGGTGCGGCCTCCCGCTTCGGTGTGGTGCTTGATCTGCGGTAAGTCGCCTTCCCGAGACTCTCGTCAGCATGATCATTGCGCGCATGCCGTACCTCGGTCGTGTGATGAGGGCGTTACTGTCCGGATCGCCGCTGTACGCCCGCAGCGCCTCGGGCTGTCACCCTCCGAAAGACTGTTTGCAGTGTTATAGTCGAACTCAAACAGTTGGAGGTTGTGTCATGTTCATTCCTCTGTCTCCCGCGTTGCGGGATCACCCCGATCACCCCGATCACGCCGCGCAGGGCAGGCTCCGTCGCCTGATCCTGACGATCGCCGGCCCGCTGCTCCTCCTGGTCGTACCGATGACCCTGGTAACCCTGTACGGCGAGTTCCTTCCCGACCGCGTGTACATCCAGAACTGGGGCATCGACACCAAGCGCACGGCCACCTGGCAGGACTGGACCTCGCAGCCCCTCTGGGGGATGGTGATGTGGTTCGAAGTGCTGGCCGTCACCTCGTTCCTGTCCTACTGGCGCTTACCTCGGGTCCAGCGGGCTCTGGTGATGTTCAGCTGCTACATCGGCGTGGCCGTTCCGCTGGTCGGCGCGCTGTGGCTGCTGAGGCTGGCCGACACCCCGGACGCCGCGGCCCGGCCTGCCTGGCACCTGGCCGTGGAGATCGCCGCCACCGTGGGGGCGCTCGCCCTGGGCTGGGTGGCGGCGGGTCCGATGCCGTCGGCGCCCGTGGTCGCCGCCGCGCCGCCGCCGAACGCACCCACCATGGAGCTCGGCCCGGTGCAGCGTGCCATGTTCGTGACCTCCGCCTGGTCGGCGCGCAGGCTGCTGTTCGCCGCGGTGCTGGCCGCGGTCACCGTGTGGGCCGTCTCCACCGCCACCGGCGCGTGGCAGGGCGCGGTGCTGCTGACACTATGGACGTTCTTCGAGGCGGCGCAGGCGCGCACCCGCCTGCAGATCGACGGCTCGGGGGTCACGGTGGAGCTTCCCTGGCTGCCCACCGTGCGCCGGACGCTGCCGTACGAGATGGTGCGATTCGCCACGGTCAGGAGTGAGGCTCCCCCCGGGCGGTACAGGCTGGACGACGGGAAGGCGGGCTGGGGCGTGGTCGGCGGGAAGGGGCCGGTGCTCGCTCTGTCGCTCAGTGACGACCGGTGGTTCGTCTACTCCACGCGCGAAGCGGAGACGGCGGCCGCGCTGGTCAACGGATGTCTGAGCAGAGAACGACAGGCGGGGACGGCGTAGTGCTGATCACGGTTGACCCCTCCTCGACACAGTCGCTCGCCGACCAGGTGGCGGGCTCCGTACGCGCGGCGCTGGCCAGCGGCATGGCCGCCCCCGGAGACCGGCTCCCCTCGGCGCGGAACGTGGCCGCCGCCCTCGGCATCAACCTGCACACCGTGCTGCGGGGTTATCAGCAGCTGCGCGACGAGGGGCTGGTCGAGCTACGCCGCGGCCGGGCGGCCGTCATCACCGGCACGGTCGACCAGTTCCGCCTCCGGCTCGCGGCGGCGGCCGAGGAGTTCGCCAGGGCCGCCCTGCACGCCGGGGCCTCCGAGGAGGAGGCGCTCGCCGCGGCACGGGAGGCACTGATCGCCATGCGAGATTGATCGGAGGGCGGGATCCGATCCGCGAGCCGTCGCCGTCGCCCCGCCGGTCACCTACCGGGGTCCGGCCTCGAATCCGTCCGGCTCGGTGCGGAATCGCCCATCCGGGTGGTTCCCCGGAGCCCAGCCGGGCGTGTGCGACCGGTTCCCGGTCAGCAGGAACATCGCGGCCAGCTCGCCGGCCAGCCGGGCGGCGTCCCGGGAGCCGTCGACCTCCAGGACCGGCAGGCCCAGTCCGAGGGCCTGGCGCCGTACCTCCTCGTCCCAGAGTTCGTCACGGGCCAGCCGCTTCGCCAGCGCGCTGACGTGATCGCTGTTTCCCCAGTTGGCCCGTGCCCGGGCGGGGTCGGCGAACCGGGTGCCCAGCGCGTGGCCGCGGAACCCGGGTGTGGGCAGCAGGAACACGGCCTGCCCACGCCACGCCAGCAACGGCGCGACGTGCGCGGGCAGGGTGCGGAAGTCGTCGACGAGCACGGGACGGTCGGCGGGCAAGGTGAGCAGGTCTTCGACGACGAATCCGAACGTCTCGCCGTGCAGGCTGGGCATGGACCGGAAGGACTCCTCGGGTGTGCGGTCCGCCCATCTGCGTTCCAGGGGCGTTCGCGACAACGCCCACAGGCGGGGCTGTCGCTGCGGAGTGCATCGCCGGACGTAGCGGCGTTCGGCCAGATCGCCGTCATACACGAGGACATCGTGCCGTTCGGCCAGGATCCGGGCGAGCGTGCTCTTGCCGGCGCCGGTGCCCCCGGCGATCCAGCGGACATGCGCCAGCCGATGAACACGATCGGCGGAGTCGTGTTCGTCCAGGGAGGTCATACCTGGCAGTCTCACGAAATCGAGCGGACACGAACAGTCTTGTTCTTGGATCCCGCCCAGGTGAAGATCGAAGGAGAGGGCCGAGATGATCGCGGAGGGAGCGGGGGTGCGGTCCCGAGGATCTGGCCGGCCCCCGGGGTTCTGGCGATCTTTCGCCGAGGCCACCGGTTAGGAGCCCCTCCGCAGGCCGGGCACGGCCCATGTGGCGGGCGCGCGCCGGACGATCTCCGACCGCACGCAAGGCGCCGCCGCCCTCCGCGGCGGCGCCTTCTCCCGATCGCCCCGGCGGCCACCGCGCGGGGTTCGGCGGGACCGTGGATTGACGCAACCAGTCGATTGCTATAAGTTGAGTAGCAACCAACTGGTTGCTACAAGGAGGCGGACATGACATTCCCCGACCGGATCGAGCGCACGGTCCAGCTGGCCCACCCGCCGGAGCGGGTCTGGGCGGCGCTGACCACCGCCGAGGGCCTGGGCACCTGGTTCGGGCACCGCGCCGAGGTCGACCTGCGCGTCGGTGGCCAGGCCAAGCTCAGCTGGGACAGCGGCGACACCGCCACCCTCACCATCGAGCGCCTCGAGCCGCCGCGCGTCTTCGGCTACACCTGGCCGGTCGCCGGCCTTCCCGACGGCGATCCGCGACGCACCTACGTGGAGTTCAGGCTGGAGCCCGCCGGCGCCGGCACCACGCTGACCATGGTCGAGAGCGGGTTCGCGCAGCTGGCGGACGCCGAAGCCCACAAGGCGGCCTACTCGGGCAACACCGGGGGCTGGACGAACGAGCTGGGTGAGCTGGTCGCGTACCTCGACGGACATGCCTGACCTGGAGGCGGTGGCGCAGGAGGTCTTCACCGCTCTGGCCGATCCGAGCCGGCGGGGGATCCTCGCCGCGCTCGCGGCCGGGGGGCCGGCCACCGCGACGGATCTGGCCGCCCGGCTGCCGATCACCCGGCAGGCCATCGCCAAGCATCTCGCCCTGCTGGCCGAGGCGGGGCTGGTGGTGGCCGAGCCGGGGGAGCGGCGCCGGGTCCGTTACCGGGTGGACTCCGCGCCGATGAAGGTGGCACAGCAGTTCCTGGCCGTGCTCGCCCGCGACTGGGACGGTCCGCTGGCCGCCCTGCGGGACCGCTTGGAGTAAGGGCCGGATCCCGTCCGGCCGCCGCAAGGCCGGACGGGAGCCGGCCCGGGGTCGTCCGGGGCTCGCGTAGGGGAGGCGTCAAGCCTCGGGGCCGGGGCGTATGGGACCCGTCAAGACGCGCAGTAAGGGGGAAAAACGGCGGTTTGCTTACGTATGCCCCGCCCGTCGGGTGGTGGCGAGTGAACCCCGGATTCGAGGAGTGGGGATGGCAGACGTCATCTTCGTCGCCCTGACGGTCACGGTTTTCGTGATCCTCGGGCTGGTCGTCAGGGCGGTGGAACGGTTGTGAGCGCCGTCAACGCCGTCGGCCTGGTGGTGGTCGCCGGTCTGGTGATCTTCATGGTCGCGGCACTGCTCTTCCCGGAGCGTTTCTGATGAGGGAGCGCTTCTAATGTCCTCGACCATGGCCGGGATCCTGTTCATCGGATCCCTCGTCGTCGCCCTCGCGCTGGTCCACCGGCCGCTGGGCGACTACATGTACCGCGTCTACACCGGTACGAAGCACCTCGCCGTCGAGCGGGTGATCTACCGGCTCGTCGGTGTCCAGCCGGACGCCGAGCAGAGGTGGGGCGTCTACGCCCGCGCCCTGCTGGCGTTCTCGGCGATCTCCATCCTGTTCCTCTACGGGCTGCAGCGGCTGCAGGACAGGCTGTTCCTGTCGCTGGGCTTCGCCCCGGTGCCCGACCACGTCGCCTGGAACACCGCCGTCAGCTTCGTCACCAACACCAACTGGCAGGCGTACTCGGGCGAGTCGACCATGGGCCACCTGGTGCAGATGTCCGGCCTGGCGGTGCAGAACTTCGTGTCCGCCGCGGTGGGCATGGCGGTGGCGATCGCGCTGGTCCGCGGATTCGCCCGCAGGAAGACCGAGGAGCTCGGCAACTTCTGGGTGGACCTGGTCCGCGGCACCGTCCGTATCCTGCTGCCGCTCGCCGTCGTCGGCGCGGTCGTGCTGCTGGCGGGCGGCCTGATCCAGAACTTCGCCTCCCCGCACGAGGTGACCACCCTGACCGGCGGCACCCAGGCGATCACCGGCGGCCCGGTGGCCAGCCAGGAGATCATCAAGGAGCTGGGCAACAACGGCGGCGGGTTCTACAACACGAACTCGGCCCACCCGTTCGAGAACGCCACCGCCTGGACCAACTGGGTCGAGATCTTCGCGATCTTCCTGATCCCGTTCGCGCTGCCCCGCACGTTCGGCCGCATGGTCGGCGACACCCGGCAGGGCTACGCGATCGTCGCGATCATGGGAACCCTGGCGCTGGCGAGCGTCGCGCTGCTGACCGGGCTGGAGATCGCCCACGGCGGCACGGTCCCGCAGGCGGTCGGCGCGGCGATGGAGGGCAAGGACGTACGCTTCGGCGTGCCCAACTCCGGCACCTTCGCCGCCGCCACCACGCTCACCTCCACCGGGGCGGTCAACTCCTTCCACGACTCGTTCACCGCGCTCGGCGGCATGCTCACGATGTTCAACATGATGCTCGGCGAGGTCGCCCCCGGCGGCGCGGGCGCGGGCCTGTACGGCATGCTCGTCCTCGCCGTGATCACGGTCTTCGTGGCCGGGCTCATGGTCGGCCGCACGCCCGAATACCTGGGCAAGCGGATCGGCTCGCGCGAGATCAAGTTCGCCGCGATGTACTTCCTGGTCACGCCGCTGCTCGTGCTGATCGGCACGGCGCTGGCGATGGGCTCGGCCGAGCAGCGGGCGAGCATGCTCAACAGCGGCCCGCACGGCTTCTCCGAGGTGCTGTACGCCTTCACCAGCGCGTCCAACAACAACGGCTCCGCGTTCGGCGGCATCACCGTCAACACGCCGTGGTACGACGTGGCGCTCGGCCTGTGCATGGCCTTCGGCCGGTTCCTGCCGATCGTCTTCGTCCTCGCCCTGGCCGGATCCCTGGCCAGGCAGGCCCCGGTGCCCGTCTCAGCGGGCACGCTGCCCACGCACCGCCCGCAGTTCGTCGGCATGGTCGTCGGCGTGACGGTGATCCTCGTCGCGCTGACCTTCCTGCCCGCCCTGGCGCTCGGCCCGCTCGCGGAAGGAATCCAGTGATGCCCACCCAGACGCTCGAGGCGCCGGGCCGTCCCCCCGCCCCCAAGGACGGGAAGAAGGACGGGAAGGTGGGCGGCGGCCTGCTCGACCCCCGGCAGTTGCTCACCTCGCTGCCCGAGGCGGTCAGGAAGCTCAACCCGGCCACGCTCTGGCGCAACCCGGTGATGCTGATCGTCGAGATCGGCGCGGCTTTCACCACGGTGCTCGCCGTGCTCACCCCGTCGTTCTTCGCCTGGGCCACCGTGGTGTGGCTCTGGCTGACGGTGATCTTCGCCAACCTGGCCGAGGCCGTCGCCGAGGGGCGCGGCAAGGCCCAGGCGGCCACGCTGCGCGCCGCCAAGCGCGACACCACGGCGCGGCGGCTGCGCGGGCGCGACTCCACCGAGTGGGACGTCGTCGGAGCCCCCGAACTGCTGCGCGGCGACTTCGTCGTCGTGGAGGCCGGTGAGATCATCCCCGGTGACGGCGACGTGGTCGAGGGCATCGCCTCGGTGGACGAGTCGGCCATCACCGGCGAGTCCGCCCCGGTCATCCGCGAGTCGGGCGGCGACAGGTCGGCGGTGACCGGCGGCACCAAGGTGCTGAGCGACCGGATCGTCGTCGAGATCACTCAGAGGCCCGGCGAGAGCTTCATCGACCGGATGATCGCCCTGGTCGAGGGCGCCGACCGGCAGAAGACGCCCAACGAGATCGCCCTCAACATCCTGCTGGCCGCTCTGACGATCATCTTCCTGGTCGCCACCGCGACCATGCAGCCGCTGGCGATCTACGCCAAGGCCCAGAACCCCGGCGTGCCGGACTCGCTCGCCCTCACCGGGGACGGCGTCACCGGCGTCGTGCTGGTCGCGCTGCTGGTCTGCCTCATCCCGACCACCATCGGGGCGCTGCTGTCGGCGATCGGCATCGCGGGCATGGACCGCCTCGTCCAGCGCAACGTCCTCGCGATGAGCGGCCGCGCGGTCGAGGCCGCCGGCGACGTCAACACCCTGTTGCTGGACAAGACCGGCACCATCACGCTGGGCAACCGGCAGGCGTCGGAGTTCCTCGCCGCCCCCGGCGTCTCCGCCGACGAGCTGGCGACGGCCGCGCAGCTGGCCAGCCTCGCCGACGAGACCCCCGAGGGCCGCTCCATCGTGGTCTACGCCAAGCAGGCGTACGGCCTCAGAGAGCGCGAGCCCGGCGAGCTCGCCCACGCCGAGTGGATCGGGTTCACCGCGCAGACCCGGATGAGCGGCGTCGACCTCGACGGCCGCCAGGTCCGCAAGGGAGCCGCCACCGCGGTGATGAAGTGGGTGCGCGAGCACGGCGGCCACCCCACCGAGGGGGTGGGGAGCATCGTCGACGCCGTCTCCGGCTCCGGCGGCACCCCGCTGGTCGTCGGCGAGGTCGTCGAAGGAAAGGCGCGCGTCCTGGGCGTCGTCCACCTCAAGGACGTCGTCAAGCAGGGCATGCGCGAGCGCTTCGACGAGATGCGCAGGATGGGCATCCGCACCGTCATGATCACGGGCGACAACCCGCTGACGGCGAAGGCCATCGCCGACGAGGCGGGCGTGGACGACTTCCTCGCCGAGGCCACGCCCGAGGACAAGCTCGCCCTGATCAAATCGGAGCAGGAGGGCGGCAGGCTGGTCGCGATGACCGGTGACGGCACCAACGACGCGCCCGCGCTCGCGCAGGCCGACGTCGGGGTGGCGATGAACACCGGCACCTCGGCCGCCAAGGAGGCCGGCAACATGGTCGACCTCGACTCCAACCCGACCAAGCTCATCGAGATCGTCGAGATCGGCAAGCAGCTGCTCATCACCCGCGGCGCGCTGACGACCTTCTCCATCGCGAACGACGTCGCCAAGTATTTCGCGATCATTCCCGCGATGTTCGCGGCGGTCTACCCGGGCCTGGACGCGCTGAACGTGATGCGCCTGTCCAGCCCGCAGTCGGCGATCCTGTCCGCGGTCGTCTTCAACGCGGTCGTCATCGTCGCGCTGATCCCGCTCGCCCTGCGCGGCGTGCGCTACCGCCCCTCCAGCGCCTCGAAACTGCTCAGCCGCAACCTCTACGTCTACGGTCTGGGCGGCATCGTCGTGCCCTTCGTCGGCATCAAGCTGATCGACCTTCTCATCCAGTTCCTTCCGGGGATGTCGTAATGGAACGCCTGCCCAGCTGGGTCCGCCAGCATCTCGCCGCGCTTCGCGCGCTGCTCGTCCTCACCCTGGTCACCGGGGCCCTCTACCCGCTGGTGGTCACCGGCGTCGCCCAGGCCGTGTTCGACGGCGGCGCCAACGGCTCCCTCGTCCAGAAGGACGGGAAGGACGTGGGCAGCGCGATCGTCGGCCAGAGCTTCACCGACGCCGACGGCAGGCCGGTCGGCAGGTACTTCCAGAGCCGGCCGTCGGCGGCCGGTGACGGCTACGACATGCTCTCCACCGCCGCGAGCAACCTCGGGCCCGAGGACGTCGTGGACATACCGGGATCCGAGGGCAGGCAGAGCCTGCTCACCCAGGTCTGCGCCCGCTCCAGGGCGGTCGGAGAACTGGAGGGGGTGAGCGGCGCCCGGCCGTACTGCACGCCCGACGGGGTCGGCGCCGTGCTGAAGGTCTTCCCCGCCGTCGGCACCCCGACCCGGGCCGTCAGCGTCAACCAGGCCTGCCCCGCGACCCCGTTCGTCGCCGAGTACCGCGGCGTGAAGGTCGAGTGCGGCAGGCCGGGTGAGGACTACGCGGCCGGGCGCACCGTCCCGGTCCGGGGCACGGCCAGGGCCGTGGTGCCCGCCGACGCGGTCACCGCCAGCGGTTCCGGCCTCGACCCGGACATCTCCGTCGCGTACGCCGACCTCCAGGCGGCGCGCGTCGCCAGGGAGCGCGGCATGCCCGTGGAGAGGGTGAGGCGGCTGATCGCGGCGAACACCACCGGCCGCTCCCTCGGCTTCATGGGAGAACCGGCGGTGAACGTCCTCGAACTCAACCTGGCCCTCGACCGATGAACGGGGGGCGAGGGCGGCTGCGCGTCTATCTCGGAGCCGCGCCGGGTGTCGGCAAGACGTACATGATGCTCTGCGAGGGCCGCCGCCGTCTCGCGCGAGGCACCGACGTCGTCGTGGCGCTCGTCGAGACCCACGGCCGCCCTCGCACCGCGGAACTCGTCGACGGCATGGAGGTCGTCCCGCGCGCGAGCATGGTCCACCGGGGGAGCGTGTTCACCGAGCTCGACGTGGACGCCGTCATCGCCAGAAGACCCAAGGTCGCCCTGGTCGACGAGCTGGCCCACACCAACGTGCCGGGCTCGCGCAACGCCAAGCGCTGGCAGGACATCGAGGAGATCCTCGACGCGGGCATCGACGTCGTCTCCACCGTCAACATCCAGCACCTGGAGTCGCTCAACGACGTGGTCGAGGAGATCACCGGGGTGCTCCAGCGCGAGACGGTGCCCGACGAGGTGGTGCGCCGCGCCGACCAGGTGGAGCTGGTGGACATGGCCCCGGAGGCGCTGCGGCGGCGGATGGCCCACGGCAACGTGTACGCGCCGGAGAAGGTCGACGCGGCCCTGTCGAACTACTTCAGGGTCGGTAACCTGACCGCGCTGCGCGAGCTGGCGCTGCTGTGGGTGGCGGGCAAGGTCGACGACCAGCTCGACCGCTACCGCGCCGAGCACGGCATCGCCGGCACCTGGGAGGCGCGCGAGCGCGTCGTGGTCGCGCTGACCGGCGGCCCGGAGGGTGACACGCTGGTGCGGCGGGCCGCCAGGATCGCGGGCAGGAGCAAGGGGGCCGACCTGCTGGCCGTGCACGTCACGCGCGCCGACGGCCTGGCCGGCGCCGATCCGGCGAGCACGGCCCGCCAGCGCACGCTGGTGGAGGACATGGGCGGCACCTACCACCAGGTCGTCGGCGACGACGTCCCGACCGCCCTGCTCGACTTCGCGCGCGGCGTCAACGCCACCCAGCTGGTGCTGGGGGCCTCCCGGCGAGGCCGGTTCGCCCAGATCCTCTCCCGGGGGGTCGGGGTGACCACGACCGCGCGGTCCGGCTCCATCGACGTCCACATGATCACTCACGACAGGGTGAGCCGGGGGCGCGGCCGCGCCCCGTCGCGGGCCGCGCTCACCCGCACCCGCCGGGTGGCGGGCTGGGTCCTCGCGATCCTCGGGCTGCCGCTGCTGACCCTGGCGCTGCATCCCTTCCGCGGCGACGTGAACCTGCCGAGCAACATACTGCTCTTCCTGCTCATGGTGGTCGTGGTCGCCCTGGCCGGCGGCATGTGGCCGGCCGTCACCGCCGCGGTGCTCGGCTTCCTGCTGCTCAACTACTTCTTCACCGCGCCGGTCGACCGCTTCACCATCGCCGCCCCGGAGAACCTGTTCGCGCTGAGCGTCTACGTGCTGGTGGCCGTCATGGTGAGCGCGGTCGTGGACGTCGCCGCCCGCCGTACCCGGGAGGCGGCCCGCGCCCGAGCCGACGCGGAGGTCCTCTCCACCCTGGCCGGGCACGTGCTCCGCGGCGAGCACGCGCTCGCCTCGCTGCTCGCCCGGCTGCGGGAGACCTTCGGGCTCGCCTCGGTCACCCTGCTGGAACGCACCGGCGAGCCGGGTCCCGACGACCAGTCCGACCCCGAGGCGTGGCGGATCGTGGCCACCGCCGGTGACGCGCCCTGCACCTGCCCGGGGGGCGCGGACACCGACGTGGCCATCGACGAGCGGCTCGTCCTGGCCATCCGGGGCAGGCTGCTGGAGGCCTCCGACCGGCGGGTGCTGGAGGCGTTCGCCGCCGAGGCGGCGGTGGCGCTGCGCCAGGACCGGCTGGCGGCGGAGGCGGAGCGGGCCAGGCCGCTGGCCGAGGCCGACAGGATGCGCACCGCGCTGCTCGCCGCGGTCAGCCACGACCTGCGCACCCCGCTCGCCTCGGCCAGGGCGGCCGTGGAGAGCCTGCGCAACACCGGCATCGACTGGTCGCCGCAGGACAGGGAGGAACTGCTCGCCACGGCCGACGAGTCCCTGCTTAAGCTGGACCGCCTGGTGGCCAACCTGCTCGACATGAGCCGCCTGCAGGCCGGGGTGCTCGGGCTGAGGCTGGAGCCGACCGCGCTCGAGGAGATCGTGCCGCGCGCCGTCGACGACCTCGGCCCCCTGTCGTCGCGGATCGAGACGGACCTCTCCGCCGAGCTGCCCGAGGTCGTCGCCGACCAGGCGCTGCTGGAACGGATCCTGGTCAACCTGATGTCCAACGCCGTCCGCTACAGCCCCGAGGACCGGAAGGTCCTCGTCATGGCCGGCGAGTACGGCGACCACGTGGAGATCCGCGTCGTCGACCGCGGCACGGGCATCCCGCCCGACGCCTACGACCGGGTCTTCATGCCCTTCCAGCGGCTCGGCGACCGCGACAACCACACCGGCGTCGGCCTGGGCCTCGCGCTCTCCCGGGGGCTCGCCGAGGCGATGGCCGGCACCCTGCTACCGGACGAGACACCAGGGGGTGGACTCACCATGATCCTGACACTTCCCGTTTCCTCCCGCGCGCGGGCGCGCGGCCAGGCCGATGCGGCGGAACGACCGTGACCCGCGTCCTCGTCGTCGACGACGAGCCCCAGCTCCTGCGCGCCCTGCGCATCAACCTCGCCGCGCGCCACTACGACGTGGCCGTGGCCCCCGACGGCGGCGGGGCCCTGCGGCAGGCCGCCGACTGGCACCCCGACCTGGTCGTGCTCGACCTCGGCCTGCCCGACCTCGACGGGATCGAGGTCATCCACGGCCTGCGCGGCTGGACCACCGTCCCGATCATCGTGCTCTCCGGCCGTACCGGAGGGTCCGACAAGGTCGACGCGCTGGACGCCGGAGCCGACGACTACGTCACCAAGCCGTTCGGCATCGACGAGCTCCTCGCCCGCATCCGGGCCGTCTCCCGGCGCAGCGCGTTGCACGACGCGGAACTCGCCCAGATCCGCGTCGGCGACCGCGTCGTGGACCTGGTCGACAAGACCGTCTCCGGCGGCGTACGGCTGACGCCCACCGAGTGGCACCTGCTGGAGATCCTGGTCCGCAACCCCGGCAAGCTCATCACCCAGCGGCGGCTGCTGACGGAGGTCTGGGGTTCCAAGTACCTCAAGGAGACCCACTACCTGCGCCAGTACATGGCCCAGATGCGCAAGAAGCTGGAACGGGACCCGGCCCGCCCGGTTCACCTGCTCACCGAGCCCGGCATGGGATACCGCTTCCAGCCCTGACCGGCTCAGCGGATCCGGTCGTAGACGAGGGCCAGCGTGCCGTGCTCGCCCGCGGCCTGGCCGGCGAGCGTCCACCGCCCGGCGGGCAGGCCGTCGTCGAAGAGGCGCGGCCCGCCGCCGAGGAAGACCGGGAAGACGGTGAGTGCCAGCCGGTCGACCTCGTCGGCCGCCAGCAGCGCCTTGATGACGCTCGCGCTGGAGAGCACGAGAATGTCACCGCCCTCGGTCGCCCTGAGGTCCGCGACCACCGGTCTGCTGTGTCACTTCGTGCTCCTCGTGTCGGGGTCATGCGCGGTGCTGCCGGTGCCGGTGCCGGTGTCAGTGCTGTCAGTGCTGCCGGTGCTGCCGGTGCTGCCGGTGCTGCCGGTGCTGCCGGCGGTGTCGGCGGTGTCGGCGGTGTCGTGCGGGTTCGCGGCGAGGGTCGCCGCGAGCTTGTCGAGGCTCTGGCCGAAGCCGATCTCGATGCCCGCGAGGAAGTCGACGGAGTCGACCGTGCTGTCGGTGATCCGGTAGTGGACGTCGAGGTCCGTGCCGGTGCCGGTGGGCCGGAGGCCGAGGTCGAGGTGGGCGGTGAAGGCGAGGCCGCCGCCGGGAAGCAGCGGGGAGAGCCGGTAGGCGAGGCGCACGCCGGGGCGTACGTCGTCGACGACTCCCTCCGCGCGCCCGGCGACCAGGTCGGAGCCGTCGGCGTCCTCGGCGTCGCGGTACTCCTGGACGATCCGCCCGCCCGGTCGCGCCTCGAACACGAGCTCGGAGACGCGGAGGTCGTCGGGCGTCCACCACCGGGCGAGCAGGGAGGCCTCGGTCAGGTGGCGCCAGACCACCTCGGGACGCGCCGTCAGCGACCGGAGGAACCTGAACGTGCGGCCGTCGGCCCAGCCCGGCTCCTCGGCGGCGAGCCGTTCCGTGTGGAGGCTGAGCCCGTGGCGGTCGTAGGTCTCGCGCGGGCCACCAGGCCGGTCCGCGGCGTCGGCGAGCCGGCCGAGCGCGGCCGCCAACTCCCGTAGAGGACCGGGTTGGAGCGCGTAGACGCGGCGCTGGCCGACGCGCCGGCAGGTGACGAGGCCGGCGCGCTCAAGGGTCTGCAGGTGCTTGGTCGTCTGCGGCTGGCGCGCCCCGGCGAGCTGGGCGAGGACACCGACCGGCCGGGGCCGCTCGGCCAGCAGGTTCACGAGCCGCCATCGGGCCGGGTCGGCCAGTGCGGTGAGGAGTGCGTCCATGAAACAAAGTATTCTTCATAGCGAATATTCGCGTCAAGGAATAATTGCGAGTGTGATCGCTGTGGTCCACACGGCACGCACCCCGCCGGGGTCCCGGTGAAGGTCGCCGGCGACCGGGACGAGGACGTGCCGGGGAGGGCCGTACGCCTTCCCGCGTCGGGTCCGGGGATGTCACAGGAGAGGGCGCTGTCTCGTCATACGCGGTGCGGGCAATCTTCGATCAAGGAGTGGATGATGAACCTCGCGTTGTGGATCGCTGCCGGGCTGCTGGCCGCAGTTGCACTGGCCGGTGGCGTCAGCAAGACGTTCGTGCCCAAGGAGAAACTGGCGGCGGTCCACGGTGGGGGGTGGACCGGAGACGTCGGCGTCGCCTTCGTCAAGACCCTCGGCGTCCTCGAACTCCTGGCCGCGTTGGGCCTGATCCTGCCCGCCGTGCTCGGGGTCGCACCGGTTCTGGTGCCGGTGACCGCGGTCTGCTGGGTCATGCTGATGGTCGGCGCGATGATCACCCACGGCCGCCGCGGCGAATTCGGTTTCGTGATGCTGAACCTGACTTATCTCGCGCTCGCGGCATTCATCGCGTGGGGCCGTTTCGGCCCTGAGTCCTTCACCGGCTGACCGGCGGTGACGCACGGTTCCCGATCGCCCGGGCCTGCACCCGGGCGCTCGACGTACTCGACGGGCGGATTCAGGCGATCCGCCTGGTGATCCACCCCGGCGGGCTCGGGCACGTGGGCCCGGTGGCGGACGCCTGGGCGATCACCCGCGACGTGAGACGGGCACGCCGGCCGCGAACCGGCCCGGGCCGGGGACGGGAAACCGTCATCGGCGCTCCGCGCGCCCGGCGGACTCCGAGGTGCCGACGCCGCCGGTGGGTTCGACGATGTCGTCGCCGAAGGCGGCGGCGAGCGCCTTCGCGATCACGTCGGGCAGTTCGGTCCGCCCGTCGTCCTCGGCCCAGCGCACCAGCGCCGTGTGCATGGCGGCCAGGCAGGCACTGGCCGCCACCTGGGCGTGGAACGCCGCTTCGGGATCGGTGGCGTCGTTCCCGAGGGCGTCGACGATCGCCCGCTGGAGGGCGTAGTGGTTGTCCAGGTGCCTGGCCCGCAGGGCCGGCGTCGAGATCATGAGCCGGAGGCGGGCGAGCAGGAACCGCTCGCCCGCCTCCACGTCGTCTCCGCGGGCGCCGCGGGTCAACGTCGCGGCCGAGTCGACGAGCGCACCGCCGATGCGGCGGACCAGGGGCTGCGCGGCGGACGACGCGACGATCCGCTCCGCGACCAGTCGGCCGTGCTGGTCGACGAGCACGAGGTCTTCCTTCGTGGGGAAGTGCCGGTACACGGTCATGGGCGACACGCCCGCGGCTTCGGCGACGTCGGTCACGGTCGTGGCGTCGTATCCGCGCTCGGTGAACAGCCGTACCGCGTGTGCCTGAATCACGCGCTGCGTCTCGGCTCTCCGTTGCGCTCGCAGGGTTGAGTGCTGGTCGGACATGTGATAGACCCTACCGGACTGGTAGTGACTACCAGATTGGTAGTCACTAACGAGACGAGGTGGTCGGCATGAACGATCTGATCGGCAGGACGGCTCTCGTGACCGGAGCGTCGCGCGGCATCGGGCAGGCGATCGCGGTCCGGCTGGCGGCGAAGGGGGCAGTGGTCATCGTGCACTTCGGCACGGACGAGGACGGCGCGACGGCGACGGTCGACGAGATCAAACGTGCCGGTGGGACCGCGCTCGCCGTCAGGGCGGAGCTGGGCGTGGATGACGACGTCGAGACACTCTTCGCGGGAGTCGAGGCCGGCCTGGCCGGGCGGCCACTCGACATCCTCGTCAACAACGCGGCGGCCGCGCCCGCCGGCCCGCTCGGAGTCACGACGCGGACGGAGTTCGACCACCTCTTCGCGGTGAACGTGCGAGCGCCGTACTTCATCATCCAGCGGGCGTTGCCGCTGCTCCGCGACGGTGGCCGCATCGTCACGATCTCGTCCGTGGCGACCCGGATGGCCAACCCCGCCCAGACGTCCTTCGCCATGACGAAGGGCGCGGTCGAGACGATGAGCATGACCTTGGCCAACGAGCTCGGAGTCCGGGGGATCACGGTGAACGCGGTCGCTCCCGGCGCCACCCGTACGGCGACGAACGCAGCGGTCTTCGAAGTGCCCGGCCTGGCCGAACTTATCGCCGGAACGACGGCGCTCGATCGCCTGGGCGGGCCCGGCGACGTCGCCGACGTGGTCGCGTTCCTCGCCACCGACGCCGCGCGCTGGATCACCGGTCAGGTCGTCGACGCGAGCGGTGGCCTGTTCCTCGGGCCGCGCGCCTGATCGCCGGTCGCCGGTCGCCGGTCGCCGGTCGCCGGTCGCCGGCCGCCGGCGACGCGTCCGTCCGGTCGATGGCGGGAAACCGGCGTCCTTGCCCGGGACGGCCGGCCCGCCGCCTCCTCCCGGTGGGGACGACCGCCTGAGCGCCGCCCCCGCGCGACGGAGGCGCCGGTTCCCGCCTGGCGGTTCCTACCTCGCGGTACGTCCCCTCAGGGCGTCGCGTCCCCGCGCCACGATGATGTCGACGGCCTTGACCTCGTCGATGTCGCGGGCGACGGCCAGTGCCTGCTTGGCCGCGTCGTAGGCGTCCAGGGCCCGGTGCCAGTTGACGTCGTCGCCTCCCTCGCCCCCGTCGGCCAGGCGGTCGATCTCCTCGCCCAGCCGCGTCACGTTCTCCTCCTGCGACAGCCTGGTCTTCTCCAGGCGGGCCGCCCGCTCGGACGCCTCCAGCTTCGCGGCCCTCCCGAGCCGCCGCCCGCGCGCGACCACCTTGACCAGCACCCAGAGCGCGACCAGGCCCACCAGCGACAGGAAGATCACCCAGCCGATCGCCATCCGGCTGGACGACCCGGACAGGTCGGCGTCCTTGGCGTGGCCGGTCTTCATGCCGGTGACCTCGGCGTCCACGAAGGTGGCCCCCCGCAGCTCGGCGAAACTCAGGTCGGCGTCGGTCAGCGTCGCCCCGCGGAAGACCGCGTCCTGGAACTTGCCGCTGCTCAGGTCGGCCCGCTCCATCCTGGCGCCGGTGAAGTCGGCCCGGTCGGCCCTGGCGCTGCCGAACTCCGCGCCGCGCAGGTCGGCGCCGCCCAGCCTGGCCTCCGTCAGGTCGGCGCTGCCGAACGCCGCCCCCGACAGGTCCGCCTTCGACAGGTTCGCCCCGGCCAGCTTGGCGCTGCCGAGCTCCGCCCTCGCCATGCGCGCCCCCGTCAGGTCGGCCCCCATCAGCTCGACGCTGCCGAGCTTGGCGCGCTCCAGGCGCGCGCCGCGCAGGTCGGCGCCCTTGAGGTAGCGGATCGTGGCCCCGATGGCCGAGACGTCGCGCAGGATCGCCCGGTCGAGCTTGACGCTGCCCAGGTCGACCCCGTCCAGCTTGGCGCCGGTCAGGTCGGCGCAGCTCAGGTCCCGGGGGAACTCGGCGACCGAGGTCAGGTCCCAGCCCGCGTACTTCTGCCCGCTGCCCGGCGCGCACGCCGGGTCGGGGGTCGGCAGGTCCTTGGGCATGCCCCTGCTGCCCGCCAGCAGCGCGCCCGTGGCCTCGCGCAGCTCGGTCCCGCCGAGGTCGGCGCCCTGGAAGGTCGCGCCGTCCAGCACCGACCCGCGCAACTGCGCGCCCCGCAGGTCGGCGTCCCGGAACACGGCCTTGATCATCGTGGAGTCGTACATGCGGGCCTTGGGCGCCTTGAAACCGCTGAGATCGGCTCGGCGCAGGTCCACGCCGTAGGCGTCGGCGTCGGTGAGGTCGACGCCGACCAGTTTCGCGTCGTCGAACTGGGCTCCGTACGTCCTGGCGCGCACCATCGTGGCCCCGCTCAGGTCGGCGCCCTCGAAGTGCGCGGCGTAGGGCAGCGAGTCGTCCATGATCGCCTCGCGCAGGTCGGCGCCGCGCAGGTTCGCGTAGTACAGCTCCGCCTCCGTCAGGTCGGCCCCGCGCAGCTTGGCCCCGGCCATCTCGGCGTTCCCGAGGCGGGCGCCCTTGAGCGAGGCGCCCCGCAGGTCGGCCCCGGTGAGGAGGCTGCGTACGACCACGCCGTCCAGCCTCGCCCTCCGCAGGTCGGCGCAGGACAGGTCGGCGGGCAGCGTGACCCGGGTGAGGTCCCTGCCGGCCAGCTTGGGACCGCTGCCGGGCCTGCAGCCGGCGGCGCCACCCGTCGCCCGGCCGTCCCGCGCGCTCCGGCTGTCCTGGACGGCGTGACTGTCCTGGACGGTGTGGGTGTCCTGAACGGCGTGGGCCGATGCCGCGGGGGCGGGCAGCAGGGCGGGCAGCAGGATCACGGCCCCGGCGAGCAGGCGGGTAAGGCTGGACATGTCTCTCTCACTGTCTCCCCCGAGGCGCGCGGATCCGCCGGCGGGGGAGAGCGGTGCCGGGCGGGAGTTCGTGGACAGGCCGGTGCGGGTGACACCCCGAGGGGAGGGGCCCGCCCGATGGACCATACGGGAACGCGACCCTTTATAGGAGGGCCCGGTTGCGGCCCGCTTGCGAACCGCCTTCCGCGGTGGCTCCTCTCCCGCCGCGCCGGGGCGACACCGCCCGCGGAGCCGATCGGGATGCCGCACGCGAAGGCGCAGGAGGCGCAGCGCCGCGGACGGATTCGGCGGTCCCCCGCTCGTCCGCTATCGGGAGCCCAGCAGGGTGTCGACCAGGGCGCGGCCGTACCCGGGGGCGAGGGAGTCGCTCATGAAGAGGATCCGGTACGTCATCGGCGCGACCACGTGGTCCAGCACCGCGTCCAGCGTGGGCACGTCCTCGCCGCGCCCGGCGGAGCGGGTGAGGATGACCTGGATGTTACTGCTGGTGTACGCGCAGCACTGCCCGGTGCTCCTGCCGTCGTCGTCGCCGGCCACCACGTCGCGGGTGAACGCGCGCCCGGTGGGGGAGGACATCTCCTCCAGCCACTCCTCGGCCCACGTCGCGAGGTCGTCCCGCAGGTTCCCCAGGTCGGCCGGGGGGCCGTCGGGCCGCATGTGCTCGAGGGCGACGTCGGCCAGGAGTTCCTGCAGGTCACCCCATCTGCGATAGACGGTCGAGGGGGTCACGCCCGCGCGGGCGGCGACGAGCGGGACGGTCAGGTCGGCACGGTCGCGCTCGGCGAGGAGATCCCGTACCGCCTCGTGGACGGCCTGCTGCACCCGCGCGCTCCGTCCCCCGGTGCGTACCGCCTGCCTCGTCGCCATGAACCGAGCTTAACGCAAAATATTTGCTTCAGTGGTCCGAGGTGTGTACGTTGCTAACGCAAATCCTTTGCTTTAAAGCTTCGGGAGTTCCTTCATGTCCACCGTGACCTCGACGTTGCCCGCCCAACGAGCCCGCTTGGGGGCCGGTGCGGCCGTGGTGCTCCTGGCGACGACCCTGACGACGTTCATGGCCGCCGCCGCCGCGCCCACCCCGCTGTACGCCGTGTACCAGGGCCACTGGGGCTTCTCCTCCAGCGTCCTGACCGCCGTCTACGCCGTCTACGCCGTGAGCCTGCTGGTGGCCCTGCTCACCGTGGGCTCCCTGTCGGACCACGTCGGGCGCCGCCCGGTGATCCTCGGAGCGGTGGCGCTCGAGACGGTCGCGATGGTGATCTTCGCCTCCGCCGACGGGGTGACCGCCCTGATGGTCGCGCGCGTCGTGCAGGGCTTCGCCACCGGGGCCGCGACCGGGGCGCTGGGAGCGGGCCTGCTGGACGCCGACCGGGCGCGCGGCCCGCTGGTCAACAGCGTGACGCCCGCCCTGGGCCTGGCCGCCGGCGGCCTGGGATCGAGCCTGCTCGTGCAGTACCTGCCCGCGCCGACGCGGACGGTGTTCGTCGTCCTGATCGTCGCGTTCGTGCTGCAGGGCGCCGCGATCCTCCTCCTGTCCGAGTCCGCCGGCCGCCGGGCGGGCGCGCTGGCCTCGCTGCGCCCGCACGTCAGCGTGCCCGCCGGGGCGCGCCGGGTCCTGCTGCTGGTCACCCCGATCACCGTGGCCGGCTGGGCGCTCGGCGGGTTCTACCTGTCCCTGGGGCCGTCCCTGGCCCGCGAGGTCACCGGCTCGGGGTCGATCGTGGTGGGCGGGCTGCTGGTCTTCGCGCTGACCATCAGCGGCACCGTCGCGATCCTCGCCCTGCGGGCGGTCCCCGCCCCGCGCGCCATGCGGGTGGCCTCCGTCCTCCTGGCCCTCGGTGTCGGCGTGACCCTGATCGGCGTGAACACCGGCTCGGGAGTGCTGTTCTTCGCCGGTACGGTCGTCGCCGGGCTGGGCTTCGGCGCGGGCTTCCAGGGGGCCGCGCGCACCCTGCTGCCGGCCGCGGCCCCGCACGAGCGGGCCGGGCTGATGGCCGCCTTCTACATCGTCAGCTACCTCGCCATGGGCATCCCCGCCACCGTCGCCGGGGTCGTCGCGGGCCACCTGCCCCTCGCCGAGCTCACCACGTACTACGGGATCGTCCTCACCCTCCTGGCCCTGGCAGCCCTGACCGGGACGTTCCTCGTCCGAGAGCGTCTCCCCGAGGCGACGCGCGCGGCGTGACCGCTCCCCGGCGACGGCTCGCCGGGCCCGGCGTGGAAGGCTGTCGGCCATGACTGTTCTGGACATTCCAACCCTGAAGCTGGTCAACGGCGCGGACATCCCGCAGGTCGGCCTGGGCACCTGGCCCATGTCGGACGAGGAGGCGGAGGTCGCGGTCGCCGAGGCCGTCGAGATGGGCTACCGGCTGGTGGACACCGCCTACGCGTACCGCAACGAGACCGGGGTGGGGCGCGGGCTGCGGGCGAGCGGGGTGCCGAGGGAGGAGTTGTTCGTCACCACCAAGCTGAACGGCGAGTGGCACGGATACGACGCCGCGCAGGAGGCGTACCAGGCCAGCCTGGACCGGCTCGGCCTCGACTACGCCGACCTCTACCTGATCCACTGGCCGCTGCCGCGCAAGGACCGCTACGTGGAGGCGTGGAAGGGCATGGTCAAGCTGCTGGAGGACGGCCGCGTGCGGGCGATCGGCGTGTCGAACTTCAAGCCGGCCCACATCGACCGGCTCCTGGCCGAGACGGGCGTGGTGCCCGACGTGAACCAGATCCAGCTCAACCCGTTCTTCACCCGGGACGAGCCCCGCGCCTACGACGAGGCCCACGGGATCGCCACCCAGTCCTGGGGGCCCATCGGGCAGGGCGGCGACCTGCTGGAACAGCCGGTCGTCACGGCCGCCGCCGAGCGGCACGGCAGGACCCCCGCCCAGATCGTGCTGCGCTGGCACATCGAGCTCGGCCTGATCACCGTGCCGAAGTCGTCCAGCCCCGAGCGGATGAGGGCCAACGCCGACATCTTCGGTTTCACCCTCACCCCCGAGGAGGTCGCGGAGCTGTCCTCCCTCGACCGGGGCGAGGCCGCCGCGACCGACTCCGACTCCGTCGGCCACTGATCCCACCGGTTTCCCTCATCGGCACGCCGCCGGGGCCCGGAAGAGGGCCCTGACCTCGATGAGCCGGCGGAGCCTTCGCGGAGCCCGCGCCGGAGGTGTCGCCCCGGTCGCCGATCGGAGTGCGCGGGTTTCGTGATGGGCTGTCGTCGGCGGCTCGGACCAGGGTGCCGATGGGGAGTGCGAGCCGGGCCGAGCCGGTGGTGGTGCCGGATCGGCACCGGGTCACGTCAATCACGTGCCGGGCGCGCGCCACCGTTGGCTTCGCTGATCAGGTGCGCCCGGCGCAGCACGTCGACCTGGGCACGGTTGTAGAGGGCGTGAAGGGCGTGGCCGACGGCGTTTCTGGCCGCTTCGGCCCGGCCCGGCGTGGAGGCCTTGGGCTCCAACGTGACCGAGTGATCGGTGGCCGCGTCGACGAACGGGACGAGCCGCTCGGCCATGGCCTGCCGTGTGGCCTCGTCGGCGTCCTCGGGAAGGTCGCGGAACTCCTCGTCGAGTTCGGGGTTGGGATCTGCCTCGAGGGTCCGCCGCACCGCGTCCATCGACTCGTCCGAGAACAGCTGGGCATAGATCGTGATGAGTGCGCGATCGTTGTCGCGCAGATGCTCCGCGACGCCGCTGAACCCGGTCGGCACATCCGGTGACGCGCCCGGCCGGGACAACACCGCCAGCTCTCGCCGGATGTTCTGGAGCCGCTCCATCGTCGCCTCGAGCTCGGCGTCGATGGTCCGGAAGATCGAGGCGCGGCCGTCGGTGTCCGTTCCCATCGCCGCCACCTGCGCGAGCGGCACGCCCAGCCCGGTCAGCCGCCTGATCTGCAGAAGCCGCGTCAGGTGGCGGACCTCGTACCGCTTGTAGCCGTTGGGCTCGCGGTCGGGCTCGTCGAGCAAACCGATCTCGTGGTAGTAGCGCACCGTCTTCACCGTGCTTCCCGACAGCTCGGCTATCTCACGCGTGCTCCAGGTCATGGGTTCCTCGCCTCCTCATGCGGTACCGCACGTCCGGCGGCGCCTCTTGGTGGACGCCGGCGTCGAAGCAGGGGCGGTCGGGCCGCCGCGACCGATCCACGGCTGCTCCCCTGGCCCTCGTCGTCGAGGGCTTCGGCATGCCCGGCGCCGGCGACGGCACTACCCGTGGCCCGCGCTCGCCGCTCGCGCAGCCAGACGAACACGACCATGCCGACGTTGACGGCGACAAGGATCAGCACGGACGCGTCGCCGGTGTCGGTGGACCGGTCGAGGGGGAAGGCCTCGCCGTCCGCCATCAACGTGTTGACCGTTGTCGCCAGGACGTTGTCGGCGACGTGGAACGCGACCGGTGCCTCGATGCCGCGGCTGATGATCGCCATCAACCCGGCACAGAAGCCGAATACGGCATGATATCCGAACCGCCAGGGGTCGGTCGACCCGTGCATCACCGCGAAGGCCAGGCTGGAGACCACGAGCGCTTCCACCAGCTCATGGGCAGGTGGGCGCCGAACGGCCGGGACGCGCCGCCGCCCGCAGGCCGCACCGCGGGCACACCTGACCACGAGAATAATTCACAGTTAACCTATAGAGATAGTAGATTTAAGCGAGACCAGCCCACATGAGGCCATCGGCCAGCGGCAGAGGCGCACCGTCGGGGGGACTTTCGGATGCACATCACGGCTCGGAGCGACTACGCCATAAGGGCGATGCTGGTCATCGCGCTGAGCGATCCCGCCCCGGTCAAGTCGGAGACGATGGCCCAGGCGCAGGAGATCCCGGCGAGTTTCCTGCGCGGCATCCTGACCGACCTGCGCCGCGCCGACCTCGTCTTCGCCCAGCGGGGCCACGAGGGCGGTTTCACGCTCACGCGCCCGCCCGTCGACATCTCGGTCGGGGACGTCCTGCGCGCCGTCGCCGGCGAGCTGACCTCGGTGAGGGGGTTGCCGACCGGCGACGTGGTCTACTTCGGGGAGGCGGTACGGCTGCGCACGGTGTGGCTGAACATCGAGACCTCCATCGGTGCCATCGTCGACACCGTCAGCCTGGCCGCCCTCCTGTCGCCGGTGGCCGAGGCCGGCAGGCGACGCAGGGCGTGACGGCGCACCCCGCACCGCGCGTGGGATGAAGATTCCCACACCTTGAGACGCCTTGCTCGAAACGTGACTTGACGCCGCCCTGGCATTCAATCACGATAATTCCTATCAACAGAGTAGGAAAAACAGGAAGGGGGGCGTTGTGCGTGCGCTCATCCTCTTAGGCCTGGTCGGCTTCGCGGCACAGCTCGTCGACGGCAGCCTCGGCATGGCCTACGGTGTCACCTCGACGACGCTGCTCCTGGCCATCGGCACCAACCCCGCCGCCGCTTCGGCCACCGTCCATCTCGCCGAGATCGGCACGACCCTCGCCTCGGGCATATCCCACTGGCGCTTCAACAACATCGACTGGAAGGTCGTCGCCAAGATCGGTGTTCCCGGCGCCGTCGGCGCGTTCGCGGGAGCCACCTTCCTGTCCGGCCTCTCCACCGAGGTTGCGGCACCGGTCATGTCGATCATCCTGCTCGCGCTGGGCGTCTACGTCCTGATCCGCTTCACGGCCTTCGGTCTCCCGCGCGGCAACCTGGGCAAGCCGCTGCGCAAGCGCTTCCTCGCGCCCCTCGGCCTGGTCGCCGGATTCGTCGACGCCACCGGTGGCGGCGGCTGGGGCCCGGTCGGCACCCCGGCGATCCTGGCCAGCGGGCGCCTGGCGCCGCGCAAGGTGATCGGTTCCATCGACGCCAGCGAGTTCCTGGTCGCCATCGCCGCCAGCATCGGCTTCTTCTACGGCATCGGCTCCGAGAACATCAACTTCTCCTGGGTCGCCGTGCTGCTGATCGGCGGCGTCATCGCGGCACCCATCGCCGCCTGGCTGGTCCGGCACATCCCGCCGCGCATCCTGGGCTCCGCCGTCGGCGGTGTCATCATCCTGACCAACGTCAGGACCCTGCTGCGCAGCGACTGGATCGACGCCTCCGGCGGCGTCCAGACCGTCGCCTACATCACCATCGCCGTCCTCTGGGCCGCCGCCATCGCCTACTCGGTCCGCGAGTACCGCCGTGACCGCGACAACGAGACGGTCGAGGCGGTCGAGGAAGAGGAGAGGCGTCGCGCCGCGGAGCAGGAGACCGCGGGCACCGCCAGCTGAGCCTGCGCGCCCTCCGGCCGCCACAGCGTACGAAGGCCCCTCTCGCCGACGCGAGAGGGGCCTTCGCGTGTCCGTCCTCGGCCGCGGACGGTCACTTTCCGTTAAACGTCGACATTCCGGTGTCATGGGGCCATCTGTAATCGATTAACTACTTTGTCGAAATATATGTGCTTTTCATAACACTCGTCCTGGAAAGCGAACTTGTGAATTGAACGCGTAACGCGACTCCTGTTGACGCGGGCGGTCAGAGATCACCACATTGTCCTTTGGCAGATACGGTCGTCCGTTTCTCTCCTCTCCAGAAGACAAAATCGTCACCACCGCTGCCGCGTCCCCCCGAACCGTTCGAGTCAAGGAACCCACTTGGCACTCATGCCCTCCGGCGGATCGCGGCTGCTCGCCGTCGCGGTCGCCCTGGCGGTACTCGCGGTGACCCCGCCGACGTACGCCACCACCACGCTCGGCACCATCCGGCTCGACCCCGTACCGGCCGCGGGAACACCCGCCCACGGCGCCGCGGCGGTCACCCGCACCATCACCCTGATCACCGGCGACAAGGTCACGGTCCGCTCCGGCGGCACCGGGACCGGCACCACGGTCGTCCGGGGCCCCGACGGCGAACCCGTCGGCGCCCGCGTCACCACCGTGGGCACCGACACCTACGTCCATCCCGACAGCGCGATGCCCTATCTCTCCGCGGGGCTGCTCGACAGGCGGCTGTTCAACGTCACCCGCCTCCTGGCCGACGACTACGACGACGCCCACGTCGACCACCTTCCGCTGATCGTCACCTACGCGGACGACTCCGCGGCCCGCGCCGCGAAGGCGCTGCCCGAGGGCGCCACGAAGGTCCGTACCCTCAGCAGCATCAAGGGCGCGGCCGTCACCGAGGACCGCGACAAGGCCGCGAGCTTCTGGTCCGCGCTCACCGGCGGCCGGGCCGCGGCGCCCGGCGCCCGTGAAGGCGGGCGCGGGAACGCCGCGCCCGCCTTCACGAGCGGCATCGCGAAGGTCTGGCTGGACGGCAAGGTCAAGGTCGACCTGGCCGACACCGTGGCGCAGATCGGCGCCCCCGAGGTCTGGGCGGCGGGCAACACCGGCGAGGGCGTCGACGTCGCCGTCCTGGACACCGGCGTCGACGCGGGCCACCCCGACCTGGCCGGTCAGATCGAGGCCTCCGCCAGCTTCGTACCCGGCGAGGAGGTCACCGACCGGCACGGTCACGGCACCCACGTCGCCTCCACGATCGCCGGCACCGGCGCCGCCTCGGGCGGCAAGGAGAAGGGCGTCGCCCCCGGAGCCGAGCTGCACGTCGGCAAGGTCCTCAGCGACCAGGGCCAGGGCCAGGACTCCTGGATCGTGGCCGGCATGGAATGGGCCGCCAGGGAACAGCGCGCCAAGGTCGTCAGCATGAGCCTCGGCACCGACGCGCCCACCGACGGCACCGACCCGATGAGCCAGGCCGTCAACGCGCTCAGCGCCGAGACCGGCGCCCTGTTCACCATCGCGGCGGGCAACGCCGGGCCCTCCGAGCGCACGGTGGGCGCCCCGGGCGCCGCCGACGCGGCCCTCACCGTCGCGGCGGTGGACGCCTCCGACCACCTCGCCGACTTCTCCAGCCGCGGCCCGAGGCTGGTCGACGGCGCGCTCAAGCCGGAGCTCAGCGCTCCCGGCGTCGGCGTGCTGGCGGCCCGGTCCCAGTACGCGCGGGAAGGCGAGGGCCCGTACACGACCATGAGCGGCACCTCGATGGCCACCCCGCACGTCGCGGGCGCCGCCGCGCTCCTCGCCGCCGCGCACCCCGGCTGGACCGGCGGGCAGCTCAAGGACGCCCTGATGAGCACGTCCAAGGCCACCCCGGACCACACCGCCTACCAGGCCGGCACCGGACGCCTGGACGCACGGGCCGCCACCACCGCCACCCTGTTCGCCACCGGCGGCGCCTACCTGGGCATCCACCCGCTGGAGGAGGAGCAGGGCGGCGAGGCCGAGCGGCAGGTGACCTACACCAACACCTCCGCCACCGAGGTCACCCTCGACCTGGCGCTCAAGGTCGCCGGTGCCCCGGACGGCCTGTTCTCCCTGTCCGCCTCCCGGGTCGTCGTCCCGGCGGGCGGCAGCGGCACCGTCACCCTCACCGCCGACCTGGACCGCGTGTCGGAGAAGAACGGCTACACCGGGTGGATCGAGGCGTCCGCGGGCGGCGGCCCGGTGCTCGCCCGCACCGTCGTCGGCGTCAGCACCGAGGACCGGCCCCGCCACCTCGTCATTAAGGCCAGGGACCGCGACGGCGCCCCGATGAGCGGCCAGATCAACCTCCTGCGCGAGGGCGACCCCGCCGACGGCTACTACAGCTTCCTCACCTTCACCGGAGAGGTGGACGTCCTGGTGCCCCAGGGCAGGTACTCGGTGTGGATGTGGGGCGACGTGCGAGGCACGCACGGTCCCTCCTCGCTCGGTCTCGCGCTGCTCAACGAACCCCTGGTCACCGTCGAGGACGACACCACCGTGACCCTGGACGGCACCACCGTGCGCGAGGCCAAGGCCGTCACGCCCCAGGAGAGCGCCGACGCGGAGACCCGCGTCGACTACCACCGCACGCTGGGCGACACGGCCTCCGTCGCCGACTCCTACACGCTCGGCACCGGGTACGACAGCGTCTGGATCCAGCCCACGAAGCGGGTGCGCGAGGGACGGCTGTCCATCGGCACGCGCTGGCGCAAGATCCAGCCGCTCCTGACCGTGAGCTCGGGCGGGCAGGCGTACGACGACCTGTGGATCCAGCCGGGGGCGGGGCTCCTGCCCGAGGGCTCGCAGGACCTGCCCGCCGTCTTCGCCGGCGGGGGCCGCGCGGCCGACTACGCCGGGCTGGACGTCAAGGGGAAGATCGCGGTCGTGCGCTACGGCGACACGGACGAGCAGGTGCCCGCCGCCGTGGCCGCGGGGGCGAAGCTGCTGCTGATCGTCAACGACGAGGCGGGACGGCTCCGCGAGGCGATCAGGAGGACGCCCCTGACCGTGGCGTCACTGACCATGGACGAGGGCGAGCAGCTCATCTCCCGCCTCGGGAAGGAGAGCGTCCGGCTGCGCACGGTCTCCAGGCCCGACACCGCCTACCTATACGACCTGGTCCGGCGCTGGGAGCAGTCCGTTCCCGGCGACCTGACCTACCGCCCCGCGCACCGGGACCTGGCGCGGGTCGACGTCGACTTCCGCAACGACCCGGCGGACGAGGTCGCCGAGTACCGCTTCGACGTGGTCCCCGGCCTGAACACCAAGGTGGGCTACACGCTGCTGAGCAGGTCGAAGCGCGAGCGCACCGACTGGGTCACCCCGGGAGACTCCGTACGCTGGACGTCCGAGGCGGAGATCCCGCGGAAGACGTGGCAGTTCTCGGGGGAGAGGTCCTACCGGGCGGGAAGCACCACCGGCGAGCAGTGGTTCGGCCCGATCCAGCGCCCGAGGGTGAACGACTCCATCGCGCTCCCGGTCCGCGAGGGCAACACCCTGCACGTCCAGGTGCCCGGCTGGGGCGACTCCGGGGCCGACCACGTCGGGCTCTTCGGCCCGGGCCAGCTCGACCAGACGACGTCGCTCCACCAGGGAGGGACCCTCGTCGCCGAGACGGGCGGCTACGTCCTGGACGCCGAGGTAGGCCAGGCCGGGCTTCCCTACCGCCTCGTCACCACGACGGAACGCGACGCCGCGGCGTACCCGTACTCCACCACCACGCGGACGGTGTGGAACTTCACCTCGGCCCCCTCCGGCTCCGCAGAGCCGGTCGCGCTGCCGCTGGTGCAGCTCGACTACGCCGTGGACACCGGCGTGGACGGCAGGGCCTCCCGCTCGGCCGCCCTCACCATCCTCCCCTCACACCTGCCGGGAGGGCCGAAGGCGGCCATCCGCTCGGGTGAGCTCCAGGTCTCCTACGACGACGGCGCCACCTGGCGCACCGAGCGCCTGACCCGCACCGGCGACGGGTGGAGGGCCAGGCTGGACGCCCCGGCCCGCGCCCGGTACGTCAGCCTGCGGGCCGGCGCCAGGGACGAGAGGGGCAACGCCGTCGAGCAGACGATCGTCCGCGCCTTCGGGCTGAGGTAGAGCCCGGGGGTTGGAGGCGGGCGGCACCGCCCGTCAGGCGCGAACGGCGCCGTCCGTCACGTACGGGCGGCGCCGTTCGGCGATCCCGTCACGTACGGGCGGCGACGTCCTCGCCGGTGGCACGGCGCACCCGGAGGTACGACAGGTCCGGAGGCACGACAGGTACGGCGGCTCAGGCGAGCTTCCTGCCGATCTCGGCGATCTGGGCGCGCTGCGCGGTGACCATCTTCTCCGCCAGCCGGGTGGTGGGCCGGTGCCTGCCCAGCGCGATCACGACCTGGGCCATCTGGACACCGCTGTCGAGGTGCTTGCCCAGCACGCTCAGCCACAGCTTGTCGAAGGCGGCACCCGAGCGCCTCTCCAGGGAGGAGATCTGGGTGGCGGACAGCATGCCGGGCATGTCGTGCGCGGCGTGGTCACCCCCCGCCGGCACCTCGACCTGCCACGACCGCAACCAGCCGGACATCAGGTCGATGTCGGCGGCCTCGTCCTTCTTGATCTTCGCGGCCAGGTCGCGCACGTACGGGTTCTCGCTCCGGCCGTCCACCAGGTCGGCGAGCTGGATCGTCTGGCGATGGTGGGGGATCATCTCCTGGGAGAAGCGGACGTCCGCGTCCGCCCGATCGCCGGCCAGTCCCACCGCCTGGACGGAGGTCCCGGCCGTCACGGCCGCTGACGAGCACCCGGCGACCAGTATGGCGGAGACCAGCAAGGTGGCGGTCAGAGACCGTCTTCTGCGCGACCGCCGGGTGCTCATCGAGATCACTGCCCCTTTCCTGCGGGTGGGAAGGATCATTCGTGCCGTTCCGCCCTGAGATACGCGGACCCCGTTGCCGGGGTTCAGGGTCCGCCGGAAAATCGCGTGCCCGAGATTCCGGCCGCCGGGTGGGTCAGCCGGGGACGTCGCGGTGGTCGGAGATGCTGTCGAGCCAGGCGCGGTGCAGGTCGGCGTAGCGGCCCGCCCGCCGGACGAGCTCGCCGGGCGGGCCGTCCTCCATGATCCTGCCGCCGTCCATCACCAGCACCCGGTCGGCGATCTCGACGGTCGACAGGCGGTGCGCGATGATCAGGGCCGTCCGGTCCGCCAGGATGGTCCGCATCGCCCGCTGCACCAGCCGCTCGCTGGAGACGTCCAGGCTGGACGTCGCCTCGTCGAGGATCAGCACCGCGGGGTCGGCCAGGAACGCCCTCGCGAACGCCACCAGCTGCCGCTGCCCGGCCGACAGGCGGCCGCCGTGCTTGCCGACCTGGGTGTCGTACCCCTCGGGAAGCGCGGAGACGAACGCGTCGGCGCCGATCGAGCGAGCCGCCGCCACCACGTCGGTCATGCTCGCGCCCGGCCGGCCGAACCTGATGTTGTCCGCCACCGACCCGCTGAACAGGAAGTTCTCCTGGGTGACCAGGACCACCGCGGCGTGCCGAGACTCCTCGCCGAGGTCGCGCAGGTCGACGCCGTCCAGCAGCACCCGGCCCGCCACCGGGTCGTAGAACCTGGAGACCAGCTTCGCCAGCGTGGTCTTGCCCGCCCCGGTGGTGCCGACCAGCGCAACGGTCTGCCCGGCGGGGACCACCAGGTCCAGCCGGGGCAGCACGGGGGTGCCGTCCAGGTAGGAGAACTCCACGCCCTGGAACTCGACCCTCCCGCGTGGCCGCTCCAGCGTCACCGGGTCGCCGGGCTCGGCCACCACGGGACGCTCCTGCAGCACGCCGGAGAGCTTCTCCAGCGCCGCCCCGGCGGACTGGAACGTGTTGTAGAACTGGCTGATCTCCTGCATCGGCTCGTAGAACTGGCGCAGGTAGAGCAGGAAGGCGGCCAGCACGCCCACCGTGACCTCACCCTGGATCGCCAGCGTGCCCCCGTAGAGCAGGACGGCCGCGATCGTCACGTTCCCGATCAGCTTGACGCCCGGTGAGAAGATCGCGACCAGGCGCATGCTCCGCCGGTTGGCGTCGCGGTAGTCGGCGTTCAGGTGGGAGAAGATCTCCTGGTTGCGCGGCTCCCCGCGGAACGCCTGGACCGCGCGCATGCCGGCCATCGACTCCACGAAGTGGACGATCACCAGGGCCACGGTCTCCCGGGTCCTGCGGTAGATGATGCTCGACTGCCGCCGGAACCAGCCGGTGAACAGCATCAGGACCGGCAGCGGAAGCAGCGCGACCACGCCGAGGTGGACGTCCAGGACGAGCAGCAGGACCGCCGTGCCGACCAGCGTCAGCACGGCGGTGACGAGGTCGTCGAACCCCGACTGCAGCATCTCGGAGATGGCGTCGATGTCGGAGGTGAGCCGGGAGACGACCCGGCCCGAGGTGTAGTCCTCGTGGAACGACAGCGACAGCCGCTGGAAGTGGACGAACACCCGCCGCCGCAGCTCCAGCAGGATGCTCTGGCCGATGCGCCCGGCCATCCTGAGGAATATCCGCCGGGTCACCAGCTGGACGACCGCCGCCGTCAGGATCGCCGCGACGACCGTCACCAGCGTCCGAGGTCCCGCGCCCGCCACCATCGGCGGGATGCCCGCGTCGATGCCCACCTTGACCAGGTAGGGAATGGCGAGCGAGGCGACGTTGCAGGTCACGATGATCGCGACGAGCAGGATGATCTCTTTGCGGTACGGGCGCAGCAGGTCGCCGAGCAGCCGCCTGGACCTGTCGCGCAGCAGGAACGACACCCGCGCCGACAGCTCGTCCTGGTTCTCCGCCGCGACCCCCCGCCACTCCCGGGACCCGTTCGCGGTCTCGGCGGGGGAGGGTCCGGAAGACCCGGAGGCTCCGGAGGGCCCGGAGGAGGGTCCCGAAGGCTGGGTGGAAGGTTCGGTCACGCTCACAGCCGCGCCTCCTCGGCGTCCGGGTCGGCCGACAGCAGCGCGCGGTACTCGGGCACGCTCGCCATGAGCTCGTGGTGCTCGCCGACGTGCGCGATCGTGCCGTCGAGCAGCAGGGCCACCCTGTCGGCGAGGAGCACGGTGGAGGCCCGGTGGGCGACGACGATCCCGGTGGCCTCGCGCAGCACGTGCCGCAGCGCCTCCTCCACCAGGGCCTCGGTCTCGACGTCCAGGGCAGAGAGCGTGTCGTCCAGCACGAGGATCCTGGGACGGCTGAGAACCGCGCGGGCCAGCGCGAGCCGCTGGCGCTGGCCGCCGGACAGGGACATGCCCTGCTCGCCGATCCTGGTCTCCAGCCCCCACGGCAGCGCGTGGACGAATCCGGCCTGGGCGATCCGCAGCGCCTCCGCGATCTCCTCCTCTCTCGCGTCGTGCCGCCCCAGCGTGAGGTTCTCCCTGACGCTCATCGAGAACAGCGTCGGTTCCTCGAAGGCCGTGGCGACCATCGAGCGCAGCGCGGGCAGCGGCAGGTCGCGGACGTCGACCCCGTCGATCGTGACCCGGCCGGCGCCGACGTCGTACAGCCGCGGCACCAGGGAGGTCAGCGTCGTCTTTCCCGACCCCGTCGCGCCCACGACCGCCACCGTCTCTCCCGGCCGCACCTCCAGCCAGACGTCGTGGAGCACCGGTTCGGCGGCGCCGGGGAAGGCGAAGCACGCCCCCTCGAAGCGCAGGTGCCCCCGGGGCCGCTCGATCGCGCCGGTGCCCCCGACGATCTCCGGTTCGGTGTCGAGCACCTCCATCACCCGGTCCGCCGCGGTCATCGCCTCCTGGCCCATCGTCAGGATGAAGCCGAGCGCGGAGACGGGCCAGACCAGCTGCAGCATCAGGGTGGCGAAGGCCACCAGCGTGCCCAGCGTCAGGGTGCCCGAGCCGACCGCCAGGGCGCCGAGCAGCAGCACGAGCGCGAGGGTGATGTTCGGGATCACCTCGAGGAAGGTGAAGAACCTGGCCGACAGGCGGACCTTCTCCATCGAGGTCCGGTAGACCTTCAGCGCCCCTTCCTCGAAGATCTCCGAGACGTACCGGCCGCGGCCGAACGCCTTGATCGTACGGATGCCGGCCGCCGACTCCTCGACGACCGTGGCGAGGTCGCCCTGCTCGTCCTGGACCCGGCGGGAGATGGTGATGTACGTACGCTCGAAGCGCAGGGTGGTGACCATGATCGGCACCGCCGAGGCGACGACCAGCAGCCCGAGCGGCCAGTACATGTGGAGCAGCAACCCGGTCACCGTCGCGATCTGGACGGTGGTCAGGACGAGGAAGAGCAGGCCGAAGCCGAGGAAGCGCCGGATCGTCGACAGGTCGGTCGTCGCCCGGGACAGCAGCTGGCCCGACTGCCAGGAGGCGTGGAACCCCATCGGCAGCCGCTGCAGGTGGGCGTAGAGGTCGTCGCGGATGCTGGTCTCCAGGCCCAGGACGGCGTCGGCCAGCAGCCACCGCCTCAGGAAGACGAGCAGCGCCTCGACCACGCCCAGGGCCAGGGCCAGCAGCGCGAGGGGAGGTACGGCCCCGGTGTCGCCCCGGGCGACGGGACCGTCGATGATCTCCCTGCCGATCAGCGGGACGGCGATGCCGATCGCGACCGCGGCGAAGGACACCACCCAGATGGCGGCCAGGCTGACGACGTACGGGCGGAGGTAGGACTTCAACCGCCACAGGGAGGCCGCCCTGGCGCGGCGCGGGGGGAGGGGTCGCCGCGGCGGGGATTCCGCGTCGCCGGCAGAGGTGTCTGCGTCGGTCGTGTTGGTTGTCCTGGTCGTGTTGACTGGGGTGGTTCCGGTATCAGGGGGCATCGGCAGGCGGCACGCTCCTCACGGTGTTCTGACGGGGTGAGAGCCGTCCGGGACATGGCAGGCCGGAACACCATCCCCTCTCGACCGGTCTCTCCCGTGCCACCGCTCCCGGTGGCCGCCCCGCCGGATCACCGCCACCCGCGTGACACGGGTGACCATCCAATTTCCGCACCCGGGCGCGGCGTCGGCAACTGATTTGACGGCCCCCATGCTGTAACCACCAGGCCAGAGTGCCCGTTGACCGCGCGTCCCCTCCCGGAGTGAACGGCTCGCGCCTCCCCATGGAGACTCGCGCCTCCCACGGAGAACGGCCCGCGCCCTGGGCGGGCGCGTGCGAACGCCCGGTGGCCGTCGCCGGGCGGCCTTCCGGACCGCCGGCACCGGCCCTGCACCGGCCTGGCACCGGCCTGGCACCGGCCTGGCACTGGCACCGGCCTGGCACTGGCACCGGCCCGGCGCTGGCACCGGCCCGGCACCGAAACAGGGAGGACTAAAATCCCCGGTGGTGGTGAGCGCGAGGAGGGCCCCGATGGATCTGGAGACGTTGCGCGATGTTTCCGGGCTGAGCGACCCCGTGGAGCGCGCACGGGTCCTGAGCCGCCTCATCACCGAAGAGCAGGGACTCCTCGCGGAGGCGGCGAAGATGCGTCGTCAGGCGATCGCCGAAGTCCTTGACTCCGGGATGAGCCTGGAGGACGTCGGGACGCGCCTGGGCGTGTCCCCGGGCCACGTCTCCCAGATGGGAAAGGGACCGACGGCCCGCGCTCCCGAGGAGACCGCGGCTCGCGCCCCCGGGGAGACCGCGGCTCGCGCCCCCGGGGAGACCGCGGCTCGCGCCCCCGGGGAGACCGCGGCCCGCGCGCCCAGGGTCCTGGTGCGGCGGGCGCTGCCGACCGATCCCGCCGTGCGGGCCTCCGCGTCCCTGTTCCTCGCCGAGGCGGAAAGGCAGGGTGTCACACCGGGCCGCAGAATGCTCTACGTGGGCCCGGAGGCGGCCGGTGAGCACGTGGCCGCCTGCCTGCGCGTCGAACCCGGCGCCGAGGTGATCGCCCGCCGGAAGATGATGACGGCCGACGGGATCCCGGTGCGCATCGCCACCAGCTACTTCCGGGCGGACCTGTTCGGGGGCACCCGCCTCGCCGAGCCCGGGTTCGTCAAGCCGTCGCTCCAGTCGGCACTGGTCGCCCTCGGCCACACCTTCGGCCGTGCCGAGGAGAACCTGACGGCCCGCCCGCCGACATCCTTCGAGTACGAGACCCTGGAGCTCGAACCGGGGGAGTGGGTCGTCCAGGTCCTTCGCGCCGGCTACTCCGACGAGGACGTGCCCGTCCACGTCCTGGAGACCATCTGCGCCGCGAACAGGCACGTCTTCCCGATCGGCCAGGTCTCCGGGCACGACGAGTTCTGACCGGCCCCCGGCCGCCCGACCCGGTCACGGCGACCCGGTCACGGCGGGCCGGCCGGAGGCGGAGGGAGCCCGGCCGCCCGCGGTGCCCACGGCGGCCTGGCGCGCGGCCGCGCCCACGCAGGGGAGGTGTTCCCCGCCCGCGGAAAAGGGGAGGCCGGGGCGGGCGGGACGACTGTATGGTCAGTGGTATGACCTGGCGACATTGATCCTCAACGATCGGTCGGTCCGGCGCGAGCTGCCGTGGACCTCCGGAGATGCCGAGCATCCCGAGTCCGCCCAGCCTCCGCGAGAAGGACCTCATGACCACTTCTTTTCACCGTGCGCCAGAAAAACGGGCGAAGCGCCTGGCCGCGACGCTCTACGCCTACACCCTCCTTGATGAGTTCGTCCTGTTCTACCCGTTCTACGCATTGCTGTTCGTCGACACGGGTCTGTCGACCGCCGAGATCTCCTCACTCCTGGCGATCTGGTCGGTCACCTCCGTCGCGCTGGAGGTCCCCTCGGGGGTGTGGGCCGACGCCGTCTCGCGGCGCGCGCTGCTCGCCCTGGCGCCGCTGCTGGCCGCCACCGGCTTCGGCCTGTGGGTCGCGGCCCCCTCCTACTGGGCGTTCGCCGCGGGCTTCGTGCTGTGGGGCGCCTCCGGAGCGCTGCAGTCGGGCGCGCTGGAGGCGCTGGTCTACACCGAACTCGACCGGCTGGGCGCGGCCGGCCGCTACGCCGCGATCATGGGCCGCGCCCGCGCCGTCGGCACCGGCGCCGTCGTGGTGTCCATGGCGGTGGCCACACCGGTGTTCGCCATGGGCGGCTATCCGCTGATCGCCGTCGGCAGCGTCCTGGCGTGCGTGCTCGCCACGGTGGCCGCGCTCGCCTTCCCCGAACACCGCGTACGCGCCGGACAGGAAACCGGGCGGGAAGGCGAGCGGGCCGCGGAGGGGGCCGACGAGGAGGAGACGCCCGCGGGCGGCTACGCCGCGATCCTGCGCGAGGGGCTGCGGGCGGCGCGCGCCGACCGGCCGACGCGCCGGGCGTTGCTGCTGGTGCCGGCGGTGACGGCCCTGTGGGGCTCGCTGGAGGAGTACACCCCGCTGCTCGCGATCGGCACCGGTGTCGCCACGCACATCGTGCCGCTCCTGGTGATCCTGATCTCCGTGGGGATCGCGGCCGGTGGCGTGCTCGCGGCGGCCGGGCGGAGCTTCACGGACCGGGAGTTCGCCGCGCTCCTCGCGTTCGGGGCGCTGGCGCTCGGCGCGGGCGCGGCCGGCGGGACCGCGGTGGGGTTCGTCGCCCTCGCGGCGGCCTTCTGCGCCTTCCAGATGGCGAGCGTGCTGGCCGACGTACGGCTGCAGGAGAGCATCACCGGTCCGGCCCGCGCCACCGTGACCTCGCTGGCCGGGCTGGGCACCGAGCTGGGCGCCGTCCTCGTCTACGGCGGCTACGCCGCGGCCTCGGCGCTGACCGGCCATGCCGCGATCTTCACCGCCTCCGCGGCGCCGTACGCCGTCCTCGCCCTGGTCCTGTTCCTCGGCGGGTCCCGCTCGCGAAGATCGGCGACCGCCCGGGCCCCGCTCGGCGGGCCGTGAAGCGGTCCGCGAGGCGGGCAGTGAAGCGGTCCGTGAGATAGGCCGGGTCAGCGGTCTGTGAAGCGGTCCGGGAGGCGGGCCGGTCCCGAGCCGGGTTCAGCGCTTCGTGAAGCGGGGCAGGCCCAGCTCGGCGAAGACCGGGCGGTGGTCGGTGTCCGGGAGGCGGTGGACGCCGAAACTCCTGATCGCCATGCGCGAGTCGGCGAGCACGTGGTCGATCGTCACCCCGGGGACGGGGGCCCAGCCCTGCTGCGGCCAGGTCGGCGTCAGGCCGTGCCCGGTGACGTCGGCCGCGTCGCGGTAGCCGCTGTCGAGCAGGTCGCGTACCAGCCGGTGGTCGAGGGTGGCGTTGAAGTCGCCCGCGAGCACCCGCAGCTGCCCGCCCGCCCTGGGCAGCGCCCGCAGTCCCTGGTCCCAGCACGGCACCCTGTCGCCGTACCGGGGCGCGCAGGGGTGGACCGAGACGACCTCGATCTCGTGGCCGCTCGGGTGCTTGACCACCCCTCGCGCCTGCCGGAACCTGCCCAGCGCGATCAGCGGCCTCTCGGCGACGGGGTGCTTGGAGTAGATGCCCGAGCCCCACACCCCGTCGACCGCGCGGTCCACGACGTGGGGCATGCGCCGGCGCAGCCCGGCCGTCTCCAGGCGCTCGCGCGCGGCCGGGGTGACCTCCTGGAGGGCCAGCACGTCCGGGTCGAGGGAGCGCACGAGCCTCATCAGGACGTCGGTGTCGCCCGCGCCGACGGCGAGGTTCGCGGCGAGCACCCGCAGCCGCCCCCCGTCGGCGGCGGGCTGATCCGTGTCGCCGAAGTACCGGGGGAGTACGGCCGCCGCCAGCACCGCGCTCGTGACCAGGGCGACGGCCGAGGCCGCCCAGCGGCGCAGTCCCAGCGCCAGGAGCAGCGGGATCGCCGAGGCCGCCGCCACGTACGGCGTGAAGGCCACCAGGGCGACCCACTGCCAGAGCGGGGTCCACCCGCCGGCCCTGAGCGCCGCCCAGGCCGCGAACGGCAGCACCGCCAGCCAGACCAGCAGGCCCACCCATCTCGATCTGATCATGCACCCGGAGCGTAACGGTCTTCTGTGCAGATTCGGTGGAGATCTACGTCTTTACCGGCACAGATGGGCGCTATCCGGTCCAGCGGCCCTCGCCGGGCGACCGGCACGAAAGCCGGCGGAGGCGCCGGGTACCCGGGTCAGGATCCGCCGGTGAGGTCGTACGCCTGGGCGATGAGCTCGAAGGAGCGGGCCCGGTCGGCGGTGCTGTGGACCATCGTAGTGATCATCAGCTCGTCGGCCTCGGTGCGCTTGCGGAGATCCTCCAGCCCCTGCCGCACCCCGGCGGCGTCCCCCAGCACCATCTTGGACAGGTGGTCGTCGAGGAAGTCCCGCTCCATCGGGCTGTACGGGTAGTTCTCGGCCTCCTCGGGCGTGGGGATCGGCTGCGGGGCCCCGCGCCGCAGCCGCAGCATGGACAGCCCGCCGGAGCGGGCCAGGCGCAGCGCCTGCTCGGGGGTCTCGGCGGCGACCGCGGAGACGCCGATCATGGCGTACGGCCGGTCGAGGACGGCGGAGGGTTCGAAGGACGACCGGTACAGGTCGAGGGCCGGGACGGTGTTGTTCCCGCTGAAGTGGTGCGCGAACGCGAACGGCAGGCCGAGCATCCCGGCGAGCTGGGCGCTGAAGCCGCTGGAACCGAGCAGCCAGATCGGCGGGCGGCCCGACTCGGGCGAGCGGGGCACCGCCACGACCCGCTCCAGCGGGTGGCCCTGCGGGAACGCGCCGTCCAGGAAGGCCGTCAGGTCGGCCAGCTGCTCGGGGAAGTCGTCGGCGTCCAGGCCGTGCCGCCCGCGCAGGGCCCTCGCCGTGGCGGGGTCGGTGCCGGGGGCCCGGCCGAGCCCGAGGTCGATACGGCCCGGGTGCAGCGCGTGCAGGGTGCCGAACTGCTCGGCGACGACCAGCGGGGCGTGGTTGGGCAGCATGACGCCGCCGGAGCCCAGCCGGATGCTCCTGGTCGCGGCGGCCAGATGGGCGATCAACACCGCGGGCGAGGAACTCGCCACGGAAGGCATGCCGTGGTGCTCGGCCACCCAGATCCGGTGGTAACCCCACTCCTCCGCGCGCCTGGCCAGCTCGGTGCTCGCCTTCAGGGTCTCGGTGGGCGTCACTCCCGAACCGACGGTCGCCAGTTCGAGGATCGACAGGGGCACCTCTGAGGAGCCGCGGGCCGTCCCGCGGATGTTGCCGTCATCAGCCATGTAGGCGGCAACCCGGCGAGACGGGGGTTTATTTCTGCCGGTCACCCGGTGTCGATCCCGCGCGAGCCGGCGACGGCGAGTCAGGAACCGCCCGCGGAGGCGTGCGAGGGGGCGGGCGGAGCGGTGTGCGAGGGGGCGCGCGGGGCGGCGTGGAGGTCGTGGCCGGAGCTGAGCCGCTGGGCGGTGGCGGTGAGCACGGTGATCAGCTCGGGGAGCCGGTCGTCGCCGAGCCGCTGGCCGAGACCGCCGAGCGGATCCGGCGTGTCAGGGAGGAGGCGGCCAGGCACGGCCGTGAGATCACCTTCAGCCTGTCCACCCGGCCGATCGTCGCCGCCACCGAGGCCGAGGCGTGGGAGCGGGCCGAGCGGATCAGGGCGGCGACCGCCGAGCGGGTCTCCGGTGGCGGGCTTCGCTGGAGCGCGGGGAAGAGCGAGTCCACCTCGGTCGGGGCCGCCAGGCTCCAGGAACAGGGCGCCGAGCGGGAGGTGCACGACGAGCGGCTCTGGTACGGCGTGACCAACCTGACCGGTCCCGGCGGCAACTCCACCGCCGTGGTCGGCACCGCGGAGCAGGTCGCCGAGGCGCTGCTGAGGTACCACGACCTCGGCGTCACGACCTTACTCATCCGCGGCTTCGATCCGGTGGACGACGTCGTACGGTGGGGTGACGAGCTGGTGCCGCTGCTCCGGCAGGGTGCGGACCGGCGCGAACCCGCGGGTGTGGGCGCGTGAGCGCGACCCGCGCGGCCAAGGGATCCGGTCCCGAGCGGCCCGGGCGCACCCGGCAGGGCAGGGCCGGGCGTTCCCGGCGAACCGATCACCCGGGACACGGCACGGGAGGTGGCACGATGGGCGCCGAGGCGGCCGGCGGCGAGCAGCCGCGCGACGTCTTCCTGTCCGCCTTCCGCAGGCACGCCGCCGGGGTCGCCGTCGTCACCGCCCCCGGCCCGGCCGGCTTCACCGCGACCTCGCTGACCTCGATGTCGCTCGACCCGCCGCTGCTGTCGTTCGGCATCTCGGTCGGATCGTCGAGCTGGCCGGCGATCCGCGACGCGGACGGGTTCGTCGTCCACATCCTCGCCGGATACCAGCGGGACCTGGCGGAACTGTTCGCCAGGAAGGGCGCCGACAGGTTCGCCGACCGGGACCGCTGGGAATCGCTCCCCGGAGGGGAACCGCTGCTGTACGGGACGGCCGCGTGGCTGCTCTGCCGTACCCAGGAGCGGTTCATCGCGGGAGACCACCGGCTGGTCGTCGGCCGGGTCGTGGAAGGGCACACCGATCCCGCTCACCCCCCGCTGCTCTACCACGACGGGGGTTTCGGCGCGCTCGCGCCGCACCCCTCCGACCGAATCAGGAGCGACTGATGCCGATCGTCCTTCCCGAGGACCCGTTCCACCGCCGCCTGCACCACATCGCGCCCGGCGGTCTCACCTCCGAGACCGCCCAGACCGGCGGCATGCGCCGCCGCGCGGCCATCAGCGGCGCCACCGTCGGATCCAGCCGCCTGTGGATGGGCCAGACCCACGTGGCGCCCGCCACCGTCTCGGCGAACCACCATCACGGCGAGTCCGAGACCGCCATCTACGTCGTCAGCGGCAACCCCTCGTTCGTCTTCGCCGACATCGAGGGGGAGGAGCCCGTCGAGGTGCGCGTCGACACCGAGCCGGGCGACTACATCTTCGTGCCGCCCTTCGTCCCCCACCGGGAGGAGAACCCCGACCCCGACCTGGAGGCGATCGTGGTCATCGCCCGCAGCACCCAGGACGCCATCGTGGTCAACCTGGACGACCTCACGTGGACGGGGCCGGTCCTGACCTCGCGATGACGGCGGGTCCCGCCATCGCGAGGTTCCCACCCACCCTCGGCCCGCCTGGCCGGCCGGGAGGAACTCCGCCCGATCACCTCCGCCGTCGTCCTTCGCCCGCCCGCCCGCCGGTGGATCCCGGCGGGCCGTTCATTCGCCGCCGGTGTCCCCGGCCGGTCGCCCGCCGGCCGCTCAGCCGCCGGCCGTCTCCCCGGCCAGCCGATCACTCGCCACGACTCCGGTGTACACCAGGGCGGGCGGTACGTTGCGCCAGATCGGGCCCAGGGTGTCGACGGTGGTGAACGTGCTGTTCATGAGACCGCGGAAGTGCCGGAAACGCCGGAACGGCATCACGGTCAGCGTCGTGATGGTGCTGAAGGCCCCGCCGGGGGTGAGTGAGGCCGCGATCTCCTCCAGAACGCGTTTCTGCTGGGCGTCGTCGAACAGGGTCCAGGGAAGCGAGGAGACGATCGCGTCCGCGTGGGACAGGCCGGCCTCCCGCAGCAGCTTGCCGAGGTCGCCCGCGTCGCCGGGGATCACCTCCAGCCAGGGTCTGCTGCGCCGCAGGTGGTCCACCATGCCTTCGTTGACCTCCACGGCGAGCTGCCGTCCCCCCGGGGGCAGGCGGTCGCGGATCGCGTCGCTGATCACTCCGCCGCCGGCGCCGAGTTCGACGACCACGGCTCCGGGGGTGGTGGGGACGATCGAGGACACCAGCCGGGCGACGGCCTTCGAGCTGGGAGCGATCGCCCCCAGTTGGTGGGGATTACGCATGATCGCGCCGAGGAAGGTGAGCGTGTCACTGCCGGCAGGACGAGTTTGAGAGAGCATCGACAGCTTATTCCCCCAGTTGAGGGGGTTATGCCAGTTTAACGGGCTTTGATGATCGGGCCTCCGCGGCCGTGCGGCCGCCGTACCACTGCTGTATCACCGCCGTACCGGCGCTGTACAGCCGCCGTTCCGATGATCGGGGAAACGACACCGCGGAGACGGTTCCCACCCGCCCCTGCCAGGGGGAGGTGAGGCGAGGTACCGTCGTCTTATCGGATCCCGGTCATGAGGGGAGCCGCCATGCCAGACGATTCCGATCACGTGCTCGACTCCATCGACGGCGCCGTCGACGAATGGCTCGCCATGAGCGACGACTCGATGCGCTGGACGCCGCCGGAGAAGGCGCGGCCGAAGCCCCAGTTCAGTCTGCCGGTGCCGCCGCTGCCGCAGGTGCTGGAGGAGTTCCTCCAGGAGGTCGGCACCCGCCTCGGCCCGCCCGCCCAGGCCGTGGTCGACGCGTTCCGCCCGTTGGGGGAGGGGGTGGTCGACGCGGTCTCCACGTTCCTGGACAGCCCGCCCGTGCGGCAGCTCATCGATCCGCCCGATCCGTCGGACGATCGTCCGGAGGCGCTCGGGGTCCGCGCGTTCCCCGACACGTTCGGGCCGCCGCCGGAAGACGCGCCCCGGCCACCGCGCATGATCGAGTCGCGGCCGGACAAGGCGGAGCCGTCGCCCGGCCCGCCCGGCCCGCCCGGCCCGCCGGGTTCAGGGGCGTGACGGGTCCCCGGCCGGGTAGCCGCCCGCGCGGGTCCCGGTCGCCGGGCCGGGCACGACCGGGAATTCGGTCATGGTTCCCTCCGCGGTCACACGGACCTTCCAGGACGCCGGAGATCATGACGTGCCGGGGGTGGCCGGGGACAGGGGTGATCACGCCGAGCCGGGTGTGGCGGGGGTGCGTCCTGATGTCCGGGCGGAGTTCCGCCGAAGAGGCCGTCCCGTCGCCGGTGGTCGTCGGCGTCCTCTTGGAAACTCGACGTCTCCTGGAAACTCGTGGGATATCTCCCGCCCGGAAGAGGTGAGTCCGCGCGCCGAAAGGGAAGCGGGTCTGTCCGGCAGGGAGCGCTCTCACGGCCTCACTTTCCCCCAAAGTGCCCCGTGAAGTGCGGAACTCCTTTTTTCGGGCAAAGAATAAAAAACCCCATGAACCGGCGTACTTCAGGAGTGATGAAATGGCGGGTCTGGCGGGGCCGATCGCGGTCGGTGTCGAAGAGGAGTTCCACGTCGTCGATGTCGACACCCGGCACCTCGTCCCACGAGCCGGTGTCCTGCTCGAGCAGTTGCCGGCGGAACGCTTCACCCACGAGCTGCAGCGTTCGGTGGTCGAGGCCAACAGCAGGCCCTTCATGCATCTGGAGGACCTCGGGCACGATCTGACCGCGCTGCGCCGCACGGTGATCCAGGCGGCGGACGGCCTCGGCCTGGGAATCGTGGCGGCGGGAAGCGTGCCGCTGGTGGATCTGGAGGCGCTGAAGATCTCCCCTGATCCCCGCTACGAGCAGATGCTCGCCGACTATCAGCTGCTCACCCGCGAGCAGCTGATCTGCGGGACGCAGTTCCACGCCGACGTCGAGGATCGCGACCTGGCGGTGGCCGTCGCCCACCGCCTGGCCCCCTGGATCCCCCCGCTGCTCGCCCTGAGCTCCAGCTCGCCGTACTGGCTGGGATCCGACACCGGGTACGCCAGCTACCGCCCGCTGCTGTGGCAGCGCTGGCCCACCGCCGGTCCGGTGCCCAGGTTCGAGTCGGCCGCCGAGTACGACCAGGTGGTGCGGGACCTCGTCGCCTCCGGGGTGATCACCGACCCCGGCATGATCTACTTCGACATCCGGCCCTCGGCGCACCTGCCCACCATCGAGCTGCGGGTCTGCGACGCCTGCCCCCGGGTGGGCGACATCGTGCTGATCGCCGGGCTGTTCAGGGCGCTGGTGGCCAGGGAGCTGGAAGCGACGCAGAAGGGCCCCGAGCGCACGGTCCGGCTGGAGATGGTCCGCGCCGCCTCGTGGCGGGCGTCGCGCTCCGGGCTGGAGGGCGACCTCGTCGACCCGGTCGACGGCACCCCGGCACCCGCGGACGAGGTGATCCGGAGGATGATCAACGGCCTGCGGCCGCAGCTGGAGCGGTACGGCGACTGGGAGCTCGTCACGTCCCTGGCCCGGGAGTCGCTGGCGCGGGGAAGCTCCTCGGCCCGCCAGCGCGAGGCGTACGCCCGCAGCGGCCGGCTGTCCGACGTGGTCGACCTCGTCATCGCCGAGACGCGCTCAGAGGAGTGGGAGACCGCCTTCGGCGGTCCGACGCCGAGGATGCACACCAGTCTCCTCGACGGCTACGAGGCCCCCGGCGACGAGGCGATCATCGAGGGAACGGTGCGCGAGTCCTACCAGCCGGTGCTGCGGGTCCTCGACCGCCTGGGCGTGGAAGGGCTGCGCGACCGGGAGGAGAAGCGCGACGCCTACCAGCGCCGCAACGGCATGACCTTCCAGGTGGAGGGCGGCGGCGAGAGCCGGATCTATCCGTTCGACCTGGTCCCCCGCCTGGTCCAGGGCGGCGAGTGGGCCGAGATCCAGCGGGCCCTGCCGCAGCGGGTGCGCGCGCTGGAGGCGTTCCTGCACGACGTCTACGACGGGCGCGAGATCATCAGGGACGGCACGATCCCCGCGTGGGTGGTCGACGAGTCGCCCGGCTACCGCAGGCCCGGCCGCAGGGTGCCGCAGGGCACCGTGCGCTGCGCCGTGGCCGGGCTGGACCTGGTCCGCGACAACGTCGGCCGCTGGGCGGTGCTGGAGGACAACCTGCGGGTGCCCTCGGGCCTCGGATACGCCGTGACCAACCGGCGGCTGGTCACCGAGCTGATGCCGGAATTCGTCCGCGGCGAGGAGCTCGCCGATCCGAGGGAGGGCCTGCGGACGCTGCGGGAGGCACTGCTCGCGGCGGGCTCCGGCGATCCGTCGGCTCTCGCCGTGGTCTCGGCGGGCCCCGAGGACTCCGCCTACTACGAGCACAAGATGCTCGCCGAGGAAATGGGGGTGGTCCTGGCCCTACCGGCCGACCTGTCCTTCAGGAACGGGAACCTGGAGATCGACGGGCGCAGGATCGAGGTGCTCTACCGCAGGATCGACGAGAGCGACCTGCTCGGCGGCCGCCTCGGGCTGGAGATCATGGACGCGGTCGAGCGTTCCGCGCTCGTCCTGGCCAACGCGCCGGGCAACGGCGTCGCCGACGACAAGTGCCTGTACCGGTACGTGCCGCGTCTCATCGAGTACTACCTGGGCGAGCGGCCCCTCATCGACAACGTCCCCACCTACCTGTGCCGGGACGACGAAGACCGGGAGCAGGTGCTCGACCGGCTGGCCGAGCTGGTCGTCAAGCCGGTGGACGGGTTCGGCGGGCAGGGCGTGGTCGTCGGCCCCGACGCCTCCGCCGAGGAGCTCGAGCGGGTCAGGAAGACGATCCTCACCGCGCCCGAGGGCTGGGTCGCCCAGGAGACGGTCCGGCTGTCGACGCACCCGACCTTCGACGGGAGGCGGCTGAGCCCGCGCGTGGTCGACCTGCGGGCCTTCGTCTGCTTCGGCGAGACGGCGACGGTGCCGCCGACGGCGCTGACCCGCGTCGCCCCGGCCGGCAGCATGATCGTCAACTCCTCCCAGGGGGGCGGTTCCAAGGACACCTGGCTGCCGAGGGGAGCCGCCGGCGCGCGGCTCGAGCGGTGAGCTCAGGCGTGGACCGGTCACCGAGGGGTCCGATGCGTGAGATATGCGAGATGCGTGAGATGCGTGAGATGTGTGATCCGGGCGGCGGGCTCCGGCCCGCGCCGGTCACCGGGGGGTTTCGATGTGTGGTCTGAGCGGTGAGCTCCGGTTCGACGGCCGCCCGGCGGACGTCGCCGCCGTGGCCCGGATGAGTGACGTGATGCACGACAGGGGACCCGACGGGGCCGGCCTGTGGTCGCTGGGGCCGGTCGCCCTCGGCCACCGGCGCCTGAGGATCATCGACCTGTCGGACCGGGGCGCCCAGCCGATGGTGGACAGCGACCTCGGCCTGACCGGGGTCTTCAACGGGTGCCTGTACAACTACCGCGAGCTGCGCGAGGAACTGGAGGGCCTGGGCTACCGCTTCTTCTCCACCTCCGACACCGAGGTGCTGGTGAAGTCCTTCCACCGCTGGGGGACCGGCTGCGTCGACCGCTTCAAGGGCATGTTCGCCTTCGCGGTCGCCGAGCGCGACACCGGCAGGCTCACGCTCGGCCGCGACCGGCTGGGGATAAAGCCGCTGTACGTCACCTGGGACGCCGACCGGCTGCGCTTCGCCTCGTCGCTGCCCGCGCTGCTCGCCGGGGGCGGGGTGGACACCGGCATCGACCGGGTGGCCCTGCACCACTACATGACCTTCCACTCGGTGGTGCCCGCCGAGCGCACCATCCTCGCCGGGGTGCGCAAGCTTCCCCCGGCCACCGTACGCACCGTCGAGCCCGACGGGACCGTCACCGACCACCTCTACTGGCAGCCGCCCTACACCCGGTCGGCCCTGCCCGAGTACGCCGGGCTGACCGCGGACGAGTGGGGCGAGGTCGTGCTCGACCGGCTGCGGGCGGCCGTACGCAGGCGCATGGTCGCGGACGTGCCCGTGGGCGTGCTGCTCTCCGGAGGCCTGGACTCCAGCCTGATCGTCGCGCTGCTGGCCGAGGAGGGGCAGAAGGGCCTGTCGACCTTCAGCATCGGGTTCTCCTCGGCGGGAGGGGAACGGGGGGACGAGTTCGCCTACTCCGACCTGGTCGCCGCCGAGTTCGGCACCGATCACCGGCGCATCCCCGTCGACGACGCCCGGCTGCTGCCCGCCCTGGAGCACGCGGTGCGGGCCATGAGCGAGCCGATGGTCAGCCACGACTGCGTCGCCTTCCACCTGCTGTCGGAGGAGGTCTCCAAGCACGTCAAGGTCGTCCAGTCCGGCCAGGGCGCCGACGAGGTGTTCGCCGGCTACAGCTGGTACCCGCCGCTCGCCGGCGTGCCGCGCGAGGACGCCGCCGCCGTCTACGAGAGGGAGTTCTTCGACCGCTCGCACGGGACGCTGGGCGCGATCCTGTCGCCCGACTACATGCCGGACGAGGACGTCAGCGGCGACTTCGTCCGTCGCCACCTCGCGCGGCCCGGCGCCGACACCGCGCTCGACGCGGTGCTGCGCCTGGACACGAACGTCATGCTCGTCGACGACCCGGTCAAGCGCGTGGACAACATGACCATGGCCTTCGGGCTGGAGGCCAGGACCCCATTCCTCGACCACGAGCTGGTCGAGCTGGCCGCCGCCTGCCCGCCCGAGCTCAAACTCGCCTCCGGCGGCAAGGGCGTCCTGAAGGGCGCCGGCCGCAAGCTGCTGCCCGCCGAGGTGGTCGACCGGCCCAAGGGATACTTTCCGGTCCCCGCGATCAAGCACATCCACGGCCCCTTCCTGGAGCTCGTCAGGGACGCGCTGACCGGTCGGACCGCCAGGTCCCGGGGCCTGTTCGACCAGCCGTACGTCGACAAGCTGCTCGCGGCACCGGACGAACACCGCACTACCCTGGGTGCCAACGCGTTGTGGCAACTCGGACTCCTGGAGCTGTGGTTGCAGGCACAAGGAGTTTGATGACCGAAATTCTTGGCGCCCGTTCTCGTCCCTCGATGGGCACGGGCCTGACCGCCTGGAGCTGCCGGGCGCCCGCGCTGGCGCCCGACCTGAGCGCCGTCGCCTTCGTCGGCGACCGGGACGGCTCGCCGCGCGTCTGGGTCCAGCCCCTCGGCGCGGAGCTGGAGGCGTGGCTCCCGGGGGAGACCCCGGAGGCCCTCCAGGAGGAGGATCCGGGGGCCTGGCCGGTCGACACGGGACCCGAGCCCGTCGCCGACGTGAGCTGGTCCCCCGACGCCCGGCGCCTGGCCGTCCTCGTCGTGCCGGGCGGCGGGGAGCACACGCAGGTCTGGACGGTGCGGCCCGACGGCGGCGACCTGCGCCCGCTGTCCGCGCCCGAGGGCGGATCGGCGTCGTTCGTGCGCTGGACCGGTCAGGGGGAGGTCCTCCTCGTCGCCGAGGTCTCCTCCTCGGGCCGTACGGACGCGGTGCTGATCGACGCGGCCTCGGGAAGCCGGGAGGTCATCGCGGGCGGGGCGCTCCTGCAGCCGGCCGCGGTCAGCCGCGATCACCGGCGGATGCTGCTGCGGCGCGGCCCGCGCGGCGTGCGCCGGATGTACGTGGCCGATCTTCCGGCTCTTCCCGGCGACCCCACGGGCCACCCTCCCGCCCATCCCGGCGGTCTCGTCACCGGCCTGTCCCACCCCGGCGGTCTCGTCACCGGTCTCTCCCATCCCGACGGTCTCGTCACCGGCCCGTCCCACCCCGGTGGCCTCGTCACCGGTCTCTCCCATCCCGGAGATCTCCCCTCGGACCCGCCCGGCGGGCTCTCCGCCGACCTTCCCGCCGCGATCCGCCTCGATCTCCCTTCCGGCGATCTCCACGACGTCCCGCCCGGCCTGCCCGCCGACCCTCCGGCCGGGATCCGCTTCGACCTTCCTGCGGGCCATCTCTCCGACGTCCCGCCCGGCCTTCCCTCGAACCTTCCCGACGAGGCCGCGGGCGACCTGCCGGGCCACGGGGAGCGGCCGTTGCTGGCCGGGATGACCGGCACCACCGACTACGGGATCCTCTCTCCCGACGGGACGACCGCCTACCTGCTGTCCGACGTCGGCCGCGACCGGGCCGCGCTGGTCGCGGTGGGCGAGGACGGGGTGGGGGTCGTGCTGGCCGAGCGTCCCGACGCCGAGCTGGACCAGTTCGCGCTGAGCGCCGACGGCCGTCTCGCCGTCCTGGTGTGGAACGACTCCGGCCGGTCGGAGCTGGAGGTGATCGAGACGGCCACCGGCGAGACGCGCCCGCTCCCGCCCCTGCCCGCCGAGGTGGTGTCCTCGATCAGGGTGTCCCTGGACGGCAGCCTGGCCGTCCTGGCGGCCGAGGGGCCCGGCCACCCCTCCCACGTGCTGCTCTGCGACCTGGCGACCGGCGGTTACCGGCGGATCGCGGGATCCGGGCGGATCCCCGGGGCGGCCGGCGCGGAGCTGGTGCGCTTCCAGGCACGCGACGGCATGGAGCTGACCGGCTGGCTCTACCGGGTCCCGGGCGCCCGGGGCCCGGCGCCCTTCGTCGTCTACCTGCACGGCGGTCCCGAGAGCCAGGAGAGGCCCACCTTCAACCCGCTGTTCCAGAACCTGCTGGCCGCCGGGATCGGGGTGCTCGCGCCGAACATCCGCGGCTCGTCGGGATTCGGGCGGGCCTTCCGCAACGCCGACAACCACGCCCTCCGCTTCGACGCGATCAACGACGTCGCCGACTGCGCCCTGGAACTGGCACAGGCGGGCATCGCCGACCCGGCCAGGATCGCGTGCATGGGACGCTCGTACGGCGGCTACCTGACGCTGGCCGCCCTCGTCACCCACCCGCGCCTCTTCCGCGCCGGGGTCGACGTCTGCGGCATGGCCGACTTCGAGACCTTCTACGAGCGGACCGAGCCGTGGATCGCCGCGGCGGCCGTCAGCGAGTACGGCCACCCCGTCGCCGACCGCGAGCTGCTGCGGGCCCTGTCGCCCCTGCACTCCTTCGACCGGCTGGCCGCCCCGCTGCTGGTCGTGCACGGCGCCCGCGACACCAACGTCCCCCTGTACGAGGCCGAGCAGGCGCTCCAGGCGGCGCGGGCCCGCGAGGTGCCCTGCGAGCTCCTGCTGTTCGAGGACGAGGGGCACGAGATCCGTCAGATCGCCAACCGGGTGACCTTCGTCAAGAACGTCGTCGAATGGCTCAGATGGCACCTGGCGGTCCCCGACCCGGCGTGAGACCCCGTTTCCCAGTTCCCTTCATTCCCTTCATTCCCCTTGTTCCCGGCTCGGCTCGCCTTGGGGACGATGGCGGTATGCCGCGTACGGAAACACCGTGGGAACCGGCTCCGCCGGCCGCCGGGGATGAGGGCGATCATCGCGGGGCGGAGTACGGTCCTTTGGCCCGGCCGGCACTTCGGGTGAGTACTTCCAGGGGGTTGGCCAGCACCTCGGAGAAGGCGAGTTCGGCCGCGCCGGTCAGGGTGGCGTCGTCGCCGAGGGCCGAGGTGCGCAGCCGCACCCTCTCCCGGGAGATCACCAGCACGTTGGCCTCGACCCGGCTGTGGACCTGCGCCGCCGAGCCCTGGTAGACCTCGCGCAGCATCCCGCCGAAGATCACCAGGCCGGGGTTGAAGAGGTTGATCAGGTTCGCCACCCCGATGCCGAGCCAGTCGCCGATCCGGCGCAGCGCGTCCGCGGCCGCGACGTCCCCGCGCCCGGCGGCGTCCACCACGGCCCGCACGCCCTCGCGGCCGGTCAGCTCGGCGGACCGGCCCGCGGCGTCGATCAGGGCCTGCTCGCCGACCTCCGCCTCCAGGCAGCCGCGCGAGCCGCACCCGCAGGGCCGCCCGTTGTACGGGTTCACCATCATGTGCCCGAGCTCGCAGCCGTACCCGCCGTCGCCGTCGAGCAGCTTGCCGCCGACGATGATCCCGCCACCCACGCCGACGTCCCCGTGCAGGTAGACCAGGTTCTCAAAGCCGACGCCCACCCCGCGCTCGTGCTCGGCCAGCGCGCCCAGGTGGGCCTCGTTGCCCACGGCCACCGGGAGCCCGAGCCCCAGCCGGTGGCCGAGCTCGGTACCGAAGGCCTGGTCCACCCAGCCCATGTTCGGCCCGAAGCGCACCATCCCGTCACCGGGCCGGATCATGCCGCAGTAGGCCGCGCCGACCCCGACGCACACCGCGTCCGGGGGTGCCTCGCGATGCATCCGGCGGGCGAACCCGGCGAGCGTGCCGACCACGTCGTCGAGGTCGGCCCCGGCGCGCGGCCGGACCGCCTCCCTGCGGTCCAGGACCGTTCCGCCCAGCCCGACCCTGGCGGCGACCAGCCGGTCCACCCGGACGTCGAAGGCGATCACGTAGACCCGCTCGGACTCCGGCCGGACCACCAGCGACGGCCGGCCCGCCCTGCCGGTCTCCTTGGGGAGTTCCTCGCGGACCAGGCCCGCCGAGGTGAGCTCCCCGGTCAGTCCCATGATCGTGCTGCGGTTCAGGCCCATCCGGTCGGCCAGCTCGGTGCGGGAGAGCGGGCCGCCCAGGTGCACGTGCCGGAGCAGAGCGCCAAGGTTGGACCGGCGGATCTCCTCCTGGGACCGACCGGCTTTCAGCATCGTGAGGATCCTGACGACTCGGGGCTTGCCATCGCTGCGCGCCGCAACGGCGGGACGGGGCGGCCACGCCGACCGCGAGCACTGCAACAGATCCTGTCACACCGCGGGAACACCGGCCGGTGGCCGCGGGAGTATTTCCCCGTTGCCTCGGCCGGCGAGTTCGGCATGTCCGGATGCCCCTCCAGGTCATAGTCGAAAGTCCGTCTTCATTCACTTTCCGGGCCATGTGATCATCCCGGTCGCCCCGGAGTTCGAGAGGAAGGACCCCGGTGACCGGCAAGCGGGATGAGCGGAACAGCGGTGTCGACACGACGAGGCCGAGCATCGCCAGGGCCTACGACGTCGTCCTCGCGAGGCGGCGGGTCGGAGCGGAACGAGCTCGGCTCACTTCAAGGTGTACTTGCACGTACTCTCGCCGCCGTCGTTGGTGGCGACTTCCTTGCCGTCGACGAGAATGCGGCACCTGGCCGGTTTGAGCATGCGGTTGGAGTCGCGGACCGCGCCGGGGATGACGGAGAGCGGGTAGCCGACCTTCTGCTCGGCCTTGGTGAGTTCGATCGTCACGGTCTTCTTCCAGGGGAGGGTGACATCCGACTCGCTGCCGTTGGTGTCGGCGAAATACGCGATCGGCTGGTAGATCCTGCCCTTGCCGTTCACCTCCAGAGTGACCTCGTAAGTCTTCATCTGGGGCGCGGAGGATCGCGCGGGCGACTGGCTCGCCGGGGAAGTCGTGGCGGGGGGTGGCGCGGACGCCGCCTTGTCGGCACCGCCACAGGCGGCAAGGCCCAGAACGGCCATTGCGAGAAGTCCGGTAGCTTGCCTGTTCATCATCAACGAGGACATGACGGCCAAGATTATCGATGTCCATGAGCGGCCGCGCGCGGTTTGGTGCCGTACGCGTCCTCCGGCCTGGCCCGCACGGCGAACAGCGGGCCCCATCCCTCGACCACGAGATCCAGAAGTCCGTACGCGGCGCCCGCCCCACCGGCCAAGCCGGTTTTTCACCGTATTTATTTATCTTTGCGGCCTGCTGCTGATAACAGATCGGTAAGACCGTACTGTCATGGGCCGCATACAGTGGGTGATTTTGCCAGGGTGGGGAGGCCAGACGCGACACGGGAGGCGAGATGCACGGTGAGCACGATCGCACTCACGGCCACGGCCTCAAGGCGAGACCGCGCGGGCGCATGCCGTACGCCGACCCGCCGCTCCCGAACCTCGCCGAACCTCACCCCGCCGGATTCCCCGGCTCCGCGGGACCTCCGGAGCCGGCCGGGCCGTCGCGATCCGTACGCCCTCCGGACTCCCCGGAACCTTCGCGCGCCGGACGCGTTCCGGCGCCCTCGGAGCCTTCGCGAACCGGACGGGCTCCGGAGCCCGCCGAGCCTTCGCGACCCGGAGGGTCCCCGGAGTCCCGGACGCCCGCGGAGCCCGTGTTCCCCTCGGATCCCGGCCGGTGCGAGGGGGAACGCGAGGGGGTGTCGGTGCCGCGCGGGCACGCGCGGCACCGGAAGGACGAGGAGGAGGACGACGCGGACGACGTGGATGACGTGGATGACGTGGATGACGCTGTCACCCGTCCGATGGCCCGCCGCTCCTGGACGTACCTCGACAGCAGGCCGTTCTCCATGCCCCCGCCGCCCAGCCCGTGGCGGCGGCCCTGGGCCCGTCTCTCGCGCGACCAGCTTCTGAGACCGGCGCTGATCGCCGGGTTCCTCGCCGCCGCGGGGGTCGGCGTCTGGTCGTCCGGCTGGTCCCCATGGGAGGGCGCGCCCGTCGCCGGACCGTCGCCGGCGTCTCCCGGGGAACGTCTCCTCGCCGGGCGCGACATTGTGATCACCCCCTCGCGGGCCCCGGTGGTGGCCGAGACGGACGCGAAGGCGCCGGCGGGGAAGGGGAAAGCCCCCGGGGGCGAGAAGGGGCCGGGCGCGGCGGGGACCGGCGGGGGCGCCGGGAAGAAGGTCCCGGGGCGTGATCCGGAGCGGGTGCCCCGTGCGGAACAGGCCCTTTCCGGCGCCGGAGACATCCGGGACGAGTGGGTCGAGCGGGTGGAGCGTGCCCAGCCTGTCAAGAAGCCGGTCAAGCGGGCCGGGCGGCATCACGAGGGCTCCGCGCGGGCCGGTACCGGGCAGGGAGGGACGGGCGGGACGGGAGCCGCCGCGCCGGAGGCCGGTAACCGGCGGGCGGACGGGGGCGCAGGGCGGGGCACCGCGAGCACCGGCGGGGACGCCGGGAGTGCCGGGACGGCGGGACGGCCGCGCTCCGGGAAGCAGGGCGCCGGGAAGCAGGGCTCCGGGGCACAGGGTTCCGGGGGGCGGGAGGGCCGGTCACAGCCCCGGGCGGGCAGGACGGGTGCGCCGGCCACCAGGTCGCCGTCGCCCTCGGCCTCCAGGAACTCGGCCTCCAGGAACAGGCCGCCGGCCACCGGGGGCGCCGCCGGCATCAGCGCCGCCTACGCCTGCCGCCACCTGCCTTCCGGTGACTGGCGCCACGCCTACTGCGTGCGGGTATGGAACGACTACAAGACCAGGAACGGCCTGCGCTGAGAACTTTCAGCAGAGTGAGCGGGCGTCCTGGGTCGCGCGCCGCCGGCGTGCGCCGAGCCGCGCGCCGTATTTCGGTGGGAGTCATTCGGTGGGAGTCATGGGTGCGCCGCGAGCCGGCGGCGGTACCGGCCGGGCGCCACACCGAACTCCCGCTTGAAGGCGTTGCCGAAGGCGAACTCCGACCCGTACCCCACTCGTTCGGCCACCTCCGCCACCGACGCGTCGGACTCGCGCAGCATGCGCGCCCCGCTCACCAGCCGCCACCAGGTCAGGTACGTCAGCGGTGGCTGCCCGGCCAGCCCGGTGAAGCGGCGGGCGAAGCCGGCGCGCGACATGCCCGCGTGGGTGCCGAGCGACTCGACCGTCCAGCGGCGGGCCGGGTCGCGGTGGATGGCGTCGAGCGCGCGGCCGATGGCGGGGTCGGCCAGCACGGCGGCCCAGCCGGACAGCGTGCAGGGCTCGTCCTGGGTCTCGAAGTAGGCCCGCAGGACGTACAGCTGCAACATGTCCAGCAGGGACGACACGACGGTGTCCGTGCCGGGGCGCGGGGTGTCGATCTCGGCGGCCAGCAGCTCGACGGCGGCCCGCAACCCCGGATGGCTGCCGAGCGTCGCGGGCAGGTGGATCACGCCGGGCAGCGAGGCCAGGATCGGGTGAGTCCTGTCGGGGTCGAGCCGGTAGCCGCAGGACAGGATCACCGTCTCGGGCCCGGTGCCACCGAAACCGGCCGAGGCGAACAGCTCCGAATGCGGGGCGCAGTCCGCCTCGACCAGCGGCCTCGCGGGATCGTCGGCCAGCCCGAACGGGTCGCTGTGCGGCAGGAACACCACGTCGCCCACGCTCAGCGGAACGGGCTCGCCGTCTGGGGGGACGAGCCAGCAGGACCCGCGCAACACCACATGGAAACCCGCGGACCCGGGCACCGCGCGAAACGACACACCCCAGGGAGCCCGCCAGGAGACGCGGACGGAGGAAGGGCGCCCGCATCGCATGAAGGACACCACGTCGCTCAGCATATCCATACGTCGAGTCTATAGCCTGAGACGCTGGCGTATAAATATTGGACAGAGGCGCATTCAGTATCTCAGCAACTCTCCCTACTGTGGTTCACGTAACCAATCGAGGGAGCATCGACATGCTGAAGGTAGGCATCATCCTGAGCAGCACCCGTCCCGGCCGCAAAGGCGAGATGGTGGCGCACTGGGTCCGCGATCTGGCGGTCAAGCGAGGTGACGCCGAGTACGAGATCGTCGATCTGAAGGACTACGACCTGGGCAACCTGGACGAGCCCGAGCACCCCGCCACGGGCGACTACCGATACGAACGCACCAGGCGCTGGTCGGCCAGGATCGCGCCCCTGGACGCGTTCGTGATCGTGACCCCCGAGTACAACAACTCGTACCCCGGCGCGCTCAAGAACGCCCTCGACTTCCTGTACGCGGAATGGAAGAACAAGGCGGCCGGGTTCGTCGGCTACGGCGTGGACGGCGCGCCCCGGGCGATCTCGCACCTGCGGGACGTCCTGGGCCTGCTCAGCGTGGCCACGGTGTCGAACCAGGTCGGGCTGTCGATCCTCACCGACTTCGCGGACGGCTTCAAGCCCGCCACCGCCCATGAGGACCGGCTGAACCTCGTCCTCGACCAGGTCCTCGCCTGGGGCTCCGCCCTGCGTCCGCTCAGGGGGTGAGCCGGCGACGGGCGGGCGTCCGTCGGTCTCCGTCAGGCGACCGTCCCGGCCGTGAACCGGGCCGACGAGCCCGGCCGTGACCCGGCCGTGAACCGGGCCGACGAGCCCGGCCGTGACCCGGTCGTGAACCGGCCGTGCAGGATCCGTGCGGGATCAGTACCTCCCGGCGCGGCGCATGGAGCGGGGGCGGCCGTCGGGGTCGCAGAGGAAGCGGTAGAACGGGGTGGCCCAGGCGGTGGTCCACGAGGACATCCGCGGCACCTCGTAGGCGCGGAGCCGCCCGGGCGGGCGGGGACCCTGACGACCCCCCGCGTACCAGCGTTCGAGTTCGGCCGCGGAGGAGGCGAAGGCGTCGAAGAAGGAGGCGGGGTCGAGCAGGTCCGCGTCGGAGCCCTCGTGCCGGTCGAGGTGCTCGCGGGCGAGGGTGAGGCGCAGGTCCCTGGGCAGGCGGCGGGCGCCGTCGCCGAGCCCTCCGGGGTCGAGCGGTTCGCGGCCGTCGGGGGTCTCGTCGAGCACCGCGCAGGTCAGCTCGGAGTCGTAGGTCCAGGAGCGCCGGTTGAAGTTGTCGGAGCCGATGGTCGACCACACGTCGTCGATGACGCAGACCTTGGCGTGGACGTACACCGGGGTGCCCTCCCGGTTCTCGACCCCGTAGACCGCGACCCGGTCACCGCCCGCGCGCTTCAGGACGTCCAGCGCCTGGTTGCGGCCCAGGATCTGCGGGACACCGCTGATCAGGCCGTCCTGGTCGGGGTGGAGCGGCAGGACGCTGATCATCCTCAGCTCCGGGTTGGCCTTCAGCGCCTCGGCGAAGGACTCGGCGACCTGGGGCGACCACAGGTACTGGTCCTCGATGTAGATCAGGCTGCGGGCGCGGCGCAGGGCCTTGAGGTAACCGCGGGCGACGCTGCGCTCCCCGCGCGGCGCGAAGGAGTAGCGGGTCCTGCGGTGGGCGTAGGTGCGCAGGAGCTGTACGGCGTGCGGGCCGCAGGCGGGCGGGTCGGGCGGCTGCGGGGGCAGCGGATCCGGCTGGGTGTCCTCGCGCCGGACCAGGTCGGCGACGCGGTGCACGGGGTTGCGGGTCAGCGGCTGGGGATCCTCCCAGCGCTCCCTGAAGACGGTCTCGACGTCGCCGACGGCCGGTCCCTGGATCGCGGCCTGCACGTCGTGCCAGGGCGGGCGGCTGCCGTACACCTTGGCCATGGGCGCGGCCTGCGCGTCGCCCTCGTGGGAGGAGTCGTCGCGGCGGCTCCAGCACAGGTCGATGCCGCCGACGAACGCGATGTCGCGCCGGGGGTCGTCGCGGTGACGCAGCACCACCAGCTTCTGGTGGTGCGAGCCTCCCATGGGGACGCGCATGTCGCGCAGGCACTCCCCGCCCGCCTCCTCGATGGCGTCGCCGAGGTGGCGGTTCTCCTCCGCGCTGAAGAAGAGCTTGTCCCAGTGCGAGCGCCACAGGAGGCCCTTGACCACGACGCCGCGCCTGGCGGCCTCGGCGAACACGCCGGCGACCTCCGTGCCGGGGCCGTCCAGCCTTTCCCCGGGGTCGCCGCGCCAGTCGGTGAACATCAGCAGGTCCCCCGAGCGCAGCTCGCGGACGCGGGAGAGCAGCTCGGTGAAGTAGGGCGCGCCGTGCGGGATGGGCCGCACGGTGTTGCCGTGCGACCAGGCGGTCCCGCCGTCGTGCCGGGTGTCGATCCGGGACGCCGGGTTGCCGCGCTCCTCGCGGTCGAGAAACCAGTTGTCTTCGGTCACCATGCCCGATCTACCCAATTTTTGTATGTTTCCACCCGTCGGGGCTGGACGATCACCGGTTCGGCTCGCCGCCCCGGGGGTGCGGGGATACGGGCGCGTAACTTCCGGCGCTCCCGTATCAGGGGACTGACCTGGGAAGCCTTGACAGGGGGTTTACACGAAGTTGCCTGCGTGTTAAAAATCTGTAACTCGTACATCGAGTCGCGAAAAAAACAGACTGTTGGCCTCCATCGGTCTGTCCCGGAGACGGCACCCTCCGGGACCGCGCGCAACAACCGCACCACCGCACCAACGAACCCGGCATCATCCGGTCGCGCGTGACAGCGCTGCCGGACGGCATAAGCGCGGCGGCGCGCGCCTTGCCTGACTGATCCCCCCAAGTCAGGAAAGGACCCTCCATGTCCCCACGCCCTCGGCCGTGGGCCAGGCTGCTGACCGTAGCCCTGCTCATCACCACCGGCGCCGCGGCCACCGGCCCGGCGGCCCACGCGGCCACCGGATCGGCCACCGGCGCGGCGGCCCGCGCGATGGTCGACATCCCGGCCTCCGACTACCAGCAGGTCTCCCTGGCCACCGGCCCGAGCGAGCTCGGCGAGGCCATGTCGCTGACGGTGCTGCCCGACAGGTCGATCCTGCACACGGCGCGCGACGGCACGATCCGCCGTACGACCGCCGCCGGCGACACCACGACCGCCGGCAAGCTCGACGTCTACACCCACGACGAGGAGGGGCTGCAGGGCATCGCCGCCGACCCCGCCTTCGCCACCAACCGCTACGTGTACGTGTACTACTCGCCGAAGCTGAACACCCCCGGGGGCGACGCGCCCACCAGCGGCAGCGCGGCGACCTTCGAGGCGTGGAAGGGACACCTGAACTTGTCCCGGTTCACCCTCAAGTCCGACAACACGCTGGACCTGGCCAGCGAGAAGGTCGTCCTGCAGGTGGCCAACGACCGTGGCCAGTGCTGCCACGTGGGCGGTGACATCGACTTCGACGCGGCCGGGAACCTCTACCTGACCACGGGCGACGACACCAACCCGTTCGAGTCGAACTCCTACACCCCCATCGACGAGCGCACCGACCGCAACCCGCAGTTCGACGCCCAGCGCTCCTCGGGCAACACCAACGACCTGCGCGGCAAGGTGCTCCGCATCAAGCCGCAGGCCGACGGCACCTACACCATCCCCAGCGGGAACATGTTCGCCCCGGGCACGGCCAAGACCCGTCCCGAGATCTACGCGATGGGCTTCCGCAACCCGTTCCGGATGTCGGTCGACAAGGCCACCGGCATCGTCTACCTGGGCGACTACGGCCCGGACGCCGGCGGCGCCGACGCCAACCGCGGCCCCGGCGGCCAGGTGGAGTTCAACCGCATCACGGCCCCGGGCAACTACGGCTGGCCGTACTGCACCGGCACCAACACCACGGCCGAGACCTACAACGAGTACACCTTCCCGTCCGGACCGTCCCAGGCCAAGTACAACTGCGCCGGCGGCCCGACGAACAACTCGTTCCGCAACACCGGCCTGACCACACTGCCCGCGGCCAAGCCCAGCTGGATCCGCTACGGCGGCGAGGCCGGTTCCCCGCCGGAGTTCGGCGGCGGCTCCGAGTCGCCGATGGGCGGTCCGGTCTACCGCTACGACGCGGCCCTGAACTCGGCCGTCAAGTTCCCCGCCTCGCTCAACGGCCGCTACTTCGCCGCCGAGTACGGCCGCCGCTGGATCAAGGCCATCGAGGTCACCTCCTCCGGCGCGCCCGGCGCGATCGACGCCTTCCCGTGGACCGGCACCCAGGTCATGGACCTGACCTTCGGCCCCGACGGCGCGCTGTACGTGCTCGACTACGGCACCGGCTCCGGCAACCAGACGCTGTTCCGCGTCGAGTACATCGGGGGCAGTAACCGCAACCCGATCGCCAAGGCCGCCGCGAACAAGACCTCCGGGCCCGCCCCGCTGGCCGTCACCTTCTCCTCGGCGGGCAGCTCCGACCCCGAGGGCGGCGCGCTGACCTACTCGTGGAACTTCGGCAACGGCGCCACCTCCACCGCGGCCAACCCCACCTACACCTATACGACGAACGGCACCTACACCGCCACGCTGACCGTCAGGGACTCGGGCGGGCTGACCGGCAGCGCCAACGTCACCGTCACGGTCGGCAACACCGCGCCCACGGTGAACTTCGCCCAGCCCGTCAACGGGCAACTGTTCTCCTTCGGTGACACGGTGCCCTTCCAGGTCAACGTCAGCGACCCCGAGGACGGGACCATCGACTGCACCAAGGTCAAGGTCACCTACCTCCTCGGCCACGACAGCCACGCGCACGAGATCACCAGCAAGAACGGCTGCTCGGGAAGCATCACGGTCCCGACCGACGGTGAGCACGACAGCGCCGCGAACATCTACGGCGTCTTCGTCGCCAGCTACACCGACAAGGGCGGCCTGACCAGCCAGAACACCCGCAACCTGCAGCCTCGCCATCGCCAGGCCGAGCACTTCGGCGCCCAGTCCGGCATCCAGATCGCCGAGCACGGCCCGGCAGAGGGCGCCAAGACCGCCGGGTTCATCGACAACGGCGACTGGATCTCCTTCACGCCGTACGCGCTCGGCAACGCGACCTCCATCACCGCCCGCGTCTCCTCCGGCGGTGTCGGCGGCACGCTCGAGGTGAGGGCGGGGTCGGCCACCGGCACGCTCCTGGGCACGGCCACCGTGCCGGTCACCGGCGGCTGGGAGAACTTCCAGAACGTCTCGGCCAACCTGAGCAACGCGCCCTCGGGCACCACCACGCTGTTCCTGGTCTTCAAGGGGGTCACGGGTCAGGGCAACCTCTTCGACCTCGACGCCTTCACCCTGAACACCGGTGGCAGCGGCACCAGCACCACGGTCGAGGGGGAGGCCTACACCTCCAACTCCGGCGTGCAGCCGGCCGCCCACGCCGGCGCCAGCGGCGGCACGACCATGGGCTACATCGACAACGGCGACTGGGCCGGGTACACCACGCTGACCGCGTCGGGGGCGAAGACCTTCAGCGCGCGCGTCTCCTCGGGCGGTCCCGGCGGCACCATCCAGGTCCGCGCGGGCTCGCAGACCGGGACGGTGCTCGGCTCGGTGGCCGTGCCGAACACCGGTAGCTGGGACACCTTCCAGAACGTCACCACCAACCTCACCGGGACGGGTTCAGGGTCGATCTTCCTGACCTTCACCGGCGGCTCCGGCGCGCTGCTGGACGTCGACACCCTCACCATCACCAAGTAGTGACGGATCCCCGGTGCGGCGGCCTCCCGCCGCGCCGGGGATCTTTCCGCACACGAAAGGACAGCGATGCGCAGTCTCATCGCACGCGGGCTGGCGACAGTCGCGGCGGCCACCATGGCGGCCGCGACCGTGCTCGTCCCGGCCGCGGCCCAGGCCGCCGCGGCCCCGTACGAGGTACTGGTCTTCTCCAAGACGGCCGGGTTCCGCCACGACTCCATCCCGACCGGCATCCAGACCATCAGGGACCTGGGCGCCGCCAACGGCTTCAGCGTCACCGCGACCGAGGACGCGAACGCCTTCAACGCGTCCAACCTGGCCACGTACGAGGCCGTGATCTTCCTCAGCACCACCGGTGACGTGCTCAACGACACCCAGCAGACCGCGTTCCAGAACTATGTCAACGGCGGCGGCGGCTACCTCGGCATCCACGCGGCGGCCGACACCGAGTACGGCTGGGCCTACTACGGCCAGCTCGTCGGCGCCTGGTTCAGCGGCCACCCCGCGATCCAGCAGGCCACCGTGCGGACCGAGGACAACACCCACCCGGCCACCTCCCATCTCGGCGCCACCTGGAGCCGCAGCGACGAGTGGTACAACTACGGCACCAACCCCCGTTCCACCGCGCGGGTCCTGCAGTCTCTCGACGAGAGCAGCTACAGCGGCGGCACCATGAACGGTGACCACCCCATCACCTGGTGCCACCCGCAGGGGTCGGGCCGCTCGTTCTACACGGGCCTGGGCCACACCATCCAGTCCTACGGGGAAGCGGCCTTCCGCAGCCTGCTCCTCGGCGGCATCAGGTACGCCGCGGGACAGGTCGCCGCCGACTGCAGCCCGAGGACCGGCGGGTCCACCACGGTCGAGGGGGAGGCCTACACCTCCAACTTCGGCGTGCAGGTGGCGAACCACGGCCCGGCCAGCGGCGGCAGGACGGTGGGCTACATCGACAACGGCGACTGGGCCGGGTACGCGTCGGTGAACGCCTCCGGGGCGAAGACCTTCAGCGCCCGCGTCTCCTCGGCGGGCGCCGGCGGCACCATCCGGGTCCGCGCCGGTTCGCAGACCGGGACGGTGCTCGGCACGGTGTCCGTGCCCAACACCGGCAGCTGGGACACCTTCAGGACCGTTTCCACCACCCTCACCGCGACGGGCTCGGGGCCGATCTTCCTGACCTTCAGCGGCGGCTCCGGCTCGCTGTTCGACGTGGACACCTTCACCATCACCAGGTAGTGCCCGGCGGTCGGCGAGTGCCTCACACGATCGTGATCAACTTGATCAGTTGCTCGCGGAAGTGGTCGTACTCGTCGACCGCACCCAGCAGGACGTCGGAATCGCGCTCCTCGCGCCGCGCGGTCTCCAGCACCTCCCGCCCCGCGGGAGTGATCTCGATGAGGGTGCGCCGCCGGTCGCGCTCGTCGGTCCCGCGCCGCACGTATCCGGCCCGGTGCAGCCCCTCGATCGTCCGGCTCATCGTCTGGTCGGTCACCCGGCACAGCGTCGCGAGCTCCCGCTGCGACAGGCGGCCGTCGACGACGTGGTGCAGGGCGATCATGCCGGCGTGGGTGAGGTCGTGCGCGGCGAGGAAGTCGTGGAAGCGGCCCTCGACCATGCGGGCGGCCACCGACAGCAGGCGGCCCGTGGGCCATGAACGGATGTCCGCGCGCATCGCCTGCGGATCCGGAGCGACTCGGTGCTCATCTCCCTCGGCCACCTGGCCATTGTCACAGATGCGAGAGCCACGGGCCCCCGCCCCACCGGGTGTCGCGGTCCGGCGGTCCCGGAGCCGCGAACGTCGTGTCGCGGTCCGGCGGTCCCGGAGCCGCGAACGTCGTGTCGCGGCCCGGTGATTCCGAAGCCGCGAACGTCATGACGGCGCCCGCCTCACGGGGCGGCCGTCGCGGTGATGAGCCAGATCCCGGTCGTCAGCCGGTAGCCGGACGCCGGCTCGCGGAAGCGGGCCAGCAGCCGGGCCGCCCCGGCGCGTGCGGCCGCCCGCCGCGGTGGTGCGGCGTCACGGTACGCGGCCCCGGCCGGGCCGATCTCGATCAGCCATTCGGCCACGGTGCCGGGGTCGTCGGGGGCGCGCAGGGCGATGTCGTGCGGCTGGACGGTGACGGCCTCGAAACCGGCCTCGATCAGGATGCGCTTCACCCGTTCGGGGTCGGCGAACGCGAACGGGCCCGGCTCGTCGCCGGCGGGCATCGGCGCGAGCGGCCCGAGGTGCGGCGCGGCGCCGAGCAGCACCGCGTGCATCCAAGGACTGGTCGCGCCGTCACGGAAGACGGTGGCGGCCATGCGCCCGCCCGGACGCAGCGCCCGCCGGATCGTGGAGCAGCCGGCGACGGGGTCGGCCAGCAGCATGAGGGCCGTCCGGGAGAAGACCGCGTCGAAGGGCGCCCCCGCGACGGTGCCGGCGGTCTCGATGTCGGCGGCGGTGAAACTCAGGCCGGGATGGCGGTCGCTCGGGAACCGCGCGGCCGCGGCGGCCACCATGGACTCGTCGAGGTCCAGACCGACCACCGCGCCGGTCGGGGCGACCGCCGCCGCGAGTTCCGCGGTGGTGCCGCCGCACCCGCAGCCGACGTCGAGGATCCGCTCTCCGGGCCTGGCGCGCAGCCGGTCGAGCGCCGCGGCACCCAGCGGCCGGCCGTACTCGTCCTGACGGTCGGCGTGGTGGATCCATCCGGGCGCGGCCTGCGCCCAGAACGTGACGTTGCGGGCCCGCATGCCGGCGATGTCGGTCACGGGAAGGGCATCTCGGCGCCGTCGACCGTCACGGACCGGAAGTTCGCGGCCTTGCCCGCGTCGAACCCGTCCGTCTGGGCGGCCAGGCCGGCGGCGCGCATGAGCCGCTCGGACTGGAAGCGACGGAACGCCTCCGCGTCCTGCCAGACGTTGATGATGCGCCAGCCGCCCTCGACCGGCCCCGCGACGTGGGCGAGCAGGCCCGGCGGCCGGTCCGGGCCCAGATTGCGCTCCACCGCGAGGTATTCCTCCTCGGTCACGCCGGGCATCTCCTGCAGCACTCCGAACGGCATCGCGACCACCTCTCAATTGGATAGAGCGAAACTCTATCTAATGGAACCTTATACTAACGCGGGTGGACGGCAAGCGGAGCTACCAGTCGGCGCAACGCCGGGAGCAGGCCCGCCAGACCCGGCGGGCGATCCTGGAGGCGGCCGGCAGGCTGTTCGTCGACCCCGGCTACGCGGCCACCCCGCTGACCGCCGTCGCCACCGAGGCCGGCGTGGCGGTCCAGACGATCTACGCGGCCTTCGGCAGCAAACACCAGCTGCTGTCCGAGCTCGTCGACGTCACCGTCGCCGGCGACGACGAGCCGGTCGCGCTGCCCGACCGGCCGTTCGTGGCCGAGATCCGGGCCCTGTCCGACCCTCGCGCCAAGCTCGCCCGCTACGCCCGGCACCTCGCCGTCACCCACGCCCGCCAGACCGAGGTGATGCTCGCGCTGGCCGGCGCGGCCACCGCGGACGCCGACGCCGCGCGCATCTGGAACAAGAACGTCGAAGACCGCAGGCGCGGCATGACCATGCTCGCCGCCGAGATCGTCGCCACCGGATCCGCGCGTCCCGACCACGACGTCGACAGCGTCGCCGACGTCCTGTGGCTGGCCATGGACTTTCGCAACTACGACTGGCTCGTACGCCGGCGCGGCTGGCCGGCCGAACGGTTCGAGCGCTGGTACATCGACACGGTCGCCGCCGCGGTGCTGACGTGAGCGGCCCGAAACGGACGCGGCGGGAACGGACGCCGTCCACGTGCCGGCACCGTCCGCGACAACCTGCTGCCGGCAGATCCGGCGGCAGGTGACGACCGCCTGAGCACGTCTTTCGGTGCGAGCGCTCTCACCGGCGCTTGCGGCCGGACGGTCTCGAACGACCGTTTCCTTACTCTGCAAGTCAGATAACGCTTGAATAATCAACTAAACCGGGAGAGGATCTTCGCGTCAACGGATCCACACGATGGAGATGTTCAGTGCGCAAAACAACGGCGATCGGCTCTGCCCTGCTCACCGCTACAGCTCTCGTGCTCGGGGGCGGTGCCGCCGCGTCGGCGGCTTCCGCCACCTCGGCGAACGTTTCCGACCCTTCGGGCCTCTACTTCTTCGACGCGGCACGGAACGTGGTCGCCCACTACCCGACCCCGCCCGCCGGGTGCACCCCGGTGCCCTCGACCGCGACCCTCCACGCCGCCTGGGGGGCCGGCTTCTCGAGGTTCCAGTTCTTCAACACGGCGGACTGCACCGGGAGTTTCACGGTCCTGGACACCCTCCGCAGCTACTCCGCCGAGCGGTTCAAGTCCTTCGTCCCCATCTCCTAGTAGAAGATCGCCGAAAATCTCGTCCCGATCCCGGGGCGGGCGGATGCCCATCGCTGTCAAGCGGTGGGCATCTTCGATGACCGGACTCCTTGCCGGGCTCCTGGCCGGACCTCGCCGATGGGGGTGAGTCCGAGATGCCGCGGTGGGCGATTCGCTTCTAGGTGGCGTCGGGGTCTTCCCGCACGCTGACGTGGCCACCGACGTCGTCGGTCTCGGCCGCGGTCAGCACCGTCCGCACCAGCCCGGGGAAACGCGCCTGCAGATCTTTTTCGCGCAGGACCACGTAACAGCGAGTCCCCTCCTGCCGGGTGCGGGTCAGGCCGGCGTCGCGCAGGACGCGCAGGTGGTGGCTGAGCGTCGATTTGGCCACCGGTGCCCGCAGCTCTCCCCAGCCGCGCTCGCGCCCGTCGGCCAGCACGCGCACCAGCCCGACCCGGATCGGGTCACTGAGGGCGGCCATCACCTTGGTCAGTGTGATTTCGCCCAGCTCAGGGTGGTGTGCCTGCCTCATCACCCCATGCTATACGTTGTTCGATGTTCCATAAACATCGAACAACGGAGAATGCCGTGACCGACCAGCCCACCAGCCGCCTGCAGGGCAACGCCGTGATCGTGACCGGAGCCGGATCCGGGATCGGCCGCGCCACCGCGCTCGCCTTCGCCCGCGCCGGAGCGCACGTCCTCGGGGTGGGACGCCGCGCGGAACCCCTGCGGGACACGGCCGACCAGCATCCCGGCATCGCCTTCCTGGCCGTCGACATCCGCGCCGACCAGGCCGCCCAGACGATCGTCGACGCGGCGATCGACCGGTGGGGGCGTCTGGACGTCCTGGTGAACAACGCCGGAGCCACCGCGATGATGTCGCTGGCCGACACCGACGCCCGGCGCGTCGACGACCTGTTCGCCCTCAACGTCACCGCGCCCAGCGTGCTCGCCCGCGCCGCGTTGCCCCACCTTCGTGCCGGCCGGGGCACGATCGTCAACGTCTCCTCCACCTACGGGCATCGGCCACTGCCCGGTGCGGCCCACTACGCCGCGTCCAAGGCCGCCCTGGAACAGCTGACCCGCAGCTGGGCGCTGGAGCTGGCCGCCGACGGCATCCGGGTCAACGCGCTGGCTCCCGGTCCCACGGAGAGCGAGGCCCTGGCCGCCGCCGGGCTGTCAGAGGCGGCGGTCGAGCAGATCAAGCAGGACGAGGCCGCGAGCATCCCGCTCGGCCGCCGCGGGCGCCCCGAGGAGGTGGCCGCCTGGATCGTGCACCTGGCCGATCCCGCGGCCACCTGGATCACCGGCCAGATCCTCACCGTCGACGGCGGCCTGGAGCTCACCTGAGGCGGCACGAGGACCGCCTCACTCCGGCCGTCCTCTCTGCGGGGACCGTTCTCGCGCACGCTTCTCTGCGGGACCGTTCTCGCGCACGCTTCTCTGCGGGGGCCGTTCTCGCGCACGGCTCTCTGCGGGGGCCGTTCTCGCGCACGGCTCCCCGCCGTCGAGCATCTCGAGCATCACGCGTGCGGAGCGCGATCCGCACGTGCGGCTCCCCGCCGTCGAGCGTCGCGTACGCGGCGTGCGGTCTACTTCAGCCAGTCGGTGTAGCGGGTGGGGGCGATGCGGGCGCCGCCCTTGGCGGTGAGGACGTCGCCGGGGACGGCGGCGAACATGCCGCCCTCGTCGTCGGTGGTCACCGAGCGCTTGTCGCCCTTGGCGGCGAGGGTGATCCGGCCCAGCTCGTCCAGCGGGTACACGTCGGGCCCGGCCAGGTCAAGGATGCCGTTCAGGGGCGCCCCGGCCGCGACGTCGGCGACGGTGGCGGCGACGTCCGCCGCGGCGACCGGCTGGAGGGGGGTGCGAGGCAGGCGGACGGTCTCGTCGTCGGCGGTCCAGGACAGGATGTCGCCGATGAACTCCATGAACTGGGCGGCGCGCACGATGGAGTAGGGGATGGGGCCGGCCTTGAGCAGGTCCTCCTGGAGGGTCTTGGCGCGGTAGTAGTCGGTGGGGACCTGGTCGACGCCGATGATGGACAGGATGACGAAGTGCCCGGCGCCCGAGCGCTGGGCCGCGGCCAGCAGGTTGTCCATCGAGGTCTGGAAGAACGCGGGGGAGGCGTCGTCGAAGGTCGGGGAGTTGGTCAGGTTGACGACCACGTCGGCGCCGGCCAGCGCCGCGTCCACCCCCTGACCGGTGAGCACGTCGACCCCGGTGGACAGCGAGTGCGGCACCGCCTCGTGCCCGGCCTCGTTCAGGATCTTCACGACCTTGGACCCGATCAGCCCGGTTCCGCCGATGACTGCGAACTTCATGGCACGTCCTGCCCTTCTTCGATGATCCATGCCCGCTAACTCGGACATCTGTTGTCCGAGACATTACACGGACATTTTTTGTCCGAGTCAAAGGGGGGTAGATAGAGTGAAGGGGTGAAGATGTCCGGTGGGGTCGAGTGGGCTCTGCACTGCTGTGTCGTCCTGACCTCGGTGGAAGAACCGGCGCCGGCCGCGCGCCTGGCGCAACTGCACGACGTCTCGCCCAGCTATCTCGCCAAGCAGCTCCAGGCCCTCTCGCGTGCCGGTCTCGTCCGCTCGGTCCAGGGCAAGGCGGGCGGATACGTCCTCACCCGCTCTCCCGAGCTGATCACCGTGCTCGACGTCGTCGAGGCCGTCGACGGGCCCGGCCCGGCCTTCGTCTGCACCGAGATCCGCCGGCGCGGCCCGCTGGCCGCCTCGCCGGAGTCCTGCACCGCCCCCTGTGCCATCAAGCGCGCCATGGCCGGTGCCGAGAACGCCTGGCGGGACGCCCTGCGATCCGTCACGGTGGCCGACCTGGCCCGCGACGTCACCTCCGACTACGGCCCCGGCGCGCTGGCCGGGATCAGCGCGTGGCTGGGCGCGGCCGAGGCGTGAGACCCCCTGGCGCCCCCGAGGTGGTGAATCTGTGAGGGGGTGAATTCCCGAGGTTTCCTCACCTCGATGCGTGAGGCTGCGCGTGCGGGAGGAGGCCGGACCACCTATTTGTTCAGCAAGCTGAGTAAATGCATAATGCTCAGTGTGCTGAACGATATTCGCCGCCCGAGCGCCGGCCGTACCCTCCTGCTGGGGGTCGTGGCCAGCGCGGTTCTCACCGGGCTGGTCTGGCTGCTGGGCCATCGGCTGCACGGCATCCGGCTGCTGCCCGACCAGGGCGCCTCCTGGTACTACTGGAAGCTGCCGGAACCCACCGCCTGGACCCGCGCCTCCGCGTGGCTCGGCTACGCGGCCCACCAGCTCGCCGCCTGGGGGCTGATCTACTACGCCCAGACCAGGGTCCGCCGCTACACCGGCGGCCTGCACCGGGTGAACGTCGTGGCGCTGGCGGTCAACTTCGGCTTCATCGTCCTGCACACCCTGCAGACCCACCTGTTCTACGACGGGCTCGCCCAGGACGTGTCGATCTTCAGCTCGCAGGGGTCGGTGGTCCTGCTGCTGGTCGTGGTCCTGCTGATGGAGAACGGCCGCCGCGGCCTGTTCGCCGGGCGTCCCGCCCCCATCTCCACGGAGGTGGTGGGATTCGCCCGCAAGTATCACGGCTACCTGTTCAGCTGGGCCGCGATATTCACCTTCTGGTACCACCCCATGGAGAACACGAGCGGCCACCTGATCGGCTTCTTCTACATGTTCCTGCTCCTGCTCCAGGGCAGCCTGTTCATGACCCGCGCGCACACCAACCGCTGGTGGACCGCGACGCTGGAGCTCCTCGTCGCCGTGCACGGCACCCTCGTGGCGGTGATGAACAGCGGCCCCGGCGGCATGTGGCCGATGTTCCTGTTCGGTTTCCTCGGGATCTTCGTGATCACCCAGATGCACGGCCTCGGGCTGTCCCGCGCCACCAGATGGGTCCTCGCCGCCGTCTACGCCGGTGCCGTCCTGGTGGTGTACGGCGCACGCGGTTCCGGCAGGATCGACGAGATCGTCCGCATCCCCGCCATCGAATACCTGCTGGTCGCCGTACTGGCCGTGCTGTTCTGGCTGGGACTGCGCACCGCCAGGCTGTTCGGGGGCGGCGGGCCCGGGAACGCGGGCGGCGACACCTGAAGCCGTCGATTCGGGTAGCCGTAGGTGATCAGCTCCCGCATGGCCCGCGCGATGGCCTCCTGGCCCTCGGGGTTGCCGGCGGCGAGAGTCTTGATGTCCTGGCGGATGCTCTCGGGATGGGACAAAAGGGAGGAGAGCAGACCGCGCGCGGCGAAGGACAGCCGCCGGTCTCTGAGACAGAAGTTCGGCAGGACCGTAAAACCGGTCGTGTGCTTGGTACGGTGTACTCGCATGCGGAATGTTCTCCGTGTGCCGTGTCCCGGGGGTGTTGCCAGCACCCGCCGGCGCTTTTACTTTTTCGACACGAAGAGTAGCCCTGCGTGATGGTCCGGCGGGCCGTAATCTCTGCTCGCGTTGCATGACAATCCCCAGCTCCTGGGCCTTTTGTCTCTCTCGCCCAACTTGGCGACGCCCATATCTCCCTCTCTCGCTTTTTGCGCGAGCAGGTGGGGGCCGCATCTTTCGCGCGACGCTTCGGCATGGAGCCCCCGACAGGGTGCGGTTGATTCCGCTATCGCGCTTTTGTGCTTCTTGCGTGATTCCTGCTCCCAGCAGGCAGGTCACCGCCCCTGTGGAAGGATCCCGTCGTAAGGCGGCGGGTGACGCGATTCGATGGGTAAAGGTCATATTTGGAGCAGGCGGTTCCCGTTGTCGGATGAATGGGTTTGATTTCCAGAAAAGAGCCGCCGAGGCTCTCCTGGCCTCCCCGGGAATGCCTAGGTAAAATACCGATCATGCGCCTGGCGAGGACACGATTTCTGGCAGGGATCGCATTCTTCGCGATTTCGGTCACCGGGGTGACGGGGCCCGCCGCGCCGGTGGCGTCGAAGACGCGGACGGCCGATCCGTGTCCGCCCGGATACGTGCCGCCCCGTCTCGCCCAGCCCGGCGCCCCGGCCGCGCACATCCCTTACCGCAACCCCATCGCCCAGGTCGGCTTCTCCTACCGCGACATCATGGACCGCGACCCGGATCTCGGCCGTGACGTCGAACCGGATCTCGGCGACCACCGCAACGGCGCGTTCAACCCCTACCTCAACGTCGCGGTGGGATTCGTCGACGTGACCGGATGCGCCACCGACGAGTTCGACCGGAGATTCCTCCGGACGGTCGACGAGCTGCGCCGGGAGAACCCCGCCCTGCTCGAGGCGCTGAACCTGCCGCCCGAGGTCAAGGCGCTCCTCGTGGTGCCCCGGTTCAACGCCAACAAGACGCGCAAGGGCAAGAAGGGGCAGGTCGAGTGGATCGCGACCGCGATCGAGCACTCCGAGCGGCGCATCCTCAAGAGCCTCGCCCAGCGGGGCGTCGACGAGGGACGGCTGCTGGCCCTCTACACCGACCTCGCCCCGTGCAGCCCGAGGAGCGCGGACTGCAGGACACGCCTGCTCCGCACGAACGCCGCCGTCTACCACTCCTTCGTCTCCCCCTTCGGCGATCTGCTGCCCGCGTTGAGAGAGGCTCTGGCCAACATGACGCGGGCCGACGTGCTCGCCACCGACCCGGACACCCTGGCCGACGAGATCGCGGCGGGCCGGCGGTCGGTTCCGTCGATCTTCCAGCCACGTGACGACGCCTTCGGCGCCCCGCCGGCCGGCGACGCGGACGACGCCGGCCTCGCCCGGGCCGCCGCCGACCCGAACGGCGGTATCGATTTCTCCTCCCTGGAGTTGCGCTACCTCGCCGACGCGGGCACCGACCGTCCCGACGGCGTCCGGTACGGCTTCACCAGGAAGACCGCGAAGGAAGCGAGGAAAGACGACCCGGACACCGATCCGGCGACCGCGCTGAGGGTCACCCGGCAGGCGTCCGACGCCTTCTTCGTCTGGCTCGCGCTGCGGCCGTCGACGTTCACGGTGAACCTCAACCCCTCCGAGCCCGACCGGATCATCGACGCGGACCTGGGCCGGACCGACGCCGGCCGGATCCTGCTGGAGGCCGACTTCCGGATGAAGAAGACCGTGGCCGGGCTCATCCACCCGGACAGCGCGACCGGTGGACGGTACTGGAGGGCCGCCGACGGCACATGCCTGGTGTTCCGGCAGTGGATCGTGCCGGGCCCGGCCACCGTGCACGAGCACGGCGACGAGCTGTACATCCTCGACGCGCCGCTGCGGGTCAAGCTGGAGAACGAGTATCTCGCGGGCCGCGACCCCGGCCTGACCCTCCCCAAGGGCTGCGCGGGGCAGTCCGAGCGGCAGAGCAGGCAGTCGGAGCGGGTCTTCCGCGAGATGATCCTGTCCCGGGTGGAGAAGGCGGTCAACACCGCTCCCGAGTACGCGGCGCTGCGGCGCGTCTACCTCAGCCGCGTGGCCGCCGAGTGGTACCGCAAGCGCAGCCGTACGGCGAGCACGACCTTCACGCCCCTGATCGACAGCGGCGACATCGGCCCCTGGACCTCCCGCCGGCCATGGAAACCGGTCGACGTCTTCGACGCCTACGCGCGCTCCTACAAGAACGGCGAGTTCAAGGTGACCCGTGACGTCGGTAGCCTCCGCTACTCCTACTTCTACGGCGGCGTCGACTTCACCACCGTCTCCTACGGCACCGCGACCGAGGCGGACCTGCGCCGGAGATGGAGCACGCTGCCCGGCGCCCGGGGCGCCCGGTCGACGTGGCTGACCGGGGCGTCCCGGAGCGCGGAGAACCCGGCACGGGAGACGACACCGTTACGAGCGATGGCCGTCATCGCCGCGTGGGTGGGCTCGTTCGGCCTGGCCGTGGTCGTGGTGCTGGCCTACCACCGGCGCCGCCACCGCCCGCGCCCGCCCGTGCCCTACGGCCCGCCGAGAGGCGGATGACGACGACCGACCGGCGCCCGGCGTGACCCCGCGGCGCCGAACCGCTCCGACCGGGGCCCATGACGGTATATGGACAGGGTCTTTCCGAATCGTGGACCGTTGTTTGGCGTCTTGTTCCAACCCTCGGTATTCTCGATCTCAAGGCCGAGAGGCGCTGCAACGGGCTCAGGCCCGCCACGCTCGGCCTGGATCTTCCGGTAAGGGCGCCTCCCACGACGGGAGGCTGACCGGTGAACGGATCTTCGAAGCTCGACGAGCAGGGCCACGACCTCATGCCCGGTGGTGGCGTGCCGGGAGCCGAGGACCGCGCGCGATCCCTGCGGGAACTGCTGGGTCAGCGGATCCTGGTGCTCGACGGAGCCTGGGGCACGATGCTGCAGGGAGCCTCGCTCACCCCGGCCGACTACCGCGGCGACCGGTTCCTCGACCACCCGCGCGACGTGACCGGCGACCCCGACCTGCTGAACCTGACGCGCCCCGACGTCATCCTGGACATCCACCGGCAGTATCTCGCGGCCGGCGCGGACATCACCACCACCAACACCTTCACCGCCACGAGCATCGGCCAGGCCGACTACGGGCTGGAGTCGCTGGTGCGGGAGATGAACGTGCGGGCCGCGCAGCTGGCCCGCCAGGCCGCGGACGAGGCGGGCGGGCGTTTCGTGGCCGGTTCGATCGGCCCGCTGAACGTCACGCTGTCGCTGTCCCCGCGCGTCGAGGACCCCGCCTACCGGGCGGTGTCGTTCGACGAGGTCCGCGCCGCGTACGCCGAGCAGATCAGCGCGCTGGCCGAGGGCGGCGTCGACCTGCTGCTGATCGAGACGATCTTCGACACGCTCAACGCGAAGGCCGCGATCGCCGCCGCGCGCGAGGTCGCGCCGCACCTGCCCCTGTGGATCTCGGTGACGATCGTCGACCTGAGCGGGCGCACGCTGTCGGGACAGACCGTCGAGGCGTTCTGGAGCGCGATCCGGCACGCCGAGCCGCTCGTGGTCGGCGTCAACTGCTCGCTGGGCGCCGAGCAGATGCGCCCGCACGTCGCCGAGCTGTCGCGCCTGGCCGGCACCTACGTCGCCTGCCACCCCAACGCGGGCCTGCCCAACGCGTTCGGCGGCTACGACGAGACCCCCGAGGAGACGGCGGCGCTGCTCGACGAGTTCGCCAGGTCGGGGATGGTCAACGTCGTCGGCGGGTGCTGCGGGACCTCGCCGGGGCACATCGAGCGGATCGCGGCCGCGGTGTCCGGCCTGCCGCCCCGCAAGGTCGCGGAACCGTCGGCCCGCACCCGCTTCAGCGGCCTGGAGCCCTTCGAGATCGGCCCGGACACCGGGTTCGTCATGATCGGCGAGCGCACCAACGTCACCGGTTCGGCGCGCTTCCGCCGCCTGATCGAGGGCGGCGACCACCAGGCGGCCGTCGACGTCGCGCTGGAGCAGGTGCGCGGCGGGGCCAACCTGCTCGACGTCAACATGGACGCCGACCTGCTCGACAGCGTGCAGGCGATGACCACCTTCCTGAACCTGATCGCGACCGAGCCGGAGGTCGCCCGCATCCCGGTCATGATCGACAGCTCGCGGTGGAGCGTGCTGGAGGCCGGGCTCAAGTGCGTGCAGGGCAAGGGCGTCGTCAACTCGATCAGCCTCAAGGAGGGCGAGGAGGCGTTCCTGGAGCAGGCGCGGATCATCCGCGACTACGGCGCCGGCGTGGTGGTGATGGCCTTCGACGAGCAGGGGCAGGCCGACACCGCCGAGCGCAAGGTGTCGATCTGCGCCCGCGCCTACGACCTGCTGACCCAGCGGGCCGGGTTCGCCCCCGAGGACATCGTGTTCGACCCCAACGTGCTCGCGGTCGCCACCGGCATCAGCGAGCACAACGGCTACGCCAAGGCGTTCATCGAGGCGCTGCCGAAGATCAAGGAGCGCTGCCCGGGGGCGCTGACCAGCGGCGGCATCTCCAACCTGTCGTTCTCCTTCCGCGGCAACGACGTCGTGCGCGAGGCGATGCACTCGGCGTTCCTGCTGCACGCGGTGCGCGCCGGGCTGGACATGGGCATCGTCAACGCCGGGCAGCTCGCGGTCTACCAGGACATCCCCGCCGACCTGCTCGAACTCGTCGAGGACGTCATCTTCGACCGGCGCGAGGACGCCACCGACCGGCTCGTCACCTTCGCCGAGACGGTGAGCGGCTCCGGCACCCGCCGCGTCGTGGACCTGGCCTGGCGCGACGCCCCGGTGGAGGAGCGACTGTCGTACGCGCTCGTGCACGGCATCGTCGACTTCATCGAGGCCGACACCGAGGAGGCCCGGCAGCAGAAGGCACGCCCCCTGGAGGTGATCGAGGGGCCGCTCATGGACGGCATGAAGGTCGTGGGCGACCTGTTCGGGTCGGGGAAGATGTTCCTGCCGCAGGTGGTCAAGAGCGCGCGGGTGATGAAGCGCTCGGTCGCCTACCTCGAGCCCTACATGGAGGCCGAGAAGGAGCAGGCGCGGCTGGAGGGACGCATCGACACCGGCCGGGGCCAGGGCAAGGTGGTGCTCGCCACCGTCAAGGGCGACGTGCACGACATCGGCAAGAACATCGTGGGCGTCGTCCTCGGCTGCAACAACTACGAGGTCATCGACCTCGGGGTGATGGTCCCCGCCTCGGTCATCCTCGACACCGCGGTCGCCGAGGGCGCCGACGTCATCGGGCTCTCCGGGCTGATCACCCCGTCGCTGGACGAGATGGTCACCGTCGCCGACGAGATGAAGCGCCGCGGGCTGAAGCTGCCCCTGCTGGTCGGCGGCGCCACCACGTCGCGCCAGCACACCGCGGTCCGCATCGCCCCCGCCTACGACAACCCCACGGTCCACGTGCTCGACGCCTCCCGCGTCGTCGGCGTGGTCTCCGACCTGCTGGACGCCGACCGGGCCGAGGCGCTGGCCGTGAGCAACGGCGCCGACCAGGAGCGCCTGCGCGAGCAGTACGCCAACAAGCAGCGCACCCCGCTGCTCACCGTCGACCAGGCCCGCGCGAACCCCGAGCGGGTCTCCTTCGAGGACCTGCCGGTCCCCGCCTTCACCGGCGTCCGTCTCGTGGAGCCGGACCTGGAGACCCTCCGGGCGATGATCGACTGGCAGTTCCTCTTCCTGGCCTGGGAGCTGAAGGGCAAGTATCCGGCCATCCTCGACCAGCCGGTGGCCCGCGAGCTCTTCGACGACGCCAACACCATGCTCGACCAGATCATCGCCGAGGGGAGCTTCCAGGCCAAGGGCGCCTACGCGTACTGGCCCGCCCACTCCGAGGGCGACGACATCGTGCTCGAGGACGGTCTTCGGCTGCCGATGCTGCGCCAGCAGACGGCCAAGCCCGACGGCCGGCCCAACCGGTGCCTGGCCGACTACATCGCTCCGGCCGGGGACCACCTGGGCGGGTTCGCCGTGGCCGTGCACGGCGCCGAGGAGCTCGCGGCCCGCTACGAGGCCCAGAACGACGACTACCGCTCGATCATGGTGAAGGCCCTCGCCGATCGCCTGGCCGAGGCGTTCGCCGAGCACATCCACCTACAGGCGCGGCGCGGCTGGTTCGAGCCCGACGCCGATCCCCTCATCGAGGACCTGCACGCCGAGCGCTTCCGCGGCATCCGTCCCGCGCTCGGCTACCCCGCGAGCCCGGACCACAGCGAGAAGCGGGAGCTGTTCGAGCTGCTGGGCGCCGACAAGCTCGGGATGGGCCTGACCGAGTCCTTCGCGATGACCCCGGCCGCGAGCGTCAGCGGGCTGATCTTCGCCCACGAGTCGTCGAGGTACTTCACCGTGGGACGCCTCGGCAGGGACCAGGTCGAGGACTACGCCCGGCGCCGGGGCATGGACCTCGCCGAGGTCGAGCGCTGGCTGCGCCCCAACCTCGCCTACGACCCGAGCTGATCCGAGTCGTCGGTGAGGGGCCGTGGGCCGTTGACGGTCCCTTACCGACGGGGACGGGATTCACCTCGCTGACCCAGGGGCTGACCGCGTTCCTGCGGAGGGAGGAACGACCAAGGAGAAAATGCCTTCCCGGGGTTCGACTCTCCGCCGGGGAACGGAGGAGCGGATGGAGCCCGGCAGCAAGTGCTGGATTGAGGTCGCGCCCTCCGAGCACACCCACGAACGGGGCGGTCTCGCCGCTATCCGGGCGAGGCTTGATGACGACGACCCCTACCGGGCGTGGAGCAACTTCACCTTCACCACCCGCAGCGGCCGGCAATACGAGGTCGATCTCCTCGTCATCGGCAGGGGCGGCATCTACCTCCTGGAGTTGAAGCACTGGTCTGGCCGGATCACCGGTGACCACCAGACCTGGTTTCACAACGGCCGAGCCGAGGACAACCCACGCATCCTCGCCGACAGCAAGGCCAAACATTTCGGGCAGCACTGATCAACAAGGCGGGGGGGCGCCCCAGCGTCCGGCACCGCAGGGTCGGCAACCTGGAGCTGACCGACACCCCCTGGCCGAGGGCCCCGGCTGGCAGGACTACCTGGCCCGGCACCCCATGCTGGACAGCGTCCGGCGGGTCCGCTTCTACCGATCGACCGGGGCGTCTCCGACGAGGAGCGCGCCGCGACCTTCCGCGCCGCCAGGCGCGAGTTCGTCACTCTGGAGAACGTCAACCATCCGGGCATCGCCCGCGCGATCGAGTCCTACGAGCACGAGCGCGGCCTGGCAGTCGTGTTCGACCACGACGCTACCGAGGTGCGTCTCGGCCACTTTCTGATGCAGCAGGGGGGACGACCTCTCCGTCGACCAGCGGATCAAACTTGTCCGCACGCTGGCCAACACGCTGCGCTACGCGCACTCGCGGCGGCTGGTCCATCGCAGGCTCAGCCCGCTCTCCATCTTCGTGCGAACTCTCGCCCTCGGCCAGTACGGCGTGCGGATCCGCGACTGGCACACCGCGGGCCGCCTCGTCCCGGGCTCGCCCGGTCACGGCAGCTACGCGGTGGGCACCCCCACCCTCGAAGCCCTGCCCGACCGGGCCGCGCACGGCTACCTCGCCCCCGAGATGCTCCACGACCCGGACGCCGACCCGGTGCTGGCCGACGTCTTCGGCCTGGGCTCGGTCTCCTTCCTGATCTTCACGGGAGCCGCTCCCGCCGACACGGGTGAGGAACTCCAGCAGCGACTCACCCGCGAGCGCGGCCTCGATGTCGGCGTCGGACTGGACGGCGCCTCGCAGGCGATGATCGATCTGGTCAGGGACGCTACGACGGGCGACGCCGACCTGCGTACGGAGTCGGCGGAGAGAGGTTCGCCCAGGAGCTGGAGAACCTGATCCAGGACCTTCTCCTGCAGGAGGAGGTCGCCCCGCAGGTCGATCCGCTGGAGGCGACGCCCGGCTCGACGATCGGCACCAGGGAGCAGCCCGGCCGGTTCCAGGTTCTCCAACGGCTCGGCCAGGGGTCCACCGCCCTCGCCCTCTGGTCCGCGATCCCGAGCATAGCCAGGTCGTGCTGAAGGTCGCGCTGGACGAGGACGGTGCTCGCCGCAGGCTGCTGGACGAGTCCGAGGCCCTGCATCTCGCCCGCGAGCCGCGCATCGCCGGCAGCCTGGAGGGGCCGCTGGTGGTGGGAGGCCGTACGGCACTGCTGCTGGAGGACGCCGGCCGGGAGAGCCTGGCGGCCCTGATCCGCCGCGAGGGGCGGCTCTCGCTCGCCTTCCTCAGCCGCTGGGGCAGGGACCTGCTGGAGATCCTCGCCGCGCTCGACCTCGCCGGGGTCAATCACCGCGACATCAAGCCCGACAACCTCGCCTTCCGCGAGCGGGGCAAGAGCCGCGAGGTGCACCTGTCGCTTTTCGACTTCTCCCTGTCGAGGGCGCCGCTGGAGCAGACCGGGGTCGGCACGCCGCCCTACCTCGACCCGTTCTTCGACCCGATCCACCGGCCCCGCTACGACGCGGCGGCCGAGCGGTACGCGGTGGCGGTCACCCTGCACGAGATGGCCGCCGGCCGGACCCCCGTCTACGGCACCGGCGGCAGCCATCCGGCGGTGATCGACGCCGATGTCACGATCGCCCCTGACGACTTCGAGCCCGGACCGGCCAGGGACGGGGTGATCACCTTCTTCCGCAGCGCTACCCGAGGGTCGGCCCCTTCCCCGAGGATCCGCCGGGTGAGGAGCCACGCGCGCTGAACGCGCTGCTCAAGACAGCCGGGGTTCCCCTGGTCTTCGCGCGGGGACAGGGCACCTACGAGCCGCGGAAGGTGCTGGCGACCCTCCTGTCGTCCTCCCGGGGGCGGACGGTGACGAGCCTGAGCGAGAGCGCGACGGGCCGGGAACTCGTCGACTTCGAGCGCCGGATGAGGCTGTCGCTCCAGGAACGGGGTTTTGTCACGCTCAGCGTGAACTACCGCTACTACCTCGACGCCATCCCCGCGCTGAGGACCCGTTTCGGTGCCGAGACGCTCGACGTCACCGCCGAGCTGCTCACCGCGATGCGGGCGACCGCCGACGCGCTCGGCGTGGACTGGTCCCTGGTGCGCCGCGCCGACCGCCCCGGCGCGGCCCCGCAGGACGCCGCGAACCTGCGACGGCTCGTCGCCCTCGCGGCGGCCGGGCTGGAGGAACGGCTGACCACCGAACCGGAGCCGCTGCTGGTCGTCGAGGCGGCGCCGCTGCCCCGCTACGACCGGCTGGCCGTGCTGGAACGACTGGCGGACAAGGCGACCGCCCGGCCTGCGGCCCGGTGGCTGTTGCTGCCGGTCGAGCGGGGCGGCGCACCGCACCTCGAGGACCGGCCAGCCCCCGCCATCCTCAGCGCACTGAAAATCCCTACGAAGTGGATCGAGACGCACCGCCGCTCCAAGGCGTCGTAGTTGTCGGATCCCTTCCTGGGGAGTCAGTCGAGGTTGTTGCGTTGGCGTACCAGGTTGGCGATCGCCAGGATCTTCGGCCGACCGGTGGCCTTGAAGGAGAGACCGTGGCGGAAGATCTCGGGAATCCAGTACTGATCCTCCTCACGGAAGACGACCCCGTTGGCGGCGAGGATCTCCAGGTTCTGGCTCGACAGCTCGACGGTCTCGGGGCTGAAGGGAATTCTCTTCTTGTCCGTGGCGAGGTTACCGAGGTGCCTGAGGAGGCTCCCGACCTGCGGGCTCTCTTCCGTGATGGCGCGAATCTTGTCGAGGCTGCACTGGACGAGTGCCTTCCTCATCGCCGCCGGGGTTAGCAGCCGATCTGGCCATCGGCTGTCCTCCACGGACAGAGCGGCTGACTCCTTGAGGAAGGTCACGATGTCGCGTGCCTGGATCTGCTCGTTGAAGTCGGAGAGCGCGGCGAGGAACCAGCCGTCTGAGCGGGCTTCTCGGGACCTTATTGATCCCATCTTCTCTCCCCAGAGCGGGTGAAGTGCCGTGCTGAGGTCCTGGTTCTTCACCGAAGCCGCCTCTTCGGGCGTGTGTTGGGGAAGGGCACCGGAGCGTTGCGCGACCCACAGGGCGAGCCGCAGGGCTTCGAAATGGTTCCACTTGAGCTCGTAGTCGCTGTATCGCGCGGAGAACTGTCCGTAGTTCTGCTTGATGGCCGACTGTACGAGGTCACGCCGGACGAAGATCACCAGTCCGAGCGGTCGGCCGCGGAGACTGCGCAGCCAGTCGAGGCAGTCGACGAGGAGAACGCGGAGCGCCTGTCGCTGGACATCGCTGTCGAGGAGGTCCTGGAGAAGGTCCTCAAGCCCGTCGAACAGGAAGATCCGGGTGTTCGTCGAGGCGAAGTCGACCAGCTTCTGTTCGGCATCCTCGGGAGAGGCGTCTATCCCTACGGCCCGTGCCATGCAGGTCAGCCAGATTCGGCGCCACTGGACGTTGGTCGGCTCCGAACGCAGGGCGTTGTCGACCAGGTCACGCAGTTCGAGCTGGGTCGCGGGCTTGGCGTTCGGGGAGACGGAGGCGTTTCGCTGGATCTCGCTTATCCGCTCGCCGGTCGGGTCACTGAGGTTTTTGGAGACGAACACCGGCGCCAGGAGGGCGTTCAGGGTCACGCCCTCGACGCCGACGTCCTGCGCGTAGTCGCGCCACGTCTTCCGGAAGCACATCTGGAGCTGGGTGAAGGTCTTTCCCGACCCCTTGGCTCCGGTGACCACGCACACCGGTGGCTCGGTCCGATGAGAGACGAGCATGTTCCGCAGGGACTCGGTCGGCAGGAAATCCGTGTCGTCCGCCGTCTCGGCATACGCGAGCCGCCGGGCGAACTCGCTGAGGATTTCACGTCGGGAGGCCAGGTCGCCGGTTTTCACCACGGAAATCGTGTCCGTGGCCGACTCGTCGTCGGTGAGGCTCAGTTCCTTCGGAACCACGAGTCCTTCGACGAGCGGTCCGAGCGGTTCCGCGAGCTGCTGACGCCGGACCAGATCGACGACGGCCTCCCAGGAGGCAGGCAACGCCAGCAGCCGATCCTGAAAAACACTGAAGATGGGCTCCAGCGTGACGTCGCGGTCAATGGTCCGATCCTCACCTTCCTGAGCGACCGGTTCGAGCGTCCCGGTGATCGCGTCACGAAGCAGGGTCGCCGCGTCGGTGGCCAGTTCCCAGTGCCCCTCCTGACGGAACTGGGTGATGACGGCCACGCTCGCCGGGTCGTCGGCGCGCGTCGGTGCGCGTCGGCCGAGTTCCTGGATGGTGCGGAGCGTGCCGTACAACGACTGGTTGCTGACGGTGGTCACGAAGATCCGCTGGACGCGCGGGTCAAGCAGGACGGGAGCCGCGAGTTCGCTGCTGCCCGCGCGTAGGTCGATCAGGACCGTACGCGCTCCGAGCCGGTCGGCGAGTGCGGCGAGCGACTCGGTCAGGTAGTAGATCGACCGATCCGGGGTCAGCAGGTCGGTGGGTTCGAGGCGCGGTGGGGCGATGTCCCGCAGCGAGCGCCGGGTGGGCATGACGATCACGTTGTCGATCATCTGGTTCGGCAGATAGGCCGCGCCCAGTCTCACCGCGTCGTCGGGACTGCCGTCCTCGGAGGAGTGGAGCAGTGCGAGGAAGTCCTCGTAGCCAAAGTCGACGCGCTTACCGTACGCGCTGAACATCCAGGTGATCCCTGGCGCCTCCAGATCGGCGTCGACGAGCAGTACTCGATCGCCGCGCCGCGCTACGGCGTCGGCGAGAGCCACTCCGTGGAGGGTGCGACCCACTCCGCCTTTGAAGGAGTGCATTGCGGCGATCCGCACATTGCCCGGGAACGGAGACCCTGGATGGGGGAGCGGTTCACCGAGACCACGGACGATGCGCCGTTCCCTCCAGCGGGGCTCACGTCGGGACGGTTCGAGCTCTCGCTGCCGCACCGAAATCGGGAGCAGCCTGGCAGAAGGCTGCCCCGGAACGTCGTCAAGCTAGAGTACGGTCTCCCCGTCATGGATCCTGGTCGAATTGACCCCGAACGCATCGCTTAGCCAGGACAGGGCCGCCTGGGACGAAGCCTGCGGGGCGATCGTCACTTCGAGGCCGTCCCAGAAAGCGTCGCACTCATGAAGCCAGTCCGGCCACTGACCGTCGGCCGCCAGGGCGGCGAGGTGAGCGTCCACATCGACCCAGGTGTAGATGTGCTCGGGGGCCTTGATCTCCTGCTCTGGCATGATCACGCTCTCAATTCTCGCTGACACCAGTCCGAAAGCTCACGCAACACGGTGACGGCCTGCTCCTCGTGATCCTTTTTGAGGGCGTGACCGTATCTCCAGGCTTGATGAAGATCCCCGAAGGCCACCGGTCCCAGGTCTTCTTTCAGGCTCGCGCAGGGACGCATCCGGCCGCAGAGCTGTGGCGCCAGTCTGCTTATCTCGTGCGGTCATATCGGGTGGTTCAGGGCCTTTGTCATGGAAGAGGAGCTTCGCGCTGTCCTAGCGAGAGGTTAGTCCTCTACATGACATGATTGGCTATTTGAGGGGAAATGTTTCTGCTCGTCCTGGTGGCGTGCTGGATGGATCCAATTCAACTGGTATTCGGTCCTAAAGTTTAGGGCGATCCGATACTGGTTTTTCAGTGAACCCATAAAGCGCATATTCAGCGGCTTTCGCAACTGGCAGTCAGGGGCTTTTGATAGGGGGGCGAAAATGGCCTGATTATAGGCTTACCTGGCGTTTGCGACTGGTTTTGGAACATGGGAGGATCGCCGGATCTTGGGCTAAATTTGCATTCCCGCCAAAGGGGTTCGTGCGCTGGCAAAGTCAACAAAGCTTCGCGCGCTGATCAAGAACGAGGCACAGTACGTCGTGCTGCTCTACCAGCGGCCCTACTCCTGGGAGCGGGCCCTGGATGCCGCCGACTTCGCCGACTACGTATCTGCCGGGTATCGGCAATGTGCCCTCTGTGTTGAGCTGACAGTCTTTCCTTCCGGTACCACCATGCGCAGATGGGCATCTTTCCCACCCCATCTTCCGTTCCACCGAAAGTACTGACCCCCAGGCAGAAACGCGGGTTGGAGATCGCCGAGCGGGAGGACGAGTTGCGCGACCAGTGGAGGAACTTCGATCGTGAACGCACCCGTATCTTCCAGGAGACCGGCCGGAAGGTCAGCGGCAAAGAGTCCCAGGTGAGCAAGGAAGAGAAGGCGGTGCGAGCCGAGTTGCGCGCACTGGAGGCCGAGCGGGCCGCTCTCCTCAAGCAGATTACTGATCATGAGGCTAAGCTCCGACCCAAGCAGGCCGAGTACGACAGGATCCGATCCGGAGCCAAGCAGGCGGGTAAGCATAGAAAGATCCTGATCACCAAGGCCGAGCGGAAGGTTCGGGCCGAACTTGCCAGGTTGCAGAGCGAGCGTGCCTACGTGGACGGCACCGTACGCCGAGACCGCATATCTGGCCAGGTCGCTGAGGCGGTCTGGAATACCTGCCACGACCCGGAAACTTTCGGTTCTGAGGATTGGTGACCCGTATATCGCCCTGGGTCAGCGGTGATGACCGATGAGGATTCGATCCGTCAAGAGCCGACTCCTGACGCTGTTGGCCTTCGCCTCGCGGGCTTGGAGGATCAGCGACAGTGCGACACCGGTCAACGCGAACGCGGCAAGTACGGCGGATGCGGCTCCGTGGTGCTGGCCGATGTCATTCAGCTTGCTCCAGTCAGTGGCCTGGTCGTTCAGAGGCGCGAGAAAGAAGGGGGAGATCACCATGAACCCGAGCAGCGCGAGGATCACCAGGAAGAGCAGCGCGAGAGTGAGGAAACGGCGCCCGGCTCCGGCCGGACCGTTAAGCAGGCGTCTGCTTCGCACTACCGGAGCTCTTCTCCCCGTGCGAGGGCCTGCCGGCTCGAATTCTTCGGCTCGCTGAACGACTGGCGGCATTCGAGCTTCCAGAACGTCCCTTTGAGTTTCTTGAAATACGGCCAGAAGTCCGAAGATACTGATCGGGGCTGAGCCTGAATCCACGGCGTGAATTCTTGTGATCATTCTTCGGTCCGATTCCTCCGCGAGGGCCGTTTCGGCTGGTGAGACGCGGCTCGCACCCCGGACAGGCCCGCGCTCATCCGCTCCAGGATCTGGTCGCGTGCGGCGTCGCCGAGCAGCGCGAGCCCGTCGTGGAGCAGATCTGGGCCCGCGACCTCACCTGAACCCCGGGCGCGTCCGGGTGGGCGCGAACAACCGGGCGCGCACGGATCACTCGCTCAGCCCGATCCGCGCGTGCAGCCGCCGCAGGGGGCCGGGCGCCCACCAGTTGGCCCGGCCCGCGAGCCGCATGAAGGCCGGCACCATGATCGCCCGGATGATCGTGGCATCCACCAGGATCGCCACCGCCATCCCGACGCCGAGCATCTGCACGAAGGAGACGCCCGCGGTGACATAGGCCGCGAAGGAGATCGCCAGGATCGCACCGGCGGCGGTGATCAGCGGAGCACTGCGCTGAAGCCCTACCGTGACGGCGGCGACGGTGTCGCCCGTGCGGTCGTACTCCTCCTTGATCCGCGACAGCAGGAACACCTCGTAGTCCATCGAGAGCCCGTACCCGATGCAGAACATCAGGATGGGAATGCTCGGATCGAGGGTGCCCGTCGCGGTGAAGCCGAGCAGGCCCGACAGGTTCCCATCCTGGTAGATCCACACGAGCGCGCCCAGCATCACCGACAGGCTCAGCAGGTTGAGCACCGTGGCCTTCAACGGGATCAGCAGGCTTCCCGTCATCAGGAACAGGATGACGAACGTCACCACGAGGATCAGCCCGAGCAGCAGCGGGAGCCGGTCCACCACCGCCTGCCGGTAGTCGCCGAGCTCTGCTGGGTAGCCGCCGACCAGCACCTCGAACGGCGCCGCCTGCGCCCGCACGTCCCGCACCAGGCCCACCGGATCGCGCTCCATCAGCTCCGCGGCCGGCACCACGGACAGCCAGGTCCCGTCGTCGCCCTGGAACCGCCCGGGATCGCCGTCGCCGACCCGCTGCCCCTCGGCATAGGATCCCGCCGCCGAGTCCACCTGGGCGACCCCGGGCAGCCGCGACAGCGCGGCCGCATAGCCGGGCACCTCCGCCGCGTCGGCGGCCCCGGCGGAGACGACCTGCAGCGCGTCGCTCTCCTCCGCGGGGAACTCCGCCCGGATCACCTCGGAGGTCTGCCGCGCCGGCGCCGAGGTGGGCAGGATGCGATCGTCTGCGACGCCGAAGTTCAGCCCGAGGAAGGGCGAGCTGAGCAGCAGGAGCACCACCGTCGCCACTCCGCCGAAGATCAGCGGTTTGCGCATGACGCGCGTGGCCAGGCCGCGCCAGAACGTGCCGTTCTCCTCCTTCGTACGGCGGGGCAGCACCCGGTCACCGATCGCGGCGAGCACCGCGGGCAGGACGATCACGGCACCGACCACTCCTCCGATGACCACCGCGATCCCCGCGTAGCCGAAGGACCGGAAGAAGTCGAAGGGCATCAGCAGCAGCACCGCGAGCGAGGCCGCCACGGTCACCCCACTGAAGATCACCATGCGGCCTGCCTTCTCGACGCTTCTGGCGACCGCCTCGTGCCGGTCATGGCCCAGCCGTACCTCCTCGCGGAACCGCGAGACTATGAACAGCGCGTAGTCGATGCCGAGGCCGAGGCCGAGCGCCAGCGTCAGGTTGAGCGCGAAGGTGGAGACATCGGAGTAGAGCAGCGGCAGGCGGATCAGAGCCAGCGAGACCACCATCACGAAGATGCCCAGCACGATGGGCACCACGGCCGCCACCAGGCGGCGCAGGAAGATCCAGAGCAGTATGAACACCAGAGGAAAGATCACCATCTCGGCCCGCACGAAGTCCTGCCTGGCCAGCGGGACGGTCTGGCGGTAGACCTCCTCCCCGCCGCCCGCCTGAACGGTGATCGTGTCATCGCCTCGGGTCACCTCGGGGATGATTCGCGGCAGGATCTGTCCCCTGACCAGGTTGGCGTCCCCCGGGATGCGCGCGAGCACGAGCGCGTGCGCGCGGTTCTCGCTGCGCAGCGTCGCGGGGGTGCCCCGCGACCAGTAGGAGGCGGCCTCGGCCACGCCGTCGAAGGCGGCCAGCCGGCTCGTCAGCTCCCGGCCGGCGGCGGCCACGGCGGGGTCGTCCACGTTCCCGCCCCTGGCGGTGACGAGCAGGACGAGGTCGGCACTACCCGTGCCGAACCGCTCGGCCAGCTCGTTCTGCGCCTGGTCGGACTCCGAGCCCGGCGCGTCGTAGCGGGCGAGGGACAGCCCGCTCACGGTGCCGGCCGCCAGCGTGCCCATGACGACCGTGCCGAGCAGGGCCAGGATCATCACCAGGCGGCGGCGCCGTACCAGCAGGTAGCCGAGGCGGCGCAGCGGGGGCACCGGCGGCGCGGCCACCGGAGGGGCATGGGTGCGGACGATCATCTTGATCAACCCCGAAGTCGGTAAACTACTCGTATTTAGCGTTGGTATCAGAAATACAAGTAAAAGCTCGCATTTGTCAATGTGGACGGTGATCCGTGGTCGAGACACGCAAGCCTGTACGCCGCCAGGCGCGCGGCCTCAAACGCATGGAGGAGATCCTCGACGCGGCGGAGGAGGTGATCGCAGACATCGGCTACGCCGAGGCGACCACCAACGCGATCGCCGCGCGAGCCGGGATGTCGCCGGGCTCGCTGTACCAGTTCTTCCATAACAAGGAAGAGATCCTGGAGGCCCTGCTCGCCCGGTTCACCGACGGCAGGCGGCAGCACTGGAACGAGCGGCTGACCGGCGACGTGACGCGGACACCGCTGCCCGAGCTGGTCGACCAACTCGTCGACGAGATCGCCGACTTCAAGGGCAGCCGCCCCGCCTACTGGGCACTGCTGCACGGCTCGGCGACCGGCGACCGCCTGGCCTGGGCCTCCGAACAGCTCCACGCGGGCATCGCCACGCGCGTCGCGCAGGTCCTCTCGATGCGCGCCCCGCACCTGGACCAGGAGCGCTGTCTCACGCTGGCCACCATGTCGCTGGCGACGGTGAAGGCGGTCATGCCGCTTGTCGCCTCGGCGCCGCCGCAGCGCTCCGCCGAGCTCATCGCCGAGCTGAAGACGATGCTGGTGGGCTACCTGACCCCCGCACTCGGCGAGTGAGGGGCGGGTCGGCGCTCGCCACGTGCTCGCCCGCCCGCCCGTCCAGACCGCGGCGCTCGGCCGGCCGCATCACCGACACCGGCCCCGCACAGGCGATCAGGTGCTCCTCGTCGAAGATCGCATGGGTCCTGACCGGAGCGCGAAAGCCGGAGCATGAAAGGCGTGCACTTTGGAGGTGCCATCTCGAACTGGTTGACGGAAGCCTCAGGAACTCCCGTCATCCCAGGCCGGAGGGCAATTCCTCGCGTTTTACGGCATTCGTGTCAGATTCGGCTCGGTGGATCCAGGCTGAGATGCTCCGCCGGGGCGTTGGCGATGAAGACGGGCGGGCACTGCTACGGATCGGCCTCCGCCGCGGACAGCGGGGCTACCCTGCCCCGCTGCCCGGCAGGGGCCGAGCTTGATCAGTCGACGCACATCGCCTGGTGAGTGGACTGGAAGACCCATGTGCCGCCGCCTGGGGAGACATAGGTCATTACGGTGCTATAGGTCCCAGGGGTGCAGTCGTGACCGACCGCGAGGACGGCCGCCCTGGCCCGCTGTTCGGCCGCCGCCAACCCGGCCGCGTAGGTGTTGCCCGCCCCCACGGCGGTGGCGCTGCGGGGAGTGTCATAGCCGTCGGCGTGTGCGGCCACGGGCGTGGTCGCCAGGCCGGCCGCCACTACCGCTGAGACGAGGCCGAGCCGGCGGAGCCGAATACCTTTTTGCATGCTTCTCCTGTAGGCCGGATCTTTTGATCGACCGAGGATAATTTTCAAACGGGCCGAGGTAAAGACGGTATTGGCCACTCGGTCACCGGAATCCGGCCCATCATGTGTTTCTTCGTGGCCGGTCATGTAATTTACAGGCGGACGAAGTTTCCGTCGAGGCGGCCCGCTGTGCGGTCGAAACGGCGGACGCGGTGGTGGCGGATCTGTCAATTCCCGTTCCTCGGCGAGTTCGACCCCCCGCTGCCGGGTGTCCATCAGGATGTGGCAGGCGACCTTGGGATTCTTCGACGGCATCCCAAGCCGATACTCCCGCCGCTCGACATGACGAGCAAGCCCCTGCAAGACGGCGAAAACACGCGGAAACAATTCCGGAGAGACGCGGATACGCGACGGATCCGCGGTCGGCACCTCGGCGATCGCCGCAGGATCGAAGATCTTGTGAGGTGCGGAAATCCGGGTGTGGTCTCTGGTCCGCGGTTGTCCGCCTCGTCCATGCGGGCCGCCGGTATTGGTCGATCAGGCCGTCGAGTATCTGTCGGCGTCGCAGGCGGACCTGATCGAGATCTCCGGGTGGAGCAGGGGCACGTGGTGGTCGAGGTGGTCGACGGTCTTGTGCGCGATGGGGACGGTGCCGGTTGTGATGCCGTTCGTACGCCCGCTCACCGTCACCGGAGCCGAACGGCCCACTCACCTGTCCACCTATGATCTTTTCATCTGGAATCTGCCCTACCGCCGGAAGAGCCTTCATGACCCACCCCCTCAGCCGGCGGTCCGCCCTGCTGGGCGCCGCGACAGTGGCCGGTCTCGCCCTGTGGGACAGACCGGCCGAGGCGGCCGGCGCCGCCGCGTTCGACGCCGCGCGTGAGCGGTGGGTGAGCCTGCTGGCCGGTGGGTCGCACGACTCCGCTCATGCCGACAGGACTTATACCGACAGGACTCGGGCGCTCGAGGGCTCGGCCAACGCGGTGCTGCGCAAGCTGAGGCCCGCCGCCGGTCGCCCGAGCCTGTGGCCCGACCTGCCGCTGTCGGACCCCCGGACGGGTAACTTCAACCGCTCCTACAACCGCATGCGCACACTGGCGCTGGCCTGGGCCACGCCGGGCACCGCCATGCACCGGGACGGCCAGGTCGCCGAGACCGCTGTCAGGGCGCTGGACTTCCTCTACGAGCACGCCTACCACGAAGGGCTCGACCGGCGGGGCAGCAACTGGTTCTGGTGGGAGATCGGCGTTCCGCGCGCGCTGACCGACACCTGCGCCCTGTTGTACGACGGCCTGCCCTCGGGCCGCATCGAGCGCTGGTTGCGCCCCCTGCGCCGCTGGTGCCCCGACCCGGAGCGCCGTGTCAGCCACCCCGGTGTCGTCGAGACCGGCGCCAACCGCGCGGGCAAGGCCATGGCGGTGGCGATGCGCGGAGTGCTCACCCACGACGCGCGCCTCGTCAGGCGGGCCAGGAACGCGGTCTCCGACCTGCTGCGGCCGACAAGGGGCCCCGGTGACGGCTTCTACCGTGACGGATCGTTCATCCAGCACGACGTGTACCCCTACACCGGCAGCTACGGCGTGGACTACCTGGAGAGCGTGGCCAAGCTGATCGCCATGCTCTCCGGGTCACCGTGGGAGATCACCGGAATCGGCAACGTCTACGACATCGTGGATCGCTCGTTCGTGCCGTTCGTCTTCGATGGGCTGATGATGGACTGCGTGCGCGGCCGGCAGATCTCGGTGCAGGGCCACCGTGACCACCACTCGGGACACAAGGCGGTCGAGGCCGTCCTCACCCTGCTGGAGACGGCACCCGAGCGTCATGCCCGGCGTTGGCGACCGCTGGTCAAAGGCTGGCTCACCCGCAACCAGGCCACCCCCTACGGCGCGTTCGCGCCGCCGGCGAGCATCGCCAGGGCCACGGCCCTGCTGACCGACCCGTCGGTGCCGGTCGGCCCGCGCACGACGGGCACGTACGTCTTCGCCGACATGGACCGGGTCGTGCACCGCCGTCCCACCTGGGCGTACGCGATCGCGATGAGCTCGGAGCGCATCGGCGCGGCCGAGGCCATGAACCGGGAGAATCTGCACGGCTGGTACACCGGCGACGGCATGACCTACCTCTACACCGGCGACCTCGCCCACTGGAACGACGACCTGTGGCCCACGATCGACCCGTACCGGCTGCCGGGCACGACGGTCGACAGGCGCAGACGCGCCGATCTTCCGCACGACCACCGTCGCCTGCCTCCCACCCCGTGGGCGGGCGGTGTGGCGCTCGACGGCGAGTACGGCGTGGCCGCCATGAGGCTGATCGCCGGTGGCTCCTCGTTGCGGGCGAAGAAGGCGTGGTTCCTGCTCGACGACGCGGTGATCGCCCTCGGCGCCGGCATCACCGCCTCCGACGGCCGCCGTGTCGAGACCGTCCTGGAGAACCGCAACACCCACGACCGGCATCCACCGCTGACCCGGGGCGACGGCTGGATCCACCTGTCCGGTGTGGCCGGTTACGCGCTGCTCGACGGCGCCGACGCGAAGGTGATCCGCAAGAAGCGCACCGGCCGCTGGCGCGACATCGACAAGGGCGCCACCACCGGTGGCGACACCTCCCCTGTCACCAGGCACTACACGACGATCCTCATCGACCACGGCGTCGATCCCCGCAGGGCCCGCTACGCCTACGCCGTACTGCCCGACGCCTCCATCACGCAGATGGAGGCCTATGAGGGGCGGATCGACGTCCTCGCCAATTCCGCGGCGGTGCAGGCCATCTCGCGCGACGGCGTGATCGCCGCCGTCTTCTGGCGCGCGGGGACCGTCGAGACCGCGGACGGGCCGCTCGCCGTCGACGGCCCCTGCACGCTGCTGGTCCGCCGCGCCGGCGAGCGGGTACGGCTCGCGGTGTCCGACCCGTCCAGGACCGTCGACGAGGTGAAGATCACGTTGCCCTGGCCGGTGAAGTCGGTCAGGGAGAGCGACCGCAGCGTGCGCAGGGCCAGGACCGCGCTCAGGGTGGAGGTGCGTGGCAGCCGCGGGTACGCCCACACCGCGGAGGTGCGCGTCTGACTTCGAGAACCGCTCGTCCAGACCTGCGATCCGGTGTTCCGGCGTGAGTTCTGTCCGGTCGACGCCGTTTCGGAGGCTTCGGGGAAATCTGGGTCGCGCATCGGTTCCGCCGGAGGCTGCCCCAGGGAAAATCATTCGGAAATGAACCTTTCATACGTTTTGTGGCGTATGGCCAGCTCCAGGCCGGTCTCCCTTCGGGAGCTGTGGAGCACTGTTGCCCCCCGCACGCGGATTGGGCGACGGTGGGGACCCTCTGGCGTGAGGACTCCGCCCTCACTTGGCGCGCCAGGACTCGTCCCCCCGGCACTCGAAAAGGAGACCTGCACCGATGAGGTCACGTACGCTCCGACTCCTGCGCGACCAGTCCCACGCGCCCGGCGTCGCCTCCCTCCACCGGATCCCGATCTGGCGGATGGTCGTCGCGGCACTGGTCGCGGTCGCGACCGCGTTCGCGCTCACCACCGTGACGGCGACCCCCGCTGCCGCGCACGGCTCGATCAGCGACCCGCCCTCGCGCAACTACGGCTGCTGGGAGCGCTGGGGGGGTGACTTCCAGAACCCGGCCATGGCCCAGCAGGACCCCATGTGCTGGCAGGCCTGGCAGAGCAACACCAACGCGATGTGGAACTGGAACGGATTGTTCCGCGAGGGCGTCGGCGGCAACCACCAGGCCGCGATCCCCGACGGGCAGCTGTGCAGCGGCGGCCGGACCGAGGGCGGCCGCTACAACTCCATGGACACGGTCGGCGCGTGGAAGACCGTGGACCGTCCCGCCTCGTTCACGATGAACCTGCTGGACCAGGCCTCGCACGGCGCGGACTACATCCGCGTCTACGTCACCAAGCAGGGCTTCAACCCCAAGACCCAGCCGCTGAGGTGGAGTGACCTGGAACTCGTCAACCAGCTGGGCAGCAGGCCCACCGGCACGACCACGGCCATCCCGGTGAACGCGCCCGGCCGCAGTGGCCACCACATCGTCTACACCGTCTGGCAGGCCAGCCACCTCGACCAGTCCTACTACTTCTGCAGCGACGTCAACTTCACCGGCGGCACGGACCCCGACCCGACCCCCACGCCGACCCCGACCCCCACGCCGACTCCCACCCCGACCCCCACGCCCACCCCGACCCCGGGCCCGGGCGGCTGCTCGGCCACCTACCGCGTCACCTCCCAGTGGTCCGGCGGCTTCCAGGCGGACGTGAGCGTGACCGCCGGCTCCAGGGCGATCACCGGCTGGACGGTGAACTGGACCTTCGCCAACGGCGAGAAGATCAACTCCGCGTGGAGCGCGACCGTGACCACCAGCGGGTCCGCGGTCACCGCCCGCAACGTCGCCTACAACGGCTCGCTGGGCGCCGGCGCCTCCGCTAGCTTCGGATTCACCGGCTCCGGTACCGGCGGCACGCCCACCCTCACCTGCACGGCGGCCTGACCCCCTCCCGCCGGACACGAGACGCCGGCCCGCCATCGGGAGATGGCGGGCCGGCGCGCTCACGTCCGGCGGGACGCGCTCATGTCCGGGGGAGGGGGAGGAAAGGCGTCACTCGCCGGGGCGGCAGACGGTGCCGGGGGCGGGGAGCGTCAGGTCGACGAGGTAGCGGGTGGCGTGGCCGATCACGCAGCGGCTGGCGGGCCCGTTGTTGCCCGGCATGTACAGGACGTGCCCGGGGCCGTCGTACAGGACGGTGACCGAACCGGGCACCGTCCCGGCCAGGCTCGCGGTCATGGCGTGGTCGGTCCAGGACCCGGCTCCCAGGAACGGCGGCAGGCCGCGGACCGGCAGCGGCCGGGACGGGTTGGCGACGGGCCGCGGCCAGCCGGCGCAGCCCAGCATGTCGAACGGCGCGGCGCCCAGATGGGGGGAGGCCTCCCGTACCCGGCGGGAGACGTCGCGGAACTGCTCGTACCCGGTGAAGCCGCGGTCGTCGGGGCAGGTCATCGCCCGCAGCGCCGGTACCGCCCAGATCCGCGAGTTTCCGTTGACGGCCTCCGCGAAACCGGAGGCGTCACCCTTCCTGAGCCTGTCCACCGACGTGGCGAAAGCCTTCCACCAGGCGTTGTCCGGGCCCGGGTTCGCCTGGAAGCTCATCAGCCTCAGGTGCCACCCGGTCAGCTTCCCCTCGCCGAGCTCCGGGGACGAGATCGGGATCGGGGAGCGGTCCAGCTTCTCGACGAGGGCGCGCCAGACCGCGCTCACGTCCTCGCCGTGCAGCGCGCAGGCGCCGTCGGCCGCGCACCAGGCGAGGAACCGCCCGAACATCCGCTCGCCGACGGCGGCGTGGTCCAGGTGAAACCTGGCCCACCCGTTGACCTGGTCGGCCGCCCCGTCGAGGTACATCGCCCTGATGCGCCCGGGGAACAGGCGCGCGTACGCGGCGGCGGGCACCCCTCCGTAGGAGTTGGCCATGAAGCTCAGCCGCCGCTCGCCCAGGGCCTCGCGGACCGCCTCCATGTCCCGTGCCACCGACAGGGAGTCGAGGTTGTCGAACAGGCCGCTGGAATCGGCGTCCCGGCACTCGCGCGCCGCCGCCTCCACCCTCGCCACCTGCGCCCGGTACTCCTCGCGGTCGCGGGGTTCCAGCAGCTGCGTCCCCATTCCCCAGCACACCGCCGGAAGCCTCTCCCTGAGCCCGGTGTTGCGCGGGTTGTAGCCGACGAGGTCGAAGCGGCGGCGCAGCTCGGTGAGGCCGGGCGCCGAATCCTTCAGGTCCCGCACGCCCTCGGCCCCGGGTCCTCCCGGCACCTGCAGCACGCTCCCGATGCGGTTCGCCGGGTCGGTGGCGGGAAGCCGCGCCAGATCCAGGGTGAGCTTGCGCCCGCGCGGCCTCCTCCAGTCCACCGGCACCGTGACGGTGGCGCACCGGATCCCCTCCGGGAGGTTCTCACCCGTGCACGCCTTCCAGTCCAGCCGTGAGGCCGCTCCCGGTGACGCGGGTGCCGGAGCCCGTGCCGGTCCCGTCGCGGGTGAGGACATCGGTGCCGGTCCTGTCGTGGGTGACGGCGCGGGTGAGGGCGCTCCCGCCGGGACGAGCAGCGCCGAGGCCGCCACCAGTCCCGTGAACAACGGTCCGATCTTCCCGTACATCCGTGGCTCCTTCGTCTGGACGGCGGCTGGTGCGCCGCGCGGTCGTCCGCCGGCTTCGGAACACCGGCTCCCCTCAACCGTCGCGGACCCGTCCCGCGGAGGCCACGGGGACGTCCTCCGGGAAACCTCGGGATATCCCCCACGGGCCCGCCGGATGTCGGCGGGGAACGAGGTGCGGCACGCTGGAGGAATGAGCCGTCCTCCCTCCGGCCCTCCACCCCCGGCCGCGTCGTCCTCGTCCCTACCCCCGGCGTCTCCGGCGTCTCCGGCGCCCCCGACGCCCCCGGCGTCTCCGGCGTCTCCGGCGGTGGTTCCGGCTCCACCGATGCCGGAACCGGAAGCGATGCCGGACCCGGACCCGATGCCGGACCCGGGCCCGGAACTGCGGCCGCGGCGGGTCTGGCGCGAGCTGGGCTACGCGCTGGCCGGGCCGCCGCTGGCCGCCGCCGGCCTGGTCCTCCTGCTCGCCATGCTGCTGAGCGCGTTGTGGTCGACGGCGATCGTCGGCCTCCCGATGCTGGCCGTCACGGTCCGCGGAGCCCGGTACCTGGGGGCGGTCCACCTCGGCCTGGCCCGCCTGCTGCTGGACGTCAGGACGCCCGCCCCCGCCCCCTTCAGGCCGGGTTCCGGGCCGATCGGCTGGTTCGTGTCGGCGCTCGGCGACGGGGTGGGGTGGCGGGCGGCGGTCTACCTGCTGGTCAAGCCCCTGACCGCGCTGCTCGCCCTCGGAGCCGCCGCCGGATTCTGGGGTGGCGGCCTGTGGCTGCTCTCCTACCCCGTCCGCTGGTCGCAGGGGTCCGCCGGTGTCTGGGGCCCGCACGCCGACACCTGGCCGGGCGTCCTGCTGCTCGGCGTGGCCGGTCTGGCGTTGCTCGCGCCGGCCCCCCTGGCGCTGCGGGCCGCGCTGCTCCCCGAGCGGTTCCTCGCGCGCACCCTGCTCGGCCCGACCAGGGTCTCGGCCAGGATCGGCCACCTGGAGGAGACGAGGGCCCGCATGGCCGAGGACGCGACGGCGACCCTGCGCCGGATCGAGCGCGACCTGCACGACGGGCCGCAGGCCCGCCTCGTGGCGCTGGCGATGAGCCTGGGCATGGCGAAGGAGGAGCTCGCCGCCTCCCCGGGGGAGGACCGGCTCCGGCAGGCGCGCGACCTGGTGGACGCCGCCCACCACGACGCCAAGGAGATCATCGCCGACCTGCGCCTGCTGATCCACGGCATCTACCCGCCCGCCCTGGACCAGGGACTGGAGGCCGCGCTCGCCATGCTCGCCACGCGTTTCGCGATGCCCGTCGACCTCCGCGTCGACCTGCCCCGCCGTCCCCCCGCCGCGGTGGAGACGATCGTCTACTTCTGCACCGCGGAACTGCTCGCCAACGTGGTCAAGCACAGCGGCGCGCGGCGGGCGATCGTCGAGGTGAGGGGGTACGGCGGCCTGCTACGGCTGCACGTCGGCGACGACGGGACGGGCGGCGCCTCGATGGGCGCCGGGACGGGACTGCCGGGGCTGGCGGCCCGGGTGGGCGTCGTGGACGGGCGGCTGGAGATCGACAGCCCTCCCGGAGGGCCTACGGTGGTCACCGTGGAGGTGCCGCTCCCCACCTAACGGAGGTCGCATGCGCGTCGTCGTCGCCGAGGACTCCGCGGTGCTCAGAGCCGGGCTCACCCTGCTGCTCACCACGCGGGGGCACGAGGTCCCCGCGGCCGTGGGCGACGGGGTCGCGCTGCGCGCCGCGGTGGACGAGCACCGGCCGGACGTCGCCGTGGTGGACGTGCGCATGCCGCCGACCCACACCGACGAGGGCCTGCGCGCCGCGATCGACATCCGCCGCGACCACCCCGGCATCGGGGTGCTGGTCTTCTCCCAGTACGTGGAGACGCGCTCGGCGACCCTGCTCCTCGCCGAGGACTCGCGAGGGGTGGGCTACCTGCTGAAGGAGCGGGTCGCCGACGTCGGCGACTTCCTGGCCGCGCTCTCCCGGATCGCCGCGGGCGAGACCGTGCTGGACCCGGAGGTCGTCACCCGGATGATGGCGACCGGCAGGCGCGCCGACACTCTCGGCACCCTCACCCCCCGGGAGCGCGAGGTGCTCGTCATGATGGCCGACGGACGGTCCAACGGCGCGATCGCCGAGGCCCTGTTCCTGTCGTACGGGTCGGTGGAGAAGCATGTCACGCACATCTTCACCAAGCTCGGCCTGCCGCCGTCGCAGAGCGACCACCGCCGGGTGCTCGCCGTGCTGCGCTACCTGGAGTCCTGACCTCCCGCCGGGGACGGCGCGGACGTCCCCGGCACCGCGATGGCGGTCACGACCAGGCCGTCGGACACCAGCCAGCGGCCCGTGAAGCCGGTCAGCTCCCGGCCCTCCACCCGGGGGCCCGGGACGAGGAGGCGGGCGGTGAACGTGCCGGAGGAGGAGAAGGTGAGATGGGCCTCCTCGAAGCCGAGCCAGCGCCTGGCCAGCGGGAACCACGCCTTGTAGACGCTCTCCTTGGCGCTGAACAGTAGCCGGCCCCAGTGCACCCCGTCGTCGAGCTCCGCGATGGCGGCCCGCTCCTCGGGCAGCGAGACCGCGGGCAGGACGCCGTCGGGGAGCGGCTCGTGGGGCTCCGCGTCGATGCCGACGGTCAGCGCCTCGAGGGAGACGGCCGCCGCGCGGTATCCGGCGCAGTGGGTGATGGCGCCCACCACCCCCTGCGGCCACCCCGGGGCGCCGCGCTCGCCGGGCAGGATCGGCACCGGGGGCAGCCCCAGATCGGCCATGGCCAGGCGGGCGCAGTGGCGCGCGGTGCCGAACTCGCGGCGCCGCTTCTCCACCGCGCGGGCGACGGCCGCCTCCTCCTCGGGGAACAGCACGACGTCCGGCGGGTCCTCGAAGCACTCCGAGCTCGCCACCCACGACGGCAGGATCTTCTCGATCATGCGCCGGGCCCCGGGGCGGGCAGGATGCGCCGCGGCCGGCCGGGCGCGGTGGGCCTGGGACGCCACTCGCGGGGATAACCCAAGGAGACCTCCTCGAAGCGGACCCCGTCGTGCCAGGTGGTCCGGGGGATGTGCAGGTGGCCGTAGACGACCGTGGCGGCGTCGAAGCGCAGGTGCCAGTCGGCGGTGCGCTCGGTGCCGCACCAGATCGCGAACTCCGGGTGGTACAGGACCAGGGTGGGCTCGCGCACCAGAGGATAGTGGTTGACCAGCACCGTCGGAACCCCGGGCGGCCTGGCCTCCAGGCGCCGTTCGGTCTCGGCGATCCTGGCGTCGCACCAGGCGTCCCGGGTCGGGTACGGGTCGGGGTGGAGTAGCATCTCGTCGGTGCAGACCACGCCCTTGTCGTACGCGATGGCGAGCGCCTCCTCCTTCGTCGCGACGCCGGGCATGCGGAAGGTGTAGTCGTACAGCACGAACAGCGGGGCGACGGTGACCGGGCCGCCGGGGCCGGTCCAGGTCGGGTAGGGGTCCTCCGGTGTCGCCACCCCCAGGTTCCGGCACACCTCGACCAGGTGCCGGTAGCGCTCCTCGCCACGCAGCTGGACGGGATCGCCGGGATGGGTCCACAGCTCGTGGTTGCCGGGCGCCCACACCACCTTCTCGAACCGTCCGGCGAGCAGTCCCAGGGCCCATTCGACGTCGGAGACCTTCTCGGAGACGTCCCCGGCGACCAGCAGCCAGTCGGAGGCGGAGGTGGGCCGCAGCCCCTCGACGATGCTCCGGTTCTCCTGGTAGCCGATGTGCAGGTCGCTGATGGCCAGCAGTGACGTCATGCGCGGTCCGTCCCCGGAGAAGCGGTGGCCGGAGCGGGCCGCAGGCCGCGCGCCGGCGGCGTGAGGGCCCCCGCCGTCCCCTCGTGCGTTTTCACGTTCCCAAGCACCGCCGCCTCCGTCTCGCCCGCTTCCCGGGCGCGGTCACGAACTCGTGATCGCCGAGCAAAAGAACCCTCTCACGACCGCTCCCGGCGGCACACCCCACCCCGCCGCGAAGGCACCGAGTACGGCGATACTCATGCGGCCCGCGAAGACGGCGGCGATTCTTGACGTATGACGACATTCGACAGCATGCCCCAGTGCTGCATCGCACCCCCCGACCTGCTTGAGGCGGTCGCCGGCCAGGGAACCCCCGAGGAGCGGGAGGCCGCGCTCAGGACCCTGGCCACCTCGGAGACCGCCCGGGCGCAGCGCGCGTCGTTCGCCGGCGTGCTGCGCCAGCTCAGCCTCACCGTCACCGACGTGGCGCCCGCCCCCGGCATGGTGCGCACGGTCTACGACGTCGAGAACGGCGGGGACTTCGACCTGCCCGGCCGCAAGAGGCGCGGGGAGGGCGACGGGCCGTCCGGTGACGCGGCGGTCGACGACGCCTACGACGGAGCGGGCATCACCTACGACTTCTACCGGCGGGTCTTCGGGCGGGACAGCATCGACGGGCGGGGGCTGGAGATCGTCTCCTCGGTCCACTACGGGACCGACTACGACAACGCCGCCTGGATCGGCTTTCAGATGATCTACGGTGACGGCAGCGGGCAGATCTTCGCCAAGGGCTCCCTCACCAGGGCCGTCGACATCGTGGCGCACGAGCTGACCCACGGCATCACCCAGTTCACCGCGAACCTGGTCTACAGCAAGCAGTCCGGCGCCCTCAACGAGTCGTTCTCCGACGTCCTCGGGTCGCTCGCCAAGCAGTACAGCCGCGGGCAGACCGCCGAGCAGGCCGACTGGCTCATCGGCGACGGCATCCTGGGCAGCGCCCTGCGGGGGACGGCCCTGCGGTCGATGAAGGCGCCGGGAACCGCCTGGTCGACCCCCTCCGGGGGACGCGACCGCCAGCCGGGGCACATGCGCGACTACGTGGACCTGCCCGACGACGGCAACCCCTCCAACGACCACGGAGGCGTCCACATCAACTCGGGCATCCCCAACCACGCCTTCTACCTCGCCGCCACCGCCATCGGTGGCAACGCCTGGGAGCGCGCCGGACGCGTCTGGTACGTCACGCTCACCGAGCGGCTCCGGCCGCGCTCGGACTTCCAGGAGGCCGCGGAGGCGACCGTGGAGGTGGCCGGGGAGCTGTTCGGCGCGGACGGGGACGAGCAGAGGAAGGTGCGCGCCGCGTGGCAGCAGGTCGGGGTTCTCTAGGGAGGCGCCCGTCGCGGCGTGGTCTCCGGGGTCTTCTGGGGAGGCGTCTGTCGCGGCGTGGTCTCCGGGGTCCTCTGGGGAGACGCCCGTGGCGGCGCGGCTTCCGGGGTCCTCTCGGGACGGGTCCGGCGCGGCGCGACCTTCGGGGTCCTCTCGGGACGGGTCCGGCGCGGCGCGGCACCGGCCGGGCCGCGCGGGCCGGTCTAGGATCGCTCCCATGAGGGTCTCGATCGTCCGGGGCGGCGGCATCGCCGGCCTCGTCACGGTCATCACGGTCGACTCCGCGTCGCTGGCGCCGGAGGCCGCCGCCGAGCTGCGCGCCAGGGTGGAGCGGGCCGGGCTGTCCGGCCCGCCGGAGCGGCCGGGGCCCCCGGAGGGCGGGACGACCGGGCCCGACCGCTTCGACTACGAGCTGACCGTCGAGGACGGCGGCCGCGTGCTCACGACGCGCGCCCGCGAGGGCGACCTCCCCGGCCCGCTCCGCGCGCTCATCTCGTACGTGACCTCGCTGCCGGAAAGGCGGGAACGGATCGGCCCGCCCGGCTGAGCTCCGTTCCGCCCCCTTTGTCCCCTATGACCTTTTTTGTACTCCTGCTCGCCCGCTTAAAAGCGGGCTTGACCATGCGAAACTCCGCGCTGTCACCGGTTTTGGCGCGAGAATTTCCATGTAACGGTTCCCCGATGACACGATCCGCCGATGTGTACAGGTCACAGGGGTGGCGGGATGGCCCGGCGCCTGCTGGCTTTATTACACCTTGGCGGCAAATGTGGGCACGACTGGATTGTTGGTGCGCGTGAAATCACATTTGCGGGGAGCTCTTCGGATATACGGAGGTATATGTGAAACGCGTCATCATCACCGCAGCTGTCGCAGCCCTTACGGCAGCCGCGCTGGTGCCCCCGGCGCAGGCCCGGCAGGTGATCGCCGAACCGGGGGTGGAAGCCGAGTACGTCGTCCTCTACACGGAAGGCGCGCGTTCCGCGGACGCCCAGCAGGCCATCCGGGCGGCGGGCGGAAGCATCCTCAAGGAGAACGCCGCGGTCGGCGTCGCCACCGTCACCACGACGAACGCCCGCTTCGCCGAGGCGGTGCGCGACGCCGCCTCGATCGACGACATCGCCCACAACCGGTCCATCGGCAGCGTCCCCACCGCCAGGCGGGGAGCCGCCGGCCTGGCCGTGCAGTCGAGGGCGGTGGAGAAGGCCGGCGACGGCGCGCCCGCCGCCTCCACCTTCGGCAGGCCCGCACCCGCGGCGGAGCCGCTGTCGGAACTCCAGTGGGACATGAAGCAGATCCACGCGACCGTGGACGGCTCCTACCGTCACGAGCAGGGCGACCCGGGCGTGCTGGTCGGTGTCATCGACACCGGTGTCGACGGCTCCCACCCCGACATCGCGCCGAACTTCAATCGCGAGCTGAGCCGCAACTTCACCGTCGACATCCCCGTCGACGCCAACGGCGCCGAGATCGACGGCCCGTGCGAGGCCGAGCCCGACCGCTCCTGCAACGACCCGGCGGACGTCGACGAGAACGAGCACGGCACGCACGTGGCGTCGTCGATCGCCTCGCCCGTCAACGGGCTCGGCACCTCGGGCGTGGCGCCCAAGGTCTCGATCGTGAACCTGCGGGCCGGCCAGGACTCCGGATACTTCTTCCTGCAGCCCAGCATCGACGCGCTGACCCACGCCGGTGACGTCGGCATCGACGTGGTCAACATGAGTTACTACGTCGACCCCTGGCTGTTCAACTGCGTCGACAACCCCGCGGACTCCCCGGCCGACCGGCAGGAACAGGCCACGATCATCAAAGCCATGCAGCGGGCGCTCACCTACGCGCACGACAGGGGGGTGACCCTGGTGTCCGCGGCGGGCAACGGCGCCTCCGACTACACCAAGACGATCGTCGACGCCTCCAGCCCCGACTTCGCCAGCGTCCCCGGCGAGTTGCCCTACTCGCGCACGATCCCCCCGAGCTGCGTCTCCATGCCGAGCGAGGGCAAGCACGTGATCTCGGTCTCCTCGACCGGCATCAGCAAGCGCAAGTCGTACTACTCCGACTACGGCAACGGCTACGTCGACGTCTCCTCACCCGGCGGCGACGTCTACGACACCGCCGACAACACCCGCGACGTCACCAGGGCGACGCTGGCGGCCTATCCCCGGTCCGTGGCCGAGGCCCGCGGCCAGCTCAACCCCGACGGCACGCCCAACGTCACCAACGTGGTCCGCAGCTGCAAGGGCGACGTCTGCGCCTACTACGTGTACCTCCAGGGCACCTCGATGGCCTCCCCGCGCGCCGCCGGGGTCGCCGCGCTGATCGTGAGCAAGTACGGCCAGCGCGACCGGGCGCACGGCGGCAAGAAGCTCCACCCGGCCGTCGTGGAGACGGTCCTCAAGGGCACCGCCACCAAGACGGCCTGTCCCACCCCGCCCGCCTACACCTACACCAGGCACCTGCCGGACGGCACCACGGCGACCTCGACGCACACCTGCGAGCGAGGCGTCCTGCGCAACGGCTTCTACGGCTACGGGATCGTCGACGCCCTCAGGGCGGTCCGCTGACCTGAACCGGGTGCCCGGCGTCCGCCCCGCGGCGGACGCCGGGCCTCGCCGTTTTTACGCCTTCTTGCGCGATGGGTTGATTTACCCGCAGCCCGGTCCGGGGATGGGTCGTCAGACGCCATCGGTCGCCATCGGGTCATGGCCGTACGCCTGCCGCCGGCCAAACGCATCCGAACGCGGTCTCGCTTGCGAAGTCCTTCATGGACGTTAAGGAGTGATGCCCATGGCCGCCGTCACGTGTGAGACCGATCGGCCCGGTGATCGGATCGACCCCCCTGCCGGGCGGGAGGCGACCTCGCCGGCCGGTAGCGGAGACCCGGCGACGAGGAGGAGCGCGTGAGCCCGGTCGTGGTGATCGGTGCCGGTCTCGGCGGGCTGGCCGCCGCGGCCCGGCTGGCCGCCGCAGGGCGGGACGTCACGATCGTGGAGGCGAACGACGTGCCGGGCGGCTGCTGCGGCACGGCCACCCTCGGCGACTACCGCTTCGACACCGGCCCCTCGGTGCTGACCATGCCGGAGGTCCTGGCCGACGTCTTCGCCGCCGCCGGACAGGACATGGAGAGCATGCTCCCGCTGCGGAGGCTGGACCCGTACTACCGGCTGCGCTACCACGACGGCTCCCACCTGGACGTGGTGGCCGGCGAGGACGCCATGGCCGAACAGGTGCGCGCGCTGAGCGGTGCCGCGGAGGCCGAGAGGTACCGGCGTTTCCGCGCCAGGCTCGGCGAGCTGTTCGACGCGGAGTGGCCGGCCTTCATCGACCGCGACATGACGCGGCTGCGCGACCTCGCCCGGCCGCGCGTCCTGGCCCGCATCGCGGCGCTGGGCGGCTTCCGCAGCCTGGACTCCCTCGTCAAGAGCCACCTCACCGACCACCGGCTGGTCAAGGCGCACACCTTCCAGGCCCTGTACGTGGGCCTGCCGCCCCGGCAGGCGCTTGGCATCTACGCGGTCATCGCCCACATGGACACCGTCGGCGGCGTCTTCTTCCCGCGCGAGGGCGGGATGCACGCCATCCCGCGCGCCCTGGCCGCGCTGGCCGAGAAGGCGGGCGCCCACGTCCGGTACGGGGTGCGCGCCGTCAAGGTGGAGGCCGGGTCCTCCGGCGTCTCCGGGGTCAGGCTCGACACCGGGGAGCGCCTGGCCGCGGGGAACGTCGTGGTCGCCTGCGACCTGTCCCGCGCCCATACCGGGCTGCTGCCGAAGGGCGCGGGCGACTGGCGGCTCCGCCGCCCCCGCTACTCGCCCTCCTGCCTGGTCCTGCACTTCGGCCTCGACCGGCGTCTGGCCGGGCAGGCGCACCACACCCTGCACTTCGGCAGGGAGTGGGACGCCACCTTCGCCGCGCTGCGGGCAGGGAGGCCGCAGCCCGACCCGAACCTGCTGGTCACCTACCCCGAGTCCGACACCGGCGCCGCGCCGCGTGGCCACGCCACCCTCAGCGTGCTGGAGCCCACGGCCAACCTGCGCGGCGGCGCCGACTGGGACCGGCTCACCCCGCGGCTGGAGGACCGCCTGCTCGGCAGGCTGGCCGACCTCGGTTACGGCGACCTGTCCTCCGCGCCGAGGCTCACCCTCGACCCGCCCGCCTGGGCGCGGCTCGGCCACTCGGCGGGCACCCCGTTCGCCCTGGACCACCGCTTCACCCAGACGGCCTGGTTCCGGCCCGCGGGCGCGGCCAGGCGCGTCCCGGGGCTGCACTTCGCCGGAATGTACACCGCGCCGGGCGTGGGGGTGCCCCCGGTGCTGATCTCCGGCCGGCTCGCCGCGGAACGCGTACTGGAGACCCCCCGATGACCCTCACCGCGAGTTACGAACTGTGCCGCAGGCTCAACGCCCGCCACGGCCGCTCCTACTACCTGGCGACCCTGCTGCTGCCCGCCTGGAAGCGCCCGCACGTGCACGCCCTGTACGGCTTCGCGCGCTACGCCGATGAGATCGTGGACTCCTTCACGATGACCGGCGACAGGGCGCGGGCGCTCGACGGCCTGTCCGCCCGGCTGGCCGTCATCCTGGCGGGCGGGAGCACCGACGACCCGGTGCTCCCCGCGTTCGCGCAGACCGTGCGCTCCTTCGGCGTCGACCACGGCGACATCGACGCGTTCCTGTACTCGATGCGGGCCGACCTGACCGTCACCCGCTACGCGACCTACGACGACCTGCTCGTCTACATGGAGGGCTCGGCCGCGGTGATCGGCACCATGATGCTGCCCGTCCTCGAACCGCTGCCCGGCATGGAGGACAAGGCCCGCGAACCGGCCCGCCAGCTGGGGCTGGCCTTCCAGCTGACCAATTTCCTGCGCGACGTCGCCGAGGACCTGGAACGCGGCCGGGTCTACCTTCCGATGGAGGACCTGGACAGGTTCGGGGTGACGGTGGCCGATCTGGGGCGCGGCGTCACCACCCCGGCCCTGCGCGAGCTGCTGGCCTTCCAGACCCGGCGGGCCAGGGACCACTACGCGCGGGCCGAGGAGGGGTTCGACATGCTGACCCCCTCCTCTCGGCCGTGCATCCGCGCGGCCTTCCAGCTGTACGGCGGCATCCTCGACCGGATCGAGGCCGCCGGCCACGACGTCCTCGGCGCGAGGGCCGTCGTGCCCCGGCGGCGAAGACTGGCGATCTTCGCGCGGCACCTGCTCGCGGCGTCCGCGGCCGACCGCGCCGAGCGCCGCCTGATCGCCGAGATCCCGTGAACCGGCCGGGTGGAACCGTCGCCGGGCCGTTCGCCGCCGGGTCGTCCGCCGCCGGATGGCCCGCCGTCGGGTGGTCCGTCACAGATGTGTCCGTCACGAGGCCGTCCTCCGTCGCGGAGACGCCCAGCACTGTCGTCAGGAGGGCGTGATGTCGGAACCTGTGGTCGTCGACGCGATGGGCGGAGACCACGGACCGGTCGAGACGGTCGCCGGGGCGGTGGCGGCCCGGCGCGAGCTGGGGATCCCCGTGCTGCTGGTGGGCAGGGCGGCGGACATCCGCGCCGAGCTCGACCGCCACGGCGCCGTCTCCGAGGTCGGCGTGGTGCACGCCGAGGACGTCGTCCCGATGGCCGAGCGGGGCGCGGGCGCGGTCTCCTCCGCCACGACCAGCCTGACGGTCGGCTGCGATCTCGTGCGGCGCGGAGCGGCGTCGGCGTTCGTGTCGGCCGGGTCCACCGGCGCGGTCGTCTCGTGCGCCATCCGCGGCATCGGCCGCGCCACGGATGTCCTGCGGCCCGCCCTGGCCATCGCGCTGCCCTCGGTCACCGGCGGCGCCACCGTGCTGATCGACGCGGGAGCGACCTCCGACCCCACCCCGGAGATGATCGCTCAGTTCGCGCTGCTCGGCGTCTCCTACGCCCAGCTCGTGCTCGGCGTCGCCGACCCGTCGGTGGGCCTGCTGTCGATCGGCTCGGAACCGGGCAAGGGCAACCGGCTGACGCGCAGGGCCGGTGAGCTGCTTCCCGGCCTGCCGTTCCGCTTCCACGGCAACGTGGAGGGCCACGACGTGCTCGCGGGCACCGTCGACGTGATCGTCACCGACGGCTTCACCGGCAACGTGGTGCTCAAGAACGTCGAGGGCTCCGTACGGGCCGCGCTGACTCTGGTGGCGCGTTCCGGTGTCGCCGGGGCCGAGGACCTGCGGGAGGTGGCCCGCCGCTACGACCCCGAGACCCACGGCGGGGCGGCGCTGCTCGGGCTGAGCGGCACCGTCGTCGTCGCGCACGGCTCCTCGCGGGCGGCGACGATCGCACGCGCCTGCGCGGTGGCCCACGACCTCGCCGAGGGCGGGGTCGTCACCCGCTTCGGGGACCACCTCGCCGCGGAACCCGCCCGTTGAGCGCGGCCGGGCGGCCGGACGGTCCCGCGTTCCCGCTCGCGGTGCTCGTGCCTCGCCGTGGAACGCGTTCACCGGACGGGGTCGAGATGCCGGGTGGGCTGCCGGGCGGAGCGGGCCGGGTCAGGCCAGCGGGTCGGCGCCGTCCCAGGTGCCCTCGCTGGCGTACGGGGAGAACCGGGCGAACAGCTCCTCGGAGTACCAGTCCTCCGCGCGCGTCCTGCCGATCACCCGCCGGTGCTCCCGCCCCCGGTGCGCGAAGTCCCGCACCGCGGCGGCGTCGCGCCACAGCGAGAACGTGCCCTGCCTGGCCAGCGGCCACTCGCCGACGCCGACCGAGGCCAGGCAGCCGTCCTGCTCCGCCAGGAGGCGGTCCACCCCGGGGACCGAGCGGTAGAACGCCACCAGGCGGGAGGGCCGGATCGACGCGCGGGTCAGCACGGCGACGGGGCCGCCGGGGCCGCCGGGGCCACCGGGACCACCGGGATCGCCGGGACCGGGTCCCGGCGATCCCTCGGGAAGAAGACCGGCCGGGCTCGCGGGGAGAGGGCCGAACGGGTGCACCCCGTTCCAGCGGCCACGCGAGGCGAGGGGAGCCAGCCGCACCTGCCAGGACTCCCGGGCCTCGCTCCGCCAGCGCGCCGCCACCGGGGAGTCGCTCAGGAAGCGGTCCAGGTCCCGCTCGTCGCGCCACACCGCCAGCAGGGCCCAGCGGCGCAGGTCCGCGCCCACGCTCATCGAGGCCCCGCGGCCGGAACCGAGCAGCCGCCAGAACGTCAGCCCCGGCGTCCGGCCCAGCACCGGCCGGTCGTACGCCATGTAACGCATAGCCCCCATATCCGCATATTTCGTGAGATGGAAGGAAGCGATGGTTCCCCTGCTCGTCTCGGTCATCGGCGGCTACCTTCTCGGATCCGTGCCGGTCGCCGTGCTGGTCGCCCGCGCGCACGGGTTCGACCCCCGCGAGGTCGGCGACCGCAACCCCGGCTTCTGGAATGTCAGGCAGCGGCTCGGCTGGCGGGCCGCCGTGCCGGTCTTCGCGGGTGACACGCTCAAGGGCACGCTCGCGGGACTGCTCGGCCTGTGGGCCGGCGGCACGCACCTCACCTGGCCCGGCGGGGTGAGCGGCGACAGCGCGCTGCCGGTGTATCTGGCGGTGGCCGCCGCCATGGCCGGGCACGCCTGGCCGGTCTTCGCCGGGTTCGCGGGCGGCCGCTCGATCCTCGCCTTCGTCGGCGGCTTCGCCGTCATCTGCCCACCGGGTTTCCTGCTCGGGGTGGCCGCCCTGGTCGTGGTCGCCGTGGTGACGCGGTCCTTCGCGATCGGGGCGCGCGTCGGCGTCTTCGGCATCCCGCTGTTCCAACTGCTCTTCGCGCCGGTCGTGTACGTGGCCGGGACCGGCCTGCTCATGTGCCTCATCGGATTGCGCTTCGGTCAGGCGGCGCGGACCAGCCGCCCGTCGTGACCGGTGCCGCGTCCGGTCCCGGCCATGCGTCCGGTCCCGGCCGGGTGCCGGATCCGGGCCGGTCGTCCGTCGCGGCCTCGCCGGAGCGGGTGCCCGTCGTGCCCCGGCCCGGTCGCGCGCCCGTCACGCCAGGGCCAGGGCCGGGACCGGGGCGGGAGACCGTCGTGGCGGCGGGGTAGACGCGGCCCCGCCAGTTGCGCACCGGGCGGAGGGTGGCCTGCGTCAGCCGCAGGGCCGCCAGCGGGTCCAGCAGCGGGGAGAGCAGCACGCCCGGCCCCGGCCGCGTGTAGCTGCCGCGCAGCGCGCCGGCCAGCAGCAGCCGCACGGCCAGCAGGCCCAGATCGAGCCGGGTGGGACGGCCAGCCACCAGCCGCAGCACGGGCAGTGCGGCGGCCAGCCAGACCACGGCCAGGTCGGCGACCTGCCAGCCCGGCGCGGTGGCGTCGCGCAGCGACAGCGACCGCCCCCACTCCCGCCACACCCCGGCGGCCGAGTCGTGCATGTCGACCTCCAGCAGGCCCCCGGCGTCCAGGAACCCCACCGCCCAGCCGTCCGACGCCAGGGCCCTGGCCAGCGCGACGTCGTCGGCCATGTTCCCGCGTACCCGCGCGAACCCGCGGGCGTCCAGCATCGCCGCGCGGCGGAAGGCCGTGCACTGGCCGTTGGCCATCGCCCGGTGCGGGGCCGGGGGAGTGGCCGGCCCGATCGGGCCGAAGCGGTAGACCAGCGTCGCCAGGAACGAGGCGTGCAGCGCCTGCTCGACCGCCCCGTCGCACACGAACCGGGGTCCCGCGCTCACCAGGTCGTATTCCCCCAGGGCCGCTGCGAGCGCGCCGAACAGCCCCGGCGCGGGCCGGGCGTCCGCGTCCAGGGTCACCACGACGTCGCCCCCCGCGGCTTCGACGCCCTGCCGCAGCGCCCACTGCTTGCCCACCCAGCCGTCGGGGAGCGGCGCCCCCGCGACGACCTTCGCGCCGACCCCGGCCGCCAGTCGTGCCGTGCCGTCGCGCGACTCGTCGTCGACGACGATGACCTCCGCGACGTCCGGATCGGCGAGCACCGCCGACAGGCACGGGCCGAGGCGGGCCTCCTCGTCGCGGGCGGGGATCACCACGGAGACGCGCGGCGACGCCGTCCGTACGGGGGCCAGCGCGGGCCGGCGACGCCGCCCCCGAGCCAGCCGCACCGCCACGGCCAGCGCGGCGGCGGCCTGCAGCGCGGTCAGGAGTCTCATCGTCATGCCTCTCCGGTCGGGACGGCTCCGGTCCCGCGGCCCCGGCCGCCGGCCGCGCGGGGGGAACCGGCGGGGAAGTCCTCCCGGACGAGCGAGGCGACGATGCGGCCGCCCATCGCGACCAGCGGCAGCCCGCCGCCGGGATGCGCGGAACCGCCCACCAGGTACAGGCCGCGCCGGGGACCCCGGTTGCCGGGGCGGCGGAAGGGAGCGAACCTGCTCGAGTAGGCGCCGCCGTAGATCGAGCCGCCCCACGCGCCGTACCGGTCGCGCAGGTCGGCGGGGGTGAACAGGTCCACGAAGCGCAGCCGCCCCGACAGGTCGTGCCCTCTGGAGGCCAGGCGGTCGAGCACCAGGTCCCGGTACGCCTCGGGGGACATCGGCCACCGGCCGGGGTCGCGGGACGGGACGTTGACCAGCATGACCCAGTTCTCCGTGCCCGGCGGGGCCTGCGACGGGTCGTCCACGACCGAGCAGCCGATGTAGACGGTCGGGTCCTCCGGCGGCCTGCGCCGCCGGAAGATGTCGCCGAACTCCCGCTCGTAGTCGCCGGAGAAGACGATCGAGTGGTGGCCCAGCCCCTCGGTCCTGCCCTCCACCCCGGCCAGCAGCAGGAACGCCGAGGAGGAGGTGCCGAGCCCGGCGATGCGCCGCAGCCGCCGCCGGTCGGGCAGCAGCCGTCCGTACAGCGCCGCCGCGTCGGTGTTGGCGACCACGACGTCGGCGCGCACGCGTTCCCCAGAGGCGAGCCGCACCCCGTCGACCCGCTCGGTGTCGGCGAGCACCCGGGTCACCTCCGCGCCCAGGACGACCTCCACTCCCGCCTTCTCCAGCATCAGGGCCAGGGCGTCGGCGATGCGGGGCAGCCCTCCGGGGACGTACCAGCCGCCCTCGCCGTGCTCGATCGCCGGGACGCACCCCAGCGCGGCCGGGGCGCGGTACGGGCTGGAGCCCGCGTAGGTGGCGTAGCGGCCGACGTACTGGCGCAGGCGCGGGTCGGTGAAGAAGCGGCGGGCCAGCCCGTCGAGGGTGCGGCCCGGCGCCACCGCCAGCAGGTCCGACAGCCGGGCCTCGGTGGGCGGCCGGGTGAGCGGGCCGGTGAAGAAGGTGCGGCGCGACGCGTCGAAACAGCCCCGCGCCCAGTCGTGGAAGGCGAGCCAGGCGCGGCCCTCGCCGGGCGCGAGCCGGTCGACCTCGGCGGCCATCCGCGCCGGGTCGCGGTACGCCGCCAGCGTCGAGCCGTCCGCGAAGCGGTAGCGGCACAGCTCGTCGAGTTCCACCAGGTCGAGCTCCAGCCCGAGGTCGGTGAAGACGGCGGGCAGGGTCAGCAGGGAGGGGCCGACGGAGAAGGTGAAGCCGTCCCTGGTGTGCTCGGCGAGCTTGCCGCCCAGCCGGGGGAGCCGCTCGTACAGGCGCACCCGGTGCCCCTGCCTGGCCAGCAGCAGCGCGGAGACCATGCCCCCGACGCCGCCGCCTATCACCGTTACCTCGGGCATCCGTGTTTCCTTCCGATGGGTGCGGCCGTCGCCGTCACGCCGGGCCCGCCCCGGGAAGCGGCCGTCTCCGGAGTCCGCGCCGCCAGGCGAGCAGGGTGAACAGTCCCATCGAGAGACCTCCGGCCGTGGCCACCAGTGGGTCCGGCGGGACGAAGACCGCCGCGAAGCCGATGGTCTCCATGACCGCCATCACCGTGTAGATCGACACCAGCCCGGCGCTCCACGCGGCGGGCTCGGCCAGTACGCGTTCCAGCAGGGTCATCACCAGCAGGGAGACGACGAGCCAGCCCGCGAAGTTGCTGAGGGGAACGTCCCGGTAGGGGCCGGGGTCGTGCCAGACCCACAGGCCCAGCCGGATCATCTGCGGGTCCAGGAACAGGTCCCAGGCGGTGAGGGCCAGCGCCCCCGTGACGATCCGCGCCGCCCGGCTCCCCGGCGCGACGGCGGCGGCCACCGCGTGGGCCGCCAGCCCCATGCCGCCCCAGGCCAGCGCCACGATCACCGGCACCCCGCCGGGCGCGGGCCACAGCACGCCGGTGTAGTTGTAGTCGCCGAACGGCAGGCCCGTCCTGATCCCGACCCACTCGGCGGCGTACCCGGCCGCGACCACGGCCGCGAACGCCGCGACGACCCTGGCGGGGGAGTGGGTCGCGCAGGCGAGGGCCAGCGCGCTCGCCGCCAGCAGCAGGACGACCACGCTGGTCAGCACGATCGGCCGGGGCTGCAGTCCCGAGGCGACCTGCGCGACGACCATCGCGGCCAGCAGCGCCGCGCCGAGCACGCTCGCCACGCGTGCGCGCGGTCTCACCGGCGAAGGCGGCTCCCGCACCGCCCCGTGCCCGGGCCGTCCGCTGCTCATCTGATGACTGTGCCCCATGGACGGTCATTCGATCGGCCGGGTGCGGTCAGATTCACTTTGAGGTCACGATCTTTCACTTCGAGGTGACGATCTCCGGCGAGTGCGAGTGCGAGTGCGAGTGCGGTGTGGACGGTGTTCCCCGGTCCTCATGTCGGCAGGGTCTCCCCGCCTTCGCCCCGGCAGGCTGTCCCGGTCTCGTCCCGGGCGCCCGCACATCGTGACGTGTAATCACCCTGCAAGGACCGTGCATGCCCGGTGCCGTACAAATCTCTCACCACCTCGGGCACCCGCCTCCCGCGCCCGGTTGAAAGGACGACCCAGCATGCGCACGACACGCTCCACGACCTCCGAGCGGAACGACCACGAGACGCTCCACGGCTTCGGGCAGGGCGCGGTGGGTGCGGTGCGCGGTTTCGGCTCGTGGGCGTGGGTCCTCGCCGCGGCCCCGATCGCGCTGGCGCTGGCGCTGGTGGTGGCGTTCTCCGTGGGGAACGCCGCGAACGCGCCCGAGCAGACCGTCTATCCCGGGATCCGCAGCCTGTCCGTGGACACCGACCACGGGAACGTGGAGATCGTCGGCGCCGCCGTCACCGACGTCCGCGTGACGCGACGCCACCACGGGGACGCCCCGCGCGGCGAGTCGTCGGGAGGTGGGTCCCTCGCCGTCGGCCTCCTGTGCGACGAGGGGTTCGTCTGCACGACGATCCGCGACACCCCGCGGGACCGTACCGACTACGCCTTCGTCGTGCCGGCGGGTATCGACGTCACCGTCCACAGCCGCAACGGCGACGTCGTCCTGCGCGGGCTCACCGGGAAGGTCGTCACCCGCCCGGGCAACGGCTCGATCACCCGCCAGGACGGCCAGGACACCCGGCGCGCGCAGGATGCCCAGGGCGGCCAGAACGACTAGGGCGTGGCCACGAGATCTCCGGCGTCGACGGCCCGCGGAGCGCCCTGGCGCGGCGGGTGGGGGGTATACGGGTCCAGGAACGCCGTAGGGCCCGTCCACGGTGACGTCTCGGCGCAGGGCTTGGGCGAGCAGGGCGAACGGCCCGCCGATGCCGTGGGCGATGCCGAGGTCGGCGTGCCCGCCGGGGAACTCGGATGACGTTCACCATCGCCGCACCGTGACCGTGGCGGCCCGGAGCGGAACAGAGGGCCGTACGACGGATCAACTCTCCGCGCGACAGGCGGTGTCCCTGGGCGGCACGCGGAGGCCGATGAAGTACCGGTTGGCGTATGCGATCGTGCACGGGTCACCCGTGTGGTACAGCCCGTGCCCAGGCCCTTCGAAGCGGATCGTGCCCGACCCCGGTACCCGGAGGGCGAGGTCGGCGGTGTCCGCGTAGTCGGTCCACGTTCCCGCGCCGACGAACGGCGGCAACCGGTCCACGGGGAGGGGGGCGGCGGGATTGCGGACCGGTTCCGGCCAGCCCACGCAGCCCAGGGGATGCCACAGCTCGGAACCGGACAGATGCGGCGCGATCCGGTCGCCCAGGGCCCGCAGGCGGCGGTACTCGGCGTGGTCGCGATAGCGGATTCCGTCCAGGCAATGGGTCATGTTCATCCCGACGGGCGAGGGCGGCTTCAGGCTGCCCAGCGTTCCCTCCTTGACGTAGTCGGAAAATCCGGTGGCGTCGCCCTTTTCCGCCCGCCTGATCGCCCGGGCCAGTTCCTTCCACCGGGCGTTGTCCTCACCGGGCGTGACGAGGTCGGGCATGGCGGCCACGGTGATGTCGAAGCCGCTGTAGGCGACTCCCTTCTCGGCGGGCACGGGAGAGCGGTCGGCCGCGGAGACGAGGCGATCCCAGGCGGTGTCGACGTCGCGTCCATGCAGCGCGCAGGCGGAGTCGTTCGCGCACCACCGGGAGAAGCGGGCGAACTGTGCCTCCATGAGGGCGTACCGTGCTCGATCCTGCTCGATCCTGTCCCGGAGCGTGTTGACGCTTCCGTCCAGATACATCGCCCGTACCCGGCCGGGGAAGAGCCGGGCGTAGGCGATCCCGGGGACGCCGCCGTAGGAGGTGGCCATGAAGGTGAACCGTCGCTCGCCCATCGCCGCGCGGATCGCGTCGATGTCGCGCGCGAACGAGGCGGAGTCGAGGTGGGCGAACAGCTCGGGGTCGGCGGCTCGGCAGGCCTCGGCGGCCGCCCGGTTCGAGCGGGCCAGCGCATCCCAGTCGCGCTCGCTGTCCGGCCTGGTGATCCACGGCCCGGTGGTGAGGCAGTCCTGGTCGAGGACGCCCAACTCGATGCCGTTGCGCGGCAGGAGGCTGACGACGTCGAAGCTGTCCCGGATCTGGGCGAAGCTGCCCGCGTGCCGCTCGAGGTCCTGCACTCCCGACCCGCCGGGCCCGCCGGGGATGGAGAACAGCACGCCGACGCGGTGGCGCCTGCCGGTGTGCGGCAGCATCGCGAGAGGGAGCGTGATCGTACGGCCCCGGGGTTCGGCCCAGTCGACCGGGACGCGGATCTCACCGCAGAGCATCTTGCCGCAGGGCTTCCACGCCAAGGTGGAGGCGGGAGGGGCGGCGGCGGACACGGACGTGGCACCCACCAGGACGACGGTGGCGAACGAACCGGCCAGCAGCGGCCGGACGCGGCGTCCGCGCAGCGCGACGGCGACCGTCGCGGCGGCCAGGGCGGCCACGGTGTAGGCGGCCAGCAACGCGCCCGCGGAGATCGGGGTGAGCAGGCCCTCGGCCGCGATCTGGGCGGGCAGCGCCCCGATGAGGTGCGCGCCGATCCGGTGGCCGAGCGGACGCGGCAGGGTCTGCGCGGCGACAGGCAGGATCACCAGTAAGGCCGTCAGCGTGACCAGGGTGCCCGCCGTGGAACGGATCGCCGTGCCCAGTCCGAGCCCGATGAGCGCGACCAGCGGCATCGAGGCACCGGTGATCAGCAGCCCCGCCAGGACGCCGGGCTCGGACAGGGAGGCGCCGAGCGTCTCGCCGCCCAGCAGGACCGTGTCCGCCCTGGTGCCGAGGACGGCCATGGTGGCGGCGTACATGCCGAAGACCAGCACCTGCCCCGCGACCAGGCTCACGGCCACCAGGACCGGGATCTTCGCGAGGAGGAAGGTGTGGCGGGCCGGGACGGCTGTCAGGCTGGTGCTGATGTGGCCCGTGCCGTACTCGGTGGTGACGGACAGCGCGCCGAGAGCGCCGATCACGAGGTAGGCGAAGGGCAGCCCGGTGTCCAGCCCGTCGCCCAAGCCGTCGAAGCGCCGCAGGTCCGCCCCCTGCTGGTTGTCGAAGCCGCGCGTGACCAGAAAGGCCACGCCCGCGCTGAGGCCCACCGCGGCCAGCGAGGAGACCAGCAGGTAGAGGTTGGTGCGCAGCGTCCTGAACTTCAGGAACTCCGCCGCGATCGCGTCCGTCATCGTGCCACGTACTCCCTGCTGTCGCCGGTCAGCTCCATGAACGCCTCCTCCAGGGAGGCCTCGCGCGGTGTGAGCTCGTACAGCGCGATGCCGTGGGCGAAGGCCAGCTCACCGATGCGCCTGGCCTCCAGCCCGGTCACCGCCAGCCCGTTCCCGGCCCGCACGACGCCCCCGTCGGCCCGCAGGACCGGCGCCAGCGCCGCCGGGTCGGCGGCGCGGACGAGCACGTCGCGCCGGTACCGCTCGGCGAGCGCCGCCATGGCCGTGTCGGCGATCAACCGGCCGCGCCCCACCACCACGACGTGGTCGGCGGTCATGGCCATCTCCGCCATCAGGTGGCTGGAGACGAGCACCGCCCGGCCCTCCGCGGCCAGCGCGCGCATCAGCTCGCGGATCCACCGCACGCCCTCCGGGTCCAGCCCGTTGACCGGTTCGTCGAACATCAACGCCTCCGGGTCGCCCAGCAGCGCCACCGCGATCCCGAGCCGCTGCTTCATCCCCAGAGAGAACTTCGCGATCCGCTTGCCCGCCACGGACGTCAGCCCCGCCCGGTCGAGCACTTCGTCCACGCGGGCCGGGCCGATGCCGTTGCTGCGCGCCACGCACGCCACGTGCGCCCGTGCGGTGCGGCCACCGTGTACGGCTCCCGCATCCAGCAGCGCCCCCAGTGTCAGCAGGGGGCGCTTGAGCGAGGCGTAGGGCCGCCCGGCGACCAGGGCGGTGCCGGCCTGGGGGGCCTCCAGGCCGAGGACGGCTCGCATCGTGGTGGACTTCCCGGCGCCGTTGGGGCCGAGAAAACCGGTCACCTGGCCCGGTCTCGCGGCGAAGGTGAGCCCGTCCACCGCGATGGCGTCGCCGTACCTGACGGTGAGGTCGTTGACTTCGATCACGGATCCAGCCTCGCCGCGGTGTGCCCGCGTCCTCCATCAGCCCACGCCCACCACGTGAGGCGGGATTTCCCACCCCGGAAGGTAGGGCTGGGCCTACCGTGTGGCGGATGATCAGAGGGCAGACTGGCGGGGTGGGCGGAGTCAGGAGGGGGTTGATCGCGGCGGCCGGGGTGCCGCTGAACGCGATCATGGGCGTGGCGGTGGTTCTCGCCTGGGTGCCGGGCATCCGCAGGGCTCTCATCTCACTGCAGCGAGCGTGGGCGGGAGCGGCGCTGGGCCGGGCCGTCCCCGCGGGTGGGTCCGGGCCGCGTGTCCTGGCCTGGCTGGCGATCAACACCGTCGCCGGCCCGGGCCTGCTGATGGCGGTGGCCGCGGTGGTGAACACGGTGGGCGTCGTCTTCTCCCTGCGGCCCGCCGTCAACGGTCCCAGCGTGACCTTCACGCTCAGCCTGGCGCTGCTCACCCTCTCGGCACTCGCCTTGATCATCGCCGCTCTCATGGGACTGGCCGAGGCCCGGCTCGCCGAACTGCTCCTCGGCGACGGCGGCCCGCTGGCGCAGCGGGTGCGAGAGCTGACCGTCTCCAGGGCCGCCGCCGTCGACGCGCGGGCGGCCGAGCTACGCCGGATCGAGCGCGACCTGCACGACGGCGCGCAGGCCAGGCTCATCTCCGTACGGATGAGCCTCGGCCTGGCCAGGAACGCCGGCGACCCCGAGCAGGCCCGCGAGCTCATCGAGGAGGCATGGGAGTCGGCCGGTCAGGCCCTTGCCGACCTGCGCGACCTGGTGCGCGGCATCCACCCGCCCGTGCTCGCCGACCGCGGCCTGACGGGCGCGATCGAAGCGGCCGTCCTGCTCTGCCCCATCCCGGTCGCGACGGACCTCGCCCTGACCGGCCGCCCCGAGCCGCCGGTCGAGTCCGCGCTCTACTTCGCCACCGCCGAGGCCATGTCCAACGTCACCAAGCACAGCCACGCCACCCGTGCCTGGGTACGGCTGAGCCACACCCGCGACGGCCTCCGCCTGGTCGTCGGCGACGACGGGCACGGTGGCGCGGATCCGGCGGCGGGCACCGGACTGCGCGGGATCGCGCAGCGCCTGTCCGCCTTCGACGGCACGCTGGCCGTGCGGAGCCCGCCGGGTGGCCCTACCGTCCTCACCATGGAGCTGCCGTGCGCGTTGTGATCGCCGAGGATCTCGTCCTGCTGCGCGACGGCCTGATCCGGCTGCTGTCGGCGCACGGCTTCGAGGTCGTCGAGGCGGTGGACAACGGCCCCATGCTCCTGGCCGCCCTGGTGGAGCGGAACCCCGACGTGGCCGTCATCGACGTACGGCTCCCGCCCACCTTCACCGATGAGGGCCTGCGCGCCGCCCTGGAGGCCCGGCGGCGCCGGCCGGGGCTTCCTGTGCTGATCCTGTCGCAGTACGTCGAGCAGCTCTACGCCCGCGAACTCCTCTCCGACCGGTCGGGCGGCATCGGATACCTCCTGAAGGACCGCATCGGCGACGTGGCGGAGTTCGTCGAGGCGGTCCGCCGGGTCGCCGGCGGCGGCACCGCCATGGACTCGGAGGTGATCTCCCAGCTCCTGACCCGCCGATCGAGGGACGAACCCCTGGCGGAGCTGACCACCAGGGAGCACGAGGTCCTCGCCCTGATGGCGGAGGGCCTGTCCAACCTGGCGATGGCGACCCGCTTCGGGGTCACGGACAAGACGATCGGCAAGCACACCAACAACATCTTCGCCAAGCTCGGCCTCCCGCCCTCCGACGACCACAACCGCCGCGTCATGGCCGTCCTCGCCTACCTTCAGGCGGGCCCCGTGTCTCCGGACCCGTCTTAGGGCCTGTGCTTCGCGCCGTCCTGGCTCGTGTCAAGGTCCGGTCGCCGGCCGGCCGCCCGCGCACCCGCCCTGCCGCGGTGGCCGCCGGCAAGGCCTGCTCCTCCCGGTCCGGCGGGGGAGCCGCAGGCTCAGCGCCCGAGGAGTATCAGGCGCAGCTGCCTGCCGAATCTTCCGCGCCGGAACGCCGCGCGTTCGTTGACCCGGGGAAAGGGCTCGGCCGGGACGGGGACCGCGAGGAACTCGCACAGGGGCGCCCATCCCTCCCGGATGTCGAAGACCAGCAGCCGGTCGGGCGGGATCGTGGCCCTCACCTCGGCGACGTGCCGTTCGAAGACCTCGACGGCGTACGCGCGGTCACCGACGCGGCCGTCGAAGACACGGTCGACGATGGTCGCCCTGGCCATGCGCGGGTAGAGGGCGAAGTCCGGGGCCCGGCGGGCCACCAGCCACCTGATCACCCGGCGGTGCGGTGGCGGCGGCCCTTTCGCCAGGGCGCCCGCGAAGACGGTGGCGCCGACGCTGTCGTACCACCGTTGCGGGTCGCGGACGGTGAGGATGACCTTCGCGTCGGGATGGTGCCCGGCCAGTTCCCGCCAGTAGGCGGCGGCGGGCCAGTCCAGCGTCGCCTGGAAGCCGGTGAACACCTCGTCCCAGTCGGGGGTGCGGCCCTCCCCGATGTCGAGCCACTGGCGGATCCGGTGCGGCTCCTCGATGACCACGGACATGTGGTAGCAGGGGCCCTGACCCAGCAGTTCCAGCGCCGCCTTCAGCGCCGCCGTGCCCGTCCGGCCGAAGCCCGCGCCGATCACCTTCACGTCGTGCTCCCCTCGGTGTTCCGGTGGTACGTCCATGGTCGCTCTCCGGAGCCCGGACGGCCTTCCCACGGTCGTCCCCATCCCGGGCGGGAGCTCTGATGATTCTCTGATCTGCACTGTCTAGCTTCGTGGTGAGCGACATACCGGTTATACGACGGCACACCGCTTCAGACGAGTCCAGAATCCCGCCGCAGGGACCCGGAAACGCCTCGGAAGAGCCAGGGAAAGACCCCGAAGAGATCCGGAACCGCGAAGACGCCGCGCCGACCCGCGTGAAACCAGAGGAGCCGACCATGAGTGGTCCCGCCGAACCGCCGTTCCCGCACCCCCTTCTCGAGGCGCTGCGGAGCTCGCCCGGCGACCCGGCCTTCGAGCAGGGGGACAGGATCGTCTCACGGGGCGAGCTGCTGGAGACCATCCGGCGGCTGGCGGGAGCGATGCGCGACGCCGGGCTGGGCCCCGGCCGGGCCGTCGCCGTCCGCACGGCCGTCTCCCCCGAGGCGTTCGCCGCCCACATGGCCGCCCACGCGCTGGGCTGCCGGGTCGTGGGCGTCCGGCCCGGCTACCCGGAGGGGCACCTCGCCCACGTGCTCGGCATGGGGATCGACGCCCTCCTCGTCGACCGGTCCACCGTGACGCCGGAACTGCTCCGGGCCGCCGGGCCCGTCACGCTGCTGTCGCTCGGGCCGTGTCCCTCGCCGATGCCGGTGCCGGCGATCGACCTGCTCGCCCACCCCGGCGAGGGGAGGCCCCTCGTCCTCGCGGCCCGCCCGGACGACGTGGCCGCCCTGAGCTTCACCAGCGGCAGCACCGGCCGCCCCAAGGGCTGCGCGATCACCTACCGCGCGCTCGGCGAGCACTGGTCGTGGCAGCCCCGCCTGTGGTCCCCGGTCGCGGACGAGCTCGCCGCGGGCTTCGGGCGCTACATGCTGTTCGGCACCCTGGCCAGCATGGTGGTCATAGAGTTCCTGGGACTGTGCCTGCTGGGCAGCGGCACCGCGGTGATCCCCGAGGACGACGGGCGGCCCCTGTTCCCGTACGCGATCGAACGTCACCGGATCACCGGCTCCATCGTGACCGTGCCGCGGTTGTGCCAGATGCTCGACCTGCTCAGAGACGAGCCGGTCGACGTCGGCTGCCTGCGCGCGCTGATGGTCTCCGGATCACCGCTCGGCCCCGGGCGTCTGGCGGAGGCGGTGGACCGGCTCGGCCCCGTGGTCTACCAGGGGTACGGGCAGACCGAGGTGGGCCTGATCTCGGTGCTCACTCCCGGGGACATCGCCGCGTTCCCGGACAACGCCCTGCCTTCGGTCGGGCGGCCGAACTCGGGTGTCGAGATCAGCGTGCGCGACGAGGAGGGCCGCGAGGTGGCCGAGGGGGACACCGGCGAGATCCACGTGCGCAGCCCGTACCTGATGTCGGGGTACTGGGGGGATCCGGAGGAGACCCGCGACACCCTGCGAGACGGCCGGCTGCGCACCCGGGATCTCGGGTACCTGGACGAGAAGGGGTTCCTGCACCTCGTCGGCCGCACCCGTGACGTGATCATCGTCAACGCGATGGTGGTGTACGCCGGAGCCGTCGAGCGGGTGCTGAGCGGCCATCCCGACGTCGCCGAGGCGTACGTGGCCGGAGCCCCGGACGAGCTGACGGGAGAGGCCGTCCACGCGTTCGTCGTACCGGCCGAGGGCGCGGACCCGGACTGCGAAGCGCTGGCCGCGCTGGTGGGCACCGAACTCGGAGAGGGCAGCGTCCCCTGGACGATCACGGTGCTGCCCTCCGTCCCGGTCGCCGCGAGCGGCAAGCCCGACAAGCGCGCGCTGCTGGAACTGCTCGACCGGCGGGCTCTCTGATCGTTCTCTGAGAATTCCCCGCCAACACTGGGGACGTCCGTTCGACCAGATCGCTGTGACGGAGGTGTCCGTGCCGGACAACGCCCTGGACTACGTGGTGATCGGTGCCGGCCCCGCGGGCCTGCAACTGGGGTACTTCCTGGAGAAAGCGGGGCGGGACTACCTGATCCTGGAGGCGGGCCCCGCGCCGGGCACCTTCTTCCGGACCTTCCCGCGCCACCGGCAGCTCATCTCGATCAACAAGAGGTACACCGGGTCGGACGACCCGGAGCTCAACCTGCGGATGGACTGGAACTCGCTGCTGTCGGACGATCCCGGCCTGCTGTTCACCCGCTACAGCGACCGCTACTTCCCCGCGGCCGACGACATGGTCCGCTACCTCGCCGACTTCGCCGCGGCCTGCGCCCTGCGCGTCGCCTACGACGCCCGCGTCTCCCGGGTCGCCCGCGACCCCGGCACGGGCCACTTCCTGGTGACCGACGAGCGCGGCCGGACCCACGAGGCCAGGCGGCTGGTCGTCGCGACCGGGGTCAGCCGGCCCAACGTCCCGCCGATACCGGGCATCGAGACGGCCGAACCCTACGGCACCTTCACCACCGACCCGTCCGGATTCGTGAACCAGCGGGTGCTCGTCATCGGCAAGGGCAACTCGGCGTTCGAGACGGCCGACAGCCTGGTCGAGACGGCCGCGGTGATCCACGTCGCCGGGCCGAGCTCCGTCCGGCTGGCGTGGCGCACCCACTTCGTCGGTCACCTGCGCGCGGTCAACAACAACTTCCTCGACACCTACCAGCTCAAGTCCCAGAACGCGGTGCTGGACGGCGACGTCAAGCGGATCGAGCGCCAGGCCGACGGCTCGTACCTGGTGACGGTGAGCTTCGTCCGCGCCGACGAGGTCACCAAGGACATCCCGTACGACAGGGTCGTCGTCTGCACCGGCTTCCGGATCGACGCCTCGATCTTCTCCGACGAGTGCCGTCCGGACCTGACGATCAACGACAGGTTCCCCGCGCTCACCCCCTCCTACGAGTCGGTCAACGTGCCCGACCTCTACTTCGCCGGGACCGTGACGCAGTCCCGCGACTTCAAGCGCGGCACCAGCGGGTTCATCCACGGCTTCCGGTACGGCACCCGGGCGCTGCATCGCGTCCTGGAGGGCAGGTACCACGGTGCCGAGTGGCCAGGCCGTGAGCTGCCGGCCGATCCTGAGGCGCTCGCGGCGGCGGTGCTCGAACGGGTCAACCGCAGTTCGGCGCTGTGGCAGCAGTTCGGGCTGCTGGGCGACGTCGTCGTCCTCGACGGCCACGGCGGGGCGCGCTACCTGGAGGAGTTGCCGGTCGACCTGGAGGGCCCGCCGATCGGCGACGGCGGCCACTTCACGATCACATTGGAGTACGGGCCGGAGCACGACCAGGTCGATCCCTTCGACATCGGAGTGGGCCGGATCCGGCAGAACGACGCCGAGCGCGCCGCCGAGGGCCACTACCTGCACCCGGTGGTGCGGCACCACCGGGCCGGCGCGCCGCCGGTCGTCCACCACGTCACCGAGAACCTGGAGAACGAGTGGACCTCCCCGGAGACCCACGTCGAACCGCTCCGCGCGTTCTTCGCCCGCCAGGTCGCCTCGGTCCCGGCGTGACGGACGCGAGGACGCCGCGGGTGGCGGGCGAACGCCCCCCGCACGTGGCGGGCACGAGGACGCCGCGGGTGGCGGATGAGCGCTCCCCGCACGTGACGGACGCGAGGACCCCGGCGACCCCGGTGGCTCCGGCGAGCCCGATGACCCCGGTGGCTCCGGCGACCCCGGCGGCTCCGCGGACCCTGTGCGAGTTCGAGGCCGCGGCCCGCGCGCGCCTCGCCCCGGAGTACTACGACTACTTCGCCGGCGGGGCCGGGGACGAGGTCACCGTACGGGCCAACGAGGCCGCGTTCGGGAGGCTCTCCCTGCTGCCGCGAGTGCTGCGCGGCGCCGGGAGACCCCGGACCGACGTCGACCTGCCCGGAGGCCGGGCGGCCATGCCCGTGCTGGTGGCGCCGACCGCGTTCCACCGGCTCGCCGACCCCGAGGGCGAGCGGGCCACCGCGCGGGCGGCGGCCGCCGCCGGGACGATCATGATCGTGAGCATGGCCTCCACCGTCGCCGTCGGGGACGTGGCCGCGGCGGCGCCCGGGGCCACCCTGTGGTTCCAGCTCTACGTCCAGCCGGACATGGCCTTCACCGAGACACTCGTGCGGCGCGCCGAGGCGGCCGGGTGCCGGGCGCTGGTCGTCACGGTGGACTCGCCGGCCAGGGGCCTGCGGGAGCGGGAGCGGCACCACGGCCTCCGTGACCTGCCCGAGGGGATGGCCTGCGAGAACCTGCGCGACGGCGGGCGGGTGCGGCCGATCGTCATGTCGCCGGAGATCTCCTGGGAGCACATCGACCTGCTCCGGGAGATGACGGCGCTCCCGATCGTCCTCAAGGGCGTCGCGCATCCCGCCGACGCGCTCCTGGCGCTCGGCCACGGCGTCTCGGGGTTGCTGGTCTCCAACCACGGCGGCCGCCAGCTCGACACGGTCCCGGCCGCCGTCGACCTGCTGCCGGAGATCGTGGCCGCCGTCGGAGGAGCCGTCCCGGTGCTGATGGACGGAGGCGTCCGGCGCGGCACCGACGTCCTGAAGGCGATGGCGCTGGGAGCCCGCGCGGTCGCGGTCGGCCGCCCGGTGATCTGGGGGCTCGCCGCGGACGGCGAGCGCGGCGTGACCCGCGTGCTCGACCTGCTCCGCTCGGAGGTCGAGCACGCGCTCACCCTGTGCGGCTGCGCGTCGGTCCACGACCTCGATCCGGGCATGGTGCGACGGTCATGCCGGTGACCGCGCCGGTCAGGGCAGTGGCGGTCGCGGTCGCCGCCGCCACCGTGCTGAGCCTGCCCCGATGGCTCCCCGCCAGGGTCGTGGCGTTGCGGACGCGGGTCTTCGCCCGGGTCAACGGGGAGGAGGGGATCACCGTCCCCGGAGACCTGGTCGGCGTCGAGAGGTTCAGGGAGGTCTACTCCCACCCGGCGGCCGGCGGCCGGAGCAGGGGGGCCGCGCTGTCGGACCTGTTCTGGTACTGGCTGTCGCCCGGCGCCGAGATGCACCAGGAACACCTTGAGGCGGGAGAGCGGTACGACGCGGTCGCCCGTGCCACGCGCGGCTTCCTCTCCGTGCCGCGCGTGGAGGCCGAGGAGCTCACCCGCCGCTGCGTCGCCCGGGCGCTGCGGGACAAGGTGGGAGACAAGGGGGGACTGGTCCGGCTGCGTGACCTGATGATGCCGGTCTGGGCGGAGTTCTACTACGAACTCGTCTTCGGCGAGCCGTGCCCGCCGGTGGCGCGCGACCTGATCGTGGGCAACGCGGACGACGTCGTCACCGCGCTCAAGTGCTGCGGGCTGCGGCACATGGACCGGCGCGACCGGCTGACCCGGCATCTCGCCGGCCTGCTGCCCAAGGTGCGGGACCGGCTCCCGGAGGGGCTGTCGGCCAGGGAACAGGCCCTCTATCTGCAGGGGACCTTCTTCAACACCGCGGTCGTCCAGATGTCGGAGGCCATGGCCCACCTGCTGATGGTCCTCGCCCAGCACCCGGACGCCCAGGCCGGGGTGCTCGCGGGCGACGAGCAGGGCGGCGAGCAGGGCGGCGAGCGGGGTGACCAGCTGGGCGGTGAGCGGGGTGACGAGCGGGGCGTCGAACGGCACCTCGACCGCGTCATCTCCGAGACGCTGCGGCTCTACCCGCTCTTCGGCGTCGCCCACCGCGTCACCACCGGCGACATCCCCCTCGACGAGCGCACGACGATCCCGGCCGGCTCGGTGCTGTGCTTCGACTACCCCGCCTTCCACCGCGAGGGCTTCCCCGATCCCGGCCGTTTCGATCCCGGCCGTTTCGGCACGGACCGCTCGCACTCGGACTACTCGCATCTGGACCGTTCGGGCCAGGTCCGTCCGGAGCCGGACCGTTCGGGTCAGGTCCGTTCGGAGCCGGACCGCTCCGGCCGGGGCGACGTCGGCCGGGACGGCCCCGCCCCGGGCAGCCCGGCCCCCGGCTGTCCCGCCTCAGGCCGTCCCCGCCCGGGCCGGCCCGCGGTCCGGGAGCTCAACCACATCCCGTTCGGCGTCGCCGCCAACCGCCCCTGTCCCGCCTGGCGGCTGGCGCCGATCACCATGCGGGTCGCGGCGCGGGAGGTCCTGCGCGCGTACGCCCTCGACTCCTCCGCCTCCCACACCCGGTCGATGCCCAACCGGGGACCGTGCCTGCTCGTTCCGAGGGGTGCCCCCAGGGGGGCGGCCCATCGGGCGACGCTGCGGTTCATCCGGTTCCGCGACCGCTGGGAGGACGTCTGGCGCAGCCTCGTACAGCTCGTCCTCGGCACCTACATGGTCTGGGACGCGCGCAGGCAGCGGCTGTGTGAGCGCCACTTCGCGGAGGCCGACCGTTCGGCCGCCGCGGAGAACAGATGATCGTCCGGACCACGAGCGGAGAAACGGTTATGCCCACCCTGGCACAGGTCACCGCCGGTGACCCGAACCTCGCACTGATCCTCAAGGTCCTGCCCGCCCTGGTCGTCATCCTGCTGGCCGCGGCGATATGCGGCCGGCTGGCGACCATGCTGATGCAACCGCGCGTCCTCGGCGAGATGGTCGCCGGCGTCCTCCTCGGGCCGACGCTGTTCGGCCAGTTGTTCCCCGAGGCCCAGGCGGCCGTGTTCCCCGCCGAGGTCAGGCCCGTCCTGTACGTGCTGAGCACCATCGGGCTGACGCTGTACATGTTCCTGGTCGGCGCCGGGCTGGACCACGGCGCGTCGCCGCCGGGCGAGGGCCGCCGGGCGGCGACGCTGGCGTTCTCCGGTATCGTCCCCTCCCTGATCCTCGGCTCCTGCGTCGGCCTGCTCCTGTGGGACATGCTCTCCCGTCCCGACGTCAGCCGGTGGGAGTTCGCCCTGTTCGTCGGGGGAGCATTGTCGCTGACCGCGTTCCCCATGCTGGCCAGGATCCTGTACGAGCGAGGGCTGGAGAACTCCCCCCTCGGGAAGCTGACCCTGGTGGCGGCCGCCATCGACGACGCCCTCGCCTGGTGCATCCTCGCCGTGCTGTCGGCGATGCACCTCGACGCGGGTCCCGGCGACGCGGTGCGCACCATCGCCCTGACGGCGCTGTTCGCGGTGGTGATGCTGAAGGTGGTCGCACCGCTGCTGCGGCCCCTGGGCGAGGGCGTCGCGCGGACCGGTCGCTTCGGCCCCGGCGCCATGTACGTCGTCGTCCTCGTCCCCCTCACGGCGGGCTGGCTCACCGACTGGATCGGGGTCTACGCGGTCTTCGGCGGCTTCCTCGCCGGGCTGGCGATGCCCCGTGACCCGGCGTTCCGCAAGGCGCTGCACGGCCGCATGATGGACGTCGTCTCGACGCTGCTGCTGCCCGTCTTCTTCACCTTCTCGGGGCTGAACACCCATCTCGACGGAATCGCCGGCGGTCCCATGCTCCTGGCGTTCGCCGCGATCCTGGCCGCGGGTTTCTGCGGGAAGTACTTCGGCTGCTCGCTGTCGATGCGGGCCCTGGGATTCGGCTGGCGCGAATCCTACGCGGTGGGGGCGCTCATGAACGCGCGGGGGCTGATGATCCTCATCTTCATCAATATCGGCCTGGCGCAGGGCATGATCACGCAGGAGCTCTTCGCCATCCTCGTGCTCGTGGCCATCATCACCACCGCGGGAGCCCTGCCGCTGTACAAACTGGCGCTGCCGGAGCGTTACGAACGCGCCCACGAATCCGAGTCCCCCGGCCCGGAGACACGATCCCTGGAGGAACAGGCCGAGAAATCCCATTCCTCGTGACCGCTCGAATACGTTGACCGCCCCAATGCAGTGCGAACGCCGTTTTGTGATCAGCCGAATACGCTGCGAGCATTGCCGTGTAACTTTCAATTATTCTGGGAAAGCTGGTAATTCGGCGGGAGGAATGCCACGGTTGTTTCGTGGCTGCGACTTCGGGGACATCCGGCCCGCCCGCTCGACGGCTGCTCCTCGTCGAGGACGACCGCGAGCTCGGGCACATGCTGGTCGGGTTGTTCACCGAGCAGGGATACACGGTCGACCTGGCCCCGGAGGGGCAGCGCGGCCTGCACCTGGGCCTGAGCCGCCCGTACGACGTGATGATCGTCGACCGGGGCCTCCCGGCGGTCGACGGCATCGAGTTGCTGACACGGCTGCGCCGCCGGGCCGTCACCGTGCCGGTGCTCGTGCTGACCGCCTTCGGCACGGTCGCCGACCGGGTCACCGGGCTCGACGCGGGCGCGGAGGACTACCTGGTGAAGCCGTTCGAGATCGACGAGCTGCTGGCCAGGGTGCGGGCGCTGCACCGCAGGAACCTCGACCACGCCAGGCTGCTGCCGCTCGGCGCGGGCTGGCTGGACTCCGATTCCCACATCGTGGGGCTGCCGACCGGTGAGCAGGTGACGCTCTCGGGGCAGGAGTGCCGGCTGCTGAGCGCGCTGGCGACCCGTCCGCGGCAGGTGCACACGCGCGCCTCGCTGCGCCAGCGCGTCTTCGACGGCGCCCGGACGGAGTCGATCGTGGACACCTACGTCTACTACCTGCGCAACAAGCTGGGGGCGGACGTCGTACGCACCGTGCGGGGTGTGGGATACCGCCTGGGAGGGCTGTGAGGAGGCGTCCACCCCACGAGCCGGAGCGTTACCTGCTGCTCCGGGCCCGCCGCCGGGTCACCGTGCAGGTGGCGGGCGCGATCTCGGTGATGCTCGCGCTCGTCGGGGTGATGGTGTACTGCGTCATCACCGGCGACCAGGACGCCTCCGCGCGGCGCGACCTGGCCGTCGCGGCCCAGCGCGCGCTCCTCTCGCGGCCCCCGCCCTGCGTCTGGCTGTTCGAACTGCGGGGTGGCACCGTGCTGAGCTCTCCCGGCGCACCGGCGGTGCTGCCGGTGCGCGCCGCGCTGCACCGGGCCGCCGCCGGACGCGAGCCCTGGGTCGGCCGGATCGAGATCTCCGGGCAGTCCTATCTCGTACACACCCGGTGGCGTAGTGGCGTGGCGGTCCAGGCGGTCATGGACCTGCGCTACCAGGCCGCGGAGCGGCACCGGCTGCTGCGCTCGCTCGCCGCCGCGGAGATCGTCGGCCTGATGGCCGCGCTGATGATCGGCCAGCTCGTCGCCCGAGGGGCGATCGCGCCGCTGGGCGAGGCCCTGGCCCGCCAGCGCCGGTTCGCCGCGGACGTGAGCCACGAGCTGCGCACCCCGCTGACCCGCCTGCACATCCGCGCCCAGATCGTCGCCCGCGGGCTGCGGCGGGGGAACGACCCACTTCTCGCCGCGGCCGAGGTCGACCGGCTGGTGAACGGCACCCGGCAGCTGGGCGACGTGGTCGAGGACCTGCTGCTGTCGGCCCAGTTCGGCCAGCTGCGCCGGCCGTTCGGCCCGGTCGACCTGGCCGCGCTGGCCGAGGAACTCGCCCTGGCCGAGGCGGCCCGCGCCGAGGCGCACGGCGTGACGATCGAGGTATGGCGCCAGGCGCCGGGTGCCCACATCGTGCGCGGGGCGCAGTCCGCGCTGCGCAGGGTGATCTCCGCGCTCCTCGACAACGCGCTCGCCCACACCGGCGTGGGCGGCCACATCTGGGTCGTCCTCTCCAGCGGCCCGGAGACGGTCCGGCTCGAGGTCCGCGACGACGGCGTGGGCTTCGACCCCCGCGACGCCGAACGCCTCTTCACCCGGTTCGTCGGCGGGTCCCGCAGCGGGGGCCTGGGCCTCGGTCTCGCCCTCGTCCGGGAGGTGGTGGACGCTCACGGCGGGACCGTCACCGCGGACGGGCGCCCGGGAGCCGGGGCGGTGTTCACCGTCCTGCTCCCCGCGGACCCCGCCGGGGCGGCGCGCCCCCCGTACCTTCCGGAGCCCACGGACCACCCGGTCACGCCGCCGGAGGGTCTGGGCGGCGGACCTCACCTGGAGGGCCGAGGCGTGCCCGGCCGGTCGGAAGCCCGCTCCGGTCCCGGGCCGGAGCCGTGACCCCGTACCGGCCCTCGGGCTCGGCTGTTTGCGGGAGGGACGCGGACGGGGGCGGTCGGATTCACTTCGAGGGCTCGATCTTTCACTTCCAGGTCACGACCTCCGCCGCGTCCGGGCCGGAGCCGGCGAGCGCCCGTACCGGCCGGCTCCCGGAAATTCGATCGACTTCTTCGCCGCGATCTCCGCATACTCGTGTTCCTGCCTGGAACGTTCGCTCGGTCGCCGCCTGAAGGACGAGAACATGTCGACACCACATCTTCCCGACGGCCTGCTCGCCGAACTGCTCGACTGGGACGACGACTCCTCCGACGAGCATTTCGACGCGATGGACCGGTTGTTCGAGTCCCTCTCCGCGCCCGAGAAGATCATGGCCTTGGCCCGGAGCTGGTGGTCCGACGCGGATCCCGAGGTGCGGGCACTCGGATTCGACCTGCTCGCGGTGCGAGCGGAGGACTTCTCCTGGCACGTCCCACCGCTGATCGAGGCGGCGGACGCCCTCGTTCTGGACACGACCCATCTGGACCTGCGGTGGGCCGCCGCCCACGCGCTCAGCGTGGCCTGCGACGAGCGCGTGCTGTACCCGCTGCTGCGATTCGCCGACGACCCCAGCTCTGAGATCCGCTGGCAGGTGGTGCGCGGGATCCCGACCGGGATCGAGGTGCTTCCCGAGGAGGCGGTTCAGGCGCTGCTGAAGCTGATGCGCGATCCGGACGCCCAGATACGGGACTGGGCCACCATGAGACTCGGCCACCACGGGAAGAACGACACACCGGAGATCCGGGACGCCTTCGTCGAGCGGCTGGACGATCCGGAGGAGGACACGGCGGGCGAGGCCGCGGTGGCCCTGGCGATCCGGCGCGACGCCCGGATCGTGCCCGTGCTGGAACGCGTGCTCGCCACCGCGGACGTGGGCAACCTCTACGTCCAGGCCGCCGGGGAGCTGACCGACCCGCGGCTCCTGCCGCTGTTGCGGAAGCTCAAGGCCGACGGCTGGCGCGATCACACCGACAGCGATATCGATCTCGACTACGCGTTGGAGTACTGCACGTCGCCCCTGCCCCCGCTCACCTGATCTCTCCGTCCCGGAGCGTCCCCTCCGGGGCGGTGCCGCGCGGCGCGGGGGCGTGTGATTGGCTGTGACCCCGTGGACGTCGCTGAGATGCTGGGACTGCTCGGGGCCGGGACACTGGCCGGGGTGGTCGGCACGGTGGTGAGCCTGGCGTCGATCGTCTCCTACCCGGCGCTGCTCGCGTTCGGCCTGCCCCCGCTGGCCGCGAACGTCACCAACACGGTGGCGCTGACGTTCCACGGGGTGGGCGCGACGCTCGGGTCGCGGCCCGAGCTCGCCGGGCAGGGCGGCAGGGTCCTTCGGCTCGGCGTGACGACGCTGATCGGCGGGGCGGCGGGGTCGGCGCTGCTGCTGATGACCCCTTCCGACACGTTCGAGGCGATAGCGCCCTGGCTGATCGCCGTCGCCGCGCTGCTGCTGATCCGCCCGCCCAAGGTCGGGGGAGGGTTCGGCGGCGAGGACGGGTGGGCGGCGCGCGCCGCGCTGTTCGGCGTCGCCGTCTACATCGGCTACTTCGGGGCCGCGGGCGGGATCCTCATGTTCGCGGTGCTCTCGGCCGTGCTCGACCAGGCGCCGGTCAGGGTCAACGCGATCAAGTCCGTGGTGTCCTCGCTGGCGAACGCGGCGTCCACGGTCGCCTTCGCCCTCTTCGGCCCGGTGCAGTGGTCGGCGGTGGCGCCGCTCGCGCTGGGCTTCTTCCTCGGCGGCCTGCTCGGGCCGCCGATCGCCCGCCGACTGCCCGGCCGCGCACTCCGCTTCGGCGCCGCCGCCTGCGGGCTGCTCGTCGCGATCAAGCTCGGCGCCGACGCCTACATGTGAGCCGCCCGAGGGGACATCCCGTCGTGGAGACCACACCCCGCGTGACCATGGGACAGGCCTCGGTGCCGACCCTTGACATCGGGATTTCCTGGGGTCACGCTGTTGCGTATAGCGCTGTCTGTTCCGCCTTACGAAACTGGGGTTTGTTGCGATGATCCCTGCCTGCCCCCTCGCGGCCCTGCCACCAGGTGAGGCCCACCGGCTCGACGTCGATCCGCCCATCGCCGTCTTCCACACCGAGGACGGCGAGATCTACGCCGTGGACGACACCTGCACCCACCAGGACGCCTCCCTGTCCGACGGGTGGCTGGAGGGCTGCGAGATCGAGTGCCCGCTGCACGCGTCGAGCTTCGACCTGCGGACGGGACGGCCGAGCTCTCCTCCCGCCAAGCTGCCGCTGCGCACCCACCGGGTGGTGGTCGAGGACGGCACCGTCTACGTCGTCCCCTCCGAGGAGCCCCCGAACCTGCCGCCCGGCGTCCGCGCGAGCACCGCGTAGGACGCGAGCACCGCGTAAAGCTGCGAACGCCACGTGAGAACGTGAGCCCCGTGTGAAGAGGAGCCGACCGTGACCGCGAGAAGCCTGCCCCCCAGCGTGATCGCCACCCTGCCCGGCGGCTACTACACCGACGAGAACGTCTTCGCCCTGGAGCAGGCCCGCGTCTTCGAGACGATGTGGTTCTGCGTCGCCCGCGCGTCCGACCTCGACAAGCCAGGAGCCTTCAGGACCGTCCAGGTGGGCCGCGAGAGCGTCCTCGTCACCCGGGCCAGGGACAACTCGATCCGGGCCTTCCTCAACGTGTGCCGCCACCGGGGCGCCCGGATACGCACCGAGGAGTCCGGCGAGGTCAAGCGGTCCTTCCAGTGCCCGTACCACGCGTGGACCTACGATCTCGAGGGCAAGCTGATCGCCGCCCCGAACCTCACCAAGATGCCCGACATCGACCGGGTGGAGTACGGGCTGATCAACGTGCACGTACGCGAGTGGATCGGGTACGTGTGGGTGTGCCTGGCCGACGAGCCGCCGTCGTTCGAGGCGGACGTGGTCGCCGAGGCGACGCACCGGCTGGGCGACGAGAGGTCCATCGAGAACTACGACATCGCCAACCTCCGGGTGGGCCGCAGGATCGTCTACGACGTGAAGGCGAACTGGAAGCTCATCGTCGAGAACTTCATGGAGTGCTACCACTGCGCCACCATCCACCCCGAGCTCACCGAGGTGCTGCCGGAGTTCGCCGACGGGTACGCGGCGCAGTCCTTCGTCGGGCACGGCGCGGAGTTCGGCGAGGAGATCCGGGGGTTCACCGTCGACGGCTCCGAGGGGGTGGACCGCATCCCCGGGGTGGGCGAGGACCAGGACCGCCGCTACTACGCGATCACCATCAAGCCGCAGGTCTTCGTCAACCTCGTGCCCGACCACGTGATCCTGCACCGGATGTTCCCGCTGGCGGCCGACCGGACGATCGTGGAGTGCGACTGGCTCTTCCTCGGCGACGTCGTGGACTCGGGCAGGGACCTCGGCCCGTCCGTCGAGCTCTTCCACCGCGTCAACGTGCAGGACTTCGAGGCCTGCGAACGCTGCCAGCCCGCGATGAACTCCCGGGCGTACGCTCAAGGTGGGGTCCTGGTGCCCAGCGAGCACCACATCGGGGCCTTCCACGACTGGGTGCTCGACAGGCTGGGGACCGGCCCCGGCTGAGCGCCTGTAGGGTGCGCTTTCAAGGGTGATCGGCCGGAAGGAGGCGCGAGGATGGCCAGGAAGGCCCCGCGCGACGACGTCAACGAGGACGGCCTGGAGGTCGGCCCGCCCAAGGAGTGGGCCGCCGGCATCCCGGGGGTGACCCGGTCGCTGGTGGCCGCGAACGCCCAGATGGGCGTCGGCCGCACCCTGCGCACCCTGGCCGTGGTCAACCAGAAGGAGGGCTTCGACTGCCCCGGCTGCGCCTGGCCCGAGGGCGGGCACCGCAGCCCGGCCGAGTTCTGCGAGAACGGGGCCAAGGCGGTGGCCGAGGAGGCCACCGTCCGCAGGGTCACCCGCGACTTCTTCGCCCGGCACACCGTGGACGACCTGGCCCGGCACACCGACTACTGGCTCGGCCAGCAGGGACGCCTCACCGAGCCGATGCACCGGCCCGAGGGCTCCGACCACTACGTGCCGGTGGGCTGGGACGACGCGTTCGCGATCATCGCCCGTGAGCTGCGCGCCCTCGGCAGCCCCGACGAGGCGCTGTTCTACACCTCGGGCCGCACCTCCAACGAGGCCGCGTTCGCGTACCAGCTCCTGGTGCGCAGGTTCGGCACCAACAACCTGCCCGACTGCTCCAACATGTGCCACGAGTCCAGCGGCTCGGCGCTCAACGAGACCCTCGGCATCGGCAAGGGAACGGTCTCGCTGGAGGACCTTTACCAGGCCGACCTCGTCTTCGTGGTCGGCCAGAACCCCGGCACCAACCACCCCCGCATGCTGTCGGCGCTGGAGCGGGCCAAGCGCGGCGGCGCCCGGATCATCGCGGTCAACCCGCTGCCGGAGGCCGGGCTGCTCCGCTTCAAGAACCCGCAGAAGGCCTCCGGCCTGGTGGGCAAGGGCACCACACTGGCCGACCGGTTCCTGCAGATCCGCCTCAACGGCGACCTCGCGCTCTTCCAGGCCATGTCGCTGCTCCTGCTCGAAGCCGAGGACGCCGCCCCCGGCACCGTGGTGGACCGCGCCTTCGTCGAGACCCACACCCACGGCTTCGACAAGTGGGCCGAGGACCTGCGCTCCCTGGACTGGGCGGAGGTCGAGGAGGCGACCGGGCTGGACCGCCCGGCCGTCGAGGACGCCGTACGGGAGGTGCTCGGCGCGAAGTCGGTCGTCGTGTGCTGGGCGATGGGGCTCACCCAGCACAAGAACTCCGTCGCCACCATCAGGGAGGTCGTCAACTTCCTGCTGCTGCGCGGCAACGTGGGCCGCCCGGGGGCCGGGGTGTGCCCGGTCCGCGGCCACTCCAACGTCCAGGGCGACCGCACCATGGGCATCAACGAGAGGCCGCCGGCCTGGTTCCTCGACGCGCTGCGCGACGAGTTCGGCTTCGAGCCGCCCCGCGAGCACGGCTTCGACACCGTGGAGGCGATCCGCGCGCTGCGGTCGGAGCGGGCGAAGGTCTTCGTCGCGATGGGCGGCAACTTCGTGGCCGCGACCCCCGACACGGCGGTGACCGAGGAGGCGATGCGCCGGGCCCGGCTGACGGTGCAGGTGTCGACCAAGCTCAACCGCTCCCACGCCGTGTGCGGGCGGGAGGCGCTCATCCTCCCCACGCTGGGACGCACCGAACGCGACGTCGCGCCCGGCGACCGCGCGGGCCGCTTCGTCACGGTCGAGGACTCCATGGGCATGGTCCACGCCTCGCGGGGCAACCTGCCGCCCGCCTCCGACGACCTGCTCTCCGAGGTGGACATCGTCCGCCGCCTGGCGACGGAGCTGTTCGGCGCCGACCCGCACGTGCCCTGGGAGCGGTTCGCTGACTACGACGTGATCCGCCACCGCATCTCCCGGGTGGTCCCCGGGTTCGAGGACTTCAACCTGCGCGCCCGCCTCTCGGGCGGTTTCACGCTGCCCAACGCGCCCCGCGACGAGCGCCGCTTCCCGACCGCGACGGGCAAGGCCAACTTCACCGTCAACCACCTGGAGGTGCTGCGGGTCCCGCCGGGACGGCTGCTGCTCCAGACGGTCCGCAGCCACGACCAGTACAACACCACGATCTACGGCATGGACGACCGCTACCGGGGCATCCGCAACGGCCGCCGGGTGGTCTTCGTGCACGCCGACGACCTGGCCGAGCGGGGTCTGGCCGACGGCGACATGGTGGACCTGGTCAGCGAGTGGCCCGACGGGGAGCGCAGGGCGGAGTCCTTCCGCGCGGTCGCCTACCCCACCGCGCGCGGCTGCTGCGCCGCGTACTTCCCGGAGACCAACGTGCTGGTGCCGCTGGACTCGGTCGCGGAGACCTCCAACACGCCCACGTCCAAGAGCGTCGTGGTCAGGCTCGTCCGCCGCAACGCGGACGTCGGCTGACGGTCGGCCTTCACGCCGTTGACGAGGGCGTCCCACCGGGGGATGAGGGGGTGCCGGGATCCTTGACGTATCCGCGAGGGCTCATTCTGATGCGGGACACACGTGATCGGCGCAACAACGGGCGGCGTCCTCTCGCAGCTGCTCGTACGAGCGATTGCGGCCCGAAGGTCTCGCTGCCAGGCCCATCATCGTGGCCTTGCCGAGGACCTCCGGCGCGTCGGAGAACCACAGCTCTCCCAGGGGGATCCCCTCGCTGGCTCGTACGATCTTCTCGACCTGGGCGGTGGAGACCGCCGGGATCACGGAGGAACCGTCCTCCGCGCGCTCGCACACGATGAGTTCCTCGGGTTTGAGCCGGTCGGCGAGGGCCGGCGAATGGGTGGCGATGATGAACTGCGTCCTGTCGCTCGCCTCGCGGACCCGCTCGACGAGGATCTCCAATGCCTGCGGGTGCAGACCGTGGTCGATCTCCTCGACGCAGGTGAGCGCGGGCGGGCTGGGGTCGTAGAGCATCGCGAGAAGGCCCAGCAGGCGGATCGTGCCGTAGGAGGCGTCGAGCAGTGAGGTGGGGTCGCGCAACCCGCGCTCCCTGAGGACCACCACGACGGAACGAGCGCTTCCGGACGGGTAGTCGAAGTCGAGTGCTTCGAGCTGGGGGAGCACCTCTATGGCGTCGGCCTGCAGTCGCTCCCACGCCTCTTCGTCGGTGTCGCGCAGGGTCAGCAGGAACCTCGCCAGGTTGGAGGCGTCGTCCGCGATGGCCTCGTACCCGCTCCGGGAAACACGTGACGGCATGCGCGCGCGGTGTACGTCGACGTCGAAGACGCGGAAGGTGGTGAGGAAGTCGGCCAGGGCCACCACCTCTCGCCCGCCGAAATTCTCTGACAGCCGGGGCAGAGTGGACAGGCCGGTGCTGAACGGCTGGATTCCGACCTCCATCACCGCGGTACGCCGCTCGGACCCGTCGTCCGAGATCACCTCGTCGGCCCCGTACTGTGAACTCGCGGCTCGCTCACCCGACACTTCGATCCGGTTCCGCCAGCCACCGGCCCGGCTGAGATGGAAGATCTCTTCCCGAGCCGGAGGACTACCGTTGATCTTCAAGCGGTACATGTCGAGAGGGCATCTGGACGTTTCAGGCACGGACCAGTGCCCCTTCAGCCCGATCTGAATGTGGTCCGGCCGCAGGTCGCCCCCCCGGAACACCAGTTCGTCGAAGCCCCCTCGGTCCTCAAGCGCGGGCCCCAGGTCTGTCCGGACGATGTCGGCCAGGAAGTCGAACACCCTCAGCACGTTCGTCTTGCCCGCGCCGTTGGGCCCCACCAGCACGTTGACCCGCCCCAGCGGCAGCGACACCTTCCGCAGGCTCCGGAAGTTCTCCACTTCCAACTCGACCAGCCGCCCGGCCATCAGCCCCACCTCTTTCCGCCTGTGCCCGCGAGAGGCGTCCGGCGAGCCGCTTTCCGAGCCTCACGGGATCATCTTGCCTGTTTCCCGCGGCCCGTGCTCCGAACTGCGAACGGAGTATTCGATCACCCGGCAAACCGGTACTCGCAAGGGTCAGGGCGTGAGGTTCGGCAACGCCTGTCGATCGCCGGCAGTCGCGTCCGCCCGCCGGTTCGTGAGCGACGTCGCCACCGACTGGAAGGCGACGGGGGACATCCCGGAAATCGCCGAACTCCTGGCCTCGGAACTCGTCACCAACGCGCTGGCGTACGGCTCGCCGGACGTTCCCGCGAGCCCCGTCCGCGTCACGGTCGGCCGGGAGAGGGAGTTGCTGACCGTGGACGTCCACGACGCCTGCATCGCGATCCCGCGCCTGAGGCGGGCCGGCGACCTGGAGATCTCCGGCCGCGGTCTCGCCATCGTCCAGGACCTCTCCCGCAACTGGGGCTGGACCCTCAACCCCTGCGGCAAGTCGGTATGGTTCCAGCTGGCGGCATGGCCGTAGGAGGGGAGAGGGTCCTCCGGTTCCGTGCACGCCGTCGGGCAGGCTGATGGAGCCCTCGGCTGCCCGAGCCGTGGATCACGGCCGTGAGCCGTCGATCGCCGATCGGCCGGTCCCGGTGTCGATGCCGCCGACGATCAGGTCGGTGAGCGCGGCGACCGCGTCGGCGACGGTTGCCCGCCCCCGGTTCAGCTCCGCGGCGATCGCCTCGGCCGCGCCCAGCGCGCCGACACAGCGCAGTCGAAGGGCTTCCGTCGTGAGGTCGGAGTGCGGCAGCAGTGCCGCGGCCATCAGGTCCGTGAAGCTGTCGAACATCTCGCGCTCGATCACTTCCATTTCCGGATTTCCCTTCAGCGCGGCGGAAACGGCGTTCCACTCCGGCATGTCGGTGGAGCACGCGAAGTACGCGGTGCTCAGGACGCGGGCTGTCTCGCCGAGGGTGGGCTCGGCCTCCCGCAACGCCTGTGCCGACGCGGTCCGGTGTCGTTCGTCGAGCCGCTGGTAGAGCGCGAGCAGCAGGCCGGGGCGGGTGCCGAAGTGGTCGTAGACGATCGGCCTGCTCACCCCGGCGGCCTCCGCGAGGGTGAGCAGGGTGAGGCCGTCGGCGCCCTGGGCGCGCACGATCCTCAGGGCGGTGTCGAGCAACTGCTCCCGCCTGGCCTGTCTGGACAGGCGCGTCGATGCCGTGGCCATTGCGCTCCCTTGCGTTGCCGCCCAGCCTAGGCTACAAAATGTAGGTTACAAAATGTAAGTTAGTGGGAACACGAGAGGAGAACGCGATGGAGCACTCGAAATCGGTACTGATCATGGGTGGTTCCGGTCAGGCGGGCGCGGGGACCGCGGCCATCCTGCGCCGGTGGTATCCGACACTGCCGCTCACGATCGCGGGCCGCGATCTGGAGCGCGCGCGGCGTGTCGCCGACGAACTCGGCGACGCGACAGCGGTGACCATCGATCTGCGCCGCGACGACCTCGGCCTCCCCGCGGGCCATGAACACTCGGCGGTCGTCGCGGCACTGTGGGACAGCCACCTGAACGGACTGCGCTACGCCCAGGACCGCGGCCTGCCGTACCTCAGCCTCTCCAGCGGCCTGACGGACATCGCCCCCGAGGTCGTCGCGGGCGGGCAGCGGGCCGGCGCCGCCCCGATCCTGCTGGCCAGCCACTGGTACGCCGGTCTCGTCGTCCTCGCGACACTGCACCTCGCCAGGGAGTTCGGCCGGATCGACACCATCCGGGCCGACGCCGTACTGGACGAGCCGGACATCGGCGGGCCCGCGGCCGCGGCGGACATGGAACGCCTGACGGCCTCCACCTCGGCGGGACTCGTCCGCCGCGACGGCGTCTTCAGCTGGGTCGACGGTCCCGAAGCGCGGGTGGAGGTCTCCGGAGCCGACGGCGCCGTCCTGCCCGGTCAGATCATGGCCACCCTCGACGTTCCGAGTCTCGCCATCGCGACGGGCGCACCGAACGTCCGCTTCGCGTTCGCGGCCGGTGAGTCCGCCGAGAACAGGCGCCGAGGCGAGCCCGCCTCCAGCGTGGTCGGGATCGATCTCGAAGGAGAGGATCACAGGGGTGCACCGCTCAGGAGGAGACGCCACCTTCGCCACCCGGAGGGGCAACGCGACCTGACCGCGCTCGCCGTCGCCCTCGGTGTCGAACGACTGCTCGGCCTGCGCGGCGAAGCCGTGGCGCCGGGCCTCCACACCCCCGAGGCGTTGATCGACCCCGCCTACGCGGTCGAGCGGATGATGGAGATCGGTGCCACGTTCGCCGAAGCCCCGGGTGATCGATGAACAGCTCCGCGTGTCCCGCCTTATCGGGGGCAGGGCAATGGGGGAGCCCCTCCACCGGCACCGGTGGAGGGGCCCCGTGTCAGGGAATCAGCCCGGCGGGAAGTTGCCGTGCTTGGCGACCGGCAGGGCCGGCTGGCCGGCGCCGCTGAGGACGGCCGGCTCGATCGGGAGACCGGCGAGGACGGGGTTGATGTGCCGCAGGGTCAGCGACACGGTGGGCAGGGCCGGGGTGACGAGGTCGAACTTCTCCAGGTCGATCCACCGGACGATTTTGAGCACCTCGTCCGGGATGACGTCGCCGGCCTTCTGCACCGGGACGCACAGCCGGCGGGCGGTGAGGACCTGCGCGCCGTGCGTGGGGATGATCGGGGTGAGAACGGGGTTGAGCTGGCGCAGGGACAACTGCTGGTTCAGCGACGTGTTGGGGGTGATGGCGTAGCACTTGAGGTCGATGTGGCGGACGAGTGACAGCACCTCGGCGGGTGGGAGCACGTTGTTCTTGATGACCGGCACGCACAGCTGCTGCGGGGTGTTGAGGAAGATCTGCGTGCGCGGCAGGCTCTGGACCCTCAACCCCTGCGGCAAGTCCGTCTGGTTCCAGCTGACGGCCTGGCCGTGAGTTTTCCGAGGCCCGACGCCCGCCAGTACAGTACGTGGGTGGCGAACCTACGAGAGCAGATTCTCGCCGAACTCGGCGTCAAGGCGATCATCGTCCCCAAGGTCGAGATCCGGCAGCGGGTCGACTTCCTCAAGGACTACTTGCGGTCGACCCCGGCCAAGGGGTATGTGCTCGGGATCAGCGGCGGCCAGGACAGCACGCTGACCGGCAGGCTGTGCCAGCTCGCCGCCGAGGAACTGCGTGCCGAGGGGCACGAGGCCACCTTCGTCGCGATGCGGCTGCCCTACGGCGTGCAGGCCGACGAGCACGACGCGCAGATCTCGCTGGAGTTCATCCGGCCCGACCGGTCGATCGCGGTGAACGTCAAGCCGGGCGCGGACGCCGTCGCCGCCGAGACGGCGCTCGCCCTGCGGGAACTTTCAGGGGACGAGCTGCGGGACTTCGTGCGCGGCAACCTCAAGGCCCGCGAGCGCATGGTGATCCAGTTCGCGATCGCCGGGCAGCTGGGCATGCTCGTCGTGGGCACCGACCACGCGGCCGAGGCGGTGACCGGCTTCTTCACCAAGTACGGCGACGGCGGTGTCGACATCACCCCGCTGACCGGGCTGACCAAGCGCCAGGGCGCCGCCCTGTTGCAGGAGCTGGGCGCACCGCCGAGCACCTGGGAGAAGGTGCCGACCGCCGATCTCGAGGACGACCGGCCCGCGCTGCCCGACGAGGTGGCTCTCGGCCTGACGTACACCCAGATCGACGACTATCTGGAAGGCGTCGACGTCGCGCCGGACGTGGCGGAGAAGGTGGAGTCGCTCTACCTCGCGACCCGGCACAAGCGGGCCGTTCCGGTCAGCCCGCTCGACGACTGGTGGCGGGCCGGGAGCGCGTCCCCCACGGCTGCCGGTCACCCTTCCCCCGCCGGTCGCTGATCGAGCGCGTAACCGCCGTCACCGGAGAGCTCGAAGGTCGTGCACCTGCGGCATCCCCGGCGCTCCGGACCGGAGGCGCTGACGGTGGCGACGGTGGCGACGAGGCCGCCGCCGTGGGAGCGGACGGGGCGGAGCCGGTCTTGGCACGGCGCGTATGTCTTTGACCTGGACCGTGCTCCAGGATCTAGCTTTCTGTCCATGACAACGCCTCAACACAGGATCGGCTCCGGCTTCGGCGCCAGGAGCACCGCGGACGACGTCCTGCACGGGATCGACCTGTCCGGAAAAACCGCTGTCGTCACCGGCGGCTACTCGGGACTCGGTCTGGAGACGACCCGCGCGCTGGCACGTGCCGGAGCGCGCGTCGTCGTCCCCGCCCGGCGGCGGGCGGCCGCCCAGGAGGCGGTCGAGGGAATCGACGGCGTGGAGGTCGACGACCTCGATCTGGCCGACCTCGGCAGTGTCCGCGGATTCGCCGAGCGCTTCCTGGCATCGGGCCGGGACATCGACATCGTGATCAACAACGCCGGGATCATGGCCTGCCCCGAGACGCGGGTGGGCCCGGGGTGGGAGGCGCAGTTCGCCGTCAACCACCTCGGCCACTACGCGCTCGTCAACCGGCTCTGGCCGGCGATCGCACGCGGCGGCGGGGCGCGGGTGGTCGCCGTGTCCTCCGGCGCCCACGCGATCACGGGCATCCGCTGGGACGATGTGCGGTTCGAGCACGGATACGACAGGTGGCAGGCTTACGGGCAGGCGAAGACGGCGAACGTGTTGTTCGCGGCTCGGCTCGACGCGCTCGGCCGCGACGTCGGGGTGAGGGCGTTCTCGGTGCATCCCGGCAGCATCCTCACCCCGCTGCAGCGCCACCTCCCGAAGGAGGAGATGGTCGCCGCGGGGTGGATCGACGAGAACGGCGACCTGGCCGATCCCACCTTCAAGACGCCCGAGCAGGGTGCGGCGACGCAGGTGTGGGCGGCGACCTCCCCGCGGCTGGCGGGTATGGGCGGCGTGTACTGCGAGGACTGCGACATCGCGGAGCCGGCCGGCGACGACGGCCCGCGCGGCGGGGTGCGCGGCCATGCGACCGACCCCGACCAGGCCGCGCGCCTGTGGGAGCTGTCGGCCGGCCTCACCGGCGTCGACGCGTTCGTGTCCACGACCTAGCCCTGTTCTCCGTACCTCGCGGTGGTCGAGGCATCCGGCATGGCTGGGGCCGGTCGCGACTGGCCGGAAAGACGGTTCGCGGGGCTCGGGAGACAGCGAGCGTGACGGGGCGCTCCGAGCGTGGAGAAGGCGGGGAACGGAACGTCGAGCCGGATCGGTGTCGGTTCGGACCCGGGGGCGAGGACGTCCTCAGCCGAGGAACGCCGCGGTGGTCGCCACGAACCGGCCGGCGTCGTCGAGCCAGGGGTGGTGGCCCGCGCCCGGCTGCACCACGAGCGTGGCGTCGGGGAACAGCCCGGCGAACTCCGCCGCGGCCGGAGGGGGGCTGTTCAGGTCGAACTCCCCGGTGAGCAGCAGGACGGGGGACTCGAAGGCGACGAGCGCCGCACGGGTGGTCTCCGGGTGGAAGGCGCCCTCGGCCGCGAAGAGCGCGACGGCCTCCCCGTTGCCCGGCCGGCTGGACGTATGGTGCTTTCGTGCCGCGGCGTCCCACCGGCCGTGGAAGAAGGGGGCGATGGCCTCCCAGTCGTCGCCGGTGCCCTCGGTGATCGCCTCCAGGGCGGCGAACGCCGCAGGGAACCACGGCTCGTCCTCGCGAAGCCGGGCGAGCTCGCGCCGCGTCTCCCCGGTGATCGCTATCCCGACGGCCCGGGTGCTGGGGCCGATCAGGGCGAGCCTGCCGACGCGGTGCGGGTGGCGGGCCGCGTACTGCGTCGCGATGTTCGTGCCGGCGGAGTGGCCGAGCAGGTCCATCCGGGCGAGCCCGAGGTGGTCGCGGAGCGCCTCGACATCGTCGACCAGGCGGTCGCAGCGGTAGGAGGCGGTGTCCTCGGGGATCGCGGACCGGCCGGTGCCGCGCGGGTCCAGGAGGATCAGCCGGCGGTGCGCGGACAGCCCGCCGAGATCGCCGAGGTAGGCGGAGTCCGTGGGACCCCCGGGGAGGCAGACGAGCGGGTCGCCGTCCCCGGTCACGCGGTAGGCGAGCAGGGTTCCGTCAGGTGCGGAGAAGGTTGGCATGACGTGAATCCTGTCATCTATAACCAGGTTATACAACCTGGTTATGATCGCAGGACGCGGGTGTATAACCGAGCTATGGCAGGTGAAGAGGGCGCGCGCCGCAATCCCGTGACGCTGACCGAGGAGCAGGCCAGGCGGATGCTCGCCGAGGTGAACGACGTCATCCGCGCGGGTGAGGAGATGCGGGCCCTGCGCGCCGAAATGATCAAAATCTTCGTCGGATACGGCTGGACCCAGGACAAGATCGCCCGGCTCACCGACATGAGCCAGCCCGCCGTGTCCAAGCAGGTGACGAAGTACGCGCTGGACGACCCGCCTTCCCCGGTGGAGCTCTCCCTCGACCAGCACGACGCTCCCTGGCTCGAAGGGCGCCTGTGGGGCCTCGCCGAGGAGATCTCCGAGACCTTCGACGGCACCGCCCGCTGCACGCGCCACGTCAACGCCGTCGCCCGGGGAAGGAAGCGTTTCACCCCCCAGAGCGTCGACGAGTTGCGACGCCTCGTCGAGGAGGACCTGAGGCTGCGCCGGGCGGAGCTGCCCGGCGGCTACCGGGAGGCGTACGACGAGATCAGCCGTGGCCTCGACGTCCCCTCGAAGGCCGTCGCCACCACCACCGCACCGGCCTCCGTGCGCCGCGCCCTCGCCTGTCGGATCCAGCGCGACCGGCTCAGGGGTGATGCCTGAGCCTCCGTGCGCCGCGCCCTCGCCTACCGGATGCAGCGTGACCCGTTCAGGGGTGACATCTGAGCCTCCGTGTTCGGGGCGCCGGCTCGCGAGCTGCGTGTCCTTTGTTTCCCGCGCTGTTACTACCAAGGGCCCCAACTTTCTGGGTCGCCACACCTTCACCCGCGCCGAAGCCGTGGCGTGGGCTTGGTCCTCTCGACCTGGGCGAGCAGCCTTCGTTCATCCAGTGACCGCGCTGGCATTTATCACGTTCGCATGACATGACCCCACACGCACTGAGATCAGATGTTCACTGGAAGCACCGGACTCGGGGAACAGGCGAGACACGCGCGGGCGGCCAGGAGCGGTGGATCTGTTCGCAGGGGGTAGCGAGGGGCAGGACTGGTTGCGCCGTGTGCCGGCCGTGGCAGCCGGAAGACCGGCCCTGGTCTGGATGGGTGTGGTCTACCGGGTAGCGGGTGAAGGGCGGTCGAAGTGAGCTCTGCGGGTTTGCGGGTGTTGTATCTGACGGCGTCGTCAGCTGGAGACCTTCGAGTAGGTGAGGAGATCCGGCGGGTGCGGGCAGGGGTGCGGGGGGCTTTGCATCGGGACGTGGTGGAGATCGAACACCTGCCGGCGGCGACGCTGGGAGATCTGCTGGATGGGCTGACCCGGGTGGCTCCGCACGTGGTGAGTTTCTCCGGGCACGCCGATGAGGGTTTTCTGGAGTTCGAGACCGGCGCGGACCGGCGCGGTAGCGGGCATCGGCTGGCGGCGAAGGTGTTCGCTCAGGCGATGGGCGCGGTCGACGTTCCGCCGAGGCTGGTGGTGTTGAACGCGTGTAAGTCTCAGGCTCATCTGCAGGAGCTGGTGAAAGCGGTTCCGCTGGCGGTGGGGATGGCCGGCAGCATCGGTGACCCGGCTGCGCTTGCTTTCGCTGCTCGTTTCTATGCTTCACTCACCGACGGGCAGTCGGTGCTGGCCGCCTACCGGTTGGCCAAGGTTCAGATGGCGGGTTCCACCGATTCGATGATGGATGCGGATTTGCCGGTCCTGGTCCATGATCCGGCCCTGGACCCGGCCGCTGTCAGGTTGGTGTCGCCGGACCCTTCGTAGCCGGATCCGACACGGGCGCCATCGGATCCGGGGTCCAGCAGGCCACAGGCCGGGACGAGCCGCTGCTGGTAGGGGTGGTGCCGCTGGCTGCGGACTGTTTCCAGGAACGCGAGGTCGCCGGCCGGCTTGAAGCCGCTCTGGCCGCCGGCCAGACGGCCGTCCTCACCGGCAGCAGCCGTCGCGGCGGCGGGTCGAGGGTGCTGTCGGGAATGGGGGGAGTCGGCAAGACCCAGCTGGCCGTCGCCTACACCCGCCGCGCCCTGGCCGATGGAACGGCGGTGGTGTGGGTGACCGCCTCCTCACGCAAGGAGATCGTCGCCGCCTACGCTGAGGCCGCGGCGGCCCTGCACCTTCCCGGCTGTGACGGAATCGATCGTGAGGGCGACGCTCGCCGCTTCCTGGCCTGGACCACCGCCACCGACCGCAGCTGGCTGGTGGTCCTCGACGACATCCAGGACCCCGCCGATGTCTCGGGGTGGTGGCCGCCCGCCGACGCGAAAGGCAAGGTGCTGGCCACCACCCGCCGCCGCGATGCCGCCCTGGCCGGTCAGGGGCGGCACCTCGTGTCGATCGACACCTACACCCGGGCCGAAGCCCGTGCCTACCTCACCGAACGACTCGCCCCCCGCGATCGGGACGAACCACCCGAGCAACTGAACGGACTGGCTGCCGACCTGGGGTTCCTGCCGCTCGCACTCGCCCAGGCCACCGCCTACCTCATCGACGCCGACATCGCCATCGCCGCCTACCGGAGACTGCTCGCCGAGCGGCCCCTCGAGGGCATCTCGCCCGACAGCCTTCCCGACGATCACCAGCAGATCGTCACCAAGACCTGGGTACTGTCGATCGACAGGGCTGACGCTGCGCGCCCTGCGGGAATAGCGCGGCCGCTGCTGGAACTACTGTCGGTGCTGGATCCCAACGGCATCCCGGACGCCGTGCTCACCAGCCGGCCCGTCCTCGCTCATCTGGCCACCGGTGACTCCGACCTGGTCCGGGACGGGTTGCGGGTGCTGCACCGGTTCGGCCTCGTCACCCACAACCCCGCCGCCACCTATCGTGAGGTCCGCGTCCACCAGCTCATCCAGCGTGCCACCTACGAGGCCCTCACAGCAGACCGGCGGCTCGATGTCGCCCATCGAGCCGCTGACGCGCTCATACAGGCATGGCCGGACATCGAGCGCGACCAGCTCGGCCCGGTACTTCGCGCCAACACCACCGCCCTGCGCGACACCACGGGCACCGCTCTATGGCAGCGGAACGACAAAATCCACCAGGTCCTCGACCAGTCCGCTCACAGCCTCGGCGATGCCTTGCAGCCTGAGGCGGCCTTTGCCGAGTTCACCCAGCTCCACCTGGCCACTGAAGAGATCTTCGGACCCGATCATGTCAGCACTCTCGACATCCGGCTGAAATCGGTGTACTGGCGTGGTAGCGCAGGGGATACGGCGGGAGCGGTGGCGGCTTTCGAGGAACTGCTGGCCGACATGCTTCGGGCGCTGGGACCAGACCACAACGGTACCTTGGTCACCCGCTATGAACTGGCGAATTGCCGAGTGGACAATGGAGACATAAATCAGGCCGTGGTGGAGCTCAAGGACCTGCTTGCAGACAGCGTTCGGATAAGGGGTGCAAACGATAAGGAAACCCTCACGATTCGTTTTGGGCTGGCGCAGGCACAGCAGTCGGCAGGAGACCCAGCCGGAGCGGAAGCCATGTTCAGGGAATTGCTGGCCGATGATACAAGGATCCTGGGACCGGACCATCCTTTTACCCTGGTCGACCGCTATAGCCTGGCTCTCCTGCAAGAGACCAACGCGGACGTCGTGACAGCTCTCGAACAGCTCCTGGCCGATGATCTGCGAGTATTCGGCCCCAACCATCCCGAAGTCTTCGTGACCCGACTCACGCTGGCACAGCGACGAGCGATCGCAGGCGACAGCGCGGCAGCGATGGCCGAGCTTGAGGAGTTGCTGGCTGACCAGACACGGCTACTGGGCACCGACCACCCCAGCACCCGCACCACTCGAATCGAGTTGCTGAGGCAGGCATCCTTGTACGCTCGTGCACTGAGTGAGCAGGCACGCCAACTCACCTCCTCGCACCGCCACGAAGAGGCCGTGGCCGCCTACGAGGAAGCGATCCGCCTCGCCCCTGGCCACGCCGGCACACACCGGGGACTGGGAAACGTGCTCCACCGACTCGGCCGACACGAAGAGGCCGTGGCCGCCTACGAGGAAGCGATCCGCCTCGCCCCTGGCCACGCCGGCACACACCGGGGACTGGGAAACGTGCTCCACCGACTCGG
>NZ_JBEZZK010000016.1:171688-229449 GCF_040639135.1 Streptosporangium sp. NPDC023963
TCGGCCGACACGAAGAGGCCGTGGCCGCCTACCGCGACGCGGTACATCTCCGTTCCAATGATCCCCGGATCCATCATGAGTTGGGTGACGCGCTCACCGAGCTTGCCCGTCACGAAGAGGCTCGGAGCGCCTACCGTGAGGCCAACCGGCTCAAGAGCTTGGCCAGCAAGGGGCGTGGGGACACCGAGGCCGGCTATGGGAGGTACGAAGAAGCCGTAATCGCCTACCGCGACGCGATCCACCTCGACCCCGGCTACGCCACTGCCCACTACGATCTCGGGTGCGCACTTCTTCATTTGGGGCGGTTCGCGGAGGCCGAGGCCGTTTTTCGCCGGGCGGTCGAGATTGATCCTGACTCCGCCGCGGCCCACATCGTTCTCGGGTACGCACTTTTTTGTTTGGGGCGGTTCGCGGAGGTCGAGGCCGTTTTTCGCCGGGCGATCGAGATTGATCCTGACTCCGCCGTGGCCCACAACAATCTCGGGTGCGCACTTTTCCATTTGAAGCGGTTCGCGGAGGTCGAGGCCGTTTTTCGCCGGGCGATCGAGATTGATCCCGACTACCCTCATCCCCATGGATGGATGGGCATGTTGTTGTTATTCACCGGAGAGTTGGAACGGGCGCAGCCGGCGCTGCAAAAGGCCGGAAGCTGGCCGCGCTCCGAACTGTTGAGGTGGATTGTCACCCGGGTGAGCTCTCAAGACGGCGCCTCAGCCCATACACCGGATTCGGTGCTGGCCGCCATCGCCAAGCCGTGGCCGCACGGAATGTTCCGTCTGTCGGTGTTCGCGACGGCTGAGATCCGCGCGTTGGCCGTGGCCGGCAAAGGTGACGGGCCGGAGGCTGTAGAGATCCTCCGCTCGGCCGTGGACGGTCGTCGGCCATGCGATCGGTTCGCGCGGCCGTTGTATGACCTGCTGGCCCGTCCCGAGCCGGTTGCCGGGTTGGCGGGATTGCTGGAGGTGTGGCGGGAGATCATCGCGGCGGATTCGTCGGCGGCGGGTCCATGGGACGGCCCAGATCCAGCATGAACATGTAGGTGACAGTCAGCCATTGTCACCTACATGAGCGATCACCGGCGTCCGCCGACCAGGTGCGTCGCCCCGCGGCCGCCGGCATCCGCCCCCACACCGGTCGCGCCCACCTCGACCACGCCCGCGTTCTCCCGAACAGGTACGCCGGGCTCGACCTGCGCCATCGGACGTCCCGGTCGAGCCGCCCAGCCACCGCGCCGTCCTGCTGGCCGGCGGCCCCGTCGCGGGCGGGCTGCTGCCGCCGGACACCTGCGCCTGGCTCGACGTCGACGGCGGGGCGGCGCACCGGGCGGCGCGCGCCTCGGCGCGCCATGGCCACGGGTGAGCGCCGGGCGCCTCCCCGGTGAGGCGCGCCCGGTGAGGCGCGCAGAGGAGGGGACCGCCCGCCCGGTCAGTCGAACGTGAGCTGCTCGGTGCGCCTGGGCATGAGCAGCAGGGCGGCCAGGCTGAGCACGGCCACCACGACGAGGGAGAGGAAGACGATGTGGGTGGCGTCGTAGAGGGCGCCGCGGACGAAGGACGTCACGGCCGGCTGACCGCCCGGGTTCTGGCCGCCGAGCACCAGGCTCGTGGCGTCCACGCTGCCGGGCAGCCGGCCGGCCACCGAGGCCGGCGGGTGGGCGAAGCGGTCGGCCAGGGTGGCGTTCGACAGGGCTCCGAGGACCGCCGCGCCGATCGCGCTGCCGATGGAGCGGCAGAACATGTTGGTCGCGGTGACGACGCCGCGTCGTTCCCAGCCGACGACGGACTGGACGGCGACCATGGTCGGGCTCGACGCGAGCCCCAGCCCGGCGCCGACCACGAAACACGCCGCCGCGACCGCCCATATCTGCGCGTGCCGGGTGAACAGCAGGGTGCACAGGACGGTGCCGGCCACGATCAGGCCGGCGCCGATCAGCGCCGTGTCACGGAAGCCGATGCGCATGTAGAGGCGCCCCGACAGGGTCGCGGCGATGGGCCAGCCGATGGTGAGCGCGGCCAGGGCGAAGCCGGCGACCAGGGCGCCGGTCCCCAGGACGCCCTCGGCGTAGGTCGGCACGTACGAGCTGAGGCCGATCAGGAGGGCGCCGACGCCCAGCGAGACGAGATTGCCGCCGGTGAGCGTGCGGTGCCGGAACACCCACAGCGGCAGGACGGGTTCGGCGGCCCTGCGCTCCACGAGGACGAAGGCGACGACCATGACGGCCCCCGCCGCGAAGATGAGCAGGCTCTGCGCCGATCCCCAGCCCCACGCCACACCGCCCTCCAGCAGGCCGAGGATGACCAGCGAGGAGCCGGCCATGAGCAGCGTCGCCCCGAGGTAGTCGATCCGGTGGGAGCTGCGGGTCACCCGCTCCCTGAAGCGCCGGGCGAGCACCCAGGCGGCCAGGGCGCCGAGCGGCAGGTTGATGAAGAAGATCCACCGCCACGAGACGTACTCCGAGAAGAGGCCGCCGAGGGCGGGCCCGACCACCGAGGAGACGCCCCAGACGCTCGCCACGTACCCCTGCACGCGCGCGCGTTCCTCGACGGAGTACAGGTCGCCGACCATCGTGATGCTCATCGGCTGCACGGCCCCGGCGCCGATGCCCTGCAGCGCGCGGAAGGCGATGAGCGCCGGCATGCTCCAGGCGACGCCGCACAGGACCGAGCCCAGGAGGAACACGGCGATGCCGAAGAACATCACCGGCTTGCGCCCGAAGATGTCGGCGAACTTGCCGTAGAGGGGGACGGTGACCGCCTGGGTGAGCAGGTAGATCGAGAAAAGCCAGGGGAACTGCGAGAAGCCCCCGAGGTCGCGGACGATGGACGGCACCGCCGTCGCGATGATCGTGCTGTCGAGGGCCACCAGACCGGTGCAGAGCATGATGGCGGCGAGCACGGGACCGCGCTCCGACCGGAGACCGACGCCCCCCGAGGCTGCTGTCGTCGTCACGTGAGGGACTTCTCCTTGCGGGTCGAGCGCGGACGTCGGTGCCGGACCCGCCGCGCCGGCGGCCTGGCTGTCAGGCGAGACGGTCCAGCGAGTAGGCAACCGCCTCCCGGCTGCGGGCATTCCCGTTCCGGCGGGATCCGCCGCGCGGGCCGGCGCGCGAGGCGTGGCCGTCTCCCTGACCCCGGTCGGAGGCGTGGCCGTCTCCCTGACCCCGGTCGTCAGGGCCGCCCGGGCATACGCCACCGGTACGACGACGACGTCCCGGTCGTCAAGGCGCCCGCCGGTGCCCCGGGCCGGCGGGTGTCACTTCTCGGCCATACCGGTTTTCCCGCCGACGGACTCCTGGTAGATGTCCGCGTAGGTGCGCGAGTCCTTGATCAGGTCGTCGCAGAAGGCGGCGACGTCGTCGCCGATGAGTTCCAGGACCCCCTTGCCTGCCGCGGCGCCCTCCTCGAAGAAATCGACGATCCCCGAGAGCAGGGACCCGTCGAGCAGGTCGATCGGTCCGACCTTGAAGAAGTATCTCTGGATCTCCTTGTAGACGATCTGGTAGTCCGGCGGGAGCGCCTTGACCCGCGCCACGTGCGCCCGCCACTGCTTCTTGCCATCGATGATGTCCCGGATGCCCACGTCAGCCTCCCAGCCGGCCCAGTTTCCTCGCGACGTTCCTGTTCAGCTGCTCGCGCCACCGGTCGCGAAAGCTCCGGGCCCCTTCTCCGCCGGCCAGCGCCGTGCAGAAGCTCTTGATGTCGTCACCCAGCACCTCGTGAATGCTCTGCCCGTCGGCCGCCGTCTCTTCGAGCAGCCCCAGGGCACCGTCGAGGAGCGGCATCAGGTTCCGGCCTGTGAAGTCCCCGTAGGGAAAAAGATGACACTTGATCTCTTCCCATGCCGCCCGGTGGTCGGCCGGCAACGCCCCGGCCCGAACTTCGAACGCCTTGTATTCCCTGGTGAGATCGCTGCCGGTGATGGTCTCCCAGAAGTTCATCTCCCGCCTTCCTTGAGCTTGTCGATCCGTGATGTGACGTACTCCCATTTCGCCCAGAACGTCGCGAGTTCTTCGCGCCCCGCGTTGTTGAGCGCGTAGAACTTGCGCGGCGGGCCCAGCCCGGACGGTCGTTTCGTCACCTGGACGAGCCTGTTCCTCTCCAGTCGCAGCAGGATGGTGTAAACCGTCCCCTCGACGACGTCGGCGAAGCCGAGTTCGTTCAGCCGACGCGTGATGGCGTACCCGTAGGTCTCCTCGTTGCCGATGATTTCGAGCACGCAGCCCTCGAGCGTGCCCTTCAGCATCTCCGTCAGGTCGTCCATCGTGGGTCCTCTTCGGTCTCCTGGTGCTCGGTGGTACCGAGTACCACTATACAGTAGCACCGAGTAGTGGTGCACGCCTGGCACGGACCGTGGAAGCGGTTCGAATCATCGGGCCGTGGTGGTCATCTCGCGGGCCGGCGTGCCCGTCTCACCTCGCGGTCGATCGCCCAGGCGTCCGCCACCGGGCCCACGTGCCCGAGCTTGTCGGGGTTGATCACCGAGCGGATCGTCTGGATCCGCCCGTCGAGTGCGTCGAGCGCCAGGGTGTGGAGCACCCTGCCGTCCCGGTCGCGGAAGATCGCGCCCGGCTCCCCGTTGATCTCGTGCGGCTCGAACGTCACGTCGACCCGGGCCAGCCGGGGGGAGACGGAGGCGAGCAGCCGGGCCACGTTCCCCGCGCCGACGACGGTCCTGGCCAGCTGCGGGGCCTTGCCGCCGCCGTCGCCGACCATCGACACGTCGGCGGCGAGCAGTTCCCGCAGGCCGTCGACGTCGCCTTCGCGGAAGGCGTCGAAGAACCGCGACGCCAGTTCCTCCCGCTCCTTGCGTACCGCCTCGAAGCGCGGCCGCCCGGCCTCCATGTGGCGCCGCGCCCGCACCAGCAGCTGCCGGCACGCCGCCTCCGACCGCCCCACCGCCGTGGCGACCTCGTCGAATCCGAAGCCGAACACCTCCCGCAGCACGAAGACCGCCCGCTCCAGCGGGCTGAGCCGCTCCAGCAGCAGCAACGCCGCCATCGACACCGAGTCGGCCAGTTCCGCCGCCCGCGCCGGATCCTCATACGGGTCGGCGAGCAGCGGCTCGGGCAGCCACGGCCCCACATACTCCTCCCGCCGCACCCGCGCCGAGCGCAGCACGTCGATCGAGACCCGCGTCACCGCGGCCGCGAGGAAGGCCTTGGCCGACCTGGGGCGCGCCGGGGAGCCGTCGAAGCGCAGCCACGTCTCCTGCACCGCGTCCTCGGCCTCACCGACACTGCCCAGAATCCGATAGGCGATCGAGAACAGCAGCGGCCGCAGCTCCTCGAACTCCTCGACCTCGCTCACGTCCGGTCCCCACCCCTCGAACCTCTCCCGCCCGGCCGTACTCGCCGGCGCGGACATCCTCTAGTGATCATCCAGGCCGCCGGCGGGCCGGGGCAACGCCTCGGGCCCGGGGGCTCGGAGCCCGCAGCCGGGCCCCGAGCCGGTTGCCGACGCCGTTCAGTGGAACTGCCCGGGCTCGTAGTCACCGGCCGGCTGCCGGGTGATGATGTTCAGCCGGTTCGCCGTGTTCATGAAGGAGACCAGGATCACCAGGGCGGTGAGCTGCTCGTTGTCGTAGTGCTTGGCGGCGTGCGCCCACACCTCGTCGCCGACCCCGCCGGCCGCGTCCGCGATCCGGGTCCCCTCCTCGGCCAGCTCCAGCGCGGCACGCTCGGCCTCGGTGAAGACCGTGGCCTCGCGCCACGCCGCGACCAGGTTCAGCCGCACCGGGGACTCGCCGGCGGCGACGGCCTCCTTGGTGTGCATGTCGAGGCAGACGGCGCAACCGTTGATCTGACTCACGCGAAGCGCCACCAGCTCCTGCGTGGCGGCCGGCAGCGGCGACTCCTTGAGCGCCTTGCCCGCCGCCATGAAGTGCTTGAGGATCTTGCCGGCGGTCGGGTCGGTGAAGTAGTTCAGTCTCGCGTCCATGGTGTGCCCCTCCGTTGTCGTTGACGGCTACACCCTCTGAGACGAGGTGGCCCGGCTCCCTGTGACACCGGCGAACGTGACCTGCGTCTCCCGGCCGCCGGGCGTCGTCATCGGCGCGGCTCCCAGCGGAAGATCCGGGAAGCCAGCACGACGGCGACGACGACCCAGCCCAGTGTGGGTGCCAGGAGAATCAGGGAGTCCGTGACGGGAACGCCGCCGTTCCAGGCGTTGACGGCCAGTTCGGTGGCCGAGCCGCCGGGAAGCAGCCGTTTGAGCAGGGTGAGGTCCTCGGTGCCGGTGATTCCCACCCAGCTGGCCACGGCGATGGCGCCGAGGCTGACGGGCAGCGTGGTCACCTGGGCGTGCTCGGGGGAGTTCGTCACTCCCGCCGTGGCCAGTCCCAGGCCGAGCATCATGATCAGCATTGACAGGACGGCCGCCGCCAGGAGAAGGACGTTGTCCGGCCCGCTCGTGACCATGGCCAGGACGGTCATGATCGCGACCACCTGGACCAGCGAGATGACGGTGATCGGCAGGAGCAGCCCGGAGAGGATGCCGGTGTCGCCGGCCGCGGTGGAACGCAGCCGCTTGAGGAAGAGGTTCTGCCGGCGTGAGGCCAGGGTGGTCACCGCGGTGGTGTAGAGCCCGAACGCCCCCACGGTGAACATCATGATCGCCGCGATGTATCCGAGGCTGCCCAGGGCCGCGAAGACCTCGTGCCGGTAGATGAAGAACCCGCTGACGGCCACGGGCATGATGAGACTGGTGACCAGAACCAGCCGGTTGCGGAAGATCTGGACCAGCTCGCCGAGAGCGATCGAGAGCATGGCGAAGCTCCTTTCCTGGAAGGTTCGGGGTGGCTAGTCGCTGCCGATGGCGCGGAAGACGTCGTCGAGCCGGGTCGGCCCGGCCTGGAGTCCCCGCAGCTCCACCGAGTGGTCCTGCGCCCAGCGGAGCAGGGTGTGCAGGTCCTTCTGCAGGCCGAAGGTCTCGATGAGGAACGTGCCGTCGCTGTCGCGGGTGGCCTGCAGCGGCGGTGCGGGGGCGGGGACGGGCAGAGAGAAGCGGATGGCGGCGGGCATGGTCCGCGTCAGTTCGGAGACGGTCCCCTCCCGGTGGAGGGTGCCTTTGTGCATGAGGCCGATGCGGTCGGCGTGCTGCTGTGCCTCTTCCAGGTAGTGCGTGGTGAGAACGATGGTGGAGCCGTCTTCGCGCAGCTTGCCCACGGTGTCCCACAGATCGTCCCGGGACTGGATGTCCAACCCGGTGGTGGGCTCGTCCAGGAAGATCAGCTCAGGCGTTCCGTACACGGCGGTGGCGAAGTCCAGGCGTCGCTTCTCGCCGCCGGAGAGCTGGGACACCTTGGTGCCGGCCTTGCGGGTGAGATTCACGATGCCGAGCACGCGGTCGACCGTGTCCGCGCGCCGGGTGAGGTTTCCGATCAGCCGAACCGATTCCCTCACCGTCAGGTCCGGGGAGAATCCGCTCTCCTGCAGCATGATGCCCATCCTGGGCCGCACCGCCCGCCGGTCGCGGGGGCTCTCCCCGAAGACCCGTACGGTGCCCGAGGTGGCCCTGCGGTGACCTTCGACGGTCTCCAGGGTCGAGGTCTTCCCCGCCCCGTTCGTGCCGAGCAATGCGTAGAGCTCCCCTCGCCGTACCTGGAAGGACAGGTCCTTCACGGCGTGGAAGTCGTTGTAGGTGATGTTCAGACGTTCAACGTCGATGACCGGTGTCGAGGACATGTCGTCGATCCCAGCAGCCGCCGCGCCCACCAGGCAGTGCGACCACGTCATGACCTCGCCATGACATTCCCGGGGCTGACATATGACGCAGCGTCACTGGTGCCGTCACGGGGCCGGAAGAATACTGGGCGGACTCAGTCGTTCGATCCCGGAGGGCCACCCATGGACACCAGGCCCCCGCGCATGCCGCTGGCGGGGAGAACGACCGTCCTTCTCCCGGTCTGCGCGGCGTTCCTCCCGCACCGCCTCGGTGCCGGCCCCTTTCCCGACGGCACGGAGCCGTGGCCGGAGGACGACCGGTGGCCGAGGTGGACGGCCGGGACACTCACCGTGGCGAGCGCTCCGGCGGTTCCGGCGGTTCCGGCGCCCGGCCTGACGACTCGGCGACCGGGTGAGGGCCGGTGAGGCCGGTACGGGCGGCACACGCGAGGTCCGAGCACGCCGAGGCGTCGCGGGATCGGTTGCGCAGGCTCAATCTCGTCATGTTCCTCCCGCTGCTCGCCGCCGTAGGGGTGCTGCTGGTGGCGAGGGATGCCGAGACCTGGTGGCAGGCCGTCGTCCTGGGCCTGGGCGTGGTCGCGGCCCTGGTGGCCTTCGTGTGGTGGGCGGCGCGCGACATCTCCCGCGTCGCGCTTCCCTGCCTGATCATCACCGCGGCCGTGTGGCTCCTCGGCGTGCTGGTGGTGGACAGCCGCACGTCGTTCTACGGCCTTTCGGTCGTGGGCTCCCTCACCGTTCCCCAGCTACCGCGCCACCGAGGCGCGGCGGCCCTGGGGCTGACCGCCTACGTCGCCGCCGTGGGCGCGGCGAGGCTGTTGATCACACAGGAGGACGTCTCCGGCGTTCTGATCGGATACGTCATCATTCCCGCGGGCGTCACGGCGGTGCTGACCGGCTTCATGTTCCCCAACCAGAGGTTCTACGGCCTCGTCGCGGAGCTGGAGGAGGCACGGGAACGCGAAGCGGAGCTGGCCGTCGTCCGGGAGCGCATGCGTTTCGCCAGTGATCTGCACGACATCCAGGGCCACACGCTCCACGTGGTGAAGCTGAAGATCGCGCTGGCCCGGAGGCTGGTGCACAGCGACCCCGAACGGGTGGAGCAGGAACTGCGCGAGGTGCACGCCCTGGTCAGCGACACCATCACCCAGACCAAGCAGCTCGCCTACGCGCAGCGACGGCTCAACCTGTCCGCGGAGCTGGAGAACGCGAAGAACCTCTTCGAGGCCGCGGGCATCCACGTGCGCGTCGACCGTGAGGCCGAGGTCGACGCGCACGTGGGCGAGCTGCTCGGCCAGGTCCTGCGGGAGACGACCACCAACATCCTGCGGCACGCGCAGGCCGAGCAGGTGCGCATCACCCTGTCGGAGTCGGGCATCACCATCGTCAACGACGGCGCGCCTGAGGCTCCGCTCCCTGAACTACGGGGGCTCGCCACGCTCAGGGAACGAGTGGTGGGCAACGGAGGCGAGCTGACGGTGGAGCAGAAGGACGGGCGTTTCCTGACGGCTGCGGCATTCCCGCACGGCCGTTCGGGCGCCGCTCTCTGAACCGGGAAAGGACGACCGATGACCACCGTGGTGCTCGCCGACGACGAGGCACTCCTCCGCAAGGCGCTGGCGGCGTTGCTCCCGCTCGAGGGCGAGATCACCGTGCTCGCCGAAGCGGAGGAGGGCGGGGCGGCCGTCCAGGCCACGCTGCGACACCGGCCCGATGTGCTCGTCATCGATCTGGAGATGCCCGGTGTGGACGGGCTCGATGCCGTCGCGGAGATCCGCCGTGCGCTGCCGGAGCAGGTGATCCTCATGCTGACCCGCCACGCCAGGCCCGGCGTGCTGCGCAAGGCGCTGAAACTCGGCGTCCAGGGCTTCGTCAGCAAGTCCGCGGAACCGGCGCACATCGTCTCCGTCATCAAGACCCTGCACGAGGGCAGGCGATGGATCGACCCGGACGTCTCCGCCCGCGCCGTCGTCGACGACTGCCCGCTCACCGACCGTGAGCTCGACGTGCTGCGAGTGACCGGCGAGGGTTACTCGGTCGCCGACATCGCCACCCGGCTCCACCTGGCGGAAGGCACGGTGCGTAACTACCTCTCGAACGCGATGCAGAAGACCCAGACCCGGACCCGGCACGAGGCGGCGCGGTACGCGCGTGAACACGACTGGCTGTGAGCGAGGCCGAACAGGCCACCGAACCGGCGGCCGGGGCCCTCGGATCGGCACCCCGCTCACACCTCGCCGAGCAGACCCCCGACGACGGCGGCGGCCCGTGGCCCACGTCCTCCGCCGTGGCCGAGCCGAGCCGGGCTGAACCGAGTGACAAGGCGAGTGACAAGGCCGGAAAGACGATCACCGCCCCCGCCGGGAAGGCCGTGAGCCGGCACCGCGCCGGCTACCCGGCGCGCCGTCCGCGTCCGGCGGCGTCGTCGGAAAGGACCCAGCCGGCCAGGAGGTCCATGGCCTGCCGCGATGCCGTCCCGGCCTCGGTCGTGTAGACGAAGAGGGTCTGATCGGGATCGCCGGGCATCGTGAACGTCTCGTAGTCGACCGTCAGCTCTCCGACGACCGGGTGCCGGAGGTGTTTGGAGCCGAACGTGCGCCGATACACGCCGTGTTCCTCCCACCACCGCCGGAAATCGGGGCTGCGCGCCGCGAGTTCGGCCACGAGATCCTTCGCGGCCTGATCGCCGGGGTCGTTGCCGATGTCGAGCCGGAGGCTCTCGACGGCCGCGCGCGCCTGCACGTCCCAGTCCAGGAAGAGGTTTCGCGCCTCGTCGGTGAGGAACATCCACCGCGCGTAGTTCCGTTCCCGCGGCCGGAGCGCGTCGAAGTCCGTCAGCAGGGCCCTGACCATGCGGTTGGTGGCCAGCACATCGGTCCGGCGGCCGAGGATCAGCGCCGGATTCCCGCCCAGGGCGTCGACGAACCGGTGGAGCCCCGGGCGGACCCTCTGGACGGTGGGGACGCGGCGGCGCGCCCCGGAGGCGGGTCCGACCAGGTGCCCGAGGTGATCGCGGCCGGCCGCGTCCAGGCCGAGCGCACGGGCGATCGCGTCGAGGACCCCGGCGGACGGGGTGATCGGCCGGCCCTGCTCCAGCCGGGTGTAGTAGTCGGTGGACACCCCGGCCAGCAGCGCGACCTCCTCGCGGCGGAGTCCGGGCACCCGCCGGACCCGGTCGTCGGCCGGCAACCCCGCGCGCGACGGATCGATCCTGCCCCGGGCGCGCCGGAGGAAATCCGCAAGCTCCCTGTTGCTCACCGTCATGCCCGCATTCTCGCAGGAACAGCGCGGATCAACCTGGTCCGCCGCGTCCTAGGTCATCCGGTCCGAGGACGAGAAGGGCCTTTCATGGCCCTCCTCGGGGTGATCCCGCCCCGAAGACTGGAGTCCACGCCGCCGAGCAGGACCCGGCGGCGGAACACCGGCCCACCATCGAGGAGACGATCGACATGACCTACCCCACCGGCACTCCGGCGACCTGGTTCGTCACGGGTGCCTCCCGTGGCCTCGGCCTCGAGCTCGTGCGGCAGCTGCTCGAGCGGGGCGACAACGTCGCCGCGACCACCCGCTCGACCGAGCGCCTCGCCGAGGCCCTCGGCGGCGTGAACACCGAGCGGTTGCTGGCTCTCGGCGTCGACCTCGCGGACGAGACCGCGGTCGCCGAGGCCGTTCGCCGCGCCACCGGGCGCTTCGGAGGTCTCGACGTCGTCGTCAACAACGCCGGCTACGGCTTTCTGGCCTCGGTCGAGGAGACCACCGACGCCGAGGCCCGGCAGATGTTCGACGTCCAGATCTTCGGGCTGTGGAACGTGCTGCGAGCGGTGCTGCCCATCTTCAGGACACGCGGGAGCGGCCACATCCTGAACATCTCGTCCGTGCTCGGCCTGGTTGCCGTTCCGGGCTGGGGCCTCTACTGCGCGGGCAAGTTCGCGCTGGAGGGCCTGAGCGAGGCGCTCGCCGGCGAGGTCGCGGAGTTCGGCGTCAAGGTCACCGTCGTGGAGCCCGGCTACTTCCGGACCAGCTTCCTGACGAGCGACTCGCTGGCGCTGCCGGCCTCGACGACGGAGGGCTACGAGTCCATCCGCGAGATGACCAGGAACCACCTGGAGTTGCAGGGAAGCCAGCTCGGCGACCCCGTGAAGGGCGCCGCCGCGATCATCTCCTTCGCCGTCTCCGGCGACGGGCCGTTCCGCCGGCTCCTGGGATCCGACGCCTACTCCTACGCCGCCGGCAAGGTCGAAGCCCTCAGGGCCGACATCGAGGCCGGCCGCGAGCTGGCTCACACCACGGACTTCTCCCAGCCGTAGTCCGGGGTCGGGGAATCCGGGCCCGGCGGCCGGCACCGACGACGATCACGACTCGGCCTGCCCCCGCGCCCGGATCGGCACCGGCCGGCCACCCGGCGGCGTACGCGAGAGGCCGCAGCCACGATCATCTAGGCTGAACGGTCGTGGAATATTTCGTATACGGTCGTGACCGGCCCGGCTCCTTCGAGCTCAAGACGAGCCTGAGCGAGGAGCACTGGTCCTTCATGGACGGGTACGGGGAGAGGTTGATCGCCCGCGGCCCCACGCTGACCGGCGACGGCGACGAGGCCGTGTCGACGGGCAGCCTGCACATCGTCGACCTTCCGGACGCGGACGCCGCCCGCACGTTCGCCTACGCGGAGCCCTACTACCGCGGCGGCGTCTTCGAGTCGGTGCTGCTGTGCCGCTTTCGCAACGCCCTGGACCGCACCATGTGGGACTTCACCGAGGCCGTCGCCGGCCATGGCCGGTTCCTGGTGATCACCACTGGCGGGTCCGGCCCCGCGCCGGCCACGTCGAGACACATGATCGTGTACGGCGAGCTGCTCGCCCTCGACGGCGAGACGCGCCTCGGCCGGGCGGCCGCCGTAGAGGCGCCGGACCGCGAAGCCGCCGCGGCACTGCTGCCGGCCGGCGGCGGCCGAACGGAGGTCCATCCCTGGCGCTTCGGCGGCAGGCCCGCCCAGCGCTCGCCCGGCCGGTGACGGCACGCCGCCGCGACGGCATGACGGCGCCCCGGCCGCCGGGGTCCCCGGAGTCGCGCGCGGCGACCAGGAGGGGCCGGGGCGCTCAGCTCCGTTCGGTGTGGCCCAGGCGGTGGCTGATGTCCAGGGCCGCGGCGATCATGACCGGTGCCAGCTCGTGCAGCCGCTCCTCGCTGAAGCGGTAGGCGGGGCCGGACGCGCTGACCGCGGCGACGATCTCGCCGTCGTGGGAGCGGACGGGGGCCGCGACGGCGTTCAGGCCGATCTCGTACTCCTCGACGGTGACGGCGTAGCCCCTCTCGCGGGCCTGGAGAAGCTGCGCCTCCAGCGCTTCGGCCGAGGTGATCGTGTTCGGGGTGTACGGCTCCAGGCCGCCCGCCGTGACCAGCCGGGCCCGGTGCAGGTCGTCGAGGTGGGCCAGCAGGACCTTGCCGCTGGAGGTGGCGTGCAGCGGGGTGAGCTCCCCGACCCAGTTGTGCGTGGTGACCGCCGCCGGGCCGCGTACCTGGTCCAGGTTGACCGCGTAGTGGGAGCGCAGCACGGCGATGTTGACCGTCTCGCCGATCTCCTCGGCGAGACGGCGGCAGACGGGGCGGCTCTGCTGGGTGAGGTCGAGCCGGGAGGCCACCCCGCCCGCGAGGCGGATGATCCCGAAACTGAGGCGGTACTTGCCCCGCTCCTCGGCCTGCTCGACCAGGCCGCGTGACTCCAGCGCGCCCAGCAGCCGGAACGCCGTCGACTTGTGCACCGATATCTCCTGGGCGATCTCGCTCACCCCCGCCTCGCGGCGCTCGGCGAGGATCTCCAGGATGGTGATGGCCCGGTCGACGGACTGGACTCCGCCACTGCTGTCGGCGGTACGGCCGCCGAGAGGATCGTTGCCCATAGCGGGACTGTAGGCGCTGAGAGCAACGAATGCCATTGAAGGAACAATCACCGTTGCGAATGGTGCAGCTTATTGCGCTATTCGCTACAATTTTGGCCATTACCTCCTGCTGAACGAGGCGAGGCAGACATGTACGACTTCGTCATCGTCGGGGGCGGCTCGGCGGGAAGCGCCCTCGCGAACCGGCTGTCCGCCGACCCCGCCAACCGGGTGCTGGTGCTGGAGGCGGGCCGCCCGGACTACCCGTGGGACGTCTTCATCCACATGCCGGCCGCGCTGCCCTTCCCCATCGGCAGCCGCTTCTACGACTGGAAGTACGAGTCCGAGCCCGAGCCGCACATGAACGGCCGCCGGATCTACCACGCCAGGGGCAAGGTGCTCGGCGGCTCCAGCAGCATCAACGGGATGATCTTCCAGCGCGGCAACCCGATGGACTACGAGCGCTGGGGCGCCGACGAGGGCATGAAGACCTGGGACTTCGCCCACTGCCTGCCGTACTTCAAGCGCATGGAGAACTGCCTGGCCGCCGACCCCGCCGACTCCTGGCGGGGGCGGGGCGGGCCCCTGGTGCTGGAGCGCGGGCCGGTGCGCAACCCGCTGTTCGGCGCCTTCTTCGAGGCGGTGCAGCAGGCCGGGTACCCGCTGACCGACGACGTCAACGGCTACCGCCAGGAGGGCTTCGCCCGCTTCGACCGCAACATCAGCAGGGGCCGCCGCCTGTCGGCCGCCCGCGCCTACCTGCACCCGGTCATGAACCGCCCCAACCTGGAGGTCAGGACGCGGGCGCACGTCACCGGCATCCTCTTCGAGGGCAGGCGCGCCGTCGGCGTCGAGTACGACGGCCGGACGGTCCACGCGGGCGAGGTGATCCTGTGCGGCGGCGCGATCAACACCCCGCAGCTGCTGCAGCTGTCCGGGGTGGGCAACGCCGCCGAGCTGGACGCCCTCGGCGTCGACGTCGTGCACGACCTGCCGGGCGTCGGCGAGAACCTCCAGGACCACCTGGAGGTCTACATCCAGTACGGCTGCAAGCGGCCGGTGTCGGTGCAGCCCGCGATGAAGTGGCGCAACCGGCCGCTGATCGGCGCGCGGTGGCTGTTCCTGCGCAGCGGCCCCGGCGCGACCAACCACTTCGAGGCGGGCGGCTTCACCCGGAGCAACGACGACGTCGACTACCCCAACCTGATGTTCCACTTCCTGCCCATCGCGGTCCGCTACGACGGCTCCGCGCCCGCGGGCGGGCACGGCTACCAGGTGCACATCGGTCCGATGTACTCCGACTCGCGCGGCTCGGTGAAGATCACGAGCACCGACCCCCGGGTCCACCCGGCGCTGCGCTTCAACTACCTGTCCACCGACCAGGACCGGCGCGAGTGGGTGGAGGCCGTCCGGATCGCCCGCGACATCCTGAACCAGCCCGCGATGGACGCGTTCAACGCGGGGGAGCTGTCACCGGGCCCCGGCGTCGAGACCGACGAGGAGATCCTCGACTGGGTGGCCAGGGACGGCGAGACCGCGCTGCACCCCTCGTGCACCGCCAGGATGGGCGTCGACGCCATGTCCGTGGTCGACCCGCTGTCGATGCGGGTCCACGGCCTCGAGGGGCTGCGCGTGGTGGACGCCTCGGTGATGCCGTACGTGACCAACGGCAACATCTACGCGCCGGTCATGATGGTCGCGGAGAAGGCGGCCGACCTCATCCTGGGCAACACCCCGCTCGCCGCCGAGCACGCGGACTTCTACCGGCACCGCGACGGCTCCCCCCGCTGACCGCGCCCGCGACGGCGTCATGGAGGTGCATGACGGCCGACCCTGCCACACGGGGCGTTCCGTTTCCCAGCCGTTTTCCACTCGGTTTCCCGATGCGCGGCGTACGGCCGTCCGGGGGCGGCGAGCCGGTGACGGTCCGGCCGTGTCGAATCCGCGCGGACCCGGGTCACAGGCGGGCGGGCAGGCCGAACGCCGGGAACATCGACGGTTGTTCGAAGGCGGCGATGTCGGTCAGCCGGCCGTGCTCGATGTGGAGCACGGTGAGGACGAACGGGTGGAACGCCTCGTCGCCGGGCCGGCACAGGTAGCCGGCCGCGCCGGGCCGGCCGTTGGCGGCGATCGGCAGCAGCCGCCAGCGGCCGAGGGCGTTCATGCCGGCCCGCAGGGCGCGGGCGGTCTGCTCGCGGCCCGTCCACTGCCCGGCGGGGGAGATGGACAGCCGGACGTCCTCGTGCAGCACCGCGACCAACGCCTCCGGGTCGGCCTGCTCGTGGGCGGCGATGTAGCGCTGGAGCAACCTGCTCTGGTCCGCGTCGGGTTCGGCGGCCGGGGCCCAGTCCAGCCGCCCGCCGGGCCAGCGCCGGTGCAGCGTGGCGTGGGCGCGTTGCAGGGCGCTGTTGACCGCCGGCACGGTCGTCTCGATGAGGGCGGCGACCTCGCCGGCGGGCCAGGCCAGCACGTCGCGCAGGATCAGCACCGCCCGCTGCCGGGGCGGCAGCACCTGGATCGCGGCCAGGAACGCCAGCGACATCGTCTCCCTGCTCACCGCCGCCGCCTCCGGGCCGGGCTGGTCGGCGGCCGGCTCGTCCAGCAGGGCGTCCGGATAGGGCTGCAGCCACGGCATGGTCGCGACGGAGGGTCCGGCGCCCGGCGGCGCCCCGGTCGCCCGGCGGGCGTCGCGGCGCAGCGTGTCCAGGCAGGCGTTGGTCGCGATCCGGTACAGCCAGGTGCGCGCGCCCGACCGTCCCTCGAAGCTCCCGCGCGAGCGCCAGGCCCGCAGGAACACCTCCTGGACATGATCCTCGGCCTCGTCGAACGAGCCGAGCATCCGGTAGCAGTACACGTGCAGCTCGCGCCGGTGGCGGCGGGTGAGATCGTCGAAGTCCGGCTCGTCGCCGCTCACGGTGCTCCTCCTGTCCGGGTCCCGGGACCCGCCCATTCTGGCGCGGCCGGATGCGCGCGTGCGCGCGTGCTCGCGTGCGGTGGGAGTGGCGGGCCGGCGAGCGAGCGATGAGTTTCGCCGGCCCGCACGTCTGTACGGGGGAACGGCCTCACGGAGGACACGCGACGACGGAAGGAAGCAGGACGATGACACTTGTGGAGGCGAACATCTCGATGTCGCTGGACGGCTTCGTCACCGGCCCGAACCTCGACCGGTACCCCGGGCTGGGCGAGGGCGGCGACATCCTCCACGCCTGGATCGACGAGAACCGGAGCATGGATCTCGCCATCGGGGAGGAGCGCCAGATCGCCGGGGCGGTCGTCACCAGCCGGAAGGTCTACGACGAGACCGGGGGCTGGGAGGCCGAGGGCGGGTTCTACCGGTTGCCGGTGTTCGTGGTCACCCACCGCCCGCACGAGGTGGTCGTGAAGGGCGAGACCACGTTCACGTTCGTCACCGGGGGCGTCAAACACGCCGTCGAGCAGGCGATCGCGGCCGCCGGGGACAGGCGGGTGCACATCATGGGCGGCGCCGGCATCATCCGGCAGGCGCTGGCGGCCGGGCTGGTCGACGAGCTGTTCCTGCACGTCGCCCCGGTGATCCTGAACGGCGGGACCCGGCTGTTCGAGGACCTCGGCGGTCCGATCCGGCTGGAGCGGGCCGAGGTGATCGAGTCCCGCCACGCCACTCACCTGCGATACCGGGTCCTGAACTAGCGCGCCGGCCGGGCCCGGGTACGCCGTCGGCGACCGGCCGGTCGCGCCGGGGCACGGCGGCGTCAAGGAGCGTCCGTCCGGTTGCGACAGGGGTACGGCGGCGTCAGGGAGCGTCCGGGAGGCGCGACGGGGTACGGCGGCGTCAAGGGGCGTCCGGGAGGCGGGCCTCGTGCGTAACCCGCCTAAAGTTGTGTCATGAGCAACGAGCTGGAGAGAGATGGCGCTGCGGTGCAGTCCGTCGACCGCGCGCTGTCCGTCCTGCGGCTGCTCGCCCGGCACGGCGACCTGGGCGTCAGCGAGATCGCCGCGGAGCTGGGGGTCCACCGCTCCACGGCGTTCCGCCTCGTCATGACGCTGGAGCTGCACGAGCTCGTCGAGCAGACCGCCGACCGGGGAAAGTACCGGCTGGGAGTGGGAATCGTCCGGCTCGCGGGCGCCGCGACCGTCAGGCTCGACGTCGTCCGCGAGAGCCGCGCCACCGGCGAGCGGCTCGCGGCGGCGGTCGGCGAGACCGTCAACGTGGCCATCCTCGATCGCGACGAGGCCCTGTACGTCGACCAGATGGCGGGTCCCTCGGCCCTGCAGGCCTACAACTGGGCGGGGCGGCGGGTGGCGCTGCACGCGACGTCCAACGGCAAGGTGCTGCTGGCCCACGCCCCGAGGGAGCGGTTCGAGCAGCTGGCCACCGGGCCGCTGCGCCCGTTCACCGACCTGACCGTCACCGACGCCGGGCTGCTGCGCGAGGAGCTCGACACCGTCAGGAGGCGCGGGTACGCCACCGCCGCCGACGAGCTGGAGATCGGCCTGACCGCGGTGGCGGCGCCGATCTTCAACGTCGAGGGTACGGTCGTCGCCTCGATGAGCGTGTCCGGGCCGACCTTCAGGCTTCCCCCCGAGCGGCTCCCCGAGGTGGCCGAGCAGGTGATGGCCGCGGCGGGCGAGGTCTCCTCACGATTGGGCTGGCACGCTATTGAAGGCGGCAAAGCCTTGACTGCATGAACGACCAGGGTCGATTCTGTTCCTCGTTAAGCATTCTGATGCGTCATACGCAACGGATCATGCGGTAACCGGAAGGACGGCCGCTCGTGTCAGATCTCTACCTCGGTGGCACCTGGAGGGATCCCGTCGCGGGCGGCCACCGCGAGATCCGCTCACCGGCCGACGGCGGTCTCGTGGCGACCGTGTCGGAGGCCACCCGGGCCGACACCGAGATCGCGATCGCCGAGGCCCGCGCGGCGTTCGACGAGGGCAGCTGGGCGTCCACCCCCGAGCGCGAGCGCGGCGCGCTGCTGCTGAGAGTGGCCGACCTGCTCGAACGGGACGTCAAGGACGTGTCCAGGGCCGAATCTCTCGACACCGGCAAGCGGCTCGCCGAGAGCGAGTACGACGTCGCCGACGTGGTGGCCTGCCTGCGCTACTTCGGCGGCATCGCCGGGACCGACGCGGGCCGCGTGATCGACACCGGCCGCGACGACGCGATCAGCCGCGTCGTCCACGAACCGATCGGGGTCTGCGGCCTCATCACCCCGTGGAACTACCCGCTGCTGCAAGCCTCCTGGAAGGTCGCCCCCGCGCTGGTCGCGGGGAACACCTTCGTCCTGAAGCCCAGCGAGCTCACCCCCTCCACCGCGATCCTGTTCATGCGCCTGCTGCAGGAGGCCGGGCTGCCCCCGGGCGTCGGCAACCTCGTCCTCGGGGCGGGCGCCGAGGTCGGCGCCCCGCTGGCCGAGCACCCCGACGTGGACATGGTGTCGTTCACCGGCGGCCTGGCGACCGGCCGTACGATCATGGCGGCGGCGGCGGCGACGGTGAAGCGGGTCGCGCTGGAACTCGGCGGCAAGAACCCCAACATCGTCTTCGCCGACGCCGACGTCGAGACCGCCCTCGACTTCGCCCTCACCGCCGTGTTCCTCCACTCCGGGCAGGTCTGCTCGGCCGGCGCCCGCCTGCTGGTCGAGGACTCCCTGCACGACGCCTTCGTCGACGAGCTCGTCCGCCGCGCCGCCCGCATCCGCCTCGGCGGCCCCTTCGACCCCGAGGCCGAGACCGGCCCGCTCATCTCCGCCGCGCACCTGGCCAGGGTCGAGGCGTACGTCGCGTCCGGCGTCGCGGAGGGCGCGGTGCTGCGCTGCGGCGGGGAGAGACTCCCCGGCGCGGGCCACTTTTACCCGCCGACCGTCCTCGACGAGTGCCACCGGGGCATGCGGGTGGTCCGCGAGGAGTCCTTCGGCCCCGTCCTCACCGTCGAGCGCTTCGGCGACGAGGACGAGGCGGTCCGCCTCGGCAACGACACCGACTACGGCCTGGCCGGGGCGGTGTGGACGCAGGACGCGGGGAAGGCCCAGCGGGTCGCCGGGCGGCTGCGGCACGGCACCGTATGGATCAACGACTACCACCCCTACGTCCCGCAGGCGGAGTGGGGCGGTTTCAAGCAGTCGGGCATCGGCCGCGAGCTGGGCCCGGCCGGCCTGGCCGAGTACCGGGAGACCAAGCACGTGTGGCAGAACGTCCGCCCCCGCCCGCAGCGGTGGTTCCGCAGCTGACGGACGACCCCCCGTCCCCAGACGACCCGTGAGGTGGTCATGACCATGACATCACCGGCCCAGCAGGCGCGGCCCGGAGCCGCCGCGCGGAACGAGGACCGGGCCGTCCTCGACGTGCGAGGTCTCTGGAAGGTCTTCGGCCCGCGCCCCGACCGGGTCGTCGGGACCCCGCTCGCGGAGCTCTCGCGGAGCGAGCTGAGGGCGAGGACGGGCTGCGTGACCGCCGTCCGCGACGTCTCCTTCACCGTGCGGCCCCAGGAGGTCTTCGTCGTCATGGGCCTGTCCGGCTCCGGCAAGTCCACCCTCGTACGCTGCCTGACGCGGCTCGTCGAGCCGACGGCCGGAGAGGTCCTGTTCGACGGCGAGGACATCCGCAAGGCGGGCGACAGGCGGCTGCGCGAGCTGCGCCGGCACCGCTTCGCCATGGTCTTCCAGAACTTCGGGCTGCTGCCGCACCGGCGGGTCCTGGACAACGTGGCCTACGGGCTGGAGATCCGCGGCATGCGGAAGGAGGCCCGCTACGAGCGGGCCAGGGAGATGGTCGAGCTCGTCGGCCTCTCCGGTTCGGAGAACTCCTACCCCGACCAGCTGTCCGGCGGCATGCAGCAGCGCGTCGGGCTGGCCAGGGCCCTCGCGGTGGACCCCGACGTGCTCTTCTTCGACGAGCCCTTCTCCGCGCTCGACCCGCTGATCAGGCGGGACATGCAGAACGAGGTCATCCGCCTGCACCGCGAGGTCGGCAAGACGATGATCTTCATCACGCACGACCTGAGCGAGGCGCTGAAGCTCGGTGACCGCATCCTCATCATGCGCGACGGCGAGCTCGTCCAGATGGGCACGCCGGACGAGGTCGTCGGGGCGCCGGTGGACGACTACGTGCGCGAGTTCGTCAGCGACGTGCCCCGCGCGAACGTGCTCACCACCCGCTGGATCATGCGCCCGCCCCGGCCCGACGAGCCGCTGGACGGTCCCGAGGCCGGGCCGGACGTCGTCGTCCGCGACGTCGTGCACACGGTCCTGCGCGCGACGCGCCCGGTGAAGGTCGTCGAGGGCGGCGAGCTGCTGGGAGTCATCACCGCGGAGGAGGTCCTCGGCGTGCTCGCCGAGCCGTCTCCGGAGGGGACCTCCGGCGACCCGGGCGAGCCCGACGGGTCAGCCGGGTCAGCCGGGTCAGCCGGGTCCGGCAGGTCCGGGGAGCAGGGGTGATGGCCACCCAGGCCACCCCGGCCGGTGGCCTGCGGCGCCTGCCCGCCTGGCCCCGCCGCTACCTGCTCGCCGCCGTCGTCGCGGCGTGGGTGCTGATCTGGGTGTTCGTCCAGGGCCGCGACACCTTCCAGCTCGGCGGCGCGGAACTGACCCCGCTGCACGTACGGATCAACGAGGCCAGTGAGGTCATCGACAACAGCAGGAACGAGAACCCGTTCTTCCTGTACTTCGTCAACTACATCCGGCTCTTCCTCGACGAGTCCGTCACCTTCGTCCAGGCGCTGATCAGCCAGCCGTCCTTCGGGAGGCCGCTGCCGGTCGTCGGCTGGCTGGGCGTGGTCGCCGTCGCCACGGCGGTCGCTCTGCTGTGGGGCAACCTGCGGGTCGCCCTGCTGACCGCCGCCGGCTTCGCCTCCTTCGGCCTGCTGGGGCTGTGGCAGGAGAGCATGGACACCCTCGCCCTCACCCTGGCCGCCGTCGTGCTCTCGCTGCTGATCGGCATCCCGCTCGGCGTCTGGGCCGGGGTGAACGACCGGTTCAACCGCCTGGTCACCCCGCTGCTCGACTTCATGCAGACGATGCCGACGTTCGTCTACCTCGCGCCGCTCACCCTGTTCTTCCTCATCGGCCCGGCGAGCGCCACCGTGGCGACCGTCATCTACGCCGTCCCGCCCGCGATCCGCATCACCGCGCACGGCATCCGCGAGGTGCGGCCCGCGATCCTGGAGGCGAGCACCTCCCTCGGCTCGACCGCCTGGCAGTCGCTGCGGAAGGTACGGCTCCCGCTGGCCAAGCGGACCATCATCGTCGGCGTCAACCAGACCATCATGGCCGCGCTGTGCATGGTCACCATCGCCGCGCTGATCGACGCCCCCGGCCTGGGCAAGACCGTCGTCAAGGCGCTGGAGACCCTCGACGTCGGCAGCGCCTTCAACGCGGGCCTGGCCATCGTCGTGATGGCCATCGTGCTCGACCGGGTGACCTCCGCCGCGGGGCGCCGTGTCGAGGCCCGGCACCGGGCCGGACGTTCGCGCGGACCCGGCCGCCGCCGCGCGGAGATCGGCGCGGTCCTCGCGGTCACCGGCGTGCTGGTCTACCTCTCCCACGTCTACGTGTGGGCCGCGGAGTTCCCGAGCGAGGCGAACGTGGGGCGCTACGTCCGCCAGGGGGTCGACGCGGCCACCCTGTGGGCGCAGGACAACCTCGCCGTCTACACCGGCGCGTTCAGGAACGCCGTCTCCTACGGCCTGCTCAACCCGTTCGAGGCGCTGCTCACCGGCTCGCCGTGGTGGCTGGTCGGCGCGGTGCTCGTCGCGTTCGCCGCGATCCTGGCGAACGTCAGGGTCGTGCTCGTCACCGCGGTGTGCGTCGCCCTGCTCGTCGCGCTCGGCCTGTGGCAGGACAGCATGGTGACGCTCGCCTCGACGCTGGTGGCCACCGTCCTGGTGATGATCCTCGGGGTGGTGCTCGGCGTCTGGATGGGGCGCAGCGACCGCGTCGACCAGCTGGTGCGGCCCGTCCTCGACGCCGGGCAGACCATGCCGCCGTTCGTCTACCTGGTGCCGATCCTCGGCCTGTTCGGCGCCACCCGGATCACCGCGATCATCGCCGCGGTCGTCTACGCGGCCCCGGTGGCGGTCAAGCTCACCGCGGACGGCATCCGCGGCGTGGCGCCGAGCGCGGTGGAGGCCGCCACGGCCGCCGGGTCCAGCACCTGGCAGCTCATCACCAAGGTGCAGCTGCCGATGGCGCGCAGCGCGCTCACCCTCGCCGCGAGCCAGGGGCTCATCTACGTGCTCGCCATGGTCGTCGTCGGCGGCCTGGTCGGCGCGGGCGCGCTCGGCTACGACGTGGTGGCCGGCTTCTCCCAGCTGCAACTGCGGGGCAAGGGACTCGCCGCGGGCGTGGCGATCGTCGTCCTCGGGATCATGCTGGAGCGCATCACCCGGACGGCGGCGCGGCGGGCCGACGCCGAGACGCACGGCGCCCATTGAACGGCAGGGCGAGGCACGGAGCGGCGGAACCGAACACGGCACACGAAACCCCAATACAGGAGGACCTGGTGACAGTTTCGAGGATCGGGCGACCGCGGGCGGTGGCGCTCCTGGTCGCGACCGGCCTCCTCGTCTCCGCGTGCGGCGGGGCGAAGGTCGGCGAGAGCGACGGCGGGGCCGCCCCGGCGGCCTCGGGCGCGGACGGCAAGAAGGCCTGCGGTGCGGTCAACATCGCCATCAACCCGTGGGTCGGGTACGAGGCGACCGCGGCGGTCATCGCCCACGTGGCCGAGAAGGACCTCGGCTGCTCGGTCACGAAGAAGGACCTCAAGGAGGAGGTCGCCTGGCAGGGCTTCGCCACCGGCGAGGTCGACGCCATCGTGGAGAACTGGGCCCACGACGACCTGAAGAAGAAGTACATCGAGGACCAGAAGGTCGCCGTCTCGGCGGGCCCGACGGGCAACAAGGGCGTCATCGGCTGGTACGTGCCGCCGTGGATGGCCGAGAAGTACCCCGACATCACCGACTGGAAGAACCTCAACAAGTACGCCGACCTGTTCAAGACCTCCGAGTCGGGGGGCAAGGGGCAGCTGCTCGACGGCGACCCGTCCTTCGTGACCAACGACGCGGCCCTGGTGAAGAACCTGAAGCTGGACTACAAGGTCGTCTACGCGGGCAGCGAGGCGGCGCTCATCACCGGCTTCCGGCAGGCGGAGAAGCAGAAGACCCCGATGCTCGGCTACTTCTACGAGCCGCAGTGGTTCCTGTCGGAGGTCAAGCTCGTCAAGGTCAAGCTGCCCGAGTACACCGAGGGCTGCGACGCCGACGCCGAGAAGGTGGCCTGCGACTACCCGCTCTACGACCTCGACAAGATCGTGAGTAAGAAGTTCGCCGACTCCGGCAGCCCGGCGTACGACCTGGTCAAGAACTTCACCTGGACGAACGAGGACCAGAACCTCGTGGCCAAGTACATCTCCGAGGACAAGATGACGGCCGAGGAGGCCGCCGAGAAGTGGGTCGGCGACAACCCCGACAAGGTGAAGGCCTGGCTTCCCACCTCCTGAGCGCCCGCCCGGGAGTCGAGGGGGCGCGGGTTCGGATCCTGTCGTCCCGGTGAGGGTGCCACCCGCAAGGGAGGGCACCCTCGCTTCGGTTCCGGGTGACCACGGTTCCCGTCATGTGAGGATCCGGTCCGTCGTCTCCGTCTCCCGTGACAGGGCGACGCGTTTTGTCTGGTAATCCAGCCGTGGACGATGACGGCAGCCGCGGTCCCGCCAGTGGTTGCCCATCCCTGTCGCCGCCTGACACTGCGAACGCGAAGATCAGACGCTGACAAACCGGGTCGTCTGTCGCGACGTGTCATGGCATCGTGGGGACATGAGCGCGGACCCCCGCCGGTTCTCCGATCGCGGCGACCCCCGGCAGTACCTGCGTACGACCCGGGTCCTGGTGCGCTGCCCGCGCTGTGCGGATTGCGCCGTGGTCAGTGGCGGTCGTGTGACCTGCCTGTCCTGTGGATACGCCAAAGAGGCGCCCGGAGGCGGCTGGTCGGGCCGGATCGCGGTTCACGCCGGCGGACGATGTGGCGGCTGCGGCCGTGACGTCCACCGCCGCGGCTCACGATCGAGTGGCCCGCCACCGTCGTCGATGCCGGTGAGATGTCCCGGCTGCCGGACGGTGACCAGCCTCCCCTCGCGCTGGTGGCCCGAGAGCCGGTCGGACGCGACCTGCTACGCCGGACTCGATCTGTGGCTGCAGACGCCGTGCGGAAATCACGTGCTGTGGGCCTATGACGCCGAGCATCTGGATTTCCTGGAGCGATATGTCCGCGCGTTCATCCGTGAGCGCGAACCCAACCGCAACGCGAGCCTGGCCAGCCGGCTTCCCGCCTGGGTGAAGAACGCCAAGAACCGTGACCTGGTTCTTGCCCGCTGCGCCACCCTCCGTGCCCGCCTGTACGAGGCGTCCCGCCACACGTCGGACGTCGGTCGGCATCGGGTCACCGACGGTGACCTCATGCGTTGAACCATCCCATCCATGACGAGCGTGGCCGTAAATTCCGATCATGTCTCTTGAGTGGCTTGTCGCCGGTAACGGCTGATCCGGGCCCGGGCCTGGTGGCGCCGCCGACAGCAGGGCCGGCCCGGCCCGTCTGCCAGGCACGGTGGACTGACCACCGGCCGTCCCTCCGCGAACGGCCGTCGGCCCGTCCTTGACAGTGTTGTCTACGGGAGGACAATCTGTTGCGGGAAGCGCACTTCGTTTCGGACTGCGCAACGACGGAGGTGGGTATGACGGGCCGACGCGTCGTGATCATCGGAGCCGGGGTCGTCGGGGCGGCCCTGGCCGACGAGCTCTCGGCCAGGGGCCGGGATGACATCACCGTCGTCGACCAGGGCGCCGTGCCCGCCACCGGGGGGTCGTCCTCCCACGCGCCGGGCCTGGTGTTCCAGACCAACCCGTCCAAGACCATGGCGGAGCTGGCCCGCTACACCGTCGAGAAGCTCGTCGACCTCGGCTGCTTCCTCCAGGTGGGCGGCCTGGAGGTGGCCACCACGCCCGAGCGGCTCGCCGAGCTGCACCGCCGCCACGGCTGGGCGACCTCCTGGGGGATCGAGGCGCGCCTGCTCACCCCCGAGGAGTGCGTGAAGCGCCACTCCCTGCTCGATCGGGGCAGGGTGCTCGGAGGACTGTTCGTCCCCACCGACGGCCTGGCGAAGGCCGTGCGCGCCGTCGAGGTCCAGCTGGCGCGCGCCCGGGAGCGGGGCGTCCGCGTCCTCGACCGGCACGAGGTGCTGGACATCCGCGTCGAGGACGACCGGGTCGCGGCCGTCGTCACCGACCGGGGCGAGATCCCGGCCGACCTCGTCGTCTGCTGCGCCGGGATCTGGGGCCCCAAGATCGCGGCCATGGTCGGCATGGCACTGCCGCTCACCCCCCTCGCCCACCAGCTCGCCTGGACCGGCCCGGTCCCCGCGCTCGCCGGGCAGGCCGAGGAGGCCGTCCGGCCGATCCTGCGCCACCAGGACGCCGACCTGTACTACCGGGAGCGGTTCGACCGGCTCGGCATCGGCTACTACGGCCACCGCCCGATGCCGATCACCGCCGAGGAGATCCTCCCGATCGCCGACGCCGAGGTGATGCCCTCGGTGCTGCCGTTCACCGGCGACGACTTCGCCCCCGCCTGGGCCGAGACGAAGGCGCTGCTGCCCGCCACCGGGGAGGCCGGGCTCGAACCGGGGATCAACGGCCTGTTCTCCTTCACCACCGACAACATGCCGCTGCTCGGGCCGTCGCGCGACGTGCGGGGCTTCTGGGTGGCCGAGGCCGTGTGGGTTACCCACTCGGCGGGGGTGGGCCGCGCGATGGCCGAGTGGCTGGCCGACGGCCACTGCTCGTCCTTCGACCTGCACGAGTGCGACGTCAACCGGTTCGAGGCCCACCAGCTCGCCCCCGAGTACGTCCGCACCCGCGACTGCCAGAACTTCGTCGAGGTCTACGACATCATCCACCCGCTCCAACCGGCCGAGAACCTGCGCCCGCTGCGCACCAGCCCCTTCCACGCCCGCCAGCGCGAGCTGGACGCGTACTTCCTGGAGGCCACCGGCTGGGAGCGTCCCCAGTGGTACGGCGCCAACGCGCCCCTGCTCGACGGCCGCGACATCCCCCGTCCCAACGACTGGGCCGCCCGCCACTGGTCGCCGATCGTCGGCGCCGAGGCCCAGGCCTCGCGCGAGACCGTGGCCCTGTACGACATGAGCGCGCTCAAGCGGATCGAGGTCGCGGGCCGGGGGGCCGCCGCCTTCCTCCAGCGGGTCTCCACCGGAGACGTCGACAAGTCCGTCGGCTCGGTCACGTACTGCCTGCTGCTCGACCACGACGGCGGCGTCCGCAGCGACATCACGGTGGCCCGGCTGGGGCGCGACCTGTTCCAGGTCGGCGCCAACGGCAACCTCGACCTCGACTGGCTGCACCGCCACCTGCCCGCCGACGGGTCGGTCACCGTCACCGACATCACGCCGGGAACCTGCTGCGTCGGCGTCTGGGGCCCCCGGGCCCGCGAGGTCGTGGCCCCGCTCGCCGGTCCCGGCTTCGGGCCGGGCGGTTTCCGCTACTTCCGCGGCGCCCGCGCGTACGTCGGCACCGTGCCCGTCACCGCGCTGCGGCTCTCCTACATCGGGGAGCTGGGCTGGGAGCTCTACACGACGGCCGACATGGGCGCGAAGCTGTGGGACACCCTCTGGGAGGCGGGACAGGAGCACGGGATCATCGCGGGAGGCCGCGGCGCCTTCAACAGCCTGCGGCTGGAGAAGGGCTACCGGTCCTTCGGCACCGACATGACCTACGAGCACGACCCGTACGAGGCGGGCCTCGGGTTCGCCGTGCGCAAGGCGGACAGGGGCGACTTCATCGGCCGCGCGGCCCTGGCCGAGCGCGGCGCGGCCCCCCGGCGCAGGCTGACCTGTCTCACCGTCGACGACCCCGCCGCCGTGGTCATGGGCAAGGAGCCGGTGTACGACGGCGCGTCACCCGTCGGATACGTCACCAGCGCCGCCTACGGCTACACGATAGGCAAGGGCATCGCCTACGCCTGGCTGCCCGCCGGGCTGTCCGTGCCGGGCAGGGAACTGCACATCGGCTACTTCGACCGGCGGGTGGCCGCCGTCGTCGCGGAGGAGCCGCTGTACGACCCGGCGATGGAGCGCCTGCGTGGCTAGCGGGCCGACAGGACGGAAGGAGACGCCGATGCGCCCCGTGATGCCGGGACCCGCGACGGTCGCGACCCCGGAGTTCGCCGGCGGGATCGAGAGGGGACGACGATGAGCACCGAGGCGCTGCCCGAGCACCCCGATCGGCTGTGGAGCAGTCCCGAGCCGAAGGCCTCCTACGACGTGGTGATCGTCGGCGGCGGGGGCCACGGCCTGGCCACCGCCTACTACCTGGCCAAGAACCACGGGATCACCAACGTGGCCGTGCTGGAGAAGGGCTGGCTGGCGGGTGGCAACATGGCCCGCAACACCACCATCATCCGGTCCAACTACCTGTGGGACGAGAGCGCGGGCATCTACGAGCACTCGCTCAAGCTGTGGGAGGGGCTGGAGGAGGACCTCGGCTACCCGATCCTGTTCAGCCAGCGCGGCGTGCTCAACCTCGCGCACAGCCTGCAGGACGTCAGGGAGAGCGTTCGCCGGGTCAACGCCAACCGCCTCAACGGCGTCGACGCCGAATGGCTCGGCCCCGAGGAGGTGAAAGAGGTCTGCCCGATCGTCAATATCTCGCCCGACGCCCGCTACCCGGTCCTTGGCGCCACCTACCAGCCGCGCGCGGGAATCGCCAAGCACGACTACGTGGCCTGGGGGTTCGCCCGCGCCGCCGCGGCGATGGGCGTCGACCTGATCGAGCACTGCGAGGTCACCGGCGTCGACGTCGTGGACGGGCGGGTGCAGGCCGTACGCACCACCAGGGGCCGCATCGCCGCGGGCAGGGTCGCGATGTGCGCGGCCGGGCACTCCTCGGTCGTCGGCCGGATGGCGGGGGTGGAGCTGCCGGTGCAGAGCCATCCGCTGCAGGCCCTGGTCTCGGAGCTGCTGGAGCCCGTACACCCCACGGTGGTCATGTCCAACGCCGTGCACGTCTACGTCAGCCAGGCCCACAAGGGCGAGCTGGTCATGGGGGCGGGCATCGACGCGTACAACTCCTACCGGCAGCGCGGCGCGTTCCACATCATCGAGCGGCAGATGGCGGCGGCGCTGGAGCTGTTCCCCGTCTTCGCGCGGGCCCACGTGCTGCGTACCTGGGGCGGGGTGGTCGACGTCACCCCCGACGCCTCGCCCGTCGTCGGGCTCACCCCCGTCGACCGTCTGTACGTCAACTGCGGCTGGGGGACCGGCGGCTTCAAGGCCACCCCGGGCGTCGGATGGTGCTACGCGCACACCATCGCCCACGGCGAGCCGCACCCCCTCAACGCCGCCTTCACCCTCGAACGATTCACCACCGGCGCGCTCGTGGACGAGCACGGCGCCGCCGCGGTGGCCCACTGAAGGAGCCCGACCGATGCTGCTGATCCCCTGTCCGTGGTGCGGTCCACGGGACGAGGCCGAGTTCCACTACGGCGGGCAGGCCCACGTCGCCTACCCCGGCGACCCCGCCGCGCTCTCCGACGAGGAGTGGGCCCGGTATCTGTTCTTCCGCGACAACCCGAAGGGGCCGTTCGCCGAGCGCTGGCAGCACGCGGCCGGATGCCGCCGCTGGTTCAACGCGGTCCGCGACACCGCCACCAACGAGTTCCACGCCGTCTACCGCGCGGGCGAGCCAAGGCCGGTGGGCGCGTGAACCGCCTGGCGACCGGCGCGGCGGACCACCCGCCGCTCCCGGGCGAGGCGAACGTCCGGGCCACCGGCGGCGCGGGCGTTCCGGCCATCGGTGAGGGAACGGTGCGCCGGGCAGGTGTTCCGGCCATCGGTGAGCGAACGGTGCGCCGGGCAGGTGTTCCGGCCATCGGTGAGCGAACGGTGCGCCGGGCAGGCGTTCCGGCCGCCGGTGAGGGAACGGTGCGCCGGTGAGCGGGCAGCCGTTCCGCCGGGCGGGCCGTCGCGGGGAGGTGCTGCCTTTCCGGTTCGACGGCCGCGACTACGAGGGGTACCGGGGCGACACGCTCGCCGCCGCGCTGCTCGCCAACGGTGTCCGCACGGTCGCGACGAGCGTCGCGCTGGGCCGCCCCCGCGGGATCTTCGCCGCCTGGACCGAGGAGCCCAACGCCGTCGTCCAGATCGAGCACCCCTTCCCCGAGCCGATGCTCCAGGCCACCGTCGTCGAGCTGTACGCGGGGCTGGTGGCCACCGGCCTGCCGGGCAGGGGCAGGCTCGCCGCCGGGCCCGACCCGGCGCGCTACGACGGCGTGTACGCGCACTGCGACGTCCTGGTGGTCGGCGCGGGCCCGGCGGGTCTGGCGGCGGCGACCGTGGCGGCCGGGTCGGGCGCCCGGGTGATCCTCGCCGACGACCGGCCCTCGCCCGGCGGCAGCCTGCCCGACACCGGCGAGAGCGTCGACGGCGTCCCGGGCACGGCGTGGGCCGCCACCGCGCTGGCCGCGCTGGAGAGCCACCCGGAGACGCGGGTGCTCACCCGTACCAGCGTGTTCGGCCACTACGACGACAACTACCTGGTCGCCGTGGAGCGCAGGGGAGAGGACGCCTCCTCCCGCGAGCGTGTCTGGCGCATCCGGGCCCGCCGCGTCGTCCTCGCCACGGGCGCGCACGAGCGCTCGATCGCCTTCGCGGGCAACGACCTGCCGGGCGTCATGCTCGCCGGCTCGGCACGCGCGTACGTGAACCGGTACGGGGTCCTGCCCGGCCGCCGCGCGGTGGTGTTCACCACCGGGGACGGCGCCTACGCCGCGGCCCGCGACCTGGCCGCCGCGGGCGTCGAGATCGCCGCCGTCGTGGACACGCGCGCCGCCGGCGACCCGGGGCGGGACGGTCTGGGTGACCCGGGTGGCCTGGGTGACGCCGAGGTGCTCACCGGGCACTTCGTCACCCGCGCGAACGGCGAGCACGGCGTCACCTCCGTGACCGTCTCGGAGAGGCCCGTCGCGGACGGCGGGCCTTCCGGGGTGATCGGTTCCGGGGCGGCTCATTCCGGGCCGGACGCTTTCGGGGCGGTTCCTTCCGGCGGGCGTGAGATCGAGGCCGACCTGCTGCTCGTCTCTGGCGGCTGGAACCCCGCCGTTCACCTGTTCAGCCAGGCCGGGGGGACGCTCCGCTACGACGAGGTGCTCGGCTCCTTCGTCCCCGGGAGCACCCGCCAGGCCGTCGAGGTCGCCGGGGCCGCCCGAGGGCTCCGTACCCTGGCCGCCTGCCTGGAGGACGGCGCCGCCGCCGGGACGCGGGCCGTCGAGGCGGCCGGTCTCCGGCCCTCTTCCGCCTCCGGCGCGTCCGTCCGGAAAGCGGGGGAGACCCCGCGGGCAGGGGAGGCGTCACCGGGCGCGGAAACTCCGCGGGCAGGGGAGGCGTCACCGGACACGGAGATCCCGCAAGCCGGGGAAGCGCGGGAGCCGGGAACGGCCTCGCCCGGCGGAGAGCCTTCCGGGACCACCCCCGCCGAGCACGTGTGGCTCGTTCCCGCCGACGACTACCGGACCCACTTCGTCGACCTGCAGCGCGACGTCACCGTCGCCGACGTGATGCGCGCCACCGGGGCCGGGCTCCGCTCGGTCGAGCACGTCAAGCGCTACACCACCGCCGGGACCGGGCACGACCAGGGCAAGACCTCCGGCGTGCTCACCGGCGGCGTCGTCGCCCACGCCCTCGGCGTGGACGTCTCGGAGCTCGGCACCACCACCTTCCGCGCGCCCTATGTGCCGGTCTCCTTCGCGACCCTCGCCGGGCGCGACAGGGGGGCGCTGCACGACCCCGTCCGGGTCACCGCGCTGCACGGGTGGCACGCGGCGTACGGAGCGCCGTTCGAGAACGTCGGCCAGTGGAAGCGGCCCTGGTACTACCCCCGCGAGGGCGAGGACATGGAGGCCGCCGTCCTGCGCGAGTGCCGGGCCGTGCGGGAGGCCGCCGGGGCCATGGACGCCTCCACGCTCGGCAAGATCGACATTCAGGGGCCGGACGCCGCGGAGCTGCTCGACCGGCTCTACACCAACATGATGAGCACCCTGAAGGTCGGCTCGATCCGCTACGGCGTGATGTGCCGCCCCGACGGCATGGTCTTCGACGACGGCACGGTGATCCGCCTGGCCGAGGACCGTTTCCTGGTGACCACCACCACCGGCAACGCCGCCGCCGTCCTCGACTGGATGGAGGAGTGGCTGCAGACCGAGTGGCCCTCGCTGCGGGTCCACTGCACCTCGGTCACCGAGCAGTGGGCGACGGTCGCGCTCGCCGGGCCGCGTTCCCGAGAGGTGCTGGCCGGACTCGCCCCCGGCCTGGCCGTGGACAACGCGAGCTTCCCGTTCATGACGTGGCGCGACACCCGGGTGGCGGGCCTCGACGCGCGGGTGTGCCGGATCAGCTTCTCCGGTGAGCTGGCGTACGAGATCAACGTCAGCGCCTGGGACGGGCTCGCCCTGTGGGAGGCCGTCCAGGCGACCGGCGCGGTCACCCCGTACGGGACCGAGACCATGCACGTGCTGCGGGCCGAGAAGGGCTACCCCATCGTGGGCCAGGACACCGACGGCACGGTCACTCCCGCCGACCTCGGCATGGAATGGGTGGTGTCCAAGAAGAAGACCGACTTCCTCGGGAAACGTTCCTTCGCCCGCGCCGACACCGCCAGGCCCGACCGCAAGCACCTGGTCGGCCTGCTGCCGCTCGACCCGGACGTCCTGCTGCCCGAGGGCTCCCACCTGGTGGCCGCCGACCGGCTGCCCGAGCCGCCGGTCCCCATGCTCGGCCACGTCACCTCCAGCTACCGCAGCGCCGCGCTCGGCAGGACCTTCGCCCTCGCCCTCGTCAGCGGCGGGCGCGAACGCGTCGGCGAGCGGTTGTACGTACCCGTCGGAGGGGAACCGCTGCCCGTCACCGTCACCCACCACGTCCTCTACGACCCTGAGGGAGCGCGCCGCGACGGCCCACCGGCCGGGACGAGAACGGGCCCGCCGCACGGAACGGAACCGTCCGCGACGGAGCTCTCCGGGAGGGCGGGGCTCTCCGGCGCGAAGCCGCGGGGAGCGCAGTCGCGGGGAACGGAGCCGTCCGGGCGGCCGAGCCCGCCGACCCGGCTGGAACCGGTGTCGAGCCCGGGCCTCCGCATCGCGGAACTGCCCTTCCTCACCCAGATCGACCTGCGGGTGGAGCCCGGGAGCGACACAGCGGCCGACATCGCCCTCGCCCTCGGCGTACCGCTCCCCACCGAACCCGGCACCTTCGCGAGCACCGGCACCGATGCGCCACCGTCGGGTACGGCCGCGGACGACACCCGGGTGCTGTGGCTCGGCCCCGACGAGTGGCTGGTCGTCGGGCCCGCGGGCGGCACCGGCCTGGAGGGCCGCCTGCGAGCCGCCGCCGGGACCGGTCACGCCGCCGTCACCGACGTCTCCGCCCAGCGCACCGTACTACTCGTGACCGGCCCGAGGGCGCGCGACCTGCTCTCCCACGGCTGCGCCCTCGACCTGCACCCCCGCGCGTTCGGCCCCGGCCGCTGCGCACAGACCATGCTCGCCCGCGCCCAGGTCGTCATCGCCGCCCGCGAGGACGGCGGGTTCCACATCCTCGTACGCTCGTCCTTCGCGGATTACCTCGTGGCCTGGCTCCTCGACGCGGCGGAGGAGTATCTGGGCAGGTGAGGTGATCGCCCGGAGCCCGGGCGGTCACAGCGGGGCGCCGCCGAATCCGATCTCGTTCCCGTCGGGGTCGCGGTAGGTGACCTTGCGCACGCCGTTGGAGTAGGTCTCCCGCTTCGCGGGATCGAGTCCCCGCTCGGCGACCTGCGCGACGAGCGCGTCGAGGTCGTCGACGAAGACCGTGTGCATGGCGTGGCCGGCGTGCTCGGGCAACTGCTCGATGAACACGGACCGGTGTTCCGCGAGCTCCCACACGGCCTCGGTCTCGCTCGCGACGAACGTCGGCGGGGAGCCCAGCAGCCGTTCGTACCACTTCAGGGCCACCGTGTAGTCGGTGACCGGGATTCCCGCGTACAGGTCGAGGGCCATAGCGTGATCATATGGACTTCGTCCGGTTCCCGTGGTCTCACGGATCGGTCGGGGCGATCACCCGTTCGGGGACGTGCCGGGACGGGGATCCGCCGGAGTGATCACCCGTTCAGGGAAGCGTGACGAACTTCTTGAGGAAGGACCGGGCCTGGGGGGTGTCCAGGCGATAGTCGTAGTTGGTCAGCCTGCACGCGTCGTCGTCCCCGCTGATGGTCGTGGCCACGAGCAGGTCCGAGGTGGGTCCTCCCAGGAAGTTCGGGCCGCCCGAGTCGCCGAAGCAGGTGCTGCCGTCGCCCTTGGAGGAGAGCGACAGCTTGAGCCACCTGCGGGTGAGGTCCTTGAAGGAGATGGACGTCTGGTGGCGGGTGTCGGTGTAGGTCAGCCGCACCTTTTGCTTCCCCCTGGCGGAGACGTGCTTGCCCTTGGCCGAGGACTTGACCGAGACCATGGCGCCGTACCCGACCGGGGTGAATCGCGTTATTTTCAGGGCGTTGGCGGCTTCGAGGCGGTCGAGCAGACCTTCGGCGGGCAGTCTGGCGGGCTTGATGTCCGGGACGGCCGTGTCGAAGATGACGACGGCCATGTCGTGAAGATCGGACTTGTCCTTGTACCGCGAGTCGATGACGTAGCGACCGGTGTAGATCTTGTCCCCGTGCCGGTAGCGACTGGAGAAGGAGACCCGGGCGGTCTTCTGCCCCTTTCCCGCGCAGTGGGCGGCGGTGAGGAAGACGGTCGGCGAGATGAGGGTGCCGGTGCAGTAGGACCAGGTGCCGTCATCGTTCGGCTTGTCGCCGATGACGGCTCCCACCTGCGGGTGAGCGGTCAGGTCGGGTGATCCGTTGGTGATGGCCCAGGCGGGGGAGACCGGGAACGCGGCGGTCGCGGCGAGGGCAACGGGAATCATGACAAAGGGGATAAAACGCACGCAGGAACTGTAACCACCCGAGGGTTACATTTGATACAGAGTGCGGAAAGATCTACTCGCCGCTTGCCGAGCCGTTTGCCGAGCCGCCGGGCACGGTGTGCCGCCGGGCGGGGTGTGATGCCATCGCGGGCCGCTGATCGAGGCGGCGGGGGTGGAACTCGCCGCCGAGCCGTATTTAATCTCAAACGATACCGTTTCAAATGAAAAGGTGGCCGGTAGCATGCCTTCATGACCACCGACGTTCCTCGCGGAACCACCGCCTCGCGTGCGACCGACCGCCCCGGGGATACCTCGCCCTTCGCTCTCGGTCTGCTGCTGCGCAAGGCGCACTGGCGCGTGGCCGCGGTGATGGCGGAGGCGCTTCGGCCGCTCGGCATCGAGTTGCGGCATTTCGCCGTGCTGATCGTGCTGATCGATCGCGGGTCCACGGTGCAGCGGGACCTGGCCATGGCGACAGGGTCGGACAAGGCGGGCATCATGCGGATCGTGGACGACCTTGAGCGTAAGGGGCTGGCCGTGCGGAAGCCCGTTCCGGGGGACCGGCGGGCGCGGGCGGTGGAGATCACGCCTCAGGGCGTCGAGCTTTTCGACGCGGCCCATGTGGCGGCGGAGCCGCTGGTCGAGCGTCTGGTCGCCGAACTCGGGCCCGGCGAGCCCGAGCGGCTGAAGGATCTGCTGACCCGGCTGGCCTACCCCGCGGGAGGCGAGGAGTAGGCGCGCCGGTCGCCCGCCGCGCGAGCGCGTCTCGTCTCGCGCGGCTCTCGCGGAGGACCCGGCGCCGAGGGCCGCGACGATCGCCGCTGCGCGCCACCCCGGCTCGGGCGGGGGCCGGTGGACGGCGGCCGTGTTCCGGTCGGCTCCCGTGTGGGCCTTCATCCTCACGATGTGAGTCGTCATCCTCACGATGCGCGAGGCTTGTATAGCCATTAAACAGTATCAAGTGATACCATCGCTAACAGTACCGTCGTTAACGCAACCAAACTGGTCGCGTTGGGCGGATGGGGGCAGATGATCATGGACGTCTACGAAGCGGTCAAAAGCCGGCGGGCGGTGCGCGCGTTCACCGACCGGCAGGTCCCGAGGGAGGTGCTGGAGCGCGTGCTGTCCGCCGCGGCCCGGTCGCCGTCCGGATCGAACCTCCAGCCGTGGCACGCCTACGTGCTGACCGGCGGGCCGCTGGCCGAGCTCAAGAAACGCGCCGGTCGGCGCCTGGCCGCGGGTGATCCCTGGGATGAGCGGGAGTACGAGATGTACCCGCCCGTGCTGAAGTCCCCGTACCGCGAGCGCCGGTTCGCCTTCGGTGAGGAGCGCTACGGCGAACTCCACATCTCGCGTGAGGACTGGGAGGCGCGCCAGCGGGCCGCCGCCGCGAACTGGGACTGTTTCGGCGCGCCCGCCGCCCTGTTCTGCTACATCGACCGCGACCTGGGCCTGCCCCAGTGGGCCGACACGGGCATGTATCTGCAGACCGTCATGCTGCTGCTCCGGGCCGAAGGGCTGCACAGTTGCCCGCAGATGGCGTGGTCGGTGTATCGCAAAACCGTCGCGGAGGTCCTGTCGCCCCCCGACGGGCTCATCCTCTTCTGCGGCGTGTCGATCGGGTTCGAGGACGCCACGGTGGGTTGCGCCCGTACGGGCCGGGCGCCACTCGACGAGACGGTCACGTTCGTCGAGGCCTGGCCCACCGGAGAAGGATCATGAACACCGAACGGGTCGTCATCACCGGAGCCGCCAGAGCTACCAGCGCTACCAGAGCCACCGGCGCTACCAGAACCACCGGAGCCGCCGGAGGCTTCGGAGCTCTCCCGGCCGGACTTCTCCGCGCGACGGAGACCCCGTCATCGCCGCCGATGCCGGCGACGAGGCGCTGAAGGCACCTCTTCCGACCCCGATCTCATCACCGGCCGGACCGTCGACGTCGACGGCGGCACGTTCACGCCCTGAGAGGAAACGCAATGACCTACACCGTCGGTTACATCGTCGGGAGCCTGTCCCAGAAGTCGATCAACAGGACGCTCGCCCTGGCCCTGAGCCGTCTCGCGCCGCCGGAACTGCGTCTCACGGAGATCCCCATCGGCGAGCTGCCCCTCTACAGCCACGACCACGACCTGGACTACCCCGTCGTCGCCCAGGAGTTCAAGGACGCGATCAAAGCCTCCGACGCCCTCCTGTTCGTCACCCCGGAGTACAACCGGTCCATCCCGGGCGCGCTGAAGAACGCCATCGACTGGGCGACCCGGCCCTACGGATCCAACGCGCTGAACGGCAAGCCGGCCGCGATCATCGGAGCCTCGCCCGGCCCGATCTCCACCGCGGTCGCGCAGCAGCACCTCAAGAGCATCCTGTCCTTCACCAACTGCCCGGTGCTGGGGCAGCCCGAGGCCTACATCCGGTTCACCGAGGGACTGATCGACGACGAGGGCGACATCCAGGTGCCGTCCATCGCCGAATTCCTGACCGGGTACATGCGCGCCTTCACGGCGCACATCCGGCGCCACCACGACATCCCGGATCTGTAACCCCCCTTGGGAGCGAGCCTTCACCATCACGGGGCGAGCGGATACGCGCCGCCCGGGTCTCGCGGTGGTGCGGCTCCGCGGCCCGGCTGCCCGAACCCGCCCAGGGAGTGTCTTCAAGGTCCCGTCTGCCCGCCCCTGCGTGGTGCACAGGTCCCTAGAGCATCCCGGGAGGGACGGGCTCCGCGGCATCGCGCCGCGCCACGAACACGAACTCCCTGCCCGGCCGGTCGGGTGCGTCGCGTACGTCCTCGACGACGAAGCCGTGCTCGTGCAGGTCCCGCTCGATCTCCGCACGTTCGCGGAAGCGAAGTGTCGATTCCGAGGTGAGTACGTCCCCGTCCGCAGCGAACACGTGCGTACCCCGGAAGCTCACCAGCGGCAGGCTCACGTCCGTCAGCTCGGCCCAGGTCTCGACGTGGCCGACGCCCGGAATGTCCGTCATGCGGTATGTGGTCTCGCGCGTCCACTCCGCCCACTCCTCCCACACGCGCTGCGCCGGATCGCGCGTCTCGAAGACAAGCCGCCCGCCGGGCCGCAGCGCCTCGTACGCGCCGCGCAGCGTCCTACGCCATGCCTGCGGGTCGGCGATCGCCTGGGCGACGTTCCCGGTCATCGTCACCAGGTCGATCTGCATGGGCGGCAGGTCCCCCGCGTCGCCGTCGAGCCAGCGCACCCGCTCCGCGCCCGGCTTGCCACGCGCGACGTCGACGGACGCCCGCGCGGGATCGATCCCGGTGACCGTGATCCCGCGCTCGGCGAGCAGCAGCGCGAACACGCCCGTACCGCACCCGATGTCCAGCACGGACCGCGCGCCGAACTCCTCCGCCATCGCGAGATACGCGTCGAGATCGCTGCGGTCCGGATCGAGCGGGTCGTAGATGGCGGCGAGGCGCGGATGCCCGAAAGTTGCGTCAACCATGGAGACGAACGTACGTGGCCCCGAGCCCGCGCGGCCACCGTCACTCCGCATCGGATGGTTCATGACGACGAATCACCCGAGGCCATACCGGCGGTGGCGGCGTCGGCGTACAGGTCACCGCTGAGGTAGATGGCGCCCCAGGACGCGCCGGCGTCCTCGACCAGCGCGCCGCAGGCGGCCAGCACCCCGAGCACGGCGAGCATCCGCACGGCCGGGCCGGCGAGCGAGCGGCGGCCTCCGCGGGCGGGCGAGGCCGCCTCGTGCCCGTCGGCGGCGAGGTCCCGGGCCTCCGCGAGGCGCTCGGCGTCTTCGGGGCCGGGCAGCAGGAACCGGTAGGCGACGACGGCGACGATGCCGAACAGCGTCGCGGAGACGGCCAGGTGAGGCGCGAGCGGGAGGTGGAGGCCGGCGGCGGCCGAGCCCATCAGCCCGCCCAGGACCGCGCCGACGCTCCACACGCCGTGCAGCGAATTGAGGATGGAGCGCCGGTAGATCCGCTGGACCCGCAGGCCGTGGGCGTTCTGCGCGACGTCGACCACCGCGTCGAGGGCGCCCACGACGAACAGCACGCCGCCGAAGGCGATCCAGTTCGGCGCGACGGCGATGACCAGCGTCGCGACGGTGGTCGCGACGATCCCGAACGCCGCCACGCGCGCGGAGCGGAAGCGGCGGATGACGGCGCCGGCGAGCAGCCCGGCCAGCAGCGCGCCGATCGGGTATCCGGTCAGCGCGATGCCGAAGACGGCGTTGCCGACACCGAGGTCGGCCTTGATCTGCGGGTAGCGCGGGACGACGTTGAAGAAGACGGCGCCGTTGGTGAGGAACAGCGCCGCGACGGCGGTACGGGCGAGGCGTGCCTGCCGGGTGGGCGCGGCGAGAGGGGCGGCGGCGGACATCGGCTTTCCGATCACATTTCCATGGGTGCGGGTGAGGGGGAGAGGGTCAGCGCAGGTACCGGTGGACGGCATGGCGGACCTGCTCGGGCGTCATCGGGTCGGTCGACAGGACGCTGTGCAGCACGAGCCCCTCGATGAGCGCGTCCAGCTCCCTGGCGGTCGTGGCGTCGAAGTGACGCTCCAGCGCCTGGCGGCTGCGCGCCATCCAGGCCTGGGTGACGGCCCTCAAGGCCGGGTTGCGCGCCGCGGCCACGTACAGCTCCATGGTGAGGACGAGGTCGTGCTGCGAGCCGAGCAGGTCGTCCGACACCAGCGTGATGACGGCCTCGACCGCCGCCGCCCGGTCCAGGGCGGCGCCCAGGCGCTCGTCGAAGACGCGGGCCACCGCGTCGGCGTGCCGGGTGAACGCCTCGGAGAGCACCTCCTCCAGTGACGTGAAGTGGTAGGTCATCGAGCCCAGCGGCACGTCCGCCACCCGGGCGATCTCCCGGTGCGTCGTCCCGGCGACACCTCGCTCGGTGATGACGGTGAGCGCGGCGTCGATCAGCCGGTCCCTCCGCCCGGGGTCGTGCCGCCGAGGCCGCCGCGGGACGGGCGATCGCGCGGGAGCGGGGCCGCTCACGCCGTGCCCGGCCCGATCGTGCGGATCACCCGGGCGGGACCGCCCACCGCGACGACGTTCGCCGGAAGGTCGCGGGTGACCACCGCGCCGGCGCCCACGACGGTGTTCTCCCCGATCGTGACCCCGGCCAGGACGATCGCCCCGCTGCCCAGCCACACGTTGTCGCCGATGGTGATCGGCCTGGCCGCCTCCCACTTCGCCCGGCGAAGCTCGGGATCAGGCGTCATGCGTACAAGCGTACATATGGAATGTACGTGTGTACATATCCACGGGACGCGACGGCGTGGACGTCGCGCCGTCGCGGATCCTGGCCGCCGAGGCGCGGTTTGACGCCGGCGGGGCGTTCCGGGATTCCGGTGAGCCGTGGCCGGGCCGCCGGATCCGGGTGATCGGCGCCGGTCCTTCACGGCATCCTTGAACGGTGCTTGAACTGAGGGCGTCGAAGTCGACGATCATCATGGCCCAACTCGGTGCGGTCTGGGCAGTGGGGGCGATCACGCTGCCACTGGTGTGGAGGTTCCTGCCGGTCGCCGCGACAGGGGGTGGGGAAAGCGGTGTCGTCCTCCTCGCCCTCCTGGGCACAGTGCTCGTCCTGGCCCACCTGACCGTAGTGATCACGGCCACCCGCAGGGCGTCGGCCCTCGGCGCGACGGTCGCCGGCCGGGTGCTCTGGGCGCTGCTTGTCCTGGGTGCGGGAACCGCCGGATGGGCGCTGGGCTGGGCGGCGACCGACGTCGCCGGGCTCGGGGTGAGTCGCAGCGGGCTGCTGTCGTCCCTTCTCGGAGGGATCCCGTTCGTCCTGGCGGCCGGGATGTCGCTGCGTGGACGGCTGCTCGGCCTTACCGCGCTGGGGCTGAGCGTGGTGCTGATCGGTGCCGGCGTGGTGGTGCTGCGCCAGGAGTCGCCGGACGAGTTCGAGGCACGGCTGGCGACCGCCGGCGTACGCAGGGAGACCACGTACGTGGTCGCCGTCCCCGGCTACCGGCCCAACGGCGGCCGCGACTACGGCCGCGGGCTGGGCGACGGCGGCTTCCTCCCCGGGAACCCGGACGCGATCCCGCCCGATCGGCACATCGCGATCGTCGCGTACGACCGGCTCATGGTGGGCGAGAAGATGTGCGGGCAGCCCACCGCCCTGGACTCCCGCCTGACATGGGGCTCCTGCACCGCCGAGCCGGGTGGCCTGGTGTACCGGAACAACGAGATCGTGCACGGCTACCAGGTGCCGGTCGGCCGCCGGTACGTGACGGTGGTGGGAACCCCGTCGGTCGACCATGACCTGCTGCGGGCCGCGGCGCTGAGCCTGCACCTGGCCACCGCCCGCGAACTGGGCGCCGGCCACGGGCAGACCGGCGACCACTACGCGGCGAAGATCCCCGGATACGCCGGGCAGCCGACCGGGATCCCTGCGGGCATGCTCTACCTGCCGTCGGACCGCACCGGCATCGGAGCGCAGAGCGTCGCGATCCACTTGTACGTGACCTACGAGGACGGGGAGGACGTATGCTTCCGCGCCGTTGAGTGCACACCGGACGGCGCCGGCCTCACGTACGTCCGCCACGAGGACACGCACGGGTACATGACGCGGCGCGGTGAGGTGAACGTGCAGGTGCTGGGCGGCCTGCGGGCCGGCGGGACGACACTGCGGCAGGCCACCCTGAACGCCCGCCCGGTCACCGAGGAGGAACTGCGCCGCGTCCTCCCTCCGCTGCAACCGCGTCACACCGTCGACCGCTTGCGCCGATGGCTGCGGACGTTCTGAACGTGCAGGGGCGCTTTGGGCTTCACCTGAGCCGGCACCCGGAGCCGGACGGCGTCCCCCTCGGCCCGCCCGGTCGGCAGCGCGGTGGAAGCCGGCCCGCTCCACAACGGCGGGGCCGGCAACCCGGTCCCCGCCGTTGTGGAGCGGGTCGAGACGGCCACAGGACAAGCAGGTCATACCCGCCGGACGGCCGGCCGGAATTGTCGGTGCCGTCAAGCATGATCGAACCATGACCGAGGAGCCCCCGATCGCTGTCCTGGCCGACGACACGGCTTACGCCGAAGCCGTCCAACTGGCCGTTGACTCCGCCGCCGCGTACTACGCCGACGGCACCTCCACGCTCGACGACGACGCCTACGACAGGCTCGCGCGCGGGATCCAGGCGTACGAGGAAGCCCACCCCGAGGCGGTGCTGGCGACCTCCCCTACGGGCAAGGTCGCCGGTGGCGCCGTGGTCGGCGACGTGCCGCACACCGTGCCGATGCTCAGCCTGGACAACGTCTTCGGCGCCCAGCAGCTGGCCGACTGGGCCGCCTCGGTTGAGCGCAGGCTCGGACGCCCGGTCGAGGCGTGGAGCGTCGAGCCCAAGCTCGACGGTCTGGCCATCTCGGCCCGCTATCGTCACGGCCGCCTGACGCAGCTCGTGACTCGCGGCGACGGCGTCGCCGGTGAGGACGTCTCCCACGCGATCGGCACCATCGTGGGACTGCCCGCGAAGCTGGCCGAGCCGGTCACGGTGGAGCTGCGCGGTGAGGTGATGATGACCACCTCGCAGTTCGAGGAGGCGTGCGCCAAGCGCCAGGCGCACGACGGCACCACGTTCGCCAACCCGCGCAGCGCCGCCGCCGGCACGCTGCGTGCCCAGGACCGGCCGTACGTGTGCGAGCTGACGTTCTTCGGCTACGGCGCGCTCTGCCACCCCGGCGACACCTCCGAGACGGCTGCGCGGCTGCGCGAGCTGCCGCACAGCGAGATCATGGCGTGGGTCGCCGCCCAGGGGGCGCGAACCCCCGCCGTCACCGACGTCGGCGGGATCGTCGCCACCACCCTGGAGCAGATCCAGGAGCGGGTCGAGCAGATCGCCGCCAAGCGGGCCGAGCTGCCGTTCGGCATCGACGGCATCGTGATCAAGTGCGATCTCGCCGCCGACCAGGCGCAGGCCGGCTTCAGCTCGCGCGCGCCCCGTTGGGCGATCGCCTACAAGCTGCCCGCCACCGAGAAGATCACCAAGCTGCTCCGCGTGGAGTGGAACGTCGGCCGCAGCGGCATCATCGCCCCGCGTGCCGTGCTGGAGCCGGTCGTGCTCGACGGCAGCACCGTCACCTACGCAACTTTGCACAACGCCTCCGACATCGGACGCCGGGGCCTGATGCTGGGCGATTCCGTGGTCGTCTACAAGGCCGGTGACGTGATTCCCCGGGTGGAGGCCCCGGTCGTGCACCTGCGCACCGGCGATGAGCGGCCGATCCCGATCCCGCAGGTCTGCCCGTTGTGCGGCGACGCGATCGACGCCTCCCAGGAGCGGTGGCGGTGCGTGCGCGGGCGCGCCTGCCGGGTGATCGCCTCCATCGGCTACGCCGCCGGCCGCGACCAGCTCGACATCGAGGGCCTGGCCGAGAACCGTATCCAGCAGATGCTGGACGCCGGGCTGATCGCCGACTTCGCTGACCTGTTCTTTCTGACCCGCGAGCAGGTGCTGGGCCTGGAGCGGATGGGCGAGACCAGTACCGACAACCTGCTCGCCGCCATAGAGAGGGCCAAGGCACAACCGCTCAGCAGGGTGTTCTGCGCGCTGGGCGTGCGCGGCACCGGCCGTTCCATGAGCCGCCGCATCGCCAGGCACTTCGGCAGCATGGACGCCATCCGCGCCGCCGACGCCGAGGCGATCGAGGCGGTGGAGGGCATTGGCCCGAAGAAGGCGCCGGGAGTGGTGGCGGAGCTGGTCGAACTCGCCGACCTCATCGAAAAACTGATCAAGGCCGGGGTCACCATGACCGAGCCGGGCTGGACACCACCCGCCGCCCCCGGCGCCGGCGCCGAGGCGAGCGGCGCGTCCGAGCTGCCGCTGGCCGGGATGTCCGTCGTGGTCACCGGGTCGATGAGCGGAGCACTGGAGGAACTCACCCGCAACCAGATGAACGAGCTGATCGAACGCGCCGGAGGCAAATCCTCCTCCAGCGTCTCGAAGAAGACCAGCCTGCTGGTCGCCGGGGAGAACGCGGGCTCCAAGCGCGCCAAGGCCGAGGCGCTCGGCGTACCGGTCGTCACCTCCGACGAATTCGCCGCCCGAGTCGCCACCTATCTGCAGCCGGACCTGTAGCCGGACCTGCAGCCGGATCTGTAGCCGGATCTGTAGCCGGACCTACGCGGCGGTCGCGTCCACACGAGGCGGCCACCGGTGCCGCGGTGGACGAGGCCCGCTGCCGGCACTGCCCATCCAGTGGCACTGCCCATCCAGTGGCACTGCCCATCCAGTGCGGTATCCGGGTGTCGAACTCCACGGCCTCGCCGACGCCGAGCCGGAACTCCCGCTCGCCGAGCAAGAACCTGACGTGCCCGTCGCGCCGACGGCGGCGACGGATGAGGGGCTCTCAGGGTGACGCCGTCCGGCTGACCGGGGTCATCTGCCGGGGGTCGATTCGTTCGCCGCAGCAGGGGCAGGTCAGGGCCGGGGCGATGATCTCGCCGCAGCTCCGGTGGCGCAGGGGGAGTGGCGGGCCGTCCTCGCCCGCCATCCAGCGGTCGCCCCAGCCGGCGATCGAGATGATCACCGGATAGAGGTCGAGGCCCTTGGCGGTCAGCCTGTACTCGTGCCGGAGCGGCCGCTCGCTGTAGGGGCGCCGCTCGAGGATCCCGTGCTCGACCAGGGTGCCCAGCCGGTCGGCCAGCAGATGCCGGGAGAGGCCGAGGTCGTTTCGGAAGTCATCGAAGCGCCGCACGCCCAGGAAGGCGTCGCGCAGCACGAGCATGGTCCAGCGGTCACCGATCACCGACAGGGTGCGGGCGACCGAGCAGTCGACGTCCCCGATGTCCTTCCAGCGCATGCCAGGAGTTTATTGAGTTCTTTTCCGGAACTGACTAAGTTCCAAAAAAGAACTCACCGAGCATCGAGAGGGTTGATCATGGGCGAGTGGCGGCCGAGCGCCTGCATCCTGTGCGAATGCAACTGCGGTGTCGAGATCCTGGTCGGCCCGTCCGGGTCGTTCGACAAGATCCGTGGCGACAGGCTGCACCCGGCCTCCCAGGGCTACACCTGCAACAAGGCCCTGCGGCTCGACCGCTACCAGAACGGGCGCGCCGAGCGGCTGACCCGGCCCCTGCGCAGGCGGCCCGACGGGACCTTCGAGGAGATCTCCTGGGAGAGCGCGATCGGCGAGGTGGCCGCCCGGCTCGGCGCGCTGCCCGGAGAGTCGATCTTCTACTACGGAGGCGGCGGACAGGGCAACCACCTGGGCGGGTCCTACGCCACGGCGACGATGAAGGCCTTCGGAGCCAGATACCGCTCCAGCGCCCTGGCCCAGGAGAAGACCGGCGAGTTCTGGGTGAGCGCCCGCATGCTCGGCGCGCCGACCCGCTCCGACGTCGAGCACTGCGAGGTCGCGGTGTTCGTCGGCAAGAACCCCTACCAGTCCCACGGATTCCCCCGGGCCCGCACGGTGCTCAAGGAGATCGGCAGGGACCCGGCGAGGTCGATGATCGTCATCGATCCGGTCCGGACCGAGACCGCCGAGCTGGCCGACTTCCACCTGCAGGTACGGCCCGGGACCGACGTCTACCTGCTGACCGCGATGGCCGCCGTCCTCGTCCAGGAGAAGCTGGTCGACGAGGACTGGCTGGCCGAGCACGCCGACGGGCTGTCCGAGGTCCGCAAGACGCTGTCGGCCGTGCCGGTGAGCCGCTACTGCGCGACGGCCGGCGTCGAGGAGGACCTGGTCCGGGCGGCCTCGCGCAGGATCGCCTCGGCATCCTCGGTGGCGGTCACCGAGGACCTGGGCGTGCAGATGAACCGCGACTCCACGGTGGTCTCCTACCTCCAGCGGCTGCTGTGGCTGCTGACCGGCAACCTCGGCAGGCAGGGCACGCAGTACGCCTTCTCCAACCTGGCGCCGATCGCCCGGGACCGCGGGCACAGGGTCGGCGAGGGGCCGGTCAGCCCGGTCGCCGGAGCGAAGATCATCAGCGGGCTGGTGCCCTGCAACGTGATCGCCGAGGAGATCCTCACCGACCACCCGGCCCGCTACCGGGCGATGCTGGTGGAGAGCGCGAACCCCGCGCACTCCCTGGCCGACTCGCCGGCCATGCGTTCCGCGCTGGAGGCCCTGGACCTGCTGGTCGTCATAGACGTCGCGATGACCGAGACCGCGCGGCTCGCCGACTACGTGCTCCCGGCGCCGACCCAGTTCGAGAAGTGGGAGGCGACGTTCTTCACCTTCGACTTCCCGCGCAACATCTTCCATCTGCGCCGGCCGGTCGTGGACCCGCCGGACGGGCCGCTGCCCGAGCCGGAGATCCACGCACGGCTGGTGGAGGCCTCGGGCGCGCTGCCCCCGGAGGTCGTCGAGCCGCTGCGGGAAGCGGCCGCCCGGGGCCGTGCGGCGTTCGCCGAGGCGTTCCTGAACACCCTCGGCGCGCGACCGGAGCTCGCCCGGCTGGCTCCGGTACTGCTCTACCGGACGCTCGGGCCGACACTGCCCGACGGCGCCGCGGCCGCGGCGGTGCTGTGGAGCGCGGCGCACGGCTTCGTCCAGGAGAACCCTGCGGGAGTGAGGCGGGCAGGATACGGCGAGGGCCTGGAAGCCGGTGAGCGGCTCTTCGACGCGATCATCTCCAGCCCGCACGGTCTGGTCACCACCGACGACGCGCAGGAGGAGACCTGGCGGCGCCTGAAGGGCCGGCGCATCCAGCTCCACGTCCCCGAGCTCCTCGCCGAGGTGGCCGGACTCGCCGACCGGCCCGAACCCGCCGACGACCGGGAATGGCCGTTCGTGCTGTCGGCCGGCGAACGGCGTGCCTTCACCGCCAACACGATCATCCGGGACCCGGACTGGCGCAGACGCGACACGGGCGGGGCGCTGCGGATCGCGATCTCCGACGCCGAACGCCTGGGAGTGACCACCGGCGACCGGGCGATGCTGACCACCCGGCGCGGCAGCGTCGAGGTCGTCGTAGAACCGACCGACCGGATGCGTCCCGGGCACATCTCGCTGCCCAACGGGTTCGGGGTCGACCATCTGGACCCCGAGGCCGGCCGGGTCGTCACCGGGATCGCGCCCAACGAGCTCACCTCCAGCCAGGACCGCGACGCCTACGCGGGGACGCCCTGGCACAAGCACGTACCGGCGCGGCTCGTGGCGCTCGCCGAACCCCGGTGAGGCCGTTCGACGGGCCGGAGGGGGACCTGGGCCGCACCCCCGCGACCCACCCCCGCCGGCAGGCAGGGCATCCGCGTCGCCCGCGACGAAACCCGCGGCCGTGCATGGGCCGCCCGGCAGCTGAAAGGCCGTGAGAGTGGTATCGAACGTCCCCGTCGACACGCACGGCCGCACCGTTCGGGAAGCGATGATACGTACGGCCAAGCTGCATCCGGTCGAGACGACCGTCGCCGACGCGTCGGCCGCGTTCGAGAACGCGCACGTCCACCTGCTGTTGCTGGTCGAAGGGACGACGCTGCGCGGGACGCTCGACCGGCGCGACCTCATCGGGGCTCCCCGCGCCGCGCCCGCGCTGCGGTTCGCACGACTGGGCGGGCGCACGGTCGGGCCGGACGAGAGTCTCGCCCAGGTGCACGCGGCCATGGTCTCGTCCGGTCGGCGCCGCCTCGCCGTCGTGGATCCGGGTGGTGCCCTCCTCGGGTTGCTGTGCTTGAAATCGAAGCGAACGGGGTTCTGCACCGACCGGGGAGTGGCTTCCCGGTCTTCCTAGGCCGGACGGGACGCGCTCGCAGGGCCACCGCGCCCGCGCCTCGGCCGCCGGCCCGATCATCAAGGTCCTCGGCTCATCCCTCGCGGGTCACGGAGGCGCCACCGACTCCCGGTGTCTCACCGGCATGGCGACCCGGTGCACCCGGCCGGGCTCGGCCTGCTCGCCCATCTGGGCGAACAGCACCTCCACCGCCTTGCGGCCCAGTTCGTAGTGCGGCAGCGCCACGGTCGTCAGCTTGGGGCGCATCCACGACGCGATGGGGTGGTCGTCGAACGACACCACCGACACGTCCCCGGGAACCGAGAGCCCGGCGTCGTTCAACGCCTGGTAGGCGCCCAGGGCCAGCCGGTCGTTGAGGCAGATCAGCGCCCGGGGCCGGTGGCCGGCCAGCAGGGATCGGGTCGCGGCCAGGCCTTCCTCGGGCTGCCAGTCGGCGCAGACGCGGGCTCCGGCGATCCTCAGGCCGGCCTCCTCGATGCCGGTCAGGCGTTCCACCGCCGCGACGCGGGCGGCGGGCACGTCGCGCGACCTCGGTCCGGCCCCGATCAGGTAGACGTCCTCGTGGTGGCCCGCCTCCAGGAGCACCCGGGCCGCCGAACGGCCGGCACCGACCTCGTCCGGCACGATCGACGGCAGGCCGGAGGCCGACTTGGGCAGCGCGTTGAGCAGCACGGCGGGGCCGATGTCCTTCGGGACCTTGATCATCCGGGTGTACATGGCGGCCAGGATGATGCCGTCGACCTGGCGGTCCTGCATGGCGTGCAGCAGGCCGCGCTCCAGCTCGGGATCGCCCTCGGTCTCGCCGATGAACAACATCACGCCGCGCTCGCGGGCGGCCTCCAGGGCGCCCTTGATCATGTCTCCGGCGAGGCGGGAGGTCGCGACGGTGTCGGAGACGAAACCGATCGTGCGGGTCGTCCCGGTCCTCAATCCGACGGAGACCGCGTTCGGGCGATAGCCCAGCTCGTCCGCCGCGCGCAGTACCTTCTGCTCGACGTCGTGGGAAATGCGCAGCTCACGGCCCCTGCCCGTCATCACGAGCGAGGCGGTGGTACGGGACACTCCGGCCGCCTGGGCCAGATCGGCCAAGGTGACCCGACGTCGACTCACGGGAGAGACCTCCACCATTCCGACCGGATTACGGGGCCTTGACACCATCGGATGCGTGCGGTGAGACTATCGCATCGCTAATCCGATTTAGCAAAGGGAGACGCACCATGTCTCGTCGAGTTCACTCCCGCCGGAGCCGCGTGGCGATGGTGGTCATCCTGGGGGGAAGCCTGGCCGCCGCCTGCGCGGCGCCGGGAAGCGGCACCGCGCAGCCGACGGCCGCCGCGTCGTCGTTGTCGGCCGCGCCGACCTGCGGCACCGCGCCGGTCACGCTGAAGGGCTACTTCGAAACCGGATTCCCCCTGCCCAAGGCGCTCACCGCCGAGTTCACCAAGCAGCACCCGAACGTCACCTGGGACATCCGCGAGGACCAGTTCGCGGTGATCACCCAGAACGCCCCGCGCGTGCTGGCCGACGACCCGCCGGACCTGATGCGCCTTCCCCAGGTCTCCGAACTGGTCAAGAACAACCTCCTCAAGAACCTCGACGAGTACGCCAAGGTCTACGGCTGGGACAAGTGGCCCGCCTCCCAGCTCGAACAGATGCGCATGGCGCCCGGCGGCGCCGTGCGGGGTGAGGGCTCCCTCCACGCCATGGGCCTGAACTTCTCCATGACCGGCGTGTTCTACAACAAGAAGCTGGCCGAGCGGATCGGCATGACCGACCCGCCGGAGACCCTCGCCGACCTCGACGCCGCCCTGGCCAAGGCCAAGGACGCGGGCCTGGTCCCGATCGCCCAGTTCAACGGCGGCGCGACCGGCGGCCTGGCCTTCCCGCTCCAGGACCTGATGGCCTCCTACGGCCCGCCCGCGCCGATCAACGAGTGGATCTTCCAGAAGCCCGGCGCGACCATCGACACCCCGGCCAACCTCCAGGCGACCCAGCACCTGGAGAAGTGGGTCAAGGCCGGATACTTCTGGAAGGACGTCAACGCCGTCGACTACGCCACGATGATGAGCCGCTTCATCGGCGGCGACGGCCTGTTCATGTTCAACGGCGACTGGGAGTCGGGCAACCTCGACAAGAAGATGGCGGGCGACATCGGCTTCTTCCTGATGCCGCCGGCCCAGGCCGGCGGCAAGCGGGCCACCATGTCGGCCCCGCTGGCGTTCGGCATCGGGGCGAACGCCAAGAACGCCGACTGCGCCGCCGCGTTCCTCGACTGGGTCGCCACCGACACGCAGGCGCGCACGATCGGCGTCCAGGTCGGTGGCTCCCACCCGATGGGCCCGGCCGACGGGCCGATGCCGCCGGTGGCCGAGGACAGCGTGACCGCGAGCACGCTCGCGGCGGGCGCGCGGATCGCGCAGGACAACGGCGCGATGGACTTCATCGCCAACGCCACCGGCGCGATCTACGCCAAGAGCTGGACCCCGAACCTGCAGAAGCTGGTGGCCGGGGAACAGACCCCCGAAGGCCTGCTCAAGAGCGTGCAGGCCGACTACCAGAGCCAGGTCAAGGGAGGCTGAGATGAAGGCGGCCGCCAGACGGCGGAGCGGGCCGAGATGGGCCGGATGGGTGTTCGTGCTGCCCGCGGCCGCGTTCTACGTCGTGTTCGTGATCCAGCCGCTGGCCATGACGGTGCAGTACTCCCTCTACAAGTGGGACGGCATCGGCGTGGCCACCTGGGCCGGGGTCCAGAACTACCTGCGGGTCTTCACCGACCCCGACCTGTTCGCCTCCATCCTCAACGCGGTGAAGCTGATCGTGTTCTTCAGCGCGGTCCCGGTCGTGCTCGGGCTGGCCATCGCGGCGACGATCCGCCGCATCGCCACCAGCCGCCTCGCGCTGGTGGCCCGTACGGTCATCTTCCTGCCACAGGTCATCCCGCTGGTCGCGGCCGGGATCACCTGGAGCTGGTTGCTGTCCTCGACAGGGCTGGTGAACCAGATCCTCACGGCCGTCGGGCTGGAGGGGATCACCCGCGCCTGGCTGGGCGACTTCTCGACGGCTCTGCCGGCGGTCGGGGTGATCGGCGCCTGGGTGCTCCTGGGGCTGTGCACGCTCCTGCTGCTGGCCGGGATGAGCAAGATCGACCCAGCCCTGTACGAGGCCGCGCGCCTCGACGGCGCCGGACCCTTCCGCGAGTTCTTCTCGATCACCCTGCCCAGCCTGCGGCAGGAGATCGGGGTCTGCGTCACCGTCACGGTCGTGGCCGCGCTGGCCAGCTTCGACATCGTCTACGTCTCGACCCAGGGCGGGCCCGGCAACGCCAGCATGGTGCCCGGCCTGGAGATCTACTACCTGGCCTTCTCCGAACGCCAGGTCGGCCTCGCCTCGGCCCTCGCGGTGATCCTCACCGTGCTGGTGATCGCGTGCGCACTGCCGATCCAGTGGCTCACCAGGGAACGCAAATCATGATCTTCGATCGTCGTGAGGCCTGGACCGGCCGGGTGCTGCTGCTGGTGCTGATGGCGGCCACCCTGATGCCGTTCGTCAGCCTCCTCGTCACCGCGCTCCACCCCTCGGGCAGCTACCCGCTGGGTCTCGAGTGGCCCGACGACCCGCAGTGGGGCAACTTCGTCACCGCGTTCACCGCCGCCCGGATGACCGAGCTGCTCACGTCCAGCGCGCTGATCGTGCTCGGGGTGGTGCCGATCTCGCTGGTCATGGCCACCATGGCCGGATTCGCCATCGGGCACCTGCGCATCCCCGGGCGGCGGTTCGTCTTCGTGGCGTTCCTGCTGGGGGTGACGTTGCCGTTCGAGGGCATCATCACACCGCTCTACTACCTCGTGCGCGACATGGGCGTGCTGAACACCCGGTGGGCGATCATCCTGCCGCTGATCGGGCTGTTCATGCCGTTCTCGGTGTTCTGGATGCGGGCCCACTTCGTGAACATGCCCGAGGAACTGTCCGAGAGCGCCCGCATCGACGGCGCGGGGACCTGGCAGCTCTTCTGGCGGGTGCACGTGCCGCTGGCCGCCCCGGCGACCTCGTCGCTGGCGATCCTGCTGTTCCTGTGGACGTGGAACCAGTTCCTGCTGGCCATCGTGCTGGTCGACGACCCGCTGCAACGCACCATGTCCGGGGCACTGGGGGCCTTCCAGGGACAGTGGGGCACCGACATCCCGCTGCTGTGCGCGGGCTCGCTGCTCATCCTGACACCCACGCTCGCGGTGTTCCTGATCTTCCAGCGGCGTTTCGTCACGGCTCTGCTCCAGGGTTCACTGAAGGGATGACCATGTACGGAGCAGTCGAGGCCGGCGGCACCAAATGGGTGTGCGCGCTCGCCGACACCGACGGAAGGATCGTGGCCACCGAGGTGGTCCCGACGACGACCCCCGACGAGACCATCCCGGCCGCCGTCGCCTTCTTCCGCCGCCATCCCGCCCCGGCGGCGGTCGGCGTCGCCACCTTCGGGCCGGTCGACCTGGCGAGCGGGCGCATCACCACCACCCCCAAACCCGGCTGGTCGGGCACCGACGTGGTGACACCCTTCCGGGAGGGGCTCGGGGTGCCGGTCGGGCTCGACACCGACGTCAACGGTGCCGCCATCGGCGAGCTGCGCCACGGCGCCGGGCGGGGGCTGCACACGCTCGCCTACATGACCGTCGGCACCGGCGTCGGGGTCGGCGTGATCGTCGGCGGGCGCCCGCTGCACGGGCGCACCCACCCCGAGGCCGGGCACATGCGGCTGCCTCACGACACCGCGCGCGATCCCTTCCCCGGCGCGTGCCCCTTCCACGGCGACTGCCTCGAAGGGCTGGCCTCGGGGACGTCGATGCGGCGGCGCTGGGGGCGGCCCGCCCAGGAGCTCGGGGACGGCGAGCCGTGGGAACTGGAGGCGGAGTACCTGGCGCTGGCCGTGCACAACCTGGCCGCCGTCGTGTCTCCGCAGGCGGTGATCATCGGTGGCGGGGTCGGCGGCCGGCCCGGCCTGCTCGACCTGGTCCGGGCCCGCACCGCCGAACTGGCCGGCGGCTACCCCCTGGACACCGTCATCACCCCGCCGGGACTCGGGAACCTGTCCGGGATCACCGGCGCGGCGGAACTGGCCCGAGCGGCCCTGAACGGAAACGAGAACGAGTGAGCACGACGACCCGGTGGACGCGCCGCCACCTCGACCTGATCACCGAGGACCCGGCGACGACCGCGCCGCCCATCCTCGGCCCCGTCGAGACGGCGCTGCCCGGCCTGGACCTGTGGGACATGTGGCCGATCCAGGACGAGGACGGTGCCACGGCCCTCTTCGACGGCCGCGAACTCTGGATGGGCCTGACCGCCCCCGCGACCGGCCATCCGGAGGACCGCCACGACGTCGCCCGCATCCGCCTGCTCACCCCGGACGAGGGCACGTGGGCCGACCTCGGCGACGTCTTCCGCGACGGGGAGTCACCGGGCAGCCGCGAGTGGTCCGGCACGGCGATCCGTCGTGCGGACGGCACCGTGTCGGTCTTCTACACCGCGGCCGGGCACCGCGACGAGAAGCGGCCGACCTTCGTGCAACGGGTGATCGAGGCGCGCCTGCCGCTCGACGGGGGACCCGGACGGCCGGGACCGGCCGAGCATCGGGAGATCGTACGTTCCGGCGGCGAGTTCTACCTTCCGGCCGACGAACACGAAGGGGGGCCCGGGCGGATCCGGGCCTTCCGCGACCCCGCCTGGTTCCGGGGCCACCTGCTCATCGCGGCCTCCGTCCCGTGGGGCGACCGCCACATGGGCGCCGTCGCGCTGGCCGGCCCGGAGTCCGAGGGCCGGCCGCTGCGCCCGCCGCTCCTGGTCGCCGACGGGATCAACCGCGAGATCGAACGCCCGCACATCGTGGTCCACGGCGGCCTGCACTACCTGTTCTTCTGCACCCACCGCCAGTCGTTCGAGCCGGAGGGCGCCGCCCCGACCGGCCTGTACGGCTTCGTCTCCGCGACGATGGAGGGCCCCTACGAACCCCTGAACGGCTCCGGCCTGGTGATCGGGAACCCGCGGGCCCAGCCCGACCAGGCCTACGCCTGGATGGTGCTCGACGACCTGCGCGTGGTCAGCTTCCTCGACTACCGGGGTCCCGCCGAGCGGGCCCACTTCGGCGGGACACCCGCTCCGATGTCGAGACTGCGCCTGGAAGGCCCCCGCACCCGGCTCGAACCGCTCGGCTGAGGACGGGGGACCCGCTCGATCCCGTCGTTCCCGCGCCGCGGTGAGGATGGGACGGGCGCCGGCCGTCCACGTGCACGCGCGGTCGCGCAGCCCTTCCCCGGTCCGCGCGTCGAGGCTCTCCGCGAACCCCGGCCTCTCGCGCGGGCGGCGGAACAGGCCGCCGACCACGAACGCGCGAGCCCTGCCGCCCGGTCGAAAGGGGGCGGCAGGGCTCGGCTCCGGCGGTCAGGGACCTCTGCCCGCCAAGGCCGTCGAACGGCCTTTCAGGGGGCGGCGGACGAGAGGATCACCCGCGGTTCCAGCGCTGGTTGGCGCCGCCGGTGCACGTCCAGATCTGGACCTTGGTGTTGTTGGCCGTGGCGTTGCCGGCGACGTCCAGGCATTTGTTCGCGCCGACGGCGGTGATGGTGCCGTCGGTGTTGAAGCGCCACTTCTGGTTGTTCTGGCCGTTGCAGTCCCAGATGAGGACGCCGGTTCCGTCGGCGGTGCCGTTGTTGTTGACGTCCAGGCACTTGTTGCCGTAGACCCGCAGCTCACCGGCGGCGGTGGAGGTCCACTGCTGGTTGCTCTGGCCGTTGCAGTCCCAGATCACCACCAGGGTGCCGTTGGCCTGCGAGGCGCCGGTCACGTCGAGGCACCGGTTCGACCCCACACCCCGGATCGGGGTCGTGGACGCGGTGGGCGTGGGGGTGGGGGTGGGCGTCGGGTCGGGGTCGGGCGTGCCGCCGCTGACCCGGAACACGACGGTGCCGTGCGCCGGCACGCTCGCCGAGATGTTCCCGGTGGTCGAGGTGACGGCGTTGCTCCAGGCGTCACGCAGGCCGAAGGAGTTGCCGGACAGGCCGATGGCGGACGTGGTGGTGCTGATCGTGGTGGTGCTGCCGCCCTGGTTGAACAGGGCGACCGCGACGTCGCCGTTGCTCAGGCGCTTGGCCAGGATGCGGCGCGTGCCGTCGTTGCTGATCTGGGTGGCCTGGAGGCCGAGCGTGTCCTGGTTGATGGCGATCAGGTTCTGGTTCTTCAGGATGGTGCTGGTCGCGCTGTCCATGTTCCGGACGTCGTTCCCGGCGATCAGGGGCGAGGCCATCATGGCCCAGAGCGCGAAGTGGCTGCGCATCTCGGTGTCGGTCATGCCGCCACGGCCGACCTCCATCATGTCGGGGTCGTTGAACGCCCCGGGCTTGGCGTAGCCCGCCAGGGGGACGGTGACGTTGACGATGTTCTGGATGCCCATCGGGTAGCCGTTGGTCTGGCCGGTGTCCCACTTGTTGGTGATGTCCTCGGTGGTCCGCCAGATGTTGGCGACGTCGCCCCAGTTGCGCTGCGGGCCGGTCTTCTCGTGGATGCTGTTGGGGTTGATGCTGTAGAGGATCGGCCGCCCGGTCGCCGCCAGCGCGTCGCGCATCTTGGCGAAGATGCGCACCTGGTCGTTGATGGTGCCGGTGGGGGAGCACCAGTCGTGCTTCAGGTAGTCGACGCCCCAGGCGGCGAACTGCCGGGCGTCCTGGACCTCGCGGTTGAGGCTGCCGGTCGCGCCGGGGTAGGAATTGAAGTACTGGGCGCAGGTCTTGTCCAAGGGGGCCTGGTAGATGCCGAACTTCAGCCCTCTGGCGTGCAGGTAGTCGCCGAGCGCCTTCATGCCGCTCGGGAACCGCGACAGGTTGGGCTGGAGGTTGCCGGCGGAGTCGCGGTTGGGGTCCATCCAGCAGTCGTCGACGACGACGTACTGGTATCCCAGGTCGCGCATGCCGTTGCTGACCATGGCGTCGGCCGTCTGCTTGATCAGGGTCTCGTTGATGTTGCAGCCGAAGGTGTTCCAGGTGTTCCACCCCATCGGCGGGGTACGGCCCACGCCGTTCTCCAGGGCCTGCGCCTGGGTGGCGGGGGTGAGCGCCACGGCCAGCGCCGCCAGGCTCAGCAGCACACGTGCTCGTTGTTTTCTCATGGATGTCGCTCCTGGTGAGGGTCAGGTTCAGACGAGCGCAGGGGGGTCGCGCTACTGGAAGGAGGCGTCGTCGACGTAGAGGCCGTCGGTGCCCGCGGCCGTCTCGACGTAGAAGGAGGCGTTGGTCAGCGTCCCGGTCCACGAGACCGTCGCGGTGCCGGTGAGCTGGGTCCACCCGTTGGCGTTGACCGTCTGGGCCGGGGTGAGCTGGACGTAGTTCGTCGTGCCGTTCGCGGTGAGCGTCAGCGTCGCCTTCGCGCCGGGGGTGCCGCTCTGCGAGCGGACCCACACGCTCGTGGTGTAGCTCTTGCCGTTGGTGAGCCGCGCGGTCACGTTCTGGTGCGGGCCCTGCCAGGCGGACGTACGGCCGGAGTTGAGCAGGGACCGGCTGCCGCCGTGAGCCACATCGGTGGCGGAGGACAGGGTGCCGCCGGAGCTGGTCCAGCTCGTCGTGCCGTCCTCCATCGTGCCGTTGGCCAGCAGGTTCCCGCCGCCACCGCCGCTCGGGGCGAACTGCCACCAGTTGAGGTTGAACAGGTAGCCGCTGTTGCCGGCGAACCGGAGGTAGAGGTCACGCGTGCCGGTCGCGCCCGACACCGGGCAGGTGACCGAGGTCCAGCTCTGCCAGCCGCCGGTGCCGGGGACGGTGCAGGTGCCCACGAGGGTGCCGGTGGCACTGCCGAGGCGGACTTCGATCCGGCCGCCGCTGGTGCCCGAGGCCACCCGGGCGGTGAAGGAGGAGGCCCCGTTGCCGAACGCGACGCCCTTGACCTTGATGTGGTCGCCGTTCTCGATGAAGCCGACGTTCATGCCGCCCTCGCCGGAGGCTTCGGTCTCCACCCCGGATGCCCAGGCCATGGTCTCGGCCTCCTGGCGGACGAACGGGTCGAGGGTGCCGACCTGCGGTGGTCCTGCGGTGGTCATGTTGATGGTCGGGATGGTGCCGTCGGCGTTGTAGGCGAACCTCTCCACGGCCACCGAGCGGGTGTAACCGCTGCCGCCCGGCAGGGCCCCGTTGTGGTAGAAGAAGTACGAGCTACCGGCGAAGTCGACGATCCCGGCGTGGTTGGTGAAGCTCGACCCCTGCCTCGGCATGATCGTTCCCCGGTAGGTCCACGGCCCGGTGGCGCTGGGGGCCGTCGAGTAGCCGATGAACTCCGAGCAGCATTCGGCGGCGAACACGTTGTAGTAGAGGTTGTTGCGCTTGAAGACCCAGGGCCCCTCCTCGTAGAGGGTGGGGCGGCTGGCGTTGCCGTTTCGCGTGCCGAACCCCGCCGTGGTGAGCGGAATCTGGGTCGGGCCGCCGGAGAAGGAGATCATGTCGGTGTTCAGCCGGACGTACCACAGGCGGGGGTTGCCCCAGTAGAGGTAGGCCTGGCCGTTGTCGTCGATGAACGCGTGCGGGTCGATCTCGCCGTTCTCGACCAGCGGGCGGCCCAGCGCGTCCCTGAAGGGTCCGGTGGGGCTGTCGCCGACCGCGACGCCGATGGCCATCCCGCCGGTCGCCCGGTTCCGCACCGGCACGTACCAGTAGAACTTCCCGTTGCGGGGGATGACGTGGCCGGCCCAGGCGTTGGCGTCGGCCCAGGCGAAGGTGGCCAGGCTCATGGGCGAGCCGTGGTCGGTCCAGTTGGCCATGTCCGTGGAGGAGAAGACGCGCCAGTCGCGCATGGTGAAGTAGGTCGAACCGTCCTCGTCGTGGCCTGTGTAGACGTACACGCGGCCGTTGTGGACGAGCGGCGCCGGGTCGGCGGTGTAGATGGTCTGCACGATCGGGTTGTCCGCCCTGGCCGGGGACGGGAACAACACGGTCGCAAGAAGCAGGCCCACGGTGCACAGGACCGTGCGCAGAGCAGGTCTCACCTGTCTTCTCCCTCTGAAACGTGTTTTGCGGGGGGTGTTGGTAGGTCCCGGGCGCGGTGAGCGCTCCCTCCCCCGCGCCCGGGACCGGTTCAGGGGGTGATCGGCAGGGGAAGCCGGTCTGGATCGGCTGTCACGGTGTCAGCGCTGCAGGGTCAGCAGGCCGGGCCGGTAGGGCAGGAGGCCGTAGTCGACACCGTCGGACCTGGGGTCGCGGCCCTGGTAGAGCAGCTGCAGGTTGCAGGGGTCGACGGTCATGGTCTGGTCGGCGTTGGTGCGCAGCAGCTCACCGTGGCTGATGTCGTTGGTCCAGGTGGCGCCGCTGTTGACCTTGCCGGCGAACGGGTTGCTCTGGGTGGCGGCCTGCGGGGTCCAGGTGCCGCCCAGGCTGGTGGCGGTGAAGGAGCGGAAGTAGCGTCCCTGGGAGCCGATGGCCTCGACGATCATGAGGTAGCGGTTCTGGTTGGCCAGCTTGTAGACCTGGACCGCTTCGAAGAGGTTGTTGGTGGTGTCGCTCATGATGACGGTGGAGGTGGAGCCGAAGCTGCCGGGGAAGTTGCCGAT
>NZ_JBEZZK010000017.1:0-113686 GCF_040639135.1 Streptosporangium sp. NPDC023963
CGGGAAGATCAGCTACATCGTCGAGTGCAGCCCGCTGCTCGGCCCCCAGCTGATGGACCTGGCCAAGAAGGTCGTCGCCGGTGAGCAGGTCCCGGAGCGTGTGGTGACCGAGGAGACCACCTTCACCCAGGAGCAGGCCAAGGAAGCCCTGCCCACCCGCCAGTACTGAGCCGACCGGGCCGCCCCCGACGCGGGGCGGCCCGGTGGCCGTGGAAGAAAGGGGTGCCGCAGTGCCCACGGCAGTGCCCACGAATCGATCCTGCGGATGCCGGGACCGGTCAGCGGTAGCCGGCGGCGATCACGTTGGCCTGGACGGCGTTCTCGGTGGCGTCGGTGGGGTAGCCGGCGACCATGGCCCCTTCGTAGAAGGTGCCGGCACTGAGGTTGGCGCCGCCGTCGGGCTTGCAGCAGTCGCCGCCGCTGCCCAGGATGATGGCCCCCTGCTTCTTCATCGGGCTGTAGCCGTTGGGGAGCTGGCCGTCGTACAGGGTGTACAGGCTGCCGGACTGGGCGTTGCTGCCCTTGATCGCGAACCGGGTCGTGCCGTTGTTCTTCAGCGTGGCGGTGACGAACTTGTGGGGGAAGGCCCGCTGGTTGGGGTTCCACGCCTGGCTGCCACCGGGGAACAGACCCCATTCCAGGTCGGCCTGGACCCAGGGGCCGGTCCCGGAGCAGCCGCCGAACCAGCACTGGGTGCTGAAGTTGATGGCGTCCATGGCGCCGGCGGCGTCGGCCTTCCTGGTGGTCTCGCTGTTGCCGTAGTCGAAGCAGCAGCCGCTGTTGACGTGGGTGCCACTGGTCACCATGTACATGCCCTCGGGTGCGCTGCCCGTGGGGACGCCGGTCAGGTGGCCGTCCCGCCAGTAGCTGTTGCCGGGGTTGATGTAGAGGGAGTACGCCTTGTTGCCTCCGACGGTGAGCGACTCGGTGGTCGCGGTCGCGGGCCTGCTCTGGGGGGAGCCGGGGACCACGCTGGATCCCTGGTACCACAGGTCGTTGCCCCGGCCGGACTGGTCGTACAGGACCGTGATGACGCATGTGGTGCCGGTGCAGAACGAGTCCTGCGCCGCGGCGTTGGCGACGCCGCCCGCGGTCAGGACGCCGATGTTCCGGGTCGTGCTGTCGGAGGAGCGCCTGACCTGGTACAGGTTGCCGCCGTAGGCGCCGTAGAGCGCCCGGGTCGTGCTGTGCGCGGCCACGCACGGCGTGCCGCCCGAGGCGTAGATGTCGCACGGGCGCGCGCCGGGCGGGGGCGGCGTCGGGGTCACGGTCGGCGACGGGCTGGGCTGGGTTCCGGTGGACCATTTCTGGTTGGTGCCGCCGTGGCAGGTCCAGATGTGCACCTTGGTGCCGTTGGCGGTGCCGTTGGCGGACACGTCCAGGCACTTGCCGCTGCCGACCGCGGTGACAGTGCCGTCGGAGTTCAGGCGCCACTTCTGGTTGTTCTGGCCGTTGCAGTCCCAGATGATCACCGCGGTGCCGTCGGCGGTGCCCCCGCCGTAGGCGTCCAGGCACTTGCCGCCGTACACCCGCAGCTCGTTCGAGGCGGTCGTGGTCCACTGCTGGTTGGACTGTCCGTTGCAGTCCCAGATGTTGACCGCGGCGCCGTTGGCCTGCGAGGCGCCGGAGACGTCCAGGCACCGGCCCGACGCCGTGCCCACCAGTGGCGTGGTCGCCGCCGAGGCCGGTGCCCACCAGGTCAGGCCGGTGGCCAGGAGGGTCGTCAGCACCGTTATGACAGAGGCGATGACGGCCGTTCGAGAGCGCCGTCCACGGGTCATACGGACCGATAAGGGAACGGGTGAATCCTGCATGTCGTGCTCCTTGGGAGTAGAGCCTGGCGGAGAAAGGCGCGCTCGGAAGACCGCGAGGCTCGTCGGGAAGCCGGTCGCCACTACGAATGCGAATCGATTCGACAGGGTTCTGAACCCACCGGGGAGGAGCGGGCGGTGGTGTACAGCGAAGCACATACGACGGTCGGACCGCTTGTCAAGACTCAGTCCTGCCCGGCTGCCTGCCGGATTCTCCTCGTGGTCGGCTCTCGTCGGCGATGCTCGCATGTCGCCGGGAGCCGGGCCCGAAGGAACGTCCGTCCGTCCCGCCCGCCTGCTCGCGACCCGCCTGAAGGCCTCGAGGTCGAACCGGTTCGGATCCGGTTGCGGCCGGAGGCCGGGAGAAGGGGCGCTGCCGGATCTCGCCGCGGCGGTCGTCGGGGTCGCCTTCGCGGCGGATCGTGCGGGGCCCGATCAGTACGATACATCTGAACGTTTCATACGGGAAGTTTCGGTGCAGGAAACTTAGTTCCGGACATCACCGCAGATGGCAGCGTTAAGCGGCTAACTGTGGCCAGAATCGCGGTGTGCATATTGTGAAATAAGTGGGCTTAAGGCCTTGACTGGGATAAGTGGTCGGAACGTAATTGGTAGTGAGGTCCCGGGGGCGATCCCTCCGGTGCCTCCGCGGCTGGATCACATGAACGGGATGTGGAGGCGCTTCGCGGCACTCCGCGTCGTGGCCGGCCGTGTCGTCGTCCACAGCCTCGCCTCACCGCGCCCTCCACGGTCTCCACCTCGGGAGGGCGTCACCCCCCTGAGGAAGGCGTGACCTGACCCGCATCCCCACCCCCCAAAGGAACCACCGTGCAACCACCTTCGCCCGCCGTGGCGCGCAGACCGGTCCTGACCGGCGTCGTCGCCGCGGTGCTGGCCGCGGCGTTCGCCATCGTCGCCCCGGCCACCTCCACCCTCGCCGCCACCCCCGCCCTGCACGCGTCGTCGTCCGGCGCCGGCGGTGCGGGTGCGCAATCCCAGGCGCTCGCGCTGAACATCCCTGCGTCCGACTACCAGCAGGTGCCGCTCGCGTCGGGCGGCAACGAGCTGGGTGAGGCGATGTCACTGGCCGTGCTGCCGAACCGGTCGGTCCTCCACACGTCCCGCGACGGCACGCTGCGCGTGACCGACGCCGGCGGCAACACGAAGGTGGCCGCCAGGCTCAACGTCTACGCCCACGACGAGGAGGGCCTCCAGGGGGTGGCGGTCGATCCGAACTTCGCCACGAACCGGCACGTCTGGCTGTACTACTCGCCCCGGCTGAGCACGCCGACCGGCGACGCCCCGGCCACCGGCACCCAGGCGCAGTTCGACCAGTGGAAGGGCGAGTTCTACCTGTCGCGCTTCACCCTCAAGTCGGACGAGACGCTCGACACGGCCAGCGAGAAGGTGGTCCTGCGGGTCGCCAACGACCGCGGCCAGTGCTGTCACGCGGGCGGTGACCTCGACTTCGACGCGCAGGGCAACCTGTACCTGACCACCGGCGACGACACCAACCCCTTCGAGTCGGCGGGCTACTCCCCGATCGACGAGCGGACCAACCGCAACCCGCAGTACGACGCGCAGCGCTCGGCCGGCAACACCAACGACCTGCGCGGCAAGCTCCTGCGGATCAAGCCGCAGGCGGACGGCACCTACACGATCCCCAGCGGCAACCTGTTCGCGCAGGGTACGGCGAGGACGCGGCCGGAAATCTACGCGATGGGTCTGCGCAACCCGTTCCGGATGAGCGTCGACAAGGCGACCGGCGTCGTCTACCTGGGCGACTACGGGCCGGACGCGGGGTCGACCAACTCCAGCCGGGGTCCGAGCGGGCAGGTGGAGTTCAACCGCATCACCAGCGCCGGCAACTACGGCTGGCCGTACTGCACGGGGAGCAACTCCACCAACGAGACCTACAACGAGTGGAACTTCTCCTCCAACAGCACCGGCCCGAAGTTCAACTGCTCGGGTGGCCCGACCAACAACTCCTTCCGCAACACCGGTCTGACCACGCTGCCCGCGGCCAAGCCGGCGTGGATCAAGTACGCCGGTGACTCCGGCTCGCCGCCGGAGTTCGGCAGCGGCTCGGAGTCGCCGATGGGCGGCCCGGTCTACCGGTTCGACGCGAACCTGAACTCCAGCGTCAAGTTCCCCCAGGTGCTCGACGGACGGTTCTTCGCCGGCGAGTACGGCCGCCGCTGGATCAAGGCCATCGAGGTGAAGAGCGACGGCGGCTACGGCGAGATCTCCGCGTTCCCCTGGTCGGGCACGCAGGTGATGGACATGGCCTTCGGCCCCGACGGGGCGCTGTACGTGCTGGACTACGGCACCGGCAGCAACAACCAGGCGCTCTACCGGATCGAGTACATCGGCCAGGCCGCCAACCGCAACCCGATCGCCAAGGCCTCGGCCGACAAGACCTCGGGACCGGCTCCGCTCACGGTGAACTTCTCCTCGGCGGGCAGCTCCGACCCCGAGGGCGGCGCGCTGTCGTACTCGTGGAACTTCGGCGACGGCACCACCTCCACCGCCGCCAACCCGACCAAGACCTACACCACCAACGGCTCGTACACCGCCACGCTCACCGTCCGCGACCCGCAGGGGCTGCCCGGAGGCTCGAGCGTCGCCGTGTCCGTCGGCAACACCGCCCCGTCCGTCACGCTCACGAACCCCGGCAACGGCCAGCTGTTCTCCTTCGGAGACACCGTGCCGTTCCAGGTCACCGTGAGCGACCCGGAGGACGGCACGATCGACTGCTCCAAGGTGAAGGTGACCTACTCGCTGGGCCATGACAGCCACGCCCACGAGATCACCTCCAGGACCGGCTGCAGCGGCTCCATCGCGGTACCGGTCGACGGCGAGCACGACACCGCGGCGAACATCTACGGCGTCTTCGTGGCCTCCTACACCGACGCGGGCGGCCTCACCTCCACCAGCAGCCGGACGCTGCAGCCACGGCACCGCCAGGCCGAGCACTTCGGCGCCCAGCAGGGCGTGCAGACGGCCGACCACACCAGCGCCGAGGGCGGCAAGACCGTGGGCTTCGTCGACGACGGCGACTGGATCTCCTTCACGCCGTACAACCTGAGCGGCGCCAACAGGTTCACCGCGCGGGTGTCCTCGGCGGGCGTGGGCGGCCGGATCGAGGTCCGCGCGGGCTCGGCCACGGGCACGCTGCTGAGCACGGTCAACGTCGGGAGCACCGGCAGCTGGGAGACCTTCGCCAACGTCTCGGCGAGCCTGAGCGGCGCGCCGAGCGGCGCCACGACGCTGTACCTCGTCTTCCGCGGCGCGACCGGCCAGGGCTACCTGTTCGACCTGGACGCCTACACCTTCGACACCGGCACGTCGCCGTCGCCGTCGCCGACCCCGACGCCCTCCGGCGACACGAGCGCGTTGCGGGGAGTGGCGTCGAACCGGTGCCTGGACGTCTCCGGCGCCTCGCAGGCCAACGGCGCCACGGTCAACATCTGGGACTGCAACGGGGGCACCAACCAGCGGTGGACCTCCAACAGCTCGGGTGAGCTGCGGGTGTACGGCAACAAGTGCCTGGACGTGAGCGGGGCCGGGACCGCCGACGGCACCGCGGTGCTCATCTGGGACTGCAACGGCCAGAACAACCAGAAGTGGCGCTTCAACTCCGACGGCACCATCACCGCGATCGGCAGCGGCAAGTGCCTGGACGTGTCCGGCAACGGCACCGCCAACGGCACCAAGGTCTACATCTGGACCTGCCTGGGTGCCAACAACCAGAAGTGGACCCGCGTCTAGGCGATCCGCCACACCACGCGACCCCGACCACACCACGAGCACGTCATCGATGTGGCGCCCGGCGCGGCCCGGCTCATCACCGGAAGGGCCGCCCCGGGCGCCACGACGGAAGGACACCCATGCTTCGACATCTGATCCCCGCCGCGCTCGGGCGCACCGGGGGTGGCGGCCGGAGGACCTCCGTGCTGCGACGCCTGTCGGTGGCCGCGCTGGCGCTCAGCGCCGCCGCCGCCACGACCGTGATCTCCGCGCTTCCCGCCCAGGCCGCCGCCTTCGAGGTGCTGGTCTTCTCCAAGACGGCCGGATTCCGGCACGACGCGATCCCCGCCGGGATCCAGACCATCCGCGACCTGGGGTCCGCCAACGACTTCGCCGTCACGGCCACCGAGGACGCCGGTGTCTTCAACACGTCCAACCTCGCCCGGTACAAGGCGGTGGTGTTCCTCAACACCACCGGTGACGTGCTGAACGACAGCCAGCAGAACGCCTTCCAGTCGTACGTGGACGGCGGCGGCGGTTACGTGGGCGTGCACTCGGCCGCCGACACCGAGTACAACTGGCCGTACTACGGGCAGCTGGTGGGCGCCTGGTTCAACAGCCACCCGGCGATCCAGCAGGCCACCGTGCGCAACGAGAACCGGGCGCACGCCGCGACCGCCCACCTGGGGACGACCTGGACGCGGACCGACGAGTGGTACAGCTTCCGGAGCAACCCCCGCCCGAACGTGCGCGTCCTGCAGAACCTGGACGAGAGCACCTACAGCGGCGGCGGCATGGGCGACCACCCGATCACCTGGTGCCGCCCGATGGCGTCCGGCCGCTCGTTCTACACCGGCCTGGGGCACACCCAGGAGTCGTACGCGGACTCGAACTTCCGCACGCTCCTGCTGGGCGGGATCCGGTACGCCGCCAAGGCGACCAACGCCGACTGCCGCCCGGAGACCGGCTACACGACGTTGTACAACGGGTCGACGACGGGCTGGACGCAGGCCGGGCCGGGGTCGTTCACCAACAGCTCCGCCACGCTGAGCTCCCAGGGCGGCATGGGCATGCTGTGGTACAACGCCAAGGAGTTCGGCTCCTACTCGCTCAAGCTCGACTGGAGGGTGAACGGCGACTCCAACTCCGGGGTGATCGTCGGGTTCCCGGCCACCGGTGACCCGAACACGGCGCTCAACACCGGGCACGAGGTGCAGATCGACGCGACCGACAGCGCGGACAAGACGACAGGCGCGATCTACGGCTTCAAGGCGGCGGACATCGCCGCACGCGACGCGGCGCTGAACCCGCCGGGTCAGTGGAACACCTACGAGCTGCTGGTGGAGGGTGAGCGGCTGCAGGTGTTCCTGAACGGCGTGAAGATCAACGACTTCACCAACACCGACCCGGTCCGCTCGCTGCAGCAGGGCTACATCGGCATCCAGAACCACGGGTCCCCCGACGTGGCGTCGTTCCGCAACATCCGCATCAAGGAACTGGGCGGCCCGACCCCGACCCCGACCCCGACCCCGACGCCGACCCCGACCGCCAACACGAGCGCGTTGCGGGGCGTGGCGTCGGGCCGGTGCCTGGACGTCTCCGGCGCCTCGCAGGCCAACGGCGCCGCGGTGCAGATCTGGGACTGCAACGGCCGGTCCAACCAGCAGTGGACCACGACCGCATCGGGTGAGCTGCGGGTGTACGGCAACAAGTGCCTGGACGTGAACGGGGCCGGGACCGCCAACGGCACCGCGGTGCTCATCTGGGACTGCAACGGCCAGAACAACCAGAAGTGGCGCCTGAACTCCGACAACACCATCACCGCGATCGGCAGCGGCAAGTGCCTGGACGTGTCCGGCAACGGCACCGCCAACGGCACCAAGGTGCACATCTGGACCTGCCTGGGCGCCAACAACCAGAAGTGGACCCGGGGATGACCACGACGTGACGCGACCCTGGAGCCGGTCCGCCCCCCCTGGCGGCCGGCTCCAGGGTTGTCCTCGCCGGCCGGGAGCGGCCGGCGCGGCAGCGATCTCACTATCGTCGGCGGGTTCAGGCAGATCATCGCCAGGAAGGACGATGAGGACGATCACGGGCACGACGTGAAGGTGGTGGAATGACCGCGCGTCCCGGGCGGGCCTGAGCTCGGGGTGGGGGAGGGGTGGTGGGTAGAATGGTGGCACTCCAAGGATCGCGCTCCCCGGAAAGACGTCGCAGTACGGGAGCGCGCCGCGCACGGTGACCGTGCCCGGTGCTGGAGGGGCGGCAGTTCTTCTCGCGTGCCCTTCTGGAGGTTGGATTCCATGAACGTAGGTCTTGGCCTGCCCATCAGCGATCCTTTGTCGCTGCTTTCCTGGGCCCGGCGTGCCGACGCCGGCCCCTTCACCACCCTTGGCCTGCTCGACCGTCTCGTCTACTCGAACCCCGAGCCCCTGATCACGCTGGCTGCCATCGCGGGGGCCACCTCGAGGATCCGCGTACAGACCGAGGTGCTGCTCGGTCCCCTTCGCGAATCGGCGCTGCTCGCCAAGCAGGCCGCGACCCTGGACCGCATGTCCGGCGGCCGTTTCACCCTCGGGATCGGGATCGGGACACGCCAGGACGACTACCTCGCCGCGGGAGTCGACGTCCGGGGTCGCGGGCACCGGCTCGACCGGCAGCTGGCGACGCTGCGGAGCGTCTGGTCCGGTGAGCCCTACAGCGAGGAGGTCGGCCCGATCGGCCCGGCCCCCGTCCTCGAGGGCGGCCCGGAGATCCTGATCGGTGCCTTCGCCCCCGCCGCCGTGGAGCGCGTCGCCCGATGGGGGGACGGGTACCTGTGCGCCGCGCCCGCCGGCATGGCCGGCGGGCTCATGCGCGACGTCGAGAGGTCCTGGACCCAGGCGGGACGGCACGGACGGCCTCGCATGGTCGCGCAGGTCAACGTCGCCCTCGGCCCCGAGGACACCGTCCTGGACGCCACGGAGGAGATCACCTCCTACTACGGCTTCCTGGGCGACACCACCCGGGTCGTCGAGAACATGCTCACCACGCCGGAGCGGATCCGTGACGCGATCGGCGCGTTCACGGACCTCGGCGCCGACGAGGTGATGCTCTACTGCTGGGCCCGTGACGCCGACCAGGTCGACCGGCTCGCCGGCCTGGTCGGCTGACGGCCACGGCGGACGGCCGGGGGAGGGGCTTTTACGGACCCTTCGCCGGTGCCGCCTCCGGGGTCTCCCGCCGGGCAGGGCCCGTGGCGCGCCGGGCCGGCGCGCCACGGGCCGTGGTTCACCTGGTGAGGGTGAGGGTGTCGACGTCGAACAGGAACCCGCCGCCGCCGGCGAAGGTGAGGAACAGCGGCCCCGAGGCCGACCCGGTCAGCGGGGTGGAGACGTTCTGGAAGGTCTCCCAGCCCCCGGTGTTCGGCACGGCCACCGAGCCGAGGACGGTCCCGGTGGCCGATCCCGAGCGGACCTGGATGGTGCCGCCGGATCCGGCGGAGGAGACGCGGGCGCCGAAGGCGGTGGCGCCGGCCGTGCTGATCGAGGAGTAGCCGGCCCAGTCGCCGTTCTCGATGAACCCGGCCGTCCTGCCGCCGCTGGCCGGGCCGTGGTCGGCGATCTGCACGCCCGAGTTGGAGGTGTAGGACTCCGCCTCGGCCGTGGTCTGGATCGGGCCGGTGCCGCCCAGTTCCTTGATCCGGACGTTGCGGAAGGAGACGTCGTCGCCCGTGCCGTGGTTCTGGATGCCGATGTGCCCCTCGCGGATGCTGCGGGCCGGGTCGGTGTTGGTGAAGTCGTTGATCCTGACGCCGTTGAGGAAGACCTGGAGCCGCTCGCCCTGGACGAGGAGCTCGTAGGTGTTCCACGCGCCCGGCGGGTTCAGGGCCGCGTCGCGGGCCGCGATGTCGGCGGCCTTGACCGCGTAGACGGACCCGGTGGTGCGGTCGACCGCGTCGGTGGCGTCGATCTGGACCTCGTACCCCTTGGAGGTGTTCGTGGGGTCGGAGGCCGACATGCCCACGAAGACGCCCGAATTGTCGTCCCCGGCGACCCGCCAGTCCAGCTTCAGCGAGTAGGAGAAGTACTTCTTCGCCGAGTACCACAGCACGCCCATGCCTCCGGTGGAGGTGAGGGTGGCGTCGGTGTTGGTGAAACCGCCCGGGCCGCTCTGCGTCCAGCCGGTGGTCGAGCCGTTGTACAGGCTCGTGTAGCCGGTCTCCGGGCGGCAGTCGGCCTTGGCCATCCCGGCCGCGTACCGGATGCCGCCGAGCAGCAGCGAGCGGAAGCCCGTCTCGGTGTAGGAGCCCGCCGTGTGCCCGAGCCCGGTGTAGAACGAGCGGCCGGACGCCATCGGGCGGCACCAGGTGATCGGGTGGTCGCCCATGTCGCCGCCGCTGTAGCTGCCCTCGTCGAGGTTCTGCAGCACTCGCGCGCTGTTGCGCGGGTTGGTGCGGTAGTTGTACCACTCGTCGCTTCTCGACCAGGCCGGACCCAGGTGGGCGGTGGCCGCGTGCGCGCGGTCCTCGGTCCTGACCGTCGCCTGCTGGATGGCCGGATGCCCCTTGAACCAGGCGCCCGCCAGGTTGCCGTAGTACGGCCAGTCGTACTCGGTGTCGGCGGCGGCGTGGATGCCGACGTAGCCGCCGCCCCCGTTGACATAGGACTCGAAGGCGGTCTGCTGGGTGCCGTTGAGCACGTCCCCGGTGGTGCTGAGGAACACCACCGCCTTGAAACGCGCCAGGTTGGACGCGGTGAAGGCTCCCGCGTCCTCGGTGGCGGTGACGGTGAAGTTGTTGGCCGAGCCCAGGTCGCGGATCGCCTGGAGGCCCGCGGGGATCGAGTCGTGCCGGAAGCCGGCCGTCTTGGAGAAGACCAGCACCTGGTAGGCGGGGTCGGCGGCCTGGGCCGCGGTGGGGACGAACATGGCCGCGCCGACCATCGCGGCCACGGAGGCCGCCAGGCCGCTTCGGGCGACCCTCCGCCCGGCCGTCCTTCCGGGGGATCGCCGCGCCGGTGCCGCCGGTGCCGCCGCGGTGTCGTCCGCGATCGAGGGTGTCGTGGAGAGCAGCCGACTCCAGAGCCGAGAACGTTGTGACATGGGGATCCTTTCCTGACCTGGGGGATAAGTCAGGCAAGGCGCGCGCCGCCGCGCTGGTTGCCGTGGTGCTCGGTGCTTTATTTGTTTCGAAGAACAATTAACCGGTGCGTAACACGTGTATATCGTGCCGCGCACCTTGATGGAAGGTGACGAATCGGCAACCGGCGACGGTGGCGCAGGTGGGCGCCGGATATTTCGTCTCGCGGGCCGGGCGCGTCGGCCGCCCCCGCCCCCCGGAGGGCCGTTCGCGGTTCCGACGCCGGCGGCGGGTGCGGTTCCCGTGCCGGCGGGTCAGGTGACGTTCCCGTGCCGCCGGCGGGTCAGGTGACGGGGACGATCCTCGCCTCGACGAGGCGGCCCCCCTCGACGCGCAGGGCGCCCAGGGTGCCGTGGGGCTGGCGTCGGCGGTCGGTGGGCGATCCCGGGTTGAAGATGCGAAACCCGTCGTCGCCGTGGTCCAGCGGTATGTGGGAGTGCCCGAACACCACCAGGTCGGCCTCGGGAAACCGGCGCCGCATCCGGGCGAACCGCCCCTGGGCCGCGCCGCTGTCGTGGATCATCGCCACGCGCAGCCCGCCGAGATCCAGCTCCAGCGTCTCGGGGGCCACCACGTCCGGCCCGTCGTTGTTGCCCTTGACCGCGCGCACCGGGGCGTAGGCGGCGAGCTCGTCCAGCACCCCGGCGACGCAGATGTCACCCGCGTGCAGGATCAGGTCCGCGCCCCGCAGATGCTCGGCCACGGCCGGCGGGCACGACTTCCACCGCCGGGGCGCGTGGGTGTCGGACAGCACCACCACGTTCATGACTCCATGCTCCCACCGGTGCCCCGGGAAGGCCTCTTACCGGGGAGGTCCGGCGGCTCGCGCCCCGGGTCGCGTGGCGTCCGGCCGGTTCCGGGCCGGGCCGCGCGAGCCCGGCCCGGACGGCTCCGCGGGGGCGCCGTCCGGGAGCGTGCTGTTCAGGGAGCGCGCCGTCCGGGAACGTGCTGTCAGGGAGCGTGCTGCCCGAGAATGTGCTGCCCGGGAGCGCGGGTTCCTAGACGGCGCGGGCGACGGCGATCGTCGACCCGCTCCGCTGGCCCGCCTCGTAGAACATGTACTCCACGCCGCCGTCGGTGCCGAAGGAGGGCGCCGCGCTGCGACCGCCGTCGGGCGCACCGGTCAGGGGCCGGTGGAAGACGCCGAGGTGGACCTCCCGGTCGAAGGCGTTGCCCACCTCGGTGAGGAACATGTTCCCGCTGTTGCCGTGGTAGACGACGTACGCGGTGCCGTTGCGCTTGAGCAGGTGCGGCCCGGACAGGTCGCTCTGCCCGTCGGGGCCCGGCGACACCAGCGGGGTCGGGTCGAACCGCCAGTCCTTGCCGTTGGACGACCAGCCCCAGAAGATCTTGCGGGAGCCGCTGGTGACGCCCATGAAGATCATGACGTACTTGTTGCCCAGCCCCGGGACCGCGTGCTCGAAGACCCTGGCGTAGGAGGTCTCCGTCGATCCGGGGATCATCGCGGTGGTCAGCACCGTGCCGTGGTAGGTGAAGCGCACGCCGTCGGTCGACCAGGCCATCCGGGTGGTGTTGTTCTCGCCGTGGAAGTACATGTAGAACTGCCGGTCGGCGGCGTTCCAGATGATGTGCGGCGACGAGACGTGGCTCACCGAGTAGTGCGGCGACCAGGTGTTGGAGATGATCGGGTTGTTCGGATACTCGGTGAACGGGCCGCCGAGCGCGTTGCCGTAGGCCAAGCAGATACCGCCTGGCCGGTCGTGCGGGGCGTAGTAGAGGTAGTAGCGCCCCAGCGGGCTCGCGATCTTGTCGTACATGCCCCGGACGCAGGGGAAGATCAGCTCGTTGGTCGGGTTGTAGCGCAGCCTCGCCTTGTCGAACGGCGTGCCGATGTACTGGTACGTGGGAAATCCGGCGGGTCCCAGCGCGGCTGCCGTACCGGCCGGCGCGGACGCCTCCGCGATCGCCGCCGTGGCCGCCCCGGGGAGGGCGAGCCCGAGACCGCCGGCCACGCCGGCGCCGACCGCCGCGCGCAGGAGTCCGCGGCGGTCCAGGAGGGGTTCAGACATTGACCGTCCCTTCGCGACAACTTTCACCGTGAGTGATGGTGAGGACATCTCTCTGATCGCAAAGGTTCGGCCGGACTCGCCCGCCCGTCAAGGTGCTAATACGAATTATCACAGGCGAAATTTCCATTTCACGATCCCGGCCTCCGGCTCTTGACAGGATCCGGTGGCTGATTGCAGGATGACGTCCCAACCCCGCTAATGCGCATTATCATCAGATGGGACGCTACGGATCGTGACCTCCCCCGGCCGCCGACTCACCCAGCAGGACATCGCCCGCATCGCGGGGGTGAGCCAGACGACGGTGTCGCTCGTCCTCAACAACCGGACCGACGCCGAGGTCCGCATCGCCCCGGAGACGCGCGAGCGGGTGCTGAGGGTGATCAGGGAGACCGGGTACGTCGCCGACCCGATCGCCCGGCGGCTCGCCGAGCGGCGCAACCGCATCCTGGGCGTCTTCACCTACGAGGCGGTCTTCCCGACCGCGAGCGCCGACTTCTACCACCCCTTCCTGCTCGGCATCGAGGAGTGCGCCGAGGAGATGGGCTGCGACCTGCTGCTGTTCACCAGTGCCAGGGCCGCGGGGGAGCGGCGCCGGATCTTCAACGAGGACAGCCGGGTGCGGCTCGCCGACGGCTGCGTGCTCCTCGGGCGCGCCGTCGACCGCGACGACCTGGCCCGGCTGCTGGCGGAGGGCATCCCCTTCGTCTCCATCGGCCGCCGTGACGACGCGGGCGCCCCGGTGCCGTACGTGGGCGCCGATTACTCGCCCGCGGTGCGCGCCCTGGTTGACCGGGCGTCGGGGCTCGGCCACCGGAGGCTGGCCTACGTCGGCACCGGGGCGGGCGCCGAGTCGCCGGCCGACCGCATGCGCGGCTTCCGCGAGGCGGTGGCCGCCGTCGGCGCCGAGGGGTCGCACGTGCCGGTGACCGGCAGGACCCCCGAGGAGATCCTGGGGGAGCTGTCGGCCACCGGGGTGACCGCGGCCTTCGTCGAGGAGCCCGCCGACGCCGTGGCGATCATGCACGCGGCGGGCGAGCGGGGTCTCACGATCCCCGGCGACCTGTCGATCCTCGCGCTGGGCGCGCCGACCAGGCCCGTCCGCGTCGACGTCGACCTCACCGGGTTCCGCATCCCCCGGCAGGAGATGGGCCGCAGGGCCGTTGAGCTGCTGGCGGAGGTGCTGGAGGGCGGCGGGGGGACACCGCAGGAGCTGCTGGCCTGCGAGCTGGTCGAGGGATCCACGCTGGCGCCGGCCCGGAGCCGACCGCAGTGAGACCGAACAAGAGTGCCGGCAACGGCGAGAAGGCAGTGAGAACGACGATGATGGGAGAGACCCCCGACGTGGTGGAGATATCGGCGGACGCGGTGGTCGTCGGCGGCGGGCTGGGCGGCGTCGCCGCCGCCCTGGCGCTGCTGCGGGCCGGGCGCACCGTGATCCTGACCGAGGAGTACGACTGGCTCGGCGGGCAGCTGACCAGCCAGGCCGTGCCGCCCGACGAGCACTCCTGGGTGGAGCGGTTCGGCGTCACGGCCTCCTACCGGGCGCTGCGCGACGGCATCCGCGGCTACTACCGCGACCACTACCCGCTCACCGCGCGGTCGCGGGCCTGGCGGGAGCTGAACCCGGGCGCCGGGCACGTGAGCCGCCTGTGCCACGAGCCGCGCGTCGCGGTCGCGGTGATCGAGGCGATGCTCGCGCCCTACCGGGGCTCGGGGCGGCTGCGCGTGCTGCAGCCGTACCGACCGGTCGGCGCGGAGGTCGACGGCGACCGGGTGCGTGCCGTGCGCCTGGAGCGCCGGGACGGGGGCGGGGAGGTCACGGCCGTCGCGCCGTACGTGCTGGACGCCACCGAGACGGGCGAGCTGCTGCCGCTGACCGGCACCGAGTACGTGACGGGGTTCGAGTCGCAGGGCGACACCGGCGAGCCGAGCGCGCCCGCCGAGGCCCAGCCGATGAACATGCAGGCCGTCTCGGTGTGTTTCGCGATCGACCACGTCGACGGCGACCACACCATCGACAGGCCCGCCGCCTACGAGTTCTGGAAGAGCTACCAGCCCGGCTTCTGGGGCGACCGGCTGCTGTCCTGGCGCTGCCCGCACCCCAGGACCCTGGAGATCGTGGAACGTTCCTTCACTCCCAACCCGGACGACGACCCGCTGCTGGTGGAGGCCGATCAGCGGCTCAACCCCGGCGACGCGAACCTGTGGACGTTCCGCAGGATCGCCGCGCGGCGCAACTTCGCCGACGGCGCCTACGCCAGCGACATCACCCTGGTCAACTGGCCGATGATCGACTACCTGGAGGGTCCGGTCATCGACGTGCCGGACGCCGCCGCGCACGTGGCCGCCGCCCGCGAGCTGTCCCGCTCGGTGCTGTACTGGATGCAGACCGAGGCGCCGCGCGCCGACGGCGGGACCGGTTTTCCCGGCCTGCGCCTGCGCGGCGACGTCACCGGCGGCGGTGAGGGCGGACTGGCCCAGGCCCCCTACATCCGCGAGTCGCGCCGCGTCCGCGCCCTGTACACCGTGGCCGAGCAGGACCTCTCGCTCGCGGTGCGCGGCGACAAGGGCGCGGTGAGCTACGCCGACTCCGTCGGGGTGGGGATGTACCGCATCGACCTGCACCCCTCCACCGGGGGCGACAACTACATCGACGTGGCGAGCTCGCCGTTCGAGATCCCCCTCGGCGCGCTCGTCCCGCAGCGGATGACCAACCTGCTGCCCGCGTCCAAGAACATCGGCACCACCCACATCACCAACGGGGCCTACCGGCTGCACCCGGTGGAGTGGAACGTCGGCGAGGCCGCGGGCGCCCTCGCGGCCTTCTGCCTGGACAACGCCACCACCCCGCACGCCGTACGCGAGGACGAGGACCTGCTCGCCGACTTCCAGCGGCGGCTCACCCGCGACGGCGTCGAGCTGCGCTGGCCGCAGGTGATCGGTTACTGACCGGTCACCGACCGGCCGCCGGTCGGCCGTGACCGGCTACCGACCGGCCACCGATCGGCCATGACCGGCTATCGGCCGGACGAGCGGCACCGGCCGGGCGACCGGTCACCCACCACGACCGCCGGGGGATTCCCAGCAAGGAGATCTGACCATGAAATCATTCGGAAAGCCCGCGGCCGTCGCGCTGGCGGCGCTGCTCACCCTGACGGCGTGCGGCGGCGGAGGCGTGGGGGGCGGGGCCACCCCCGCCGCGCAGGGCCCGCAACCGCTGCGCATGACGATCTGGACCTCCAACGAGGCCCACCTGAAGCTGTTCAACGAGATCGCCGCCGAGTACAGGAAGACCCGTCCCGGCGTCGGCGAGATCACGTTCGACCCCATCCCCTTCGAGAGCTACACCACCACCCTGACCACCCAGATCGCCGGCGGCAACGCCCCCGACCTGGCCTGGATCCTGGAGAACTCGGCGCCCGACTTCGTCTCCTCCGGCGCGCTGGCGCCGCTCGACGACACGCTGAGCAAGGCCCAGGGGTACGAGTTCGGCGATCTCACCCCGTCGGCGGTCAAGCTCTGGCAGGCCGAGGGCAAGCTGTACGCCTACCCCTTCTCCACCTCGCCGTTCGGCGTGTTCGTCAACACCGACCTGCTCAAGAAGGCGGGACAGAAGACCCCCGCCGAGATGATCAAGGACGGCACCTGGACCTGGGAGAAGGTCGCCGCCCAGAACGCCGCGGTCGCCTCCAAGACCGGCAAGGCGGGCATGGTCGTCCGCGACTTCGACTACAAGGGCTGGGACAACCTCTCCACGGTGTGGGGCGGCTGGGGCGCCCAGGCGTGGAGCGAGGACGGCAAGACCTGCGGGTTCGACAGCCCCGAGATGGTCGAGGCCATGACGTTCCTGCACAAGTCGATCTTCACCGACAAGGCCTTCCCCGGCCCCGGCACCACGGCCGACTTCTTCGCGGGCGACTCGGCGATGACCATCACCCAGATCTCCCGCGCCTCACTCCTGCAGGAGGCGAAGTTCGGCTGGGACCTCGTCCCGCTGCCCGCCGGACCCAAGGGCGAGTACTCGGTGATCGGCCAGGCGGGCCTGGGCGTCTTCAAGAAGTCCGCCAACGCGACGGCGGCCACCGACTTCCTCGCCTTCTTCACCAACCCCGCCAACTCGGCCAAGCTCGCCGCCTACTTCCCGCCGCCCCGGGCCTCCCAGCTCACCGCGGACACCATGGCCAAGAGCAACCCGCTGCTCAAGCCCGACCAGCTGCAGAAGGTCGTGATCAGCGGTATCGAGAAGGGCGTCGTCAAGCCCAACCACACCGGCCAGGCGGAGCTGTCGCAGACCGTGCGGGCCGCGCTCGACCCGCTCTGGCAGCCCGGCGCCGACGTCAAGGCCGTGCTGGGCGGCGTGTGCGCCAAGATCCAGCCGATGCTGGGCGCGTGACGTGGCCGCGTCGCATTCCGGATCCGCGGTGACCGGCCGGGCGGACGCCCGGCCGGCCCCCGGCGGGCGGGCCGCTGGGAGCACGGAGAACGCGGAGAACGCGGGGAGCGCGGCGGGCGGCGGCCGGGCCCGCCCGGCCCGCCGGGCTTCCGGCGGCGGGGGCCCGGCGTTCTGGACCGTGCGCCGCCGCGACAACCTGGTCGGATACCTGCTTGTCGCCCCGCAGCTCCTCGGCAGCCTGCTGTTCGTGCTCCTGCCGCTCGGGCTCGTCCTGTGGTACAGCCTCCACGAGTGGAACGTGCTGGCCGGGACCTTCGAGTTCGTCGGCGGGGAGAACTACGACAGGCTGCTCGCCGACCCCAACCTGCGCGAGGTGCTGGGGGGAACCGCCCTGTTCTCCGTCGGCCTGGTCGTGCTCAACCTCGGCCTCGCCCTCGTCCTGGCGATCCTGCTCAACCAGCGGCTGCGCGGGACCACCTTCTTCCGCACGGTGTTCTTCTCGCCCGTGGTGGTCTCGCTGGTCGCCTGGACGATCGTGTGGCAGTTCCTGCTGCAGGACGACGGCGGCCTCAACGGCCTGCTCGCCACCGCCGGGGTCGACGGCCCCAACTGGCTGCGCGGCGAGGGCACCGCGATGCTCTCGGTGATCGTCGTCCAGGTCCTGAAGAACGTCGGCCTCAACATGGTGCTGTTCCTGGCCGCCCTCCAGGGGGTGCCGGGCCAGCTCTACGAGGCCGCCGAGCTGGACGGCGCCGGGGCGTGGACCCGCTTCCAGCGGATCACCGTCCCGCTGATCAGCCCGACCATCCTGCTCACCTCGATCATCACCGTGGTGGGGTCGCTGCAGGTGTTCGCGCAGATCGCGGTGCTCACCCAGGGCGGTCCCGGCATGTCGACGACCGTCCTCGTCTACTACCTGTACCAGCAGGCGTTCCAGTTCCATCACTTCGGGTACGGCGCGACGCTGTCGGTCCTGCTGTTCGCGATCGTCGCGCTGCTCACCGTCGTGCAGTGGCGGATGCGCAGGAAGTGGGTCTTCAATGAAACGTGAGATACCGGTACGGCTGAAGACGCTGCTCTACGGCCTGCTGTGCGTGTTGTGCGTGCCGTTCGTCTTCCCGACCTGGTGGATGGTCACCTCGTCGCTCAAACCGATCAGCGAGATCTTCGCCTTCCCGCCGAGGCTGCTGCCCGCCGACTGGGACTTCTCGGCCTACGGGCAGGTCTTCGAGCTGCAGCCCTTCGCGGGCCAGTACTTCAACAGCCTCTACATCGCCCTGATCGTCACGGCCGGCACGATGGCGGTGGCCGCCATGGCCGGGTACGCCTTCGCGCGCATCCGCTTCCCCGGCCAGAACGTGCTCTTCGTCGTCGTGCTGCTCGGGCTGCTCATCCCGAGCGAGGTCACGATCGTCCCGCTGTTCCAGATGTTCCACGGGCTCGGGCTGACCAACACCCACTGGCCGCTGATCCTGGTGCCGATCCTCGGCGCGCCCGGCGTGCTGGCCACCTTCATCATGCGGCAGTTCTTCATCAGCCTGCCCGGAGAGCTGGAGGAGGCGGCCCGGGTGGACGGGCTCGGCCGGTTCGGCACGTTCTACAAGGTCGCGCTGCCGCTGGCCCGCCCCGCGCTCGGCGCCGTCGCGATCTTCACCTTCCTGCACAGCTGGAACCTCTACCTCGAACCCATCGTGTACCTCTCCTCGCCGGAGAGGTTCACTCTCCCGCAGGCGCTGACCCAGTTCGTCGACGCCTACGGCGGGCCGATGTGGAACGTCCAGCTCGCCGCCGCCTCGATGACCGCACTGCCGGTGCTGGTGGTGTTCGTGCTCGCGCAGCGGCAGTTCATCGAGGGGCTGGCCCACACCGGCCTGAAGGGCTGACCCTCGGCCCCCCGCGCCACCCTCGACGCCCCGCGTCCCCCGCGACCCCCTCGTCCCGGCGGAGGCGGCAGAGGCGGTCATCCTCCGGCGGCGGTCACCCGCCGATCGCGTCGAGTTCCTTGAGGACGTCGGCGGGCAGCTCGACACCGGCTGCCGCGACGTTCTCCCGGAGATGGGCCACCGACGACGTACCGGGGATGAGGAGGATGGTGGGCGAGCGGTGCAGCAGCCAGGCGAGGGCGACCTGGAAGGGAGCCGCGCCGAGCCGGGCGGCGACGTCGTCCAGGACGCCGGACTGCAGGGGGCTGAACCCGCCGAGGGGGAAGAAGGGCGTGTAGGCGATTCCTTCGCGGGCGCAGTGGTCGACGAGTTCGTCGTCGGTGCGGTGGGCCAGGTTGTAGAAGTTCTGCACCGACACGACCGGGGCGATCGACCGCGCCTCGGCGAGCTGCTCCGGCGACACGCCGCTGACGCCGAGATGCCGGATGAGGCCCTGCTCCCGCAGCTCCGCGAGCACGGTGAACGGTTCGGCGATCGAACCGGGGACGGGGTCCGTCATCCCGCCGACCCGGAGGTTGACGACGTCGAGCGCGTCGAGCCCGAGACGGTCGAGGTTCTCGTGGACGGCGGTGGTCAGCTCCTCGCGCGACAGCGCCGGCGGCCAGGACTTGTCGGGGGCGCGCCGGGCCCCGACCTTCGTCACGATGCGCAGGTCGCCCGGATAGGGGTGCAGGGCCTCACGGATGATCTCGTTGACGACGTACGGGCCGTAGTAGTCGCTGGTGTCGATGTGGGTGATCCCCAGCTCGACCGCCTCCCTCAGCACCGCGATCGCCTCCTCGCGGTCCCGCGGGGGTCCCCACACGCCGGGGCCCGCGAGCTGCATGGCCCCGTAGCCCATCCGGCTGAGGGTGAGGTCTTCGGCGAGCTTCAGGTCTCCGCCCGGTAGTGACGTCGGCATTGTCGGTCCTCTCAACGGTTTTCATGATCTTCACGGTCTTCGCACGCGGGATCGGCCGCGCGCCGGAGCCCCGGAGCCCCGGAGCCGATCGTCGCCCGCTCGCCACGGCCGTTCCTCGCCGCGGGTGGTCCCGCGGCACGGTCGTGGGGGCCGCCATCGAGCCGGGGCATCCGGCCACCTCGAAGTGTCCGCCGGCCGTGTGTGGCCAGGAAGTGCCCTGGTCATCCTGGGACTGGCAGGGCCAGGACGGCTGGATAGCCGTTCTGCCACCGTCGAAACATGGCCGGGAGGGGAGATCCCGGCAAACATGGCCGGGAGGGGAGATCCCGGCGGAACCGGATCAGACCCGGGGGTCGACGTGGATCTTGGGGCCGGGGCCGGCTCCCGCGGGGCGGGAGCCGGAGAGGATCTCGCCCACCTCGTCGAGCCCGACGACGGCCGCCACCAGCGGCCGGGGGTCCACCGAGCCCGAGGCGTAGTGCTCGATCGCCCCCGCCAGGCCGGGCGAGGCGCTCAGGATGCCGACGGCCGTGACGTCCTTGAGCACCAGCACGCGGGTGTCGACGGCACTGGTGGTCGGCGCCAGGCCGATGTAGACCACCCGCTTGCCCGGCTCCACCAGGTCGGCGGCGAGGGAGGGCAGGCCGGGGCCGTTGGAGGCGTCGACGACGGCGTCGAACGGGAGATCGGGAAGCCGGTCCGAGGTCCACGCCCCGTGCACCCCGAGGGTGCGGGCGAACTCCAGCGACGGCTCCGACAGGCCCATGATGTGGACCTCGGCCCCGTGCGCCAGGGCGAACCGGGCGGCGAGCAGGCCGATCGTCCCCGGCCCCAGCACCAGCAGCCGGTCACCGGGGGAGAGGTTCGCGGCCTCGACGGCCCGCAGCGCGTTGCCGCCCGGCTCGACCATCGCCCCGGCCACCGCGTCGACCGCGTCCGGCAGGACGTGCAGCGCCGTGACCGGCACGGGAAGCCGCTCGGCCAGGGCGCCCGGCCACCCGCCCCGGATACCGATCTCGAAGCGGTCCTCGCACACGTGCTGCAGCCCGCCCAGGCAGCGGCGGCACCTGCCGCAGCCGAGCATGGTGTCGCCGGTGACGCGGGTGCCGATCCAGCCGCCGTCGACGCCCTCGCCGACGGCGGAGACCGTCCCGCACCACTCGTGGCCGAGCCGCATGGGATAGCGGGCGTTGTCCTCCTCGATGTAGGCCATCTCGCCGCTGAAGAACTCCATGTCGGTGCCGCACACCCCGGCCCGTTCCACGTCGACCACGACCTGCCCGGGACCGGGAACCGGTGGCTCGACGTCCAGCACGGCGAAGCGGCGGGGCCCGGTCACGACGAACGCTCTCACGGGTGGAACCTTCCAGGCGCCGCCGGGCGAGGCGGGAGGTACAAGAATCGAGTTCCGTAGACTACCGTTCGGCAAATGAGGCTGAGAACGTGACGGCGGACCGGCGTAGTTCGCAGTGGTACGCGGGAACCGACCGCAACGCCTACATCCACCGGGCCTGGATGCGGAGAGGGCTGCCCTCGCACGCCTTCGACGGCCGGCCGCACATCGCGATCGCCAACAGCGCCTCCGATCTCACCCCGTGCAACTCCCATCTCGACGAGGTGGCCGAGAGCGTCAAGCGGGGCATCTGGGAGGCCGGTGGCGTCCCGATGAACCTGCCGGTCGTGTCGCTGGGGGAGACGCTGGTCAGGCCCACCGCGATGCTGTGGCGCAACATGGCCGCGATGGCGACCGAGGAGATGCTGCGGGCCAACCCGATCGACGGCGTGGTGCTGCTGGGCGGCTGTGACAAGACCATCCCCTCCCTGCTGATGGCCGCGGCCTCGGTCGACCTGCCCGCCGTGGTGCTCCCCGGCGGGCCCATGCTCACCGGCACCTTCCGCGGCGTGCAGCTGGGCTGCGGCACGGACGTGTGGAGGCTCAGCGAGGAGGTCCGCGCGGGCACCCTGACCGAGCAGGCGTTCCTGCGCTCGGAGTCGTCGATGATCCGCAGCAGGGGCCACTGCAACACCATGGGAACCGCCTCCACCATGGCCTGCGTCGCCGAGGCGCTCGGCACCACCCTTCCCGGCCTGGCGGGCACGCCCGCCCCCGACAGCCGCCTGCTGGAGGGCGCCCACGAGACCGGGCGGCTCGCCGTCGAGCTCGTCGAGCGGGACCTGCGCCCCAGCGCCCTGCTGACCAGGGGATCCTTCCTCAACGCCATCGTGGCGCTGGCCGCCGTCGGCGGATCCACCAACGCGGTGGTGCACCTGCTGGCCATCGCGGGCCGGCTCGGCGTCGAGCTCTCCCTCGACGACTTCGACCGCACCGGCGCGGGGGTGCCGCTCCTGGTCGACCTGCAACCGGCGGGCCGCCACCTGATGGAGGACCTCCACCGCGCGGGCGGGCTGCTGGCCGTGCTGCGCGAGGTGCGCGACCTGCTGGACCCGGACGCGCTGACGGTGACCGGCAGGCCGCTCGCCGACCACCTGGACGACGCGCGGATCTGGGACGAGACCGTCATCCGCCCGCGCGAGCAGCCGCTGCAGGAGGCCGCGGGCATCGCCGTCCTGTACGGCGACCTGGCGCCGTCCGGGGCCGTCATCAAGCCCGCCGCGGCCTCGCCCGAGCTGATGCGCCACCGGGGCCGGGCCCTGGTCTTCGACAGCGTCGAGGACATGCACGCGCGGATCGACGACCCCGGCCTCGACGTGGACGCCTCCTCGGTGCTCGTGCTGCGCGGGTGCGGCCCCAAGGGCTATCCGGGCATGCCGGAGGTGGCCAACATGCCCATGCCGGCCAAGCTCCTGGAACGCGGGGTGCGCGACATGGTGCGGATCTGCGACGGCCGGATGAGCGGTACGGCGTACGGCACGGTGGTCCTGCACGTGGCGCCGGAGGCCGCGGCGGGCGGCCCGCTCGGCCTGGTGCGGACCGGCGACCCGATCGTCCTGGACGTCGAGGCCAGGCGCCTGGACCTCGACATCCCGCCGGAGGACCTGGCCAGGCGCCACCCCTCGGAGGCGATGCGGGCGGCCTTCGCCGCGCCGTCACGGGGCTGGGAACGCCTCTACGTCGACCACGTGATGCAGGCCCACCGGGGTGCCGACCTCGACTTCCTCGTCGGCTCCAGTGGTGACGCGGTCGCCCGCGAGTCCCACTGAGGCCGCCGGCTCCGCCGGCGGAGCCGACGCCGCGTGGCGGGCCGGGCGGGCCCGGTGCGCCCGGTGCGCCCGGTGTCCGGTGTCCGGCCCGGGCTCCGCGCCGTTCCAGAACCCGTCGACGCCGGCCAGCCGCCGGTAGCGGGAGTAGGCGATCTCGTACGGCTCCCGCTGCGCGCAGGGCGGGAACGGCCGGGGCCTGAACGAGCGGCGGACCACCTCGCGCAGCTCGGTGAGGGAGCCGAGACGGCCGTCGGCCATCGCCTGGACCAGCAGGTTTCCCACGGCGGTCGCCTCCACCGGACCCGCGAGCACCGGCCGCCCGGCGAAGTCGGCGACGAGCCCGCAGAGCGTGGCACTGGCGGCCCCGCCCCCCACGAGGTGCACGGCCTCCACCCGCCGGTCGCTGAGGGACTCGGCCTGCTCCAGGGCCCACCGGTAGGAGCACGCGAGGCTCTCCAGGACGCAGCGCACCGTCTGCGCGCGGCCCTCGGGCGGCGCCTGGCCGGTCGACCGGCAGTAGGCCGCGATCCTGGCCGGCATGTCACCGGGTTCGAGGAACCACGGGTGGCCGGGGTCGATCAGGGGGCCGAACGCGGGCGCCGCGGCGGCCTCGGCGACCAGATCCGCGTACGAGGTGCGCACCCCCCAGGCCCTGCGGCACTCCTGGAGCAGCATCAGGCCGTTGAGGGCGCGGGTGAAGCGCACGGTCCCCATGACGCCGCCCTCGTTGGTGAAGCCCGCCAGCCTGGCCGCCCGGCTGGTGACCGGCGCGTCGAGCTCCAACCCCGCCAGCGAGCGGGGGCCGCAGGAGATGTGGCCGACCGAGCCGGAGGAGACGGGAAGCGCCGCGGCCGCGGAGGCGGCGTCGTGGCCGGCCACCGCGACGACCACGGTCGCGCCGGGACCTCTCCCGTTCCGGCTGATCCGCCCGCCCCCGCCGCTCCCGCCCCCGCCGCTCCCGCCGCGCAGCGGCCCGGCGACCGTGCCGGGCTCGGCGAGCCGGTGGGCGAACAGGTGGCCGGGCAGGCCCAGGCGGGTGACGATGCTGTCCGCCCACCGGCCGGTCCTGGCGTCCAGCAGCTGGCTGGTGCTCGCGACCGTCCGCTCGGCGAGCATCTCGCCGCTCAGCCAGAGCGTGAACAGGTCCGGCATCATCACCAGGTGGTCGGCCGCCTCCAGGAGCGGGGACCCGGCGTGCGCCAGCAGCTGGCAGGCCGTGGTGCCGGGTCCGGGGCGCACACCGGTCAGCTCGTAGTGGTCCTGCCAGGAGACGAGACCCGCCAGGCCGGAGGTGTAGGGGTCGAGGTGGTGGCGGGGGTTGGCCAGCAGCCGCCCGGCGCGGTCGAGGAGCGCGAAGTCACCGCCCCAGGCGGTCACGCCCACGCTGGTGAGGCGGCCGCGGGAGGCGGCCAGCGCGATGCCCCCGCGGGCCTGGGTGAGAAGTCCGAGCACGTCCCAGTACAGGCCGTCGAGAACGCGGACGGGCCGGTTGGCGAAGCGGTGCGCCTCTCGCACCGAGAGCCGTTCACCATCGAATTCGCCGGTCAATACCCGGCCGCTCTCAGGTCCGAGATCCACGGCCACGTAGACGGGCACGGTCCAAGGGTAACCGGAAAGACTTTCCTGATATGGGAGATATATCAGAAATGGTAGGTGAAACTGCCGGTGGATTCGCCTTTCTCTCCGGGCTCGGCCACGCCCGCCTTTCCCGCGGCCCTTTCGCGACGGACTCTCTCCCGGTTCACCCGCGTGGGACGTACATGATGAGAGCGACCCCCGCCAGGCACACGCCCGCGCCGATCAGGTCCCACCGGTCGGGACGGAAGCCGTCGGCCAGCATCCCCCACAGCAGGGATCCGGCGATGAACACCCCGCCGTAGGCGGCCAGGACCCGGCCGAAGTTCGCGTCGGGCTGGAACGCGGCGACGAACCCGTACGCCCCCAGCGCGACGACCCCCGCGGCGATCCACAGCAGCCCCCGCTGCTCGCGGACCCCCTGCCAGACCAGCCAGGCGCCGCCGATCTCGGCGACGGCCGCCAGCGCGAACAACAGCAGTGAACGGGCGATCGTCATGTTCGGAAAATAGCGTCCCCCCGCGGCCCGGGTGCACCCGGGCCGCAGGGGGACGTGCCGGGCCGCGTGACGGCACCGGTCCCGCGTGTCACGGTCCCGGGACGGGTGGCGGCACCGCCCCCGCGGTGCCGCCACCCACCCCCTGACCTGGCCTGCTCCCGTGCGGCCAGATGACCTCCGCTACAGCTCGCAGTTGACCTCGGTCTCCCCGCTGCAGGTGTCGGTGTCGGCTCCGCCGTCGGTGGTGTCGTTGCCACCGTTGCCGGTCAGGACGTCGTTGCCGGTGCCGCCGACGAGGATGTCGCGGCCGGACCCGCCGGAGAGGCGGTCGATGCCGGCCGAGCCGAAGATCTCGGCGAACAGGGAGGTGTTGTTGCGCACGGTGTCCTCGCCTGGCCTGACGTTGACCGTGATGGTCGAGACCCCGGAGCAGGAGGCCGTGTTGGGCCCCTGCTGGGTGCATCCGGCGCCCGCGGTCACCGAGTGCAGGCTGGAGGTCACGTTGATCTTGCCGTTGAACAGGTTGATGTCGATGCTGTCGTTCCCGGTCGTGCCCACGACGGACATGTTCCCGAACGATCCCACCGTCACGGTGGCCCCGGCCGCGTGGGCGGGGGACGCGAGGACGGCGGTGGTCGCCAGCCCGGCCAGCGTCAGGGCCAGGGCGGTGATGTTGCGACGCTTACGCGACATTGTGGTGATGCCTCTCTGATCTGTGAACTGCTGACGCCCTTTATGTAAGCGGCCATTCGGGCGGCCGTCTGTGGCGTAGTGCGCACATGGCCCGACAGGGGAAATCCGCAGGGCGGATGATTTCCGCCACCCGGCCGCCGGCCGGTTCTCCGGCGCGTCGAACGGCGGCGAGGAATTCCTCATTCCATCCTGTCCCGGACCATTCGGATTACGGGTTCGGCTCCGGGCGCGGGGGAATCTCGCGCCGCCCCTTCGAGGACAGGCCTCCGGTCAGCGGACGTCCCTGTTCGCCGCCACCAGCCACAGCAGCGGGAGCGGCGACATGACCAGCCAGAAACGGTGCGCCTCGTACCAGTGGCCGTACCCGCACGTCGGCGGCCACAGCTGGAGCCCCGCGGGCAGGAGCACGGTGGCCAGGACGAGCATGAGCTGGACGGCGACGGCGGCGACGGCGGCCTGCCTCCCCGAGGTGAACCGGACGGCGGTCGCCGAGGCGGCGAGCCCGGTCCCCAGGCACACGACGGCCTCGACCAGCAGGTCGGACAGCGGGAACAGCCGGCCCGGGGGAAGGCGGGAGACGACGACGGCGAAGGCGCCCAGCCAGACGACCGCCGCGACGGCGCCGGCGAGCAGGCAGCGCAGCCCCTGCCGGACCCAGCGGGGCACGGGGGCCGGTCCCGCGTTCGCGGCCACGGGGTCGACCAGCGCGAACGCCGCCGCTCCTCCGAGCAGGACTCCGCCGATCCGCATCAGGTCGAGCGCGGTGCCGGCCGGGAGCTCGTTTCCCGCCTCGACCAGCGAGACCATGGCCACGGTGAAAACGGCGACGGCCGCGAGCGGTGCCCAGTCGATCGCCCGCGCGAGCGGCCCGACCAGGAGGAGGGCCGCACGCGCCCGCCGGGCCCGGGGCTCACCGGAGCCCGCCGGGGGAGCACCGCTCCCGGCCGGCCGCCGCTCCCGCCCCCGCTCTCCGATCGTCAGCGACATGGCGTGCCCTCCGGTCTCGAGACGGGGAACTCCCGGTCCAGGCCCAGCAGCGGCAGCGCCCGTTCGAGCGTGGTGGAGGGCCTCATGAGCGTGCCCCAGTGGGCCCGGACGCGCTCACGCGCGCCGGGGGAGGCGAGCAGCCGCCTGGCGTAACCGACCTCGGTGTCGCCGTAGCCGACCAGGCTTCTCACGCTCAGCCGGCTGTCGACCCGAAGCGACTCGGGCCGTGTGACCGGAGCGGCCTGCCCGGTCAGCCAGAGCGCCACCAGGGTGCGCGCCTGCCCGCGGGCGTCGCACGGGAGGCGGAATCCCGCGACGTGGAACGACAGGTCCTCGGCGAGCCGTTTCCGCTGGTCGGGATGACCCCAGGACATGCCCGGCCGCACGGCGTACGCCTCGGTGTCCTCGCCGAAGAACCAGGCCGAGGTCATCTGCCGGACCTGCGGCACCAGATGCCTCCGCTCCGGCGGTACGGCCCGCACCACCGGCCCGGCGGCCTCCTCCCACAGCGGGATCCACGGCACGTACTCGGGATAGGCGCAGTAGGTGACCCCGCCGCGCTCCTCACACCGGTACGCGTGCGGCCCGAAGAAGCGGTCCCGGACGCGTGGATCGACGTCGTCCGCGCCCACCCAGCCGGAACGGATCGCGGTGACCGGCCGTGCCGCCGCCGCGGTGGCCCCCGCGGGCACCGCCACGGCGACGGCCGCGACCACCGCGACCAGGGGCCGCCGCCGGAGCCCGTACCTCAGCGACGCGACCCCGCCGGCCAGGACGACCAGGGCCAGCACGTAGACCAGGTGCGTGCCGGAGGGCCGATCGGGCCAGTCGGGATAGTGGTGCTGCATCACCGGCAGCCACCAGCCGGACGGCATGATGGACGGATTCTGGAAGATCATGAATCCGAGCGCCGCGATGACCAGCGGTCCGGCGATCAGCGAGGGCAGCCATCGGGCCACCGCCACTCCCAGCGCGGCCGCGAACGCCGAGGCGGCCACCGCGGTCAGCGGCTCGTACGGGTCCAGCGTCCCGGCGACGGGCCCCGCCAGGAGGCGGACGAGGAGATAGAGGCCGAGCACCACGGCCGTCGACAGGCCGCCGACCAACGGCGCCGCGAACAGCACGGCCCTCGTCCGGTGCTCGGCGCCGGCGGGCAGTCCGGCGAGACTCTCCGGCATGCCGTGCCGGCCGTCACGGGAGGCGGCGAGGTTCGCCACGAGCAGCACGGCTCCGGCCAGGCAGGACGCCACGCCCGTCGCGGCGATCGGATCGACGTTCATGTCCGGCTGCTGGTCGCGGCTCAGGTACGTCTGCACCGCCAGGACGAGCGCCGCGGTGCCCCACAGGACCGGATTCCGCGTCAGGCGGAGTGTCTCGAAGACGAACAGCTCCCATGACGTTCCGCGGCGGGAGAGGGCGCGGACGGCCCCGTCGCCCGCGCCCCGCTCCTCCTCGCGGCCCGCCGTACCGCGTCCGGCGTCGCGACCGGTCACGCTTCCGGCCGTGTGGCCGGTCATGCCACCGCCGCCCGCCCGCGGTCGCCGAGCAGGAGCAGGTAACCGTCCTCGACCCCCGGCTCCACCGGCACGCCGTCCTCCGGCCGGTCGCCGAGGGTGCGGTAGCGGCCGCCGGCCGTGCGCCAGAACAGGTGCGGCCCGGCGGGAGGCCGCTCGGACAGCCACACCCGCCCTGCCGCCGTCGCGGCGAGCTCGCCGGGCGTCCCGTCGAAGACCACCCGGCCCCCGTCCACGGTCACCACCCGCTCGCACAACGCCGCGACGTCCTCGGTCTGGTGGGTGGACAGCAGCACGGTGCGGCTCTCTCCGACCTTCGACACCAGCGCCCTGAACCGCATCCGCTGCTCGGGGTCGAGTCCCACGGTCGGCTCGTCCAGGATCAGCACATCCGGCTCGCCCAGCAGCGCCTGCGCGAGCGCCAGGCGCCGGCGCATGCCACCCGACAGCTTGCGCGTGCGCACCCCCGCCTGGTCCGACAGTCCCACCTCCGCCAGCACCCGGCGCACCTCACGGTGACGCTCGCGCCGATCGGTGATCTCCTTCAGGATCGCCACGTAGTCGACCAGGTCGAACGCGGTGAACTGCGGGTAGTAGCCGGGATCCTGCGGCAGGTAGCCGAGCCTCCGGCGCAACGCGGTCCGCTGGACCCGGTCCCCGGGGTCCAGGCCGAGGACCTCGACGGTGCCCGAGTCGGGAGCGAGCGTGGTGGCCAGGCAGCGCAGCAGCGTCGTCTTGCCCACTCCGTTCGGTCCGAGCAGGCCGGTGACGCCCGGCGTGACGGCCAGGTCGAGGCCGTCCAGGACACGGTTGCGGCCATAGCGCTTGACCAGGCCCTTCACGGTGATGCTCAACGGGGCTCCCCCGGGTCGAGGCGGCTGCGCCGCCGGTAGACGAGTGCGGTGAGAAGGGCGGCGGCGCAGCCGTACAGGACCTGCGCGCCCGGCTGGAACGGGACCCGCCAGCCGCCGCCGACCTCGGCCGCGACGGCGACACCGGCCAGCCACAGCCCGCCCGTGGTGAGCGCGGCGACCGGTACGGGCAGCCGGGTGGACAGCGCCAGGCAGCCCGAGGTCGCCACGAGCGCGGGCAGCAGCCACGCGGCGCTCAGCCCCGGCGGGGCGGGCAGCAGTGGCGAGGCGAGACCGGCCAGCACGAACGCCACCGTGAGGACGGCGGTCGAACGGACGAGCAGCAGCCGCGGTCCCGACAGGGGGGTGGCGGCCAGCAGCTCGTGGGCGGGGTCGACGCGCGGGCCGTAGGCGGCGGCGATACCGGCCAGCGGCAGCACCGGAGCGGTCACCAGGAAGAACGGCAGGGCGCCGGCCGTGTTCCTCGCGGCGAGCACGCCGAAGGCGAGCACGGCGAGTACGGCGGCCGGCCACGCCCTGCCGAGCGTCGGGGTAACCGTCACCAGCCGCGCCACGTGACCGGGCAACCCGACGAGGCGCAGCAGCCGCTCGGCCGGACGCGGCCTGGGCCGGCCCGCCCGGTCCTCAAGGCGCTGCCAGGAGCCTTCGAGCCACTCCCGCTCGTACGGGACGGCCGCCCGGCAGACCGGGCAGCCCCCGAGGTGCGCGTCGACCGACATGGCCCGCACCGGGTCCAGTTCCCCGGCCAGATAGCCGTCCAGCAGGTCGCCGGGGATGTGCCAGGTGCTCATCGGCCGCCGGCCTCTCCGGGCTCGCCGTGCACGCTCATGCCAGGTCCTTTCGCAGACGCGCCCTCGCGCGCATCGCGCGGGTCTTGACGGTGCCCTCGGGGATACCGAGGAGTCGAGCGGCCTCCCTGACGGTGAGGCCGTCGAGCACGGTGGCCTGGATGACCGCGCGGAGCTCGGGCGTGAGCCTGCGGATCGCCGCGTCGAGGTCGCCGTGCTCCACGCGGACCAGGACCAGGTCCTCGGCCGACTCGACGGTGCTCCGCGCCTCGTCGAGGTCGTGGCCCTGGCCGATCCAGCGCGCCCCGCGGCCGCGCAGCACCGAGACCAGCCTGCGCATCGCGATCGTCCAGAGCCACCCGGCGGCGTCGCCGCCGGTCGGGCTGAAGCGCGCGGCGGACCGCCAGACGGCCATGAAGGTGTCCTGGAGGGCGTCGTCCACCGCGTCGAGGTCGGCACAGCGGCGTGCCAGGCGCGCCCGCAACCAGGGGGCGTGCCGCCGGTGCAGGATGCGCAGCGCGGCCATGCTCTCGGCGGCGATCGCGGCGATCAGTTCCGCGTCGTCGCTCTCGGCGGTGACAGGGGGAGGATCCCGCCGCCATGGGGAGAAAAGGCTCACATCTCATCTATCGCACGGAGCGAGGGTGAGGGTTCTCTCCTCACGGCGGCGTGCCGCGAATCTCACGGCGGCGTGCGGCGAACCTCACGGCGGTGTGCCGCGAACGGGGAGTTCCCGGCCGTGCCACGCCCCGCCGGGCGCCGGGAAGATTAAAACGTGGCAACGGATGGCGGCCCGGCTGCCGGGTCGTGGACCCGGCGGGACCCGGCGGTTTTGCCCGGGGGAGCCGGGTCGCCCGCGGTGGATGTCGTGTAACGCTAAGGAAACGGCACGTTCATGTGCCATTGACACCTGGCGGAGCTTGGTTCTACTGTCCAGCTCAACCGGTTAAATCGTTTTTTCGTAGGAGTCCAACCACCCCCCCCTTCTTGAGGAAGCGCTTATGTTCACTGTTTCGCGAAGGTCTGTTCCCGCCGCGATGGTGGCCGGTCTGCTCGCGCTCGCGCTCGCGGCCTGCGGTGGCGGCACCACCAAGGACTCGGCGAGTTCCGCCGCCCCGGCGGCCCCGGCGTCCTCCGCCCCGGCGAAGGCCGACCCGAACGCGCCGATCAAGGAAGGTCTGAAGATCGCCTTCCTGCCGAAGCAGATCAACAACCCGTACGAGACGATCGTGGACAAGGCCGGGATCGAGGCGGCCGCGGAGTTCAAGGCGGAGGCCAAGGAGGTCGGCCCTTCCGACGCGTCGGCCTCCTCGCAGGTGTCGTACATCAACACGCTGACCCAGCAGGGGCACGACGCGATCCTGATCGCGGCCAACGACGCCAACGCGGTGTGCGGGCCGTTGCAGCAGGCGCGGGCGAAGGGGACGAAGATCGTTTCCTACGACTCCGACGCCTCCAAGGAGTGCCGCGACCTGTTCATCAACCAGGCCAACTCCGAGGAGATCGGCCGCAGCCAGGTGAAGCTCCTGTCGGAGCTGATCGGCGGCAAGGGTGAGGTGGCGATCCTGTCGGCGACGGCGAACGCGACCAACCAGAACACCTGGATCGAGTTCATGAAGGACGAACTCGGCAAGCCCGAGTACAAGGACATGAAGCTGGTCAAGGTCGCCTACGGCGACGACGACGACCAGAAGTCCTTCCAGGAGACCCAGGGCCTGCTGCAGGCGTACCCGGACCTGAAGGGGATCATCTCGCCGACCACGGTCGGCATCTCGGCGGCGGCACGCTACATCTCCGGCTCGAAGTACAAGGGCGAGGTCGTGCTGACCGGGCTGGGCACCCCCAACCAGATGCGCCAGTTCATCAAGGACAAGACGGTCGAGAAGTTCGCGCTGTGGAACCCCAAGGACCTGGGCTACCTGGCCTCGTACGCGGCGGCGGCGCTCGCCTCGGGGCAGATCACCGGGGCCGAGGGCGAGGTGCTCAAGGCCGGCAAGCTCGGCGAGCGGACGATCGGCAAGGACGGGGAGATCATCCTCGGCCCGCCGTTCACCTTCGACGCCTCCAACATCGACCAGTTCGACTTCTGACGTCATCGGTGCGGCCCGCGCCCGGAAGGACGCGGGCCGCGCCCGGGAAGGCGCGGTTCGTACCCGGAAGGACGCGAGCCGCGCCCAGAGAGAAGGCCAGCCCATGCAGCGCGTCTGCTTCCTGCTGAAGGTACGGCCGGAGCGCCTGGCGGAGTACCGCGAGCGCCACCGCGCCGTGTGGCCGGAGATGCTCGAGGCCCTGAGCGCCACCGGCTGGCACAACTACTCGCTCTTCCTGCGCCAGGACGGGCTGCTGGTCGGCTACCTGGAGACCGAGGACTTCGAGGCCGCCCGCGAGGCCATGGCCGCGACCGAGGTCAACGCCCGGTGGCAGGCCGAGATGGCGCCGTTCTTCGAGAGCCTCGACGGCCGCCCCGACGAGGGCATGGTCGCGCTCGAGGAAGTCTTCCACCTCAACTGATCGGGGACCGATTCATGATCAAGGATTCGCTGCGGGGGCAGGTCATCGAGACCCCGTCGTGGGCGTACGGCAACTCGGGCACGCGGTTCAAGGTGTTCGCGCAGCGGGGGGTGCCGAGGGACCCGTTCGAGAAGCTCGCGGACGCCGCGCAGGTGCACGCGTTCACCGGGGTGGCGCCGCAGGTGGCGCTGCACATCCCGTGGGACCGGGTCGACGACTACGCCGCGCTGGCCGCGCACGCGTCGGAACTGGGGGTGCGGATCGGGGCGATCAACTCCAACGTGTTCCAGGACGACGACTACATGCTGGGCAGCGTGACCCACCCGGACGCGCGGGTGCGGGCCAAGGCCCTCGCGCACCTGCTGGACTGCGTGGACATCATGGACGCCACCGGTTCCGACACGCTGAAGCTGTGGTTCTCCGACGGGATCAACTACCCCGGCCAGGACGACATCCGCGCCCGCCAGGACCGGCTGGCCGAGGCGCTGGGCCGGGTGTACGAGCGGCTGGGCGACAACCAGCGCTTCCTGCTGGAGTACAAGCTGTTCGAGCCCGCGTTCTACGCCACCGACGTGCCCGACTGGGGGACGGCGTACGCGCACTGCCTGAAGCTTGGCCCCAAGGCACAGGTGGTGGTCGACACCGGACACCACGCGCCGGGCACCAACATCGAGTTCATCGTGGCGTTCCTGCTGCGCGAGGGCAAGCTGGGCGGCTTCGACTTCAACTCCCGCTTCTACGCCGACGACGACCTGATGGCGGGGGCGGCCGACCCGTTCCAGCTGTTCCGCATCATGGTCGAGGTGATCGGCGGGGGCGGGTTCACCCAGGACGTCGCGTTCATGCTGGACCAGTGCCACAACATCGAGCCGAAGATCGCCGGGCAGATCCGGTCGGTGATGAACGTGCAGGAGGCCACGGCCAAGGCGCTGCTGGTGGACCGGGAGGCGCTGGCGAGGGCGCAGTCGGCCGGGGACGTGCTGGGAGCCAACGCGGTCGTCATGGACGCCTACAACACCGACGTGCGGCCCCTGCTGGCCGAGGTACGCGCCGAGCTGGGTTTGGACCCCGACCCGATGGCGGCGTACGCCAGGTCGGGCTATTTCGAGAAGATCGCCGCGGACCGGGTCGGCGGCGCCCAGGCGGGCTGGGGCGCCTGATGCCCCCGCGCCCGACGCTCCCGCGCCTGATGCCCCCGCGCCTGATGCCCCCGCGCCTGATGCCCCCGCGCCTGATGCCCCCGCGTCCGGCACCCTTCGCGAAGCCGGGGTGTGAGAGGAGAACGTCATGACCGCCGCGCTCGACCGGATGACCGCCCCGCGCACGAAGGTGGGCCTCGTGGCCGGGGGGCTGGGAGCCTACTGGCCGCAGTTCCCCGACCTGCTGCCGCAGCTGCGGCGGTCGTCGGAGCGCGTCGCCGAGCGGATGCGGGAGCTGGGCTGCGACGTCGTCGACGTGGGGTTCGTCTCCGACGCGCAGGAGGGCGCGGTCGCGGCGGAGCGGCTGCGCGAGGCCGGTTGCGACATCATCGTCGGCTTCCTCACCACGTACATGACCGCGACCATGCTGCTGCCGGTGGCGCAGCGCAGCGGGGCGCCGGTGCTGCTGATCAACCTGCAGCCGACCGAGTCGATGGACCACGAGAGCTTCGACACCGGCCAGTGGCTCGCCTACTGCGGCGCCTGCCCGCTGCCGGAGATGGCCAACACCTTCCTGCGGGCCGGGATCGCGTTCCGCTCGGTGTCGGGATACCTGGAGGACGAGCGGGCCTGGGCCAGGATCGGCCGGTGGGTACGGGCGGCCGGGGTGCGCGCGGCGCTGCGCCGGGGCAGGCACGGCCTGATGGGCCACCTGTACCCGGGAATGCTGGACGTGGCCACCGACCTGACGCTGGTGCCGGTGAACCTGGGCGGGCACGTGGAGGTCCTGGAGTTCGACGACCTGCGCGTACGGGTGGAGAAGGTCACCGACGCGCAGGTCAGGGAACGCGTCGAGCTGGCCCGGGAGGTCTTCGAGCTGGACGGCTCGGTCAAGGACGACGACTTCGCCTGGGCGGCGCGGGTGTCGGTCGGCCTGGACCGGCTGGTGGACGACTTCGCCCTCGACAGCCTGGCCTACTACCACCGGGGGCTGGAAGGGGAGATCCACGAGCGGCTGGGCGCCGGGATGATCCTGGGGTCGTCCCTGCTGACCGCCCGGGGCGTTCCCGCGGTGGGCGAGTACGAGCTGCGTACCTCGCTGGCCATGCTGGTCATGGACCGGCTGGGCGCGGGCGGGTCGTTCACCGAGTTGCAGGCGCTCGACTTCGCGCGCGGCCACGTGGAGATGGGGCACGACGGCCCGGCCCACCTGGCGATCAGCGCGCGGCGCCCGCTGCTGCGCGGGCTGGGCGTCTACCACGGCAAGCGCGGCTGGGGCGTGTCGGTGGAGTTCGACGTGGCGCACGGCCCGGTGACCGTGCTGGGCCTGCTGCAGCGGCGCGACGGGACGTTCGCGTTCGTGGTCTCGGAGGGGACCACGGTGCGGGGACCGCTGCTGCGGATCGGCAACACCACCTCGCGGGTGGACTTCGGGTGCGACCCGGGGGAGTGGACCGACGCGTGGAGCGCGACCGGCATCTCCCACCACTGGGCGCTGGGCACCGGCCACCGGATCGCCGACCTGCGCGCGGTCGCCGACCTGATCGGCGTCGACGTCATCGAGGTGAGGCCGTAGGGCGCGGGCGCCGATCAGCCCAGATCCCGCTCCGCCGAGGGGGCGCGCAGCGGGTCGAGGCGGCGGATCAGCTCGATCGCCGCCTCGACGATCCGCTCCGCCTCCGCCTCGTTGTCGCAGGTCGCCACCTCGCGGCCCGCCTCGCCGATGACCGACGTCAGGACGGCGACCGTCAGGCGGTCGAGGGAGGTGCCGCCCGCGCCGAGCAGGACACCGTTCTGCCGTACCCACTCGCGACCGCGCGTGCGGCGCATCAGCTCGAACCCCGGGGGCCCGCCCCCGTCCATGAACAGCCGGGCCAGATCCCGCCGTTCCCACGACCCCTCGAGAAAGGCGCGGGCGCCGGCGACGAACAGTTCCAGGGGGTCGTGGGTGCCCGACTGGCGGGCCTTCGACACCGCGGAGGCCGCGTTCTTCTCGTGCTCGGCCTGGTGTTTCTCCCACAGCGCGAGGAACAGCTCGGTCTTGCCGCCGAAGTGGTGGTAGAGGCTGCCGATGCTCAGCCCGGCGCGCTCGACGACGTCTGCCACCCCGGCGTCGGCGAAACCGTGCTCGGTGAAGACCTCCCTGGCGGCCCTGAGCATGCTCGTACGAGTCTGCGCCGTGCGGCTCCACTCCCAGGCGCCTGGCTTGCGTGTCATGTGCCTCTCCGCTGTCCGCCGGACGGAAAGGCTCCGGGACCCCGTCCTGTCCGATGATGGTTCCGTGTTCAGGAGGGGCTGGGAATCCCGTTGCCGCGGAATCCGTGTCCGGCCAGCACGTCGTCGAGGGAGGGGACGGGTACGGAGTCGCGCGGACCCGGCTGCGCGAGCTGGACCAGCACGCCGTGGGCCTCCTTGGGGTGCAGGAACACCTCACGCCACCTCGGGTCGCCCAGGTTGAGGCCGTGCAGGCGGTAGCCGCGCTCGGTGAGCAGGGAGACCGCCAGGTCGATGTCGGCCACGTGGAAGTTGAGGTGGTGCACGCCGCCCCGGCCGCGCGTCAGCTCGAAGAAGCTGTCGAAGAAGGTGGAGCCCTCGAGCGGCTCCATCAGCTCGATCTTGCCGCCGCCGGGATAGGTGAGCTGCATGGCCCGGTAGCCGCCGAGCTGGTTGTCGCCGCCACGGTGGAAGGTCCCGCCCAGCAGGTCACGATAGACCGGCAGGAGATCCCTGATCCGCGGTGCCGCGACGGCGGTGTGGTCGAAGACGGCGCCGAGTTCCCGAAGTGCCCGGAGCTCCGGTGAGACGTCGTGCACGTGGGCTCCTCGCGGTCGGGGGCCGGGAGACCGGCCAATCCTAGAATTGCATTCTAGTAGCCTCCTCCGTACCGCGCGTCTCGCGGGCGGGGTGGTCGTCGTGCCGATCGTTCTCAGCCGACGGCGCGCACGTAGTCGCCGGGTGCGACCACGCCGTGGCGTTCTTCGCGCAGGACCGCCTCGACCACCGCCCTGGCGGCCGCGGAGACGTCGGTGTCGCGTCCGACGTGGGCGATGAGCTCGTCGCCGGCGACCTCGATCCGCGCGACGCCGGGGCCGAGGGCCGCGTCCGCCACGGCCTGGACGCCGGCGAGGTCGACCCAGCACGAGCGGGCGCGTACCCAGCCCGGCCCCCGCTCCGCCGGGGGGATGCCGAAGCCGGCCGGATCGACGTCGCCGTCGGCGGCGGCGACGATGAGCCGCTCGACCCCGCCGAGGATGGCGGCGGTCTCGTCGGCGGTGGCCAGGCGGGCGTCGAGGGCGAGTCCGCAGCCGAGCGTGCCGTCCAGCCGGTAGACGTCGAACTCCGCGGGGGCGCCGAACACGCGGTCGCCCATGCCGGGTTCCATGCCGGATCCCGGCAGGATCGCACGCGAGTGACCGGTCGTGTTGTTGACGACCACGTCCCGGTGACAGCGCATGCCGCGGGCCCGTTCCGCCTCGCCCTTCGCCTCGGAGAGCCGGGCCGGGTCGTACCGGCCGTACTTGTACGCCGCCAGGGCCGCGGCGTTCGTCTGGGAGACCGACCGCAGGAACGAGGGCGACGCGGTGAAGGGGACGGTCGTCTCCTGGGCCACCGTGCCGACGTAGTCGCGCAGCTCCGGGGAGAAACGGTTGTTGCACAGGCAGTTCAGCTGGCACCCCGGAGATCCGGTCCAGCTCGTCAGGAGCGACGCGAACGCGGCCATCACGACCGCCGGCGGCCGTACGCCGGTGTCCGCCGCGACGTGGGCCAGCGCCTGCGCTGCGGGCCGGGAGCCCAGCAGGAGGTGATGATGGCCGCGGGCGCCGGGAAAACGGAAGGGCAGGCCGAGCGCGCACAACGGCTTCTCGGCCATCTGGCGGGCCCAGTACCTGACCGAACCCTCCAGCCGGCGCCGCCCGGCCGGGGTGCGTTCGTAGACGGCCTGGTCGGCGGGGTGGTACGCGGCGGGCGGAAGCGGCCGGCCCGCCAGCAGCGCGGCGAGTTCGGCGCGCAGGACCGTCATCGCCGACAGGTCCGCCGCCACGTGCGACACGTGCAGGACGACCAGGAACGGAGATCCCGACCGGGTCACCACGCCCGCCCTGATCGGGAAGTCGACGGCGGGATCGAAGGCCCGGCCGGGCGGGAACCAGCCCTGGCCGGTGCCCGTGGCCTCGACCACCTCTACGACCAGCGTTCCCGACGCGTGCACGAACTGCTCGCCGTCCCGCAACAGGGTCCGCAGCGCCTCCTGGCGGCCGATCAGCGCGCCCAGGGCCGCGCCGACCGCCTCCATGGTGCTTTCCCGGGGCACGCGTACCATCGTCGACAGGATGTCGGCCGGGCCCGGCAGGTCCGGACTGATCCACTCCAGCACGTTCTTCTGGCCGACCGTCATGGGCCACCGCCCCGACCGGGGACCCGAGAAGCAGACCTTCAGGTCATTCACCTACCACCACCGGTCATCGCGGTCCGCCTCGCACGGGGACCGCACGAGACCCTGGCGCGTGCTTCCCCGAGAATCACTGACGTGTGGTCCGGCCGGGAGCGATGGGCCCGACGAGTCGACCGCCGCGCCGGCGGTGCTCGCCGCGGCCGGACGGCTCGTTCAAGCCCGATCCCTGACGCCCGTCACGGTTGCCGTCGAGACGTACGCCGATATGGCATTCGACTGAATTATCGGCTCGAGTGTCATATCGGGATTCGTCATCGATCGTCCCGCTCCTTATATCGGTGAAAGAAGGCTAAGGAGCGCCATTGTTGGCGTCAAGACGTCAGGTGGTGCTCAGCTTCCTCTCTTTTCGGCCTCGGGCCGGCACTTCCTCGGTCCAGCCATATGAGGCGAGGTCAAGCCGGGGATCGCCTCCCGCGCCGGGGGAAATCATTTCCCGCTCGGACCGCCATATCCGGCCGGCTCTCTCGGCCCTGACGGCGGTGCCGTCTCTCACCGGAAGACGGGGAGGGCGCTCTTTTTTCGTGGCACATCAGATGTTCACCCCAGGACGATTAGTGGGTGGACGGTCCGGTGATTCTTGCGGCGATCGGTTACGTGGCCACCACCGGCGGCAGCCGCCGCCGGGGTTCGGCGCCTCCTGGAAAGGAAACCGGGTGTCCACGCCCTCGGGGGAACGCCGGGTGACGTTGTGGCGTTCGAGTGCGCGCCCGTGCGTCGGGCGACAAGCGCGTCGGGTCCAGGCGAAGTCGCCTGGACCCGACGTCTGCCACCGGCTAGCGGGTGGTCATGCCCTGGTCCATCTCTGGGTGGCCTGGCCGTTGCACGTGGCGACGGTCACGGTGGAGCTGTTGCCGGTGCCGGTGACGTTGAGACAGAGGTTGCCGGCGCCGCTGGTCACGGTGCCGTTGGAGTTGAAGGTCCACTGCTGGTTGCTGTTGGTGTGGCAGTCCCACAGTTGCACGCGGGTGCCGGAGCCGGCGTTCGTCGGGGAGTCCAGGCACTTGCCGAGGGTCTGGAGCCTGCCGGAGCCGTAGCTGAAGAGCTGGTTGGCGCCCGTGTGGCAGTCGTAGATCTGCAACAGGGTGCCGTTGGCGCTGGCGCTGTTGGGGGAGTCGACACAGCGCCCGGCGCCCTCGTTGCGCAGGCGGAAGCTGGTCGTCGGGGTCGGGGTGACCGTCGGGGTCGGGGTGACCGTCGGGGTGACGGTCGGGGTGGGCGTCGGGTTGGGCGTGGAGGTGCTCTGGAACTGGGAGATGAACTTCCACACCTCTCCCTTGGTCCAGGTCTGGGCGCCGTTCTCGGTGTAGGTCCCGTCCACCGGGGCGGGCGTGTGGCCGTTGTCGTACGCGGCCCAGACGACCGGGTACCCGGCGCGGCATCCCGAGTAGGCGGTGACGATGTGGCCCCGGCTGCCCTGGCCGGGCTCGGGCGGGTTCTGCGCGGTGCAGCCGTTGTTGCGGACGAACCTGTCCCGCAACGCCCGTCCCTGCGAGATGTTGAGGACGCTGTCGGTGATGCCGTGCAGTCCCATGTAGGCGATGGGCTCGTTGCCGCCGCTGCATCCGCTGAGCTGCGCGCCGGCGAACACCGCGACCGCGCGGAAGACCGTCGCGCGGCTGCACGCGAGGGAGAAGCTCATGCCGCCGCCGTAGCTGAACCCCATGGCGAAACGCAGCGAGGGGTCGACGCAGAGATCCGCCTCCACCCGTCGCATGATGTCGTCGAAGAGGGTGACGTCCTCGCCGTTGGAGTTGGCCCAGCCGTTGTTGAGGCCCTGCGGCGAGATGAAGATCGCGGTGTTGTTCGACAGCTGCCGCTGTCCGTAGTAGGACCAGGAGGCCCCGCTGCTTCCACCGGAGTCGACGTCGTTCATGGTGCCGTTCAGCCAGTGAATGCCGAAGATCAGGCGATAGGGGTTGTTGTTGTTGTAGTTCGCGGGAATCCGCAGGATGAAGCTGCGATTCTTTCCGCTGGACTGAATGGTGTGTGTTCCGCTGCTCAGCGTCGGGTTCTTTCCGCATCCTGCGGTTCCCGCGAGCGCGGCGGCGGTGGACGCCGAGGATCCTGTGCCGCTGCCGCTGCTCATCGCCGCATGCCCCGTCACCAGGACGAAAGCCGCCGCGAGCGCCACGGCCCCGAGGACGGACCTATGCTTCAACATTTTTCGATTCCCTCTGGCCGTGGGGACCGGGCCGACGATAAAGACATGTTCTGCGTTCCTCTCCATCAGCGGCATCGAATGCCCGGCGCTGCGAAACCGGAATCGAGGTGCGAGCGCCAACGTTCATCAGGACTTATCGGTATGCCGTTTGCGCGCTGTATGGGGCGTAATGCAAGGGAGCAAATACGACCTGATCGAGGATGTCAAGTAACTTGCTTCGCAGCCCCGGACGCCGGGCCCGTGAGGCGTGCCCACGCGCGTGCTGGCCAGGGAAGGTTCGTGCCGGCCCTCGACGTACAGAATGAAACTTTCGTGGCGAACAGGTCGATCGCGCGCCGGACGGAGGGCGGTGGCCCCCAAATATGATCATGGAATGCCGCCGTCACGCGCACTGCGCCCCGTCCAGAAATTTCGGCAGAATTCCGATAGTTTCGGCCGGATCGGCCGTAAGGCGGTGGACGGCGGCGGGTGGATGATCGGATGGTCTTGGCCGCGTTTGTGTACGTGGTCACCGCCGGGTGCGCCGTCACCGCCCGGCCGGGCGGCTCCGCACATGCTGCGGGTCGCCGGAGACCTCGCCTACGCAGGAGATCGCCGGCCGGGCCGCGACATTGCGGCCTTTGCGACTCCCGTCCCCGGCCCCCGAGCCGTCACCACGACTCCTGCCAGGTCCCTTCGGGGATTCGGTGGAGGGCCCTGGTGGAAGTGACCCACTCCCGGTCGAGGAAGCGCCCGGTGATCCGGCCGACCATGCACAACATGAGGTGCACACACCGGCTGAGGTCGAGCGCATCGCCGAGCTCGATCCCGCTCGTGTACGGCCGATAGTCGGGAAGATCTATGTATCCGCCTTCCTCGTACGGCGGAGTGACGTCGCCGACCTGTTCCCCGTCGTAGTAGAGGTTCACCGGTTCGAGTTCCCTGAGATGGTCGTTGTAGTGGACCTCAAGGACGCGTCGCTTTCCCAGGTTCCGTATGGCGGGGTGGTACGGGTAGAGCCCGTGGGCGAGAACGTGCGTCCATCCGGCCGAGTGCGCGCCCATCCAGACCATTTCCCCGGATGAGGTCTGGAACGCCTCCGTCGCCGTCTCGAGGCCGCACTCCCGCCGCGAGTCAGGGTCGACCCGAAGAAGCGCGCTCACCTCGTCCACGTCTCCGCTCTCCACCCAGAGCCCGTGAAAGAGATACTCGATCCGGTGTTCGACCAGCAGGCCCCACTGATCCTCAAGCGGGTACTCCTGAGCCGGGTCCGCCATCTCTCCCACCTCCAGACGCAGCGCGGGGTCGCCGGGCCTTACCTTCCCGCGTGGACGCGAACGGGTATTCGTCACACCGCATCGCTCCGATCCCGTTCTTCTCGTACGTGTCCTCGTTGTTGAACCACGCGGGTGTTCGGGTCGACGCGCCCGCGCGACCGCGCCATGCCACCCGCACCTCCTCGGTTCAGCGATCATGCTGCCGGACGGCGAGCCGGGGAGGAGCCGATCGCCTCCATCCGGGACGACCGGCCGGCGGCCTCAGCCCCCGATCGCGGGTGCGCTCTCGGGAACGGTCTCCGCCGCCGCGTCCGGTCTCGGAGCCGCGAGAAGTTCCGCCAGGTGGTCCGCGATCGCGGAGATGGTGGGCTGCTGCCACAGCAGGGTCGCGGGGAGACGGCGGCCGAAGCGCTTCTCCAGGCGCCGCCGGACCATGACGGTCATCACCGAGTCCAGCCCCTGCTCGACGAGGGGACGCCGGGTCGCCAGGTCCTCGGGGGCCAGCCTCATCACGGCCGCGATCTCCGCGCGGACCTCGGGCAGGACGCGCTCGCGCAGGTCCTCGGGCGCCAGGCCGGCGAACGCCTCCGCGGGTCCCAGGAGATCCTCCTCGGCCGGGGCGGGCGCGTCGATCACCGGATAGCGGAGTCCCGTGAGGTGTCCCACCACCCGGCCGTCCACGTCGGCCAGGAGCGCCCGGACGGTGTCGTCGGCGGCCGGGTCCACGGCCGCGTCGATGATCACCGTCGAGGGCGGCGTGCCGGTCAGCACCACCTCGTCGATGTGCACGACCATGCGCAGCACCGGATCGCCGGGGAACACGCAGGGCGCCACGGACATCGCCGCGTCCAGCGCCGGCGCCCAGCTTCCCGGTTCCCCGGTGGGGGCGGTGCGGGCTGTGTGGACGGTGGCCCGCAGCGCGCCGTCCCCGCCCAGCAGCGTCTCGATCGTCCAGTCGAAACCCGTCGAGGGCACGCCGACGCCGGCCAGCCGCTTGTGCACGAACCCGGGATCGATCGGGGTGAGAGCGCCGGCGTCCGGCAGCACGTCGGGTTTCACCTGGCCCGGAGCGGCCACGTCCGCGGTGACGTGCACCAGCCAGGCGGGTTCTGGCTCGTCGGGGCCGGCCGGGGTACGGGCCGCGAGCCGTACCGCCGGAGGCTCGTGCACGACCTGGACCTGCCTGCGCTCCGCGGTCATCAGCGGATGCATCATCTCCACGTCGGTGAGCGTGACGTCCTCGTCCTCGACCGCGTGCAGGAACGTGTTGACCAGCACGGCGGCGGGCACGATCTCGACCCCGTTGAGGGTGTGGCTGCCCGGGTAGGGCCGGTCGGCGTCCTGCACGCTGGTCCGCCACACCCTGGTCCGGCTGCCCGCGAGGCCGCTCCCGGCTCCGAGCAGGGTGTGGGAGTGCACGTCGTGCCCCCGGTTGCCGTCCTCGGCGTACGATTCGCGCCAGTGACGGCGGTGCTGCCAGGCGTACGGCGGCAGGTCGGCCAGGCCGCCGGACGGCTGCAGCCGGCTCCAGTCCACCTCGACGCCGTGACAGTGCGCGGTGCCCAGCGCGACGAGGAAGGTCAGCGGCTCCGGCTGGTTGCGGCGCAGTGACGTGCCGACGAACACGTCCTCGAACCCGTTCTCCGAGAGCGTCTCGGTCACCGAGTGCGCGACCACGGGGTGGGGGGAGATCTCCAGGAACACGCGGTGGCCGTCCCGCGCCGCGGCCGTCGTCGCCGCGACCAGCCGCACGGGGTCGCGGAGGTTCGCCGCCCAGTACGCGCCGTCCAGGACGGGCGCCGACCGGGGGTCCGCCAGCGCGGTCGTGTACATGGGGATGCGCGGCGCCCCGAACGAGAGATCGGCGACGGCGGCGGCCAGCTCGACGGCGAGAGAATCCATGTGCGGGCTGTGGAAGGCGACGTCCGACGCCACCCGCCGCACCACGATGCCCTCGACCGGCCACTCGTTCACCACCTCCTCGACCGCGGCGACGTCGCCGGACAGCACGGTGGAGCCGGGGGCCGACGCGATCGCGGCCACCAGGTCGCTGCGGCCGGCCAGCCTCTGCGCCGCCTCCTCGAAGGACAGGTCGACCATCACCATGGCCCCCCTGCCCTCGGCCCGGCGCAGCAGCCGGGAGCGGCGGCAGATCAGGCGGGCGCCGTCGGCGACGCTCATCGCGCCGGCCGTCACCGCCGCCGCGAGCTCGCCGACGGAGTGGCCGATGACGGCCTTTGGCGTGACCCCGTACGCGTTCCAGAGCCTGGCGAGGCCCAGCTGCATCACGAAGATCATGGTCTGCACGCGGTCGATGGTGTCGAGATCGCCGTCGGCCAGGACCCGCCGGGGGGAGAAGCCGATCTCCTCGGCGAAGATCGGCTCCACCTCGTCGACCAGGGACGCGAACTCCGGCACGGCGAGCAGCTCCCGCCCCATCCCGCGCCACTGGCAGCCCTGCCCGGAGAAGACCCAGACCGGCCCCGGGCCGGGCTCGGGCAGCACGTCACCGGTGATGACGGCCTCGCCCGGCACGTCCTCCGCGAGCCTGCGCAGGCCGGCCGCCAGCTCGCCCGCGTCCGCCCCGACCACGACGGCGCGACGGGCCAGATGGGTGCGCCGCAGCGCCAGCGTGTGCCCCGCCGACGCCAGGTCGAGCCCGTCGCCGAGGTGATCGGCGAGCTTGCCCGCGTACTGCCGCAGGGCCTGCTCCGACGCGGCCGACAGCGGGAACAGCCGCTCTCCCGTCACCTCTCCCGCGGGTACCTCCTGAGTGGCGGGAGCCTGCTCGAGCACGATGTGCGCGACCGTGCCGCCGTACCCGAAGCTGGAGACGCCCGCCCGGCGGGGGTGGTCGCGCTCGGGCCAGGCCGACTGTTCGGTCACCACGCGCAGGCCCGAGGTCTCCCACGGGATGGCCGGGTTCAGGCTGGTCAGCACGCTCGGGGGGATCTCGCCGCGGTGGAGGGTGAGCACCGCCTTGATGACGCCGGCGATGCCGGCGGCGCCTTCGAGGTGACCGATGTTGGACTTGACCGAGCCGATGAGGCACGGGTCGCCGGGGGGCCGCCCCGTGCCGTACACGGAGGAGAGCGCTCCCACTTCGAGCGGGTCGCCGAGCCGGGTCCCGGTGCCGTGCGCCTCGACGTAGTCGACGGTGGACGGCTCGACGCCCGCCTGCCGGCAGGCGCGGGCCATCACGTGTTCCTGGGCCTCCCCGCACGGCGCCATGATGCCGTTGGTGTGCCCGTCCTGGTTCACGGCGCTGCCGACGACGAGCGCGAGGATCCGGTCGCCGTCGCGCCGCGCGTCGGACAGCCGCTTGAGCACGACCACGCCGCAGCCCTCGCCGCGCCCGTAGCCGTCGGCCGACGCGTCGAACGACTTGGACCGCCCGTCGGGGGCGAGGGCTCCGGCCGTGCCGAGCGTGAGGGTCTGGCCCGGGGTGACGAGCAGGTTGACGCCGCCGGCGAGGGCGACGTCGTTCTCGCCGAGCCGCAGGCTCTGCGCGGCCAGGTGCAGCGCGACCAGCGACGCCGAGCAGGCGGTGTCGATCGCCATGCTGGGCCCGCGCAGGTCCAGGGAGTAGGAGATGCGGTTGGCGACGGCGCAGGTCGCGGCGCCGATCCCGGTCCACGCCTCGATCTGGGGCAGGTCCTCCAGGAGGCGGCCCCCGTAGTCGGCGGTGCAGACTCCCATGAACACCCCGGCGTCGGTGCCGGCCAGCCGGTGCGGCGGCAGGCCGGCGTGCTCCAGGGCCTCCCACGCGGTCTCCATCAGGATCCGCTGCTGCGGGTCCATCAGCTCGGCCTCGCGGGGCGACAGGCCGAAGAACTCCGCGTCGAAGCCCTCGATGTCGCTCAGGAAGCTGCCGTGACGCACGGCGTCGCGCAGCGCGGCGGCGTACTCGGGGCTCCGGTTCTCGTACCGGCGCCAGCGTTCGGCGGGTAGCGGCCGGGTCGTGTTCCGGCCGGCGCACAGCAGGTCCCAGAACTCGTCCGGTGAGCGGGCGTCGCCGGGAAGGCGGCATCCGATCCCGACCACCGCCACTGGTTCCACCCGGACTCCGCGCGGGCTGTCGGCCATCTGCTCTCGTTTCCCTTCGGTCAAGCCCACTGAGGATTGTCGATGATTTTGATCACGGCGCCGGAGACGGTCACTCCCGGCCCGGTGCCGAGCATCAGCATGTGGTCGCCGGGGCCCAGCCGCCCGGTCAGGAGCAGGTGGTCGAGGGAAAGGACCTGGTCGCTGGCCCCGCAGTGGCCGATGGTGCGGCCGTAGTCCCAGGTCGAGCGGGACATGGGCAGGTCGAGCATGGCCATGCACCGCTGTTCGACGATCTCCTCCGAGTAGTTCATGAACGCCACCCGGGTGAGATCGCCGGCCTCGATCCCGCTCTCGGCCAGCGTCCGCTCGACGACCTCCATCAACGCCCGCTGGATCTTGAACAGCGCCGCGGTGGCCTCGCCCTTGGACATGACCTGCTGGCGGAACTGCTCGTTCCTGGCCGCGAAGCTCATCTTGCGCCCGACCGTGACGCCCGGGGGGAACAGGGGCTCGCTGCCCCGGTGCAGTTCCTCGGCCTCGGTCACCGTCGTCGTGCAGACCGACGTCAGGCGCGCGAAACCCGTCCCCCTGGTGAGCACGAGCGCGCTCGCGGCGTCCCCGCCGACGTAGCCGGGGCCCATCCGCCACCGGTCCATCAGCGGGGTGCCGTAGTTGTCGGCGGCGACCAGCAGGGCGGCCTGCCGGCCGGGAGCGGCGTCCAGGTGGCCGGCCGCGAGTTCCAGGCCGATGAACATCCCGTTGCAGCCCTGCCGGATCTCGGTGGCCAGGACGTTCCCGCCGACGAGATGACGCTGCAGGTAGGAGTGCGGGGGCCAGCCGTCCGGCCCCTGGTGCCAGGTCGAGGCGTACAGGAGGAGATCCAGGTCGGCCGGCGCCCGCCCGCTGCGCTTGAGCGCGCTCCGCGCCGCGTGCAGGGCCATCTCCGGAGCCGGTACGTCACCGGCCACCACCGCCCCGGCCAGGTTGTGCAGCTCGGCCTCCTCCGCCGGGTACCAGCCCTTGGCGACGGCTTTCTCGACGCTGACGACGGTCCGGGGGAGGAACGCTCCCACTCCGCTGATGTACGTGTCCGTCAACCGCATGACTCTGCCCTCGCCCCGGCTAGACGGATTCGAGTTCTCTGACCATCGCCACGATGGTCACGACGTCCCGGAAGTTCTCGGGGTCGAGCCTCGCGGCGGGGATCGGGACGCCGACGTCCTTGCGGAGGAAGTTCAGCAGCCGCGCCGTCCGCAGGGAGTCCAGGAGACCCGACAGCAGGAGCGGGGTCGTCTCGTCGACCTTGATGTCGTCGCCGTCCAGGACGAGGTTCTCCTGGATGAAGTCGACCAGCCTTCGCGTGAGCTCGGTCGTGCGCGTGTGCGTGAGCTCGGTCATGCGCGGGCCCCTTCCGTGACGGGGGAGGGGGAGAGGATCCTGAACGCCGCCGCGGCGACGGACGTCCCGGAGCCGAACCCGACCATGAGCAGGTGGTCGCCGGCCACGAGCCCGCCGGTCGCGAGCAGATGCTCGAAGGCGATGAACTGGTCCACCGCGCCGCAGTGGCCCACCCGCCTCCCGTAGTCCCAGGTCGTCTGGTCCTCGTCGATGCCCAGCCAGGACATCTGCCCGTCCAGGTCCTCGCGGCGGCCGTGCGGCAGCGCCACCCGCGTGATGTCGGCGAGCCCGATCCCGGCCTCGTCCAGGGTCCGCTCGACCTGCTGCATCATCGTTTTCTGGATCGTCAGGTGGATCCCGGTCCCATGTGCCTCGAGCAGCCTCTGGCGGAACTCCTCGTGCCGGTCCCCGAAGCTCAGCCCCCTGCCGACGGTGGCGTCCGGGGGGAACAGGGGGTAGGCGCCGTCGTTGACCGCGTCGGCCTCCGGGATCACCGTCGCGTTCACCGACAGGAGCTCGGCCATGCCGTACCCCTTGCCGAGGAGGAGAGCGGCCGCGGCGTCGCCGATCAGCGCCCCGGGGGTCATCCGCCAGCGGTCCACCAGCGGGGTGCCGTGGTTGTCCGAGGAGACGACCATCGCCGTCTCCCGGTTCGCGTCGGCCTGCAGGTAGCTCGCCGCCAGTTCGAGCGAGCTGATCATCCCCACGCAGCCGCTCCGGATCTCGAACGCCGGCACGTTCCCGCCGAGGAGGTGCATCTGCAGGTAGTGCTGGGGCTGCCAGCCGTTCGGGCCCTGGTGCCAGACCGACGGGTAGAGCAGGAGGTCGAGATCGCGCGGGGAGGACTCGCCCCAGCGGTCGTACGCGTCCAGGACCGCGAGCCGCGCCATCTCGGGCGCGGGCATGTCGCCGGCCACCGCCGCGCCGATCTGCTGGAACCTCTCGGCCTCCTCGGGTGGGTACCAGCCCTCACGAACCGCCTGCTCGACGCTCACGCTGTCGGGCACGTAGACGCCGAGACTCCTGACGAACATGTTGGATGTACGCACACGTCCCCTAACTCATCAACTCATCGACGGTCCCGGACAACGGTCTTCGGGCAGCGAAAAGGCGGCTTATCCGATTTAGCTCGGGCGCCGGGATATCAAGCGACCCGCGGCCGGTCGATGAAAACAACGGAAAATGGGCCGGCGGGCCGTCAGGGGCAAGAATAGGGGCGGCCCGTCGGGTAAAGCAATATGAACGAGAGCAATCCGGTCGGCGACATTCCGTGATCGGGATCCGACGGAACGTGTTTGGCTTTGGAAACGCACCTTTCCGCTCCAGGCCGCGGTTTCTCCGAATGAAACTTTCATAATCCGGACGACGGGAGAACGGTGCCGGGCCGTCGCCGTTCGGCTCGGGCCCGGCGTCGTCTCAGGCGGGGACTCTCGTGCAGACGGTGTTGTTGAGTTTGAACTGGGCCGGAATGGCGTTCGTCCCGGTGACGGTCGCCGTGAATCCGAAGCTCTGGCTGGAGCCGGGGCCGATGAAGGAGTTACTGCCGACGTCGCGGGCGGTCACCTGGGTGCCGGCCTGGGTCACCGCGGCGTTCCAGGCGGTCGTGATCTGCTGGTTTCCCGACCAGGCCCACGTCAGGGTCCAGTCGTCGACGGGGGTCGTGCCGGTGTTCCTGACGGCCACGTTGCCGTTGAAGGCCCCGTTCCAGGCCCCGGTGGCCGCGTAGGTGACCTCGCAGGAGGTGCCCATCTTGAGCCCGCCGCGCAGGAAGTTCGCGAAGTTGGCCCAGGTGGGGTTCAGCGTGCCGGTGCCGACGGTCTCGCCGCAGTCGGTGGTGGTGCGGACGGTCTGCAGGCCGTACTGGGCGGGGTCCATGATCTGGACCATCATGTGGTCCGCGGCGGGTACCGAGACGAACGTGGCGTCGCCGCACTGGGCCTTGATCCTGTTGTAGAGCAGGACGCTCTGCCCGTGCGGCACCAGGAAGTCGGCCTGGCCGTGCAGGAACAGCAGCGGCGGGTCGTTGGCGTCGACGTAGGTCATCGGATTGGCCTGGGCCACCGTGGCCGGGCAGGTCTGGATCGGGCAGCCGACCAGGAGGGACTCCGGGGAGGCGGGAGAGTTGTGGTCGAGCCCGCCGGTCGGCAGGTTCTGCGCGTTCATCTGCAGGAAGTCGGTCGGGCTGTAGAAGGCGAGCCCCACCTGCACGGCGCTGGAGACGCCGGTCGTGCCGACGGTGCCCTCCATCGCCGCCACGCCGCCGGACAGGGTGGCCATCTCCGTCAGCCAGCCCCCCGAGGAGTCGCCCATGATCGCGAAGCGATTGGGGTCGAGGTTGTAGGTGGCGGCGTTCGCGCGCAGCCAGCGGATGGCCGCCTTGATGTCGTGCACCTGCGCCGGGAAGATCGCCTGGGCGCTGGACCGGACGCTGACGCCGGCCACGGCGAAGCCCAGGGGGTTGAAGATGCTCGCGATGGCGTCCGCGCCGGCCTTGCCGTCGTCGCTCGTCCACGCCGAGCCGGTGTGCCAGATGATCAGCGGCCGGGGCGTGATGCCGGTGGACGGCAGGTGGAGGTCCAGCAGATGCCCCCTGCTGCCGGCCGGTTGTGCGGGCGCGTAAGCGATGTCAGTGATCACCTGCATGGCGTGAGCCGGTGGCGCGGCGGCCGGTGACAGGCCGACTGCGGCCAGCACGGCCATCGCCATGCCGACAATCATGGCCCTGCGGATTTGAACTTGCATGGTGCGACTCCGGTCGGGTCGGATGATCGCCGCTTCCCCGGTGACCGTCCGTGTCTTCTCCCGTGCCGGGGTGGCCGCGATCGGCACGTCGGCCGTAGCGCCTGCGAGAACAACGTCCTGCTCGAGTGGTGCGACTTACATCGATATGGGCGGGGCGACGATATGACACGTAAGTGACGATGGTCAAAGTTTTCTGCATGTATTTTTCGCCGAACCGAAAAAGCGACATAAATCGTACTTTATGGATCATGTGGTACGAAGGCGCTACAGATCATCCATGGCATGCACAGGCGGTCGGATACGCGCCTGCGAGGCCTTTCGCGGCCTCCGCGTCTGGAATTGGACGACGGCCGGGATCCCCGGGAACGGGCGATCCGGGAGGTGATACCGGCTTTACCGACGGCGAATACCCGTGAAGCGCGCGCACCTGGCGAAAATGCTGCCGGAAGTTTCGGCTCTTTCCCATGACTGATTCGGACATGACAATATTCCTGGCGCTCGGTGAGTGATAATGTCCACCTTTATGATCTTCACAGTCACAGGAGGACGAATGCGAAAGGTACGCGCTGTTCTCGTCTCGGCCGTCGTGATCCTCGGAGCGTCGCTGACGATCGGCGCCACCCCGGCGCACGCCGAGAGCCTGGCCGGAGTCTTCAGGGACCACTCGGAATGCGAGCGGATCGGAACCCACGGCATCGCCCAGGGCTGGTGGGACGACTATTCATGCAAGTGGGAGAGCCGGTACCGCTACTACTTCCTCTACGCGTGACCTTCTGCGCGTAACCCTCTACGCGTGACCCCGTGAAACGCGCGCCCCCGGCTCCGGCTTCCCGTCCCGGCGGGCCGTGGACGTGCCGCGTCGGAGGGTTCGCGGGAGGACCGGCTCCGGGGCCGGGTCGCCGGCCGCGGTGCCGGGTTCCCGAAGCGTCAAGGGCGCCGGCACCACCGATACGCCGGGACCGACAGCGGAGGTCATGACGCGAGCGAGAAGACCGGCGGTCGCAGGCGGTTCGCGGTCACCGGCGCGCTCGGGCCGCTGCCGCCGGCGGTGATGGTGGCGTCCGGCCAATGTGTCCGGCCAATGTGCGGGATCGTGCCGGGGCCACCACGACGCCGGCGCAGCCGCGCTCGAGCGGTCGCTGCCGGGTGATGCTCGCCGATCGGGGCTTCGCCGGCCGTCCGGCGCCGTGGGCGCGGCAGGTGCCGGGCGTTGCCGTGCGCATCGTCGCCGAGCCTGCCGGTCGGCGCGACTTTCGGGTGCGTCCCCGGCGGCGGGTGATGACATCCGCTGTTCACGGCTGCGCTCCCGTGCCAGCGGGTTCGCGAGCTTTTCGCTGACTCCGCTCGACCTTTCACTGCCCGGTATGACCATGTTCGCCGGGCGCCACCCCCTTGTCGCGATCTTCGAGCCATCAATCGAATCTGTCGGCCTTGTACGCCATGATCGGCGTATATATCCCGTCGTCCTCTCAAGGGAGTGCCATGGCCGTCGACGGATCCGGATCGTCCGACACGGGCTGGGACGGCTGGACGGGCTCCACCCCCATCCGTACCCGGCCCGATGCGGACGCGGATCCGACCTCGGACGAGTACATCGACGAGGCGATGTTGCACGGTTTCGCCCGCTGTACGGCCCGCCTCCTGGCGCAAGACGGCCATCCGATGCACCGTTTACCTCGGCCGCCACGGGTAGGCGGGGGGCCACACACATCGCGACGAGGAGAGCCCGCACATGACGAGCGAAGGACTGTGGAGCTATCGCGAGGGCGTTTACGGTCCCGACGAGACGATGAGCGTCATCGGCTTCGACGTGGAGGCCGTCGACGGCAAGGTCGGTCTGGTGGAGGAGGAGAGCAACGTGACCGACGACAGCTACGTCGTGGCCGACGTCGGCTCCTGGCTCTCCGGCAGGAAGGTCGTGCTCCCGGCCAGCACGGTGACCCGGATCGACCGCGAGGAGCGCAAGGTGTACATCTCGCGGACCAAGCAGGAGATCCAGGACGCGCCGGAGTACGACGCGGCGACATACCGGCAGAGCGTCTACCGCCAGGAGCTGGGCGGTTACTACGGCACCTTCTCCGCCGTCCTCTGACCGGTACGGTTCTCCGCCGCCCTCTGGCCGGTACGGCGACGAGAGGGCACCACACCACCACACAGCACACGGCGACGAGACGGCACAGCGCAGGGGAGAGCCCGCCCGCCACCGGGCCCTCCCGTCCGGCGGTCGCGTCGCCGGCCGGCGACGGGGACACGGTTCGCGGACCACGAGGCCTCCCGGGGCGGGAACCGGAACGGGTCTCCCGCCCGCGGGGATCGTCCATCGGGTCCGGCGCATGTCTTTTGGGACGGTCAACACGATCGACGTGGCGAAGAAGGTCCGCGAGCAGAGAGGCGTGGCGCGAGATGCCGACGATAGGCCTGGTGGGAACGCTGGACACCAAGGGATGGGAGTACGCCTGGCTCCATGACCGGCTGCTCGCCCTCGACTGTGACGTCGTCCTGGTCGACGCGGGCATCGGTGAGGCGCGGGTGCCCGCCGACGTCGGCAACGACCGGGTCGCGCTGGCGGCCGGGGCCGACGTCGCGACGCTGCGCGCGACCGGTGACCGGGGAGCGGCCGTCACGGCGATGGGCGAGGGCGCCGCCGCCGTCCTCGCCGAGCTGTACGCCCAGGGCCGCCTCGACGGCGTGCTCGCGGTGGGCGGCAGCGGCGGGTCCTCGATCGCGGCGCGGGCCGTCAGGGACCTGCCGATCGGGCTGCCCAAGCTCATCGTCTCGACCATGGCCTCCGGCGACGTGTCCCCCTACGTGGGCACCAAGGACGTCACGCTGATGTACAGCGTCGTCGACCTCGCCGGGATCAACCGCGTCTCCGCGCGCGTCCTCGGCAACGCCGCGGCGGCCATGGCCGGCATGGTGAGCATCCCGTCCCCGGTCGTCGAGGACGGCCGCCCGCTCGTGGCCGCGTCGATGTTCGGCGCGACCACGCCGGCGGTCGACGCCGCCAGGCAACGGCTGGACGAGCTCGGCTACGAGGTGCTGGTCTTCCACGCCACCGGATCCGGCGGGCGGGCCCTGGAGTCGCTGGTCCGGAGCGGCCTGATCTCGGGCGTGCTCGACCTCACCACCACCGAACTCGCCGACGACCTGGTCGGCGGGGTCCTGTCGGCCGGCCCCGACCGGCTGACCGCGGCCGGAGCGCGCGGCGTGCCCCAGGTGGTCGCCCCCGGCGCGCTGGACATGGTCAACTTCGGTCCCCGCGACACCGTTCCCGGGCCCTTCGGCGACCGCCTGCTGTACGTCCACAACCCGGCCGTGACCCTGATGCGGACCACGGCCGAGGAGATGGGCGAGCTCGGCCGCCGGATGGCCGCCAAGCTGAGCTCGGCCACCGGCCCGACCGTGCTGTTCGTCCCGCGCCGCGGCGTCTCCGCCCTCGACGCCGAGGGGGCGCCCTTCCACGATCCCAAGGCCGACGAGTCCTGCTTCGACGCCCTGGACGAAGGACTGCGCGGCTCGGCCGTCGAGGTCGAGGAGCTGGACCTGCACGTCAACGACCCCGCTTTCGGCCGCGCCATGGCCGACCGGCTGCACCTGATGATCGCCGCGAGGGAAGCGGCGTGAACCGGGGGGACGTCCTCGCCAGGCTGCGCCGTACCGTCGCCGGGAACCGGCCGGTCATCGGCGCGGGCGCCGGCACCGGGCTGTCCGCCAAATGCGCCGAGGAGGGCGGCGTCGACCTGATCATCATCTACAACTCCGGCCGCTACCGGATGGCGGGCCGGGGCTCGCTCGCCGGGCTGCTGCCGTACGGTGACGCCAACCAGATCGTCGTGGAGATGGCGGCCGAGGTGCTTCCCGTCGTCAGGGACACCCCGGTGCTCGCCGGGGTGTGCGGCACCGACCCGTTCCGGCTGATGCCCAGGTTCCTCGACCAGCTCGCGGCCATGGGCTTCGCCGGGGTGCAGAACTTCCCGACCGTCGGCCTGTACGACGGGGTCTTCCGGCAGAACCTGGAGGAGACCGGGATGGGCTACGACCTGGAGGTCGAGATGATCAGGCTGGCGCGCGAGCGCGACCTGGTCACCGCCCCCTACGTCTTCGACCCCGCCCAGGCCCGGGCCATGGCCGAGGCGGGCGCCGACGTCCTCGTCCCGCACGTCGGGCTCACCACCAAGGGCAGCATCGGCGCGGGCACCGCGCTGTCGCTGGACGAGGCGGTCGAGCGGGTCCAGGCGATGCGCGACGCCGCGGTGGCCGTCCGCCCCGACATCCTCGTGCTCTGCCACGGTGGTCCCATCGCCGAGCCGGAGGACGCGGCTTACGTGCTGAGTCGTACGGAGGGCGTGGTGGGCTTCTTCGGCGCGTCGTCGGTGGAGCGCCTGCCGACGGAGCGCGCCATCACCGAGCAGGCGCGTGCCTTCAAGTCGCTGACGTTCTAACCACGGAAGCCCTCCGCCGGGTCGGCCACCGTTTCGATGCGGATGGATCCCCTGTCTCGTCAAGGGGCACGGGTGATCCACCTGGGACGTTCATCAGGTGACCCGGCGGGACCGCGCCGATCGTCAGGACGCAGGATCGCTCGGCGCATACTGATCACGCTGTACACGGCGCAGGCAAGAGCACCTATGCCGAACTGCAGAGCGAGATCTGTTTCGTTCCCGACCTGCACCACGTTCTCGGCCGGGCGAGACGGATCGTAGAGGACCGGTATTTCGTCGCCGACCTCGACCTCACCTCCCACGCTGCCCAAAGTGGTGGTCACCTTGCGATTCTCACGCGTGCTGAAAGTCACCGTGGCCGTGTCAGGGGCGTAGCGCTTCGTATGAACCGACGAGACCGTCGCCGAGACCACCACGCCGTCACGATCCAGGAAGTGGTTCGCGAGGACCTGGCTGGTGGCGAGCAGCCCGAGCACCACCGCGCCGAGCAGGGCCCAGCCGGCGCGGCGACGCGATCTCCCCGCCGAAGGCCGCAGAGAAGGTGAAGGTTGTGAATCCTCGGCCCGGTCGTCTCGATGACCCTGCGGTACCGGTTCACCGCTTCTGCGGCGTTTCCTTCTCGGGCGTGCACGCCTCTTCATGGTGCTGGAACGAACCGGGAGCGACGACTGGTTCCCATTGCCTGACCAAGGCCCTTGATCTTCCGCGGTGGCCGGGGCACGCACCCCCTCGGAGGGTGACCCATTCGGCGGCCGGTCGATGCGCCGCTTCACCGAACGGAGCGCCGCCTGGGTCCGGGCCAAGCTCTACCGGCTCTACCGGCTCTACCGGCTCTACCGGATCCTGCTGGATGAGCTCTCTCCACGGGGACGTGGCCTCCCGCGAAGAGGCACTGGCGTGGGCCGCCAAGATCGCCGTCGCCTGCCGCTGCGCGCAAGAGGTCCGGGAGCTCATGCCCGACCCCGAAACGGACGCGATGCTCCGCCAGGCCGACCGGCGATGACGGCATTCCGGCGGCGTCTGACCGAGGAAGACCCCCCACGTTAGAGCACGACTCGCGCGGCAGCGATTGACGACGCGGGTCCGCGGATCGACCCGAACCGGGAACGCGGGGCGGTGACCCGGGGATCGGGCGTGGGACGAAGCCCGGTTCCCGTCGTCCGGCTCTTCCCTGCCCCGGACCGATGAGATTTCGCGGTGGATGCCGTCTCAATACCGCACGAGGCAATCAGCCGGCAGAGGAGACAGCAGTGAACGACATCGAACCGCAGACCGCGAACGGCAAGGTGCTCTGGCACTTCACCATGTCCCTGGACGGGTTCGTGGCCGGGCCCGACCACGAGATGGACTGGATGATGACCGGCATCTCGCCCCAGCCGGGCCTGATCGAGGAGTACGTCGAGACCACCGGCGCGGTCCTGGGCGGCCGGCGCGGCTGGGACCACTTCCCTGATCCCCACGGCGTCTACGGCGGCGCCTGGACCGGACCCATCTTCGTGCTCACCCACCACCCGGAGGACGCCAAGCCCGCCGACGGCGTCACATTCCTGAACTGTGACGTGGCCGAGGCGGTACGGATCGCGCTGGCCGCGGCCGGCGGCGGGAACGTCGAGGTGCTCTCGCCGACGATCGGTGGCCAGCTTCTCGAACGCGGCCTGCTCGACGAGATCCACCTGCACATCGCGCCCGTGCTGCTCGGCGACGGCATCCGGCTGCTGGACCTCCCCGGTGGCCGGCCGCACTACCTCCACCGGGTCGGCGCCGGCGACCCCACGGCCGAGCTGAGTGTGCGGTACCGGCCGGTCAAACCGTAACCGCGAGCGTCACCACGTTCGGTGTTCGCGCCGTACGTGTCCGGTCCGCGACCACTACGGCGACGATGGGGAGGAACCGCCGGCGCACGCCCTCCTCACCGTCCGCCGCCGCTGCCGGGCGGCGATACCGGGTCGGCGGCGGCGTGAGAGGGCAGTCTGGCCGCCGCCGGGACGCCGAGCGCGGCGACGGCGGCGAGAAGCAGCAGCGTGGGCCCCATCGCGCCGCCGAAGGCCGCGGCCGTCCACCGCGGCCCCCCGCCACCGGCTTGTCCGGCGGCCAGGCCGGGCGCGATGAGCGTGATCGACGTGGTGGCCAGGGCGATGCCCAGCGCCGGGCCGATGTTCATGACGGTCTGCTTCAGCCCGCCGGACACCCCCGCGTCGTCGGCGGATGCCTGCTGCACGACGACGGCCGTCGCCGTGACCATCACCGTGCCGAAGCCGGCGCCCAGCATGAGGAACGCCCCCGTCATCACCGGTGAGGCCGCCGACCGGTCTGCACCGGCCAGCAGCAGCATTCCCGAGCCGACCAGGGCAACCGCCGCCAGGGCCGTCCGGCGGGGACCCTGCCGGCGCAGCAGCACGGCGGCGACCGGCGCGCCGACCACCATCATCACCGCCGGCGGCAGCATGCGCAGCCCGGCCTGCAGCGGGTCGAGCGCCAGGACCTCCTGCAGGAAGTAGCTGCCGACGAACAGTGCCCCGAACATCGCCGCGGCGGTCGTCACCAGGACGGCCAGCGCCGCGGTCAGCGTCCCCGACGCGAGCACGTGCCGGGGTATCAGCGGGTGGGCGGCGATCCGCTGGTGCCGGACGAACGCGCCGCCCGCCGCGACGGCTGCGGTCAGGCTGAGCGCGGTGCCCGCGGTCCATCCCGTGTGAGGTGCCTCCACCAGGGTGTGGACCAGGCACGCCAGGGCCGCGGCCAGCAGGCAGGCGCCGGTCAGGCCGAGCCGGCCGGTCCCGGTCCCGGCGCCGGGACCGGGGCCCACACCGGTGTCGCGCGGTGCCGGCACGCGGACGGCCAGGGCTGCCACGCCGATCGCGAGCGCGGGGGCGACGTTCAGGAGGAACACCGAACGCCAGCCGAAGTGGGCGGTCAGCGCGCCGCCGAGGAGCGGGCCGGCGGCGGCCGCCAGGCCGATGGCGCTGTTGCGCACCGCGATGGCCATCGGGAGCCGGTCGGGCGGGAACGCGGAGCGGAGCATCCCGAGGGTGGCCGGTTGCAGCAGCGCGCCGAAAAGTCCTTGGGCGACGCGCAGGCCGATGACCCAGCCGATGCCGGGCGCCAGCGCGATCGCCATCGAGGTGGCGGCGAAGCCCAGGGTCCCGGCGGCGAAGACCTCCCGGTGACCGTAGCGGTCGGCGAGCCTGCCTGCGAGGACGAGCAGGGCGGCCACGGCGATGAGGTAGCCGGTGCTGGTCCACTGGACCTGCGCGAACGAGGCGTGCAGGTCCCGTTGCACGGCGGGCTGGGCGATGGTGAGCACGGTTCCGTCGAGGGCGACGATGACCGCCCCCGTGACGCTGCCGGCCAGCGTGAGACGGCGGTGGCGTCCCGGCCTCACCGCGGTTCCGGCCCGAGGTGCGCCTCCAGCGTGGCCCGCAGCAGCGACTCGAGCTCGGTCGATCCGGTGGTCAGTTGCAGGCTGCCCCAGGCCCACAGCTGGGCGATGCCGTGCGCGTTCGCCCACAGCGCGCCCGCGGCGATCCGCGGGTCCACGCCCGGCCGCAGGCCTGCCCGGGTCAGCAGATCCACCACGACGTGGAACAGCGGCAGGCTGGCTTCCCGCAGGCCCAGACGGTTGCTCTCGAGCAGGTCGTGGCGGAACATCAGCTCGTACATGCCGCGGTTGGCCAGCGCGAAGCCGAGATATGCCCGGCCCAGCGTCGTCAACTGCGCGCGCGGGTCCGCCCGGCCGTCGCCCAGCGCCCGGGCGACCTCGGTGCCCAGGGCCGCGAAGCCCTCCCGCGCGATGGCGGAGAGCAGTTCCAGGTGGGTGGGGAAATAGCGGCGCGGTGCGCCGTGCGAGACTCCGGCCCGACGGGCGATCTCACGCAGTGACAGCGCCCGCGTCCCCTCGCGGGTCACCAGATCCACGCCGACCTCTATCAGGCGGGCACGCAGCCCGGCGTCCTCCTCGCGCATAGACACTGTCTACCAAAGTGGGTAGACAGCGTCTACCCACTCGAAGATCGACGGGGTGCCCCACGCCCGCTTCCGGGGGCACCCCGTCTCTCACCGGCTCGATCGCGCGGCGGGCGGCCTGCGGTTCGGTCTCCAGTTCGGCGCTGCGTTGCCCGGCCGCGACCGGTTCGGCCTTCTCGCTGCCGGCCGAGCGGGCTCCAGACCGCGGTCGATGCGGTACGGCGCTGTGGGCGGCAAGTGCGCTAGTCGTCGTCCTGCTCGATGGCCTTCCACAGGAAGGCGCTGCTGCCGGTGATCTGGCTGCTGCGGGAGTCGAACGTCGCCGAGCCGTTCGCCGCGTCGTCGTCCTCGGCCGCTGTCACGGTGAGAGGCTGAGGGACGTCCCAGTTGTCCGGGGTGAAGGTCAGCGGCGGTCCGGCCGACAGGTCCGTGTCGCCGGCGACCCGCGCGGTGCCCACGACGACGTTGCCCGGGGGCCGCTGGCTGAGCCGTACCTGGACGCTCGCCGTGCCGCCCTCGGGCACCGTGAGGTCGGAGGGGGAGATGAGGATCCGCAGCCGCGGGGGTGAGGGCGAGGGGCTGGGTGAAGGGGTGGGACTCGGCACCAGCTTGACCGTGCACGGTACGCCGTTGAGGGCGAAGTCCGTCGGCGGCGGGTTGCCGCCGGTCCAGGTTCCGTTGAAGCCGATGCCGAAGGTCCCTCCGGAGCCGATCGATCCGCCCCACGCGGGGTTTCTGGCGGTGACCCGCTGGCCGCTCTGGCTCCACTGCGCGCTGAAGCCACCGGTGATCCGCTGGGTGCTCGGGAACGTGAAGGTCAGCGCCCAGCCCGAGAGCGGCTCTCCGGTGTTGGTGATGTCGATGAAGGCGGTGAAGCCGCCCGACGAGGAGCCCCAGGTGTGCGAGGTGTAGGTCACAGCACAACCGACCGCCGCGTCGGCCGAGGTCGCCGTGCCGCCCATGACGGCCCCGGCCGCGAGCAGCGCGGTGGCCGCGGCCGACGCCAGAACCCTGTTCCGAAAAAAGCCCTTACCGAGTCTCACCAATGACCAACCTCTCGTTGAGACACTCCGTCGGCCGCCGCCCGTCCGCGTCGGTGGTTCCAGGTTCGGACGGTCCTCGGAGGATGTACAGATACCGTCATCGCCCGTACGGCCATCGCCTCCCCGGAACCCGGGTGGGGCCCGGGGAGGGGCCTTCGAGACCTCGGGAAACGCCGCCCTCGCACCCGCCGTCCAGGTGGGGGCGGCAGGCGGAACCGGATGAAAGATTCACCTGGCGTCGGCGGCCCGACCGGCGAGCCGCCGGTGACCCGTACGGCGGCCGGCGGGCCGTCCCCGCGTTCCCCGACCCCGGTACTCCCCGCGGCGTCCTCTTTCGGGTGATGATGCGGTGTCCTACCAGGCATTGATGGAAGCGGCCCGCCGCATCTTCAAGCCGACCGATGCGGAGAAAGCGCAGGACGAGTGGGAGGAGCAGAAGATGAGGCAGGAGGTGAAGGACGAGCAGGACGAGGAGAGGATCATCCAAGACGAGGTGCGGCAAGGAGGGATCTGGAACTGACGAGACGTTCCACGCGGGCGGCCGCCGGGAATCGTGAGATCGCCTGGTCAGAGGTTGTAGCCACCGGAGACTTCGATGTCCTGCGCGGTCATCCAGCGGCATTCGTCGGTCAGCAGGGTAGCGATCACCATGCCGATGTCGTCGGGCTCACCGAGCCGTCCGAGGGCGGTCCTGGCCGCGAGCGCGGGGATCACCTCGGGGTGGCGTTCGAACGCGTCGCCGCCGATGCGGGTGCGGGTGGAACCGGGGGAGACGGAGTTGACGCGGATGCCGCGCTCGCTGAACTCCTTGGCCAGATAGCGGGTCAGCACGACCAGGCCGCCCTTCATGGTGCCGTAGGCGGAGTAACCGGGCTCCAGGCCGGAGAACAGGGCCGCGTTGCTCGTGGTGTTGACGATCGCGCCGCCGTCGGCCAGCAACGGCAGCAGGGTCTGGGTCAGGAAGTACGGGCCTTTGAGCAGCACCCGCATGAGCGTGTCGAACATCTCCTCGGTCGTGTCCTCGAACATCGCCATCTGGCCGAAGCCGGCGTTGTTGACCAGGAAGTCGAACGTGTCGCGCCGCCAGGTGTCGCGCAGCGCCCCGGCGACGGACTCGCGGAAGGCCGGGAACGTCTCCGAGCGGCCGACGGCCAGCGGCAGCGCGACGGCCGTGCCGCCGTTCTTCTCGATCGTCGCCACCGTGTCCAGGGCTCCGGGCTCGTTGCCGTGATAGGTCAGGATCACTCCCGTTCCGCGCCTGGCGATCTGGACGGCGGCGCTCTGCCCGATACCGGAGCTGGCACCGGTGACGATGGCTACCTGCATGATTGGACTCTCCTGTTCGTTTGTGGAGGGGCACCGGCCCTGCGGTGCCGGCTTTCGCGTGTTGAGGCCGCCGCCGGGTGCGGGGCCCGTGGTGTGTTGGAGGCCGCCGGGTTCGGACCCCGTGGTGTGTTGGAGGCCGCCGGGTTCAGGCCGCCGGGTTCAGGACCCGGGCGAGCCAGTCGCCGCGCGTCCGGCGTGCCGTGGCCGAGACGCGCGCCTGCGGGTAGAGCGCGTCGAATCCGTGGAAGCCTCCCGCCCAGACGTGGAGTTCCGCCTGACCGCCCGCCGCCCAGATCCTGGTGGCGTAGTCGACGTCCTCGTCGCGGAAGACCTCGGCCGTGCCGGCGTCGATGTAGGTGGTCGGCAGGCCCGAGAGGTCGTCGGCCACCGCGGGGGAGACATAGCCGGGCACGTCCTGGCCGGCGAGGTCACCGAGGACCGATCGCCATCCGAACTCGTTCATCTCGCGGGTCCAGACGCCTTTCCCGCCGGAGAACTGCCGGCTGGAGGTGGTGATGTTGCGGTGGTCGAGCATGGGGCAGATCAGCACCTGGGCGGCGATCGCCGGGGTGCCGCGGTCGCGTGCCATCAGGGTGACTCCGGCGGCGAGGCCGCCTCCGGCGCTGGCTCCCGCGACGACGATGCGGGTGGGATCGACGCCCAGCTCGTCGGCGTGCTCGGCGATCCAGAGCAGACCGTGGTAGCAGTCCTCGACCAGCGTCGTGCCGCCGGCCTCCGGCGCCAGCCGGTAGTCCACGGAGATCACGACGGCGCCGAGCCGGTCGAGCCAGTCGAGGGGGATGTCGATCTGCGAGAAGCGGTCTCCCATGACCATCCCGCCGCCGTGGATCCAGTAGACGCACGGTGCCGCCGTGGCGCGATCGGTACCGGCGGGGCTGAGGATCGACAGCGGGAGCCGCGTGCCGTCCGGGGCGGGGATGGTGAGCTCCCTGCGGTCGACGGCACGGCCGTCGAGAAGGGAGTCGATCGGCGTCGACGGGAACCGGCGCAGCTGGGCGAGCACCTCGGGGTCGAGGTCGGACATGAGCGGCATCTCCGCGAGGAGAGCGCGCAGCTCGGGGTCGAGGTCGGGGCGTGCCGGTGTCATGGTGGGGTTCCTTTTGCTGAGGTTCGCTGAGGTTCGCTGAGGTCGGTGGGGTCGGCCGGGTTTTTCAGAAGGCGGCCTTGCCGCCGACCGGCACCTCGTCGGTGTACCGGGACTCGCCGGCGAGCAGCGGCTGGAGCTTCGCCACCAGCGCCTGCGCCTCCTCGGTCGCGAAGAACCTGCCGTGGGCCTCCTCGCTGGTCCAGCCCTCGGTGACGGAGACGATGTCCGGGTCGCCGGCCGAGCGGCTGACCAGGAAGACGACGCAGTCCTCGTTCGACAGGGACGGCGCGTCGAGCAGGAACGCGACCAGCTCGTCACCCTTGCCGGGCTGCGCGGTCATGGTGGCGTGGAAACCGTGGTCGACGGCCATGGGGGTATCTCCTCATTCGTGGAGCAGTCTTGCGCTCCTGGGATTTCGATAAGCCCATGTAAGCATCGCTACCAGTGGAAACGTTAGAACGATGCTCCCGATCTCTTGCCTGATCCTACCGCTGTGAGAATTATCAGGTTTGTGCTTCAATCGGGGCATGGACCTTGACGAGCTGCGGGCCCTGCTCGCTCGCCATGCCCGGCCCGACATGACCACCGACATCGACGGCGTCCTGGTCTCGAAGGTCGAGCAGCCGGATCCGCCGTCGCCGTCGATGTCGGGCACGGTGCTGGCGCTCATCGCGCAGGGCGCGAAACGGATCGCGCTGGGCGACCGCGTGTACGAGTACCGTGCCGGGCAGTATCTCGTCGCCTCGGTCGACATGCCGATCACCGGCCACTTCACCGAGGCCTGCCCAGAGAGGCCGGCGATGGGCTTCGGCCTGATCCTGCACCCGGCCACCGTCGCCGAGCTGTTGCTGCAGGCGGCCCCCGGGGACCTCCCGCCCGGCGGCGGCACGCCGTCCGGCATGGCCGTCAGCGACGCGCCCGGCGAGCTCGTCGACGCGGTGATCCGGCTGCTGCGCCTGCTCGACCGGCCACGCGACGTCGCGGTGCTCGCACCGCTGATCAAGCGGGAGATCCTCTGGCGGCTCGTCACCGGCGAGCAGGGCGCCGTCGTACGCCAGCTCGGCCTCGCCGACAGCAACCTCACCCACGTGGCCCGGGCGGTCCGGTGGATCCGTGACCACTACACGCAGTCCTTCCGGGTGGAGGACGTGGCGCGGCTGTCCGGCATGAGCGTCTCCGCGTTCTACCGCAACTTCCAGGCGGTCACCGCGATGAGCCCCATCCAGTTCCAGAAGCAGATCCGGCTGCAGGAGGCCCGGCTGCTGCTCGCCGCACATCCCCACGACGTCACCGGGGTCGGCTACCGCGTCGGCTACGACAGCCCGTCCCAGTTCAGCCGCGAGTATCGCCGCCAGTTCGGCGCGCCGCCGAGCGAGGACGCAGCCCGCCTGCGCGGGACGACACCCGGCACCGCGCCGGCCCTGGTGTAGGAGCCGTTCGGGGCGCCGGAGCGGATCGTCGCTGAACCAGCCCGTATCCAGGTGCGTAGCTGGGGGTGTCAGAGGCGTGAACGTCCGTCAGGAGGCCCAGTTGGCCGGTCCCACCGATCGCAGCCGAGCGCACACCGCAGCGCACAGCCCGTCGTACTTCTCGCTCATGCGGGCCGCGCCGGAGCAGCCGGAGCAGGGGGAGGAACTGGTCGACTTCTGCATCCCCTGCAACCCGTACTTCCCCACACCCGAGGTCTTCGGCGTCCTGGAGCGCAACCTCGGCACGATCCTGAAGTTCTACCCCAGCGACGCCGACACGATCACCGCCGAGCTCTGCGGGGTGCTGGGCCTGAACCCGCAGACCGTCGTGATGGGCAACGGGTCGACGGAGCTGATCACCTGGATCGACCACCTGCTGGTCAGGGAGAGCCTGGCCGTGCCCATCCCCACGTTCGGCCGCTGGACCGACCAGCCGATGGAGACCGGCAAGCGGGTGGACATGTATCCGCTGCCGGAGAACCAGGGGTTCGCGCTGGACGTGGACGCCTTCGTCAACTTCGTCCGGCACCGCGGCTCCCGGGTCGCGGTCATCTGCAACCCGAACAACCCCGACGGGGGCTACCTGCGGCGCCACGAGGTCATCGCCCTGCTCGACAGGCTCGTCGACCTCGACCTGGTCGTGGTGGACGAGTCGTTCATCGACTTCGTCGACGCCGAGCCGTACCCGAGCGTCGCGAACGAGGCCGCCATCCGGCCCAACGTGGTCGTGCTGAAGAGCCTGGGCAAGAACTTCGGGCTGCACGGCATCCGCTTCGGCTACATGGTGGCCAACCCCGCGCTGGCGGGCAGGGTGCGGCGCGCCCTGCCCAGGTGGAACCTGAACTCCTTCGCCGAGACCGTGGTCTTCATGATCCGCCAGCACATGTCCGAGTATCTGGACAGCCTCCGGCTGCTCGCCCTGGACCGCGAGTCGATGCGCTACCAGCTGACCCGGGTCCCCGGCCTCACCGTCTTCCCCTCCCAGGGCAACTTCCTGCTGGTACGGCTCCCCGGGGGCAGGGACGGCGCCGCCCTGCGCGACCAGCTGCTCGACGAGCACAACCTCTTCGTCCGCGAGTGCGGCGACAAACTCGGCATGACCAGCCAGTTCATGCGCCTGGCGGTCCGGCCGGAGCGGGACGTGCGGCGCCTGATCAGCGGGCTGTACGCCGTCCTCTACGAGAGCGGGAGCAGGTCGCTGAGCTCGGTGCCGCCACCCCTGCCGGCACCGACCCCGACGCCTCTGTACGACCCGCTGCCCGCGTCCCTCTCGACGCACCTGCAGACGCAGACGCACCTGCAGACGCAGACGCCCCTGCAGACGCAGACGCCCCTGTACGAGGGTGACCGCCGCTTCGACATGCTGTCGGCCGTGCCGCCCTCCGTCTGAGACACCCCGCGCCCGGCCGCCGGGGCACTCGCCGAGGACTGAGGAGTCGACGAAGCCGGCCGAGGAGCTTCTCCGCGCGGGCCTGGAAGAACGGTCCGAGACGCGTTGACCGCATACCCTTCTCGTTGTGGCAGACCGCATACTCTTCTTGTCGTAGTACGACGTAGTACGACGTAGTAAGAGGCGGACAGCGGACGGATCTCAGCGAGGAGGCACCCGTGCCAGACGCGGTATGGATCCTGGGCGGCTACCAGAGTGACTTCGCCCGCAACTGGTCGCGGGCCGGTCAGGGGTTCGCCGAGCTCACCGGGGAGGTCGTGCGCGGCACCCTCGACGACGCCGGTCTCGCCCCCTCCGACGTGGACGTCATCCACGTCGGCAACGCCTTCGGCCAGCTCTTCACCGGACAGGGCCAGCTGGGCGGCATGCCCGCCACCGTCGAGCCCGGGCTGTGGGAGGTCCCCTCGGCCAGGCACGAGGCGGCCTGCGCCTCCGGCGGCGTCGCCGCGCTGGCCGCGATGGCCGACATCGAGTCCGGGCGCTACGACTGCGCCCTGGTCCTCGGCCTGGAACTGGAACGCACCGTGCCCGGCGACCTCGCCGCCGGGCACCTCGGCGCCGCCGCGTGGGTGGGCCACGAGGGGCAGGACGCGAAGTTCGTGTGGCCCCACATGTTCAGCGCCCTCGCCGACGAGTACGACCGGCGCTACGGCCTCGACGACGCCCACCTGCGGGCCGTCGCCGAGCTCAACTTCCGCAACGCCAGGGCCAATCCCAACGCGCAGACGCGCGGGTGGACGTTCACCGAGGCGAGCTTCGCCGCCGACGACGAGGCCAACCCGGTGGTGGAGGGCAGGCTGCGGCGTACGGACTGCAGCCAGATCACCGACGGCGGCGCCGGGGTGGTGCTGGTCGGGGAGCGTTTCCTGTCCCGCCACCCCGGACTCGCGCGCGAGGGCCGCCTCGCCCGGGTGCTCGGCTGGGGGCACCGGACCGTCGGGCTCCCGCTGGCGACGAAGCTGGAGCGCAGCCGCGACGAGCCGTACGTGCTGCCGCACGTGCGCAACGCGGTGCTCGACGCGTTCTCCCGCGCGGGTGTCGGCGGCGTCGACGACCTCGACGGCATCGAGACGCACGACTGCTTCACCATGTCGCAGTACGCCGCGATCGACCACTTCGGCATCACCGGACCCGGTGAGAGCTGGAAGGCCATCGAGAACGGCGACCTGGAGATCGGCGGGCGCATCCCCGTCAACCCGAGCGGCGGTCTCATCGGCGGCGGCCATCCGGTCGGCGCCACCGGGGTCCGGATGCTCCTCGACGCGGCCCGCCAGGTCACCGGCAGGGCCGGTGCCTACCAGGTCGAGGGGGCGCGCCGGTTCGGCACGCTCAACATCGGCGGCAGCACCACCACGACCGTCGGTTTCGTCGTCGGGGCCGAGTAGGCCGAGGCGGAGGGCACCCGCGACGGCGGCCCGCGGGAGACGCGCGTGCTCCTGCACCTCGCGGTGACGGACATGCGTCATGTCAAGATTCGCCGGAAAGGCCGGCAGGCGAGCGGCTGAACCGTCCGGCTCCCACCTTCCGGTGAGGGCGGGAGCCGGTTCCCGTGCGGTCAGGAGGCGGGCGGTGGCGCGCTTCCGTTGTAGAACGGGTTCTCGGGCAATCGCCCGGGCGTGACGAGCAGCCGGATCACCCCGGCCTTCACCTGCCAGGCGTTCCAGACGGTCCACTCACGTCCGACCCGGTCGGCGGGGAGCGGCTCGAAGGACAGCCCGCCCGTCTTCGCGTCGATCCGGACGAGGCTGAACACCGCGGCCAGGTCGCGTTTCCGCGCCTCGGCCAGGACCTCGTCCACCGGACGGCCGTCCCTCAACCGGACCCCGGCGAACATCTCGCCGGGAGCCATGGCCAGGTCGAAGTTCGCGTACTCTTCTCCCTGTCTCGCCTGGCGCCCCAGCCTGACGTCCACCTTGCCGGTGAAGCCGGCGGGAATCCGCATCACCATCACGCACCCGGCGTCCCTGCCCGGCTCGCATCTCCCGGGAGCCGTCTCCATCGAGAGGGGGACACCGCCGAACCGGGGACCGGAGGGATCCGGCGGCGTCCCCGTGTCGGGCCCGTCGTCACCCGAGATCATCATTCCCAGGATCTCTCCGACGCTGCCCGGCGAGACGGGCACCGGGCGCAGCGTGATGTCCAGGCCGACCGCGCGGAACGCCTCGGTGTATCTGGCGTGGTCGGCGAACGGGTCCTTGATGCGGGCGACGTACTGCTCGCCGTCCAGCATGATGTCGACGGCGGAGTTCGCGTAGCTCGTGGCGCTCCCGTCACGCAGCAGGCCGGGGCCGACGACGAGTGCGGCGACGAGCACCCCGGCGGTGAGCGCCCCGGTCACCAGGCGCGGTCTCCACGACCGGCGGTGCGACGGCGAGGCCGCGGGGACCTCGGACCCGGATTCGGACACGATCGACGCCAGCAGTGCCCGCGCCCCCGCTGCGGACGCCTGACCGGCCAGCTCGTCGTCGCGGACGCGGGGCGGCGGGCCCACCCGCTCATCGGTGTTCTTCACGAGGACCTCCACGTCGGGACCCGTGCGGCCCGGCTCATCGGGGTGAATTCGATCCCGGCCTCCGCCAGCCCGCGCGAGAAGCGCCGGCGGGCCCGGTGGAGCCGGATGCGTACGGCGTTGCGGGAACGGCCCAGGACGGACGCGATCTCCCCGGCGTCCAGGCCCTCCCAGACGACGAGCGACAGTACCTCGCGATCGTCTTCGGACAGTTCACGAAAGACCCGTCCGATCGCCCTGAGCTCCATCCCCTCCGCAGGCGGCGCGGTGCGGGCGTAGAGATCGGCGACGTCCTCGCGCAGCGCCGTCTGGTGAGCGTGTCGGCGGATCAGGCCCCGGCGGTGGTTGGCGAGGACGTTGCGCGCCACGCCGTACAGCCACAGCCTCGCCTGCTCGCCGGGCGGCAGGTCGTCCACCCGGCGCCACGCGATCTCGAACGTCTCGGCCACCACGTCGGCCGCGTCCTCCGGGGAGTCGCAGCGGCGCGTCGCGTAGCCGAGGATCCGTTCGTACGTGTCGAGATAGACCTGCTCGAACCGGGCTCTTCGGTCGTCAAGCACGGGCGGTTCCCATGGCAGGAGGCCTCCTCTGGTGGGGGTCGTGGACACCCATCCATGTCGAAGGCGCCGACATCATTTCTCCCAGACCCGGAAATTTCTGGAAACGTCGCTCAGCCGGTGGCCGGTGCCCGGCCGATGCCCGCCTCGACGCGCTCGACGGCGATCATCGCGCCGAAGGCGAGCAGGTGCAGCAGGCAGTGGTCGCTGTACCGGTCGGCACGCCAGCGGGCGACGTCGTCCTCGGTGATCTGGTCCGGCGCCAGTGCCGCGAGGATCGCCAGGGTCGCCCCGGCCCGGTCGCCGGGGGACAGCGCGTCGAGTGAGGTGGCGGGCCACCCGTCGCCGGCGGGGAGATAGCCGCCGAGGTGACGGCCGACGGTGTCGCGTACCGCCGCACGGGCGTCCTCGGACAGCAGGAACCCGCCCTTGGCCGCCGAGTCCCGCAGTGCCGCGTACGCGGGCCCGACGGTACTTTCCCCCGCCCAGGCGGGTGCGGGCCCGGCCTCGCCGTCCTTGAGCAGGAGAAGGCCGTCGCCGGAGCGGCGCCGCTCGACGACGCGGGCGATCGGCGCGCCCTCGAAGGGGCGTGCGGTGTCCGACTCCCGCATGCCGCCGGGAAGCAGGTGTTCCGCGAGCAGTATCAGGACCATGCGGTTGACGAAGTGCAGCGCCAGCGCGGTCCCGACGTACTCCGGGACGAGCGCCTCGGGGACGGGCGGCGCCCCGGGGGCCGGTGATCCCGGGGCGCCGGTGGACCTCGCCCACCGGACGACGGCCGCGGCGTCCTCGTCCGCCGGGTCGTCACCGCGACGGAGCGCCCGCGCGACGTCGCCTCCCCCGGCCAGCTCCAGAAAGGCCAGATGTCCGGCTATGTCGTACTCGCACCGGTTGACCTGGGAGACGGAGACCGCGACGGCCTCCTTGTGCCGGCGGGGGACGGATCCGGCCAGCAGCGACTCGCGCAGCAGAGCCCAGCCGGGGGCGAGCAGTTCGGGGGCGGGGGACATCATCATGACCGCCGGGCCGATGCTGCTGAACTCGGCGTCGACCTGGTCGTAGACGGCGGCGACCTGCCCGGTGGCGGTCTCGGGCGGCACCGGGGTGATGTGGCGGAAGAGTGAGGGCATCGAACGGTCCTTTCGCTGACGGTCGCGCCGCCGGAGGGCGTGCCCGGGCACACCGGGACGGTCCCCCGAACGAGCGCGGGCTGCGATCGTCGCCCCTGTGACGGCCCGAGGTCGTGGTACCAGGGAAGGTTCTTTCGGCTACGCCGCGAGGAGCAGGGGAGCTTTCGGCTACGCCGCGAGGAGCATCGGCAAACTCTCCGCATCCAGCCGGCAGAACGCGCCGGCGGCGGCGCCGAAGGAGTAGCCGACAATCCCGATCCCCAGGGTGGGGCAGGGAACTCGTCGTCATGTGAAAGGCCCGTCACTATCTCTGCTCCGTAGTCAGGACGCGTCGGGTCCGGTCCCCGATCCAGGCCGCTTCGAGGATCGCGGTCAGGCTGGCGGTGTCGGTCGGGCCTGGATGGTTCTGGATCAAGCGGGTGACGCCACCGGCCATCTCCGCGAAGCGCGGGAGGTCGGCGCGTGCCACGCCGATGTCCGCCAAGGTGGCAGGGATGCCGATGTCGGCAAGGAGCCCGTCGAGCCAGGTGAGGAACGTTTCTGCGGCCTCGGCATCCGAGGCGTCGGTCACGTCGAGCCCGCACACCCTGGCGAGGATGGCCAACCGGTCGCCGATGGCATCCCTGGCCGCGTCCAGCGCGTAGGGCAGCAGCAGCCCGACGCCCAGGCCGTGCGGCGTGTGGGTGGCTGCGCCGATGGGGTACTGGAGGGCGTGCGGAGCCGCGTTGCCCGCGTGGGAAAATGCGAGCCCGGCCAGCATGGACCCATAGGACATGTCCGCGCGCGCGTCCTTGTCGCCTCCGTCCCTGACGACACGGGGCAAGCTGCGGGCGATCCGCTCCGCGGCCAGGAGCGCGTAGTGATCGGTGATCGGGTTGCGGCCGAGGAAGACCTGCTCCACCGGGTCGCGCGGTCCGTGGGCCCGGGGTCGCGCGGTGTAGCTCTCCACCGCGTGACAGAACGCGTCGATGCCGGAGTGGGCGGTGACGGTCGCGGGGCAGGTGTAGGTGAGCTCGGGGTCGACGATGGCGAAGTCGGGCACGATGTGGACACTGGAGACCCCCACCTTCAGCTCGCGGTCCGGGTCGGTCAACACCGAGACGGGCGTGAGCTCGGAGCCGGTGCCTGACGTCGTCGGGACCGCGACGAGAGGAATCGTCGGCCCCGGCACCTTCGACTCGCCGTAGAAGTCGCGCGGCGTCCCACCGTGGCATCGGATGACGCCGACGATTTTGGCGAGGTCGATCACCGTGCCACCCCCGATGGCGAGGATCACGTCGGCGTCCACCTCCGCGGCGACCGAGACGGCCAGGGCGACATCGGCGAGTGGCACGTCCGGAGTCGCGTCGGCGAACACCCCGACGGCCGCGACCTTCTCCCGCACGGCGGCCACGATCTCGGCCACGCCCGGCTGCCCCAGAAGAACCCGGTCGGTCACGATGAGGACTCGCGAGCCACACTCGGCCACCACTCGCGGGATGTTCTGCGCGACCCCTTCGCCCACTATCAGCTGGCGTGGTCCGCGGACGGTCTCAAGCATGTCGGTGCCTCTCTGGAACGTCGGCGGTGATTTGCTGGGCGGACGTCCAGGTCACCTGCGAGACCGGGACGGCGTCGGCAAGGTTGGCTGCCGGGTGGCGGCGGATTCGTGCCGGCCATGGCCCGGGTCCCGCCCCACGGGTGGAGGCCGGTCAGGTCATGTGCGCACAGGGCGCGGTGATCCTCGGCGGGTACCCGGAGCAGCGGGCCGGTCACGGTAGGTCGATCGACGCGTAGGTGACGTCGAGGTACTCAAGGATGCCCTCGTGCGACCCCTCCTTGCCGATCCCGGACTGCTTCACGCCTCCGAACGGAGCCGACGGGTCCGAGATCAGACCACGGTTGATGCCGATCATTCCCGTCTCCAGCCCCTCGGTGAACCGGAGCGCCCGCTGGAGGTCACGGGTGAAGACGTATCCGACCAGGCCGTGCTCGGTGTCGTTGGCCTTCGCCATCACCTCGTCGTCGGACGTGAACGAGATGATCGGCGCCACCGGGCCGAAGATCTCCGCCTCCAGCATCCGCGCGTCTTCGGGCACGTCGACGAGGACCGTAGGCGGGTAGAAGTGGCCCGGCCCCTTCGGACGCTCGCCGCCCACCAGGACACGGGCGCCGCGATCGACCGCGTCGGCGACGAGCTCGTCGATCTTGGCGACCGAGGCCTCGTCGATCAACGCCCCGACGTCCACGCCGTCGTCGAGACCGTGGCCCACCGAGAGCGCGCCCATCCGCTTGGCGAAGCGCGCCGTGAACTCCTCGCGCACCGGCTCCTCGACGTAGATTCGGTTGGCCGCGATGCAGGACTCCCCGATGTTGCGCATCTTGGCCACCATGGCACCGTCGAGCGCGACGTCCAGGTCCGCGTCGGCACACACGATCAAGGCCGCGTTGCCGCCCAGTTCCATGGAGGTGCGCAGCACGTTGTCCGCCGCCTGTCGTAGCAGCACGCGCCCGACCTCGGTCGACCCGGTGAACGAAAGCTTGCGGGTCCGACGGTCGGCCAGCAGCGCTGAGACCACCTCGCCGGCACGCTTGGTCGTCACGACGTTGACGACGCCCGGGGGAACGCCGACCTCCTCCATGATGCGGGCCAGGAACAGCATGGTGAGCGGCGTCTGGGCCGCCGGCTTGGTGATCGTCGTGCAGCCCGCCGCCAGCGCAGGAGCGATCTTGCGGGCACCCATGGCCAACGGAAAGTTCCAGGGCGTCACGAAGACGCACGGTCCGACCGGCTTCGGCACGGTGAGGATGCGATATCCGCCGGCGGGAGCGGTGTTGTAGCGCCCCTCGACGCGCACCGCCTCCTCGGCGAACCAACGGAAGAACTCGGCGCCGTAGGCCACCTCTCCCCGAGCCTCGGCGAGCGGCTTGCCCATCTCGAGCGTTATCAGCCGGGCGACCTCCTCGGATCGCTCGGTCAGTGCCCGGTACGTCGCGGTCAACAACTCCGACCGTTTTCGCGGCGGGGTCGCCGCCCACTCCGCCATTGCCCTGCTCGCCACGTCCAGAGCGGCGAGCCCGTCGACGACGCCGGCGTCCGCCACCTCGGCGATGGTCTCGCCGGTGGCCGGATCCTCGACGACAAAGGTGGCTCCGTCGGCGGCGTCGCGCCAGGCGTCGCCGATCCGGAGCCGCCGGTGCTCGGGGGCCAGGACGTTCATCGGGTCACTCATCGCGTCGCCTCCTGTGATGTTCTTGGTGATGTCCGGCGTGACCTCGGCGATCGCGCCACGCGCTTTGACGAACGGGTCACACGGCCTCGTCGGGGCCGAGGCCGCCGAGCGGGTCGAACGTGGCCGTCAGTCCTGGGGTCCTGGCCGCGGGGCTGACGGCCACACGCCACCGATCGCCTTCTCGGGCCATGGCCGCTTCGGCGTCGTCAGGCCGTGCCCGCCGGTGCTCACCGGTGACGGTCCGCCGAGGCTCGATCGCCACGTGCGGGCGCATGGTGACGTCGCCGCCCTGCGCGGTTACCTCCCGGCCTCGGACAGCGCCAGCCCGGTGCTCGCATCGAACAGGTGCGCACGGTCCAGGTCGACCGTGACGAGCAGCCGCTCGCCCGGCGTACCGGTGACGGTGGGTCGTGCCTTGACCTTGAGGATCTCCGTCCCCACTTGGACGTCGACCACCGTTCGGTCACCGAGCGGCTCAAGGCCGTAGAGCTCACCCGACAACGACGCGTCCCCACGCCGCTCGACGGACAGGTCCTCCGCGCGCAGGCCCAGCAGCAGCGGACGACCGTCCTCAGCGGTGGTCCAGCGGGGCCGCGGCAGCGTCCAGCCTTCCGCCCCGACCAGACGATCTCCCTCGGCGTGGCAGGCGAGCAGGCTGATCGGCGGGCTCCCGACGAATCCCGCGACCCACTGGTTGGCCGGACGCTCGTACACCTCGCTCGGCGTTCCGACCTGTTGCACCTTCCCCTCCTTGAGGACCGCGACCTGGTCGGCCATGGACAGGGCCTCGACCTGGTCGTTGGTCACGTAGACGAAGGTCGCCCCGAGGCTCCGGTGGATGCGGGTGAGCTCGGTGCGCATCTCGACGCGGAGCTTGAGGTCGAGGTTCGTCAGCGGCTCGTCCATGAGGAACGCGCGCGGGCGACGGACCAGCGCCCGGGCCAGGGCGACACGCTGCATCTCACCGCCCGACAACTGCGCGGGACGACGCTGCAGCAGACGTTCGATGTGCAGCAGGCTCGACATCCGCTCGACGGCGGCGGCGATCTCGCTCGAGGAACAGCGGCGTGCCCGCAGCGGCGAAGCGATGTTCTCGTACACCGTGTGTCGCGGGTAGAGGGCGTAGCTCTGGAAGACCATGGCCAGGTCGCGTGCGGCCGGGGTGTCAGCGGTCGCGTCCCTCCCGTCCAGATGCACCGACCCGGCGTCAAGCTTCTCGAGGCCGGCGATCGCTCGCAGGGTCGTCGTCTTGCCTGCCCCGGAGGGCCCGAGCACGACGAAGAACGAGCCGTCCGGCACGTCCAGCGTCACCCCGTCCAGGGCCTGGACTTTACCGAAGGACTTGCACAGCCCGTGGACTGCCACGGTTCCCATCAGGCCACCAGCTCTTCCGTGCTCACGTCGTAGACCGGCGGGGGCCCACCGGTGTGCCGCAGCCCGACCGGTGCGTCAGCGGCGAAACGGACAGTCGGTGGCATCCGAACCCGTACGTCGCGCTGGTCGCCGTGGTCGACCACGTAGATGATTTCGTCGCCCAGCCACTCCGCCGAGACCACGCGGGCCGGGACCGAACGTTCCGCCCCCGGTTCTGTGACTTCCAGCGCCTCCGGCCGGACGCCTGCGACCAGGGAACGGTCGCGCGGCAGGTTCGGCGGTGGCGTGAGGACCAGTCCGCTCTTACTGCGCAGCTTCCCGTCGGCCACCTCCACCTCGATCAGGTTCATCGGCGGGGAGCCGATGAACGCGGCGCAGAAAAGACTCGCCGGGCGGTCGTAGACCTCCAGCGGCGTGCCGATCTGCTCGACGCGGCCCTTGTTGAGGATGGCGATCCTGTGACCGAGCGACATCGCCTCGACCTGGTCGTGGGTGACGTAGACCATCGTCGTCCCCAGTTCCCCCTGCAGGTGCTTGATCTCCGTGCGCATGTCCGCCCTCAGCTCCGCGTCCAGATTGGTGAGAGGTTCGTCCATGAGGAATGCGCGCGGTCGTCGCACCAGGGCGCGAGCGAGCGCGACGCGCTGCTGCTCCCCGCCGGACAGCCGGTGCGGTCGCCGGTCCAGGAGCGGACCGAGCCGCATCAGCCGGGCGGCCTCCTCGACCCGCTCCTGCACCTCCGGCTTGGGCAGTCCCTCGGCCCGCAGGGGGAACGCCAGGTTGTCGCGGGTTCTCAGATGCGGGTAGAGAGCGTAGAACTGGAACACCATGGCGATGTCGCGCTCGGCGGGCGGCAGGTCGTTGACCAGCGTGTCGCCGATGCGGATGTCGCCCGTCGTCTGCCTCTCCAGGCCGGCGATGGCCCGCAGCGTGGTCGTCTTGCCGCACCCCGAAGGGCCGAGCATCACGAACAGCTCGCCGTCGCCGATGGACAGGTCCACGTGCTCGACCGCGACCGTCCCGTCCGGGTAGCGCTTGTGCAGGGCGGTCACCTCGATGCCCGCCATCAGCGTCGCACCGCCCCGAGCGTCACACCGGCGATGAGGTGCTTGCGCACCAGGTAGGCGAAGACGAGCACCGGCAGGGCGAACACCACGGAGGCGGCGGCCACGAGACCCCAGTCCACGGTGGTGCCACCGATGAGGCCGGCGATGGCGGGCGGGGCCGTCCGCACGGTGTCACTGGAGGTAAGGAAGATGGCGAACACGAACTCGTTCCACGAGAAGATGAGGGCGAAGACCGCCGTCGCGGCGATACCGGGCACGAGCAGGGGAAGGGTGAATTTCCAGAACGCCTGCAGGCGGGTGTAGCCGTCGAGCATGGCGGCATCCTCGTACTCCGCGGGCACCTCGTCGACGAACCCCTTCATCATCCAGATCGTGAACGGGACGTTGAACGCGGCGTAGATGAGGATCAGGCCGAGCTTGGTGTCGATGAGCCCGAGCTGGCGGTACATGAGGAAGATCGGGATCACGACCACCACGGGCGGCATGAAGCGGGTGGACAGGATGAAGAACAGCTGGTCCTTCTTGGCCTTCACGGAGAAGCGCGAGTAGGCCCAGGCCGCAGGGACCCCCAGCACGGTGGCCAGCGCCGTGGAGACCCCGGCGACCACGACGGAGTTGAGGAACGCGACGGACAAGGTCGAACGACCGCCGCCGGAGGCGACGAACACGTCCTTGAAATGGTCCAGAGTGACCGTGAAGTCGAAGAACTTGGCCGGGATGGCGTAGACGTCCCGGTTCTCCTTGATGGACGTCTCGATCATCCACAGCACCGGGAAGAGCATCACGACGGCCAGCACGGTCAGTAGCGCGATCTCCAGCACGGAGCTGCCCCGAAAGCCGAAGCGGCGCGCGGCGGGCGTGCGATCCCGGACAGGACCTGGGGACACGGCCTCGTCGACGGAGAGGGCCATCAGTCCTCCTTGAGCTTGTTCAAGTAGCGCAGGTAGAGCTGCGTGAGGACGATGACGATGATGACCATGAGGATCCCGTACGCCGAGGCGGTTCCGGTGTTGAAGCCCAGGAACGCGACCTTGTAGACGTGGAACGACAACGTCTCGGTGGAGACCCCCGGACCCCCGCTGGTGAGGATGTAGACGAGGTCGAACAGCCGGAAGGCCTCGATGGCCCTGAACAACACGGCGATGAGGAGCAGCGGCCACACCAGCGGAAGAGTGATGGTGCGGAACCGGAACCACTCGGACGCCCGGTCGATCGAGGCGGCCTCGTACAGGTACTTGGGGACCGCGGTAAGGCCCGCGAGTGCGATGAGCATGATGAACGGCGTCCATTGCCAGGTGTCGACCACGATCAGGGAGATCAGTGCCGTCCGCTGCCGGGTGAGCCACTCCACCTGCCCCAGGCCGAGCGAGCCGAGCATGCTGTTGATCACGCCGAACTGCGCGTCGAGCATGAATTTCCAGAACAGCCCGACCACGACCTGCGACAGCATCATCGGAACCAGGAACAGAGTGGTCAGCAGTCCTCGCCCGTGCGTGCGCCGTGAGATCAGGTAGGCGATGGTGAATCCGAGCACGGTCTGCAGGGCGACCGCGCCGACCACGTAGATCAACGTCGTGAAGGCCCTCAGGTGGACCTGCGCCGACGTCAGGATGGCGGTGTAGTTCTCGAACCAGACGAAATTGGCCGACCCCCCACGGGTGGCCGAGTAGTCGGTGAAGGACAGGTACAACGCCCACAGCAACGGGAACACCGACATGGCGAGCAACAGCAGCAGCGCCGGGGAGATGAAGGCCACGGCGAGCCCGCGGTCGCTCAACCGGCGGGACCAGCCCGGTGCAGGCGGCGTCGCGGACGCCGCCTGCCCGGGGTGGTCGGTCGTCAGAGGGACGGAACCACTCACAGTCCGCCGCCGCCCTTGCGGTTGCCGGAGTCGAGTACGCCCTGCTGCTCCTTGGCGATGTCGTTGAGCGCGTCCTTCGGCGTCTTCGCGCCGTTGAGAGCCGCGTTCACGTTGGTGTTCTCAATGTCGACGAGGCGCGCGTACTCGGGCACATTCCACATGTCCCGCATCCGCGAGACCGAGTCGGCGTACACCTGGTTGAACGGCCCGGCATCGAGGAACTCGGACGACTCCAGGGCGTCCGTACGCGCCGGCACGCCACCGGCCGCGGCCCACTTCTTCTGGATGTCGGCCTGCTCGAACCACTTCATGAAGTTCAGGGCTTCTGCCTGGTTCGCCGCGGGGGAGTAGGCCGACACGTGCATCCCCATGCCGCCGAGAGGCACCAGGTTCGTCTTCTGGCTCGGCAGGGTGGCGAAACCCAGCTTGTCGAGAATCTGCTCCCGCGTGGTGCCGAGCGTCGACTGCTTCGGGTCGAGCAGGCCGCCGCTCGCGGCGATCCAGTTGAAGGCGATGCATGCCTTGCCCTGGGCGACCGCCGCGTTCACCTCGTCGATGAACCAGTTGCCGGAGCCCTTGGCGGTCAGCGGCTTCATCTTGTTGACCAGGACGTCCATCGCCTCCTGGCCCGCGGTGTCGTTGATGACGCCGTCGATCTTGCGCGTCTTGGAGTTCCAGAGGTTGCCGCCGTAGACGCCGTTGACCGTGTTGTAGGTCACGGCCGCGGCGTCGGAGCCGTTGGCCTGGTGGAAGGCCAGCCCGCTGACGCCGGGGTTGTCCGCCTGGCACTTCTCGGCGACCGAGATCATCTCGTCCCACGTCTGCGGCGGCTTGTCGCCGATCAGGTCCTTGCGGTAGATCATCGTCCAGGTGTCGCCGAGCAGCGGCAGTCCGTACAGGCTGGCGTTCTCGTCGCGCTTGCCGGTCTCGGCCTGGGGGTACTGGCCGTAGGCCGCCAGGAGGTACGGGTTGTAGGCCTTGACGTCGATGTTCTTCTTGACGAAGTCGGTGAGGTCGAGGATGTTGCCGTTCGTCACGGCCTCGCCGATGTGCTGCGAGTCCAGGATCGGGATGTCGAAGTCGGTCTTGTGCGCTGCGAACTGGGTGAACATCGCGTCGTGCCAGTTCGCGTTCGGCACGGTGTTGACCTTGATGGTCACGTTCGACCGCTCTTTGGTGTACTCCGCGTTCGCGAAGTCCTCCAGCGCGTGGGCGGGGGGCCAGTCGAACCAGATGAAGCTGAGGGTCAGCGGGTCCTTGGTGAGCTCCGGGATGGTCGCCGGCGCCTTGGGGGCGCTCGCCTTCGCGTCGTCGTCCTGGCCGCAAGCCGCCATGGTCGTGGCCACCAACACGGCCGCCGTCGCCAGCCGCACCTTTCGACCGGGAACGGGCAGGCGTCCTACTCGCTGTGGATACCGCATCTTCTTGCCTGCTTTCTGGGGGGTGGGGACCTCTGGAGCCTTGCTGCGTGCTTCGCCGAGCAGTTGCCGGGTTGTTCAGGCGTGTCGCCGGCTGTCGCAGGGGCTGACCCGCGGACCGGCGTCACGAGTACGCCGTGACGTGATGGGGCTTCAGGCAGTCGAGAGGTCCTTCGGTCCTTGTGGGGCCCGGTGGCGAACCAGGTAGGACGTCGAGCATGCTCATGGGAGCTCCAACTGATCGAAGCGGAGCGATGGCGGGCGGTTCCCCGATGGGTGAAGGATGGCCGGCATCCGCCACCTTTCCTATACGATCCGAGTGGGGGCGTCAATATCCCGTAGCGTTGCGACCGATCTCAACAGGTTCCCGAAGGCGCAGGAAAGGACCTCACGTCACGATGGACGACGAAGCGATGATCGCGCGGCGCCGTGGGGCCACGACGGGCGGAACGCCGCAGGGAAGATCTCGCGGCCGGCTTGCCGACGAGGTGTACGACACGCTGCTCGGACAGCTGATGTCGCTACGGATCGAGCCTGGCTCCCGCGTCACGATCGACGTCCTGGCGCGAGAGCTGGGGGTCTCGCAGACGCCGATCCGAGACGCTCTGAACCGCATGGAGGCCGAGGGCCTGGTCGTGCGTGTGCCCCATGCCGGCTATCGCATTCCCCCCCAGATCACCCGTGACCGATTCGAGGACATGCTTGAGATCCGCCTGCTCCTCGAGCCGGCGGCGGCGCGCAGATCCGCCGAACGCGCAACCTCGAAGCAGGTGGCCGGTATGCGACGGATGCTGGAGGAGATGGCGGAGCTGGAGGGGGGCGACGGGCCCATGGCCTATGGCGCCTTCGGGCTACGCGACGCCGCTTTTCACGATCTCGTCGCCCTGAGCGCGGGGAACCAGGTCATCCGCGAAGCGCTCGCTCGCCTGCACACGCATGTGCACCTGTTCCGGCTTCTCCACGACACCCAGGTCACTCACCTGGCCATGGCCGAGCACGAAGAGATCCTGGCCGCGATCGCCGCGCGTGACCCCGACGCCGCCGCCTACGCCATGCGTCGGCACATCCTGCTGTCCGGCGAGCGGTTCCGGCGATTGTTCGACGAGGCCAAGGGCGCGGACGGAATGGCGATAGAGGCTTGACGGGCGGGCCGGGCCGAGGAATGCTAACCCAATCGGATCGGATTGGATCGGATTGGATCCACTTCACCCGCCCCAGATGCGAGGAGAAGCAGGTGCCCAGAGCACTGCTCCTGACCGGCGACGCCGCCGAGGAGCTCGACACCATGTATCCCTACTATCGCGTGCAGGAGGGCGGCTGGGACGTCGACGTCTCGTCACGGACGATGCGTGACGTTCAGCTGGTCATCCACGAGTTCGACCCCAACTCCGACGCCTACGTGGAGAAGAACGGCCGCAAGCTGCCGGTCGACGTGCCCTGGGCCGAGGTCGACGTCGAGCGCTACGACGCCCTCATCATCCCCGGTGGACGCGCCCCCGAGTGGATCCGGGTCGACGCCGACGTCAGGCGCATCACCGAGCACTTCTTCGCGCGCGACCTCCCGATCGCGCTGGTGTGCCACGGTGCGCAGGTGCCGGCCGTGTACGGGCTGCTGAAGGGGCGGAAGACGGCGTGCTTCCCTCCCATCACCGGTGACATGGAGAACGCGGGCGCGACGGTCATCGACGCTCCCGACGTCGTGGACGGCAACCTCGTCTCCTGCCGGGGGTGGCCTGACATGCCGCAGTTCGGCAGGGCGATGATGGAGCTCTTCTCGAAGTCCGTCAACTCCGCATCGGCATGAGCACACCGGACCTGTCTCGGTGACGGCACTTCGGACCGTCACCGTCGGCGGCTCCCCCGTCCACGTCCTGGAGAGCGGCACCGGGCCCGCGGTGCTGATGCTGCACGGCTCCGGACCCGGTACGACCGGATCCGGCGCCTGGGCGACGACGGCACAGGCGCTGGGCCCGTCCTGGCACGTGGTGGCCCCCGACCAGGCGGGGTTCGGCCGCACCCCGATCCCGGCGGGCTCCAGGGGCGGGCTCCGGCTGTGGACGGAGCAGGCCGCGGGCCTGATGGACGCCCTCGGTGTCGAGCACTACGCCGTGGTGGGCCACTCCATGGGCGGCGCCGTGGCGCTGGCGCTGGCGGCCGCGCGTCCCCAGCGGGTCACCCGTGTCGTGGCGGTCTCGACGATGGGCGCCCCCGGGGCGCCGCTGTCCGCCGAGCTCGACGCCATCTGGGCCGCCCCCGCCGGCCCGTCCGGGGCGCGGGACATGTTGAGCCGCCTCGTCCTCGACCAGGCGCTCGTGACCGAGCCGGCCGTCGCCGCCCGTGCGGCCGCGATGCGAGAGGGGGCGGCCGCGTTCGCGTCGCTGTTCCCCGCACCCAGGGCACGCTGGGCCGACGACCTCACCCTCTCGGCGCAGACGCTGGCAGGGATCCGCGCGCCCGTGCTGCTCGTCCACGGCGCCGAGGACCGGGTCACCCCGCTCGGGACGGCGGCCCTGCCCCTGCTCGAACACCTGGCCGATGTCCGTCTGCACGTGCTCGGCCGATGCGGGCACGTGCCGGCGCTCGAGCACCCGCACGACTTCAGGCGGCTCCTGTCGTGCTTCCTCGGCCGGGAACGAGGTCACTGATCGCCGCGACAGGTCCGCGGCCCGTGCTCAAGCAGGTCAGCGTGAAGCAGGCGTGATCCGCGAAGCCACCCTCGAAGGGCTCGACGCCGCTGCCCGCGAGGGAGACCACGGTGGCCGGCCGCGCCGGTCGTCACCGACGACATGCCGCACACCGTGCCGCGCCGGCGTGCGGGCGGTGAGTCCGTCGAGGACATCCGCCCCGACCTGATCATCCCCACCGGCGCGCTGAGCGTGGCGGACGGGATGATCACCGAATGGCTGGAATACTACGACCGGGCCACCCCGCGGCGCGGGACGGTTCCCGGTACGGACTTCGCGACATGGCGGCCCCCGCTCCGCAGGACTCGGGGACACCCGGTTCCGCGACGCCGAACTCCGGGACGCCGGGCTCCGAGGTGTCAGGGCCGGGCCCGCCCGGTCGTCGTTCGTCCGGGTCCGGCTCGTGGGGGGCCGGACCCGGCGGGCCGGAGGCGGCTCTCCGGGAGCCGCCGTGACCGGCGAGGGCGTGACCCGCCTCCTCCCCGGGCGGGCCGCGGGCCGCCGGAGACCCTTCTCAGGTGTTCGTCGTCGCCGGGTTTTCCCCGCGACGCGGCCAGGAGGGCGGGCGGGGAGGTGCTCGCCGTTCCCGGCCGGAGCGCTGGGCGAACGCCTCGGACCGTGGTTGGGAAATCGCACTCGGTATCCGTCGTGTACTTTCTCGCGTAATGTGCGAGGTATTGCACACTTCGTGTCACCGCATACTTACCGAGCGCAGAAATCGTCAATTGCGCGAAATCCGGCCGCACGAGCGGCAATCAATGGCAACGCCCTCTTCGCCGCCGGCCGCATTCGTGAACCGCCGTCCGCCCTGGCGTGAGTGGAGCGGTCTCATTCCGGGGAAAATCCGCCTGGACTCCGGAGAACTCCAGGTGGAAGGGGCTGGAAGCGGGCGTCGCGAGCCTCCCGGACGGGTTCTCGGCGTGTCCGGACGGTCGCGGTCCGCGTCCGCGGCGTTCCGAGAACGAGGGAATCCAGAGGGCGCCCGGCTGATGTGAAATATCTTCGGATCCGTTTCGTGAAGAATCTTCAGATGAAATCCATGCCGATAGGCTGATTCCTGACCCATAATCGCCGTCAAGAACATGGGGATCGCGAAAAAGGGAGCGCTGCGTTGCACGGCAGAACCTCTCCGCTGTTCATCGGCCGGAAGCGGGAACTCGACTTCCTCGGAGAGGCGTGGGACGAGGCCAGACGCCGTGACGCGCGGATCGTGGGGGTCCGGGGGACGTCGGGGATCGGCAAGACCGAGCTGGTCGAGCGCTTCCTGCGTACCGTGCCCGGCGTGCGGACCGTCCGCGCCTTCGGTGACGAGGAGGCGCTCGCCCATCCCTGGGGGGTGCTGGAACAGATCGCCGAGCAGCTGCCGACCCCGACACTCGCCAGGACGCTGTCGGGCCAGTCCGAGGCGGCCTTCGTCGGGCAGGCCCTCGCGGCGGAGTTCGCCGCCGCGGACGCGCTGATCGTGGTCGTCGACGACGCGCACTGCGGCGACCGGCAGTCGATGGCCGCGCTCCGCCTGGCGGCCCGGCGCCTGCGCAATGCCCAGGTCATGCTCCTGGTCGTGCACCAGGCCCCCGGGTACGCGACGGGAGCCGCGCCGGACGCTCCCCGCCTGGAGCTCCACGAGGGATGGGAACGGATCTTCGACTCGGCGCAGGGGCGCCTGCTCCAGGTCGAGGGGCTCCCCGCCGACGATCTCGTGAGGCTCGCCGTCGCCACCGGCCACGACGGGCTCACCCCCTCCGGCGCCAGGAGGCTGCACGAGCACACCGACGGCAACGCGCTGCACTCGGTCCTCCTGCTGGACCAGGTGGAGATGCACTCGATCAACTTCGGCAACGGCCCGCTGCCCGCCCCCCGCGGCATGACGCAGGCCGTCGTGGCGCGGCTGGCGTCGTGCGGCCGCCGTACCCGCGAGGTCGTCGGCGCGGCGGCGGTGCTCGGCCGCCGCTTCGGCCTGGCCGACCTGCGCGCGCTCTCCGGCGTCGCCGACGCCACGACACCCCTCGCGGAGGCCGCCGACGCCGGGCTGGTCAAGGAGATCCCCGGAACGGCGGGGCAGGAGTTCGCGTTCACCACCCTGCTCGTCTGGGACCGCATCTACTACGACTCCGGCGTCGAGCGCCGCCGTGCCCTGCACCGCAGCGCCGCCCTGCTCGGCGGTCCCGGCGCGCTGTGGCACGGGATCGCGGCGTCCGGCGGCGGCACGGACGGTGAGCTCGCCGCGCTGGCGCAGGAGGAGGCCCGGTCCCTGCTGTCGCGCGGCAGGCTCCCCCTGGCGGCGGTGTACGCCCGCCACGCCGCGGAGCTGACCCCGCCGGGACCGGACAGGGCGGCCCGCCTGCTGACGGCCGTGGAGACCCTGCTGGTCTCCGGTGACGCCACCGTCGCCCGGCGCTACGAGAGCGAGATCCTCGCGACGCCGCGAGGTCCCTGGCGCGACTACGTGGCCGGTTACCAGGCCCTGATCTCCGGGCGCGTCGCGGAGGCCAAGCTGCTGCTGGTCCAGGCGCTGGGCGCCGCCGGGCGCGACAGCGCGGAGAGCCCGCACGCGCCCGCGGACCTGCGGGCGCGCATCGCGGCCCAGCTCGCGATCATCGGGGTGGTCGAGCTCTCCTATCCCGAGATGGTCGAGTACGGTACGGCGGCCGTCGCGGCGGGCAGCCACGAGCCGTGGGTGCGCGCGTTCGCCTGGTTCGCCCAGTCCGTGGGCTGGACCCTGGCCGGACGGGCGGAGGAGGCGCTGGCGTCCCTGGCGGACGCCGACCTTCCGGGTTCGGTGGCCGGGCTGGACGGGCTGGTGGCCCGCGGGATGATCCGGCTGTGGACCGACGACCTGGAGGGCGCGTCCGCCGACCTGCGCGAGAGCGTCGCGCGGGCCACGCGTGGCGAGGCGCTGCGGGTCGGCCAGGCGCTCGGCTTCCTGGGCGAGGTCGAGTACCGGCGGGGCAGGCTCGACGACGCCGTCCAGTTCACCCGGCTCGCCGTCGGCGACGCCGAGGAGAACGATCGGGTCTGGGACTACGCGATCCTGCACTCCCTGGCGTGCTTCCCCCGCGCGGCCCGGGGTGAGTGGGACCGGGCGCGCGAGCACGCCCGCCAGGCCGCGGAGTGGGCGCCGATCGTCGAGAGCAGGGCGAGCCTCGCCTACGCGGCGGGCGCGCGCGCGGCGATCGCCCAGGCCCAGGGCGACGTCCAGCGGCTGCTCAGCGCGGCCGAGGCCATCGAGCTTCACTACGACTCCCTGGAGCCGGGCACCCACCTGTTCGGCCCGATCGGCGCCGACGCCCTCTCCCAGCTCGGCCGGGCCGACGAGGCGGAGGCCGCGCTGGGCCTCTTCAGCGACAGGGCCGCGTCGAGCGGGCGCCGCTCGGCCCTGATGTCCATCGCCAGGGTGCGGGGCCAGATCGCCGCCGTCCGGGGCGACCACGCGGGCGCCGTACGGGAGTGCGAGGAGGCCCTCTCCCTGGCCCGCGAGGTGGGCCTGCCGATCGAGGCCGGCAGGATCGACCTGGTGATGACGCGCTCCCAGCACGCCCGGGGCCGCCACGCCGAGGCGGAACGGCTGCTGAGGCGGGCGCTGGTCGCCTTCAACCGTACCGGCGCCGCGGCCTACGCCGCCCTCGCGCTGAAGACGGCCGGGGAGCTCAGGCTTTCCGTGGACGGCCCCAACGCCGCCTTCAGCAGTCTCACCGGGGCCGAGCGCGAGGTCGTGGCGATGGTCTGCGAGGGCATGACCACCCGTCAGATCGCGCAGAAGCGCTCGGTGGCGATCAGCACCGTGGAGACGCAGCTGAACCGCATCTACGCGAAGCTGAACGTCACCAACCGGGTCGAGCTCCGCGCGGTCCTGTCAGACCCCGACGAATAACCCGACGAACAAGGCGAACGGCCGGCATCCGGCTCGAGCGGAACGGCGCCGCGGCCACGCCGGCGTACGGGAAAGGTGCATGTCGAGGTTTGTCGTGCCATCCGTAGGGGTGGTACCTGGACGCTTTCCCGATCTCCGGCCACTACCGTGAGCGACTGCCAGAGCGCCGGGAGAGCGGCGCCGCCGACAGGAGGCCGGAATGCGGTTGACCATCGACGTCCAGAGGACCGCCACCGGTCACATCGCCGGGACGGTCGAATCCGATGACTCCGCGCCGCCCGTCCCCTTCCACGGTGTCATCGAGCTGGTCACCCTCCTGGAAACCCACCTGGACGGATGATCGCGCGAGAGGGCGCCGCGTGCCCATCGGCGCCGGCGGCAGTCGTCCACGGAGTGTCACGCCAGGGGGGAGAGCATCAGATGGACACCACGTCCCACCTCGGGAGGGAACACCGTCGTCGGCCGGCGACGGGCCGGGCGTACCACCGGCCGCCGGTCGTGACGGTCCAGCGGGCCGTGAAGGCCGTGAAGGCCGTGAAGGCCGCGGAGGCCGCAGAGGCCGCAAGAGCCACGCCGGGTAGGCGGGGCGTGCCGGACATGCGGGGAGCGCCGGTCGTGCGGGCCGGGCGGAACGGCCGCGCGGGATCGGCCGGGGCCGCCACGTGAACGCCACCATGACGGTCTTCGTGCCGCCGACCGAGAGCGGCCACGACCTGCTGGACAACTGGATACGGCCGATCTGCGCGAGGCTGGGGGTCCGCCTGGCGGTCGCCCTTCCCGGTGCCGGCCAGACCACCGCGCTCGCGGCGCAGCGGGCGTCGACCTTCGTCGTGTGGGACTGCTCGGTCGAGGGGCCCGAGGACGTCTACGCGGCCTTCAACATGCGCGCCAAACTCGATCCCGGCAGCATCATCCTCAGCCGCACCCCGCTGCCCCGCAACGTGCTGACCCGCGCCGGCCACGCCCCCGTGCACGGCGAGACCCTGGGCAACCCGGAACTGGGCGAGTGGCTGGAGCGGCGCCTGCGCCGCGTGCTGGGCACGGTCCGCACGCCCGCGCCGCGCCTGCCCGCGCCCCGGGAGCACTACTGGATGTTCGACGACCCGGCCGACTACTTCCTCAGCTTCCACGGCGACCACCGGCAGGAGGCGGCGGAGTGGCGCGCGGGCTTCGAGAAGGCGCACTCGGTCACCGTGCGGATGGTGCCGCCCCGCGAGTACTCCTACCCGGCCGAGGTGGTCACCCGGCAGCAGATGTGGGAGGGCGTGGCGCGGCTGATGTACGAGATCATCGCGACCGGGAGGGCCATCGTCCACCCCTCGCCGGACTACTTCTCGTCGTTCTGGACGGTGAGCGAGCTGCTGGCCACGCTGTGGCTGCTGCCGCGCGGTTCCACACCGCCCATGATCACCTCCGCGTACGCCGCCCGGCCCTCGGGCGGCATCCGGCGGCTGGAGCACCTCACCGCCCGTGCCGTCCTGGGCGTCCCCCTGCTGGGCGACGCCCACGCCGACCGCTTCGCCAGGCTCATCAACAACTCCGACCCGATCACCACCGCCCCGCGGGTCCGCAGGCCTCCGGAGGGCGGGGGAGAGGCCGTCGTCGAGACGGTGAAGCAGGTCGGCCGGCGCGATCCCGAACTGGCGGGCTCACGGTTCTGGGACGAGATGCGGGTGCCCTGCCCGGTCTGCGCACCCCGGGGCAGGGCCGCCGCGAAAGTCGACTGGGGCCGGCACATGGACCTGTCGTGGGACGAGCGGGGGGTGGACCATTACGGCTACTTCACCGCGCGGCGCGAGGACCTCGGCGCCGGGGGAATTCGCTGCCCCGGGTGCCGTACCCACCTGAGGCTCGTCAACGAGCACGGTGTCCGCACGCTCTGGACACCGCTCCCCGAGGGGGAACCCGAACGGGACCGGCCGGTCATCCAGCGCGATCCCGTCTGGCAGGTGCTGCCGGACGGCCCGCAGGGCGCCGAACCGGCTTCCAGGGGGAAGGACGCGGGCGGCGTGCTCGGCCTCCGGGACAGGGGGTTCACCACCGGGACGAGGTGGGCGTCGGCGCGCAGCTTCGTCTGACCGTGCGAGGCCCCTCCGGGTCTCGTCACCCCGCGAACGGGAGCGTTCCAAAACATCGGACGGCCTGGTCATCGTCCGCGACGGGATCAGGTCGGAGAGTGCCGGTGAGAGTTCGTCGAGAGTTCGGTGAGAGAAGGGGAGGGGGATCCCGTTGACACCGCTCAAGCAGAGTTCCCACGCCCGAGGAGAACGGATGAACGCCACCCCTTTCCGGCCCGCGGGCCGGGGCGCCGGGGTGGAGCCCCGGTGAGGGCGGGGGAGGGTGGGGGAGCCGCTCGGCCCTCCCGGGAGCCGCGCGGGAAACCGGCGGGAGGGCCGGGCCGGGATCTGGATTCCGGCCGCGTCGCCGGATCCTCCGGCGATTCCGGTGTCCTCGGCGATTCCGGCGTTCCCGGTGTTCCCGGTGTTCCCGGCGGGGCCGCGGACCGCGAGCGCCGCCTGGCCCTGTCGCTGAGCCGTCGCTCCAGCGAGCTCGCGGCCGCCGGACGCCACGAGGAGGCGCTCGCCGCGAGCGAGGAGGCACTGGAGATCACCCGGCGGCTGGCCGGGGACGACCGAGACACCTACCTCCCCGATCTGGCCCTGTGCCTGGCCGGCGCGGCGATGCGGTACGTCCGGCTGGGCCGCAGGCACGACGCGGTCGACGTGGGGCGCGAGGCGGTGGCCGTCAGGCGCGAGCTGGTGGAGACGCGTTCCGACGAGTACCTGCCCCACCTGGCGGGCTCGCTGAACGGCCTCGCCTGCGACCTGGGCCGGATCGGCATGCCGGAGGCCGCTTTGGACGCCGCCCGCGAGGCGGTCGGCATCTACGAGCGGCTCGCCGTCCGGAGCCCGGCGGCACACGAGCCGAGCCTCGCGATGGCGCTGCACACGCTGGCTCAGCGGACGGCGTCGCTGGGGCGGCTGGAGGACGCCGTGCTCCACAGCGCGAGAGCCGTCTCGATCCGGCGGCGGCTCGCCACGGAGAACCCGCCCGCCTACTCGGGGGCCTTCGCCACCGCGCTGCACGGCCTCGGCTGGCAGCTGGCCGCGCTGGGACGCCGCGAGGAGGCCATCGCCGCCTACGCCGAGTCGGTCACGATCCGCCACCGGCTGGCCCGCTCGGAGAACGCCCGGGCCGCCGACCACGACTACCTGGCCGCCGTGGCGGGGGAGTGGGCGGACCTCCTCATGGACGCCGGGCGCCTCCCGGCGGCCATGGAGCCACTGGAGATCGCCAGAACGGCCTCCCTGCACGCCGGTGACACCGAACGGGCGGACTGCCTGGCCGCCCTGATGGAACGTGCCGGAAGCAGCCGCGTCTGAGCTTCCGCCTCCCGTACGGGTACGTCGACTCCGGTTCCCGTACGGAGCGTGGAGGTGAGGACGAGATCCGCGTCCCGCGCGGGAGGAGGGGACTCGCGCGGGCCGGGGCCCGCGTGCGGGAGGGGAGACCCGCACGCGGGCCATGAGCAGGCGCGCGGCCTCGGCCGCCGATCGGGGTTCGTGACCCCGGCCCGGGTGACCCCTCCATCACCCAGGCCGGGGTCCTACCCGGCGGTGGGCCGGGTGCTCTGGCGGTCGCGGGCGCGCTCGTGAGCGTGGTCGCGAGCAGGACCGGGGGTGCGGTCGCGCGCCGGGAGCGCCCTCGTCACGCGAAGCATCCGCCCACGCCCAGGCGCGCGCCCCGGTTGAAGGCGCCCAGGCGTTGCGCGGCGGTGCCGTGGTCGCTGACGTCGGTCCAGGGGGTGTCGTCGGCATGCGCCCGCAGGGCCGCCGAGATCTCCTGGGTGTCGCCGGTCTCGAAGTACAGGATGCCGTCCTCGGCGGCTCCGAAGAGCGCCGCCCCGGCGAGGCAGTCGGCCTGGAGTTCGAGCTGCCGGGACAGCAGCCTCTCGGGGATGCGGGCCTGGACGGCATGGCTCCATTCGTGCGCGATGATCAGATATACCCAGGCGTCCCCCTGCTGGTATCCCATTCGCATGAGGTCGACGTCCCACGCGATGAAGTCGTAGGGCGGCCAGCAGTACAGGGCATTGTCATCGGGAAGGGGATATCCCTGACACGTCGGCGCGTTGCCCCACGCGCCGTCGTACGCGCCGAGAACGCGCGGGGGTGAATACCTGCCGGGGAAGAACTCCGACCAGTGCGTCGCCCAGAACCGGTTGACGGTGTATTGGGCACTGCGAATGTCCTCGTTGATGTCGTCGAGGCTCCTCGCGGCGGCGGGTCTCACCGGGGAGTTCCCGCTCGTCGTGGCGGCCGCGGTGCCTGTGGGGACCGCGATCAGCACGCCGATGAGCAGCGCGACGAGTGCGAGACGAGTGGTTCTCCGTCGTGAAGCGGCCATGGGCTTCTCCCCTGTCGCTGGCGGCCACATACCGGATGCAATGGTCTATCGCAGGGCTTTTTCGCAGAGCACGGTCACCATATGGGGAAAGGTAATACGAGAGAAGCGCTATCGCGAGATCGTATGGAATATCGCGTTAATTCGTCGTTGGATTCGGGGGATTAGAGGCGCGTCGTAAATCGGCGCGAAGCGGGAGCGGCCACCGGAGGGTTCTCCGGCGCCGGCGACGCCCACGATTCCCGGACGGGGACGATCGACCCCCGGCGGGGACGGCGGCCCGGGATCGGGTACTCCGGGAAACCCGGTGAGGGGTCGCGCTAGGCCGCCGGGGGAGCGGAGCTCTCGCGGATGACGAGGTCGGTGGAGAGCTCGACCCGGCGGGGCTCGGGTGACTCGCCGCGGGAGATGCCCAGGGCCATCCGGGCGGCGAGGAAGGCCATCTCCTCCAGGGGCTGGCGGACCGTGGTGAGCGGCGGCCAGGCGGACCTGGACAGGGGCAGGTCGTCGAAGCCGACGACGCTCAGGTCGTCGGGGACGCGCAGCCCGCGCTGCCTGGCCGCCTCGAAGACGCCGAAGGCCTGCAGGTCGCTGCCGGCGAAGATGGCGGTGGGCCGGTCGGGCAGCGAGAGCAGGGTGTGGCCGTGGTCGTGGCCGGAGCCGACGAGGAAGTCGCCGTGCAGGATCAGCGCGGGGTCCACCTTGACCCCCGCCGTCTCCAGCGCGGCCCGGTAGCCGTCGATGCGGGCGCGGCTGCACAGCACGTCGGACGGGCCGCCGATCATGCCGATCCTGCGGTGGCCGAGCTCCAGGAGGTGCCGGGTGGCGGTCAGGCCGCCCTGCCAGTTGGTCGCGCCCACCGAGGCCACGCCGGGGGCCGGCTCGCCCTCGGGGTCGACGACCACGAAGGGGATCGAGCGGGAGTTGAGCCGGTCGTACCGCTGTGCGGAGAGCCGGGAGCCGACGATGATCACACCGTCGGTGCGGCGGGCGGCCAGCCGGTCGAGCCAGTCGCGGCCGGGACCCGCGTGGGTGTGCAGGACGGAGATCACGATGCTGGCCGCGGCCTCCGCGGCGGCCTTCTCCGCCCCGCGGATGAGCTCCATCGCCCACGGGCTCTCCAGCTCGGCGAAGATCAGGTCGATCAGGCCCGCCGGACCGTCGGTGCCGGTCGCGCGCCGGATGTAACCGTGCTCGCGCAGGAGCCGCTCGACCCGCTTGCGGGTCTCCGGCGACACCTCGGCCCTGCCGTTGATCACCTTGGAGACCGTGGGGGCGGAGACACCCGCCTCCTCGGCGATACGGGCGATCGTCACCCGGGGCTTACCTGGCATGACCGGCAGCATATCCGAAACCTTTCGGGGTGTGGCCGGTGGCCTGGGAATACGCCTCCCGCCCTCACCGTGGAGCTCTCGCGTGGTGCACCGGCCGCGCTTGAGCGTTTTCTCCGCGTCATGGCTGGAAAATTTTTACGATCGACAGAAATGTTCACCGGCTCGCGTCGCGGTTGTGAGCGCCACGCGTAGGGGGGACCATGCGGGAGTGCCCGCCGGGACGCCGTTCGCGTCCCGGCGCCGCGTGAACCCGTACGGCCCGGGGCGGGCGCCGCGTCAACGCCGGGTCAGGCCGGCGGCGCCGCCGGACTCCCGCAGGGCGGTGAGGAGGGCGAGCGGTGTCGCGGCCGCCCACGCCTGGGGGGAGGACGAGTGCGGGTAGGGCACCGGGTCCGGATGCTCGTCGCGCCCGTACCCGGCCATGACCTCCGGCAGCCGCCAGCCGTGCGCGGCCGCCGCCCGTACCAGGCCGTGGGCGACGGTCCGGGCCTCCTCGGCGAGCCCGCGGCGCGCCAGGCCGAGCACGATGAGGGCGTTGTCGTGCGGCCAGATGCTGCCCAGGTGGTAGGAGAGCGGGTGGTAGGGGACCTGGCCCGCGGCGAGCGTGCGGATGCCGAAGCCGGAGAAGAAGTCCGGCCGCAGCAGCCGCCGGCCCACCGCCCGCTCCTCCTCCGGGGACAGGATGCCGGACCACAGCAGGTGCCCGGCGTCCGAGGCGAGCGTGTCGACCCGCCGGTCCCCGCCGTCCAGGGCGAGCGCGGGGAAGGCGTGCTCGGGCATCCAGAAGTCGCGGCGGAACCGGTCCCGCAGGTCGGCGGCGGCCTCCTCCAGGAAGCCGGCCCAGCGCGGGTCCCCCCACACCGCGCGGGCGAGCCGGGCCGTGCGGACCAGGGCGTCGTAGGCGTACCCCTGGACCTCGCAGACCGCCAGGGCGCCCTCGGCCCGCGCGCCGTCGGAGAAGCGGATGGCGTCGGCGGAGTCCTTCCAGTTCTGGTTGACCAGGCCGCCGCCCGCCGCGTCGGAGGTGTAGCGGAGGTACCCGTTCCCGCCGAGGCCGCCGTCGCGGAACATCCACTCCACCGCCGCGCGCGCCTGCGGTTCGAGGCGCCGGGCCAGCGCCGGGTCGCCGGTGGCCGAGGCGTGGGACTCCAGCAGCACCAGGAAGAGCGGGGTGGCGTCGACGCTCCCGTAGTAGCGGCCGTAGGGGACCTGCCGGAAGTGCGCGAGCTCGCCGTGCCGCACCTCGTGCACGATCCTGCCCGGCTGCTCCAGGCGGGAGGGGTCCTCCCGCGTCCCCTGGACGGCGGCGAGGGCGAGCAGGGTGTCGGCGGCCAGCGCGGGCCGGTACGGCAGGGCGAAGAGCGAGGTCAGCAGGGAGTCGCGGCCGAACAGGCCGAGGAACCAGGGGACGCCGGCCGCGGGCACCCGCAGTGCCTCGCCGCCGGGGCCGGAGGTGGGGACGCGCAGCCGCGCCAGGTCGGCCAGCCCTTGCTCGCAGGCCCGGGCCAGTTCCTCCCAGGAGGTGAGGTCGCGGGGGCGGGGCCGCGCGCCGGCGAACGCGCCGGTGTCGGCCTCCAGCCGTTCCCGCACGGTGCCGGGGGAACCGGGTGGGGACGGTTCCCCCGTACCGTGCGGGACGGCCAGGACGGTGAGCCGCAGATCCGCCGCGCCGTGGGCGGGCAGCTCGAACCGCCAGGTCAGGACGCGGGCGGTACCCTCGCCCTCGCCGTCGGCGGGGCGGGTCCGATGCGGCGGCGGCGAGGCGGTGACGGTGGTCCGCGAGGACCAGCTCTCACCGCGCCGGTAGTGGAAGGCGACCCCGTCCGGCGTGTCGTGCGCGGTGCGGCGCGCGCCGGGCTTGTCGTACACGCGGTGGTCGGCGCGCAGCTCGAACTGGTCGGCGAAGTCGGCGTCCACGTGAAGTTCGAGCTCCACGGCGGAGGGTTCGCCGCTGTTGCTCACCAGCCGGACGTGTTCGGTGAGGGCGCCCTCGGCCACCGCCTGCCGCCGGAAGACGGTGTAGGCGGGAGGGTTGTCGCGGGTGCCGGCCGGGGTGAGCACGCAGCCGTCGCCGGAGGAGGTCAGCAGGGTCAGCGGGGTCGGCAGGGTCAGCGGGGCCGGCGCGTTCGGCGCCGCGCCGCCCGCGGTCAGCAGCCACCGGCTCAGGTGCCGGGCGTCCCTGACGAACAGCCCGTCCGTCGCGGTCCCCCGGGTGCCGTGGACGTCCCCGTGGGCGGTCACGGCGGCGAAGGTGCCGCTGTTGACCAGCAGGCGGCCGGCGCTCATCGGGCGGAGCCCGCCCCGCCGGGCGGGGCGTCCTCGGGCGTGTCGCCGGACCCGCCGGCCCTGCCGTCCTCGGAGGCGTGGAGCAGGTCCAGGGCCAGGGCGGCGGTCCAGCTGAAGCGCCGGACGCCACGCCCCTCCCCGGTGTACGGCTCCAGATACTCGGCGAACCCCGTGCTGTGGGCCGCGTCCAGGACCTGCGCGCGCAGCCGCCCCGCCGCCCTCACGTCGCCGTGCCGCACCAGGCCGCGGTGGACCAGCCAGGCCATGTTGAACCAGCTGGGACCGCGCCAGTAGCGGTTGCCGTCGAACTCCTCCGCCGTGAGGTCGTAGCTGGGCACGAGCCGGACCTCTCCCAGGCGGAAGCGCGGTCCGCGGGCGGTCCGCACCAGGGCCGACGCGACGTCCTCCGGCAGGCCGGGGACGATCAGCGGGACGAGCCCCGACACGCCGTATCCGGCGACGGGCTCGTCCGTCACCAGGTCGCGGGGGAGGAAGACTCCGCCGGCCGGGTCCCACAGCCGGTCGAGCAGGGCGCCGGTCGTCGCCTCGGCCCGCCGCCGGTGCGTCCCCTCGTCCGCGCCGACCACCCGGGCGATCGCGGCGAGCGCGTGCTCGGAGGCGATGAGCAGGGCGTTGAAGGAGGGGTCCTCGACGGCGAAGGCGTGCGGGGTGCGCGCGTCGTCGTAGCCGTGGTCGCGGTAGGTCGCGGCCAGGCGCACGTACCGCGCGTAGTCCAGGTCGGTGGGCCGGTCGGCGGGGGAGCCGTGGTCGAGGTCGGCCCGGCGGAAGGAGTCCCGCGGCGCGGGCTCGACCCTGGCCAGGGCCGCGTCCCAGCTCGGGCTGTTGTCCAGCCCCGGCTCCCACGGGTGCACCACCGCGGCCAGCCCGCCGCCGCCCAGGTCCCTGGAGATGGCCAGGTAGCGGTGCCAGGCGGCGAGCCGGGGGTAGACGCGCGGCAGGAAACCGCGGCGCCGCGACTCGGCCGGGTCGGCGAGGTGCACCAGCCAGGCGGCCAGGGCGTGCACGGGCGGCTGGACGATCCCGGAGGTCTCGACGGTGGAGGGCGCGCCCGCCCTCCGGTCCGTGCCCGAGGAGCGCCAGAAGTCGGGGCTGGGGAAGTAGGCCCCGAGCGGTACCGACGGGTTGAAGATGATGTGCGGGATCCGGCCGTCGCCCCACTGCGCGCCCAGCAGCGTCTCCAGCTCGCGCTGGGCCCGGCGCGGGGCGATGTGGCGCAGCCCGACGGCGACGAAGGCCGAGTCCCAGCTCCACTGGTGCGGGTACAGGGCACGCGAGGGGACGGTCGCCGCCCCGGTCCAGTTGCCGAGCAGGACGTGCGTGGCGGCCCGGCGCAGGTGGGCCCGGCGGCCGGTGCCGGAGGCGGCGGCCGCTTCGAGGACGGCGGTCATCCGGCCGGCCGGTGCGGGAAGGAGGCACGCCGCAGGAAGGGCGGGATCGAGCGCACGGCCTGGACCGGGTCCCCGGTGAGCCTGCACTCGACGGCCAGGTAGCCGTCGTAGCCGATGGCGTCCAGGGCGCCCAGCCAGGCGGGCCAGTCGAGGTGGCCGGCTCCGGGCTGCATGCGGTTGGAGTCGCTGACCTGCGCGTGGCCGATCAGCGGCGCGGCGGCGAGGACGGCGGCCGCGGGGTCGGTCTCCTCGATGTTCATGTGGTAGCTGTCGATGCCGATGCGGACCGAGTCCAGGCCGACGGCGCGGATCAGGTCGGCGGCCTGCTCCAGCCGGTTGACCATGTGGTCCTCGTAGCGGTTGAGCGGCTCGAGGAAGAGCGTGACGCCCTCGGAGCGGGCGTGCTCGCCCAGCTCGGTGAGACCCTCGAGCAGCACCTCGCGGTCCCGCTCCTCGCTGCGCGGCGGCTCGAACGGCGGCAGCCGGCGCGAGAACATGCCGTAGGAGGCGGGGGTCTGGGCACCGAGCCCGCCGAGCTCGCCGATGACCGACAGCTGCGACTTCATCTGCTCGATCGCGTCGCGGCGCAGGTCGTCGTCGAAGGCGCCGAGGAAGTGGAGCATGTCCACGCACACGGTCGGCATGACCACGCCGTCGGCGAGGGCCTTGCGCAGCTCGGGCAGCCGGTCGCGGAAGTGGAAGGCCCCCTTGCCGCGCAGCTCGATGGCGTCGTAGCCGGCGTCCTGCGCGAACTCCCACTTCTCCTGGAGCGTCTCACCGGGGAGCAACTGCTCCTGGCAGGCGATTTTGAGCATCGTTCGTCAGCCTCTCAGAACTCCAGGACGACCTGGAGCGCGTCGGCGGGACGCTCATCCAGGAGGACGTATGCCTCGGCCGCGTCGGCGACCGGGACGACATGGCTCACCAGGGACTTCACGTCGACGTGGCCGTCGGCGACGAGCCGCAGGAAGGTCCGCTGGAGCCGGTCCACGCTCCAGCGCCCGGCGAGCTGCGGCGGGACCCCGCCGATCTGGGAGGAGACGAGCTGCACGCGGTTGTGGTGGAACTCGTCGCCGAGCCGCAGGCCCACGCCGTCGCCCTGGTAGAAGCCCGAGGCGACGACGCGCCCGCCCACGGCGACCGAGCGGATGGCCTCGTGCAGGGCGGGGTGGGCGCCGCTGATCTCGATGGCGACGTCGGCGCCGAGCCCGCCGGTGGCCTCGCGGATCCGCTCCGCGACGGCGTCGGCGCGCGCGTTCAGGGTGCGTGCGGCACCGTACTCCGCGGCCTTGGCGAGCCGGGAGTCGAGCGCGTCGACGGCGGTGACGCGGGCGCCGCTCAGCTCCGCCAGCCGGGTGGTGAGCAGGCCGATCACGCCCTGGCCGAAGACGGCGACGTCCTCGCCGAGGTGGATGTCGGCGGCGAGGACGGCGTTGTACGCGATGGCCCCGACCCTGGCGAAGGCGCCCGCGAGCGGGGCGAGCCCCTCGGGGAGCGCGTGGCCGACCATCCGCTCGGCGGGGACGAGGCCCTCGCCGCGGTGTCCCCAGATGCCCCACACCACGTCGCCGGGTGCGGGCAGCCCGGGCGTGCCCGCGAGCTCGGGGGAGACCTCGACGACCTCGCCGACCTCGGAGTAGCCCCAGCCGGCCACCGGGTACGAGATGCCGGGCCCCGCGTCGCGGAAGATCCTGGCCTCGGGGTCCCAGGTGCGGGTCAGGTAGGGGTTGGTCCCCCGGTAGGCGGTGAGTTCGGTGCCCGCGGAGATGCCGGAGTACAGGGTCCGGACGCGCAGGTGGCCGGGAGGCAGGGGGAGTGACTCGCCGGTGGCGATCTCCACCTGACGGGGGCCGGTGAACTGGACGACACGTTCCACAGGAGCTCCGGAAGATCGTTTTTGTGTACCTGTTGGACAAATACGGTTAGCTTGTGTCGAAGATAGCCCAAACTTAGGTCTTGTCAATAAGCAAAAGTGGTGCTCTGATGCAACACGTACGAAACACGGCGGCAGTGAGGAAGATTTATGCGCAGGCGGTCTCGAAGGTCGAGGGCACTGACGGCCGCTGTGGCCGTCGCGCTGGGAATCGGGCTGGTGTCCGGTTGCGCCGCGGGAGGTGAGAGCGCCCCGGACAACAGGATCACGGTCTGGAGCCTGGAGAACCTCACCCCTCGCATGGAGGCGACCAAGAAGATCGTCGCGGCCTTCGAGAAGGAGAGCGGCGTCCAGGTCGACCTGGTCGGGGTCGACGAGGGCCAGCTGCCACAGCTGATCATGTCCGCGGCCGCCGCGGGCACCCTCCCCGACGTCCTCGGCGGCGTCCCGCTCGCCTCGGTCTGGCAGATGTACACCAACGGCCTGCTCGACACCGCGGCCGCGGGCCGGATCGTCGAGGGGCTCGGCACGGGAACCTTCAACCGCAACGCGCTCACGCTGACCGGCGACGGCGACGGCGGGGCCACCCGCCTCAGCGTTCCCAGCGACGCCTGGATGCAGATCCTCGTCTACCGCAAGGACCTGTTCGCCAAGGCGGGGCTGCCCGCCCCCGACTCCTACGACACCATGCTGCGGGCCGCGAAGGCCCTGAACGCCGGTGAGGTCAGCGGCATGTCACTCGCCACCGACCCGAGCGACGTCTTCACCCAGCAGAGCTTCGAGGACCTCGCGCTCGCCAACGGCTGCGGCCTCGTCGGCCCCGGCGGCGACGTCGGCCTCGACAGCCCCCAGTGCCGGCAGGCCTTCGCCACCTACCACCAGCTCGCCGCCGACTACGGGGCCCCGGGCACGCAGAGCGTGGACTCCACCCGCGCCACCTACTTCGCCGGCCGCTCCGCGATGATCGTCTGGTCCACCTTCCTGCTGGACGAGCTGGCCGGCCTGCGCGCCGACGCGCTGCCCAGTTGCGCGCAGTGCGCCCAGGACCCCGCCTTCCTGTCGGACAACAGCGGGATCGTCACGGCCCTGAAGGGCCCGGGCGCCGCCGAGCCCGCCCAGTTCGGGGAGATCGCCTCCTGGGCGGTCACCCGGACCGCCGAGACCGCGGCCTCGGAGAAGTTCGTCACGTACATGATGGGCACCGGGTACGAGGGCTGGTTCGGGATGGCCCCCGAGGGCAAGATCCCGGTCCGCGGCGGCACGGCCGAGGACCCCGACAGGTACCTCGAGGCCTGGCGCGCCAGCGACGTCGGCGTCGACACGAAGAAGCCGATGAAGTCCGTCTTCTCCGCCGAGTTCCTCGACCGGCTCGCCTCCGGCGTGAGTGACATGCGGCGCTGGGGCCTCACCGAGGGTCAGGGCGCGCTGGTCGGCGCGACGCTCGGCGAGCTCCCCATCCCGAAGGCGGTCGGCGCCATGACCTCCGGCCAGATCTCCCCGGAAGAGGCCGCCAGGGAGGCCGACGATGAAGTCACGGCCCTGCAGAAGTCCCTCCAGTGAGCGCCCCCCGCGGCCCCCGTCCCCCGAGGAACCCACGATGAGCACCACACAGGGCGCCGAGCGGCGCCGACCCCCCGAGACGAGCCCCGACCCCGAGGTCCGGCGCGACAGGCCCCTCACCCTGGCCCAGCGCGAGAACAGGACCGGGCTGGCCTTCGTGACGCCCACCGTGCTCGTGGTCATGGTCGTCGTCATCCTGCCCATCGCCTGGACCGTGCTGCTCGCCTTCCAGCGGGCGCGGCTGGTCGACATCCAGGGCATGGGCCTGCTGTCCAACTGGACCTGGGAGAACTTCGCCGAGGTCTTCACCTCGCCCGGCTTCTGGACCTCGCTGTGGACCACCCTGGTCTACACCGCGGGCAGCACCGCCGGGTCGATCGCCCTCGGGCTGGTCGCCGCCCTCGCCCTGCGCCGCCCCTTCCGCGGCCGTGCCCTGCTGCGCGGATCGATGCTGCTGCCCTACGTCGCGCCCGTGGTGGCCGTCACGTTCGTCTGGGAGATCGCGCTCAGCCCGCAGTTCGGCATCGTCAACGAGCTGGGCACCCACCTGTTCGGCTGGGACAAGCCGATCGCCTTCCTGTCCACCCGCTCCCACGAGATCTCCATCCTCGGCTGGGACGTGGAGCTGCCGCTCGCCCTGCTCACCGTCATCGCCTTCGAGATCTGGCGGTACTTCCCGTTCGCCTTCCTGTTCCTGCTCGCCCGCCTCCAGGCGGTGCCCGCCGGGATAGAGGAGGCCGCCACGGTGGACGGCGCCACGCTCACCCAGCGCTTCCGCCACATCCTGCTGCCCCAGCTGATGCCGGTGATCGCGCTGCTGTCGGTGCTGCGGTTCATCATGACGTTCAACAAGTTCGACGACGTCTACCTGCTCACCGGGGGCGGCTCGGGCACCGACGTCGTCGCCGTACGGGTCTACGACTTCCTCACCGCCCGCTACGACGTGGGTGCGGCGGCCGCGCAGGCGCTGGTCCTCGCGATCGTCCTCGCCGTGCTGCTCGGCATCTACTTCAAGTTCTTCGCCAAGAGGGTCCAGGAGGAGGCGTCATGAGCCGCGCACAGGTCGAGGAGAGGACCTTCGCCGTCCTGCGGTGGATCGTGATCGCCCTTCTCGCGGTCGTCACGCTCTTCCCCTTCTACTACATGCTGCTGCTGTCGGTGAAGCCCATCGACCAGCTGCTGCTCGACCCCGGCCGGTTGTGGGTGACCCTCTCGGAGCTCACGTTCGACACCTACCGCAACGTCCTGCAGTCGGTCGACGAGGGCGGCCAGGGCTTCCTGCGGATGCTCGGCAACTCCGCGCTCGTCGCCCTCGCCACCGTGGCGCTCACCCTGCTGGCCTCGGTGCCCGGCGCCTACGCGGTCAGCCGCCTGCGGTTCCTCGGCGGCCGCCAGGTCAGCGCGGTGTTCCTCGCCGTCTATCTCTTCCCGTCCACCCTGCTGGCGGTCCCGCTGTTCGTGATGTTCGCCAAGATCGGCCTGCAGGGCAGCCTGACCGGGCTCGTCATCGTCTACATCGCGCAGACCGTGCCCGTCTCCATCTACATGCTGAAGAACTACTTCGTCACCATCCCCAAGAGCGTCGAGGAGGCCGCGGCGCTCGACGGCTGCTCGCGGGCGCAGATCCTGCGCAAGATCGTGCTGCCCCTGGCCGCGCCCTCGCTCATGGCGACCGGCCTGTACGTCTTCATGATCGCCTGGAACGAGTTCCTCTTCGCGCTGCTCTTCCTCGCCGCAGCCCCCGACCAGTGGACGGTCTCGCTGGGCCTGCAGCAACTCGCCAACGGCATCGAGGTCCCCAAGACGGTTCTCATGGCGGGGTCGGTGGTCCTCACGATTCCCGTGGTAGTTCTTTTCTACGCCGCTGAGAGACTCCTTACCGAGGGCCTCACCAGCGGTGCGGACAAGAGCTAGAGCCGAGGAGAGACACACCGGATGGCAACGCCCTGGAGCACCGCAGGCCACCTCCTGGAACTGATCCGCACCGGGCAGGCGCGCACCCGGGGTGAGCTCCAGCGCGTCACCGGCCTGTCCCGCTCCACCGTCGGCCAGCGGCTCGACCAGCTCTTCGACGCCGGTTGGCTGCGCGCCGTCCCCGGCGGGCAGTCGACCGGGGGGCGTCCCTCCAACCTGCTGGAGTTCGACACCGGCCACGCCGTGGTCCTCGCCGCCGACCTGGACGTCACCCACGCCCGCGCAGCGGTGATGGACCTGGCGGGCGGCGTCCTGGCCGAGCACACCGAGGCCCTGCCGATCGAGGACGGCCCGGAGGTCGTCCTGGACCGGCTCGGCCTGTGGTTCGCCGGCCTGCTGACCGCGGCCGGGACCGCTCCAGAGGCGGTCTGCGGGGTGGGCCTGTCGCTCCCCGGGCCCGTCGACTCCTCGTCGGGACGGGTCGTACGACCGCCGATCATGCCGGGCTGGGACGGCTACCCGGTTCCCGGGCGGACGCAGAGCTCGCTCGCCCTGCACGCCGGGGTGGACGCCGCCGTCCCGGTCCTGGTCGACAACGACGCCAACCTGATGGGGCTGGGCGAGCAGCGCCACGCGTTCGCCGACTGTTCCGCGTTCGTCCTGGTCAAGGTCTCCACCGGCATCGGCGCCGGCGTCGTCGTCGACGGCAAGGTCTTCCGCGGCATCGACGGCGGCGCCGGCGACCTCGGCCACATCCGCCTGCACGACCGGTCGGAGGCCCGCTGCATGTGCGGCTCGTACGGCTGCCTGGCCGCCGTCGCCAGCGGCCGCGCCCTGGCCGGGCAGCTCGCCGCCCTCGGCGTGCCCGCCCAGTCCGGCGCCGACGTCCGCGCCCACCTCGACGCCGGTTCCCCCGACGCCGGGCGCCTGGCCCGCGAGGCCGGACGCCGCTGCGGCGAGGTGCTCGTCACCGTCGTCACCCTGCTCAACCCCGGCGTGCTGATGATCGCCGGAGACCTGGCGGAGACCCACTTCGTCACCGGGGTACGCGAGCTGCTCTACCAGCGTGCCCTGCCCCGGGCCACCCGCAACCTGCAGGTCGTCACCTCCCGGCTCGGCGACCGCGCCGCGCTCGCCGGGGCCACCGCGATGGTGGTGGAGCACCTGTACGCCCCCGACCAGGCCGACGCCCGCCTGACGGCGCCGGCCCGTCCGCACCACCGCTCACCTGCCGGAGTCGAATCGTGAACACCACCACACCCGTCGAGGTCGGCCTGATCGGCGCCGGCCCCTGGGCCCGCACCATGCACGCCCGGATGCTGGCCGCGGGCCCGGAGACCCGCCTCTCCGCCGTCTGGGCGCGCCGCGCCCCCGCCGCCCGGGAGATCGCCGAGTCGTACGGGGCGATCGTCGCCGGCACGCCGGAGGAACTGTTCGACCGGTGCGAGGCCGTCGCGTTCGCCGTGCCCCCCGCCGTCCAGGCGGAACTCGCCGTGCGCGCGGCCAAGGCGGGCAAGGCCGTGCTGCTGGAGAAGCCGCTGGGGCCCGACCTCGCGTCGGCGCGCGCGGTGGCGGAGGCCGTCGCCGAGGCGGGCGTCGTCTCGCAGATGGTGCTGACCAAGCGCTACCATCCCACCACCCGCGACTTCCTGCGCCGCGCCGCGCTGCTGGAGACGACCGGTGCCCGCTCGTGCTACCTGCACGGCGCCTTCCTCGGCGGGGAGTTCGCCACCGGCTGGCGGCTGGAACAGGGAGCCCTGCTCGACCTCGGCCCGCACCTGCTGGACCTGCTGGACGCCGCCGTCGGTCCCATCACCGCCATCCGGGCGACCGGCGACCCGCGCCGCTGGGTGGAGCTGACCTGCGAGCACGAGAACGGCGCCGTCAGCCAGGCGTCCCTGTCGGGCAGCGTCCTGCTGCCCAAGGCGCGCACCCGGATCGAGCTGCTCGGACCGGCGGGGGAGCTCGTCTTCGACACCTCCGGGATCGACCACGAGGAGTGCTGGCCCGTCCTGCGCGCCGAGTTCGCCGCCGCCGTGCGGTCGGGCCGCCCGGGCGAGCTGGACGCGGCCCGGGGCCTGCGCCTGCAGGAGCTGATCGAGGCCGCGACGCTGACCCTGTCCTGACCCTGTCGCGCCGGCTCCGCCGCGCCGCCCACGGCTCCGCCGGCCGTCACCACGCCGGCCCTCACACGTCGGCCGCCGCCGGGCACGGCCACCGGAGCGGCGGCCGGCGGCGGTCAGGCGGTTTCCTTTCCCCAGCAGGTTCTTTACCGACCACAAGAATGAGAGGATTCTATTTATATAGTTTCATACAGGCTTTCATGCAGGCGCGGAAGGGAGATCCGGCATGGCTGGGGATGAGGTCATGCGGTTGCGTGCCCTGCGGGCGGAGGTGGCCGGCACCTGTCGCGAAGCCGGGTGGCGCCAGGCTCTCACCCAGGCGATCCTGTGCCGGTACACGGACGAGGAACCCCCGGGCGCCGCGACCCGGAAGGATCTCGACGAGGCGGCAGAACACGCGGGCTGGCTCCTCGCCCACGACTGCGACCAGTGGTCCTTCGCCCTGGTGGGACGGGTGCACGAGGTCCGGTGGGAGGAATTCGGCGATCCCGCCGATCGCGACGCCGCCATCACCATGCTCTCCGAGGCGGACGACCTGCGCGAGGAGAACGCCTGGTTCAGCGCCGCCGACCACGAGGCCCTCGCCGAGCTGCTGCTGAGCCGTCACGCCGACCGGGGCGTGCCCTACGACCTGGACCTGGCGGTCGACAGGCTCAGGGCGGCCCTGCGCGAGTGCGACGACGGGGAGTCGGCCCTCTACCTGCGCTACCGGCTGGGCACGGTACTGGCCACGCGCGTCACCCACCCGGGTACGCGGCACGCGGATCTCGGCGAGGCCGTCGCCCTGCTCGAGAACGTGCTCCCTCACCTGCCGGAGGGCGACCCGGCCACGTACCAGGCGACGTTCGCCCTGGGCGGGCTCCTGCGGAGCAGGGGACTCGCCAGCGGCAGCGCCGCCGACCTGGAACGGGCGGCGGGTCACCTCGGCCTGTTCCTGCAGGCCACTCCCGACGACGACCCGCTCAGGCCGAAGGCGGCGCGTGACCTGGCCAGTACGCTCACCCACCTCGGCGGGGCCTCGGACGCCTCCTGAGGCGACACCGGGACGACACTGGGACGACACCGGGACGACACGTCCGGGGCGCCCTCGGAACGGGGGCGGGTCGCGGGATGGGCGGCCCGCCGTGGCGAGGCGGTCAGCCGTCCTCCCAGAGGCGGTCCTCCGGGGTGCTCGACGGCGGCTCGCCCACCCGCGCGGCCACGGACCGCGCCGCGGCCAGCAGCGGGTGCCCCTCGCTCAGGGGAGGTCGGCCGTGGGCCAGCGGGCGGCGGTCGAGCAGCGGCGCGAGGAGGGGCGCCACCTCCTCCACCTCGCCCGAGCCCATCCTGCGCAGCGCGAGGTCCAGCCGCCCGGCCAGGACCAGCGGGTGCGAGGCGTCCAGCGTGTCCTCGCCCATCGCGACGAGCGCCGCGCTCGCGGTCTCCGACTCGTCCTCGTGCCCGAGGGCGTACGCGGCACGGGCGGTCAGCAGCAGCCGCTCCGCCTGGCCGGGGAAGTCGTCGTCCATGCCGCGCTCGTCCTTCGCGAGGGACGCGAGCACCCGCGCCGCGCCGGCCGCGTCGCCGAGGGCCAGCTGCGCGGTGGCCTGGGCGCGCCGCACCGGCCGCTCGGGAGGGAGCGCCCGCAGGGCGGCGAGCGCCTGGGCGGGCTCGCCCGAGGCGGTGAGCGCCATGGCGCGGACCAGCGCCGCCTCGCCGCCCAGCCGGGGCGACACCTGCCGCGCGAACCACTCCGTGGTGACGGTGACCCCGGTGAGCAGCCGCACCGCCTGGGCGGGGAATCCCGAGGCCAGCTCGATCTCCGCCAGGCGCACCGCGTCGTACTGGAGCCAGTAGCCCTCGGGCGGCAGGTGCTGCGTCCGCAGCCGGAGCGCCTCGGTCAGGTGGTGGCGCGCCTGCGCGGGCTGGCCCGCCGCGAGCAGCGCCTCGGCGAGGGTCACCCTGGCCGAGGCGGTGTTGACGTTGTCGGGCCCGAGGCGCTGCTCGCGGTCGGCCAGCGTCGCCTCCGCCACGGTCACGCCGGTGACGGTCCGGCCCGCGCGGGAGGCGGCCCTGGCCATCGCCTGCCGGGTGAGCGTGAACCGCCGCCACGCCGGGGCGACCCCGGTGGCGGGGACGCCCTCGGCCCGCTGCTCGTTCACCTTCCGCAGCTCGCGCAGGCCCTCGGCGGGACGGCCGGCCTCCACCAGCACCTCGGCGAGGTTGTGCCGCGCCCGGGTGCTGAGCGGCGTCACGTCCGCGGAGCCGGAGAGCTCGGCCGCCGCCTGCAGCGACCGCTCGAAGCAGGACCTCGCGCCCGCCAGGTCGCCCAGGCGCAGCAGGGCCAGACCCTGCCTGCTGGTCACGTCGCACAGGGCCCGCGGGTCGTGAGGGTCGGCCGTCAGCAGGTCCGCCAGCTCCCCGCCGACCTCCGCCGCCCGGGCCAGCAGCGGGCTGCTGTCGAGCAGGACCTGCAGGACCACCTCCAGGGCGCGAGCCCTGGCACGGCCGCCGGAGCCCGCCCGCTCGGTGAACTCGGCGGTATGTTCGGCGGCGTGCAGCCGCTCGGCCCACTCCCCGGCCAGCGGGAAGAGGTCACGGGCGAGCCAGTGCGCGCACAGTGCGGCCGCCTGGCGGTCCGCCGGGCCCTCGGGATCGTCGGCCATCGACCGGAAGGCCAGCTCCGACAGGCGCTCGGCGCTCGCCGCGGCCCACCCCGCGGGCGGGACGCCGACCGTCAGCGCGGCGAGCTCGAGCCTGGGCGCCAGATACCGCGCGTACGCGGTGACACGGCCCTCCCACCCCGCGGCGGCCGTGGCGCCGTAGACCTCCGCCACCTCCCACACCGGCTGGACCTGCCCGGCCGACGGGCGCTTCTCCGAGGTGGAGATGTCGCCGATGCCCAGGCGCACCTGGGCGAGCATGAAACGCTCCACCTGGTGGAAGCGCGCCACCCTGCGCAGCGCCGCCGTGACCAGGCGCTGCGCGTCGAGCAGGGAGCGCGGTGGCTCCGGCGCGCCGTCGCCGGAGGTGAACTCGTCGAAGGCGTGCTTGACGGCCAGGGCCACCAGCACGCGCCGGCTCCTGACCTCGTTGTACAGCCAGACGGCGCTGCGGCCCCTGCCGCCCTCGGCGCCCCGCGGCAGCCGCACCCGCTCCGCGACGTCCTCGGCTCTCACCTGGTGGTAGTCGCCGCCGCGGAAGGCATCGGCCGACGCCGCCGCGATGGCCGCGAGCCTGCGCTCCTGTGCCGACACCCTTCCACCCCCTCAGATCACCGCACATGAATATATCTCACTATGGTTCGGCGGACCTTGGGTTGATGAGTTGACTATCGCAACAGATGTCCCGATGTCGTCGAGCTGTGCCGGGTTGTAGAGATCGAGCAACGCCTCGGCGACGGTCAGCCCCTTACGCGGGACTCGCCGGCGCCGGATTCTCCTGCACGGAGAACATCCTCTACTTCGGCCGCGTCATCACCACCTTCGCCGCGTCGGACACGTCCGACGTGAACGCGGTCGCCCTGCTCGTCGCGATCACGCCGCACGGTGTGTGGGACCGGGCCGGGCTCGCCGGAAGCGATCCGTTCCTGACGGCGCGTGACGCGTCCGGTCCCGGTGTCGCCGCCTTCGGTACCGCCGTTCCGTTGTCGACCGGGGCCCGAGGCGGGACCGGTGATCGTCGCGCCGAGGAGCACGTCGTCTACGGGCGGGGCCGCCCGTTTCCGGAGCCCTGCCCGCGCGTGCGCACGGTTTCCACGAGTGTCCTGGCGACCGCGATGGTCGCCCTGCCCACCGCGCCGACCACGGGTTCTCGTTCCTCGGCCGCCGTGGGGCCCGGGTCGGGGTGGACGGGGCCGGCCCGCCCGGCGCGGACGGCCTCCATCTGCGCGGCGAACGCCAGTCCCAGGAAGAGGGCGATCGAGCTGAGGAACGACCACAGCAACAGGGCCATGACGGCCGTGAGCGGTCCGTACGTGGCGCCGAAGGTGCCGCTGCTCTCGGTGTAGAAGGCCAGCAGGAGGGTGAAGACCGTCCACAGGGTGAGCGAGACCAGGGCGCCGAACGCCAGCCAGGTGTGACCGGGCTGCCTCCTGCGCGGCGCGGCGCGGAACAGCACCGAGGTCGACAGCAGCGCGAGGAGGAAACCGAGCGGCCAGCGCACCAGGTTGAACGCCTCCGTGGTCCCGCCGTTCCAGTCGTAGACCTGCGCCAGGGCCCTGCTGATGGCGCCGCCGCCGACCATCACCACGAAACCGGCGGTCATGAAGGCTCCGGCCGTCAGGGCCATCACCAGGGCCCTGCCGTACTTGCGATGGAACGGCCGGTCCCGCTCGACGCCGTAGATGCGGTTCGCCCCCCGCTCCACCTGGGCCATGGCGCTGGTCAGCGAGAACAGGGCGGTGACGAGGCCGAACCAGAGCGCGAGGGCGCCCCCGGTACGGCCCGCCTGCCGGTGGCTGTCGGCGAGCACGTCCTTGACCGCCTCCACCCCCGCCCCCGGCGCGAGCCTGCTCAGGACCAGCTCCAGCACCTCGCCGAGATGCTCCTGGTTGATCACCGAGCTCAGCCCGACCAGCGCGATGGCGCCGGGGATGATCGACAGGCAGATCTGGAAGGCCAGAGCCCTGGCGTTGGTCATGCCCTCGCCGTACCTGAACCTGGCGACGGAGTCGCGGACCAGGTGCCAGCGGCCGTATTTGCGCAGGGTCGTCCACGCGTGGTCGGCGGAGAGCTCTTCGCCGTTCATGGTCCGCGTCTGCGGGACCTTCGTCGCTGTTCCCATATCGCCGGACCCGCTACCCCGTGAACGACGCCACGAACAAAACGCCTCCGACTGTGGCCGACGACACTGGATAAGAGGCCGATTCTGGGTAGTGCAGGCTCATGGCTGAATTCCTCACAGATATCAAGGAGCTTCGGGCGCGGGCGCGCCAGGAGATCGACAAGGGTCCCATCACGTCGGCCTACGGCGCGGATCTGCCCCGGGTGATCCAGGTGTGCAACGAGGCCCTGGCGACCGAGCTGGTCTGCGTGCTCCGCTACAAGCGGCACTACTACACCGCCTCGGGCCTCCACGCCGGGCTGGTGGCCGCGGAGTTCCTGGAGCACGCCGCCGAGGAGCAGGAGCACGCCGACCGTCTCGCCCAGCGCATCGTCCAGCTCGGCGGCGAGCCGGACTTCAACCCCGAGACGCTGGCCGCGCGCTCGCACGCCGAGTACGACGACAGCCTCGACCTGATCGAGATGGTCAAGGAGGACCTGGTCGCCGAGCGGATCGCGATCGCCTCCTACACCGAGATCATCAACTGGCTGGGCAACGGCGACGTGACCACCAGGCGCGTCTTCGAGGACCTGCTGGCCCAGGAGGAGGAGCACGCCGACGATCTCAAGGGCCTGCTGGAGAGACTTCCCGGCGCCCTGGCCGGCGGGGACTCCCAGGGGCAGGGCTGAGCGGCGGGCGCGGGCCGCGCGGCGCGGCCCGGCCGGTCAGCCGGTCGTGCAGGACACCTCGGGAACCGGGGAGCCCGTCCCGGAGGACATGAAGCCGAAGACGGTGCTCGCGCCGGGAGCCAGGGACCCGTTCCAGGCGGCGTTCCGCGCCGAGACGGCGGTTCCCGACTGGGTCACCATCGCGTTCCACCATTGGCTGATCTGCCGCCCGGTGAACGTCCAGTTCACCCTCCAGCCGGTGATGGCCGCCGGGCCGTCGTTCTTGACGATCACGTCGGCCTGGAAGCCGCCCGGCCATTGGTTGTTCATACGGTAGGTCGCCGTGCAGCCGACGCCGGGCGTGGGGGTGGGAGTCGGGGTCGGCGTGGGAGTCGGCGTCGGGGTCGGATCGGGTTCGGCACCGAGCAGCGCGGCCAGCGCGGGGAACCACCGGTCGGCGATCTTCTGGTCGCCCGACGCGTTGGGATGCACCCCGTCATAGGTGTCGTAGGCGGTGCTGAAGCCCGTCCACTGGTCGACCACGACCACCGGGGACCGCGCGGTGGTCTTGCCCGCCGCCCAGCCGGGGATCGCCGCGTTGAGCGCGGAGACCCGCTGCGCGCACTCACCGCACGTGCTCGGATTCATGGGGATGATCTGGGCGACGAGGACCTTCGTGTCGGGGTTGCTCGCCCGCATCTGGTCCACCAGCTTGCCGTACGCGGACAGGATGGTGGCGGTCGGGCGGTTGCTCCAGGCGTCGTTGGTGCCGAAGTGCATCAGCACGATGTCGGGCCTGGCCGCCGCGAGCCAGCCGGGGAGCTGGTTCTGGTCGGCGACGTTGGTGACCAGCGCCCCGCCGTGCCCCTCGTTGTCCCCGTCGTGCGCGACGCCGCAGCCCTGCGGCGGCAGGGTGCCGACGAAGTCGATCCCGGTGTGGCCGGCGTTCACGAGGCGGTTCCAGAGCAGGGCCCGCCAGCACCCGGGGGAGCCGGTGATGGAGTCGCCGAGCGCCATGACCCTGGTGGCCGCCGCCCGAGCGGGGGCCGCGGTGCCCGCCAGGAGGAGCCCCAGGGTCGCGACCGCGGTCACGGCGGCCGCCAGAACCGTCGGAATCGTGCCGCCTCCGCGTGCCGTCCTTCGCATCTTGCGCTCCCGCCTCGGTGGGGGCCGATGCTAGGCGCCCCGGGCGGAGGCCGGAAGCCACCCGCCCACCCGGGAGGGCCTGACCTGCGCGACCGCCCCCGGCGGGGGTGTAACTTTCAACCCGCCCCCGATCTCGCGGTTGCCGCCGGCCGTCCGCCGGCCGTCCGCCGGGCGTCACCGAGCGGCGCCGACGCGGCGGGGCAGCGGGCCGAGGTGGTGCGGGAAGCGGTGGCGCAACGCCCCGGCCGCGGCGGCGGCCAGCGCGACGAGGGCGGCGCCGACGAGCAGCGCCGAATGGTAGCCGTGACGCAGAAGCGGGGTCACGATCACGGGGCCGAGGATCTGCCCGACGCTGTAGCCGGTGGTGAGGATCGCGACCGCGCGCGGGACCCGCAGATGGGCGCCGGCGGCCAGGGTGAGGGTGGCGACGCCGAGGAACGTGGCGCCGAAGAGGGTCGCCGCCACCAGCGCGGCCACGATCCCGCCGGTCAGGGCCGGCAGCGCGATGCCGACGGCCTGCACCACGAGCGCGACGAGGAGCAGCGCCGGCCGGGACCAGATGCGGCTGAGCCATGCCCACAGGGCCGTCGAGGGCAGTGCGGCGATCCCGGCCAGGATCCAGGCGCCGCTGCCGACCCAGCCGGGCGCGGTCTGGTCGATCGCGGCGACGAGGAACGTGCCGGCGATGATGTACCCGGTCCCTTCGAAGGTGTAGGAGGCGAGCAACGCGACGAACCAGCGCGGTCCGGGCGCGTCCCGGGAGCGGGGCGGGGCAGGCGACCTGCGAGGCAAGGCGGGCCCGGCCTCGAGCCGCCAGGCCAGGGCGGCGAACACGCCCGTCAGCGCGGCCGTGGTCCACCAGGCCTGCTGCCAGGTGCCGGTGGTCCGCAGGATCGCCACCAGGATCCCCGACAGGGCGATCCCCGCCCCGATGCCGCCGAAGGCCCATCCGGCGAGGTGGTGCGCGTGGCCGCGCAGTCCGGTGAGCACGGCGTCGGCGGCGATGACGAAGATCAGCGCGCTGGCGACCCCGGCGACGATCCGGAGCAGCGCCCAGACGGTGCCGAGGTGGGTGATCGGCATGAGGGCCGGCGTGACGACCAGGATCGTCAGCGACAGCCGCAGCGCCCGGCGGGAGACGAAGAGCGAGGGAGCGACGATCGCGGCGATCGCCCCGAGAAGGTATCCGATGTAGTTCGCGGTGGCCAGTTCCGCGCCCAGCCGCGCCGGCAGCCCGGCCTGGGCGTGCATCAGGGGCAGGATCGGGGTGTAGGCGAAACGGCCGACGCCCATGCCCGCGGCGAGGGCCGCCGCGCCCTGCCCGACGATCCGCCAGGGCCGGTCCGCCCGTACCGTCTCGCCGGCATCCGTGCCGCGCTCTCGCGGGAGGCTCGGCGTACGCCTTTCGGCCGGCCGGCGGGGAGTCCCGGTGATCACGGTGACCTCCGGTGCGTTCATGCGCCTCTCCTTCCTTCCGGGGGGCGGGAACCTTCCGGGGGGCGGGAATCCTCTCCCGGGGTGCGGGAAGGCGGATGAGGGCTCGTGAGAACGGTCATGGCCGGCCGGCGGCGTGCCGGGCGAGGGGGAGGCGGAGCACGAAGCGCGCTCCGGCGTCGGCGTCCTCGACGTCCAGGGTGCCGCTGTGGGCGTGGGCGATGTCGCGAGCGATGGCCAGGCCGAGGCCGGTACCGCCGCGTTGCCGGCAGCGGGCGCTGTCGAGCCGGGAGAAGCACTCGAAGACGCGTTCGCGGTCCGAGACGGGGATCCCGGGCCCGTCGTCGGCGACGACGAGCTCGGCCGTGCTCTCGTGCCGGCGTACCTGGAGCTGTATCGAGTGCCGGGCGCACCGGCGGGCGTTGTCGAGCAGGTTGGCCACCAGCCTGTCCAGGAGCGCGGGCACCGCGTCGACGACGACCGGGGCCGCGGCCCGCAACCGGATGTCCGGGCCCTCGGCCGTCTTGGCCGTCTTGGCCGTCTCGGCCACGTGGGCGCGGGCCACGGCGGAAAGGTCGACGGGCTGCTGCCGTCCGTATGTCGCCTCCGCGACCCGCGTGAGCAGCAGGAGGTCATCGGTGATCGCTTCGAGCCGCTCGACGCCGCGAAGCGCCGCGTCGAGGAGCCGGGGCAGATCGGTCTGGCCGGGGTGCAACCGGGCCTCCTCGAGCTCGGCCCTGAGGCCGGTGAGGGGAGTGCGGAGCTCGTGGGCGGCGGCGGCGGCGAACCGGCGGTGAATCCGATCCCTTTCGGTGGTCAGGGCCGCCTGGGTTGCGTTCATGTTCACTCTTTCGGCAGGTTTCGGCCGTTGGCATCACCGGCTCGTTCGAACAGGGCGGGACCCGGACACCTCGGAGGGTTCGCGGAAGCCGGATCGCCGTACGCCGAGCCTCGGCGCGTCGAGCGGCGGCTCAGCCGGCGGCAGTGGCGTACCGGCCTCCGGCGGCGCGGCCGGTATGCCGGTCAGACGTGCTGACATCGCGACTTTCCCCGTATTTCGTGCACCCATCGTGGGCCACCCGGTGCCATCCCGCCACGACCGATTCGCTCCCTGCTGTTAGGTAAAACCTCTCACAGGGTTATGATGCGTGGATGGAGCTGCGCCAGCTGCGCTACTTCGTCGCGGTGGCCGAGGAGTTGCACTTCGGCCGCGCCGCGGCCAGGTTGCGCATCGCCGGCCCGTCGCTCTCCCAGCAGATCAAGGGGCTGGAGCGGGATCTGGGCGTGCGCCTGTTCGACCGGGACCGCCGCTCGGTCGCGATGACCCCCTCCGGGCAGGCCCTGCTCGCCCAGGCCCGGGCGGTGCTCGAACAGGCCGACGAGCTGCGCCGTTCCGCGACCGGTCTGTCCGCCACCGAGCCGGTCCAGCTCGGTTACGTCAGCTGGCTGCCGCCCGACCTGGCCGCCCGCGCGTCCGGCGTCGCGCAACTGCACGTCGACGCGTGGGTCATGCCGTCGCACATCCAGGCCGGCCGGGTCGCCGACGGCAGCATCGACCTGGCCGTCTGCTGGGTGCAGACCGACGGCCTGGACGGCCGCGGCCTCGAGGCCCGGCCGATCGGCGCGGACCGGCTCTTCGCGGTCTCCGCCGGCGCCGAGACGTCCGCCGTCAAGGCCGGGGACACCGTGGTGCTGGTGGACAGCGACACCGCCACCTGGGGCTCGTGGAACCGCTACGCCGAGGCGTTCGGCCGCGACACCGGCGCCCGCGTCGTGCACGTCGACGACGGGGGCATCGCCGGCCGGGCCTTCTTCGATCACGTACGCCGGCTTCGCCGCCCCGTCATCAACTCGGTGAAGGGCCTGAACGCATCGGTGCCGCCGGACCTCCACCGGCGCACGGTGGTCGACCCGGCACCGTACTGGACGTGGGCCCTCGTCTCCCGGCGCGACGAGACCCGCGAGGCCGTGCGGGCCACCGTCGAAACACTGACCCGCGACGTCGGCGGCCCCGGCCTGGACGACGACGCGGCGTGGCTGCCGGCCGGCGACCCGTTCCGCGCCGCGGGGCCGGCGGGTCCGGGGCCCCGGCCGTCCCCGGCGGAGAAAGAGGCACCCGCCGCGACCCGACACCGGTGATCTTCACGACGGTCCGCGGCCCGGGCGTGCGCTCACGGCGCCCCCGCGCTCGCGGCCCGGTTCCGAGGGCACGTCACGCAGGCCGTTCCACGACGTAGCGGGACCTGTCGTGGAAGCCGGTGACGCGGGCGCCGTCCCGCAGGAGGCCGCCCAGCACCTCGCGTACGGCCGGCCGCCACGCCCCGGCGGCCCGTGGATCGGCGCGGCGCAGCGCCTCGACGTCCCGGGGCACGGCGACCAGCACCGTTCCCGCCCCGGCCGCCTCGGACGGTCCCCGCACCGGGCCGCCGTCGTCTCCCTCGATCAGCGCGCTCACCGCGTCCGGCGGGATCACCGGGCGGTGCGGTTCCCCCCGGACGGCGGCCAGGACGTGCGGCTCGGTCAGCCGCCAGACGGCCAGCACCCGGTCGGACTCGTCCCCGGCGTTGATCGCGTCGCCCATCGCGCCGTAGAAGGACGGCAGGTACTCCTCAGGGCGGGCCCCCAGCTTGGCCAGGTTGAAATGCGCGTTGCGCCGCACCAGCGGATCGTAGGTCCAGGTGATCCGCTCCAGGCCGCGCTCCAGGGCCCACGCCCGCTGGTGCAGCTTCAGCGCGAACCCGATCCCGCGCCCGGCCAGGACGCCGGTGACATGCGAGTGCAGCACCTGTCCGGCCGGAGCGCCCAGGAACCCGACCGACGCGCCCACCAGCCTGCCGCCCTCGTACGCTCCGGCCACGTAGTTGCCCGCGTGCGACAGCGCCCGCATCAGCTCCACCGTGACGGGCGCGCCGCCGGGGGCGGGGCGCCAGATGCCGTCGAACAGGCGGAAGACGTCCTCGAACTCCTCGATGGAGCGCAACTCGCGCAACACCACGCCGTTCACCCGGGCGTCCCCCGGTTCGCCGGTGACGCCACGCCGCTCACGCGAGCACCGCCCCGATCAGGCCCGCCAGCAGTGCCGCGCGGCCGGGCATCTCGGCCACGACGACGTGCTCGTCGTCGGCGTGGGCGCCGCCGCCCACCGCGCCGAGCCCGTCGAGGGTGGGGCAGCCCGCCCCGGCGGTGAAGTTGCCGTCGGAGGCCCCGCCCACGCCGACACCGGTGAGGGGGGCGAGCCCCAGATCGGCGGCGACCTTCTGGGCGAGGGCGAACAGCCCGGCCGACGAGGCGTGCTCCATGGGAGGGCGGTTCGGGCCTCCGGTGATCTCCAGCCGGGTCCCGGCGATCCGGGGGGAGAGCGCCCGCATCAGCTCGTCCACCCGCCTCTGCGCGGCGAGGGTGGGCACGCGGACGTCCACCGACAGGCGGGCCAACGCGGGCACGGTGTTGGCCGTGGTCCCGGCCGACAGCACGGTCGGCGTGACGGTGGCCGGTCCGAGGGACCCCCGCGTTTCCCGGTCGCCGTCCCCCGTCCGGTCGTCCGCCCGGTCGCCGGTCCGGTGGCCGTGGCTCCGGCCGTCCGTCTGGCCGCCGCCCGTCAGGTCGTCGCCCGTCTGGCCGTCGCCCGTGCGGTCGCCGTCGGCCCGGCCGTCGTTCACCCGCTCGGCGATGCCGGTGACGGCGAGGATCTGGTGGGCCAGCTCGACCCCGGCGTTCGCGCCCCTGCCGGGGTCGAGCCCCGCGTGCGCGCCACGGCCGCGCACCACGACCTCGTACATCGACGTGCCCTTGCGCGCGATCTTGAGTGCGCCGCCCTCGGCGCTCGCCTCCAGGACGAACGCGGCCGCGCAGCCGCGCGCCGACTCCTCGACCAGCGCGCGAGAGGTCGGGGAGCCGACCTCCTCGTCCCCGGTGACCAGCACGCACACCCCGTCCGGTGACGGCAGCGCGGCCAGCGCGTGGAACATCTGGACCAGCCCGGCCTTCATGTCGAACACCCCGGGGCCCCGGGCGATCCCGTCGGTGACCGACCAGGGGCGGGCCGGGAGCGAGCCGATCGGCCAGACGGTGTCGTGGTGGCCGAGCAGCAGCACCCTGGGAGTGCCGAAGGTCCACCGCAGGTGGGTGACCCCGCCGATCACGATCGTCTCGGCCCTGGCGCCGAGCCCGCGGTGCCCCTGGTCGGCGACCACCCGCGCGCTGCGGGCCACCGCCCGGTGGTCGGCGGAGAACGACTCGCACACGACGAGCTCTCGCAGGTCCTCAAGCATGACATCCAGGTTCACCGTGGTCGCCTCTCCGCCGATCCGTTGTTACCGCGACCGTATGACAGGCCGGGACGCCGGGATCCGCCTGGTTTCCCGAAGATCGGTCAGGTTCTTCGCGCATCCGGCCAAGGACGCCTCCCGTCCCGTGCCCTCCATCCCGTCCCGCGCCCGCCCGGCCGAGATCGTCCACTCCGCCTCCCATCCCGTCCCGCGCCCGCCCGGCCGAGATCGTCCACTCCGCCTCCCATCCCGTCCCGCGCCCGCCCGGCCGAGATCGTCCACTCCGCCTCCCATCC
>NZ_JBEZZK010000017.1:113781-167632 GCF_040639135.1 Streptosporangium sp. NPDC023963
CATCCCGTCCCGCGCCCGCCCGGCCGAGATCGTCCACTCCGCCGTCCGGCCCGGATCGCCCGTCCCGCAGGGGGCCGGCGACGATCGGCGCGGGGCGGCGCCGGGGGCGGCCGGTCGGTGAAGGAAAGTTACAGGGAGTATCACAGAAGTGGAGATAATTGACGCGAACGGTGGGTCGAACGTATTGTCCGGACAACGCCGAAGCCTCGGTATTGGTGCCTTGACCTCGAAGAACACCCAACGGAGCGGTTCATGAAGCGACTAGCAGCGGCAGTGGTCTCCCTCTGCCTCGCCGCCGGTGCCGCGGCGTGTGGCGGCGGCGGCGACAGCTCCGCCGGTGGCGTCTTCACCACGATCGACGCGCTCAAGCCGGGTATCGACGCGAACGCGCCGATCAACCCGTACAACCCCAAGGGCAACGCCTTCCGGGGCTACAACGCCGAGTGGCTCGGGTGGACCAAGAACCACCTGACCGATCCGAACCAGTTCTACCCAGGGGTCGCGCAGAGCTGGCAGATCGCCCCCGACCAGTCCTCGATCACCCTCAAGCTCCACCCGGGCGGGAAGTGGTCCGACGGCGAGCCGATCACCGCGGAGGACGTGAAGTTCTCCATCGGCCTGGCGTACACCCAGGGCGGCACCGCCTACGCTCTCGACCCCTCCGCGGCCGGTACGGCCTCCGACATCACGATCGTCGACGACAGGACGATCAAGATCACCCAGGCGGCGAGGAACCCCAGTTCCTCCTTCGTCCGCAGCGTCATGGAGACCGTCATCGTCCCCGAGCACGTCTGGCGCGGCGTGCTGCCCGCCGACTTCTGGCAGAAGCTGAAGCTCGCGCAGAGCACCGCCCCCGGGGCCGAGGCGGCGCGGGCCGGGATCACCAGCCTCGCGGACAAGGTCATCTCCTTCGCCCCGGCCAGGGACGTCTCCGCGGGGCCGTTCGTCCTGAAGCGCGTCAACCCGGGCGAGGCGCTGCTGGTCAAGAACAAGAACTTCTACAACGCGGCCAACGTCGCCGCCGACCAGGTGCGCATCCTCAACTACACCGGCAACGAGCAGGTCTGGAACTACCTGGTCGCCGGCAGGCTGGACAGCGCGCCGTTCACCGCGGTCCCCGCCGGCGTGATGCGGCGGATCACCGAGACCTCGGGCAACGCCGTCGTCAGGGGATACTCGCCCGTCAGCGAGGGACTGGCGTTCAACCAGTCCAGGAAGCCCTACGACAACGTGCACGTCCGCCGGGCGCTGGCCTATTTGATCGACCGCAGGCAGGTCACCAAGGTGGCCTCCCCCGAGGGCGGCACCGCCTCGGTCACCACCTCGGGCCTGCACCAGCAGGCCGCGAAGGCGTGGCTGGGCGACGGCCTCGCCGCCCTGGAGCCGTACCGGCACGACCCCGCCAGGGCCGAGGGCGAGCTGCGGGCCGCGGGCATGCGGAAGGTCGACGGAAAGTGGGCGATGCCCGACGGCAGCCCCTGGAAGATGACCATCAACGTGCCCGCCTCCTTCTCCGACTGGCTGGCCGGCGCCAAGGCCGTCACCAGCCAGCTCAACGACGCCGGGATCGACGCGCAGGTCGTCACCACCGCCGACTACCCGCTCTACCTTGAGGAGATGGCGGCCGGGAAGTACGACCTCGGCTTCTGGCTGGTGGCGCTCGGCCCCGCGCCGTACAACATCTTCCAGCGCCTGTACGGGGCCCAGAACGGCTGGCAGCTTTTCGGCGGCAGGCTCAAGCACGTCGCCCCCGGCACGGAGGGCAACTGGATGGGCGGCGCCGAGCTCATCGACGTCAGGGGCGTGGGCATGGTCAACCCCGGCGAGCTGGCGGTCAAGCTGAACTCCGTCCCCGAGGCCGAGCAGCGGCGGATCGTCTCGGCCCTCGCCAGGACCGCCAACCAGGACCTCCCGGTGATCCAGCTGTGGGACTACGTCAACACCCAGGTCGTCAACACCACCCGTTTCACCGGATTCCCGGGCGATGACAGCGACGCGCTGCGCCTCACCTCCGGGGTCTGGCTCCAGCTCGGCATGGTCAAGAGGAAAGGCCACATATGACGGTCATCGCACGCCGCCTCGCGGGCCACCTCGCCCGCGGGCTCGCCATGATCCTGGTGGTCACCACGATCAGCTTCGTGATCATCAGGAACATCCCCGGCGATCCCATGCGGGCCCGCTACGAGAAGCTGGTCGAGCAGGGCATGTCGCCCGACCAGGCCGAGCGCGCCGTCGCGGTGCTGTACGGGTTCATGCCGAAGGGCACGATGTGGGAGCAGTACCTCGACTACATGCGGGGCCTGCTCCACCTCGACCTCGGCCAGTCGCTGAGCGTCCCCGGCGCCGAGGTGACCACCCTGCTCGGCTCGGCGGCCACCTGGACGATCCTGCCGGTCCTCGTCGGCACCCTGCTCAGCTTCGCGGTCGGCGTCATCCTGGGCGTCTACGCGGCGATCAAGCGGTCGAGCAAGCTGGGGGACATCCTGGCCGTCTCCGGCTCGCTCCTGCACGGCCTGCCGCAGTACGTCCTCGCGCTGCTGCTGAGCGCGGTCTTCACGACCCTGTTGCCGATCTTCCCCTCCAGCGGCACCGCGGACGTCACGCTCGAACCCGGCCTCAACGCCGCCTACATCGGCTCGCTGGTCCAGTACGCCACGCTGCCGGTCCTGACCTACGCGCTGGCCGGGTACGGGGGCTGGATCCTGGCGATGAAGTCGAGCGTGGTCACCGTGCTGGGCGACGACTTCATCCTCGCCGCCGAGCTGCGCGGCATGAAGCGCGGGATCATCTTCCGCTACGTGGCGCGCAACGCGATCCTGCCGCTGTTCACCATCCTGGCGCTCTCGCTGGGCCTGCTGTTCGGTGGCGCGATCTTCATCGAGCGGATCTTCACCTACCCGGGGCTGGGTCTGCTGCTGCTCAACAGCATCACCGACCGCGACTACGCGCTGATGGGCGGGGCCTTCTTGCTGATCACCGTGGCGATCGTCATCGCCAACATCGTGGCCGACATGCTCTACACCGCCATCGACCCACGGGTCCGTTCCGGACAGGAGGCGTCATGACCGGGCGAATCAGGGGAGCCGCAGGAGACGGCCCGCAGGTCACACCGGTGGCGGAGGTGGTCGCATGACGGCGCCTGTCATCACCGCTCCCGGCGCTCCCGGGACTCCGGGCGCCCCGGGTGTCCCCGGCGTCCCCGGCACCCGCGCGGCGCAGCGGCGCAACTTCTGGCGCGGCGTCTGGCGGGTCCTGCGGCGCAAGCCCAGCCGGATCGTGGGCGTGGCCATCCTGGGCGTGTTCGCGTTCATGGGGATCTTCGGGCCGCTGCTCTACCCCGCGCGGCTGCCGCGCGACGACAACGCGCTCTACGCCGCGCCGAGCCTGGCGCACCCCTTCGGCACCGACTTCGAGGGCACCGACGTGCTCGCCCTGGTGGTCACCGGCTCCCGGTACGTCCTGATGACCGCCCTGGTCACCGCCGTCATCACGGTGGCCCTCGGCACCGCCGTCGGGCTGTTCGCGGGCTTTCGGCGCGGGCGCTGGGACAGCGTGCTCATGCGGATCACCGACATGAAGCTGACCATCCCCGCCCTCCCGCTGCTGCTGGTCCTGTCGACCGTCTGGAAGTTCACCAGCGCGATCGAGATGGGCCTGGTGCTCGGCCTCCTCGGCTGGGGCGGCGTGGCGCGCGCCGTACGGTCGCAGACCCTCTCGCTGCGCGAGCGCGGCTTCATCGAGGCGGCCAGGGGGCTCGGCCTGTCCGGCCGGCACATCGTCGGCAGGGAACTGCTGCCCAGCATGGCGCCCTTCATCGCGATGAACATGCTCATCGCGGTGACCGGCGCGGTGTACGCGCAGGTGGGCCTGTTCTTCCTGGGCGTCCTGCCGTTCGACGCCAACAACTGGGGCGTCATGCTCAACCTCGCCGTGTTCGGCGGAGGCGCGCTGACGACGACCACCGCGCTGCCGTACATGCTGGCGCCGCTGCTGGCGATCCTGCTGCTCACCCTGGGCATCGTCCTCGTCGTCGACGCCATGGACGAGATCTTCAACCCCCGGCTGCGGGAGGACTGAACAGATGTTCACACGTTCGGAGAAGGTGTCCGTGACACCGGGCGAGCGGCGGTCCGCCGCCGTGCGGCCCCGGCGCGCCTGGGGTGCCTGGGGCGCCCGGCGCGCGGAGGGTGTCGGGGTCGTCGAGAACGCCGAAGGCACCGTAGACACCGCAGGCACCGCGAGCCTCCGCGAGGCGGGGAGGAGCGGCCCGCCGGGAGTGCGCGTCAACGGCCTGTCCGTCGTCTACCGGACGTCGGCGGGGGAACTGCCCGCGGTGGCGGGGATCGATCTCGAGCTGGTGCCCGGGACGATCACCGGGGTGGTCGGCGAGTCGGGCTCCGGCAAGTCCACCCTGGCCCTGTCGCTGCTCAACGCGGTCCAGCCCCCCGGCAGGATCCGCTCGGGCAGCGTGGAGATCGACGGGCTCGGCGACGTCGTGGGGTTGCGGGGCGACGATCTGCGCCGGGCGCGGGGACGGCACATCGGGTACGTCTTCCAGGCCGCCCAGAACTCCCTCAACCCGCTCAAGACGGTCGGCAAGCAGCTCCTCGACCTGGGCCGCTCGCACGACATCCAGGACCTGCGAGGGCTGGTCAGGGACGCGAAGGACCTGCTCGGCAGGATGGGCATGGACGGCGCGCGCGTGCTCGACTCCCACCAGCACGAGCTGTCCGGCGGGATGCGCCAGCGGGTCGGCATCATGCTCGCGCTGGTGCTCAACGCCCACCTCGTCATCCTGGACGAGCCCACGACCGCCCTCGACATGATCACTCAGGCCACGATCCTGCGGATCGTCAGGGAGGTCCACGAGGAGCGCGGGCTCACCACGCTCGTCATCACCCACGACCTCGGCGTGGTGGCCGAGGTCGCCGACCGGCTGGCCGTCATGTACGGCGGGCGCGTGGTGGAGCAGGGGCCGACCACCGAGGTGCTCGGCGGCCCCCGCCACCCCTACACCCAGGGCCTGATCCGGGCCATCCCGCGCCTGATCGGCGACATCGGGGAGGCCAGGGCGCTGCCCGGCCGCCCGCCGACGCTTGGGACCGTTCCGTCGCGGGGATGCGTCTTCAGGGAGCGTTGCGAGCTGCGCATGGACGTCTGCGAGACCGAGGAGCCGCCCGCCGTCTCGCGTGGTGAGTGGATCGTGGCCTGCCACGCCGTCGCCGCCCGGACACACGGACCGAGGGAGAAAACGTGATCACTGGTCGGGGAATCACGAAGACCTTCAAACAGCGGGGCGGCATCCTCGCCGGACGGGAGGTGAAGGCGCTGCGCGGCGTCGACTTCGCCATCCCGAAGGGCGGGGCGGCGTCGTTCATCGGGGAGTCGGGCTGCGGCAAGACGACACTCGGGCGGATCATCGCCGGGCTGGAGGGACACGACTCCGGAGAGATCACCATCGACGGCACGCCCATGTCGTCGCTGCGCCCCAAGCAGCGTGAGCCCTACTTCCGCCGTATCCAGCTCATCCACCAGGACCCGTACTCGGCGCTCAACCCGACCCGCACGGTGCACCAGACGCTGGACGCGCCGCTGTCGCTGCGGGCCGCGCAGACCGGCCGCTCGCGGGCATGGGTGGACGGGCGCGCGCAGGAGCTGCTGGAACTGGTCGGCCTCGACCCCGGCTACGTGCTGTCGCGCTACCCCCACCAGCTCTCCGGCGGCATGCGCCAGCGGGTCGTCATCGCCCGGGCCCTCACCGTCGACCCCGAGATGCTCGTCGCCGACGAGGCCGTCTCCATGATCGACGTATCGCTGCGGCTGGGCATCCTCGCCCTGCTCAAGGACCTTCGCGAGCGCCTCGGGGTGAGCGTGCTGTTCATCACCCACGACGTGGCGACCGCGCGCTACATCGGTGACGACGGCGAGCTGTACGTCATCTACCGGGGCGAGGTCGTCGAGCGCGGCCACGTCGAGACGATCATCTCCGGCCCCGTGCACCCGTACACCCAGTCGCTGCTGTCGGCCATCCCCGTGCTGCACGGCCTGGAGCGGCCCGGCGAGGAGCCGGTGACGCCGACCGGGGCGCTCGACGAGAGCCGCCTCGACGCGGGCTGCCTGTTCGCCCGGCGCTGCCCGTTCCGTACCGGCCGCTGCGAGTCGGAACACCCGCCGCTCGGCCACGGCGGCGGCACGCCCCAGGAGCACGCCTGTTTCCACCCCGCTCCCCGCAACGTCGTCGCCATGCCGGTCGGCCACCCGTGAGCCCGCTGGGAGACGGTCCCGGGGCGGGGCGCGCGGGCGCGGCGTCCGGGATCCGCGAGGCCGTCGCCGCCGACTCGGCGGCGCTCGCGGGGATCGCCGGGGCCGCGCTCACCCATGACGCGGGGGAGGCCGCGAGCCTGGTCGCCAGGCTCGCCACGCCGCCCGCGCGACGGTCCTGGACGGCACTGGTGACAGGCGGCCTCGACGGTGTGGCGTTCGCCTCCATGTCGGCGCGCGACCCGCGGGCGGGCCACGTCGACCTGCTCGCGGTGCGTCCCGAGGCCCGGGGGACGGGCCTCGGCCGGGCACTGGTCACCGCGGCCGAGGACTGGCTGCGCGGCCAGGGGGCGACCGAGGTCCGCCTCGCCGGCAACCCGCCCTGCTACGCCTGGCCCGGCGTCGACGTGCGCTACACCGAGGCCGCCTGCCTGGCCGAGAGCCTCGGCTACGAGCGCTACCGGGTCGCCTGGAACATGACCGCCGACCTCACCGGCGACCTCTCCGTCGAGGCCGACCTCGCGCGGCTGGCGGCCCTGGGGGTCACCGTGCGCGCCGCCGCCCCCGGGGAGCGCGCCGCCGTGTCCGCCTTCGTCGAGGAGCAGTGGAACGACAGGTGGGCCTGGGAGGCGGAGCAGGCCACCGGCTGCCACTACGCCGTCAGGGAGGGCGAGATCCTCGGTTTCGCCGCCTGGGGCTCGAGGCCCTCCTGGTTCGGCCCGATGGGCACCGCGCCGGCCGCGCGGGGTCTGGGAGTCGGCCGGGTGCTCGTACGCCGCTGCCTCGCCGAGCAGCGGGCCGCCGGCATGTCGAGCACCCAGATCGGCTGGGTGGGGCCGCTGCGCTTCTACGCCAGGGCGGTCGGCGCGTACGCCGAGCGTGTCTTCTGGCTCTACCGCCGTGGCCTGCCGTGACGGCCCGTGCCCGCCGGGGCGGGCCGATGGGCGGGCTCCCACCGGGTATGTGCCTGTAACGGCCTCACTGTCAGAAGATCATCTACTTAGCGGTAGTGAGATCAGGAAAACTAACGACATGGGACGTCATGAGTGATCAACTAGCCACACTGTCCACGCTCTCCACCGAGCAGAGCGATCCGCGCTACAGCCGGATCGACCGGCTTCCCACCGACCAGGTGGCCCGGCTGATGAACGCGGCGGACACCGCGGTACCCGCGGCGGTGGGCGAGGCGATCCCGGAGATCTCGGCCGCGGTGGACGCGGTCGTGGCCCGGATGAAGTCCGGGGGGCGCCTGTTCTACGTGGGCGCGGGGACGTCGGGCCGGCTGGCCGTGCTGGACGCCTCCGAATGCCCGCCGACCTTCGGCACCGATCCCGAGCTCGTCCAGGGCGTCATCGCGGGGGGCACTCCCGCGCTGACCCGTTCGGTCGAGGGCGCGGAGGACGACCACGCCGGGGGAGCGGCCGCCCTCAGGGAACGGGGGGTGGGCGCGCTCGACGCGGTGGTGGGCGTCTCCGCCAGCGGTCGCGCGCCGTTCGTGCTCGGCGCGCTCGCCGAGGCGAGCCGCCGTGGCGCCCTGACCGTGGGACTGTCGTGCAACGCCGCGACCCCGCTGTCGGCGGCCGCGCTGCACCCCATCGAGGTGATCGTCGGCCCGGAGGTGGTGACCGGCTCCACCAGGCTCAAGGCGGGGACCGCGCAGAAACTGGTCCTCAACATGATCTCCACGATCGCGATGGTCAAGCTGGGCCGTACCTACGGCAACACCATGATCGAGGTGTCGGCGATGAACTCCAAGCTGGCCGACCGGGCCGCCAGGATGGTCAGCGACATCACCGGGGCGGCCCTCTCCGCCGCCCGCTCCGCGCTGGAGGCCGCCGGATGGCACGTGAAGGTCGCGGTACTGATGATCGAGCACGGCCTCGACGCCGGCGGCGCCCGGATCCTGCTGGAGCGGCACGGCGACCAGCTCGATGCGGCACTGGAGGCGGCGGGACAGGCCAGGGGTGCCTGAACCTCCCGCGGAGGGGGAACCGGCGCCGGCCGCGGAACCAGGATCGGGAGCGGGATCGGGACCAGAACCGGAACCAGGGCCGGGAGCGGGATCGGGACCAGAACCGGAACCAGGGCCGGGGTCGAGAGCGGGACCAGAACCGGAACCAGGGCCGGGGTCGAGAGCGGGTCCGGGAGCGGGACCGAGGGATGGAGCGGGAGCGGTGACCGATTCCGCGGAAGACGCCCGGCTCGCCGGGATCCTCGGGGCGGCGGTGCCGCGCGTCTGCTCGGCGGCGGTGGCCGCGATCGCCGTGGGCGGGGTCACGGTGGCCGCCGCCGCGGCCGGGGAGGCCGTGCGCTACGCGTCGGCCTGCGGGGAACTCGCCGAGGACCGGCCGCGCGCCCTCCGCGACTCGATCTTCGATCTCGCCTCGATCACCAAGCTCTTCACCACGGCCGTCATCCTGTCACTGGCCGAGGACGGCCTTCTCGGCCTGGACGAGCCCGTCGCGGCCTGGCTGCCCGGCCGCTACGGAGGCGCCCCCGAGGTCACCCTGCGGCACCTGCTCACCCACACCGCGGGCCTGCCGCCGGGACGCAGGGCCCACGAGGAGATCCCCGGCGACGGCCCGGAGATCCACGCCACGCGCATGGAGCGGATCCTCTCGACGGCGCCGATCGGTCCCGCGGGCGAGCGCTACCTTTACTCCGACGTCGGGCTGATCACGGCGGGCCGGGTGGCGGAGATCGCCGGGCGGGCCTCCCTGGACGAACTCGCCCGCGCCCGGGTCATCGACCCGCTGGGCCTGCCCGACACCGGCTACCGTCCCGCCGCGTCCCTGCTGCCCCGGATCGTCGCCACCGAGCACAAGCCCGAGCGCCCGGGCACCGGATGCGTGCGCGGCGAGGTGCACGACGAGACCGCGCACGGCCTGGGCGGGGTCGCCGGGCACGCCGGGATCTTCTCCACCGCCGACGACCTCGTACGCTTCGCCGAGGCGCTGCGCACCGGGGGAGCGCCGGTGCTGGGCCCCGCCGCGGTCGCCGAGATCACCCGCGACCACGGCGTGCGGGGCGCGGACTTCCGCCACGGCCTGGGCGCGCGGATCGGCGACCCCGCGATCGTCGGCCCGCTGGCCGACGCCTACGGTCACTCCGGCTTCACCGGCACCTCGCTCGTCGTCGATCCAGGGCGCGCCCTCACCGTCGTCCTGCTGACCAACAACGTCCACCCCCTGCGCGGCCGCGCGGGCATCCGCGACCTGCGCCACGCCGTCGCCGCCGAGGCCCTGCGCCTGTCCTGAGCTCGCGCGACGGAACGCGGGGGCTCACCGGGGGCTCACCGGGGGCTCACGTGTAGCGGGGCCGGAGGCGGCGGGCGAGAAGCTCGCGCATGGCGCCCGTGTGGTCGGCCAGCCGATCGAGGGACGACACCAGATCGCCCGCCGCCGTCTCGCCCAGGACCGCGCGAAGCTCGGCGGTGACGGCGGCGCGTGCCGTGCGGCCGGCCTCGACGGCGTCCCTGCCGTGCCCGGTCAGTTCGACGACGCGCGCCCGCTGATCCTCCGGATCGGCCCTGCGGGTGAGGTAGCCGATCCGCTCCATTTCCGCCACGACCTTGGACGCGCCCTGCGGCGTCATGCCGAGCAGTCCCGCCAGGTCGCTGACGCGGACCGGGCCGCCGAGCAGGTGCTGGAAGACGTAGCCGTGCACGGTGCGCACCTCGGCGTGACCCGCCGCGGCCATGCGCCCGCGCACCTCGGCGTCGCAGGCGGCGGCCAGGGCGGTGAAGAGCAGGGAGAGGTCTCCGGCTGCGCCGGGATCGACCGGGCTTGACGTCACGTGGTCCACCATCAAATACTCAACCATGGTTGCGCAACTAAGGTTTAGTAATCGGAGGAGGAGATCATGTTCTGTGATCCCGCGTTCACCCCGGTCGTCGAGGCGCTCAGGGAGGGACTGGGTCCCGGAGGCGCCGCACTGGCCGTCACCGCGGGCGGCCGTCCCGTCGTGGACGTCTGGTTCGGCACGGCCGACGAGGGCGGGAGCCGCCCGTGGCGCCGCGACACGGTCGTCAACGTCTTCTCGGTCTCCAAGGGCGTCGTCGCGACCGTGGCCCTGCTGTGCGCGCAGCGCGGGCTCGTCGACCTCGACGCGCCCGTGGCCCGCTACTGGCCGGAGTTCACCTCGGAGGCCACCGTCGCCCAGCTGCTCTCCCACCGCGCGGGGCTGCCCGCGGTCCGCTCCCCGCTGCCGCCGGGAAGCCTCTACGACTGGGACGCCATGGCGGCCGCGCTGGCCGCCGAGGAGCCGTGGTGGACCCCGGGGGAGCGGCACGGATACCACGCGGTCACGTTCGGCTGGCTGGTCGGCGAGCTGCTCCGCCGGGTCACCGGCAGGGAGATCCGCGATCTGGTCTCCGGGGAACTCGGCGTCCCCGGCCTCTCGATCGGCCTTCCCGGGGAGGACGCGCACCGGGCGGCGTTCGTGCTCCCGCCGGAAAGCCCGCCCATGCCCGCGGGTTCCCCGCTGGCCGAGGCGATGGCGGATCCCGCGTCGGTCACCGCCAGGGCGTTCCTCAACCCGGCCGACCAGCTCGTGCCCGGCCTGCCGAACACCGGGCGCTGGCGTGCCGCCCAGATCCCCGCCGCCAACGGCCACGCCTCCGCCAGGGCCCTGGCGACCCTGTACGGCAGGCTCCTGTCGGGCGACCTCCTCGCCCCCGGGATGCTGGCGCGCGCCACGACGGCGCACAGCGACGGGTTCGACGAGGTCCTGCGCGGCCGGACCCGCTTCGGCCTGGGATACATGCTCCCCAACGAGGTCCGCCCCTTCGCGCCCCGGGCGGAGGCGTTCGGGCACAGCGGGTCGGGCGGCGCGCTCGCCTTCGCCGACCCGGTGGCCGGCGTCGGATTCGGCTACACGCCGAGCCGCACGATCATCGCCCCCGCGGGCCCCGACCCTCGCTGGCCCCCGATCCTGGAAGCGCTCTACGGCTGCCTGTGAACGGGGTGTCCGGACGCCCCGTACGGAGCGGCACGGGCTAGGAGGACCTGCTCCGGCGGGGGTAGTCGGTCCTGAAGCCGTCGATGGCGTCCCTGGTGGCCCGCAGCGCCGCGTCCGAGGTCTCGAAGGTGCGCTGGGCGATCCCGACGAAGATGCAGTCGACGATCAGGAGCTGGCTGATCCGGCTGGCCAGCGCCCCCGGGCGGAAGGCGGTCTCCCTGCCCGCCGAGACCAGGACGTGGTCGGCGAGCCCGGCCAGGGAGGAGCGCGGGTTGTTGGTGATGGCCACCGTGGTCGCGCCCGCCCGCCGCGCGACGCGCATCGGCGCCAGCACGTCGGGGGTCTCGCCGGTGCAGCTCACCGCCACCGCGACGTCGTCCTCACGTACCAGCGCCGCGCTGGTCAGCGCGAGGTGCGCGTCGGTGTAGGCGTGGCCGGGCAGGCCGATCCGCATCAGCTTCTGCACCATGTCGGCCGCCACCAGCCCGGAGGCGCCGACCCCGTAGACGTCGACCTTGCGCGCCCCGGCCATCGCCTCCACCACCATGCCCAGCCGGTCGGGGTTGAGCTGCGCCGCGGTGTCGGCCAGCGCCTCCGACTCGGCCCTGGCCACCTTCGCGATCACGTCGGTCAGCGGGTCGTCGGGGCCGAGGTCGCCCGGGACCAGCCGTTCGGGCTCGTCCCTGGCCACCGCCGCGGCCAGGGCGAAGCGCAGCTGGGAGTATCCGGCGAAGCCCAGGGCCCTGGCGGTGCGCACGATCGTGGCCTCGCTGGTGCCGGAGGCCGCGCTGAACTCGGTGATGGTGCTGCGGGCCACCACCCCGGGGTCGTCGAGGATGAGACGGGCGATGGACTGGGCCGCGGGGGTGAGGGAGGGGAGGACGGCCCTCACCGTGGCCACCAGGTTCACGGGGGTGGGGCCGTCGAGGACGTTCATTAAGCGCCTTTCATGTCATAAATCAGCCTATTGGTCGCCGGTCAACCAGCGGGCCACGGCGCGGGCCGAAGCCCGGGAGATGCCGTTCGTGGTCACGTACACGGCCCCCGAGGGTTCGCCGGGCATCCCGGTCTCGACCACCACGGTGTCGGGGCGCAGCGCGACGGCCCGCGCCAGCAGCTCACCGACCCAGGGGTGGCGCCTGGCGTCGTGCACCACCATCACCAGCGGGCGGCTCCCGTCGCCCAGGTCGGGCAGCTCGGGCGCCTCCACGGTGACGACGTGGCCGACGGTGCCCGGCAGCACCTCGGTGAGGGCGCCGATGAGACCGGTGAGCATGCCCGGCTCGACCGCCTCGCTCAGCCGGGGGGCGATGTCGACGACCAGCGGCGGCCCGGAGAGCACGGACAGCGCTGCCGGGGCGTCCGTGGCGGTCACGCGGATGGCCGCCCGGGCGGTTCGCAGGCCGAGCTCCTCGCCCTCGTCCCCCGAGCCCCGGGCCGCGCTCCCCGCCGCCCGCGCGGCGGCGTTCGCGGCGTACCAGCCGGACAGCGCGAGCACGCGGGAGGCGGCCTCGGCCAGCCGGTCCTCGGTCAGCCTGCCCTCCCGCACGGCGTCCACGACGGCGTCGCGCAGCTCGTGGACGTTCTCGCCCCCGGGGGAGGAGATGCCCGCGCAGATCGCGTCGGCCCCGGCCGCCAGGGCGCGGACCGCGATCTCCCCCGGCGGGTGGAGGGCCGCGACGGCGCGCATCTCGATGGCGTCGGTGACGATCATCCCGGTGAACCCCATCTCCTCGCGGAGCAGCCCGGTCGTGATCCGCCGGCTCAGCGTCGCGGGGTTCTCCGGGTCGAGGGCCGGGATCAGCAGGTGCCCGCACATGACGGCCCGTACCCCGGCGGCCACCGCCGTGCGGAAGGGCGGCAGGTCACGCTCGGCGAGGAGCCTCGGGGAGGCGTGCAGGGTCGGCAGTGCGTGGTGGGAGTCGGTGTGGGTGTCTCCGTGGCCGGGGAAGTGCTTGGCGCAGGCGGCCACCCCGGCTCCCTGGAGCCCGGAGATCCAGGCGGCGGTGTGCCGGGAGACCAGGTCGGGATCGGCACCGAAGGAGCGGACGCCGATCACCGGGTTGACCGGGTTGGCGTTGACGTCCGCCACCGGGGCGTAGTCGAGGGTGATGTCGGCCGAGGCGAGGAGGCGGCCGATCTCCTGGGCGACCAGCCGGGTCGCCTCGACGTCGTCGCCCACGCCCAGCGCCCGGTTGCCCGGCCACGAGCTGCCCCGCGCGGCCTGCAGGCGGGTGACGGATCCGCCCTCCTCGTCCACCGCGATCACCACGGCGGGGTTCTCCGCGCGCAGCCGGGCGACCAGATCGGCGGTGTGGCCGAGGCCGTCGAGGTTGCGGGCGAACAGCACGGCCCCGCCGAGGCCCTCGTCGCCGAGCGCGCGGAGCAGCCACCCGGGCGGCTCGGTGCCGTCGAAACCCGGCTGGAGGACGGTCATGGCCAGCCGGGCCAGGTCGGGGCTGCGATGGGGCATGCGGTCACCTTCTCGATCGAGGCAGGCGTCTTTCGACAGGGCGGCGGGAGGAGGTGTCTCAAGGTAGATTACACATCAATGACAATTTCCTTCATTGTCATTGCCTTCAAAGTAGCTTTCTGTCATTCTCGCGATCGAGAACCCGTGACATCGTGACCTTGTGATCCCGTGCCGGTCTCGCGATCATTTCCGCGTCCGTCCGCACGTCCGTCGTCCGCACTTCCGCCGTCGTGCCCGCTTCGCGCTCGCACGTCCGTCCGCACTTCCGCCGTCGTGCCCGCTTCGCGTCCGTCCTCATGTTCGTCTTCGTGCCCGCCCCGGTGCCCGCCCTCACGTCGGCCCGGTGGCGTCCGGACCGCGGTCCCCGGCCCGCCGTCCGGGGCCGAACACCCCTGGAGTCCGCATGAGCTCATCCAGCCGGCGAGCCGTCCTGCGCGGCCTCGCCCTCGCCGTCTCGGCGACCGCCGTCTCCCTGCCCGGCCGGGCCTCGGCCGCCGCCTCCGGGATCTCGTACGAGACCGGGGGCTCCTCCGGGGCCGGGCGGGTGCCGCCGCTGCGCCAGATGCGCGGCATGTGGATCGCCTCGGTCGCCAACATCAACTGGCCGTCGAGGGCCGGGCTGAGCGCCGAGCAGCAGAAGGCCGAGTATCTCGGCTGGCTCGACCTGGCGCGGGCCCGCGGGCTCAACGCGGTGTTCGTGCAGATCCGGCCGACCGCCGACGCCTTCTGGCCCTCCCGGTACGAGCCCTGGTCGCAGTATCTGACCGGCGTGCAGGGACGTGACCCCGGCTACGACCCGCTGGCCTTCCTGGTGGCGGAGACGCACCGGCGGGGCCTGGCCTTCCACGCGTGGTTCAACCCCTACCGGGTGTCGATGCAGGACGACCCTGCCCTGCTGCACCCCGACCACCCCGGCCGCAGGCACCCCGACTGGATCGTCCCCTACGGCGGCAAGCTCTACTACAACCCCGGCATACCCGAGGTCCGCGGGTTCGTGCAGCTCGCGATGATGGACGCGGTCACCAGGTACGACATCGACGGCCTGCACTTCGACGACTACTTCTACCCGGTCAACACCACCGCCTTCGACGACGCCGAGGCCTACGCCCGGTACGGCGCCGGCTTCCCCGACCTCGCGGCCTGGCGGCGCGAGAACGTCGACCTTCTCGTACGGGAGATGCAGCGGCGGGTGCGGCGGGCCAAGCCCGAGATCGCCTGGGGCATCAGCCCCTCGGGCATCTGGCGCAACCGGGCCACCGACCCCCTGGGGTCGGAGACCAGCGGCGGCCAGTCCTACGACAACCTGCACGCCGACACGCGCGGCTGGGTGAGGAAGGGCTGGCTCGACTACATCGCGCCGCAGCTCTACTGGTACATCGGCCAGTCCAACGCCGACTACGCCAAGCTGGTCCCCTGGTGGTCCGACGTGGCGGCGGGCACGGGCACCCAGCTGTGGATCGGCCAGGCGGCCTACAAGGCCGGGGCGGCGGGCCAGCCCGCCGAGTGGTCCCGGCCCGACGAGCTCAGCAGGCACCTCACCCTCAACGAGGGCCACCCCGAGGTCGGCGGCGACATCTGGTACAACTCCGGCGACGTCCGCGACGACCGGATCGGCTCGATCAGCGCCGTGGTGACCGGCCACTACACCCGCCCCGCGCTGTCCCCGCTGCTGCCCAGGCTCGCCTCGGGCCAGGCCCCGGAGCGCCCGCTCCTCCCCGTGGCGCGCCGGGTGCCCGGTGGTGTCGAGCTGCGCATCCTGGCCGCCGGCCGGCGCGTCCCGTTCCAGTTCGCGATCTTCCGGTTCGACTGGCCGGCCGGACCCGGGGACTTCACCGACGCCCGGAACCTGATCGCCGTCGTCCCCGCCGCCCGCGACATGCGCTGGACGGACCCGGCGGGCCCCGGCGGCACCGGGCGCGCGTACTACCACGTGGTGGCCGTCGACCGGGCCGGCCGCCTGAGCCCGCCCAGCGACGCCTGCCGCGCGCGGTGACGGACCGGGGGGATACAGGGGGATACGGGGGATCCGGGGGGATCGTGAGGGGGTGAGGGCGTGCGCGTGCTGGGATTGATGTCGGGAACGTCCCACGACGGGATCGACAGCGCGGTCGTGGACTGGTCCCCGGACGGCGACGTGCTCACCGGTGCCGTCGGGCACACCGGCACGCGGCCGTACGAGGAACGGCTGCGCGAGCGCATCGCCCGCGCGCTGCCGCCCAACCCGGCCGACATGGCCGAGGTGTGCCGGCTCGACACCCTGGTCGGCCAGGCGTTCGCCGACGCCGCCGAGGCGTGCGGGCCGGTGGATCTCATCTGCTCGCACGGGCAGACGATGTTCCACTGGGTGGAGGACGGCCGGGTGCGCGGCACGCTGCAGCTGGGCCAGCCCGCCTGGATCGCCGAGCGGACCGGCGTGCCGGTGGTCTCCGACCTGCGGGCCAGGGACGTGGCCGCCGGAGGGCAGGGCGCGCCGCTGGTCTCCTATTTCGACCTGCTGCTCCTGGACGGGCTGCCGGGGCCGAGCGGCGCGCTCAACCTCGGCGGGATCGCGAACCTGACCGTGCGGGACGCCGGGACGGCCTACGACATCGGCCCGGCGTCGGCGCTGATGGACGCGGCGGTGTCGGCCGCCACGGGCGCGCCCTACGACGAGGACGGCCGCCTCGCCGCCTCGGGGGAGGTGCACGAGGGGTTGCTGGCGGACCTGCTGGCCGAGCCGTACTACCGGGCACCGCCGCCGAAGAGCACCGGCAAGGAGCTGTTCCACCCCGGCTACCTGGACGGCAAGACGTCGCCGTACCGGCCGGACCTGCCCGACCTGCTGGCGACGCTGGCCGCGCTCACCGCGGAGACCGTCGCGGCGGAGATCCGGCGCCACCGCCTCGAGACGGTGGTCGTCTCCGGGGGAGGGGTGCGCAACCCGGTCCTGATGGCGATGCTGGCCGCGCGGGCCGGGAGCGCGCGCATCGTGCCGAGCGACGAGCTCGGCGTCCCCGCCGGAGCCAAGGAGGCGATCGCCTTCTCGCTCTTCGGCTGGCTGGCGGCGCACGGGCTGCCCGCGACGGTCCCCGGCTGCACGGGCGCGTCCGGCCCCCGCCTCCTCGGCGCGATCACTCCCGGCGCCGGAGCGCTGAGGTTGCCCGAACCCCTCGGTGAGGGACCCCGCCGCCTGCGCCTCACCCCGGCGGGGGCGGCCGGATAGGTCGTGGGGGCGTCCCTCCGGCCGGGCGCGGCCTCCGGGCCGGGAGGGGGCGGGCGTCGTGGCGGTCGAGCGGGGGCCCGCCGCGAACGTCAAGATCGTGAATGGAACGGTTCACGCTCCCGCTATCCTGTATACCCTACAGGAATAGTGGGTTATGCTGGGTCGCGTGTCAGGTTCCTCATCGGTCGCCGTCGTGGGCGGCGGCGCGAGCGGCACGCTGGCGGCGGTCCACCTTCTCCGCGAGGCGCGGGCGCGGGCCATGCCGCTGGAGGTCGTGCTGATCGACCGGTACGGGCGGCACGCGCTGGGACAGGCGTACTCGACCACCGATCCGCACCACCTCCTCAACGCCTGCGCGAACAAGATGAGCGGGCTGGACGACGACCCCGGTCACTTCCTGCGCTGGGCCCTCGAGGGCGGGCTGGACGTCTCCGCCTCCGACTACCTGCCGAGACGGACGTACGGGCGCTACCTCCGCGACCTGCTGGCCGGTGCCGAGGAGTGGCCCGTCCGGGTGGTGCGCAAGGTGACGGGCACGGTGAGCGCCCTGACCCGGGGCCGGGGGGTGCGGATCCACCTGTCCGGCGGCGGCCGGGTCGACGCCGACGCCGCCGTCCTGGCCCTGGGCAACCGTTCCCAGGCCGCCCGGCCGCCGATCGTGGACGCCGCGAGCCCCGGCTACGTCGCCGATCCGTGGGCGCCGGACGCGCTGGCCGGGATCCGCGACGGCGCGCCGGTGCTCGTGCTGGGGACCGGGCTGACCATGGTGGACGTGGCGATCACCGTGACCCGGGCGCACCCGGACACCGTCGTCCACGCGGTGTCGCGGCACGCCCTGCTGCCGCGGCCGCACCCCCGGCCCGTGCCGCCCCCGGTCCCGACGCCGATCCCGGACGGGCCGCTGGGGGTCGGCGACCTGCTCCGCGCCGTACGCCTCGCCGTGCGGGACAACGGCGGCGACTGGCACGGCGTGGTCGACGGCCTGCGGCCCCAGGCCCAGAGGCTGTGGACCCGGCTCTCCCCGGACGACCGGCGGCGGTTCCTCGGCCTGGCGGCCCGCTACTGGGAGGTCCACCGGCACCGGATCCCTCCCGTCACGGCCGCCAGGATCGCCGATCTGCGGGCCGCCGGCCGCCTCCGGGTGCTGCGCGGCCGGATGCTCCGGGCCGAGGCCGGTCCCGGCGGGCTGCGCGTCCAGGTGAGCGCGGACGGCGCCATCCGGGAACTCGACGTCGGCTGGCTGGTCAACGCCACCGGGCCCGGGGCCGACATCACCCGCGACCCCCTCCTGGCCGGCCTCGTCGCCGACGGTGTGGTCCGGCCGGACCCGTTGCGGCTCGGGCTGGACGTCGCTCCCGGCGGCGCGGTCCTGGACGCGGCGGGAGACCCCGACGACCGGATCTTCACGCTGGGCCCGATGCTGCGCGGAAGCCTGTACGAGACGACGGCGATCCCGGAGATCCGCGCCCAGGCCGCGGCCCTCGCGCCACGCCTCGTGGGGGCGCTCGCCTCCGGCGCCCGCCTGCCGTCCCCCGCGCGGGGCGGCCGGAGCGGGTGAGGGCGGGAGCCCGCCGGAGGCCGGGCCGGTCGCCAGGGCGGTCTCCCCGCCAAAGGACGGTGACCGGCACGTCCTAGACTTCGGTGAGGGAGTCCACGTCCGCGCGGGGAGGGGTGTTCGTTGTCCGAGGACGGTCAGGCCGCGCAGGGGCGCACGTACCTGTTCTCCTACGGGACCCTGCGGCAGCGCGACGTGCAGCTGTCCACCTTCGGCCGGGAGCTGGACGGCAGGCCGGATCTGCTGCCCGGCCACACGCTGTCGACGGTGGCGATAACCGACCCGGACGTCGTCGCGGTCAGCGGCGCCGACCGCCATCCGATCGTGCGGGCCACCGGTGACCCCTCGGATCGGGTCGAGGGAACGGTGTTCGAGATCACCGGCGCGGAGCTGGCCGCCGCCGACGGCTACGAGGTGGCCGACTACAGCCGGGTGCCGGTGACGCTCGCCTCCGGCGTGCGCGCCTGGGTCTACACCGCCTCCTGAACCGGCGGGGGAACCGCGCCCCGGCCGGGGCCGATCGGGCTTGACCTTGAGCGGGGTTGAGGTCTCATCCTGGGGGGGACCCCCGAGGAAAGAGGACCCTCATGAGCGAGGATCTGGTCGACTTCTGGTTCGATCCCGGTTGCCCCTGGGCCTGGATCACCTCCCGCTGGATCCTGGAGGTGCGCGAGGTGCGCCCCATCACGATCAACTGGCGGGAGATGAGCCTGGCGGTGCTCAACGAGAAGCAGGACATGTCCGAGGAGTACCGCGAGATCGTCGAGCTGGGCCGGGGCACCATGCGGGTGTTCGCGGCGGCGCGTGCGGCGGCCGGGGACGCAGCCGTCGGCGACCTCTACACCACGCTCGGCACCCGCTACCACGGCGAGGACGGCCTGTTCCGGCGGCCCCGCGACACGACGCCGGACGGCGGTCTCGCGGGCTGGCGGGCCGCGATGGAGGCCCTGGAACCGGTGATCGCCGCCGCGCTCTCCGACGCCGGGCTGCCCGCCGGACTGCTCGACGCGAGGACCGACGGCACCTGGGACGAGGCGATCCACGCCTCGCACGCCCTGGTGCCCGCCGGGAGGCGGAACCCGTCGCTGATCGGTGTCCCGACCATCTCGGTGAACGGGCACGCGGGGCAGTTCGGTCCCGTCATCAGCGAGATCCCGGCCGGCGAGCGGGCCGGGCGGCTCTGGGACGCGTTCAAGGTGCTCGCCACCGAGGAGGCGTTCTTCGAGCTCAAGCGGGTCACCGACCGGGCGGCTCCCCGCACCTGGCCGCAGGCCACGTAGCGCGGGGCGGGGCCTCCCCGCCAGCGTCCTCGCCGCGCTTGACGGAGAAATAACCGCTTTTTTCGCGAACGATACGCCTGATCATGTTCGTCACCCCTCACTGAGGGCAGGCCCCCGAGTGTGATGGAGCGTGAGGTTCGCCGGCACCGCCGTCGCGGTGCCGGCCAGCGGAAGCGTGACCGCCGTCCCGGGGTTCGTGAGCGGGGCGGCTCGACCGGTACCGCGAGCGGACCACTCTCTCCGCGTCACGGTGGCGTCGAGTAGCGGTTTTTGTCGGTGAGTTCGGGGGAGCGCCCCGCTGACGGCCGCTACCGCGTGACCGAAGGCGGGACCTTCCTCACTCGTAACGTCGCGGTATGGCGACAGGGATGGGGCCGGGAATGAGGATCGTTGGGATCGCGGGAAGCCTTCGCCCGGGGGCGTACGTCTGGAGGCTCCTGGAGGCGGCGGCACGGGAACTGCCCGAGACGGTGGACTTCGAGATCTGGCGGGGCCTGGACCAGGTGCCGTCCTTCGAGGAGGGCGAGCTCCCGAGGCCGGTCGCCGACCTGTGGCACCGCCTCTCCGCCGCGGACGGTGTGCTGATCACCGCGCCGGCGCACAGCGCGCTCCCGGCGCAGCTGGGACACACGCTCGACTGGATCTCGTCCGCGCGCGGCGGCGCGGTCCTGGTGGGGAAGCCGGTGGGCGTGGTGACCGCCTGCCCGCGCGCCCACGAGGGGATGTGGACGCAGATCCAGCTGCGCAGGGCCCTCGGCGCGGCGGGGGCGGTGGTGTGCGGCGCGGAACTGGCCGTCTCCCCGGCCCCGGACCGGTTCGACGCCGCCGGCAGGCTCGCCGACCAGGAGTACCGGGGCCGGCTCCGCGACGTGCTGGACGAGATCTGCTCCCCGTCCCTCGCCGGGGCCGGTTCTCTCGGCAGGTCCACCGTGTGAGAGCCGTGTGAGATCCGTGTGAGATCCGCCTGACCGCTCGCCGGGGACCTCGGGCCCCGGTCCCCAGGATCCGCCGTACGGCGTCCGCGATCCCGCCGCACGGTCCCGATCCTCCGGGCGCCCCTCGGCCGGCCGCCGGGAGGCGACCGCCGCGTCGTGCGCCACGGAGGCGCGAAGGGATGAGGAAGGGAGGCTGCCGTGGGGAGATCCGGCCAGGAGGTGGCGCTGCGGGCCCTCGGCGCGGCACTCGACGTGCACGCCCCGGCGGCCAGGCACGGCGTCAGGACGTTTCCCGAGGGCACGCCGTTCCTGTGGCTGACCGTTCCCGGCGCGGGAGGCGCCACCGTCTTCCTCGAGGAACGCCACTGGATCTGCCTGAGCGAGCCCGAGCGGGGCGGGGTGACCGTCCAGCTCGTCGCCGGCGGGGTCGACGACGACCCCGCACTCGTCGTGGGCCGCCTCATGACCGTCATGACGCCGGTGCCGCGCCGCGCGGGCGGCCTGTCACGCGCGCTGAAGGTGGGCCTGCTCGGTCTCGCCGGGGGCGCGGGCGTGGGGCTGCTGGCCGCGCTGCTCATGGCCGTCCTCGTGGCCGGCAACGGCTACACCTCGGACACGACGATCGGCGCGGTGTACGTCCTGGCCGCGCTGATCGGCGTCGGAACCGGGCTCTGGGTGTCGCTGCGCTGGTGGCGGATGGACAGGGACCCGCGTGATCGTGACTCCGGTGGGCAGGGACCGTAGGGACGACCACCTGGAGGAACGACATGGCCGAGTTGCTGGCGATCTACAACGAGAGCGCGGGGAGCGCCGACGACGCGGCCAGGACCACCGCCCTCGAAACGCTGCGCGGCGGCGGCGCCGACGTGATCGAGGCGCCCGCCGGGGAGAAGGACCTGGACGAGATGCTCGACGCCTGTCCCGGCAGGGACGTGGTCGTGCTGGGCGGCGACGGCACGTTGCACGTGGTGGTCGCGACCCTGCACCGGCGCGGCGAGCTGGACGCCCGCACGGTGGGGCTCGTGCCGCTGGGCACCGGCAACGACTTCGCCCGCGGCCTGGGCATCCCGCTGGACCCGCCCGTCGCGGCCCGCGTCGTGCTCGCCGGCCGGCCCCGGCCGCTCGACCTCCTGGTGGACGACGAGGGCGGGGTCATCGTCAACATGGTCCACCTCGGCATCGGTGCCGAGGCCTCCGAGGGCGCCACGCCGCTCAAGCCGGTGCTCGGACGGCTCGCCTACGCGGTGGGAGCGCTGCTGGCGGGTGTGCGCAGCCCCGGCTGGCGGCTGCGCGTCACCGTGGACGGCCGCCCCGTCGGCGACGGGCGCCCGGCGCTCATGGTGGGCATCGGCAACGGCGTCACCATCGGCGGCGGCACCCCGCTGGCCCCCAGGGCCAGGCCCGACGACGGCATGGCCGACGTCGTCGTCTCGCTGACGACCGGTCCGCTGGACAGGCTCGTCTACGCCCTCCGGCTGCGCAAGGGAACCCACCTCGGCCTGCGCGACGTCATCACCACTCGCGGCGGGGAGGTGACCGTGGAGGGCGGCCCCGTCCCGGTGAACGCCGACGGCGAGCTGACCGGCCGGGTCACCCGGCGCCGCTGGACGGTCGTGCCCGCCGCCTGGCGCATGTTCACCTGAGCCCGCGCCCGCTCGGGGAGGCGCCCGCCGGTCGCGCGTCGTCGCCGTCAGCCCAGGGACGCCGAGACCAGGTCGCGCGCCTCCTGCTGCACCCGCGCCAGGTGCTCGGGCCCCTTGAAGGACTCGGCGTAGATCTTGTACACGTCCTCGGTGCCGGAGGGGCGGGCGGCGAACCAGGCGCTGTCGGTGGAGACCTTGAGCCCGCCGAGGGCGGCGCCGTTACCGGGCGCCGAGGTGAGCACCTGGGTGATCTCCTCCCCGGCGAGGCTGCCGGCGGTGACCTGCTCGGCCGAGAGCCTGGCGAGCACCGCCTTCTCCTCCCGGGTCGCGGGGGCGTCGACGCGGGCGTAGGCGGGGTCGCCGAACCGGGCCACCAGGTCGCGGTAGTGCTCGCTCGGCGAGCGGCCGGTGGTCGCGATGATCTCCGAGGCGAGCAGCGCCAGGATCAGGCCGTCCTTGTCGGTGGTCCACACCGAGCCGTCGCGCCGCAGGAACGACGCCCCGGCGCTCTCCTCGCCGCCGAAGCCCAGCGAGCCGTCCAGCAGGCCCGGCACGAACCACTTGAACCCGACGGGGACCTCCATCAGCCGCCTGCCCAGGTCGGCGGCGACCCGGTCGATCATGCCGCTGCTCACCAGCGTCTTGCCGATCCCGGCGGCGGCGGGCCAGCCGGGCCGGTGGGAGTAGAGGTAGGAGATCGCCACGGCGAGGTAGTGGTTGGGGTTCATCAGCCCCCCGTCGGGCGTGACGACGCCGTGCCGGTCGGCGTCGGCGTCGTTGCCCGTGGAGACGTCGAAGGCGTCGCGGCCCGCGATGAGCGAGGCCATCGCGTACGGCGACGAGCAGTCCATCCGGATCTTGCCGTCCCAGTCCAGCGTCATGAACCGCCACGTCGGATCGGTCAGCGGGTTGATCACCGTCAGGTCCAGCCGGTGCCGTTCGGCGATCTCCCCCCAGTACGCGACGCTCGCCCCGCCCAGCGGGTCGGCGCCGATGCGCACCCCCGCCTCCCGGACGGCGTCGAGGTCCAGCACCGAGGGCAGGTCGTCCACGTAGTGGCCGAGGAAGTCGTACCGGCCGGTCGTGTCGGCCGCCAGCGCCCTGGTGTACGGGACCCGCCTGACCTCCTTCAGGCCGTCGGCGATCAGCGCGTTGGCCCTGTCCTGGATCCACGAGGTGGCGTCGGTGTCGGCCGGGCCGCCGTGCGGCGGGTTGTACTTGAACCCGCCGTCGCCGGGCGGGTTGTGCGAGGGGGTCACCACCACGCCGTCGGCCCGTCCCGAGGAGCGCCCCCGGTTATGGGCCAGGATCGCGTGGGAGACCGCGGGGGTCGGGGTGTAGCCGCCACGGTCGTCGATCATGACCGTCACCCCGTTGGCCGCGAAGACCTCCAGCGCCGACACCTGCGCCGGTTCCGACAGGGCGTGGCTGTCGGCGCCCAGGAACAGCGGGCCGTCGATGCCCTGCGCCGCCCGGTACTCCACGATGGCCTGGCTGGTCGCGAGGATGTGGTCCTCGTTGAACGCGACGTTCAGCGAGGAGCCCCGGTGTCCCGACGTCCCGAACGCCACCCGCTGGCCCACCTCGCCCGGGTCGGGATGCAGGGCGTAGTAGGAGGTCACCAGGCGGGCCACGTCGACAAGGTCGGACGGCCTGGCGGGCTGTCCCGCGTGTTCGTGCGTCATCGCAGTCTCCTCACATCACACCTGAGCTAACCGTATCTGCCCCCAAATCGGATAAGCCTGCACAACTCATGAAGGGCTTGTGGCGAACCGGTGGCCCCGCCCGCCCCGCATGCCGTTGACAACGTTGTCATCAACGTCGTACCGTCAGCCTGTTTGCCCGGTCACTTGGGTGATACACCCTTTGTGCCATTGATCAGCGGAGGATCCCCTTGTACAGCCGCGTGGTGGCCCTGGCGGCCGCCTGCCGTCCCTCCGGGTTCCGGCACGCCGGAAAGGCCGGCCGATGACCGCCCTCGCGATCGACATCGGCGGCACCAAGTTCGCCGCGGCGCTGGTCCGGCCGGACGGGACCGTGGCACGCAGGGCGGAACTGCCGGTCGGCCCGGATCCCGAGGCGACGCTGGCCTCGCTCGTCCGGCACATCCGCGATGTCCCGGACATCGGCGGCACCGAGGGCGCCGCCGGAGAGACCGGGGACCTGGGAGATCTGACCGGGGTCGGCATCGGCTCGGCCGGTCCCCTCGACGCCGTCGCCGGTACGGTCAGCCCGGTCAACATCCCCGCCTGGCGTGACTTCCCGCTGGTCGGCGCGGTGAGCGAGCTCCTTCCCGGCCTTCCCGTCACGCTCGCGGGAGACGCGCAGTGCATGGCGCTGGGGGAGTGGTGGCGGGGCGGGCACTCGCGCTCCCGGGCCCTGCTGGGCATCGTGGTGTCCACCGGCGTGGGCGGGGGCCTGGTCCTCGACGGGGTGCCGTACGTGGGACCGACCGGAAACGCCGGGCACATCGGGCACATCGCGGTGGACAGCGACGGACGGCTCTGCCCCTGCGGGGCGACCGGCTGCCTGGAGACGATCGCCAGCGGCCCGAGCATGGTCCGCTGGGCGCTGGAGAACGGCTGGAGCTCACCCGGTGCGCACCCGGACGCCCGCGCGCTCTCGGCCGACGCCGCGCGCGGGGTCCCCGTCGCCCGGCAGGCCTTCCAGCGGGCCGCCGACGCGCTGGCCGTGGCGATCCTCACCACGGCGGCGCTCTTCGACCTCGACGACGTCGTCATCGGGGGCGGCGTCTCCGGGGCGGGGGAGACCCTGCTCGCCCCGCTGCGCGCGGCGGTCGCCAAGCGGGCGGGCCTCGGCTTCCTGCGCGGCCTGAACGTCGAACGTACCTCCCTGGAGCGCGACGCCGGCCTGTACGGCGCCGCGGCCCTGGTCCTCCCCGTCGCGGGGTAGAGGACCGCGTTCTCTCCTTCGCCCGCAGGCGGAGGTGTCCACGCTAAGGAGAACTGATGAGCTCACTCGCCGTCCAGCTGTACTCCGTGCGCGAACAGGCGGCCGTCGACCGCCGCGCCGTGCTGCGCCGCATCGCCGACATGGGCTACGGCGCGGTCGAGCCGTACGACGTGCATCTCGATCCGGAAGGTCTCCGCGACGACCTGCGGGAGGCGGGGCTCTCGGTGTGCAGCGTGCACGCCCCGCTCCTGGACGAGCGGCGCGCGGCCGCGCTGGCCGGGGCCGTCACCGTCGGCGCGGAGACCGTCATCGTGCCCTCCGCCCCCGCCGAGTGGTTCGCCGACCGGGAGGGGGTCGAGCTGGCCGCCAGGACCATCGGCGAGGCGGCCCGCGAGGCGGCCGACCACGGGATGCGGCTCGGATACCACAACCACTGGTGGGAGCTGGAGCAGCGGGTGGACGGCCGTCCCGCGCTGGAGGTGCTCGCGGAGCTGCTGGACCCCTCGGTGCTGCTGGAGGTGGACCTCTACTGGGCGGCGACCGGCGGCGTCGACCCGTCGGGACTGCTGACCCGGCTCGGCGAGCGGGTGAGCCACCTGCACGTCAAGGACGGTCCCGCCACCCAGGAGGGCCCGATGACCGCGGTCGGCTCCGGCCGGGTGCCCATCGTGGACGCGCTGAACACCGCGCCGGACGCGGTGCGGATCGTGGAGCTCGACCACTGCGCCACCGACATGCTCCAGGCGCTGGCCGACAGCCACGCCTACCTGACCGGTCTCGCCGCCGCCGGGCGGGTGAGCCCGTGACCGGCCCGCTCGGGGTGGCGATCGTCGGCTGCGGGAACATCAGCCACCAGTACCTGGGCAACCTCACCTCCTTCCCCGGCGTGCGGGTGGTGGCGTGCGCGGACCTCGACCTGGACCGCGCCGCGGAGGTCGCCGCCCGGTACGGCGTGCCGGTGGCAACCTCCCCCGAGGAGGCGATCTCGCACCCCGACGTGGAACTGGTGGTGAACCTCACGGTCCCCGCCGCGCACGCCGAGGTGGCGCTCGCCGCCGTCCGGGCCGGACGGCACGTCTACAACGAGAAGCCGTTCACCGTGGACCGGGAGTCCGGCGCGCGGCTCGTCGAGGCCGCCGCCGCGGCGGGGGTGCTCCTGGGCAGCGCCCCCGACACCTTCCTGGGCGCCGGGCTGCAGACCGCGGCCAGGCTCGTCGCCGAGGGGGCCATCGGCACCCCGCTCACCGGCCTGGTCCTGTTCCAGACGCCGGGCCCCGAGTCGTGGCACCCAAACCCGGAGTTCTTCTTCCAGCCGGGAGCCGGGCCGCTGTTCGACATGGGCCCCTATTACCTGACGACCCTGGTGACCCTGTTCGGCCCGGCGGCGCGGGTGACCGCGGTCGGCCGCAGGGCCAGGGACGAGCGGGTCGTCGGCTCCGGTCCCAAGGCCGGGGCGCGTTTTCCGGTGGCGGTGCCCACCCACACGAGCGCGCTCCTGGAGTTCGCCGCGGGACAGGCCGCCACGATGGTCTTCAGCTTCGACTCGCCGTTGCGCCGCACCGGGTTCGTCGAGATCACCGGCACCGAGGCGACCATGCAGGTGCCCGATCCCAACACCTTCGGCGGCGAGGTGCGGCTGCGCCGGGCCGCCGACGACGAGTGGGTGCCGGTCCCCACGAAGGGCACCGAGGCCGGTCGCGGCCTGGGCGTGCTCGACATGGCCCAGGCCATCCGCGAGGGAAGGCCGCACCGGGCCACCGGCGAGCTGGGCCTGCACGTCCTCGACACGATGATCGCCGTCGCGGAGTCCGCGGAGCGGGCCGAGTTCGTGGAGATCGGCAGCACCTGCCCGGTACCGGCCCCGCTGCCCGAGGGGTGGGACCCGGCCGCGATCCGTTTCGACTGACGGCTCCGGGCCCGGGGGCCCGACGGCGAAGACGCGAGGGGTGGACCGTTTTCCGGTCCACCCCTTGCTCTTGTTACTCGTCCGAGTTATTTATTACTTATGCAAGTAACGAAGCCTCCGAGTATCGCGGCCACCGCGCGACGCGCCCAGATCGTCGAGGCGGCGATCGAGACGATCGCCGACCTGGGATACGGGCAGGCCTCCTTCGCGCGCATCGCCGAGCGGGCCGGGCTCAGCAGCACCCGCCTGATCTCGTACCACTTCCAGGGCAAGAACGAGCTGATCGCCCAGGTCGTCGCCGAGGTCCACCGGGAGATCGGCGAGTTCATGTCCGAGCGGGTGCGGGCGGAGTCCACGGCCGGCGGGGCGATCCGGGCCTACATCGCGGGCAACGTCGAGTTCATCGCGACCCACCGCGTCCGGATGAGGGCGCTGTACGAGATCTTCGTCAACCACCGGGGCGAGGACGGTGAGCGTTCCCACGACGCGGCCACCGACCTGGGAACCCTCTCCCACATCGAGGAGATCCTGCGCTGGGGCCAGCGGGAGGGCGAGTTCCGCGCCTTCGAACCGAGGGTGATGGCGATGAGCATCCAGCGGTCCGTGGACGGGTTGCCCTTCCTGCTGGAGGCCGACCCGGACGTCGACACCGCTCTCTACGCCGCCGAGCTGGTGACCGTCTTCGACCTGGCCACGCGGAGCGGGAGATGAGGGCGGAACGCGAGGCGAGGACGGAGCCGGGGACGGAGGCGGAGCCGGGGGCAGGGGCGGAGCCGGGGACGGAGCCGGGGACGGAGCCGGGGGCAGGGGCGGAGCCGGGGACGGAGCCGGGGGCAGGGGCGGAGCCGGGGACGGAGCCGGGGGCAGGGGCGGAGCCGGAGCCGGAGCCGGAGGCGGGGACGGGGGCCGAGGTGAGGGCGGAGACGAGGACGAGGGCGGGCCGCCGTGCCGCCGCCGTCCTGATGCTCGTGGACCTCGTCCTGCCCATCGGGCTCTACTACGCCCTGCGCGCGGCTGACGTCGGCTACGTCGCCGCCCTGGTCGCCGGTTCCCTGGTGCCCGGCGCCGGAACGGTCGTCACCCTCGTCAGGGAGCGCCGCCTCGACTCCGTGGGTCTCTTCATGGTGAGCGCCATGCTGGTGAGCGCCGGGTTGTCGGTCGTCGGCGGCAGTCCCCGTTTCCTGCTGCTCAAGGGCGCCCTGCTGATGGTCGTGGTCGGCGGCTGGTTCCTGGCCACCGCCCGGGGGCCGAGACCGCTGGCCCTGCAGTTCTCCCGGCCGCTGCTGGAGGGCCGGACCGGTGCCAGGGACGTGTCGTGGGACGATCTCTGGAACGGGTCGCCGCGCTTCCGCCGGGTGTGGCGGGTCTCCACGGTCGTCTGGGGCGTCGGGGCGCTGGCCGACGCGGCCGTCCGGGTGGTGATCGCCCTGACCCTCCCGATCGACCTCGCCGTGGGGCTGAGCGGCCTGCAGTACGGGGTCTTCTCGGTCCTGATGCTGGTGATCATGAACGTCTACCAGGCGCTGGCCGGGCTCCACGACCCCCGTTCCGGCCTCTACCCCACCCCCGGCATGGGGAGGCACCGGTAGTGGGTCGTCAGCCGTCCATCGTCGTCCAGGACGTGAAAGGCGAGCGCGGGCGGCTGGTCGAGGTGGACGTGGTCCTCGGGGTGGGCCCGGTGCTCCCAGGGGAGCCGGAGGGTGGAGACGACTCCCGGTGCCACCAGCAGCGGCCGTCCGGCGAAGGTGGTCGCCGCCGGGGTGTGGGCGTGCCCGCACAGAAAGGCCGCGAGGTCGGGGTGGCGGTCCGCGATCGCGGCGAGCCGCTCCGCTCCGAACTGGCGGATGCCGTCGACGAAGGTGACGTGCAGCCGGGCCGGCGGGTGGTGGAAGCCGACCAGCACGGGCACCCCGGCCGGGGCCCGGACCAGGATGTCCTCCAGCCACGCCAGCGTCTCGTCCTCGAGGAAGCCCTCGTCCCTGCCCGGCACGGAGGAGTCGCACAGGGCGATGACGACGCCGGCCGCGTGGTGCACCTGGTTGATCGGTGCCGTCGTCTCCGGCTGCCCGAGCAGGTGCCGCCGGAACGCGGCGCGCTCGTCGTGGTTGCCGGGACAGATCATGACCGGGTGCCGGGAGGTCAGAAGCCGGCGGGCCCGCTCGTACTCCTCCGGCAGGGCGTGGTCGGCGATGTCGCCGGTGACCAGGACGGCGTCCAGGTCGTAGGGGAGGTCTTCGAGGTGGTCCATGACGGCCCGGGTGCGTTCGGCGCTGCGCCGCCCGCCGTCGATGTGGGTGTCGCTGAGGTGGGCGATCACGATCATCACCGGGGTCCCTTCTTCGCGGTGTGCGGGATGTGAGCGAGGACGGCCGGGCGGCCCCGGCCGGCGCACCGGTCGCGATGACGGCCGAGCGGCCCTGGTCGCGCACCGATCGCGATGACGGCGACCCGTTTCGCGCTCGTGCTCCCCGTCCAGGCTCACCTCGAACGTAGAAGGTCACCGGACCAAGAATAAGATCCAGTTCCATGCCGAATTCCTGGGCCGGTTCCCGGCTCGACCTGTACATCTCCCCCGACGCGGCGGGCGGGCGGCGCTCCGGCCTGGAGTCCGCGCTACGGGCGGCGATCCGTCAGGGGCGCCTGCCCGCCGGGACGCTCCTGCCGTCCACGCGCGGGCTGGCCAGGGAACTCGGGTTCTCGCGGGGCACCGTCAGCGCCGCCTACGACCAGCTGGTCGAGGAGGGCTACCTGACCACGCGACCGGGATCGGGCACCAGCGTGGCCGAGGTGCCGCAACGCGCCCAGGCTCCCGCGCCCCGCGCGCCCGCGCCGGTGACCCCGCGCCACGACCTCCGTCCCGGCCGCCCCGACGTCAGCGCCTTCCCCACCCGGGCCTGGCTCGCCTCCACCCGCCGCGTCCTCGCCCACGCCCGCCCCGACGTCTTCGGCGCCGGAGACCCGCAGGGGCGGATCGAGCTGCGCGAGGCGCTCGCCGACTACCTGGGCCGCACCCGCGGCGTGATCACGACCCCGGACCGCATCGTGATCACCTCGGGCTACTACCAGGGCCTGGGCCTGCTCAGCGGGGTGCTGGCCGCGGGCGGCACCCGCACCGCGGCCGTGGAGGACCCGGGCCACAACAGCTTCCGCGACGTCGTTCGGCGCGCGGGGCTCACCGTCCTCGCCCTGCCCGTCGACGCGCACGGCGCCCGCGTGGAGACGCTGACACGGCGCGCGGAAGCGGTGTTCCTCACCCCCTCGCACCAGTACCCGACCGGCGTTCCGCTGCGTCCCGGCCGCCGTCAGGCACTGGTCGCATGGGCGCGCTCCACGGGCGGGCCGATCGTCGAGGACGACTACGACGGCGAGTACCGCTACGACCGCCAGCCTGTCGGCGCCCTCCAGGGTGTCGCTCCCGACCAGGTCGTGTACTGCGGCACCGCGTCCAAGACCCTCGGCCCCGCCCTCCGCCTGGCCTGGATGGTCCTGCCGCCGCACCTGGTGCGACCGGTGACGCTGGCCAAGGAGCGATCCGACCTGTACACCGAGACCCTGGGCCAGCTCGTCCTCGCCGACCTGATCACCACCCACGCCTACGACCGCCACATCCGCGCCGCCCGCCTGCGCTACCGCCGCCGCCGCGAACTCCTCCTCGACCGGCTGGCCGCCGTTCCGGGCCTCACCGTCCACGGGGTCCCCGCCGGCCTGCACACCCTCGTCACCCTCGCGCCCGGTGGCCCCACCGAGGAGCGGCTCCTGGCCAGGTGTGCCCGCCGCGGCGTCGCCCTGCGCGGTCTCACCGAACTCCACCACGATCCCGCCGGCCGTCCGCGGGGCCTGCTGGTCGGCTTCGCCGCCCCGTCCGAGCGCGCCTACCCGGCCGCCCTCGACGCCCTGTCCGCGGCTCTCGCCTCCGACGGGCCGGTGTGAGCGTCCGACGGGCCGGTGTGAGCGCCGTCGAGGGTTCGGCCCGCCCCCCGGGCGGTGCGAGCGCCGCGGGCCCGGCCCGCCCCCGGCCGCGTCGGGGCGCGTTCGTTCAGGGGGCCTGGTCGGCGGGGCCGACGATCTTCAGCTCAGGCTTGGCGGGCTCTCCCGCGGACTCCTCCAGGCGGGCGCGGAGGCGGGCGCGGATCTCGTCCGGGGTGTACGCCTGCCGCCGGCGCTCGGCCCGCGCGATCACGACCCCCGTGGCCGCGACGCCCGCCACTCCTGCCAGACCGAGTACCTTCCACCATCGCATGTGCCTACGCTAGCGGAATGTCCGGCAAGAGCATCAGCCTCGACGAGGCCGTCAACCTGACCCGCACCGGCGACGTGTGGCTGTTCCGCGGTCGAACGGTGCCCGATCGAGCCATCCAGACCATGACGAACAGCCCCGTCAACCACGTCGGCATGTCGGTCGTCATCGACGACATGCCGCCCCTGATGTGGCACGCGGAGCTGGGCCGCTCCCTGCCCGACCTGTGGTCGGGAACCCACCAGCGCGGCGTCCAGCTGCACGACCTGCGCGAGGCGGTCACGGTCTGGGCGACCAGATACGGCCAGCGCGGCTGGCTGAGGCAACTGGAGCCGCAGACCCCCCGCGAGATGGAGGACGCCGTCCTGCGCACCGTCGCCCGGCTGGACGGCACGCCCTTCCCCTCGACGGCCAGGCTCGCCGGCCGCTGGATGAAGGGGCGGGTGCCCAAGATCTTCAAGCGGGGCACGGAGGAGAGCGCCCTGGAGAGCGCCTACTGCGCCGAGGTCGTCGCGGTCACGTACGAGGCCATGGGGCTGCTGCCGGGGGGACGGCGGCCGAACTGGTACGACCCCGGCCGGTTCTGGAGCGGCGACGACCTGGAACTGACCGGAGGTTTCCGGCTCGGGGGAGAGATCACCGTACGGCTGGGGTAGGCCGTACGAGGAACGGAGCGGCGGACGCAACCCCCGGCACCCGCCTTCTCGAAGACACAGGCGGCGGCTCCCCGCGCCCGGGGGGACTCCACGGACCCACGGACCGGTGAACCCGGCGAACCCGGCGAACCCGGCGAACCGGTGGGCCCGCGGGCTCCGCGCCGCCGCCGACCCGGGGGGATGCGTCATGCCGGACACGGTGGTCATCGTCGGTGCGGGGCTCGCCGGTCTCGCGTGCGCCCTCCGGCTGCGCTCGGCCGGAGTGGAGGTCCACGTCGTCGAGGCGGCGGACGAGGTGGGCGGCCGGGTGCGCACCGACGTCGTGGACGGCTTTCGGCTGGACCACGGCTTCCAGGTGTTCAACACCGCCTATCCGGAGGCCGCGCGGGTCCTCGACGTCGCCGCGCTGAACCTGCGCCCGATCCCGTCCGGCCTCATCTCCTTCGACAGGGGGCGGCGGGAGCGGCTCATGCTGCCCTGGCGCCACCCGGGCCAGGCGCTCAGCGGGCTCCTGGCAGACGTGGGCTCACCGGCCGACAAGGCGGCCCTGGCGGCGCTGACCGCGCGGGACCTCCTGCTGCCGGCGAGCCGGTTGCGCGGCGGGCGCGAGCGCACCACACGCGAGGAACTGCGGCACTGGGGCATCTCGCCGAAGATGGTCGAGAAGCTGATCCGCCCGTTCCTGTCGGGTGTCGTCCTGGAGCGGGAACTGGAGACGTCCAGCCGTTTCTTCCACCTCGTCTGGCGCACCTTCGCCCGGGGAACGGTCGGGGTGCCCGCGCTCGGCATGGGGGAGATCACCCGGCAGCTCGCCGCCCGCCTCCCCCCGGGGGCGCTCGCGCCGGGCACCCCGGTCCTCGCCGTGACGGGAGAGGGGGTGGAGACGGCCTGGGGCGCGACCATCCCGGCCCGCGCGGTGGTGGTGGCCACCGACCCCGCCATGGCCGCCACGCTCTGTCCGGGGCTGGAGATCCCGGCGATGCGCTCGGTGACGACCTTCTACCACGCCGCCCCCCGCTCTCCCACGGACGACCCCACGCAGATCGTCGACGCGGAGGGCCACATCACCGACACCCTGGTCATCAGCGACGCCGCGCCCGAGTACGCCCCGCCAGGCCGGGCGCTGGTCTCCACGTCGGTGCTGGGGGTCCTCTCCGACGCGGACGAGCCCCGGGTCAGGGCGCGGCTGTCGCAGATCTACGGGACCGACACCTCGGGCTGGGAGCATCTGGCGACGTACGCCGTCAAGGGGGCGCTGCCCGCGATGGTGCCGCCGTTCCGGCTGCGGCGCCCGGTGCGCCTCGCGCCGGGCCGCTACGTGTGCGGGGACCACCGCGACACCGGCTCGCAGCAGGGTGCCCTGGTCTCGGGGCGCCGGGCCGCCGACGCCGTCCTGGCCGACCTGGGCGCCTGACCCGGGGGGCGTCCCTCAGGCCAGCCGGGCCGGGAAGCCGCCGGTGGCGATGGGGCCCCAGCGCTCCGGGGTGAGGCGCAGCAGCGACTTGCCCTGCCGCGCCATGGCCGCCCGGTACTCGTCCCAGTCGGGGTGCTCGCCGGAGATCGACCGGTAGTAGTCGACCAGCGGTTCGAGGGCCTCCGGCAGGTCGAGGACCTCGGCGGTGCCGTCCACCTGCACCCAGGGGCCGTCGAAGTCGTCCGACAGGACCACGATGCTGACCCGGGGATCGCGGCGGGCGTTGGAGGTCTTGGCCCGCTCGGGGTAGGTGGACACCACGATCCGGCCCTCGGCGTCGACGCCGCAGGTCACCGGGGACGCCTGCGGCCTGCCGTCGCGCCGCGCCGTGATGACCAGCGCGCGGTGGCGGTCACGGAGGAAATCCAGAAGGCGGTCGCGGGAGACGACCTCGTTGGTTGCGATCTTCGGGCTCATAATGCCCACTCTACGGGGGATGTGGCACGCCCGAATTAACGCCCTGACGAATGGAAAATGGCTCTCTTTCTCGGGAGATATGTGGTCAAGAGTCGTCTAATGGGGCATTTGACACCAAATATCAGGGAATTGATCTCCAATGCAGGACATGAGTGGCTCGGGAACCCGCCGACGGACCCCGGATGGCTCATCCGCCCAAACAAGGAGATAACCGTGAAGCAGAAGTCTCTTCTGGCATCGGCCCTGACCGTGCTCGCCCTGACCGCCGTCCCCGCCGCGCAGGCGGTCGCCGCCGACGCGCGCGTCCTCTCTCCCACACCGATCCCGACGGACACGGCCCTGCCGACCGACAGCGCCTCGCCCACGGACAGCATGTCGCCCGAGCCCTCGGGCGCGATGACGGAGCCGTTCGGCCCCGGGTGCGCGTCCCTGCCCGCCAGCGGCGAGGGCAGCCTCAGCGAGATGGCCTCGCAGCCGGTCGCCACCGCGGCCGCCTCCAACCCCGCCCTGTCCACGCTGGCCCAGGCGATCGAGCAGGCCGGTCTGACCGAGACGCTCAACTCCGCCAAGGACATCACGGTGTTCGCGCCGACCAACGACGCGTTCGCCAAGATTCCGAAGGAGGCGCTCGACAAGCTCCTGGCCGACAAGGCGGAGCTCACCAAGGTCCTGACCTACCACGTCGTCGAGGGGAAGAAGGCTCCCGAGGACCTGAGCAGCGGCGACCTGACCACGATGCAGGGAGGAACGCTGAACGTCACGGGCTCCGGTGAGGACTTCACCGTCAACGACGCCAAGGTCGTCTGCGGCAACATCCAGACCTCCAACGCCGTCGTCTACCTCGTCGACACGGTGCTCATGCCGAAGTGACCGCCGCGACGGCCACGACGGTCCCGGTGGCCGTCGTGGCCCGGCCGGCCGGGTCGTGATCCGGCCTGGTGATCGGCCGGGTCGTGAGCGGCCGGGATGATCCGGCCGAAGGAGGGGGTGCCCGTGTGCGGCGTCCCTCACCCGTGGCCCCGCACGCGTGCCCTCCACCCACGGCTCCGCCCGCGTGCCCCGCCCCCACGACCCCGACGCGCGTCCTTCACCCGTGCCCCGCACGCGTGCCCTGTCCCACGGCCCCGCCCGCGTCTCTCATCCGTGTCCGCCTCTCATCCGTGTCCGTCTCTCATCCGTGTCCGTCTCTCATCCGTGTGCGCCGCCCGCCCATACCCGTCTCGTGCCGTCCGGCGATCAAGGGGACGTCGTGCGACTAGCGCCCCGATCCACGGGTAACTGGCCGTCACACGGAGGGAAGGCGGAGGGCATGAACATCAAGGACAGGTTCGGGCCGAGGGCGCGGAGGCTGCGGGCGGTGGCCCGCAAGGTCTTCGGCTGGCGGGACCTGCGGCCCGGGCAGCTCGACGCCATGCGCCACCTGCTGGGCGGCGGCGACGCCCTCGTGGTCATGCCCACCGGCAGCGGCAAGTCGGCCGTGTACCAGGTACCGGCCCTGCTGCTCGACGGGCCCACCGTCGTCGTCTCACCGCTCATCGCCCTCCAGCGCGACCAGGTCGCCGGGCTGGCCGAGGCCGACGCGGGCGGCGCGGTCGCGGTCAACTCCGCCCAGTCCGGCGGCGAGGCGTCCCTGGAGGCCGTACGCGCGGGCGCGGCCGAGTTCGTGTTCCTCTCGCCCGAGCAGCTCGCCAAACCGGAGACGGTCGAGCGGCTGCGCGCCGCGCGTCCCTCGCTGATCGCCGTGGACGAGGCGCACTGCGTGTCGGCGTGGGGGCACGACTTCCGGCCCGACTACCTGAGGCTGGGCCAGGTCATCGAGCGGCTGGGGCATCCGCCGGTGGTGGCGCTGACCGCGACGGCCGCCCCCGCGGTGCGCGAGGAGATCATCACCGCCCTCGGCCTGAGGAACGTCCGCCAGATCGTGCGGGGCTTCGACCGGCCCAACATCGACCTGGAGGTGCGCCGCTTCGTCACCCAGGAGGACCTGAGGCGGGCGCTGGTGGAGGACGCGGCGTCCCGCTCCGGGCTCGGGCTGGTCTACGTCGCCACCCGCCGCGCCGCCGAGGAGTACGCCACCGCGCTGCGCGAGGCCGGTCGCAGGGCCGAGCCGTACCACGCGGGGATGAAGGCGGCCGAGCGCCACAGGATCCACGAGATGTTCCGCGACGACGAGCTGGACGTGGTGGTCGCGACCTCGGCGTTCGGCATGGGCATCGACAAGCCGGACGTGCGGTTCGTGCTGCACGCCGCCCCGCCGGAGTCGCCGGACTCCTACTACCAGGAGATCGGCCGTGCCGGGCGGGACGGCGAGCCCGCCGCCGCGGTGCTGTTCTACCGTTCGGAGGACCTCGGGCTGCGCAGGTTCTTCGCCGGGGGACGGGCCGACGAGGAGCTCCTGCTGCGCGTCGCCACGCTGGTGCACGAGCACGGCGGCACCGTACCGGCGGGGGAGCTGCGCACCCTGCTCGGCGTCGGCGCCACCCGGCTCACCCGGCTGGTCAACCTGCTGGAGCGGGCGAGCGCGATCGAGGTCACCGGCGAGGGCGACCTGCGCGGGGTGCCCGAGGGGCCCGAGCCCGAGGCGGCCGCGGCGCGGGCCGTCGAGCTGGACGACACCCGGCGCCGCATCGACGACTCCCGGATCGACATGATGCGCGCGTACGCGGAGACCACGGGGTGCCGCCGCCGCTTCCTGCTCGAGTACTTCGGCGAGCCGCGCGAGCGCGGCTGCGACGCCTGCGACACCTGCCGCGCCGGCCTCCCCGACGAGCAGGAGGCCGTGACGGGGGCGGGGGAGGAGGGGCCCTTCGCGATGCACGCCAGGGTGCGGCACAGCGCCTGGGGACCGGGGATGGTGATGAGCAGGGAGAGCGACCGGATCACCGTGCTGTTCGACGAGGTCGGCTACAAGACGCTCTCCCTGGAGGCCGTCGAGCGCGACGACCTCCTGGTCGCGGGCTAGGCGTCGCGGGCTGGGCAGGGCGGGCGGGGCGGGCGGGGCCCGCGGGGCCGGAGCCGGGTCAGCCCCCGGACTTGCGGGCCACCCCGCCCATCGTCCACGTCCTGTCGCGGCCCTGCGCGGCGAGCGGGTTGTCGGGGCGCCAGTGGCGTACGTAGACCAGGCCGGGGTCGACCAGTTCCAGCCCGTCGAAGAAGCGCAGCACCTGCTCGCTCCGCCGCGAGGCGTCCTCGCCGCGGCTGAGGATCCGCTTGAAGATCTCGACTATCGGGCCTTGGGCGTCCGGGCGCGTGTCGAAGACGACGTGGCCGATGGCGAAGTGGCTGCCGACCGGCACCGCGTCGCGAAGGACGGCCACGCTCTTGTGCGGGTCGTCCTCGTCGGGGATGAACTGCAGGGCCGACAGGATCAGCACGGCCACCGGCAGGTCCAGGTCGACCAGGCGCAGCAGCTCCGGGTCGGCGAGCAGCTCGCCGGGATGCATCACGTCACCCTCGACGACGCCGGTGAAGGGGTTGGTGGCCAGCGTGGCGCGGGCGTGGGAGAGCACCACCTGGTCGTCGGAGACGTAGACCACGCGCGTCTCGGGCACGATCTCCTGAGCCACCTGGTGGACGTTGCGCTGGTTGGGCAGCCCTGAGCCGATGACGACGAACTGGGTCATGCCCTCCTCGACGAGATAGCGCACCACCCGGCCGAGGAACGCCTGGGCCTCGCGTGTCATGTCCCTGACCTCGGGCGCGATGGCCAGCACCTCCTCGGCCGCCCTGCGGTCGGCGGCGAAGTTGTCCTTACCGCCCAGGAAGTAGTTGTTCATTCTGGCGATGTTGGGCACGCTGGTGTCCAGGCCCGCCCCCGGCCGCCGGGACGCATCGCTCATGTGTCGGCTCCCCCTTTTCCTGTGACAATAAAGAACCGCACGATGCGTGAACAGGTGTCAAGACGCGGTTTATACATGAAAAACGCGGTTATTTGCCAAGAAAGTCTATTCCTTGCGGGCAACGCCGCCGACGACCCAGATGGAGTCCGGCCGGTGGGGCGCCGCGCCCTCCGGCCGCCATTCCGGGATGTAGACGACACCCGGCTCGACCGGCCGCAGCCCGTCGAGGAAGAGCTCGACCTCGGCCTTGGTCCGCAGGTTCGCCCGCCGGGGACCGGTGATCGACCCGCTGTCCTGGAAGAGGGCGGCGAGCCTCGCGGTCCTCTCCGGGCACAGGTCCGAGACCGCGTGGGAGAGGGCCAGGTAGCTGCCCGGCACGACGGCCTTCTGCAGGGCGGCCGTGATCTGCATGGCCTGCATGTCGTCGGAGAGGTCGGTCAGCACCGAGAACAGCAGGATCGCCACGGGCTCGTCGAGGTCGATCATGTCGGTGAGGCCGGGATGCGCCAGGAGCCGCTCCGGGTCGCGGATGTCCGCCTCGACGACCGCGGCCGGGCTGTTCTCCTTCAGGAGGGCCTGGGCGTGGACGACGACCATCGGATCGTTGTCGACGTAGACGACCCGCGCCTCGGGCGCGACGCCGCGCAGGATCTGGTGCACGCTGCCCTGGGTCGGCAGGCCGCAGCCGATGTCGACGAACTGCCGGATGCCGGCCTGCACGAGGAACCGTACGGCGCGGTCGAGGAACCTGCGCCCCTCCCTCGACATGGCGGGGAGCTCGGGGGCGATCGCGAGTGCCGCCTGCGCGGCGGCCCGGTCGGTGGCGAAGTTGTCCTTGCCGCCCAGGAAGTAGTCGGTTATCCGGCCCGCGTTCGGGATCGTGGGGTCGAACCTGAGGCGCTCAGGTTGTGGCGACGCCATGATGTCCTCCGTCCAGCCATGCGGTTCCAGCGGACATTATCGACCTTCCGCCCACGCTGTGCTGTATTTCTTGCCAGAGCCTCCTTCCGCTCATGTCACTTTTTGAACACTCGGCGCTCCGCACCCCTGCTCCGCGTCTCCCTCGCCGGTGGCGGGCAGGCCGCCGGGACGGGTTCGCCGGCGCCGCCGGCGGCGGGCCTTTCGGGTGTCGTCGGCGGGCGGGTGCCGTCAGTGGCAGGCCTCCAGGTGACGTTCCCCCGACGGGGGCAGGGCGAAGGCCGCCCACACCGCCTTGCCGCGGCTCTCCAGCGGGGCCCAGCCCCACGTCTCGCTGACGCCGTCGACCAGCTGGAGTCCCCGGCCGTTCTCCGCCTCGTAGTCGGGCTCACGCAGGCAGGGCCCCTGGTCGCTGGGGTCGGTGACCGCGCACAGCACCGAGCGCTCGGTGTGGCAGAGGATCACCTTGACCTCGGGAAAGGGGCGGGCGTGCAGGACGCCGCGGGTGCCGTGGCGCAGGGCGTTGGTCACGAGTTCGGAGACCACGACACCGGTGTCGTCGATCAGCGGCTCCAGCTCCCAGGCCCGCAGCGACCTGGTGGTGAACTCGCGGGCGGTCCGTGCCGCGCACGGGTCGTAACGAAGGCTGCGCACGGCCATCTGCAACTGGCCGGCGTGGCCCTCGTCGCCGGCCCAGGGGGGCAGGCCGCTCGGGGGAAGTAGGTGATCAAGCATCGACAACCACCGTTCCCACCCGCCGATCTCAGCTCGGACAGGTGTGGCTTCGTGTCTTTGGTAACCAGTCATCGGCGACCTTGCGGAGGGGGGCGATCGTATGGCGAGGTTGATCCGTCTAGTCATCTTGCCCTCCGTAATGTGCATAGGCAAGTACAGATGCACGTGCATCTGCACAAAAAGCTCTATGCTCGGAGTGTTGTTTCCCTCCCCGACCGGTGAGAGGCGAGGATGAACCAGCTGTACAGCGGCATGTCGGCCGCCCTGATGGACGGCGTCGTGTGGCGCAAGAGTCATTTCAGCAACCCCAGCGGCAACTGCGTGGAACTCGCGGAGCTCCCCGACGGCAGCGTCGCGATGCGCAACTCCCGCGATCCGGAGGGCCCCGCGCTGATCTACACCCGCCGCGAGGCCGGCGACTTCGTCCGCGGGGTGAAGGGCGGGGAGTTCGACGACCTGATCATCTGAGTTTCCGGGCCGTGGTTGAAAAATAAAACTCTCTATGGTCTGGACGCGGTGAGCGGAGTACCGTGAAGGCTCGCGATCGCCACAAAGAGTGTGCAGAGGCTCGCGTTCCGCGCCCGAAGGACTGCAGATGATCACACCCGACGCCGACGGCCCGCCGGTCAGCCCAACCTCGATGGCCGCGCCGCGAGGCAGCTCCACCGTGCTGCGGATCGTCCTGGGCGCGCAGCTCCGCCGCCTGCGCGAGCAGCGGGGCATCACGCTGGAGGAGGCGGGGCACTCCATCCGCGCCTCGCACTCCAAGGTCAGCCGCATGGAGCTCGGCAGGGTCAGCTTCCGGATCAGGGACGTGGCCGACCTGCTCACCCTGTACGGGGTGACCAGCGACGCCGAGCGCGAGCCGCTGCTGTCCCTCGTCGAGAAGGCCAACCTCACCGGCTGGTGGCACAACTACAACGACGTGCTGCCCCACTGGTTCGAGACGTACGTGGGCCTGGAGGAGTCGGCCGCCGGCATCCGCAACTACGAGGTGCAGTTCGTGCCCGGCCTGCTGCAGAGCGAGGGCTACGCGCGGGCCGTCATCCGGCTGGGCTTCCCCTCGGCCTCCCACGACGAGCTGGACCGCAGGGTGAAGCTGCGCATGGCACGCCAGCGGCTGCTGCGCCGCCCGGACCCGCCCCACCTGTGGGCCGTGCTCGACGAGGCCGTGCTGCGCCGCCCGCTCGGCGGGGTCCAGGAGATGTGCGAGCAGATCGACCACATCCTGCGGGCGCTCGAACTGCCCAACGTGACCGTCCAGATCGTGCCCTTCAGCGTCGGCGGCCACGCCGCGGCCGGCGGGCCCTTCAGCATCCTGCGGTTCTCCCAGCCCGACCTGCCCGACGTCGTCTACATGGAGCAGCTCACCAGCGCCGTCTACCTGGAGAAGCGCGACGACGTCGACAGCTACCTGGAGGTCATGGAGCGCCTGTGCATCGAGGCCGAGCCGGCCACGCGCACCCGTGAGATCCTCCTGGGGATCCGCGAGGAGTTCCAGCGGAGGCTGTGATCAGGAAACGGGGCTCATGGGACCGTTGAACGATCCGGAAACCTCACGGGATCGTTGAACGATCCGGAAACGGGGCTCACGGGACCGGTGAACGCGGGGTCTCCGGGCCCGTGACGTCGCCCGGCCGCGACCGCCGGGCGGGCGCCTTGCGCGGAGCCCCGGGCCCGTGACGCGGCCCGGCCGCAACCGCCGGGCGGCGCCGTACGAAGATGTGGGCATGAGATGTCTCGTGACCGGCGCGGCCGGATACATCGGAGGGCGGCTCGTCCCCGAACTGCTCGACGCGGGTCATGAGGTCCGCTGCATGGTGAGGTCGGCCGGCCGCCTGCGTGACCAGCCGTGGGCCTCCCGGGTCGAGGTCGCCCAGGCGGACGCGTCGGACGCCGAGCAGGCCGCCAGGGCCCTGGAGGGCATCGAGGTCGTCTACTACCTCATCCACACGATGGGCGGGGGGAGCGACTTCGCCGCCGCCGACCGCGCGGCGGCCACCACCTTCGCCGCCGCGTGCGAGCGCGCGGGGGTCCGCCGCGTCGTCTACCTCGGCGGTCTCGTCCCGGAGGAGAGGCCCTCCCACCCCGGCGGCCTGGTCCCGGGCGACGGGCGCCCCCACCCCGGCGCCCCCGCGCCGGGCGAGAAGCTCTCGCCGCACATGAGCTCCCGCGTCGAGGTGGGGGAGATCTTCCTGCGCTCCTCGACGCCCGCGGTGGTGCTGCGGGCGGCGGTCATCATCGGATCCGGCTCCGCCTCCTTCGAGATGCTGCGCTACCTCACCGAGCGGCTGCCCGTGATGACGACGCCGCGCTGGGTCGCCACCAGGACGCAGCCCATCGCGATCCGCGACGTGCTGCGCTACCTCGTGGCCTGGGCCTCCGTCGAGGAGGAGGTGAACCGCTCCTTCGACATCGGCGGCCCGGACGTGCTCACCTACGCCGACATGATGCGGGTCTACGCGGAGGTCGCCGGGCTGCCCCGCCGGCTGATCATCCCGGTCCCGGTGCTCAGCCCCGGCCTGTCGAGCCACTGGGTGGGACTGGTCACCCCGGTCCCGGCGGGCCTGGCCCGCCCGCTGGTGGAGTCGCTGCGCAACGAGGCCGTCTGCGGCGAGCACGACATCGCCCGCCACGTCGAGGACCCGCCCGGCGGCCTGACCGGGCTGAGACGGGCGATCGAACTCGCCCTGGAGCGCATCAAGGAGGCCAAGGTCGTCACCCGCTGGTCCTCGGCCTCCATCCCCGGCGCGCCGAGCGACCCGCTGCCCACCGACCCCGACTGGGCGGGCGGCAGCCTGTACGTCGACGCGCGGGCCCGCCGGGTCGGCGCCTCGCCGGAGGCCCTGTGGGCGGTCGTCGAGGCCGTCGGCGGGGAATCGGGCTGGTACTCCCTGCCGCTGGCCTGGAGTCTGCGCGGCCTCCTCGACCGGCTGGTCGGCGGCGTGGGCCTGCGCCGGGGGCGCCGCGACCCCAAGCGGCTCCGGGTGGGCGACTCGGTCGACTTCTGGCGGGTCGAGGAGGTCGAGCCGGGGCGCCTGCTGCGGCTGCGCGCGGAGATGCGCCTGCCCGGCCTCGCCTGGCTGGAGATGCGGGTGCTCACATACCGGGGGGAGACCGTCTACGGCCAGCGGGCGATCTTCCACCCCCACGGCCTGGCCGGGCACCTCTACTGGTGGTCGGTCGCGCCCTTCCACAGCCTGATCTTCGGGCCGATGCTGCGCAACGTGGCGAAGGCCGCCGAGCGCGGCGTCCTGCCCGTCCCTCCCGGGGGCCGGGCTCCGGCCTCCGGGGTGCGCGTCGCCGGCGAGCCCAGGGACGCCGTTCCCGGCTGACCCGCCGGCGGCCCGCCCGTCACGGCTCGCCCTCGCGGGTCACGAGGACGTCGACGATGTCCGCGTACCCGATCTCCTTGTGCGTGAACTGTCCCGCCACCGCGAACTCCGCGAGGCCGTGGGCGGTCGAGAGCAGGGCCATCACCCGGGCTTTGGACGCCGGCCCGTCCCAGGGACCCCGCATGCCGAGCGCGCTCGTCACCTGGTCGATCGCCGTCTCCAGCTCCGGGTGGTGCCCGGCGAGGAACTCCGCGGCGAACACCAGCCGGTACTCCTCGCGGTGCGTCGTGGCGTACTCGACGTAGCTCAGGTAGAAGGCCCGCAGCCGGTCGCGCGGGCTCGTCCCCTCCAGGGTCGCCGCGGCGACGTGCGCGCTGAGGTCGGTGATGACCCGGACGGCGAGCGCCGCCAGCAGCGCGGTCTTGTCGTCGAAGTGCCGGTAGGGGGCCGTACGGGACAGGCCGGCCAGGTCGCCGACGGCGCGCAGCGTCACGGCGTCGAGCCCTCCCTCGCGCAGCAGCCTCAGCGCGCTGTCGACCAGGCGGGTCCTGGTGTCGTCCACCATGCGGGTCCACCTTCCCGGGCCTCGAGTGTTGACAACGTCAACGTACCTGGTTGACACTGTCAACATGATGTTGACGACGTCAACCGGAGAGCTATGAAGATCACGGTGAACGGGCTGCCCGCCACGGTGGACGCCGGCCCCGACGACGCCGCCGTGGACGTCCTGCGCGACGGACTCGGCCTCACCGGCGCCAAGGCCGCCTGCCGTACCGGAGTCTGCGGCGCGTGCACGGTCATGGTGGACGGGGTTCCCCAGGCGAGCTGCCTGCTGCCGTCCGCCGCGCTGGAGGATCGCGAGATCACCACCGCCGAGGGTCTCGACCATCCCGTCCAGCGGGCGCTCGCGGTCCACGACGGCCTGCAGTGCGGCTACTGCACGCCCGGGTTCGCGGTCGAGGGCGCCGCCTTCGTCGACGCCTGGCGCGCCGAGCACGGCGACGTCGCGCCGCCGCGCGAGCGGGTCGCCGCCGCCCTCGCCGGTCACCTGTGCAGGTGCGGCGCGTACGAGGGGATCCACGCCGCGATCGCCGCCGCCTGCCGGGGAGAGCACGACGGCGCCGCGGGGACGCCCGCCCGGGTGGAGGCGATGGACAAGGTCACAGGCCGCGCCCGCTACACCACCGACGTACGCCTCGAGGGCCGGCTGGAAGGGGTGATCATCCGCTCCACGAGGGCGCACGCCCGCGTCACCTCGGTCACGGTGGACGCCGCCCACGTGGTCGACCTGCTGCCGCCCGACCGTACCGTCCGCTACGCGGGCCAGCCCGTCGCCGCCGTCGCCGCCCCCACCCGCCGCGAGGCGCTGGCGATCGCGGAGGCCGCCGAGATCGGCTACGACCCGATGCCCGCCGCGCTCGACGACGCGCCGGACGCCCCGCCCGTCTACGACGAGGCCGCCAAGAAGCACGTCCCCAGCTCCAGCGAGGGGCTGGAGCTGCCCGGCGACTGGAACGGCAACGTGCGCGGCCCCTTCACCAGGGCGAGCTGGCGCGGGCGCACCGCCGTCAAGAGGATCGAGGCCGCCCGCCGCGACGCCGACCCCCGCCTGGTGACCGGCACCTTCACCACCGCCGTCCAGGTCCACACCCCGCTGGAGCCGCACGCCTGCGTCGCCCGCTGGGACGCCGAGGGCGACCTGCACCTGCACCTGTCCACCCAGACCGTGGGCATGGCCGCCGAGCAGGCCGCCAAGCGGTGGAACCTGCCCGCCGGGCGGGTGCACGTCGTCGCCGACCACGTCGGCGGCGGCTTCGGGGCCAAGAGCGGCGTCGGCACGGAGACGATCGCCGCCGTCGAGCTCGCGCGGGCCTGCGGCGCGCCGGTGCGCGTGGTGTTCAGCCGTGCCGAGGAGCTCACCGACGCGGGCAACCGCCCCGGCACCCGCACCACCCTCGAACTGCTCACCGACGACCGGGGCGACCTCGCCGCCCTCACCATGGACGTCCACGGGCGCGGCGGGGTGGCCATCGGGTCGGCCGTCGCGGTGATGGCCCGCCTCATGTACGGCACCGCGCCCCGGCGGCTCCGCGACTACGACGTGGTCACCAACGAGCCGCCGGGCACCCCGTTCCGCGGGCCGGGGGCGCCGCCCATGCTCTGGGCGCTGGAGCAGGCGGTGGACGAGGCCGCCCACCGCCTGGGCGAGGACCCGATCGCGCTGCGCCGCCGCTGGGACGGCAACCGCAAGCGGCACGCCCTCTACGACGTGGCCGCGGCCCTGCCCGGATGGACGACCAGGCCGCGGACCGGCTCCCAGACGGGCCGCTTCCGCCGGGGTGTCGGGGTGGCCGCCGCCAACTGGGCCTACATGCTCGACCCCGGCACGGAGGTGGAGCTGCGCGTCGAGGGCGACGTGGTCGTGGCCCGCACCACGACCCAGGACATCGGGACCGGCATCCGCACCGTCATCGCCGATGTCGTGCGCGAGGAGCTCGGGCTGCCCGCCGGGCGCGTCCGCGTCGAGATCGGCAGGACGGGCACCGTGCACGGGCCGGCCTCGATCGGCAGCCGCACCACGGTCTCGGTGGCCCCCGCCGCGCGCGACGCCGCGCGGCGCCTGCGGAAGCTGGGCGTGACCGACGGCGCCCGGGCCGTCGGCGGGCGCCGCCGCGACCGGCGCGGCTACGTCACCCCGTTCCCGGTGGGCGGCATGGCGATCGGCCGCGGGTTCAGCGGCTCGGTCCACGTCACCGAGGTCGAGGTCGACACCCGCCTGGGCGTCGTCAGGCCGCTGCGGGTGTGGGCCGGGATCGCGGTGGGCCACATCTACGCCGAGCGGCTGGCGCGCAGCCAGTGCGAGGGCGGCGTCGTGCAGGGCATCGGCTACGCCCTGTACGAGGAGCGCCTGGTCGACCCGGTGACGGGAGTCGTGCTGACCGCCAACCTCGACGACTACCGCGTCCCCGGCATCGGCGACACCCCCGAGATCACCGTCCACTTCCACCAGGAGGGATGGGACCACGTCAACGGCCACGGCGTCGGGGTCGGCGAGATCTCCACGGTCGGCGTGGCCGCCTCGGTGGGCAACGCCGTCCACAACGCCACCGGCTGGCGCCCCCACGACCTGCCCATCCGCCCCGACCGGCTCCTCGAGGGGATCGCCCGGTGATCCCCTTCCCGCGGATCCGCGCCGGAGGGTGTTCGATGATCCCTGCACTGGAAGGTGTTCGATGACCGTACTCACCGACCTCGGCGAGGCCGTGCGGCGCGGGGGCGAGTTCCGCGCCGGAGGCACCGACCTGATGGGCCGCCGCACGGCGGGGCCGCACGTGGACCTGCGCGGCCTGCCCGATCTGTCCGGCGTCACCTGGCGGCCGGACGGCTCCGCCGGGATCGGCGCGCTGACCACGGTCGCGGGAGTGGCCCGCGACGCGCGCCTGGCCGCCGGCCACCCCTGCCTGGCGCTGACGGCGGCGGCCCTGGCCACCCCCCAGATCCGGGAGGTGGCCACCGTCGGGGGCAACCTGCTGCAGCGCAACCGCTGCACGTACTTCCGCAACCCGGCCTTCTCCTGCCACCAGGACGGCGGCGACCACTGCCCGGCCCGCGCCGGGCTCGCCCCGAACGCCGCGATCCTCGGCACCGGCCCGTGCGTCGCTCCGCACCCGTCGTCGCTGGCGGTGGCCCTGCTCGCCTGCGACGCCTCCGTCGAGGTGCACGGCAGGGACGCGTTCCCGATCGCCGAGCTGTACGGAGACGGCTCGGACCCCTCCCGAGACCACCTGCTGGCCGCGGGGGAGATCCTTCTCTCCGTCGTCCTGCCGCCGCCCGTGCCGGGGGAGCGGGCCGCCTACCACCGGGCGATCGGCAGGTCGGAGGCCGAGTGGCCGCTGGTGGAGGCAGTGGCGCGGCTCGTCGTCGACGGCGGCGGGATCACCTTCGCCAGGGTGGCCGCGGGGGGCGTCGCCCGCGTCCCCGTCCGCCTGCCCGAGGTCGAGGAGGCGCTCCTGGCGGGCGAGTCCCTGGACCGGGCGGCCGGGCTGGCCACCGCCCGGTGCGCCCCGGCGGCCCGCGACTCCTACAAGCTCGCGCTGCTCGCCGGGACCGTCCTGGAGGTCCTGGAGCGCGCGACCGGCACCGGCGAGCCCCGCTGACCGGACCGTCCCCCGCCGCGCGAGGGCGGGGGACGGCGGGGGACCGGCCGGTCCGATACCGGAAGGGGCCCGTCACGGTGGGGCCGTGGGGTCCGGCCTAGCGGGGCGGACGGGCCGCCGTGACCAGGCCCGTCTCGTAGGCGACGATGACGAGCTGGGCCCGGTCGCGCGCGCCGAGCTTGCCGAGCAGGCGGCCCACGTGCGTCTTCACGGTCGCCAGGCTCAGGGTCAGGTGATCGGCGATCTCCGTGTTGGACAGTCCCCTGGCGACGAGCGCCAGCACGTCGAGCTCCCGCCCGGTGACCCCGTCGAGCTCGCGGGCCGTCGGGCGCGCCGGTTCGGGGCGCCGGGAGAACTCGGCGATGAGCCGGCGCGTCACCGTCGGCGCGAGCAGCGCCTCGCCGGAGGCGAGCACCCGGATCGCGGCCAGCAGGTCGCCCGGCGGGGTGTCCTTGAGCAGGAAACCGCTGGCCCCGGCCCGCAGCGCCGCGTAGACGTACTCGTCCAGGTCGAACGTGGTGAGCATGAGCACCCGCACCCCCGGGACGCCCGCGGGGCCGCAGATGCGGCGGGTCGCCTCGATGCCGTCCATCTCCGGCATCCGCACGTCCATGAGCACGACGTCCGGCGACTCGCCGCGCGCCAGCTCCACCGCCTCGGCACCCGTCCCGGCCTCGCCGACCGTCACCAGGTCGGGCGCGGTGTCCACCAGCACCCGGAAGCTCCCGCGCAGCAGCGCCTGGTCGTCGGCGACGAGCACCCGGATCACCGGGCCTCCTCGTGCGGCACGCGCGCCGGGCCGGGTGACCCGGCCGTCTCCCCGTGCGGCACGCGCGCCGGGTGGGTTCCCAGGGGCGGCGGGCACGTCCCCTCGCCCGGTGCGCGCGCCTCCCGGTGCGGCACGCGCGTCTCCTCGTACGGGATGCGGGCCGAGACCCCGAACCCGCCCTCCGGGCGGCGCCCGGCAGTGAAGCTCCCGCCGTACACGGCCACCCTCTCGCGCATCCCGATCAGGCCGTGCCCCGGCCCGCCGGGCAGCACCCGCTCGCCGGGCCCGTCGTCGGCGACCTCGATCCGGACCTCGCCCCCGGACGCCTCGACCCAGACCCGGCACCGGGCGGGGGCGGCGTGCCTGACGACGTTGGTCAGCGCCTCCTGGACGATCCGGTGGACCGACAGCTCCACTCCCTCGGGCAGGCCGGTCGCCCGGACGTCCAGCTCGACGCGCACCCCGGCCATCGACGCCCGCTCCGCGAGGCCGGTGAGACCCGCGAGACCGGGGGAGGGGGAGAGGGCGGGCGGCGCGCAGAGATCGGCGTCGTGGCCGGCGTCGTGGCCGGCGTCGAGGTCGGAGCGGAGCACTCCCAGCAGCTGGCGCATCTCGGCCAGGGCGCCCCTGCTGGCGGTCTCGATGACGCGCAGCGCGTCCGTGGCCTCCTCGGGCCGCACGGCGGCGACGTGGTGGGCGACGCCCGCCTTGACCGCGATCAGGCTCATGCTGTGCGCCACCACGTCGTGCAGCTCGCGGGCGATCCGCAGCCGCTCCTCGGCCACCGCCCGGCCCGCGAGCTGCTCGGCCGCCCGCGCCGTGTACGCCCGCCGCTCCCGCACGGCGCGGCCCGCGACCCAGGCGCCGCCCATGAACGCCACCCCCACCAGCAGCGGCCCGGCGACGCCGGGCGCCGGGGCGGGGGTGCCCACCGCCGACAGCAGCAGGACGGCCACCGCGCCGCAGGCGCCGATCGCGATCGTGGGCTCCCACCGGGGCCGGGGCCGGGTGAGCGCCACGAGGTAGAGCGCGAAGGCCGCCGCCGCGAACCTGTCGTGCACCGTGCCGAGCACGACGAGGGACACCAGCGACGTCGCGAAGACGGCGCAGAAGACGGCGAGCGGCCACAGCCGCCGTACCGCGAGCGGCAGGGTGATCCCGGCCAGGATCAGGAACCGCGCCCACGCGGGCACCGCCGGGTCCGGGAGCCCGGCGCCGAACAGCAGCAGCGCGAGCGCGTACCCCGCCGCCCCCAGGGTGTCGAGGCGGACGAGCCGGGCACGGCTCCAGTGCCGCGGGAAGAGCGAGTCGTCCACGGTGAGGTCCACGATGAGACCGTATCCGCCAAGGTCGCGTCCCCGCCTCCTCCCACGGGACGTCATCCCCGGGGCCGACCCTCCCGCGCCGCGGGCGCCGCCGTCGGACCCGGGGCCGACCGCGAAGTGCCCGCCCTGGCCCGACGCGCCCGGCGCCCGCCCCGCGAGAGCCTCGACGACATGATCGAAGTCAGGGAGTTGACCAAACGCCACGGCGCGACCGTCGCGGTGGACGGGCTGTCGTTCCAGGTGAGGCCGGGCCTGGTCACCGGGTTCCTCGGCCCCAACGGCGCGGGGAAGTCGACCACGATGCGCGTGCTGCTCGGGCTGGACGCCCCCACCTCCGGCCAGGGGCTCGTCAACGGGCGCCGCTACGCGACGATGCGGCACCCCCTGCACGAGGTCGGCGCGCTGCTCGACGCGAACGCGGTGCACGGCGGGCGCAGCGCCTACGACCACCTGCGCTGCCTGGCGCGGAGCAACGGGATCGGGGTCTCGCGGGTGGCCGGCGTCCTGGAGCGGGTGGGCCTGGCGGGCGTGGCCCGCAGGCGGGCCGGTGACCTCTCGCTCGGCATGCGGCAGCGGCTGGGGATCGCGGCGGCACTGCTGGGCGACCCGGGCGTGCTGATGTTCGACGAGCCGGTCAACGGGCTCGACCCGCAGGGCGTGCGGTGGATCCGCCACCTGATGCGCTCGCTGGCCGCCGAGGGGCGCACCGTGCTGCTCTCCAGCCACCTGATGAGCGAGATGGAGCTCACCGCCGACCGCCTCGTGATCATCGGGCGCGGCCGGCTGGTCGCCGAGACCACGGCCGGGGACCTGGCCGCCCGCCGCGACCGGGGTGTGCTGGTGCGCTCCCCGCGCGCCGCCGAACTCACCGGCGTGCTGGAGGCCGCCGGCGCGACGGTCGGGACGGACCCGGGCGGGGGACTGGTCGTCAGGGGGCTGGACATCGCGCGGATCGGGGACCTGGCCGCGGCCGCCGGCCTCGCCGTGCACGAGGTCACCCCGCGCGGCGCCTCGCTGGAGGAGGCGTACATGGAGCTGACCGGCGACAGCACCGAGTACCGGGCGGGCGGGCGATGACCGGTCTCCCGCGTCTCCCGCGTCTCCCGCGGCGCGAGGCGGCGGGGAGCCGCCTGGCGGCCGACGTGCTGGCCGCCGAGTGGCTGAAGCTGCGCACGGTCCGCTCCACCTGGTACGTCCTGGCCGCCGTCGCCGCCTCCGTCGCGCTCATGGCGGTGTTCACCCTCTACGTGGGCGGCCTGTGGGACGGGCTGCCTCCCGAACGGCGGGCCACCCTGCGCGCCGCGCGGCCCGAGCAGCTCCTGCTGCTGCCGGTGCAGATCTGCATGGCCGTGCTCGGGGTCCTCGCGTTCACCTCCGAGCACGCCACCGGCATGGCCCGCACCACCTTCACGGCGGTGCCGCAGCGCGGAGCGGTGCTGGCGGCCAGGGCGGCGGTCGTGGCCGCCGTCGCGTTCGCCGTGGGGCAGGGGAGCGGGCTGGTGACGTTCGCCGCCGGCCGGCTGATCATCGGTGACCGCCCGATCCCGGGCTTCGCCTCGTCGCTGCCCGAGGAGTTCCCCGGGATGTTCGCCGCAGGGCTGTCGGCGGTGGTGCTCGCCATGGTCGGGCTCGGCGCGGGCGCCGTGCTGCGCTCCACCGCCGGGGCGATCACCGGCGTCGTCGCGTACCTGTACGTCCTGCCGAGGTTCGCGACCGCGCTGCCCGCCCCGTGGAACGCCAGGGTCGGCTCGGTGCTGCTGGAGGACCTGACCCGGCAGGCCGCGGGCGAGCCGCCCCTGGCGGTCGGGCTCGGCGACGCGCCCGGCGGGATCGGGCTGTCCCCGGCGGCGGCGCTGGCGGTGATGGCCCTGTACGTCGTCGCGGCCCTCGGCGCGGCGGCCGTCGCGATCGCCCGCAGGGACGTCCGGTGATCGGCGACCGGCTCGCAGGGGGCGCCGGCGAGGGACCGTCGGCCACGGCATGTGGCCGGCACCGCAGCACGCACATCGGGGCGCAGGCCGCCGGACACGGCGGATCACCGGAACGCGGCCGGCGCGACGGGCCGCCGCTTCCGCCGAGTGGCGAGCCGTTCCTCGTACCCGGCTTCGCCCGCGCGGGCCTGGCCAAGCTCACGGCCGAACCCCCGCCGGCTCACCTCGATCCCCGAGCCGCCCCGCTCGTCTGACAGCATTGGCACTTGCCGTGAGGGACAGGCGGCATGAGCAGCTGCGCCGGCCCCACGTCCGTCCGGGCACCTGATCGGATCGGACCGCAGCGGTCGGGTACGGCCGGGGTTCTTCCGGCAGGGTTGACACCGAAAGGGGGCCTCGTGATCTCGGCGCTCAACCAACTTGTCGATCTCGTCGAGAAGCATCTCGCCGAGGAGTTCGACATCCACGGGCTGGCCAGGGAACTCGGCACGACCGAGTACCACCTGCGCCGGATGTTCTCGTCGTTGGCCGGCATGCCGCTGTCGGAGTACGTGCGCCGCCGCCGCATGACCGTCGCCGCCGCCGACGTCGTCCGGGGCGAGGACGATCTGCTGAGCATCGCCGTCCGGTACGGATACGGCTCGACCGAGGCGTTCGGACGCGCGTTCCGCGCGGTCCACGGCTCCGGTCCCGGCGACGTGCGCCGCGACGGAGGCCCCCTGCGCACACAACCGCAGCTCAGGTTCCGCCTGACCGTCGAAGGGAGCATCCCCATGGACACCCGCATCGTCGACCGCCCCGCGTTCCGGCTGGTCGGACACGCAGCCCGGGTTCCGCTCATCCACCGGGGCGTCAACCCGCACATCCAGCGGCACATCGCCGCACTGCCACAGGAGGAGCATCTCCGGCTGAAGGCCCTCAGCGACACCGAACCGAGGGGCCTGCTGCAGGTCTCCGACGACCTCGACCCCGACAGCGCGGAGGGGAGCGAGCTGACCTACCTGCACGGGGTCGCCGTCTCTCGGGACACGCCGGTCCCCGACGACCTCGACGCCATCGAGGTGCCGGCCGGCATGTGGGCGGTCTTCCGCACCGCCGGACCGCATCCGCAGGCCCTGCAGACGGCCTGGGCCGCGACCGCGACCGAGTGGTTCCCCTCCAACCCGTGGCGTCTGCGGCCAGGTCCCTCGATCGTCGCGGTCCTCGAGCGGGCGGACGACTTCAGCACCGCGACATGCGAGCTGTGGCTGCCCGTCGAACCGGTGTGACGGACCGCGGTAACCTCGCGGGCGCTTGTGAGACGGCGGGATCCTTACAGGGTCCCGGTGCGCGCCTGGCCGATCGGTTCATCGGCCGGGCGTACTCGAACTCGGGTGATTCGAAATCCCGCGGGAAACGGCACATCCGCTCGTCCGTGCGGCGGACGCCGTGCCGTTCGTGAAAGGCGATGGCGCCCGTGTTCGCGCTGAGCGCCTCCGATCTCACTCATGATCGACAAAGCTGTGGAGCCGAAGACGCCATCGGTTGATCATGATCTTCAAGGGGTCGGTTCCCGACACCTCTCACATCAGGTCATCCCAGTCCCATCGCCGCGCGGGGGAACCGTCAGGCCGGCAGCCGAACGTTTTCAACGACGGGCTGTCTCCGATGTCGCAGTAGAACTCGAACAGGCCGAGTGCAGGAAGGCGGCGAGACAGTACGGCGATCTGCTCGTGCGCGCCTACCCTCCGCAGGCGGTCCAGTAGCCGGCCGACCGCGTCCGAGCTGTCGACCGTGGCATGCCGGGCGGGGTCGCGGCCGAGCAGTACCGCGATCTGCTCGTCCGCACTCACCTCCCGCAGGCTGTCCAGCAGGTAGCCGACCGCGCGCGGGTTGTCGAGCGCGGTGTGCCGGGCGGCTCGGTCGGCCAGTGCCGCGATCTGCCCGTCCGCCCCGACCCTTCGCAGGCTGCTCAGCAGCCAGCCGACCGCGCGCGGGTCGTCGACCGCGGTGTACCGGGCGGGGTCGCGGCCGAGCAGTGCCGCGACCTGCCCGTGTGCCCCGACTCTTCGCAGGCTGTCCAGCAGCCGGCCGATCGCGCGGGGGTCGTCGAGCGCGGTGTGCCGGGCGGCTCGGTCGGCCAGTGCTGCGATCTGCTCGTCCGCCCCGACTCTCCGCAGGCGGTCAAGTAGCCGGCCGACGGCGTCCGGGTCGTCGAGCGTGGTGTGCCGGATGGCTCGGTCGGCCAGTGCCGCGATCTGCTCGTCCGCCCCTGCCTCCCGCAGGCTGTCCAGCAGCCGGCCGACCGCGTCCGGGTCGTCGAGCGTGGCGTTCCGGACGGCTCGGCCGGCCAGTATCGCCACCTGCTCGTGCGCGTCCACCTTTCGCAGGCTGTCCAGCAGCCAGCCGACCGCGTCCGGGTCGTCGAGCGCGGTGTGCCGGGCGGGGTCGCGGCCGAGCAGTGCCGCGATCTGCTCGTGCGCGTCCACCTTTCGCAGGCTGTCCAGCAGCCAGCCGACCGCGCGCGGGTCGTCGAGCGCGGTGTGCCGGGCGGGGTCGCGGCCGAGCAGTGCCGCGACCTGCCCGTGTGCCCCGACTCTTCGCAGGCTGTCCAGCAGCCGGCCGATCGCGCGGGGATCGTCGAGCGCGGTGTGCCGGGCGGCTCGGTCGGCCAGTGCCGTGACCTGTTCGTGGGCCCCCACTTCCCGCAGGCCGTCCAGCAATCGGTCGACCGCGCGGGGGTCGTCGAGCGCGGTGTGCCGGGCGGCTCGGTCGGCCAGTGCCGTGACCTGTTCGTGGGCCCCCACTTCCCGCAGGCCGTCCAGCAGCCGGTCGACCGCGCGGGGGTCGTCGACCGCGGTGTGCCGGGCGGCTCGGTCGGCCAGTGCCGTGACCTGTTCGTGGGCCCCCACTTCCCGCAGGCCGTCCAGCAATCGGTCGACCGCGCGGGGG
>NZ_JBEZZK010000017.1:167729-219053 GCF_040639135.1 Streptosporangium sp. NPDC023963
GGGTCGTCGACCGCGATGTGCCGGGCGGCTCGGTCGGCAAGTAGCGCGACCTGCTCGTGCGCCCCCGCCTCCTGCAGGCTGTCCAGCAGCCGGCCGATCGCGTCCAGGTCGTCGAGTGTGGCGTGCCGGGCGGGGTCGCGGCCGAGCAGTGCCGCGATCTGCTCGTTTGCGTCCACCCTTCGCAGGCTGTCCAGCAGCCGGCCGATCGCGCGCGGGTCGTCGACCGCGGTGTGCCGGATGGCTCGGTCGGCCAGTGCCGCGATCTGCTCGTCCGCCCCTGCCTCCCGCAGGCTGTCCAGCAGGTAGCCGACCGAGCGCGGGTCGTCGAGCGCGGTGTGCCGGGCGGGGTCGCGGCCGAGCAGTAGCGCGATCTGCTCGTTCGCGCCCGCTCTTCGCAGGCTGTCCAGCAGCCGGCCGACCGTGTCCGGGTCGTCGAGTGTGGCGTGCCGGGCGGCTCGGTCGGCCAGTGCCGCGATCTGCTCGTCCGCCCCTGCCTCCCGCAGGCTGTCCAGCAGGTAGCCGACCGAGTCCGGGTCGTCGAGCGCGGTGTGCCGGGCGGGGTCGCGGCCGAGCAGTAGCGCGATCTGCTCGTTTGTGCCTGCCCTTCGCAGGCGGTCCAGCAGCCGGCCGACCGTGTCCGGGTCGTCGAGTGCGGCGTGTCGGGCGGCTCGGTCGGCCAGTAGCGCCACCTGCTCGTCCGCGCCTGCCCTTTGCAGGCCGTCCAGCAGCCGGCCGACCGTGTCCGGGTCGTCGAGCGTGGCGTGCCGGGCGGCTCGGTCGGCCAGTAGCGCCACCTGCTCGTCCGCGCCTGCCCTTTGCAGGCCGTCCAGCAGCCGGCCGATCGCGCGCGGGTCGTCGAGCGTGGCGTGCCGGGCGGCGTATCGGGCGGGGCGCTGGTCGTGGGGGTGGGCGTGGGTGAGGAGGGTGGTGAGGTGGAGCGCTGCTTCTGGGTGGCCGAGTCGGGTGGCGTGTTTCCACAGGTGGGCGGCGGTTTGGAGGAGGCCGCGGTTGCGGGCGGCGTGGCCGAGGGTGTGCAGGGTGTCGGCGCTGGTGAGCTGGGTGGCGGCGGTCCAGAAAGTCTCGGGCGGGTAGTGGCCGGCGCGGGCGGTGCGACCGGTTTGTTCGAGGTAGTCGGCGAGCCGGTAGACGGGCGGGCCGGGGGCGGGGGTGCGGGGACGGATCCGGGTCAAGGGCCCGGGGATGCCGTTGCAGGGCTGGGCGGTGTAGGCCAGGGCGGCTTCCAGCCAGTCGTCGTCAACGTCGTTCCATTCGGTGTCGGTGAGGTAGCCGGGGGCGGCTTCGGCCAGCAACTGGTAGGGCAGGTGAGGTCCGTGACCGAGCCGGCGGGCGTCCATCGCGGCGTGGATCAGGGCCCTGGCCGCGGGTGGGGCCTCGCTGTAGCGATCGAGCAGCACCGGCACACCGGCCAGATACTGGGTGATCTTTCCCTCGGCGGCGTGGTGGCGGGCCTCGGCCAGCCGAGGATCGGCGGCGGCGGCGTCGGCGAGGTGCCGGCTGTCGTGATCGGTGAAGGCGTCGGGAAGGTGGATCTTGCGGTCGGCCAGCAGTTCCCGGGCCTGGGCGTGCGGATCCTCACCCCCCACCGGGCGGGTGGTCAGGGTGCTCCAGTGCTCGGGCCACAAGGTGGCCATGATGAGGACCGGGCCGCGGGTGGGATCGCGCAGCAGCGCACGCAGGCCGGCGGCGACCTTGTCGCCGAGCCCGTCGGGGCTCAGGTAGAACTGGGCCTCGTTCAACCACACCACCGTGTACGGGCCGACCTCGGCCAGGGCGGCCAGGGCGGCCTCGGGGCGGGTGGGGTCGATCGGATGCCACAACCGCCACCCCTGCCCCGATCGCCGCAACACGGTGAGCGCCTCCCAGCAGGCGCGGGTCTTACCGGTCGAAGACCCGCCGACCAAGACGGCCAGGCCGCTGTGCCCGGCCTGCGCCCGGGCGGTGATCGCGGCGAGCTGATCGTCGTGGGCGCGCCGCACGTACCGCGGCAGCGCCGGCAGATCCCCACCGTGGCCGATCACGCGGATGGGACGGTGAACCTCGAGATCGAACGGGTCGGTGACGTGCTCCAGGAGTTGTCCCGGCGGCTGCGAGATCACCGACGCCGGTGCGGGCGGCGGTGCGGGTGGCGGCAGGGTCGGCAGCAGTGCGGGACGGGTGGCCAGGACGGCCCACCAGGCATCGGCCTCGGGCAGGGTGTCGATCAACGTGATCGGCACCACGGTGAGGTCGGAGGGGCCCTGGCGAGGGGCGTGCTCGGACACCACCGCGATGATCCGCCCACCGGCCAGGACGGCGGCACCGGACATCCCCGACCACGCGGAGGCGCTCAGCCCGCTCCGCGCGGGCGGCAACGGCTGGGGGGTATGGGTGGTCTGCAAGGTCAGCAGCCCCGACACCAGGTTCTGGGAGGTCGGGATACGGCCCTCGACATGCGCGCTGTCGCGCACGGCGTCCTCGGCGTCGCTGCGCGCGGTGAAGCGGGGAAACCCGACCGCGCTGCATCGCTCGATCACGACCGGTTGCGGGGTGCGGCGTGCGACCTGCGCATACCCCGCCGGGCGCAGCGGCCCGGCATCTTGCTCAAGGGTGAGGATCGCCAGATCCGCACCCTCGAGGTCTCCGGCCAGCAGCAACCTGGCCGGCCATTCCCGCTTCGGGCCGCCGGGCGCATCGCCGGCCCGCCGGACGGTCAGCTCACCGCCGATGACGGCGTGCAGGGAGGTGAGCACATGGCGGCCGTCGACCAGAAACCCCGACGCGCACCGCCAGCGCGGCCGGGCGCCGGGGCCGAGGTCGGCCAGCACCTCGACGAACCGGTCCTGGATCGCCCCCTCGGCCGCGTCCTGGAGCGCCACGGCAGCGCCGGCTAACCGGGCTTGACCTGAAAGGAGGCCGCGACCTTGATCGGGTTACCGGACGGATCGACCGGGGGCTGCAACACGACGGTCACCTTCTGGACCTCGTCATGCTCGATCTTCCCGCTGGTGCCGGCCTCCAGCACCCACACCTTGACCTTCCCGCTGCCCTCCCCGCTCTTCTTGAGACCGACCTGGAACTCCAACGTTACCTGACCCACCGGGAACCGGACATCCGCATCCGCGCCCGCGACGATCGCCTGCCGCAGCTCCTCACGCACCTGCTCGATCGCCTCAGCCAACCCGAGCTCCGCCACCCGACCTCCCACACCCCGCACGCACCGGCCAAGAACCCCGATCGTAACCACAAGCCACCGGCTATCGGCCCCTTCCGTCACGAAATACGAAAAGGGGAAGCCTCAGCCGGCCCGCTCACCGCGATCTCAGCCGGAGAGCGGCTGACCGCCCAGCCGGATGATGCCGCGGGAAGCGGCGACCGTCACCGCGGCGGTGCGGTCGTCCACGCCGAGCTTGGCGAAGATGTGCAGCAGGTGGGTCTTGACCGTGGCCTCGCTGATGCACAGGTGGGCGGCGATGGCCTTGTTGCTCATACCCTGGGCGACCGCGCCGAGGACCTCGATCTCCCGGCCGCTGAGGGCATCGGGGGCATCGGCCCGCGCCCACGACAACACTCGGGTCGCGATCGCCGGCGACAGGGCGCTCTCCCCTCGCGCCGCCGCCCGGATCGCGTCGAACAGCTGCTCACGGCCGGTGTCCTTGAGCAGGTAGCCGATGGCTCCCGCGTCGATGGCGCGCGAGATGTCGCCATCGGTGTCGTAAGTGGTCAAGACGATCACCTTGGCGCCCGGGTCGTGTTCGCGGATCCGGCCGATCGCCGTCGCGCCGTCGATCTCGGGCAGCTGCAGGTCCATCAGGGTGACGTCGGGCCGCAGGTCGCGCGCCAGCCGCACCGCGTCCGCGCCGGAGACCGCCTCGCCGACCACCTCCAGGTCGTCCTGGGTGCCCAGCATCGCCCGGATGCCGTCGCGGACCACCGGGTGGTCGTCGGCGATCAGGACCCGGACGGTCATCGCGCCCCGCTCAGCGCGACCACCGGAAGGCTGGCCGCCACCGTGGCGCCCGCGCCCGGGGCACTCTCCACGAGCAGCGTGCCGCCGAGCTGCTCCATCCTCTCCCGCATGATCGAAAGGCCGTGTCCGAAGGCGGCCCGCCCGGGATCGAAACCGTCGCCGTCGTCGTGGACGTCGAGCACGACCAGGTCCTCCATGTACGACAGGGTCAGCGTGACCTGCTCGGCGCGGGCATGGCGGCGAACGTTGGCCACCGCCTCCTGCGCCACGCGCAGCAGCTCCGCCTGAACCTGGGCTTCGAGCGGCCGGAGCTTGCCGGTGATCACGGTGTGCGCGTGGACGCCGGTCTCGTCCGACAGCCGGCCGGACAGCCCCTGCAGGGCCTCCGGCAGGCCGCACTCGTCGAGCTGGCCGGGGCGCAGCGCTCTCACCACCCGGCGGCTCTCGGCCAGATTCTCCCGTGCCGCCCGCAGCGCCTGGGTCAGGTGCCTGTTGTCCGGCAGGGTCGCCTGGGCCGCCTCCAGCAACATCGCCACGCTGGCGAACCCCTGGGTCAGGCTGTCGTGGATGTCGCGGGCCAGCCGCTGCCGCTCGGCCGCCACGCCCGCCTGCCGTTCGGCCGCCGCCCGCGCCTCCTGCTCGACCTGCAGCCGGTCGAGCAGCCGCTTGCGCTCGGCGCTCTGCCGGGACACCGAGCCGAAGTACCCGACCGCGGTGGCCGCGCTGATCGCGATCAACGCGGCGATGACGATCTCGGTCCAGGTGATCGACCCGGTCGCGTGGAAACGATGCCACAGCCAGCCCCCGGCACACGACACCACCGCGACCAGCCCGACCCGCACGGCGTCCATGCAGTACGGCACGAGCACGCTCAGCACGACCACCAGGAAGGAGGAATCGATGGCGAACAACCCCAGCCAGAGCAACCCGCCGCCGAGCGTGTACGGCGCGGGCACGCCGTCGGGGGGTGGCGTGCGCAGCACGAACCACACCGCGTACCAGGCGGCCAGCCCGGCCACCAGCACGAACGGGAGCACCCGGCCCGCCTCCCCCAGGGGGCCGGCCGAGGTCAGCACCAGCCATGAGGCGAAGAAGGCGTGCTGCCACCGGCGCTGCGACCGCTCCCAGGACTCCACACCGCCGACGATAATCAACCACCCGTCCGTTCGGCATCAACCAGTCGACTGATCACATGATCAGCATTCCGCTCGATGCGGGAGCCGCCGTACCGGAACCAGACTCGACGGCGTGACCGCCATCCCCAGCCCGGCCCAAGCCGTCTGGCACCTCGGCCCGCTCCCGATCCGCGCCTACTCCCTGCTGATGCTGCTCGCCGTCCTCGTCGGCATCTGGGTGACCCGGCGCCGCTGGGTCGCTCGCGGCGGCGAGCCCGGCGCGGTCGGGGACATCGCCACCTGGGCCGTGCCGTTCGGCATGGTCGGTGCCCGGCTCTACCACGTGGCCACCGACTGGCAGCAGTACTTCGGTCCCGGCGACGACCCGCTGCGCGCGTTCGCGATCTGGGAGGGCGGGATCAGCATCTGGGGCGCCGTCGCGGGCGGCGCGGTGGGCGCGTGGCTGACCTGCCGCCGGAGCGGCATCGCGCTGCGCGACTTCGCCGACGCCGTCGCGCCCGGCATCGCGCTCGGGCAGGCGATCGCCCGCTGGGGCAACTGGTTCAACCAGGAGCTGTACGGCAGGCCGACGACCCTGCCCTGGGCGCTGGAGATCGACCCCGCCCATCGGCCGCCCGGTATGGAATCCACCGCCACCTACCATCCGACCTTCCTCTACGAGTCGCTGTGGAACCTGGGCGTGGCCGGGTTCGTCATCTGGGCCGAACGGCGGTTCCGGCTCGGCCGTGGCCGGACGTTCGCGCTCTACGTCGCCGCCTACGCCGCCGGTCGCGCCTGGATCGAGTGGCTCCGCATCGACCCCACCCACCACATCCTCGGCCTGCGCCTCAACGACTGGACCGCCCTGCTGGCCTTCACGGCCGCGGTCACATACCTCATCGCCACGCGAAAGGCCGCTCCGGCGGAGCGGCCTGGCGGCGAGCCTCCCCATGGACATGCGTGACGGGACGAGGCCGGGTTCCGCGCGGTGGTGTCATCGCGGGGAACGGGCCGCCCGGCGACCGGCTTCCCCGGCCGGGAGAGGCCGGTGCTCGCTCATCCGCGCGCAGGTCGTGCCCGCGCAGCCAGCGTTCCAGGTCGGTGGGCGTGGATGGAGCCCGCCTGCAAGTCGGGTCTTGGTGGGTAGAACGTTCGGTCTTGACAGTTCGCATCGTAGGTTGCCATGCTGTGTCGCGATAGAACGTTCTGTCTTCTTATGAGGGTGTTCCAGTGGCTCGGGTATGCAAGTGCGCACCGCCCCGCTGCCCGTCGGTACAGCCGTGGTCACTCGCGGTCGGCCTGTCGGCGGCGGTCTCGGCGTCCGCGGCACTGACCTCGCTCTCCCCGGCCTTCGTGAAGCCGGCCCGGTCGGCCATGCCGGCCTGGCCGCACACCTGATCGAGAAGGCCGGCCGCGGGACGCGCCGAACCGCGCTCCTCGCCACTCATCCACTGAAAGGATCGTCATGAGCACCATCGCTGCTTCGCCCGGCATCTCCGGGACCGCGTCCGCACTGCGGCGGCTGTACTTCGTCCGGTTCGCGTTCGCCATCGTCTGGGCCCTCGTGATGTTCACGACCGCCTCGCAACTGGGTCCGGTCGCGGTCACCCTGCTCGTGATCTACCCGCTGTTCGACGTGGCCGCCGCCATCGTCGACGCCCGCGCGACGCGCGGCACCGGATCACCTGCCCTGCTGTACGTGAACGTCGTGGTCAGTCTGATCACCGCCGTCGGCGTGGCCGTCGCCTGCGCGTCCGGTATCCCGGCGGTGCTGCGCGTGTGGGGCGCCTGGGCGGTCGTGGCCGGGCTGGTCCAGCTGATCGTGGGTGTCACCCGCCGCAAGATGGGCGGCCAGTGGCCGATGATCATCAGCGGTGGTATCTCCGTACTCGCCGGCGCGTCGTTCATCGCCGGTGCCTCCGCGCCCAACCCGACGCTGATCAACGCGGCCGGCTACGCCATCCCCGGCGGCATCTTCTTCCTCATCTCGGCGCTCCGCCTCGGCCGCGCCGCGAAGGGAAACTGAGATGGACGGCAACACCTACGACGTCGTCGTCCTCGGGGCCGGCCCGGTCGGGGAGAACATCGCCGACCGGGTGGTGCAGGGCGGGCTGAGCGCCGCCGTCGTCGAGCGCGAGCTCGTCGGCGGGGAATGCTCCTACTGGGCCTGCATGCCGACCAAGGCACTGCTGCGCAGCGCGGCGGCGTTACGGGCGGCGCGCCGGTTGCCGGGAGCGCGCGAGGCGGTGACCGGTGGTCTCGACGCGGCCGCGGTACTGGGCCGTCGGGACTCCTTCGCCTCGCACTGGAAGGATGACGGCCAGGCCGGCTGGCTCGATTCGGCCGGGATCGCTCTGCACCGCGGTCAGGGCCGGATCGTGTCCGCGAACGTGGTCGAGGTGACCGGCGACGACGGCGTCCCGGTCACGTTGACGGCCCGGCACGCGGTGGTCGTCGCGACCGGAAGCGGCGCGTTGCTGCCGGACGTTCCCGGCTTGCGCGAGGCCGCGCCGTGGACCAGCCGGGAGGCGGCCGCCGCGAGCGCGGTCCCCGGCCGGTTCGCGGTCATCGGCGGGGGCGTGGTGGCGTCGGAGATGGCGACCGCCTTCGCCGCCCTGGGGTCCTCGGTGACGATGCTGGCTCGTGACGGTGTGCTGCCGCTGGCCGAGCCGTTCGCCGGCGAGCGGATCACCGAGTCGCTGCGGGAGGCCGGTGTGTCGGTACGCCTCGGCGCGGAGGCCGCGTCGGTGCACCGCGACGAGGCCGGAACGGTGCGCATCACGACGACCGACGGCGGGCAGGTCGAGGCCGACGAGGTTCTGGTGGCGATCGGCCGGACACCGAACACCCAGGACATCGGTCTCGGCGCCGTCGGCCTGACACCGGGCGCCTGGCTCACCGTGGACGACACGCTGCGCGTGGTCGGGGAGGACGGGGCGCCGATCGGTGACGGGTGGCTGTACGCCGCCGGTGACGTCAACCGGCGAGTGCTGCTGACCCACCAGGGCAAGTACCAGGCCCGCGCGGTCGGCGACGTCATCGTGGCGCGGGCGAGGGGCGAAGCGGTCGAGGACGGCCGCTGGGGCCGGCACGCGGCCACGGCCGACGAGCGCGCGGTGCCCCAGGTGGTCTTCACCGAGCCGGAGATCGCGTCGGTGGGGCTGACCGCGGCCGCGGCCGAGGCCGCCGGAGTGCGGATCCGCGTCGTCGACTACGACCTGGGCGCCGTCGCCGGATCCGCCCTGCACGCCGACGGCTACCGGGGGCACGCCCGCATGGTCGTCGACGAGGACCGGAAAGTGATCGTCGGTTTCACGCTCGCCGGCCCGGACGTCGCAGAGCTGCTGCACGCCGCGACGATCGCGGTCGTCGGCGAGGTCCCGCTGGACCGGCTGTGGCACGCGGTTCCGGCGTTCCCCACGGTCAACGAGGTGTGGCTGCGGCTGCTGGAGGCCTACGGCCGCTGACCGCGGCGCGGGGCCGGCGACATCCGGGTCGGCCCCCGGACGCCGGCCGTAGTTGCGGTGGAACTCCAGCGAGCGGAATTCCCTGAGCAACACGACCAGTTCAACGCTTACGAATCCCGCTGCGGTTCCCGGCCGGTACGGGAACGGCTCGCAACGAGCCGGCGGAACGGGTGTGCGGTCATCGCAGGCCGAAGTGTGGCAGGCACGGCTGCAGGCCGTGGATCTCCACCGGGACCGGGCTGGTGAAACCGTCCCGATCGAGGCGCAGACGCTGCTGAACGGCCCCCTGACCGCGCACCTGGTGCACCGACAGGCCGTCCGGCCGGTAGCCGAGCCTGCCGGAGACGGCCAGCGAAGCCGGGTTGTCCAGAAAGGCGCCGGACACCGCCGTCAGCGCGCCAAGCCCGGCGAAGGCCAGATGCAGCGCAGCGGCGCGCATCTCGGTGCCGATCCCGTCGCCCTGGTAGGTGCGGCCCAGCCACGAGCCGGTATGCACCTCACGGGTGACCGGGAAGTCGGAGGCGGACACGTCCTGAACACCGACCACGCGTCCCTCGTGAACGACGACGAAGTTGCAGCACCAACGCTCCGGTCGCCACCGCGAGATGACGCCGAGATGGAACCGGACGATGTTGCCCGGTAGCTCGTCTGCGGGAGCGTCGGTCCACGGGACGCCGAACGGCATCAGCTCGGGGTCGTGGACACCCTCCAGGGCCCGGTCGGCCAGTTCGTCGAGATCGTCCGGCGAGGGGATCCGCAGCTCAAGCCGGGGCGTGATCAATCGCAGGTTCAGCAGGGGCCAGTGGCGCATACCTCCTGATTGTTCCGATCTTCCCCGGTGCGGTCATTCGAATTACCGGCATCGGGACGATCTGGCTTCGGCCGGCCATCGCGGCGAGCTGCCTGGACGCGGGGGAGAAGGGGCCGGGTGCGTATCGGCTCCCGCTCATCCGGCCGCCACGCGTAGGCATCGCGCTCGATGCCGTGGGCCCGCTCGCGCGCCGGCCCCCGTACGGGAGCGCGCGGCGCTCACCCGGAGGGCCGGGCGGGACGAGGCCCGCCCTCGTGAGGGGGCGCGAAGTGAGGGGGCGCGAACTCCGGAGGCCAGCTTTTGATCTACATTGTAAAGGCGGTGGCGCGGACGAAATCCCGTCACGGAAAAACCGGACCCCTCACCGGTGGTGGAGGCTCCGGCCGGCGACGGCCGGACGTGGAGCGGGTCCGGCGGGAGATCTCACCTGAGGGTGGCCGCCAGGTGCTCGGCCAGGCCCTTGGAGGCGGCCTCGACCATATCCAGCACCTCGGCGAAGCCCTCGCGCTCGCCGTAGTAGGGGTCGGGCACCTCGGCACCCTCGGGGGCGGCGGGGTCGAAGGAGCGGAACAGGCGCACGTCCGCGCCGTCGGGGGCGAGGCGGCGCAGGGCGCCGAGGTTGTGGGCGTCCATGGCCAGCACCAGGTCGACCCGGTCGTACCACTCGCTCAGGAACTGCCGGGCCCGGTGCTCCGAACCGTCGTAGCCGTGCTCGGAGAGCGTCTCGGCGGCCCGCGCGTCCATCGGGCCGCCCTGGTGCCAGCCGCCGGTGCCCGCGCTGTCGACCGTGACGAGATCACCGAGGCCGTGGTCGTCGAGGGTCTTCCTCAGCACGACCTCGGCCATGGGGGAGCGGCAGATGTTGCCCATGCACACCACGCATATGCGATAGCTCATGCCTACCAGGATGCCGCCTGCCCGGGGTGCGCCGGCCGGGCGAGCGGGCAGGCCTTGCCGGCAGGGGCGATCACGGGGTCCGACCGGCGGCCGGGTCCGGTGGCGGACGCGGCCCGGGGCTACCATGTCGCCCGGTAAACGGTATCGGGGAAGGAACGGCTGTTGAAGGATCTCGGGGAGGAACTCCGCGCGTTCTGGCGGGAGCGTCACCTGTGCACGATGACCACCGTGCGCGCCGACGGCACGCCGCACGTCATCCCGGTGGGGGTGACGCTGGACGCCGACGCGGGGATCGCCAGGGTGATCACCTCGGGTGGCTCGCACAAGGTCCGCCACGTGCTCGCGGCGGGGGAGGAGGGCGCGGCCGTCGCGGTCTGCCAGGTGGACGGGCGCCGCTGGTCGACCCTGGAGGGGCGCGCGGTGATCCGTACCGACCCCGGGTCGGTCGCCGACGCCGAGCGCCGCTACGCCGAGCGCTACCGCGCGCCCCGGGAGAACCCCGCCCGCGTCGTGGTCGAGATCCGCATCACCCGGGTGCTGGGCAATGTCTGACCCCGCCACCTCCGACCTCGCCGGCGTCGCCTCCGCAACCGTCGGTGCCGTGGATCCCGTCGTCACCGTCGTCGGGATCGGGGACGACGGCTGGGCCGGTCTCTCCGAGGCGGCGCGGCGCGAGCTGCGCGCCGCCGAGGTCCTGATGGGCGGCGCACGGCAGTTGGGGCTCGTCCCGGAAACCGGTGCCGGACCCGGAGCGGGGCAGGGAGCGGGGCGGGGAGCAGGGCGGGGAGCAGGGCACGGCGCCGGGCCCGGGATCGAACCCGGTGCCGAGCGCGTCGTCTGGCCCTCGCCGCTGCTCCCGGCCCTGCCCGCGCTGATCGCCTCCCACCGGGGACGCAGGGTGTGCGTGCTGGCCAGCGGCGACCCCATGTTCCACGGCATCGGCACGACCCTGGTACGGCTGCTCGGCGCGGACCGGGTCCGGGTCCTGCCGCACCCGTCGTCGGTCTCGCTGGCCTGCGCCAGGCTCGGGTGGGCGGCCGACCGCGTCGAGGTGGTCAGCCTCGTGGCGCGCCCCGCCGAGGTGCTGCACCCGGTCGTCCACGACGGCCGCCGCGTGCTGGTCCTCAGCGCCGACGGCCGCACCCCGGCCCGGGTCGCCGGGCTGCTCAACGCCCGAGGCTACGGCGCGAGCCCGATGACGGTCCTGGAACGGCTCGGCGGCGCCGGGGAGCGCGCGGTCTCCGGTACGGCCGCCACCTGGTCGCTGCCCGCCACCCACGACCTCAACGTCGTCGCCGTGGAGTGCCGCGCCGACGCCGGGACCGTTCCGCTGCCCCGGCTGCCCGGCCTGCCCGACGAGGCGTTCGAGCACGACGGCCAGCTCACCAAGAGCGAGGTGCGCGCGGTCACCCTGTCCCGGCTGGCGCCCGTCCCCGGGCAGCTGCTGTGGGACGTGGGCGCGGGGGCGGGCAGCATCGGCATCGAGTGGATGCGCGCGCACCCGGACAACCGGGCCGTCGCGGTGGAGTCCCACCCGGGCAGGGCGGCCGCGGTCGCCCGCAACGCCGCGGCGCTGGGCGTTCCCGGTCTCGACGTGGTGACCGGCGCCGCGCCCGACGCGCTCGCCGGGCTGGAGCCGCCCGACGCCGTCTTCGTCGGCGGCGGGGTGACCGTTCCCGGGATGGTGGAGGCCTGCTGGGGGGCGCTGCGGCCGGGCGGCAGGCTGGTGGCCAACGCGGTGACCGTCGAGTCCGAGGCGGTCCTGGCCCGCTGGCACGGCAGGCTCGGCGGCGGCATGGTCCGGCTCGCGGTCAGCCGGGCCGCCCCGGTCGGCGGGTTCACCGGCTGGCGGCCCATGATGCCCGTCACGATCTGGACCGCGGTCAAGCCGCCGGTCCCGGAGGAGAAGCGATGACGGTACGTTTCGTCGGGGCCGGGCCGGGCGCCGCGGACCTCGTCACCGTGCGGGGCCAGCGGGCGATCGCGTCCGCGCCGGTGTGCCTGTACGCCGGGTCGCTGGTCCCGGCGGAGCTGCTGGAGTCGTGCCCGCCGGGCGCGCGGCTGGTCGACACCGCGAGGATGGCGCTGGAGGAGATCGTCGCGGAGATGGTCGCCGCCCACGGGGCCGGGCACGACGTGGCCAGGCTGCACTCCGGCGACCCGTCGGTGTTCAGCGCGATGGCCGAGCAGATGCGCAGGCTGGACGCCGAGGGGGTGCCGTACGAGGTGATCCCGGGCGTGCCCGCCTTCGCCGCCGCCGCGGCGTCGCTGCGGCGCGAGCTCACCGTGCCGGGGGTGGGGCAGACGGTCGTGCTGACCCGCACCTCGGTGCGCGCCACCCCCATGCCCGAGGGCGAGGACCTCGGCACGCTCGGCCGCAGCCGGGCCACGATGGTCCTGCACCTGGCGGTGCAGCGCATCGAGGCCGTCGCGGCGGAGCTCGTCCCCAACTACGGCGCCGACTGCCCGGTGGCCGTGGTGGCGAGGGCCAGCCGCGACGACGAGGTGATCCTGCGCGGCACCCTGGCCGACATCGCCGATCAGGTCCGCGACGCGGGGATCCTCCGTACCGCGGTGATCGTGGTGGGCCGCGTGCTGACCGCCTCGGAGTTCCCCGACAGCCACCTGTACTCGGCGGCCCGCTGCCGTGACTGAGCCCGCGTTCCGAGGTGACGGCGTGCCGGACACGCTGAACGTGCTGATCCTGGGCGGCACCGACGAGGCCAGGCGGCTGGCCGCCGCGCTCGCCGGGCGCGCGGGGACGCGCGTGGTGTCCTCGCTGGCGGGCCGGGTCCGCGACCCGAAGCTGCCGGTGGGGGAGGTGCGGGAGGGCGGTTTCGGCGGCCCCGGGGGGCTCGCGGCGTGGCTGGCGGAGCACGGCGTCGACGTCGTCGTGGACGCCACGCACCCGTTCGCGGCCAGGATGACCGCCTCGGCGGTCGAGGCGGCGCGCCGGACGGGCCTGCCGCTGCTGATCCTGCGGCGTCCCGGCTGGCGGCAGGCTCCCGGCGACGACTGGCGCTGGGTGCCCTCCCTGGAGGCCGCCGCCGAGCTGCTGCCCTCGCTGGGGGAGCGGGTGTTCCTCACCACGGGACGTCGCAGCCTGCCGGTCTTCGCCGGCCTCGACGGCCAGTGGTTCCTGGCCCGCTCGGTGGACCTGCCGGGGCCGGTCGTCCCGCGGCGCCTGGAGGTGCTGCTCAGCCGGGGGCCGTTCACGGTGGACGGGGAGCTGGCCCTGATGCGCGAGCACCGGGTGGAGGTGCTGGTCACCAAGGACAGCGGCGGCGAGATGACCACCGCGAAGCTGTTCGCCGCCCGCGAGCTGGGGCTGCCGGTCGTCATCGTGCGCCGCCCGCCCTCGCCCGGGGGGGTGACCTCGGTGGGGACCGTCGAGGCCGCGCTCGCCTGGCTGGAGACCGCGGCCGGCCGCCGGCCGCCGGCGTGAGTCTCACCGGCACCCCGTCCCGCTCCGGAATCAGGGCGTTCCCGGTGTCATGGAGATCTCCCAGAAATCGGCATAGCGGCCGCCGCGGCGCAGCAGGTCGTCGTGGCCGCCCTCCTCCACGATCCGGCCGCGGTCCAGGAAGACGACGCGGTCGGCGCGCTGGACGGTCCGCATCCGATGCGCCACCATCACCACCGTCCGGCCCGCCATCAGGCGCTCGATGCCTTCGTGGACGGCCGTCTCGTTCACCGGGTCCAGGGCGGAGGTCACCTCGTCCAGCAGCACGACGGGCGCGTCCTTCAGCAGCGCCCGCGCGATCGAGACACGCTGGCGCTCGCCCCCCGACAGCAGCGCGCCGCCCTCGCCGACGTTCGCCGCCCACCCGCCGGGCAGCCGCTCGATCACCTCGTCCAGCCGCGCGGCGGTCGCCGCCGCCCGTACCTCGGCCTCGCCGGCGTCGGGACGGCCCAGACGCACGTTCTCCTCGATCGTGCCGTCGAAGAGATAGACGTCCTGGAAGACGATGGCGATCTGAGCCATCAACACCTCGGTGTCGATCGCGCGCACGTCCACACCTCCCACGCGCACCGCGCCCCCGTCCACGTCGTGGAAACGCGCGAGCAACTGCAGCAGGGTGCTCTTGCCCGCGCCCGACGGCCCGACGACGGCGAGCCGCTGTCCCTGCGGTACGGACAGCGACACCTCGTCGATCACCGTGTGGCCGCCGTGCCGGAAGGTGACGGAGTCGAACTCCAGGTCATGTCGTCGCGGCTGGATCGGCTCGCTCGGTTCCGGCAGGGGCTCGGTGCGCAACACCGCGTCGAGTCTGGCCAGCTCGGAACGTGCGCCGCGTAGCTGGCTGCCGATGTCGGCCAGCGACAGCAGCGGATCGGCGCAGCGGGCGGCGAGCACCAGGACGGCCAGCACCTCCGCCGCGCCGATGCTCCCGCCGAGCGCGAGGTAGGCGCCCAGGACCAGCAGGACGGTGAACACCGCCTGCACGGTGAGCGTCAGGCCCACGGCGCCGGGCAGCGTCGCCAGCAGGGTACGGCGGGACGCGCGCTGGACCTCTCGCAGTGAGTCGTCGAGCAACCGGAAGCGTTCGGCGCTCCGGCCGCCGGCTCGCAGCACCGGCTGGGCCTGGAGGTATTCGATGACCCGCCCGGTGGCCTCGTGGTCGCGTTCCGCGCGCTCGGCGTCGCCGGCGGCCGTCGACCGTGCCGTCCAGATCTGGACCGCCGCCACGACCGGGGCGGCGGCCAGCGCGGCCAGTCCCATCTGCCGGTTGAAGGCGAGCATCACGACAATGATCGTCAGGGGGGTCACGGCGGCGGAGATGGACGGTGCCAGCAGATGCGCGATCGCGCTCATCGCCTCCAGGACGCCGCGGCCGGCCAGGACGGACAGCTCGCCGACCCGGCCGGCGCTGTACCAGCCGACGGGCAGGCGGGCCAGGTGATCGCCGAGCCGGTGATACATGCCGCGCAACATCGTGGTCCCGACGCGGAAACCGGATAGATCGCTGTAGTAGCGCAGTGCCGCGTAGACCGCGACCGCGACCCCGAACGCGATCAGCCAGGGCCGGGCGTCCCCGGGCGTGCCCCCGAACAGGGCCCGCAGCACGGGAACCAGCAGTGCGTAGGACAGGCCCTCGGCTATCGCGGTCGCCGTCATCAGGGCCACGGTGCGACGTACCGGGCGGGCGTACCGGTGTCCCAGCACGCGCAGCAGCATTCGAATCATCGAGGCTGGTCTCCTTGCGGTATGCCACGGCGGGTTTCGGTCCCGTCGGCGCTCGCGGACGGGTGGGATTGCCAGAACGCGGCGAACTTTCCGTTCTGTGCCAGCAGGTCGGCGGGCCTGCCGCGTTCGACGATCACCCCGTTCTCCAGGACCACGACGGTGTCGGCGCCGGCGACCGTCTCCAGGCGGTGGGCGATGACCAGGACCGTCCGCTCGCCCGCGGGTGTCACCAGGGCGTCGCGTACCGCCTGTTCGGTCCGCGGGTCGGCGAAGGCGGTCGCCTCGTCGAGCACCAGGACGGGCGTGTCGGCGAGCAGCGCGCGTGCGATCGAGATCCGCTGCGCCTCGCCACCCGACAGCGTGACGTCCTCACCGATCACCGACTCGTATCCGCGCGGCAGCGCGAGAATCCGATCGTGGATGTTCGCCAGCCGGGCGGCGCGCACCACGTCGTCGCGGCCGGCCCGCGGCACGGCCAGCGCGATGTTGTCCGCGACCGACGCGCGCAGCAGCCGGACGTCCTGGAAGACGAAGGAGACCATCCGGTGGAGCTCCCCGCCGCCGAGCTCGCGCAGATCGGCACCGCCCAGGACGACCGAACCGTGGGTCGGGTCGAAGAACCGGGGCAGCAGCCGGACCAGCGTGGACTTCCCGCTTCCCGACGGTCCCACGACCGCGGTGACCGTCCCCGGTTCGAGCACCAGGTCGATCCCGCGCAGCACCTCGTGGCCGGTTTCGTAACCGAACCGGACGTCACGCAGTTCCACCCGGTGCCCCCGTGGCATGACCGGGTGCGCGGGTTCGGGCAGCGACCGCACCGCGAGCACGTCCAGGATCCGGCCGGCCGCGCGCCGGGCGGCCTGCAGGTCGTCGAAACCGTGGCCGAGAGCCGCCACCGGAGCGGTGAGGCCCAGTCCCAGCAGCAGGAAGGGAAGCAGGTCCGCCGGGGCCATGGAACCGGTGGTGATCAGAGCCGTACCGCCGGTCAGCACGACCAGCAGCACGAACGGCGGCGACAGTGCCACCTGCATCGCCGCGCCGAGCGCGGAGAGACCGCGCACCATCCGGTAGAAGACGCGGGCGAAATCGTCCGCGGCCGCGCGGAATTCACGGTGTGCGCGCTCGACCCCGCCGAACGCCTTGATCACCGAGATGCCCTGGACGAACTCGACGACGGAGTTCGCGATCCGTTCCATGGCGGCGTCGAACTCCTTCTGCTCGCGCAGCCGGGTCGGGGTCATCATCAGCGGGACCAGCGCCACCGCCAGCGCCACCGGGATCAGCGTGATCAGCGTGAGCCGCCAGTCGACGGTGAGCAGGTAGACCAGCGACACCGGCGGCACCACGAACGCGGAGACGAGCTCGCCGGGGGCGTGGGCGATGAGCGGATGCATGGCACTCACGTCCCGCCCCACCACCTTCGCCAGCTCACCGGTCCGGCGCCGGGAGAGCCAGCCGATCGGTACGCGCCCCAGTCGCATGGCCAGTCGCCGGCGGAACGACAGCTGCACGTGGTCGTCGAGGACGTGCCCGATGCCGGATGACGCGGCCGTGAACAGCAGCCGGACGAAGAAGCCGATCGCTCCCGCGATCACGACGAGCCGGACATGACCGTGATCGATCGGGCCTGGCGACAACAGCGCACGGCCCAGCTCGACGACCGCCAGCAGCGGCGCCAGACCCGCGACGACGCCGATGACCTGCAGGATGACGACGGCGGCGAAACCCCGGCGGTAGGGGTGCAGCAGCCGCGTCAGGCTCTGCCCGGCCGCGGGATCGGCATCCGGTGGTGGTGCGGACCGCTCCCTCGCCTCGGCGACGGCGGTGGCGTTCATCGCTCTCTCCTCCTCGTCGGTCTCGTCGCGATCGGGCACGCGACCGAGTACGTGACCGAGTACGTGATCGGGCACGTGACCAGGCACGCGACCGAGCATGTGACCGGGCACGTGACCGGGCCGGCGCCGGCCTGCCGGGTCGTGCGCGCCGGTCTCACCCGGCCAGGGCCCGGCGCAGGGCCGCGGCGAGCTCGGCGATCTGCCGTTGCGACACCTCGGCGGACAGGATCGCGTGCGATCCGTGGAAGGTGCCGGGCCACTGGTGCAGTTCGACCGACACCCCCGCCTCCAGCAGGCGCAGCGCGTAGGCGATGTCCTCGTCGCGGTTCGGGCAGAGCTCCGCGGTGGCGATGTAGGCGGGTGGCAGGCCGGACAGATCGGTGGCCCGCGCCGGGGTGGCGTACGGCGAGGCGGGCGCGGAGCCCAGATAGTGCCGCCAGGCCGCGGTGACCGTGTCGCGGTTCATCCAGGGCGTGTCGGTGAAGTTCCGCGCCGACCACGTCTCCTGCCGGTCGTCGAGCCCTGGCTGGTTGAGCAGCTGGAAGCGGATCCGCGGCCCCCGCTGGTCACGCGCCCGCAACGCCACCCCGGCCGCGAGCCCCGCGCCGGCGCTGTGACCCCCGACCGCGATCAGCTCCGGGTCGACGCCGAGCTCGGCCGCGTGCTCGGCCGCCCAGGTCAGCACGGCGTAGGTGTCGTCCAGGGCGGCGGGGAACGGATGCTCGGGGGCGAGGCGGTAGCCCACCGAGATCACCACCACGCCGGAGGCTTCCGCGAGCCGGGTGGCCCACGGGTGCTCGGTGTCCACGTCACCCATGACGAATCCACCGCCGTGCATCCAGACGACGGCGCCCCGCGCCCGGTGCGGGCGATAGATCCGCACCGCCACCTCCGGGTCGGCGGGCACCGTACGGTCCTCGATCTCCATGTCCGCGACGGCGGGTACCGGTATCGAGGTGGCCAGTTCGCTGAAGTTCTTGCGTTCGGTGACCGGGTCGGTCAGGTGTGCCTTCGGAATGAGCGGGAGGAATGCTTCCAGTTCGGGATCCATGACCACGATCCTCACAGCCGAAGTCCCGGGGATCATCCGCCACTCGTCGGGCATTCCACCCCCGTCGCGCGACGATCGCCGCATATCCTTCGGGCATGGAGGCATTGGCCGCACGGCTCTCGCAGCTGGACGCGGAGGCCGGGGGCGCGCTCCGCGTCGTGATGTTCTACGACACGCTGATGCGCCGACGGGTGGATCTCCCGGCGCTCGCGCGGGCCTCGGCGGGCCTGGCCGAGTGCGCGGCCGGGGTCCGGCTGCACGGCACCGGGCGGGTGATCCGCATGTCGCCCGGCGGCGGGGAGGCGTCCGCCCCGGCGCCGCCCGCGTCGGCCACGACGCCGATCACCCTCGACGGGGAGGAGGTCGGCACGGTGTGGCTGGAACGCCCCGGCCCGCCTGGCCCGCTCGACGAGCTGCTGCTGGACCGGTTCGCCATCGCCGCCACGGCGGTCGTCGAGAGGTACGGCCCGGCCCGCACGACCATGGCCGACCCCGCGCTCGTCGAACTGGTGATCAGTTCCGACAGCGACGAGGCGGCCAGGGCCCGCGCCCTGCGACTCCTGGGTTTCGCCGCCGACCTGCCGATCCGCGTCATCGCCGTACGCTCGCGGCGCCCGCTCGACCAGGTCGGTGGCCTGATCTGCCCGAACCGCCCGGTGAAGGCGGCCCCGGTCGCCGGCGTGGGCGTCATCCTGGCCACCACCATGGACCCGACCCGGTTCCCGGCGGGCGTGCGCGCGGGGATCGGCGCCGCCGAGAGCCCCGACCGATCCTGGCGGGAGGCCCGCACCGCCCTCCGCTTCACCACCGCCCGCCGGCCGGTCGTCCACCACGACGACCTGGGCGTGCTGGCGTTGCTCGCGCAGGTGCCCCGGGACGCCGCGCGGGACAACGCCGACGTGACGGCGATCGCCCGGATGGCCGGCAACCCGGAGGATCTGGACACCCTGGACGCCTACTGCGCCACCGGCTCCCTGCGCCGGGCCGCCGACCTCCTCCACCTGCACCACAGCAGCGTCTCCCGCCGCCTCGAACAGATCGGAAGGACCCTGGGCGTCGAACTCACCGAGCCCGCCGGCCTGATAAGGGCCGGGGTCGCCCTCACCACCTGGCGGCTCCTCGACGACTGAGGCCGCGGGCGGGACGGCACCTCGGCGACCAAGGCCGTGGGAGGGCGGGGTGGAGCGGCGGGTGGCGTCGAGTCGGCGTAGCCGAGGATCTCGGCGACGACGACAATGTCGAAAAGGCGGGCTCCGACATCCCGCATGTGATGGGCATGGATTTCGTGTCAGGGCGTCGGTTCAACGGGCGCCGTACCCAAAGGATGTGCGGCTCGTTCGCCGCGCGTGGCATGAGTTTCCGTTCCATCTCGGTATTCATTTCATCTGGTGACACCTGCGCCGGCCCTTGTGGCGATACGGATGTGCCGCAACTGGAGGCGGAGTCGACAAGTGAGTCTGTAAGAACTCAAGCGTTGACAACACGATATCGGCGGACTGTTGGCGGGATCGGCCACGCCGCGGGCGGAGCCCGGTGTTCGTTTGCTGAACACGTGGACGCGGCGGTCGTTCTCACGTTGTCGGCGAGTCACTCTCAGGTTGACGGCACGGATTCCCGCTGCGATCCGGCCGCACTCCTTTAATGCGCTGGAAATTTAATGTGCTGGAAACATGACCACCAGGTGCGGCCGAGCCGCAACTCGGTGCGAAATGGCTCCATTGGATCTTTCTTGTCATGTTGTCAGAGGAAGTCGTTCATCTGGCGTACACCGGATGGCGCTTTTTTCACGGTTGTATGCGGGATCAAGAGAAATGGAGGCGCCAATCGGGGTGTCCCAAAATCGGAGGAAGAATGTTCGATACCAGAAGCGCCTGGGCTCGGCCCGGCCGCAGGATGGCAACGCTTACGCGCAGGCGTGGAACGGTGGCCTCCACCAGCAGTGGAACCACGACGCGTAAGCGCGTCACCGGGTTCTCGTGTCGTCCGGCCTCGCCGGGGACGGAAGGAAGTCATCTCCCGCCCGTCCGTCGCCGGCGGGGCCGCGGTCGTCGGCGCGCCTCGCCTCGCCCCGCGTCCGCGACCGACGTGACGGGAAGCGGAGCCTCACACGACCTGCGCCGGGCGCGGTCCTGGCCGCCCCGGCATCCCGGCGAGCGTCTTTGATCAACCCACCCGCTCGGCGAGCCGCCGGCGGATGAACAGGTGGAGGGACCGTGCCCGCATCCCGCGGCAGGATGTTCACCCGATTGAGAAGAAGAGGCAGGGTCCTGACGACCCTGCTGGTGGCCCTTTCACTGCTGCTCCAGATGGGCTTCCAGCCCACCGCGAGGGCCGCGACCACGGTTTCGATGGAATTCGAGCTCCCCGAGGGGTTCGATCGTACCGAGATCGGCGACTGGGTCGACGAAATGAACGACCGCGACGGCCTGCTCAGCGACTCCATCAAAGAGGAATGGCTGAACAACAGGGGGTCCTTGCCGGTTACGATACTGGACGACTGGGTCGACTTCGACGGAACCATCGCGGTGAGGGGTTCCAAACTCGCGTTCACGGTGGAGAGCGACATCGCGCTCAGCGAGGTGACCCCGTGGGGGGCCCTCGGGATCGCCATCGCCGGTGCGGCGGTCTACTTCACCATCCGAGTCGCCTGCACGTTGTTCTTCCTTCCCGAATCGGGTCCGCTGGCGCCTATCGCCAACGCGGCATGCTCGGGGCTGGCGACGTTCTTCGGGAGTTTCGCCAGAGGGGCGCTCACGATCGCTTTCGAGGACAACCCCGATCCGGACGCCTGGTGGAACCTCCTCATCACCTCTTTCGTCCTCGGCGCGAGCTCGGCTCTATGGGACGGCTTCTTCGGGCCCGGCCTCAACACCTCCGGAGCGGAGTGGTTCTCGAACATCGCGCGAAATGTGCGGGATGCCGGCAGGAACGTGAAGTCCTGGTGGTGGGCGGGAAACCTCGGCCTGACCATGGAAAACGTGGGCGGAACCATTCAACACAACGTCCCCCGGTACGTGGAGGCGATCGAGCTCGCCGCCCTGCGGCGCGGCGCGGCCCCCGAGCTCCTGCGGGTGATGCCCCTCGGTGACTCCATCACCCACGGCGTCGGCGGGACCCCCGGCGGCGTCGGCTATCGCGCCCGCCTGTGGGACCTGTTGCAGGACGACGCGAGCGCGCTCGACTTCGTCGGCTCCGTGGACTCCGGGCACGGCAACATCCCCGACACCGACCACGAGGGGCACCCCCGCTGGCGGATCAGCCAGATCGACACCCTGGCGGCCGAGTGCACGATCAACCGCTACCGGCCCAACGTCGTCGTGTTGCACATCGGGACCAACGACCTGGCGAACGACGAGGAGCCCGACACGGCCCACATCCGCCTCGGCGGGCTGGTCGACAGGATCACCGACATCTCGCCGCTCACCACGGTCCTCGTCTCCAGCCTCGTGCCGGCGAGGGACGAGAGGGACAACGCGCTGATCGCGATGTACAACGCCAGGCTGCCGGCCGTCGTCAACAACCTCCGCGCCGAGGGCAAACGCGTCAGGCTGGTCGGCAGCGGCGCTCTTGGATTCACCGCGGCCGACCTGAACGACTCGCTGCACCCCAACAACTCCGGCTACCGCAAGATGGCCAACGCCTACCACAACGCGATCAACGCCGCGATGGACGAGGGCCTGATCATGCCCGCGCTCCCCGGCGACAACCGGTCGTGCACCCCGGCGCCGGCCAGCCCGCCGCCGCCCCCGACGGGCCCCGCTCCCGCGGGCTGGGACTACGCCGGCAAGATCGCCTCGGTTTCCGGCGCGAGCCGTGCGCAGGTCCGCTTCGCCGACGTGAACGGCGACGGCCGCGACGACTACCTCCTGGTCGGTGAGCAGGGCCAGGTCAGGGCCTGGCTCAACAACCGCGCCGGTCAGGGTGGCGGCTGGAACCACATCGGCGAGATCGCCGCCGGAGCGGCCCCCCGCCGGCAGGTGCGGTTCGCGGACGTGAACGGCGACGGCCGTGACGACTATCTCGTGGTCGGCGACCAGGGCCAGGTCTCGATGTGGCGCAACGCCGGCACAGGCGACGCCGTCAGCTGGGTGGCTCAGGGCGTGGTCGCCACGGATGTCGGCGCCACCCGTGACCAGGTGCGGTTCGCCGACATTGACGTCGACGGCCGCGACGACTACCTGGTGGTCGACGACCAGGGCCGGGTGCGTGCCTGGCTGAACCAGTTCACCGTCGGCGGCGGGGGGTGGTCGTACCGGGGCGAGATCGCCTCGGGTGTCGGCGCCACCCGTGACCAGGTGCGATTCCACGACCTCGACGGTGACGGCGACGACGACTACCTGGTGTTCGACGACACCGGCTACACCAAGGCCTGGCTGAACAACGTCGGCGGCAACCGGCCGTGGATCTACCAGGGCGCCGTCGTCGGTGGCGTGGGCGCCTCCCGTGACGAGGTGGTCATGGCCGACATCGACGGGAACGGCCGCGACGACTACCTGATCGTCAACGCCGCAGGCGAGGTCGCGGCCTGGCTGAACGAACGCTGGGGCCGTGCCGACCCGTGGGACTACCAGGGCCAGATCGCCTCCACCGACGCGCCCCGCCAGGAGGTCAGGTTCGCCGACCTGAACGGCGACGGCCGCGACGACTACCTTCTGGTGAAGGACAACGGCAGGGTGCAGGCCTGGCTGAACGTCCGGGAGACCGATCGCGTCGGCTGGAACTTCCGCGGCGAGGTCGCGTCCGGATCGGGTCCGCGCGACCACATCCGCTTCGCCGACCTGAACGGCGACAACCGCGACGACTATCTCGTGGTCGGCGACCAGGGCCAGGTCACGGCCTGGTTCAACAGCGGCACCGGTGACGCCGTCGCCTGGACGAGCAAGGGCCGGCTCGCCTCGGGCTCCGCCCCCCGCGACCAGATCAGGTTCGCCGACATCGACGGCGACAACCGAGACGACTACCTCGTGGTCGACGACCAGGGCAGGGTCCGGCTCTGGCGCAACACCGGCACCCGCGATGCCGTCTCGTGGGTCAGTCAGGGCGAGATCGCCTCCGGCGTCGGCGCGAGCGGTCCCACGGTGACCTTCGCCGACGTCGACGGCGATCGCCGCGAGGACTACCTGGTCCTCGGCGACTACGGCCAGATCCGCGCCTGGACCAACAACCGGGGCGGCTCCGGGTCGGCCTGGCCGGCGGCTGGCGAGATCGCTTCCGGCGTCGGCGTGGCCCGCGCGAACATCGGTCTGGCCGAGATCAACGGTGACCGCAGGGCCGACTACCTCGTCCACGACACTCTGGGCGGGGTGAAGGCCTGGTTCAACAACGGCGCCGGCACGACCGGTACGACCACCCCCATGCCGGACGACCCCCAACCGCCGCCGCCGGGAGGCCTGCAGCTCTGCGTGGCCAACCGGTGCTGGTGATCTAGGGCGCCCTGATCGATCGGAGCGAAACCGAAACTCGCATCACGGGCTTCGCCGGAGACCGTTCCGGCGAAGCCCCGCGACCGCCGGCCGTAACGCGCGGCCGGAGGTCGCGACGGTCTGTGCGGAGGGGCTCCCGACCGCTGACGAAGGGCGGCTGTGGGCCGATGCGCGGACGGCTGACGGTCGGCTGACGGTCGGCCATGACGGCGCCCATCCCGCTGAGTTCCCCCGCTCGCTCCGGCCCCCGCGTCGAAGAAGCCATTCGGCTGCGGTTACCCGACGGCCCGGACCGGTCGGGGGCGGCCCGGATCGGCCCCCGCGACGGGCGCGCCGCGCCACCCCTGGTGCGGCCCGGCGCGGCCCGGTGCGTCACGCGGGATAGCGGCGGGGGGTGAACACCACCCGGCCGCCGTCGCCCCGCTCGGCCACTCGCGTGGTGGACGAGCCCACCAGCAGCAGGCAGCGCATGTCGATCGCGTCGGGGTCCAGATCGCCGAGGGTGGTGACGGTCATGCTCTCCCGGGGCCCGCCGACGTCGCGGCCGACGACCACGGGGGTCTCCGGCGCCCGGTGCTCCAGCAGCAGGTCCCGCGCGGCGGCCACCTGCCAGGTGCGGCTCTTCGACGCCGGGTTGTAGATCGCCAGGACGAGGTCGGCCTTCGCGGCGGCGCTGATCCGTCCGGCGACCACCTCCCAGGGCTTGAGCAGGTCCGACAGCGACAGCACGCAGTAGTCGTGGCCGAGGGGCGCACCGGCCCTGCTCGCCACCGCGTGCGCCGCGGTCAGGCCGGGCAGCACCCGTACCGGCACGTCCGCGAACCTCGGCTCGCACGCCACCTCCAGCACCGCGCTGGCCATCGCGAACACCCCGGGGTCGCCCGAGGACACCACGGCCACCCTCGATCCGGCCGCGGCCAGCTCCAGCGCGTGCGCGGCCCGTTCGGCCTCGACCCGGTTGTCGGTGGGGTGGCGGCGCTGGCGCGGGTTGGGCGGGACGCGGTCCAGGTAGGGGCCGTACCCGACGAGCTCGTCGACCCCGGCCAGCGCCTCCTGCGCCTCCGGCGTCAGCCACGGCCGCCCGGCGGGACCGAGCCCCACCACGACCACCTCGCCGCGCGCTCTCACGTCGCTCACGCTCCCGGCCTCGGCGACAGGCGCGGGACCCGCCGCGTTGACGGGGCTCGGGATCAGCGCCAGCGAGAAGTACGGGACGCTGTCCGGGTCGACCTCGGCGAGGGGGGCCAGGCGCTGCTGCCCGGTGGTGGCGCGCTCGACGTACCAGGCCTCGTCGAGCCGCCCGGCCCGGGCCAGCGCGTCGCGGACCTTGGTGAACGTACGGCCGAGCTTCAGCACCGCCGCCGAGTCGGTGGCCGCCAGGCGCTCGGCGAGCACCTCGGCCGGGAGCGTTCCCGGCAGCACGGTCAGGACCTCGTCCCGCTCGACCAGCGGGCGCCCCAGGACCGCCGAGGCGCCGCTCACCGACGTCACGCCCGGCACGACCTCGGTGACGTAGCGGTGCGACAGGCGCTTGTGCATGTGCATGTACGAGCCGTAGAAGAGCGGGTCGCCCTCGCACAGCACCACCACGTCGCGACCGGCGTCCAGGTGGGCCGCGAGCCGCACCGCGCAGGCGGCGTAGAAGTCGTCGATCGCCCCCTGGTAGCCGCCGGGGTGGTCGGTGGTCTCGGTGGTGAGCGGGTAGATGAGCGCCTCTTCGACCTGGCCCTCCCGCAGGTAGGGGGCGGCCACCGAGCGGGCGATGCTCCGGCCGTGGCGGGCGCTGTGGAAGGCGATCACATCCGCCTCGCCGATCAGGCGGGCGGCCTTGACGGTCACCAGTTCGGGGTCGCCGGGCCCGAGCCCCACGCCCCACAGCCGTCCGGTCACGCGTCCGGTCACGTCGTCGTTCACTCTTCCTCGCTCGCCATCGCGTTGACCGCGGCGGCGGTCATCGCGCTTCCGCCCCGCCGCCCGTTCACGACCAGGTACTCCAGGTTCGCCGGGTGCTCGGCGAGGGCCTGCTTGGACTCGGCGGCACCGATGAAACCGACCGGGACGCCGATCACGGCGGCCGGGCGGCCCGCGCCCTCCTCGACCATCTCCAGCAGCCGGAACAGCGCGGTCGGCGCGTTGCCGATCGCGACCACCGAACCCTGGAGCCTGTCGCGCCACAGCTCCAGCGCGGCGGCGCTGCGGGTGGTGCCCAGTTCCGCGGCGAGGTCCGGCACCCGGGGGTCGCCGAGGGTGCAGATCACCTCATTGCCCGCGGGCAGGCGCCGCCGGGTCACCCCGGAGGCGACCATCATGGCGTCGCAGAGCACCGGCGCGCCCGCGCGCAGCGCCTCGCGCGCGGAGGCCACCACGCCGGGTGACCAGCGCAGATCGCTCACCAGGTCGACCATCCCGCAGGCGTGGATCATGCGGACCGCGACCCGGGCGACGTCGGCGGGCAGGCCGGACAGGTCGGCCTCCGCGCGGATGGTGGCGAAGGAGCGGCGGTAGATCTCCGCGCCGTCGCGGACGTAGTCGATCACAGTTCCCCTCTGGCGGCCGCCAGCGCGGCCGCGGTGTCCTCGATGCCGGAGCAGGTCAGATCGGTGCCGTCCAGCTCCAGGCGGTAGCCGTCACCGGTGGCGACGACATCCGCGACCCGCCCTCTCGGACGGCCGCAGCGCCTGCCGCAGCCCGCCCAGTGCACGGGGAGCGTATCGGTGCCCGGCCCGCTCCCGGACGGCGGGGCTGACGGCGGGGCCGCGGACGGCCCGCTCCCGGACCGCTCCCTTCCTGGCTGTACGGCCGTGGGCGGTGCGGTCGTGGGCGGTGCGGTCGTGAGCGGTACGGCCGTGGGCTGTACGGCCGTGGGCTGTACGGCCGCGGGCGGCGGGACGGCGGGCGGCGAGGTCGTGCCGACGGCTGTGGCGGTGGTGGTGGCGGTGGTGGTGGCTGTGGTGGTGGCTGTGGTGGTGGCGATGGCGATGGCGGCGGCCGCGTCGGCCTGGACGTCGGCCAGGGACTTGGCGCAGCCGGGGCGGCCGGTGCAGGCCGTCACACCGATCCACGGCGAGGCGGGGTCGACGACCAGCCCGGCGGCCTCCAGGCGGGCGGCCGTGCCCGCGACCTCGGCGCGGTCCAGGCCGGGCAGGACCACGCCACGCCATGGCGTGAGCCGGATCTCCCCGCCCGAGGCGGCGTCCGCGAGCAGCAGCGCCAGCGCGGAGGTCAGCCGCCCCAGCGGGACCGCCACCCCGAGCGCGACCCGCGCGCCCCCGTCCCCGGTGCCGTTCCCGACGCCGTCCCGGGTGCCGCTCGCGGGACCCGTCTCTCCTCCGGCACCGGTTTCGCTCCTCGTCCCGTCCGTGCTCCCGATGACGCCGACCGGCCCGAGGGACACGACCCGCGGTCTCACCGGGGTGAAGGGCGTCGTACCGGGAACCCCGAGGGCGGTCCGCACGCGGGCGGCGATCAGGGCGGGGCCGCCGGGGAGTTCGGCGATCCGCCAGGCGGTGACGTCCCGGGTGGCCAGCTCGTCGAGGAACGCCTCGGCGGCGGCGAGCAGGGCGGTCACGGCTCCGGCCGGCGGGACGCGCAGGCCGGTGTCGGTCCCGGCGAGGATCAGCGCGGCCTCGTCCGGCCCCGTGAGCAGGACCCCGGCGTCCGCGCCCAGGCCGGCCACGTCCCCCCGGCCGTCGTCGAGGGCGAACATGAATCGCCCCGGCAGGGCGGCGAGGGCGGGGCGGGCGCACAGCCGCCGGTCCAGCTCGCCGATCAGCGGTGTGACGTCGGCGATCCCGCCGCCGTCCGGATGGCCCGGACCGTTCGTGCTGTCCGGAGCATCCGGTCCGCCCGGTCCGCCCGGTTCGCTCGACCCGGTCGGTCCGCTCGGCCCGGCCGGTCCGTCCAGTCCGGTCAGCGGGGAGGCGAGGATGTTGCGGATCCGCTCGTGCGTCGCCGAGGGCAGCAGGCCCGCCCGCGCCATCCGCGCGGCGAACCCGTTCCCCGTGCCGTCCCCCGTACCGCTGTCCGGATCCTCCGGGCCGAGGCCGCGCACCTGGACGTTCGCGCGGGAGGTCAGCTCGATGACGCCGCTGCCGTACTCAGCTGCGGCCTCGGCGAGTTCGCGCAGCTGGAAGGGGGTGAGACGGCCTCCGGGAACGCGGACGCGGGCCAGGCCGCCGTCCGCGGCGGCATGGACCTGAAGCGCCCCGGGACACGCGTCGAGTCGCGATCGTCCGGAAAAGTCGGCAATGGACACTCGAAGGATGTTAACGCCAGTTTCTTGCAACGAACCGGACTGCCGTAGTGTCATCGTTGGCGACGGCAAAGGGAGGAAGCCGGTGTGAATCCGGCGCGGTCCCGCCACTGTAACCGGGGAGCGAACCCCACCCGGGCCACTGTCCGACGACGGGCGGGAAGGCCGGGGTGAGCACCGATCCGGGAGCCAGGAGACTCCAGCCGTCGCGGCCGACGACGACCCGGGGCGAGGACCCCGAGGGAGGAAGCTCCGTGCGCTCTTCGCCGTTCCCCCGCGACACCGTGGCATCTCCGTTCCTCCGTGATGCCGCGCGTTCTTCGCTGTTCCCCAGCAGCACGGCGGCATCACCGCCGCCCCGCCACGCCGCGCGCTTTTCCCCGTTCCCCCGCCACGCCGTGGCATCCCCGTTCCCCCGCCACGCCGTGGCATCCCCGGGCCGTACCGCCCTGCCTGTCCTGGAGTGTGGCGCGTGATCCTCCTGCTCTCGACCTCCGACACCGACCTGCTGAGCGCTCGCGCGAGCGGCGCCGGCTACCGGCTCGGCAACCCCGCCAGGCTCACCGCCGCCGACCTCCCGCCGCTGCTGGAGGGCGCAGACCTGGTCGTGGTACGCCTGCTGGGCGGGCGCCGCGCCTGGGAGGAGGGACTGGACGCCCTGCTCGCCGGCCCCCGGCCCGTCGTCGTGCTCGGTGGCGAGCAGGCGCCCGACGCCGAGCTGATGGAGCTGTCCACGGTGCCCGGCGGGGTCTGCGCCGAGGCGCACGCCTACCTCGCCCACGGCGGCCCGGCCAACCTGACCGAGCTGCACCGTTTCCTGTCCGACACGCTGCTGCTCACCGGCCACGGTTTCGCCGCGCCCGAGCCCACCCCCACCTGGGGAACGCTGGAGCGCGAGGCGCGCGACCAGGACGGTCCCGTCGTCGGCGTGCTCTACTACCGGGCCCACCACGTGGCCGGCAACACCGCCTTCGTCGAGGCGCTGTGCTCGGCGGTCGAGGACGCGGGGGCGCGGGCGCTGCCGGTGTACTGCGCCTCCCTGCGCACCGCCGAGCCCGGCCTGGTGGAGGTCCTGCGCACGGTGGACGCCCTGGTGGTGACCGTGCTCGCCGCGGGCGGCACCCGTCCGGCGACGGCGTCGGCGGGCGGGGACGACGAGGCCTGGGACGTCGGCGCGCTCGCCGAGCTGGACGTGCCGATCCTGCAGGGCCTGTGCCTGACGAGCAGCCGGGCCTCCTGGGAGGAGAACGACGACGGCCTGTCCCCGCTGGACGCCGCCACCCAGGTCGCGATCCCCGAGTTCGACGGGCGGATCATCACGGTGCCGTTCTCCTTCAAGGAGATCGACGAGGACGGGCTCACCGTCTACGTGGCCGACCCCGAGCGGGCCTCGCGGGTGGCGGGCATCGCGGTGCGCCACGCCGCGCTGCGGCACATCCCGCCCGCCGAGCGGCGGCTGGTGCTGATGCTGTCGGCCTACCCCACCAAGCACGCCCGCATCGGCAACGCCGTCGGCCTGGACACCCCGGCCAGCCTGGTGCGGCTGCTGGCCGCGCTGCGTGAGCGCGGGTACGACATCGGCGCCGAGGACGAGCTGCCCGGGGTGACCGGGCAGGACGGCGACGCGCTCATCCACGCGCTGATCGCCGCGGGCGGGCAGGACCAGGACTGGCTCACCGAGGAGCAGCTCGCCGGGAACCCGGTGCGCATCGCGGCGAGCCGGTACGCCGAGTGGTACGCCACCCTCCCGGCGGACCTGCGCGCCCGGATGGAGGAACACTGGGGCCCGGCGCCCGGCGAGCTGTTCGTGGACAGGTCGCGCGACCCGGAGGGCGAGATCGTGCTGGCCGCGCTGCGCTCGGGCAACGTGGTGGTGATGGTGCAGCCGCCGCGCGGCTTCGGCGAGAACCCCATCGCGATCTACCACGACCCCGACCTGCCGCCCAGCCACCACTACCTGGCCGCCTACCGCTGGCTGGCCGACGGCTTCGGCGCGCACGCCGTGGTCCACGTGGGCAAGCACGGCAACCTGGAGTGGCTGCCCGGCAAGTCGGCGGGCCTGTCGGCCTCCTGCGGCCCGGACGCCGCGCTCGGCGACCTGCCGCTCATCTACCCGTTCCTCGTCAACGACCCCGGCGAGGGCACCCAGGCCAAGCGCCGCGCGCACGCCACCCTGGTCGACCACCTCGTCCCGCCGATGGCCCGCGCCGACAGCTACGGGGACATGGCCAGGCTGGAGCAGCTCCTCGACGAGCACGCCTCCATCGCGGCGATGGACCCGGCCAAGCTGCCCGCGATCCGCGCCCAGATCTGGACGCTGATCCAGGCCGCCAGGCTCGACCACGACCTCGGCGTCGCCGACCGCCCGCACGACGCCGAGTTCGACGACTTCCTGCTGCACATCGACGGCTGGCTGTGCGAGGTCAAGGACGTCCAGATCCGCGACGGCCTGCACGTGCTGGGAGTCGCTCCCGAGGGGCGGCCGCGCGTCGACCTGGTGCTAGCCATGCTCCGCGCCCGGCAGATGTGGGCGGGCAGCGAGGCGCTCGTCGGGCTGCGCGAGGCCCTCGGCCTGGCCGAGGACGGCAGCGCCGGGCGGATCGGCGTCGACGAGGCCGAGACCCTGGCCCGAGCCCTGGTCGAGGCCATGGAGCGGCGCGGCTGGGACCCGTCGGCGGCGGGGGAGGTGACCGCCGAGGTCCTGGGCCGGGCGGACGCCCCGGCCCAGGGCGCCGGTTCGACCGGCCCGAACGCGACCGCTCAGAGCGGCGTACCCGGCACGACCGGTTCGACCGGTTCGACCGGTTCGACCGGTTCGAACGACGCGACCGGCACGAACGACGCGACCGGTCGAAGCGGCGTACCCGCCTCCGGGGAAGCGGCCGTCGAGCGCGGCGCGGGCGGCGCGGGCGGCGCGGACGGCGCGGACGTCGGGACGGTGGAGCGGATCCTGCGGTTCGCCGCCGTCGAGGTCGTGCCCCGGCTGGCGCGCACCACCGACGAGATCGACGCGATCCTGCACGCCCTCGACGGCGGTTACGTCCCGGCCGGGCCGAGCGGGTCGCCGCTGCGCGGGCTGATCAACGTGCTTCCCACCGGCCGCAACTTCTACTCGGTCGATCCCAAGGCCGTGCCGAGCAGGCTGGCGTGGGAGACCGGCCAGGCGATGGCCGACTCCCTGCTGGAGCGCTACCGCGCCGACACCGGTGACTGGCCGCGCTCGGTCGGGCTGTCGGTCTGGGGGACCAGCGCCATGCGCACCGCCGGGGACGACGTCGCCGAGGTGCTGGCGCTGCTCGGCGTGCGACCGGTCTGGGACGAGGCCTCGCGCCGCGTCACCGGCCTGGAACCGATCCCGGCCACCGAGCTGGGCCGCCCGCGCGTGGACGTCACCATCAGGATCAGCGGCTTCTTCCGCGACGCCTTCCCGCACGTCGTGGCGATGCTGGACGACGCCGTACGGCTGGCGGCCGGGCTGGAGGAGCCCGAGGAGCTCAACTACGTGCGGGCGCACGTGCTCGCCGACCGGGCCGAGCACGGCGACGAGCGCAGGGCCACCATGCGCATCTTCGGCTCCCGGCCGGGGGCGTACGGGGCCGGGCTGCTGCCGCTGATCGACAGCCGCAACTGGCGCGACGACGCCGACCTGGCCGAGGTGTACGCGGTCTGGGGCGGCTTCGCCTACGGCCGGGGCGTCGACGGCGTTCCCGCCAGGCAGGACATGGAGACGGCCTACCGCAGGATCGCCGTGGCGGCCAAGAACGTCGACACCCGCGAGCACGACATCGCCGACTCCGACGACTACTTCCAGTACCACGGAGGCATGATCGCCACCGTCCGGGCGCTCACCGGGAAGGCACCGGCCGCCTACATCGGCGACAGCACCAGGCCGGACGCGGTCCGCACCAGGACGCTCTCCGAGGAGACGTCCAGGATCTTCCGCGCCAGGGTGGTCAACCCCCGCTGGCTGGCCGCGATGCGTAGGCACGGTTACAAGGGCGCCTTCGAGCTGGCCGCCACCGTCGACTACCTGTTCGGCTACGACGCCACCACCGGCGTCGTCGCCGACTGGATGTACGACAAGCTGGCCGCGACCTACGTGCTGGACCCGGAGAACCAGGCGTTCATGGCCAGGTCCAACCCGTGGGCGCTGCACGGGATCGCCGAGCGGTTGCTGGAGGCGGCGAACCGGGGCATGTGGGAGCACCCCGACCCCGCCGTCCTGCGCGACCTCCAGGAGGTCTACCTCAAGTCCGAGGGAGACCTGGAGGACGGCGCCTGACCCACGGCCTCACCGGCCCCGGCGGCGGCCCGCTCAGGACGGCGGCGCCGGGGAGGTCAGTCCAGCGCGGCCGCCTTGCGCAGCAGCACCGAGCGTTCGCGCCGGTTGGCGCACAGCCGGGCGGCCAGCTCCAGCTCGGCGCGCGCCTCCGGCCGCCGGCCGAGGCGGGCCAGCAACTCCCCGCGTACGGTCGGAACCAGATGCGAACCGGGGAGCCGGTCCGAAGCGACCAGCTCGTCCACGATGGCCAGGGCCCGCGCCGGACCCGAGGCCATGGACACGGCGACGGCCCGGTTGAGCTCGACCACCGGCGAGGGCGCGACCCGGCCGAGCGCCTCGTAGAGCAGCACGATCCGGTCCCAGCCGGTCGCCTCGACCGAGGGCGCCGACGCGTGGACGGCGGCGATCGCGGCCTGCAGGCCGTAGGGGCCGAGGCCGCGGGCCGACGCCCTGGCCAGCGCGGCCAGCCCCCGGCGGATCGCCGAGAGGTCCCACAGCCGCCGGTCCTGGTCCTCGAGCAGGATCGGCGTGCCGTCCGGGCCGGTACGGGCCGGGAAGCGCGCGGCCGTCAGCTCGCACAACGCGAGCAGGCCGTGCACCTCCGGCTCGTCGGGCTGCAGCGCGGCCAGCGTGCGGGCCAGCCGGATCGCCTCGTACGCGACGTCGGGACGCAGCAGCCGCTCGCCCGACGTGGCCGTCGACCCCTCGGTGAAGATCACGTAGAGGACGCTGAGCACGCCGCCCAGCCGTTCCGCGCGCTCGCCGGCCGGCGGCAGCTCGAACGGCACCCCGGCCGCCGCGATCGTCTTCTTGCCCCGGGTGATGCGGGCCTGCACGGTCGGCACGGGTACCAGGAACGCGCGGGCGATCTCCTCGCTGGACAGGCCGCCGACCACGCGCAGGGTCAGCGCCACCCGGGCCTCGCGGGAGAGCACCGGGTGGCAGCTGACGAACATCAGCGCCAGGACGTCGTCGTCGATCCTGTCGGGGTCGATCTCCCGGTCGACCGCGGGGTCGGCCGCCAGCAGGGCGTATCGGTCCTGGAGGGCGGCCCGGCGGCGGATCGCGTCGATCGCCCGCCGCCGGGCCGTGGCCATCAGCCAGCCGGCCGGGTTGGCCGGGGAGGCGCCCGGCCACGACACCAGCGCCTCGGCCACCGCCTCCTGGGCCGCGTCCTCGGCCAGCCCGAAATCGCCGGTGAACCGGGTCAGCGCGGCGACGATCCGGGCCGACTCGATCCGCCAGACGGCCTCGACGTCGGCAGTACCCATCAGATCCGGCCGCTGCTCTCGCCGCCCTGCGGGACCTCGTCGGCTCCGGCCACCCGCCGGACCTCGATCTTGGACCCGCGGACCGCCGGGACCCGCTTGGCCCACTCGACCGCCTCCTGTTTCGTGGCGACCTCGAGCAGGAAGTAGCCGCCGAACAGTTCCCTGGTCTCGCCGTACGGCCCGTCCGTGACCACCGGCGCCTCGCCGCCGAAGTCGACCACGACGCCCTGGCCCGGATCGTCCAGCCCCTCGGCCGCGACGAGGACCCCGGCCTTCATCATGTCCTCGATGAACCGGTGGGTCGTGGCCATCATCTCGTCGAGATCGGCCATCATGGCCGCGTTCGTCTCGTCGGTGCCTCGCATGATCAGCAGGTATTTCGGCATCGCGTTCTCCTCGTCCGGCGGGGCCGCCCCTCGGCCCTCGCCCCCATACGTCGAACGAGCGGCCCGCCGATCGACACGGCTCCGGAGAAATCTCCCGCCGCGCCGCGGCCGATCCCGCCAGACCGCCGCGGCGGCGGATCCACTGTGCCCGGGCGGCGTCCGGGAAGTCTATTGCGGTGGATTCGCGCGCGGGCGGAGTCTCGTCGCCGGCCCGATGGCCGGGGGTGTCGCGGGGCGAAGAGCCCGGGACCCTTCAGCCCAGGGCGTGGTCGAGGTTGAACGCGGCGCTGATCAGCGCGAGGTGGGTGAAGGCCTGCGGGAAGTTGCCGAGCTGCTCGCCGGTCTGCCCGATCTCCTCGGCGTACAGGCCGAGGTGGTTGGCGTACGTGAGCATCTTCTCGAACGCCAGCCGGGCCTCGTCCAGGCGCCCGGCGCGGGTGAGCCCCTCGACGTACCAGAACGAGCAGATCGAGAAGGTGCCGTCCTCGCCGCGCAGCCCGTCCGGGCTGACCGCGGGGTCGTAGCGGTAGACCAGCGAGTCGGACACCAGGTTCGCGCCGAGCGCGTCGAGGGTCGACAGCCACTTCGGGTCGATGGGGGAGACGAACTTCGCCATCGGCATCATCAGCACCGACGCGTCCAGGACGTCGTCGTCGAAGTGCTGGACGAACGCCCGCAGCTCCTGCGACCAGCCGCGCCGCATGATCTGCCGGTAGATCGCGTCGCGGGCCAGCTGCCAGCGCGGCGTGTCGGCGGGCAGCCCGCGGTGGGCGGCCATCCGCATGGCCCGCTCGATCGCCACCCAGCACATCAGCCGCGAGTAGACGAAGTCCTTGCGCCCGCCGCGCGTCTCCCACACGCCCTCGTCGGGCTGGTCCCAGTTGTCGCAGACCCAGTCCACCAGGATGTGGACGTCGTCCCACAGGGCGCTGGAGATCGGCTGGTGCCACTTGTCGTAGAGGTAGACGGAGTCGAGGAGGGCGCCGTAGATGTCCAGCTGGAGCTGGTCCACGGCGGCGTTCCCGACGCGCACCGGGGCCGAGCCCTGGTAGCCCTCGAGGTGGGGCAGCTCGATCTCGGGCAGCTCGGTGCGCCCGTCGATGCCGTACATGATCTGCAGCGGGCCCGAGGGGCCGCCGCCGTCGCGGCTGACGTGCCGGGACAGGAATCCCATGAACGCCTCGGCCTCCTCGCCGAAGCCCAGCCGCAGCAGCGCGTACACGCAGAACGCCGAGTCGCGGATCCAGACGTAGCGGTAGTCCCAGTTGCGCTCCCCGCCGAGCTGCTCGGGCAGGCTGGTCGTCACGGCGGCCACGATCCCGCCGGTCGGCGCGTACGTGAGGAGCTTCAGCGTCAGCGCGGACCGGTGGACCATCTCCCGCCACCGGCCCCGGTACCTCGACGAGGACAGCCAGCGGCGCCAGTACGCCACGGTCGCGGCGAACTCGTCCTCGGCCTCCTCGAGCGGGCACGCGCGCAGCGCCACGTCGTCGCCGAACCGGTCGAGGGCGAACACCGCGCACTCGCCCTCGTTGAGCTTGAACTCCGACAGCACGTCCTGGCCGTCCACCTCCAGGGTGGTACTGGACGACAGGGTCAGGGACAGCGACGGCGACTCGAAGAGCGCCCGGCCCCGGTGCATGCTCAGGGTGTGGGACTGCCTGCCGTAGTCGAACCGCGGAGCCACCCGCGCCCGGAACGGCAGCGACCCGCGGACGCACCTCACCCGCCGGATCAGCCGGTGCCGGGCGCCGTCGCGCGTGTCGCCGACGATCGGCATGAAGTCCTGGATCTCGCCCACCCCGTCGTCGGCGGAGAAGCGGGTGATCAGCACGTTGGTGTCGGGGAAGTAGAACTGCTTGGTCCGGGCAGGGGCGACCGTGCCCAGCTCGAACGATCCGCCCCGGCCGGCGTCCAGGATCGAGCCGAACACGCTGGGCGCGTCGAAGCGCGGGCAGCAGTACCAGACGATGGTGCCGCCGGTGTCCACCAGCGCCGCGGTGTGCAGGTCTCCGATCAGCCCGTGGTCGGCGATGGGCCGGTATCCGGGGGCGCCCGCCGGGTCCTGACGAGCGGATTCCGCTGCTGTCATGTCGGCCTTCTCACGTCGCGAGCAGGGCACTTACGCCCTCAAGCTACGTGCCCCGGACGCCTGCCCGGTTCCGTCCCGCGTCAAGGAGTCGGCACGTTTCCCGCAGCCGACGGCAAAGGCCGCCCGGCGACGGCCGCGTCACCGGCCGCGGGTGCGACTCGCGGCTGCGGCTCCTGGCTGTGACTCCCGGCCCGGGCCGTCGCCCGGGCGCGGGCGTCGCCTCCGGGCCGGGAGGGCCGGGAGGGCCGGGAGGGCCGGGAGCCGCGGCTCAGGCGCTCTCCGAGCGTCCCAGCCGCCAGTAGCCCATGAAGGCCACCGAGGAGCGGTCGATCCCCGACTCCTGCACCAGGTGGCGGCGGAGCAGCTTGACCACGCCCGCCTCGCCCGCCAGCCAGGCGTACAGGCCGTCGCCCTTCGAGGCCTGGGGGACCTCCCAGAGGATCTCCTCGTCGACGTCGACGTCCTCGAGCGGGTTCGCGGCGCCGGGACCGGCGGCGGGGACGGCCGGCCCGCCGGCGAGGGCGCCGCCCGGCGCGGTGAGCGCGCTCAGGGTGTCGCGTACGGCAGGGATGAGCAGGTCGCCGTGGCGGGCCCCCTCGCGGGGCAGCCAGACGACCTCCACGCCGGGACGGACGTCCAGCGGGAGCGCGTCGGCGGCCTCGGGGACCTCCAGCAGCGCGGTGGCGCGCACGGAGCCGGAGAGCGACTCGACGATCGCGGCGATGGCGGGCACGGCCGTCTCGTCCCCGGCCAGCAGCAGATGCGACGCCCCGGCGGGCGGGGCCCACTCCTGGCCGCCGACGGGGCCGGAGTGGGCGGCGTTGGGACCGACCACCACGACCCGGTCACCGGGGGCGACGCGGGTCGCCCACCGGGAGGCGGGGCCGACCTCGCCGTGCAGGACGAAGTCGATGTCGAGCTCGCGCAGCTCGGGCCGCACGGCCCGCGCGGTGTAGGTGCGGATCGGGTTGCGCAGCTCGTCGGGGAGCGCCCGCCACCGCTGGTACCAGTCGTCTCCGTCGCCCAGCGGGGTGATGCTGCCGTCCGGCAGCGGGAGGATGACCTTGATCCGCTGGTCGAAACCCTTGTCGGCGAAGCCCGCCAGGTCCTCGCCGCCGAAGGTGACCCGGACGAAGTTCGGGCTGAGCCGCACCGCCCGCACGACCTCCGCCCGGTGGCCGCGATAGGCCGGAACCTCCGCCGCGCGCTCCAGGGTCTGCTCGCTGCCCGCTGTCATCGTGCCGCCTTCACTGGGAAATGCCGTCCCCAGCAACTTAGCTTTGCCTAACCTTATCCGGCAACCCGGCGCGATCTCCGTTCTGTCCCGGTCTCATGTGATCCTGCTCCCACGGCCACCTGGCCCGCACCGGCCCGCACCGGCCCGCACCGGTACGGTCACGCGGCGCGGGCCTCCTCGCCCTCGCGCGTCTCCCCGCCGAGGTCCGGCCCGGGGACGGGCCGCGCGCCGGTACGGCCGGGGACCCCTGCGCCGCCGGCGCGCTTCGGGAGACCCGTGCGGTACGGCTCGCACGCCCAGCTCGGCCTGCTCACGCGGAGCGTCTCGCGGCTCCGGGGCGCGGTGCCCGGCCGGCCCGGCCCGCCCTGCCCGGCCGGCCCGCCCGGATGGAGCGTCACGGTGTGCGGGAGCGCCTTCCAGGCCGGGGGCACCTCCGCGCGCAGGAGCGTCTCCTCGACCGGACACGTCACGCCGGTCCACAGGTCCGCCCGTTCCCGCCGCCCGCCCCTCCTGCGGTGCCGGCCCGCCGAGACGCGGGGGCGCAGCCGGGACAGGACGAACGTGGCGCCGAGGGCGAAGGTCAGCACCCCCGCGATCACAGCGGTCTCCACGGAGACGGGGAGCGTTCCCGGCACGTCCGCCGGGGGAGCGGAGCCCGGGGCGAGCGCCGGGCGGATCTCGATCCGCCCGGCGGCCTGCGGGGCCGTGGCGTCCTCCCCGGAGTCGGCGCCCTTCAGTTTCTCCTTGACCTTGCGCGGCAGCCCGTATCCGACGACCTTGCTCTGGTCGCGCGTCTTGCGCTTCAGCCAGATCCGGTCGACGTTTCCCTCGATGGTGTGGATCGTTCCACCGCTCACGCTCTCGACGACGCCGACATGGTCGATCCCCTTGATGTCCTTGCCGCCGGACCAGTCGAAGAAGACCAGGGCGCCCGGCTCCGGAGTCCGGGTCCACGCGTCGTTGGTCTCGAACCAGCGCGCCTGCGACGGGGTCCAGGCGAACTGCCCGACGTACTCCTGCACGCCCGCCTTCTCCGCCGCCCAGGCGATGAACATCGCGCACCAGGGGGCCGTCCTGTACTGCGGGTCCTGGGCCACGTTGACCGCGTACCACTCGCCGAACTTGCTGTGCTGTCCGGATCCCTCCCGGTACCCGAGTTCGGGCTTGATGGTCCTGAGCAGATCGTCACCGATCGGATCCATGGCTGTGAGCCACCCCGTCCTCTCTCCACCCTTCCGAGAAGGGGGCGCCGTCCGACAAAGCTGGACTGTATTCGCAGAAAAACGGAAAAGTGAGGCTATTTGCTTAAAAAACCGAGCCGGAAGGCTGTCGAATACCGGATTCGGCGAAAGGCGGGAAAGGCGCCCCCGCAGCACCTACCATCGACTGCCCACCCGTGCCGGCCGCCGGCTCCCGATCCCCGCTCCGGTCCCGGTGCGCGAGGGTGGGCGGCCCGGGAGCGCGGCGGCCGTTCGCGCACACCGGGCATATCCCAATTCACCTCGCGCTCACGGGTCACACCGGTACGCGTCCCTGCCTATCGGGTCGAATAGCATGTGATGGCACGTGCGCGGCATGCGCCGGTGCCGACGCCGAGGCCTCCCTCCCGGTCCGGCGGGAAACGGGGACACGAAGGCGGAACGGGTTTTCCATGTTCGACGACAAGACGCAGGAGACCCTCCGCCGCCTCCTGGACCTCGCCGAGCACCCCGCGACCTCGCAGGCCGAGCGCACCCTGGCCGTCGCGCGGGTCCGGGCCCTCATCATGGTGCCCGAGGGCGACGCCCGGCGGGCGCCGGTCACCCCGGCGATGGAGGCGGGGATCCTCCGCAGGGTCAGGCCGCTCGCCCATCGGGTCGACGAGGACCTGGTGAACGAGGTGCACGGCGACCTCTACGCCTTCAGCACCCGCTATCGGGTGATCGGCGAGCTCGCCGAGGAGATCGCCCTCCTGCTCGAACGCTGGAGCGCCGTCGTCCCGCAGAAGCGCCACCGCCACGAGGAGGCCGTCAGGACCGCGGCCGCGAAGCTCGTCTACCTGCTGGAGCGCCGCGACCTCTTCCGCAAGCCCAGATGGGGCAACCGCCCGAGAACCCGTTAGAGATCGTTTCAGAAGTGGATCATTCATATGATCCACTTCTGAAACAGACCTGGTACCCGCTAGTAGACCTCGCTCCTGTTGTTGACGATCTCGTCGAGCAGGGCGGTGGTGTCGGCGTAGCGCTGGGCCGTCGAGCTGTTGACCGGCAGGTCCAGCGTGGCGAAGCCATACCGGACGGCCTGTCCGACCGTGGTCGTCCCGAGCGCGCGGGTGAGCTTGCTGTCGATCTTCGTCGAGGCGTTGATCTGCCGCGCGGCCAGGTCGAACAGAGTCGCCAGCAGCTGGAACCTGGCGGGACCAGGCTGTGGACCGCCGGCCGAGAGCACCGCGGCGGCCTCGGTGTTGTCGAGCGCCCCGTTCGCGGAGCTGTCGAACCGCTGGTAGGTGGCCTGGACCCGGGCCAGCAACTCGGCGGTGCGGGCCTCGGGGTGGGTCTTCCAGTAGCCGTGCGAGCGCGGGTCACGGGTCGGCGTGACCTCGGTGATCGTCGTGGTGGCCGACGCGGCCACCGGCTCGTAGGCGCAGCCGTTGGCGTTGCCGTACGCCACGGAGGCGTGGTCGGTCAGCTTGTCCCCGGCGACGAACAGCAGGCTGGGCCTGGCCGTGAACTGCACCGACCGGTCACCGCTCGCGGCCAGCTCGCCCAGCGACCACGTCAGCGTCGTCGTCCCGTCGGCGTTGCGGGTGACCCCGGTCGGCCTGGGGCCCGTGCCCTGGTCGAGGGCCTGGCTGTAGTAGACCTCCTTGGGGAGCGTGTCGGTCAGGACGACGCCGGTGGCCTTGCCGCTGCCGACGTTGGCGACCTTCAGGTCGACCGTGATCGCCTCGCCCGCGTTGACCGTGGCGGTCGCGCGCTTGTCCAGGGTGAGCTTGGGCGCGTGGACCCTGGTCGAGGCGGTCGCGGAGTTGTTCGCCGTGTTGGCCTCGGCTCCACCGGCGAGGTCCTTCGCGGTCACCTCGGCCTTGTTGGTCAGGACCTTCGCGTCCTCGGTGTCGCAGGGGATCTCATAGGTGAACGCCTCGGTCTTCGTTCCGCCCGCGCCGAGCTGCCCGGCCTGACGCGTCTGGACGTCGCCGGTCGGCGGGGTGTCCTTCACGCTTGTCTGGGTCGCTGCGCCTGTGCCGATGTTGTCCAGCTTGACCTGATAGGTGAGGGTGTCGCCGGGCTCGGCGTCGGCCTTGTCGACGGTCTTCTCGATGGCCAGGTCGGGGTTGTAGAGGTTGAAGAAGGACATCTCCTGCCGGATCGCGGTGTCGAAGGTCAGTTCCGGCTCCACGTCGCCCCCGGCGCCTCCGCAGGCGGGCGCGCCTGCGGGCCAGGTGCTGCAGGCCCAGCCGGCGCGGTCGGGGGACTGTGCCCTGAACCTGATCGCGGGCCAGTCGTTGTGGTCCGTGAGCGTGGTCAGGCCGCCTTCGTTGTTGATGTTCACCGGCTGGTTCGTCGTGTCGATGATCGGGACGTTGGTGCCGGCCGTGCGGTTGTCGTTCCAGTTGAGCGGTCCGTTGCCGGCGCCGGCCCGGATCACGGGGTCGCCGCCCGGGTTGGCGACGTTGGGGGCCCACCAGAACGTCCAGTCCGTGCCGTCGCCGATGCCCGCTGTCTCGTTCAGCCCGCCTTCGACCAGCTGGGGCAGCCCGCCGTCGGACAGGTCCAGCCGCACTGCGCCCACCCTCCAGTCGCGGAACTCGTCGACCAGCAACGGCGGCGCGCTGTTGGGGATGCCCGTCTGGAAGAAGTAGTTCATGACGCTGAGGTAGTTGGGCTTGTTGTTGACGTTCTCGTTGCCGCCGTGCCGCAGGGCCATGGCGTGGAAGAGCTCGTGCAGGATGGTGCCGGCCTGGTCCTGTTCGGTGCCGACATTGGCGTCGGCGTCGCCCGTGCCCGGGGTGAGCACCTGCACGTCCGTCGTGTGGGCGCTGGTGGTGTCGCACCTGCGGTTGGCGCCGACGTGGATCTGGGTTCCGGTGGTGACGTCGTCTCCGGCCGCGGTCGTCTGCAGCATGCCGTCGCCGCCGTAGTCGGCGGTGAAGTCGGCCACGCACATGGTCCGCCAGTCGCCGAGGGTGACGATGAAGTCCTTGTTGTTGTCACGGACGGGTTCGCAGCACTGGCCGGAGGTTCCGAGGGCGTTCAGCAGGCGGTGCGCGAAGATCCCGTAGTGCGCGTAGGGGGCGAGCTCGGCCGGGAAGCCGGCGGCGCGCGCGTTGCGGAAGGCATTGGTGTCCAGGCCCAGCTGGGCCTGTTCGGCCAGCTGCGCGCCCTCCCGGTAGATGAAGTCGATGCCGTCCTGACGCGTCCCCGGGTAGGGGCAGGGACTCGTGGCCGCGATGGGCGCGTCCTCCAGGGCGTTCTTGACCAGGGTGATCGCGCCCGCCTTGGGCTCGTGCGAGTGCCTGGTGGCGGGGGCGGCGTCCTCCATGTGGTCGAGCTGCAGGATGACCGTCTTGCGGCACGGGTCGGCGCCGAGCGCGGGCAGATCGACGAGCACGTCACCGGCCGCGTTCCTGATGCCGGACAGCTCGATGAGGTCCGGGATGCCGTCGAGGTCGGTGTCCGGCATCTCGGCGCCGGCGGTGATACCGATCTTGGTGATCCGGCCGTCGTTGTTGCGGGGGATGCCATGGTCGCCGTCGCCCTGGATGCAGGACCGGCCCTTGGCCGTCTGGCCGTCGGACCGGACGCACGGGGTGCCGAAGACGAGCTGGTCGCCCGAGAGCGTGCCCGAGCGCAGGTCGTAGGTGAGGTTCAGCTCCCAGTCCTCGTCGTTGGGGCTGATGTCCATCCGGTCGGAGTTGGAGTTGAAATCGCTGTCGTAGTCCCACATCGCGACCGTGATGTCCACGGTGGGCTTGTCACCGGGCCAGTTCTCGTAGGTGAAGGTCCAGCCGCCGGGCGCCTCGGGCAGGCCGCGGGGCTCGAACTCGTCGTCCTCGATGCGGGGGCCCGTCACCAGCGGGCCATCGGCGATCTTCACCCTGGGGAAGTAGTCGCCGTCGCCCACCCCTCCGCTGTCCGGGTCCTCGACCTGGAAGAGGTACTCGATCTCGAATATGATCTTGATGCCGGGGGGCGCCGCCGCCGCAGGAGTGGCGATGAGCGGTATGGAGGCCAGGAACAGCGCCAGCATCGCCGCGAATGACAGACCAGCCTTCGTTCTCAAGCCCATGATGTCCTCCCCTGGAGCGCTGCCAGAGGAGCATCGTCCGTCGTGGGCTGGTCCGGCGCCTGAGTACCCCCGTACCCAAATCTCACTGGTTGCGCATGATGTCCACGTAGAGGGGCCAGAAGCGCTTGGTGTCGATGTATCGCTCCTCCGACCGCTTGACGAGCGTGCGGTCCGGGAAGACTCCGGCGGTGATGGCGTCTCAGACGAAGGTGCCCTGGCCGCGCTGGACGTCCTTGAACATCGGAATGCGGCATCAACCGGCTCAAACGCCACCGAGCCGTCGCGACCAGGTACGACGAGCTCGCCGTCCGGTACGAGGCTACCGTGACCGTCGCCGCCATCAACGAGTGGCTGTGATCAACTTATGAAACAGGCCCCGGAACCCGCGGCGACCGCGGGGGAGGCGAGCGTCCGGCGGGCGCCTCAGCGGTCCGGCCGGTCGTGCCGGTCGAGCGGGCCGGCCGCGCGGTCCGGGCGCTCGGCGAGCAGCGGCAGCAGCGGGTTCCAGGCGGTCCCGTCCCGGGCGTCGCGCCGCCGCCGGGCGATGGCGCTCAACGCCTCCAGCACCACGCGGTTGGCCAGCGCGGCGGTGATGTCGGCGTGGTCGTAGGGCGGGCTCACCTCCACGACGTCGATCCCGACGACCGGCAGCTCCAGGCAGACGCGCCGTACGGAGTCCAGGAGCTGGCGCGCGGTGAGTCCGCCGGGCTCGGGCGTCCCGGTGCCCGGCGCGTGGCCCGGGTCGCACACGTCGATGTCGACGGACAGGAAGACGCCGTCGCACTCGTCGACGGCGATGGCGAAGGCCTCGGTCAGGCACTCCTGCAGGCCGCGGTGCGTGATCTCGGTCATCTCGTACGAGCGCATCGCCCGTTCGGCCATCCAGTCCAGCGTCTCCGGCGGCGGCCAGTAGCCGCGCAGGCCGATCTGCAGGAACCGGTCGCCGCGCAGCGCCCCCGACTCGATGAGCCTGCGCATCGGCTGCCCGTGCCCCCACAGCGAGCCGAACTCGATGTCGCCGGTGTCCGCGTGGGCATCGAAGTGGATCATCGAGATCCGGCCGTGCCCGAGGACGTTGGCCACCCCCTTGGCGTCGGGGAAGGCGATCGAGTGGTCACCGCCCAGGATCACCGGGACGGCTCCGGAACGGGCGACCTTCTCGACGGCGGCCTCCAGGGCGGCCAGCGACGCCAGGATGTCGCCGGGCGGCATCTCGACGTCGCCCGCGTCCAGGACGCGCAGGTCGCGCAGCCCGTCGGTGCGCAGCGCCAGGCTGGGACGCGCCCCGTCGTGCGGCAGGTAGTCGGTCATCCGGATCGCCTGCGGCCCGAAGCGCGCGCCCGGCCGGTGCGAGGTGCCGCCGTCGAACGGCGCCCCCACGATCACGATGTCGGCGCCCGCGTGACTCGCGGGATCGTCCAGCGAGCACCGCTCGACGCCGAGGAAGGTGATGTCGGGCCCGAACTGGGGCCCGTAGCGGCTCGTCACCGTTCCTCCGGCGGGAAGGCACCGGTCCGCGAGCGCCCGCGGCCCGTCGCCGCCGGGCGTCGCCCGAGGGGACACGCGAGGACACGGGGGGTGAGTGGTGGCCGTGGCCCGGGGAGACTTTCCGCCCGCGCGAGGCGCGACCTCGCGCGATCCGGCGATTCGTCCCGGGGCCACGGCGTGTGAACTGGCAGATCCCGATGCCCGGCGGGGGAAGGGTAGCCGGTCACCGTGGGATGAGTGGGACCCGCCAGAGCTCTCCGTCGACGCGCTGACCGGGGGTGCGTGACCGCCGCACTGCGGTACGCACAACCGTGACGGTAAGCAGCCCTGGGCGGGTGCCTCAATGGTGTTGCCGGATGTTGCGTGGAATTCGCCGTCGCGCGGCGGACGCCGCCACGGGCGTTCGCCGGCCGATCGGTGCGCCGGCCGGCCGGCGCACCCCGGGAGGAGCCTCGCGGGCAGGCCGCGCGATCGGGACCGCGAGGCCCCGCCGGCTCACGCGAGGTCACGGAGCCGGGCCCCGCCGGCGCCATGGCGTCCGGCCGGGGTCCGTGGCCCGCCCGCGGCGTCACCTGCCGGTCGGCTCACCGGTGGGGTCGTCGGCCTCGCTCTCCGGCGCGGGATCGTCGCCGGCGCCGAGCTCCTTGCGCAACCGGTCGATGTCCATGCTGTGGCTGCTGTACTTCAGCTCGCGAGCAACCTTCGTCTGCTTAGCCTTGGCTCGGCCCCGTCCCATTGGCTGTACTCCCTCGCGCAGGCCGTGCTCGGCCTCTCGTCACTGTCGCATCGCCGGCTGGCGCGCTCTGACGCCGCAGGTCAGTCTGCGGTAGCCGTACCAAGTATCCCGCTTCGCGGTCGATCCGTCATCGATCGGGCTCGAACCGGCTGCGGGCCCTGTTGGAAAACGGCCTTCGCCATCATAGCCAACGTCATTACGATTTGAAGAATTATGCAATTTGCCACATCATGAGGAACGGTGTGCCGATAAACCAGACGCCGGGGAGTGACCTGATCCACGGGAGGTGGGGGACATGAGCGAGTTCGCGGCGGAGCTACGGGCGCGCATCGCCGATGTCGACGGCGAGCTGGAGCTCATGCGCCAGGCCTTCGACGATCACGCGGTCGAGGTCCTGTCCGGGCGGCTGGAGAACCTGCTGCGCATCGCCGACCGGCACGGCGTCGACGTGCGGTACGCCGGTGGCGGGCCCGTCGCCGGAGCTGTGTGATCATGCCGGTGCCGCTGCACCAGGCCAAGGCCGAATTCTTCCGCACCATCGGCCATCCGGTCCGCATCCAGGTGCTGGAGTTGCTGCGGGACGGCCCCCTGCCGGTGCGGGATCTCCTGAGCGCCATCGACGTCGAGGCCTCCAACCTCTCCCAGCAGCTCGCTGTGCTGCGCCGCGCGGGAGTCGTGACCGCCACCCGGGACGGCGCCACCGTCGTCTACGCCCTGTCCACCCAGGACCTGGCCGAGCTGATGTCCGTGGCGCGGTCGATCCTGGCCGAGGTGCTCGCCGAGCAGGGTGAGCTGCTCGCCGAGTTGCGCGCCGAGGCGCGCGGCTAGCGGTTTCGCGGCCCGGCCTGTCACTCGACGACCGATTATGATCGGCTCAGATCATATGATTCGGAGCGGACGGGGTCGGTCGTGAAAAGTGGGGGAGAGAGTCCGGGTCAGGCGGAGTATCGTCGTCCCGTGTTCGCCGCGGAGCGTCGTCAGCGCATCCTTGAGCTGGTACGCGCCAACGGCGCGGTCTCCCTCCGGGATCTGGCCCAGTCGGTTCAGTCGTCGGAGGTGACGGTCCGGCGCGACCTGCGCGCGCTGGAGGCCGAGGGCCTGCTCAACCGGCACCACGGCGGTGCCACGCTCCCCGGCGAGCTGTCGCGCGAGCCGACGTACTCGCAGAAGACGCAGACGGCGGCCGCGGAGAAGCGGGCCATCGCCGATCTCGCGGTCTCCCTGGTCGAGGACGGCGACGCGATCGTGGTCGGAGCGGGCACCACCACCCAGGACTTCGCCCGGCGCCTGGCCCGGGTGACGGAGCTGGCCGTGGTGACCAACTCCCTGCTGGTCGCGCAGGCGCTCACCGACTCGCCCCGGGTCGAGGTGGTCATGACCGGCGGCACCCTGCGCGGCTCCATCCACGCCCTGGTCGGCAGCGCCGCCGAGCGCTCCCTGGCCGGCCTGCGGGTGCGCAGGGCCTTCATCTCGGGCAACGGGCTGACCGCGGAGCGGGGCCTGTCGACGCCCAACATGCAGGTCGCGAGCGTCGACCGGGCCTTGGCGGCGGCGGCCGAGGAGGTGGTCGTGCTGATCGACCACACCAAGGTGGGGGTCGACACGATGGTGCAGACCGTGCCGACCGAGGAGATCACCCACCTGATCACCGACGACGAGGCGCCCAGGGAGGTGCTGGACGACCTGACGGGGCGGGGGGTGCGGATCCACGTCGCCCGGATCTGACGATCGGGAAAGGCTGAGGTTCCGACAATCTGGTGACCGAATCTGATCGGATACGATCAATCGTGATCCATTGATGTCCATTTCTTTACGATTTTGTTTCCTGGCCGGATGAACATCGAGCGCATCGACGTTCCATCCTCCTGTCCAGGAGGGCACCATGACCCTGCTCACGAGTCGTCCGGGAAGAGTCGCCGCGCTGCTGGTCTACGTCATCTCCGGCGTGCTCGCCGTGCCCGCCGTCTTCGGCTCGCCGGCCTTCGACTCCTTCGCCACGGTGGCGAACGTCGGCAACATCGCCACATCCTCCTCGTTCCTGGCGATCATCGCGATCGGCATGACCTTCTTCATCATCTCCGGCGGCATCGACCTGTCGGTGGGGTCGCTCTTCGTGCTCGGCGGCGTCCTGGCGGCGTACGGATCGCAGTACGGGTTCCTGGTCGCGCTCGCCCTGCCGCTCGCGGTGTCCGGGCTGTTCGGCCTGGTCCACGGGCTGATCATCGCCAGGACCGGGATGGCGCCGTTCATCGTCACCCTGGCCGGGCTGCTGGGCGCGCGGGGGCTGATGCTGGCCGTCTCCGACGAGGGCGCCGCGACCTACCTGGCCGAGGACCCGTCCTTCGCGCTGCTCGGCCAGGGCTCCGTCCTGAACGTCGGCTACCCGGTGTTCGCCGCCGCCGTCCTGCTGGGCGCGGGGATGGTCCTGCTGCGGCGCACCGGCTTCGGGCAGAACGTCTACGCCATCGGCGGCACCCCGCTCACCGGGGGAGCCGGAGCCCTCGGCGGCACGATCGCCGGGGCGCTGCTGCTCGGCGTGATCCAGAACCTGATCAACCCGGTCGGCAACCTCAACGCCTCCTTCCAGCAGGTGGTCAGCGGGCTCTTCCTCGCCCTCGTGGTGATCGCCCACCGGTTCCTGGGAAGGGTGCGCAAGACCGAGTGAGGCCCGGCGGGAGGCGCGGTTCTCACATATCGCCTCCCGAGGGACCCCTGTGCGGATTTGTACCGGGACAGGATGTCCCCGCAGGCGCATCCTGCGGGAAGACGGCGGCGGACCGCCGCCACGAGGCAGACCAGCGCAGATCAGTGAGGTACGCCATGTGCCGGCACGAAACCCCGTGTCCCCCGGCCTACGCCCCCGGCAGGGAGGCCGCGAGGCCGATCGCCTCCCACCCCGAGCAGGGCTGGAGCCTGCTCTGCAACGGGGTGGTGCTCTTCGAGGACACCGGCGAGCTGCTGCCCGACGGCCGGGCCGTCCCGCCGCACCGCCCGCCCGTCGCACCCGCCGGGCCCGTCGTCCGGCCCGCCGCTCAGCCCGCCATGGCGGTCTCGGGGTCGTGGCCGTAGAGCCAGGCGCTCTGCCGGAGCGGGTCGCTGCCGGCCAGGGCCGCGTCGCGCTCCAGCTGGGCCGGCCCGTCGGGCAGGTGGTTCTGCACCTCACGGCCCCGGCTCATCAGCTGCACCCGCGAGGCCCGGGGCCTGCGGATCTCCTCGTAGCGGGTCAGCGCCTTGGCCACCGTGTCGCCGGTGGCCTCGCGCAGGCAGCTCGTGAGGACCACCGCGTCCTCGACCGCCTGGGCGGCGCCCTGGCCGAAGAAGGGCAGCATCGAGTGGGCGGCGTCACCCAGCAGGGCCACCCGCCCCGACGTCCAGCGCTCCAGGGGGGCGCGGTCGTACAGCGCCCAGCGCTTGGTCTCGGTGGCCGCGGCGATCAGCCGTCCCAGCCGGGGGTCCCAGGTCTCGAACTCGCGCGCCAGGTCCTCGAGCCGCCCGTCGGCCGTCCACGACTCGACGCGCCACTCGCCCGCGGGCACGATCGCGACGATGTTGATCAGCTTTCTGTCCCTGATGGGATAGTGGACGAAGTGGCGGCCAGGACCCAGCCAGAGCGTCTGCACCCGGCGCAGCGCCAGCTCCGGCGCCCGCTCGGCGTCGACCAGGCACCGGTAGGCGCACAGCCCGGAGAAGCGCGGCGGCTCCTCGTCGACGATCGCGGGCCGTACGGCCGAGTGGATGCCGTCCGCGCCGATCACCACGTCGGCGGTCACCGTCGTCTTCACGCCGCCGGCGCCGGTGAAGACCAGCTCGGCCCCCTCGCGGTCCTGCCGCAGCACCTCCAGCCGCCGGTCGGTCCTGACCGCGTCGGCGGGCAGTGCCTCCAGCAGCATGTCGAGCAGGTCGGCCCGGTGCGCGACGTAGCAGTCGGTGCCGTACAGCCGCCGGCACTCCTCTCCCATCGGCTGGGAGGACAGCACCCGGCCGTCCTCCCAGCGCCTGAACTCCCAGGCGGTCTCCAGGGGTACGGCGAAGGACGCCAGCCGCTCGCCGAGCCCCGCCCGGACCAGGGGGCGGACCATGTTGGGGCCCACCACGATCCCCGCGCCGACCTCGCGCAGCTCGGCGGCCTGCTCGTACACGACGGCCTCGAGGCCGGCCTGCCGCAGCAGTAGCGCGGTGGCCAGCCCGCCGAGGCCTCCTCCGACAATGGCGATCTTCACTCAGGGGTTCCTCTCGTCGGGCGGCGTCTCACCCCGCGGTACCGCGGTGCTCCTCGATGAGGTGTCTCATCAGCAGGTCCTCGCCGAAGTCGTTGGACGGGTCGCGCCACACGCTGTGGGCGTGGTCGGCGTCGTCCTCGGTGTTGTCGAACTCGATCAACGTGACCGGGCCCTGGATCCGGTAGTAGTGGCCGAGCCCGTAGTCGTCGGCGCCGGCCCAGGCGAAGTGCAGGTCGCCTTCACCGCCACTGCCACCGGCGGCGCGGACGCGGTCCATCTCGGCGGCCACCTGGCCGGGCCTGGCCCGGTCGAGATAGCACTCCAGCAGCTCGTCGAACGCGCGCCGCTGCGGGGCGGTCAGGTCGGCGGCGGCGATCCCGCGCGGGTGCGACCTGATGTAGCGCAGGGCCTGCCGGTCGGCCTCGGTGATCATCGCGTCCCGCCGCCCGACCCCGTGCAGGTCGGGCAGCTCCACCTCGCCGATCCTCGGAACCGTGCGGGTGACGAAGTCCGCCGGGGGCACCGGGTGGATGATCGCCCGCGCCCGCCGCCCGTCGTCCAGGGAGCGCAGCAGCGCGAACCCCAGGTCCTCCTCCTCGCCCAGCACCCGGTACGGGCCGAAGCGGGCCGGTTCCGAGCCCAGCAGGAACGGCGTCACCGCCAGGTGGTCCTGGTTGACGACCGTGAAGTTCAGCGACAGGTGGTGGCCGACCAGCCGCCATCCCCACACCGAGTCGGGGTTGGGCTGTCCGAAGAAGGTCAGGAAGTACATCCCCGGATTACGGAACTCCCTGGCCACGTGCCCGAACCGCTCCAGGTTCAGCTCGCGCAGCACGTGCTCCAGCGAGATCACCTGCACCACCTGCGCGTACGCCCGCTCCGAGCAGCACTGGGCGATCAGCCGGTGCGCCAGGATGCCCTGGTCGAAGCTCAGGTCCCGCAGCGGCACCCCGGCGCGTCCCGAGGCGGGCAGGAAGTTCCAGTTCGAGCGGTCGGCGTCGTCGAAGGGCAGCAGCGCGCGGGCCCGCTGCTCGCCGTCCAGGGCGTCGTACAGTGCCATCGCGGCGAAGGTGATGAGGGTGACGTTGAAGTCTCCCGGCCGTTCCTCCAGCCCCGAGCGCGACACCCGCCCGGCGCGAGGGTGGGTGTCTTGCTCATGGGAGGAGTGGCTGAAACCCTCATGAGGGGAATGGCTGAAATGCGAGGTCTGCGACATCGGTCAGCTCTCCGGCCAGGCCACGATCGGGTTGCGCACCGACCCCAGCCGGTCGATCTCCACCTCGACCACGTCCCCGGGCCGCAGGAAGCGTGCCGGGGTGCGCGCGTGCCCCACCCCGGCGGGGGTGCCGGTCGCCACCAGGTCGCCGGGGCGCAGCGTCATGGTCCGGCTCAGGTGCGCCAGCACCCGCCCGACCGGGAAGATCATGTCCTTGGTGTCGCCGTCCTGGACGACCTCGCCGTTGACCCGGGTCACCAGCCGGAGCCCGCCGGCCGGGTCGCCCACCTCGTCGGCGGTCACCACCGGCCCGATCGGCCCGCTGTGGTCGGAGTTCTTGCCGAGCGTCCACTGCGCGGTCAGCCGCTGCGCCCGGCGGGCGCTCAGGTCGTTGAAGGTCGCGTAGCCGAACACCCCCGCCAGCGCGGTCTCCTCGTCCACGCACCGCAGCTCCGCGCCGACCACCGCGACCAGCTCGACCTCCCAGTCCAGGCCCGCCTCGTCCGGCGGCACCGGGACCGGCGTCCCGTCGACCGCGAGCGACGCCGTCCACCGCCCGAAGATCGCCGGTGTCTCCGGGATCGGGAAACCGCCCTCGGCGGCGTGCGCCCGGTAGTTCAGCCCGACGCACACCACCCGCGCGGAACCGGCCACCGCCGGGGCCAGGCTCAGCCCGGCGAGCTCCCGCCCGGCGAGTTCCTGCCTGGTGAGCTCGCGCGCCCTCGCGGTCCAGCGGGGCAGATCCTCGTAGAACTCGCCCGCCTCGGCCAGCGGCGCCACCCGGTCTCCACCGGTCAGCACGCCCACCTGGATCTGGCGCCCATCCCGAAAACCGACAAACCTCATCGTTCACTCCCGATGCTCCCGGTGACGGGAACCACAGCAGCCTCGAACGCACCCGTACGTCGCTCTCGACTCATCCGGAGATCTTCGTACATTCCACCCCAATGCGGTAGGGGGAGTTCGCCGTCCGGGGTTCGAACGCCTCAGTTGAGGAACTGTCGATGTATGGACGCACTCGCGCACGTCGACGCCTACTGGCGCGCGGCCAACTATCTGTCGGTCGGTCAGATCTACCTGCTGGACAACCCGTTGCTGGCCGAGCCGTTGCGGGCCGAGCAC
>NZ_JBEZZK010000018.1:0-203084 GCF_040639135.1 Streptosporangium sp. NPDC023963
TGATCAAGCGCACCCAGTCCGGCGGCACTCATCTCCCCGACCCCACCACGCACCGCGATCCAGAACCGCTCCCGCTGGAACGCATACGTCGGCAGGTCGATCTGCCGTGCCGGGGTGAGGATCGCTCGCCAGTCGACGGTCACACCGTGGGTGTGGAGCCGACCCAGTGCCTCGACCAGCGCTCGGACCTCATCGCGGTCCTTGCGCGCGGTCGCGACGAACGTTCCGTCCTCGACGCTCTGCTGAGCCAGCGCGGTCAGGGTCGAATCCGGGCCGACCTCCACGAACACACCTGCCTGGCAGGCAGCCACCCCATCGGCGAACCGCACCGCCTCCCGCACATGCCGCACCCAGTACGCCGGGTCGGTCAGCAGGCCCGGCTCGGCGGGACGACCGGTCACGTTGGAGATGATCGGGATGCTCGGCTCGGCGAAGGTCAATCCGGAGACGATCTGCTCGAATTCGGCGAGCATCGGCTCCATCAGGGGCGAGTGGAAGGCGTGCGAGACGCGCAAGCGTCGGGTACGGGCACTCACCAAGCCCGCGATCTCCTCCACCGCGGCCTCGCTACCGGAGATCACCACGGCCTGAGGGCCGTTGACCGCGGCGATGCTCACATCCTGGCGACCCTCCAGCAGCGGAAGCACCTCCGCCTCGGGGGCGGCGATGGCCAGCATCGCCCCACCCTCCGGCAGCGCCTGCATCAACCGCGCACGCGCGGAGACCAGGGCACAGGCGTCGGGCAGCGAGAGCACGCCCGCCACGTGAGCGGCGGCGATCTCCCCGACCGAGTGGCCCACCAGCACATCCGGAGTCACACCCAGTGAGGTGAGCAGCCGGTACAGAGCGACCTCGAAGGCGAACAGCGCCGGCTGGGTCATCCCCGTCTCGGCCAGCACCTCGTCCGGACCGGAGAACATCGCCTCACGCACCGACCCCGGCAGCAGCGCGCAGACCTCCTCCAGCGCCTCGGCGAACACCGGGAACACCGCCGCGAGCTCACGGCCCATCCCCACCCGCTGGCTGCCCTGACCGGCGAACAACATCGCCAACCGGCCGCCACCGGCCGCTTCCAACGTCGCCGTACCATCGGCCAGAGCACGCAGACCCGCCACCAGCTCGACCTGGTCGGCGCCCACCACCGCCGCACGCTGCTCCAGCACCGCGCGACCGCTCGCCAGCGTCCAGGCGACATCCGTCACGTCGAGCTCAGGCCGCCCCTCCACCCACGACGCGAGCCGGGAAGCCTGTCCCCGAAGCGCCTCCGGAGTCCTGGCCGAGATCAGCCACGGCGTCACCGGCAACTCGACGACACCGGCCTCGACCTCGGCCTCCGCCGGACCCTGCTCGATGATCACGTGTGCGTTCGTGCCGCTCACGCCGAAGGACGAGACACCGGCCCGGCGCGGACGGTCCTCCACATCCCACGAACGAGGCTCGGTCAGCAGTTCCACCGCGCCCGCCGACCAGTCCACGTGCGGCGACGGCGCGTCAACGTGCAGCGTCTGCGGCAGCGTCCCGTGCCGCATCGCCATCACCATCTTGATGACGCCGCCGACACCCGCGGCGGCCTGGGTGTGACCGATGTTCGACTTCAGCGACCCCAGCCACAGCGGCCGGTCCTCCGGCCGGTCCTGACCGTAGGTGGCCAGGATGGCCTGCGCCTCGATCGGGTCACCCAGCCTGGTACCCGTGCCGTGCGCCTCGACGGTGTCCACGTCCGCCGTCGACAGACCGGCGTTGGCCAGCGCCTGCCGGATCACCCGCTGCTGCGCCGGACCGTTCGGCGCCGTCAGACCGTTGCTCGCACCGTCCTGGTTGACCGCGCTGCCGCGGACCACAGCCAGCACCCGGTGACCGTTGCGGCGAGCGTCCGACAGCCGCTCGACCAGCAGCATGCCCACGCCCTCGCCCCAGCCGGTGCCGTCGGCCGACGCGGAGAACGCCTTGCACCGCCCGTCCACCGACAGGCCACGCTGCCGCGAGAACTCCACGAAAGTCGCCGGAGTCGCCATCACGGTCGCCCCGCCGGCCAGCGCCAGGTCACACTCACCCGAACGCAGCGCCTGCACGGCCAGATGCAGCGCCACCAGCGACGACGAGCACGCCGTGTCCACCGTGACCGCCGGACCCTCGAACCCGAACGTGTACGACACCCGGCCGGAGGCGATGCTGCCCGAGTTGCCGGTGCCCATCAGGCCTTCCAGCTCACTCGGCACGTCAGAGAGCTGGGGCGCGTAGTCGTGGTACATCACACCCGCGAAGACACCCGTCCGGCTGCCGCGCAACCCCACCGGGTCCAGGCCCGCCCGCTCGACCGCCTCCCACGACGCCTCCAGCAGCAACCGCTGCTGCGGATCCATCGCCAACGCCTCACGCGGTGAGATCCCGAAGAAGCCCGCGTCGAACTCGCCGGCGTCGTGCAGGAACCCGCCGGACCGCGAGTACGAGGTGCCCCGGTTGTCGGGGTCGGTGTCGTAGAGCCGCTCCAGATCCCAGCCGCGGTCGCCGGGGAACTCGCCGATCGCGTCGGCACCGGCGTCCACCAGGTCCCACAGGCCCTCGGGCGAGGACACCCCACCGGGGAACCGGCAGGCCATCCCCACGATCGCGATCGGCTCGCGCGCCGCGTCGGTGAGAGAACGATTCTGCGCGCGCAGCCGTTCCGTCTCCTTCAGCGAGGAACGCAGGGCCTCGATGAGCTTGGTGTCGTTCGCAGTCATGCTCGCCTCGTACTCTTCGCGCTATCGAAAGTGGGATCTACGCGCTCGGGATGCTTTCGGTGATCGTCCGCATCACCGCTGGGGCGTGGGTGTTCAGGTAGAAGTGGCCGCCTCGGAAGACCTGCATGTCGAACGCTCCGCTGGTGTGTTCCTTCCAGCGGAGCGCCTCGTCCAGCGAGACATGGGGGTCGTTGTCACCGACCAGCGCGATGACAGGTGCCTCGATCTTGATTCCGGGCGGGCATCGGTAGGTCATGATCGCCTTGTAGTCGCCGCGCAGCGAGGGCAGGATCATGCTCACGACCTCGGGGTCGTTCAGCATGCGCAGGTCGGTCCCGCCGAGTCGCCGCACCTCGGCCAGGAGCGCCTGGTCGCCCTCCTTGTGCACCGTCTCGTTGCGTGTGCAGGAGGGCGCGCGTCGGCCCGACGCGAACAGCACCAGCGGTGAGATGCCATGTGTCAGCAGCCTCCTGGACACCTCGAACGCGACCACGGCGCCCATGCTGTGACCGAAGAAGGCCATCGGCCGGTCGGCCAGCGGGACGATCTCCTCGACAAGCCGGTCCGCGAGCGTCGCGATGTCGTCTATGCACGGCTCGTGGCGGCGTTCCTGCCTGCCGGGATACTGGACGGCCAGCACATCCAGCTGCGTGGAGAGCTGTCTGGCGACGGGGTGGAAATACGAGGCCGAGCCGCCCGCGTGCGGGAAACAGATCAGGCGGGTGGCGAACGGCGGCGCGGCCTGGAAAGACCGCAGCCACGTTCCGGTTTCGGTGATCACTTGCACTCCTTCTCCTGGTTCACCGGGAGGACCATGAATTCGGCGCCTCGAAGACCCCGGGCTCATTCCAGGAAGGAAGATGAGCGGGGGCGTCGCCGTTCCGAGGCCGGCTCGCGAGGATGCGCGACAGGGCCGCCATCACCGCGGCCACCTCTTCCTGGTCGGGCTCACCGCGTACGAACCGGAACATGACGTCGTCATCGCCGGCCATCACATCGGCAGGTTTCCGTGCTTGCGGTACGGGACCTTCGCGTTCTTCGCGCGGAGCATGGCGAGCGACCGGGCCAGGACCGCCCTGGTCTCGGCCGGATCGATCACGTCGTCCACCAGGCCGCGCTCCGCGGCGTAGTAGGCGTGCATGAGCTCCTGCCGGTACTCCTTGATCATCTCGGCGCGCGTCATCTCGGGGTCGTCGGCCGCGGCGATCTCCTTGCGGAACACGACGTTCGCCGCGCCCTCGGCGCCCATGACGGCGATCTCGTTCGTCGGCCAGGCGAAGGACAGGTCCGCGCCGATGGACCGGGAATCCATCACGATGTAGGCCCCGCCGTACGCCTTGCGCAGGATGACCTGGATACGGGGAACGGTGGCGTTGCAGTACGCGTACAGCAGCTTCGCCCCGTGCCTGATGATGCCGGCGTGCTCCTGGTCCTTGCCCGGCAGGAAGCCGGGCACGTCCACCAGGGTGACCAGCGGGATGCTGAACGCATCGCAGAACTGGACGAACCGCGCCGCCTTCTCCGAGGCGTCGATGTCCAGCGCGCCGGCCAGCGAGGACGGCTGGTTGGCCACGATTCCCACCACGTGGCCGTCGATCCTGGCCAGGGCGCAGATGACGTTGGTCGCCCACAGGGTGTGCACCTCGAAGAAGTCACCGAGATCGACGATCTCCCTGATGACCTCGCGGATGTCGTACGACCTGCTGAGCTCGACGGGCACGATGTCGAGGAGGGCGTCGCAGCGCCGGTCGGCCGGGTCGTCCGTCGGCAGGTCGGGCGGCGCCTCGCGGTTGTTGGCCGGCAGGAGCGACAGCAGGTAGCGGACCTCCTCAAGGCAGTCCACCTCGTTGTCGTAGACGAATCCGGCGGCCCCGGAGAGCGTTCCGTGCACCTGGGCGCCGCCGAGCCCGTCGTGGCTGATCTTCTCGCCGGTCACGGCCTCGACCACGCTCGGGCCGGTGATGTACATCTGCGAGATGCCGTCGACCATGAAGGTGAAGTCGGTGAGCGCCGGCGAGTAGGTGGCGCCACCGGCGCACGGGCCGAGCATCACGCTGATCTGCGGGATGACCCCGGAGGCCCGTACGTTGCGCTGGAAGATCCCGCCGTAGCCGGCCAGGGCGGTCACGCCCTCCTGGATCCTGGCGCCGGCCCCGTCGCTGAGGCTGACGAGCGGCGCGCCCGTCGCCGCCGCGAGGTCCATCAGTTTGTGGATCTTCTGGGCGTGCGCCTCGCCGAGCGAGCCGCCGAAGATCCGGAAGTCGTGGGCGTAGGCGAAAACGGTGCGTCCGTGTACGGTGCCCCACCCGGTCACGACGCCGTCGGTGTACGGTCGCCGGTTCTCCATGCCGAAGCCGCTCGCCCGGTGCCTGCGCAGCTGCTCGATCTCGGTGAAGCTACCGGGATCGAAGAGCAGCTCCAGCCGTTCGTCGACGGTGAGCTTGCCCTTGGCCCGCTGCTGCTCCGTGGCCGACTGGACATCACCGCCACGTGCCTGATCCTTGAGCATTCCGAGTTCGGCGACCCTCTCCCGCAGCGAGAGAGGTGTTTCCAGGCCGCGTTCTGTGGTAAGAGTCACGTTGCGTATATCCTCTCGGCCAATAAGCAGGGATATTCGACAATGCGCCATTCATTGCGTGAACGGATGCCCCGCCTCATTCACGCCTCATTCCAGCCCATGAGACAGCGGCGTAGCTACCGGGGCTCGCCCCTAAAGATCCAGCCGGTATTCCCCTACGCAGTCCCCTGAGACGGCCCGCGGGGTAAGGGGATCGCGCCCGGCGCCGGGCGGCACGGGGTCCCGTGAGCGGGGTCGACCCCTGCCTGTGATCCGGTGCGACCGCGCGGCGAGGCGCGCGGCCGAGCTCGTCGCCGGCCTCGGCCCCGGGTACGGCGCCACAGCCGTGCGGCGCGGTCACCTGGGAGTTTCGCGCGGCACCGTCCGCGACGACGCGTGCTCGGAAGGGATCCCCGCCCGCTGTCGGCGCGGACGGAAGCGGACGGAAGCGGGCGGAAACCGGGGGTCACCGGGTCCGCGCCGCGCACGACCCCGCCCGCCTAGTGGATTCTAGGGGTTACTCGGCTTCTCCGATCCGGCAAATAATGGTGCCGCTTGGCCGTATACGAGCGTGTGCTCCATGCGAGCCCTACAGCACGTTAGGAGAAACCGTTGGACTTTGGCCTTTTCTATTTCGCTGACGAGGCAAGGGCAGGAACCGACCAGTACCGGTTGTTGCTGGAAGGGGCCCGATTCGCCGACACCCACGGTTTCTCCGCGGTGTGGACGCCGGAACGGCACTTCCATGAGTTCGGTGGCCGCTACCCCAACCCCGCCGTCACCGGCGCGGCCATCGCGGCCGTGACGGAGCACGTCGCGATCCGCGCCGGGAGCGTCGTGGCCCCGCTGCACCACCCGGCACGCATCGCCGAGGAATGGGCGGTCGTGGACAACCTGTCCGGCGGCCGCGCCGGCATCGCCTTCGCGACCGGCTGGCACCTGGACGACTTCGCGCTCCGGCCGGAGAACTACGGCAACCGCAGGCAGGTGACGACCGAAACGGTCGACACCGTGCGGCGCCTGTGGCGGCAGGAGTCGGTGGAGGTGAACGACGGCGCCGGCGAGCCGGTCAAGCTCCGGACCCATCCGGCCCCGATCCAGCCGGAACTGCCGACGTGGCTCACCAGCTCGGGCAACCCCGAGACGTTCCGCCAGGCGGGCGAGCTCGGCGTCGGCATCCTCACCCACCTGCTCGGCCAGAGCCTGGACGAGCTGGTGCACAAGGTGGCCGACTACCGCGAGCACTTCGCCAGGAACCACGGCGGCACCGGCCATGTCGTGCTGATGCTGCACACCTTCCTCGGCGAGGACCGGGCCCGCGTGCGCGAGGTGGTCCACCAGCCGTTCACCGACTACCTGCGCAGCTCGATCGGGCTGGTCATGAAGGCGGCCGAGGAGCTGGTTCCCGGCCTGGACCCCGAATCGATGGACTCCGAGGACATCGAGTTCCTCCTCGAGATCTCCTTCGACCGCTACTTCGACACCGGCGGCCTCTTCGGCACGGTCGACGACGGCATGGCCCTGCTGCACTCCCTCGAGAAGATCGGCGTCGACGAGATCGGCTGTCTCATCGACTTCGTCCCCGACACGGACACCGTGCTCGACAGCCTCAACCATCTCGACCGGCTCAAGCGGACGTGGGAAGCGCGGTGAGTGATGATCGATAGCCTGAGAATGCGGCGCGTGCTCGGTCGGTACCCGACCGGGGTGGTGGTGATCGCCGCGATGTCGGACGGTGAGCCGTGCGGTTTCACGGTCAACTCCTTCACCTCGGTCTCCCTCGAACCGCCGATCGTGGCCTTCTGCGCCGCTCACACCTCGACCACGTGGCCGCGGATCAGGGCCGTGGGCGCCTTCACCATCAGCCTGCTGAGCGTCGGGCAGGCGGAGGTGTGCCGATCGTTCGCGACCAGGGGCGCCGACCGGTTCTCCGGCATCGGCTGGTCCACGAAGGAGAGCGGCCATCTGGCGATCGACGGCGCGCTGGCGTGGATCGACTGCGTCCTGGAGACGAGCCACCTGGTGGGAGACCACGAGTTGATCCTCGCCAGGGTGACCTCACTGGCCACGAACGACGACGACGAAGAGCCGCTGGTCTTCCATCAGGGACAGCTGCACCGGGTGTGCGCCGACGCCCTGGCCATGCCCTGCCGGACCCTCCAGACGGTCTCGTGACCCCTACCCCGCACAAAGCCCAGGCCCATACCCGGACCTGGGCTTTTTGCCGTACGTCCTGCCCCTGCCCGCATCCTTGACATGAGTGAGCGCCCCGCGGTCGCCGGGCGGAGCGCTGGGGGCTCAGGCAGGGCGGCGTCGGATACAACGCGCGCTTCCTCCACGGCACGAGCGGCAGCTCCTCCACGGCACGAGCGGCGCCGGTCGCCTTCCCCGCGCGACGCTCCGGTCCCTCCCGGACGTCGGCCGGACGTCGGCGCGATCGCCCCGGCCCCGTCGATCCTGTACGGTCGCGACCGGGATCGGGCGACATTCTGAGAGGAACACGGAGGGCGGCCCATGGGCTGGGAACTACCCCTGGACGACATCGCGAACTACCAGCCGAACCTGTACACACCAGAAGATCTCCACGAGTTCTGGCAGAAGACTCTGGACGAGGCCGCCGGTCACCCGTTGAACGTGACGGCGGAGCCTGTCGAGGACACCCCCCTGCGGTCCGTGACCGTCTACGACGTGACCTTCGCGGGGTTCGGCGGCCAGCCGGTCCACGCGTGGTATCTCGTGCCGAAGGACGCCGACGGCACCCGGGCGACCGTCATCGAGTACATCGGCTACGGAGGCGGTCGCGGCCTCCCCCACGAGTGGCTCTACTGGTCCGCGGCCGGCCATCCGCACCTGGTCATGGACACCCGCGGTCAGGGCAGCGCCTGGCGTACGGGAGACACCCCCGACACGGGCACCTCGGGGAGCCCTCGCGTCCCGGGGTTCCTGACCGACGGGCTGCCGGACCGCGACTCCTACTACTATCGCCGCCTCTTCACCGACGCGGTCCGCGCGGTGGACGCGGCCGCGCTGCTTCCCTTCGCCGATCGGGAGCGGCTCGTGACGACCGGGACCAGCCAGGGCGGCGCGCTGTCACTCGCCGCCGCGGCCCTGCATCCGACGGTCGCGGGCGCGATGCCCAACGTCCCGTTTCTCTGCGACATCCGGCGTTCCGCTCACATCGCCACGCAGGGCCCCTACGCCGAGCTGGTGAAGTGGTGCCGCACCCATCGCACCGAGGCCGGTGCCGCCCTGGCCATGACCGCGTACTTCGACCTCGCGGTCCTCGCGCCCCGTGCGAGCTGCCCGGCGCTGTTCAGCGTGGCGTTGCGTGACGAGACCTGTCCGCCTTCGGGGGGCTACGCGGCCTTCAACCGCTACGGCGGCCGGAAAAAGATGATCGCCTACGAGTGGAACGACCACGAGGGAGGCGAGGCCTTCCTGCTGCGCGAGCAGGCCGAGTGGCTCTCGCGGCTCTTCTGACCCCGGACCCCGCCGGGGAGGCGCGCGTTCCGTGATCTAGACCCCGTGCGGGGAGGCGCGCGTTCCGTGACCCGGACCCCGTGCGGGAACGGGAAGATCACCGGCGGGCGGGAAGACCTCGAAGCGCCGTGCCCGCCGGCACCGGCTTTCGACAGCCGGTTGCGGGGAGGGAACGCGTTTTCGAGCCGACCGCGACGTACGATCGGTCAATGACCGAAATGACCGAAACCACGCCCGGCTGGCTCGCTCCCGAGGAACTGGAGTCGACCCGCGCGCGGATGCCGATCCTCTACATCGACGCCGTACCGGTACGGGTCGACGAGACGGGAGTGGTCACGCGTGTCGGCCTGCTGCTGCGCATCGGGGCGGACGGAGCGGTCAGCCGCGCCCTCGTCTCCGGCCGCGTGCTTCACCATGAGCGCGTCCGTGACGCGCTCATGCGCCACCTGGAGAAGGACCTCGGCCCGACGGCACTGCCCCGCGTCCCCGCCTCTCCGCAGCCGTTCACCATCGCCGAGTACTTCCCGACCCAGGGCATCACCCCCTACCACGATCCCCGGCAGCACGCGGTCTCCCTCGCCTACGTCGTCCCGGTCGCGGGGGACTGCCGTCCCCGGCAGGACGCCCTCGACCTTGTCTGGTTCACCCCCGAGGAGGCCTCGTCCCCGCTGGTGCAGCAGGAGATGCTCGGCGGGCAGGGAGTCCTGCTGAAGCAGGCCCTCGCCCACGTCGGCTGCCTTTCCTGACCGCCCGTTCCCGTTCCGGCGGCCGCCCGCGCGGGCGCCTTCCCCGCGAGTGGCCGGTGCCGTCCGGCCCGGCCTCGGGGCGGGACGACCCCGGGACCGGCGAACGGCCTGACGATCACGACGGCTCGCCCAGCCGGTCGGTGACGATCAGCTCCACGACCCGGTGGGGCTGCTCCCGCCTGACGGCGTGAAGGGTGGGACCGTCACGGACGGACACCAGGTAGCAGCCGGAGCGTGGACCTATGGTCACCGTGGCGGCGCGCCGCCCCTGAGCGATCACTGCCAGCTCGGGCGGGCGCCGGTCCGTCCGCGAGCGCAGGCCGGCCCGTCCGGGCCAGGCGGGAGCCCCCGGGCGGGCGGCGAAGAACCCCAGGCTCATCGCGTGGTGGCGGTGGGCGCGGATCCCCCGCTCGATCAGCAGCCGCTGCACGACCGCCAGCGCCCTGTCGTGGCGTTCCGCCGTCGCCTCGTCGACCATCACCCGGGACTCAGCCCGCACCCCACGCCGTGTCACCCATCCTCCAAAGTCGGACTCACCGGATCCGGATGGCGAGGGTCGCGGTTCTCACCATCGCGACGACCTTATGAAGAATCGTCACCACCAGTGTTCACGATTTCCCGTGAACAAAACGCCGGATAAGACTAGAAGGCCATTCGACTTTCCAGACCGCGCAGCTGTTCGGGAACGGTCCGGTAATAGGTTCCCAACTGTCTGACGGCCTCTCTGGCCGTAGGGTGGAATCGCGCCATCTGCGGGGCGATTCGCTCGGCGTTGAGCACTCGTCTGAGCGCTTTGTCGTGTTCTTTGAGTAACAGGTGCGTTCTGGACATGTCTATTTCGTGATGCGCCCTGCGCTCGGCGTAGAGCCTGGAAGACGGCGTGAACCCCGAGTCCAGGCGGATCGCCGTGTCGTAGTCACCGAGTTCCGTCGCCACCGCGCACCCGTGGATCACCGCGTTGACGGGATTCACCTGCAGCCCGTACGGGTCGGGCCCCGGCCGCGCGTCGAGCCGCGCCGCCGCCTCCGCCGCGAGGCCGTGGTGCTCCCAGGCGTCCGCCCCGTGCCCCATCCGCGCGGCGGAGACGGCGGCGCGCAGGTGGAGGGAGCCGTAGACCTGCAGCCCCGCCGTTTCCGACCGGTCCACCTCACCCGCCGCCCGCTTCACCATGGTCAACGCGATGTCACCGGACCCCAGGGTGAGCAGCAACAACGCGCGCGACAGGGAGACCAGGTGCCGCAGGTGCGGGTCGTCGGCGCGTGGCGCGGCGATCGCGGCCCGCTCGATGGCGACCTGTGCCAGGTCGTTGTAGCCCAGTCGCCGGGTCAGGGACACCGCTATGGCGTACGCGTGGTTCAGCAGGCGCCACGCCCTCGGAGCGTCCGACTCGACCGCGTGGACCGTCAACTCCTCGATGGTCGCGGGCAGGCGGGCACCGAGGCGGACGTGCGCGGCGGCCCCCTGCAGTTTCTGGAGTTTGACCAGCTCCGCGGCGAGCTCGTCGAGCGACCTGGGAGGAACCTCCAGCTCGGGGGAGACGTCGGCGTAGGCCAGAGCCCGCCTGATGGGGGGCATCGCCGCGCGCATCGCCTCGGTGCGCCTGTCCACTCCCCTGTCCGGCCCTCCGTGGAACCGGCCGACGATCTCGGCCGCGTCGACCGCGCACGCTCTCGCCACGGCCGCGACAAGCGAGGGGGTGGCCCGCTTGTGGCCCGCCTCCACCTGCGCGATCAAGCTGCGAGAAACATTCGCTTTCGCCGCGAGGCCGATTTGGGTGAGCCCTCTGCGTTTACGCGTCCTGGCAATTCGACGACCTGTGGATTCGCTCTCACCATCCGGATCGGGATCCCATTCCTGCCCGGTCATCCCGGCACCTCCCCGCGCCCGCGCGACATCTCCACGATAACGGCCCGCCGGCTCCGCCGAGATGAACATTCCCGCCGGGCGGTTTCCTTTCCGGTGTGAAATCGCCCGCCGGTCTTTCTTTCACAGGAAACGATCATCGGATCGTCCGGGATCCGCCGGATCGATCTTCCGGGGCCCCGGGCGCACGCGGGACCCGAACCGGCGGGGACGCTCCGGACCGGCGGGAACGGTCAGAGCCGGCGGGAACGGCCCGGACCGGCGGGAACGATCGGAGCCGGCGGGAACGGCCCGGACCGGCGGGAACGATCGGAGCCGGCGGGGACGGTGGCGCTCAGACCCGCCCGACGACGCCGAGGATGCTGGGCCTGGTGAAGTCGACGGTGACCTCCCCGTCGTGTCCGGGTCGCCACGCCTCCACCGGGACGACGCCCGGCTCCAGCAGCTCCATTCCGCCCAGCAGCTCGGTCAGCCGCTCCGGGCCGCGCGGGACGATCGCTCCCGCGGTGGTCGGACGGTAGACCTCCTGCGCGGCCTCGTGCGTTTCGGCACTGACCTCGCCCGCGAAGGCGTGCGTGACGACCAGGTGGCTGCCCGGGGCGAGCCGTTCGCGGATCGTGGCCATGATGTGGGTGACCAGGGCCTCGTCGGGGATGAAGTGCAACATCGAGATCATCAACACCGCGACGGGCCGGCCGAAGTCGATGTCGCTCTCGATCTGCGGGTGCGCCAGGAGCTTCTCGGGTTCCCGCATGTCGGCCTGGACCACCGAGGTGAAGGGACTGTCGTCCAGGAGCGCGCGGCCGTGCACCAGGACGATGGGGTCGTTGTCGACGTAGACGACCCGGCTCTCCGGCGCGACGCGACGGGCGACCTGGTGCACGTTGTCCTGCGTCGGCAGCCCCGACCCGATGTCGAGGAACTGCCGCACGCCCTGACGCGCGAGAAGCTCGACGACCCGCGACAGGAACGCCCTGTTCTCCCGGGCCATCTCGCGGATGCCCGGCAGTATCCGGATGAACCGTTCCGCGGCCTCGCGGTCGGAGGCGAAGTTGTCCTTGCCGCCGAGGTAGTAGTCGTACATTCGCGCGACGCTCGGAATGTTCGGGTCAACCCCCTCAGGAACAACCTCTTGTTCGGCCATGCCCTCACCACCGTCCCTCGTTTTCAGGGAATGATATGAGGAACCCATGAAGATATGGATATTTATTGATATATACGGACGAATCATGCCCTCGTCACGAGGGCGGCTCCACTCCCGCCACCTTCCGGGGATTTCGCGCCACGGCTCGTGAAGTCCAGAGAGCGTGGCGGGCCCGTGGTGCGCGGCCGGTCCTTCCGGTGCGGAGTGGGGAGACCGTCACCGATCTGCGCTGGTTCGGCTGCTCACCGAGCTCCATATCTGGCCTGTGGCAGAATGTGATGAATGCGGTTTCATGCTGACCTGCACATTCACTCGAAATACGCCCGGGCCTGCAGCAGAGACAGTGATCTGGAACATCTGACATGGTGGGCGCGGCGCAAGGGCATCGCGCTGATGGGCACCGGTGATTTCACACATCCGGTGTGGTTCGAGCAGTTGCGCGAGAAGCTCGTACCGGCGGAGCCCGGGTTGTTCCGGTTGCGTGAGGAAAGCGCCCCGGACGTCCTCGGGCCGCCGCCCGCCGGGGTGACCTCCGACCAGGTGCGGTTCATGCTGTCCACCGAGGTCTCCACGATCTACCGGCGCGGCGAGCGCACCCGCAAGATCCATCACCTGGTCTACATGCCGGGCTTCGACGAGGCCGCGGCGTTCAACGCGAGGCTCGAACGGATCGGCAACCTGAGCGCGGACGGGCGGCCCGTCCTCGGCATGGACTCCCGCGCCCTGCTGGAGATCACCCTGAGCAGCGGCGACGGCGCCTACCTGGTGCCCGCCCACGTCTGGACGCCGTGGTTCGGCGTCTTCGGTTCGAAGTCCGGGTTCGACACGATCGAGGAGTGCTACGGCGAGCTCTCCGAACACATCTTCGCGCTGGAGACCGGGCTGTCCAGCGACCCGGCCATGAACTGGCGGGTCTCCGCCCTCGACCGCTACCGTCTGGTCAGCCACTCCGACGCCCACTCGCCGCCCATGCTCGGCCGCGAGACCACGGTGTTCGAGACCGACCTCGACTACTTCGCCGTCCTGCGAGCGCTCCGGACCGGGGCCGGGTACGCGGGAACGACCGAGTTCTTCCCCGAGGAGGGCAAGTACCACGTCGACGGGCACCGCAGGTGCGACATCCGGATGGAACCCGAGGAGACGCGCGGGCGCGACGGGATCTGCCCCATGTGCGGGAAGCCGCTCACGGTGGGCGTGCTGAACCGGGTCCAGGAACTGGCCGACCGGCCCGACGGTTTCCGGCCGGAGGGCGTGGCGGGTTTCCGCAACCTCGTACCGCTGCCGGAGATCGTGGGCGAGATCCTCGACGTGGGGTCGAAGAGCAGGAAGGTCCTCAGGGAGGTCGACAGGCTCACCGCCGCCCTTGGGCCCGAGCTGGGCATTCTGGAGGACGTACCGGTCGGCGACATCGCGGCCCACTCGCCGCCGCTCGCGGAGGCCGTCGGACGGCTGCGCCGCGGCGAGGTGATCCGGGAACCCGGGTACGACGGCACGTACGGCGTGATCCGGCTCTTCGAGCCGGGCGAGCTGGAGCGGGCGGACGAGGCCACCACTCCGACGCTTTTCTAGGCTTCCGTACTGCTTTCCAGACTTCCGTACCGCCTCTCGGTGCCCCGTTCACCGAAGCGCGCTCATCCTGGCGAGAGTGGCGGCGAAGAAGGACCGCGGGGCCTGCGCTGCCACCACGAACGCGTCCGCCGCGCTGTCCACGTCGGTGAGACGGGGCATCGGGGCGACGCTCAACCCGGCCTCCCCCAGCCTCCGCAGCTGGATCTCGCCGGCGGTCGGCTCCGACATCGGGACGCCGAGCAGGAGGGCGGGGTCGGGGGCGCGCAGCCCGAGCAGCCAGAACCCGCCGTCCGCCGCCGGGCCGAACACCGCGTCGTAGGCACTGAGCAGGGACAGCGCGTAGACCAGCATGTCCGGGGTGACCTGCGGGGTGTCCATGCCGATGAGCACGACAGGCCCGGGCAGGAGCCGGTGGGCGTCCTCGAGGGCCGCGGCGAGCCGCTCGTCCGGCCCGTTCCCGCGCTGCGGCAGCACCGTGAACCCGTGCGGGAGCCAGGGTCCCGGGGCGCCGTCGAGCGCGAGCACGCGCCGGGCGACAGGGACGCGGGCGACCGCGCGCAGCGTGTCCTCGAGGGCGGCGGCGGCCAGCGCCGCCGCCTCGTGCGCGGTGAAGGGCGGGATCAACCCGGTCCCGGCCTTCCCGGCCACCGGCTCCCCGGCGATCACCACGACCTGCCCCCTGGGCAGCCCGCCCTGGGACGGCACGCGCCGCGACGGCTCATCCCAGGCCCTCTGGTTCGGGGACGCCTCGACACGGAGCGTTTCGTCCCGGGAGCCATGGAGTGTTTCGCCCCGGGAAGGTTCGGCCCGGGTGTACGAAAACGGGCCGGTGCCGTACCGCCCGTTCCCCGTGCCGCTCACGCGTCCGCTCGATCGGCCATGACCCGGTGCGTCGGAGCCGCCCGCTCGTCCGGGCCGGGCGACACCACGTCGATCTCCATCGTTCGACGCTAAGACCGGCGGACGGGCTCACCCCTGAGGGACGGTGGCGTGCTGCCAAGAAATGACCAGTTCAGGCCCATGGTCAGAGAATGATCGGGAATTCGGGCCGCCGGGTGCCGACGGCTTCCGCCTCACCGGCCGGAGCCGTCGGCACCCGGCCGGAGCCGGAGATCCGCGCCGGCGAGGACGCGTCCGTCGCTCGCGGCCCGCGTACGGGGCACATCCCACCGGCCCTGCCCCGCACGGCCCGCGTGAACTCCTACATGGTCTGCGTGAACGTCCGGGAACTGCTCTCACTGCTGAGGTAGCTCTGGTAGCCCGGCCCCCACGTCCAGGTCTCCGTACGATCGCCCTTCCTGACGGTCACCGCCCCGAAGAGCGAGCACTCGCCCGGCACGGCGGGCCGGGGCGGGATGAGAGCGGCGGACGCGACCGGCGCGGTGAGCGCCACCGTGAGGGCGGCGAGGGCGGCGGTGGTGATGCAGCGTGCAACGGACATGGGTTCTCCCATGACGTGCGGATGTTTCCACGGAGATATCACCTTATTTCCGGAAAGACGAACCACATCGACCATCAAAAATCATACCGAGCCACATTCGGCACTATTACCCCTTTTATCCACTTATGTTCTCGACGGCACCCGGGAGCGAGAGGCCCTCCGGCTCACCCGGTGTCCCTCCTGATCCCCGCGAAGAGCCGCTCGGCGGCGGCCCCGTCCCACGCGAGACGGTTCGGATCCTCGGGATGCGGACGGGTGGGAACCGTGGAGAACGTGACCGAGCCGGGCGCGAACTTCGCCATGCCCCGCGCGATGGCGTACATCGCCCCCAGGTCGAATCCGGCATCGGTCCTGACCGATTTCTTCACCTCGGTGATGAGGGCGAGAAGCCTCGCGGGGTTGTCCATTTGACTGTTCGCCTTCATGAGCAGCCTGCTCATGAAATGCTGCTGGCGCTTGATCCGCTCCAGGTCGGTCCCGTCGCCGAAGTTGCGGAGCCGCACGTAACCCAGCGCCTGCTCGCCGTCGAGCAGAAGACGCCTTCCCGCGGGCAGCCGCAGCTTCGCCTTGTGATCGTCCACCGGCCGCGGCAGCGTGACCTCCACCCCGCCGAGCGCGTCGACCACGCCCTTGAACCCGGAGAAATGGATCTCCACCGCGTGGTCGACATGGATCCCCGTGGTCGACTCGACCGTCTTCCACGCGCACGACAGCCCGCCCGCGTGGAACGCCGAGTTGATCATGTCGGTTCTGGCCGGAAGCGCCGTCCCGTCCGGGGACTCGCAGGCGGGGATGCGGACGATCGAGTCCCTGGGGATGTTGACGACCCGGGTCTTCCGCCGGTCGGCGGAGATGTGCAGCAGGATCATCGTGTCACTGCGCATCCCCGCGGCCTCGCGCCAACGGGGGCTGAGCGCCTCGCCGTCGACCCCGACCACCAGCACGTTGAGGGCCTCTCCCTGCTTGTACGGGCGGTCTCCCGAGGGACCCGGCACGGACGGGCCCGGTGCGAGCGGGCGCCCGCTCAGGAGCACGACGGGAACGACGGTGACGGCGGCGGTGACCGCCGCGACCAGCGCGAGCATCGGCCAGCCGCGCATCGCGCGGGGCAGCCGCCATCGGGAGCGGGCCGGGGCGCGGGACAGACCCCGGGGGGAACCGGCCGAGGCGTCGAGCAGGCGCGCGCGCTGGTGCGCGAGCGTGGCGGGCGGTTCGTGCTCCAGCTCGCGGCCGAGGTCGCGGAGCATCGTCAGATCGTCCATGGTCACTCCTCCTCGTGCATCGGATTGCTGTCGCCGAACTCCGCGCGTACCTTCCGCCTGGCCCTGTTCAGGCGGGACCGCACGGTGCCGATCGGGATGTCCAGCGCCCGGGCGACCTCCACGTACGACAGGTCGCTCCAGGCGACCAGCAGCAGGACGTCGCGGTCCCCGGACGAGAGCCCGGCCAGCGCGCGGGCGAGCGCCGGGCGGGTCACCTGGGCGGTGACCTCCGCGACCACCCGGTCGGCGGGGGGTTCCACGGTGCCCTCGGCGGGGCTGCGCCGCAGCGCCCGGTAACGGGCGGCCTCGGTGCGGTGGTGCCGGGAGACGAGCCTGGTGGCGATGCCGAACAGCCACGGCCGGGCGTCGGCGTAGGCCAGGTCGTAGTGGCTCCGGCGGGCGAAGGCGACCAGGAACGTCTCGCCGACGAGATCTTCGGCGATCTCCGGGCCCAGCCGCCGGGAGACGTACCGGTAGAGCATTCCGGAGTAGCGGTCGAACAGCGCCGCGAACGCCTCCGGGCGGGTCCGCGACTCGTCGATGAGGTCGCAGTCGCGAGTCTGGGCGGTGAGTGGCGCGGTCATCGCGGGCACCATGGCATGAAGGCCGGCCTTCCCGTCGGAAAAGTGATCAGCGATGTATCGCCACGACCCCCCGACCGGGTTCACGGTCCGCGAGACGGCCCACGAGACGGCCTGCCCGCGAATCGCGCGGCTTCCCCGGACCCGGCCTCGCCGGGCCGACCGGTCTCCGTCAACCGCCCTGCGTCAACCGGTCCGCGTCAACCGGCCTGTCTCAGCCGGTCCGCGTCAGCCGGTCCGCGTCAGCCGGGTCCCGTCCCGGGGTCGCCGATCGAGCGCAGGACGGTGTCGGGGACGACGAGGTCGGCGCGGGAGCGGGTGGTGGCGATGAGGTCGGCGTTGCGCTGGTCGGTTCCCAGCGCCCAGGCCACCGCGGCGTCGGGGTCCTTGCCGAAGCGCTCGTGCCGGGAGACGAGGCGGCGCACGCGCTCGTCCGGGTCGAGGTCGCAGTACCAGACCTCGTGCAGCCAGGACCGTACGCGCACCCAGTCGCCCTGGTCGAGCAGCAGGTAGTTCCCCTCGGTGACGACGAGCCGGGCGGCCCGCGGGACCGGGATGCTGCCGGCGATCGGCTGTTCCAGGTCGCGTTCGAAGGCCGGCGCGTAGACCGGATCGTCCTCGTCCTCGCGCAGGCGGCGCAGGAGGGCCGCGTACCCGGCGGCGTCGAAGGTGTCCGGGGCACCCTTGCGGTCGCGGCGCCCGAGGCGGTCGAGCTCGACGTCGGCGAGATGGAAGCCGTCCATCGGCACGTACGCCACCCACTCCCGCTCCGGCAGGCCCTCGGGAGGCGCCGGCCGCAGCAGGCGGACCAGGTGTTCGGCGAGGGTGGTCTTGCCCGCCCCCGGGCCTCCGGTGACGCCGAGCAGCGCGCGGTGCCCCTCCCGTACGAGGGAGCGCGCCCGGACCACCAGATCGTCGAGGGATGTCATCGGAGCAGACCACCCCGAACCGGGACAGTCGAGGTGGTCGTCATCTGAACGAACGTAGCCGAGCTACCCGCCGACATCCAGCGCGGTCCGTGCGCATCGGCGGCGTGGTGCAACGTTTCCTGGTTTTTCGGCGTCTAGGCCATGACGATGGAGAAGGGACGGCATGTGGACGACGAGCCCGGTTTTGATGACTTCGTGGCCGAGCGGGGTGAGGCGCTGCTCCGCTACGCGTACGTTCTGACCGGCAACCCCCACGACGCCGCCGACCTCGCGCAGGAGGCGCTGACCCGGTTGCGCGACGCCTGGCCGAGGGTGCGGCGCAAGACCGACGCGCACGGTTACGCCCGGACGACGATGGCGCGGCTGCACGTCAGCATCTGGCGGCGGCGCAGGCGCGAGCATCTCACCGGGGAGCCGCCCGAGCGGGCCTGGGAGGCGGTCTTCCCCTCCGACGAGGACCAGGGACTCTGGCAGGAGCTGGCCGCGCTGCCCCGCAGACAGCGCGCCGTGCTGGTGCTCCGCTACTACGAGCAGCTGGCCGACGCCGAGATCGCCGAGGTGCTCCGCATCTCCCAGGGGACCGTGCGCAGCCAGGCCTCCCGCGGCCTGGACAAGCTGCGGTCCTCCCTCTCCTCCTCACCGGCGGCCCACGGGAGCACGCGATGACCGACATCGAAGACAAGCTGAGCCGCGTCCTGGCCGGAGCGGCGGACCAGGTGCCCGAGCGGGCGCGGATCAGGCTGTCCGCGGCGGTCCGGGCACGCCGCCGCCCCCGGCGGGCGCCCGCCGCGCTGCTCGCGGCGGCGGCCGTGGTCGTGGTGGCCGGCGGGGCGGGTACGGCGGTGCGGACCCTGGGCCCGCCGGCCGTGAAGCAGCCCGCGGTGAACGCCACGGACGCGCAGGGGCCGACGCCCCGGCCGACCCCGGCACCGGCCCCGGAGGAGAAGCCGCCGCCCATCGAGCGGGTATGGCCGCGGGCCCTGCACAAGCTACCCGCCAAGCTGCCCGACGGCCGCGCCTACCACCCGCAGTCGCTTCTCGACGACCGCACGATGCTCGTCATGACGGGGAGGAGCGACGGGACGAGGCAGTTCCTGTGGACCTACGACCTGAAGGGCGGCGGCCCCCGGCGGATCGCCGAGATCCCGACCAGGAACTCGACGCTCTACGCCGAAGACGTCACCGCGGGCGGCGGGGACGTCGTCTGGTGGGCGTCGTACAAGGATCCGGGCAGGCAGCGGGTCGCCCGGATCTGGACGGTGCCCGTCGGCGGCGGCATCCCTCGGAAGGTGGCCGACGTCCCGCTGGAGAACATCATGAAGAAGGGCCACATCGGGAAGCTGGAGGTGGTGGGCCGGGACGTGGTCTTCTCCCGCGAGAGCGGTGGGGTGTACCGGGTGCCGCTGCGCGGCGGAGAGCCGCGGGCGGTGCCGGGGACCGACGGGCGGTACCTCCTGCGGTGGCCCTGGGTGGGCCGCCACACCGATCGGGACAACCTGCTCAAGCAGGGCGATCTGGCCAAGCTGATCGTCTTCGCCGAGCTGTTCGACGTCGAGACGGGGGAGCGGCGTGACGCCGTGGTCAAGCCCGACGAGGGATTCGTCAGGTGCGGCGTCAACCGGTGTCACGGCCAGAGCCTGCCCACGGGGGCCGGCCCACGCAACTTCGTCCGCGACCGCGACGGCTCCCGGGAGCGGACGCTGCCTCCCGATGTCCAGCTGGGCGACGATCCCGGCCTGGAGCGGTTCTACAAGAGGATGCCCATGGAGGGCGGCGTCTTCCTCTACGACCTGGTCACCGGCACGTCCGCCGATCTGGGCGTACGCCAGGACAAGAGGAGAGGCATGCTCATCCCCGACGGCGGCTTCGACCGGCTGATGGCCTACCGGGTCGGGAAGAGGATGTACGTCGTGGACCTGGCCGCCATCAGGTGAGGGAGGGAAGGGCCGGGGCTCGTGCCCGGCCCCGCCTTTCGGGGAGCGTCCGGGGATCAGCCGGAGTCGGCGTTGAAGGACAGCTCGGAGGTCACCCGGTAGCGGTCGCCGCGGTAGATCGAGCGGGTGAACTCGACGATCCGGCCGTTGACGTCGCGGGTGGTGCGCTCGAAGAGCAGGGCCGGGGCGTGCTGGGGGACGTGGAGGAGCTCGGCCTCGGTCTCGTCGGTGACCGTGGGCTCTATCGTCTGCACGGCGCTGCGGACGTCGACGTTGAAACGTTCCCGTAGCAGCCGGTAGAACGAGCCCGACTCCATGTCTGCCGGGACCAGTCCGTCGACCAAGGCGTACGGCAGGTGGATGCGCTCGATCGCCATCGGCTCGTCGTCGACGACGCGCAGCCGCACGACCCGCAGGACGGCGTCGGCGGGAGAGAGCTGGAGCCGGCCGGCGAGCCGGGCGCCCGCGGGGGTGGAGCCGAACTCCAGGATCCGGCTGAGCCAGTTGCCCTCGGCGGGCGGCGCGTAGAACGAGTTGCCCGTGGTCGAGGCCAGCGCCTGGGTGACCCGGTGCGGTCCGGTGAACGTGCCGCGCCCGTGCTCGCGGACGAGCAGCCCCGACATGACCAGATCGTCTATCGCCGCGCGCACCGTGGGCCGGGAGACCCCGAGCTCCTTGCAGAGATCCCGCTCGGAGGGGATCGCCTCGCCCGGCTTCATGTCGGCGATGAAGTCGAGCAGGACGTCGCGCACCCGGTCGCGCTTAAGCCCGGACCTCATGTTTAGAGTCACCGCCCCAGCTTACCAAGATCTTACCTATTTGTTACCTGTCGTCCCCTAAAAAACAGGCCTTGACGACAGAAGTGGTAAGAGCCACCCTATGCGGAGCAGGCCAATTACTTACCAATATCTGACCTCTGGGAGTACCGATGGGGTACCGCCTCCGCGCCACCGCGGCAGTGTTGACACTCGCCGCAGGCCTCACCGCATGCGGCTCCTCCGAGCCGTCCCCCTCCGCGGACTCGCCCGGCTCGGCCGGCACCGGGCAGGGCTCCACGAACCTGACCGTGTGGGTCATGCGCGACAGCTTCTCCGACGCCCTGCTCGACCGCTTCCGCACCGACTACCAGGCGGCCCACCCCGGCGTCACCCTCGACATCCAGATCCAGGAGTGGGACGGCATCGGCCAGCGGGTCACCAGCGCCCTGGCCAGCAACGACGCCCCGGACGTCATCGAGGTCGGAAACACCCAGGTCGCCGAGTACGCCGCCAGCGGCGGGGTGAAGGACCTCACCGACAAGATCACCGATCTGGGCGGCGCCGACTGGCTGCCCGGCCTGGCGGAACCGGGCAAGATCGACGGACGCCAGTACGGCATCCCGTGGTACGCCGCGAACCGGGTGGTCATCTACAACAAGGACCTGTTCGCCAAGGCCTCGATCACCTCTCCGCCGAAGACCAGGGACGAGTGGCTGGAGGTCACGGCCAAGCTCAACAAGGGCGGTGACCAGGGCATCTACCTGCCCGGCCAGAACTGGTACACCCTCGCGGGATTCATCTGGGACGAGGGCGGCGACCTCGCCGTCAACGAGGGCGGCACCTGGAAGGGCGGCCTGGGCACCCCCCAGGCGCAGGCCGGGGTCGAGTTCTACCGGAAGCTCCAGGCGCTGGGCAAGGGCCCCAAGGACTCCGACGAGGCCAGGCCGCCGCAGGCCGACGTCTTCGCCAAGGGCGACGTCGCCCAGCTCATCTCCGCCCCGGGCGGCGCGGTGGCGATCGAGAAGGCCGACCCGGACCTCAAGGGCAAGCTCGGGTTCTTCCCCATCCCCGGCAAGACCGCCGACAAGCCGGGCGCGGTGTTCACCGGCGGCTCCGACCTGGTCATCCCCGAGGCGTCGAAGAACCCCGAGGCGGCGTACGAGGTGGTCAAGGCGCTCGCGGGTGAGAAGTTCCAGACCGACATGGCCAAGGAGATGAGCTACGTGCCCAACCGCGTCTCCCTCGCCGGAGTGCTGAGCGACAACGAGGCGACGGCCGCGATGGCCGCGGGCGCCGCCAACGGGCACGCCACCCCCAACTCCCCCAACTGGGCGGCGGTCGAGGCCAAGAACCTGATCAAGGAGTATCTGACCAGGGTGCTCACCGGAGGCGACCCCGCCACCGAGGCCGCCACGGTGGACCAGGGCATCGCCGAGATCCTCAACACCAAGTCCTGACACCCGTCCACCGCGCACCGGCCCGCGGGAAACCGTGCCGGACCCCCCACCCGCCCGTACCGCCCGCCCGCCCGCCCGCTCCGAGGAGTGTCATGCCCGCTGCCCCCCAGGCCCCGGCGGGGCGCCCGACACGGCGGCGCGCCCGCGACCGGGACGCCTCCGCACCCGAGCAACCCGAGCAACCCGAGCAATCCGAACAGTCCGGGCAGTCCGGACGGAATGGACCGCCCGGACGGCCGGGACCGTCCTCGGCGCGGTCCGGGGCGCGGCCGTCCCGGATCGCCGGCCTCTGGCCGTACCTGCTGATCGCGCCCACCCTGGCGGGCACCGCCTACCTGCTGCTCTACCCGCTGATCCGCAGCGTCGTCATCTCCTTCCAGCACTTCAGGACCGGTGAACTCATCCGGGGCGGCGCGGAGTTCGTCGGCCTGGGCAACTACGCGGAGGTGCTCGGCGGGGCGGAGTTCTGGGCCGTGGTGCGCAGGACCCTGGCCTGGACGGCCGTCAACGTCGTCCTGATCATGGTCATCTCCACCGCGGTGGCCCTGATGATCGCCCGGCTGGGCCGGGGGATGCGCCTGGCCGTGCTGGGCGGCCTGGTGCTCACCTGGGCCACCCCCGTCCTCGCCGCCACCACGATCTTCCAGTGGCTGTTCCAGTCGCGGCTGGGGGTGGTCAACTGGCTGCTGGTCACGCTGGGGTTCGAGTCCTTCAGGGACTACACCTGGTTCGCCGACGGCACGTCCACCTTCGCCATCCTGGTCGCCCTGGTCGTCTGGCAGTCCGTGCCGTTCGCCGCCCTCACCCTCTACGCGGGGCTGACCACCATCCCCTCCGAGCTGTACGAGGCCGCGCGGATCGACGGGGCGAACGGGCGGCAGGTCTTCACCGCCGTCACCTTCCCCATCCTGCGACCGCTCTTCGGGCTGATCGCCTCGCTGGAGGTGATCTGGGTGTTCAAGTGCTTCGCCCAGATCTGGGCGATCAGCAAGGGCGGCCCGGGAGAGGCCACCACCACGCTGCCCGTCTACGCGTTCCAGGTCGCGCAATCGCTCCACAAGTACGACCTCGGCTCGGCGATCTCCACCCTCACCGTGCTGATCCTGATCGCCCTGCTGATCACCCACCTCCGGCGGATGCTCAAGCACGAAGGGGAGGAAACGTGACAGTCCTGACACCCGGCCGCCCGGCACCGGACCGCACACCGCCCGGCCGCCTGACGTCCGGCCGCCTGCTGCGCCGCACGCCGCTGAACCTGGCGGCCCTGGCCGTGCTGGCCGTCTCGGTCTTCCCCGTCTACTGGATGGTGCTGACCGCGTTCAAGCCCACCAGGGACATCCAGTCGCAGACCCCGACCTTCTGGCCCGCCGACCCCACCCTGGATCACTTCGCGACCGCGGTGAGCGCGGACGGTTTCTGGACGTTCTGGCGCAACAGCCTCACCGTCACCGCGAGCGCGGTGCTTCTCGCCCTGGTGGTCGCGCTGCTCGCCGCGTTCGCGGTCGCCCGGATGCGCTGGCGCGGGCGCAAGGCGTTCATCCTGATGGTCTTCATCGCCCAGATGGCCCCCTGGGAGGCGCTGCTGGTGTCGATGTTCATCATCGCCCGCGACACCAACATGCTCGACAAGCTGTCGATGCTCACCCTGATCTACTTCATGACGACGCTGCCGTTCACCATCGTGACCCTGCGCGGGTTCCTCGCCGCCATCCCCCCCGAACTGGAGGAGGCGGCGCTGATGGACGGGTGCGACCGGGCGACCGCCTTCCGCCGGGTGGTCCTGCCGCTGCTCGCCCCCGGTCTGATGTCCACCTGCCTGTTCGGCTTCATCACCGCGTGGAACGAGTTCGCCTTCGCCAACGCACTGATCATCAAGAACCAGGACGACCGGACCCTGCCGGTCTGGCTCTCCTCCTTCAGCAACGTCTTCGGCACCGACTGGGGGGCCACCATGGCCGCCTCGACCCTCTTCATGCTGCCGGTGCTGCTGATCTTCCTCGTCCTGCAGCGCAGGGTCACCTCGGGAATGATCGCCGGCTCCGTCAAGGGGTGAGCGGGCCTCCCCGGGCCCCGCTCCCCGCCACGCTCCCTCACCGCCACGCTCTCCCACCGCCACGTCTTACTCCCCGCCACGCTCTCCCACCGCCACGCCTTCCTGCCGCCATGCCCTCCCACCGCCACGCCTTCCTGCCGCCATGCCCTCCCACAGCCATGCCCCTCCCACAGCCATGGTCCCCTCAACCCACGCCCCCCTCACAGCCATGCCCTCCCTCCCACCGTCCACAGGCGTGCCCTCCCGGGACGCCGCGAAGGGAAGACCAACGTGATCATTCCGAGGCCACGGGAAGTGGCCGTCGACGGAGGCTCCGTCGCGTTCCGGCGGGACCTCCTGCGGCTGATGCCCGACGACCCGTCCCTCGACGAGGAGGGCTACCGCCTCGACGTCTCCCCCTCCGGCGTCGAGCTCACCGCCGGCGGCCCGGCCGGCCGCTTCTACGGCACGCGGACCCTCTCCCAGCTGGGGCCGCTGATCCCGTACGGGACGATCGAGGACCGGCCGAAATTCGCCTGGCGCGGGGTGATGCTGGACGTCGCCCGGCACTTCATGCCCAAGGCGTTCATCCTGCGCCTCGTCGACCTGCTCGCCGAGCACAAGCTCAACGTGCTGCACCTGCACCTCACCGACGACCAGGGATGGCGCCTGGAGATCGAGCGCTACCCCCTGCTCACCGAGGTCGGCGCGCGACGCGGCGGCTTCTACACGCGTCAGGACGTACGGGAGATCGTCGCGTACGCGGCGGAGCGCTTCGTCACCGTGGTGCCCGAGATCGAGATGCCCGGCCACGCGCAGGCCGCCATCGCCGCCTACCCGCACCTGGGCAACGACCCGTCCCGCGCGGTGGAGGTCTGGCAGGAGTGGGGGATCAGCGAGCACGTCCTCAACCTCGAGGAGTCCACGATCCGCTTCTGCCAGGACGTGCTCGACGAGGTCTGCGAGCTCTTCCCGAGCCCGTACGTGCACGTCGGCGGCGACGAGTGCCCCACCGTCGAGTGGGAGCGCGGTCCGCGGGCGCGGGAGAGGCTGGCGGAGCTGGGGCTGGCGGGCCCCCGGGACGCGTGCGCCTGGTTCATCGGCCGGATGGCCGCGCACCTGGAGAAACACTCGCGCAAGCTGGTCTGCTGGGACGAGCCCGAGCGCGAGCCCACCCCCGGCACGACCGTCATGGTCTGGCGCGACGAGCAGGCCGAGCGCGGCGGCAACGACATCATCCTGGCGCCGCACACGCGGACCTACTTCGACTACCGCCCCTCTGCCGCGCCCTTCGACGACCAGCCGGCCGATCCGGACCGGCCGACCGTCCAGGAGAGCGTCCTCACCCTGGCCGACACCTACGCGTTCGCGCCCGACCCGGCCGCGCGGGGCGTGCAGTGCCAGCTGTGGACCGAGTACATGCCCACGCCCGAACGGGTCGAGTTCATGGCCCTGCCCAGGATGTGCGCCTTCGCCGAGGTCGCCTGGGGCTCGCCCGGCGACTACCCCGACTTCCTGCGGCGGCTCGGCCCGCACCTCGCCCGGCTCAGCGCCCAGGGCGTCCGCGGCGGCCCGCTCATCCCCTAGATCCGCACATCCCGGCAAGCACCCAGGAAAGGAAAGAAAGTGCGCAGAAAGCTGTTACTCGGCGGACTCGTGTCCGCCATGCTGCTCGCGATGGTGGGCGTCGCGGCCAACCCGGCCAGCGCCCAGCAGTCCCTCAGGCTCCAGTACAAGACGAGCGCCACCGGAGCGACCGCCGACCAGGTCGAGCCGTGGTTCAACCTGGTCAACGGCGGCACCTCGGCCGTGCCGCTGAGCGGCGTGAAGATCCGCTACTACTTCAAGGCGGACGCCGGATCGCCGCAGTACCGTTTCGCGTGCTCGTGGGCGGTGGTCTCCTGCTCCACGGTCACCGGGACCTTCGGCACGCTCTCCCCCGGTACGGCCACCGCCGACCGCTACCTGGAGGTGGGCTTCACCTCGGGGAACCTCGCGGTCGGGGCGCAGACCGGTGACCTGCAGCTGCGTTTCCACCGCGCCGACTGGCAGCGGCTGACCCAGAGCGACGACTACTCCTTCGGCCCGGCCCGCACGACGTACGGCGACTGGACCAAGGTGACCGTCTACCAGAACGGCGCCCTGGTCTGGGGCACCTCGCCCTCGGGCGGTGGCGGCGACCCGACCCCGACGCCCACCCCGACGATCACGAACCCTCCCGGGGGCAGCGGGGTGGTGTTCGACGACTTCGCGTACAGCAACGCCGACGACCCCAACATCTCCGCGCACAACTGGACCGTGCGCACCAACACCGGCGGCCCCGGCGTGCCCGGCGCGAGCTGGCCCAAGCAGAACGTGACCTTCCCGACGGTCTCCGGGACGAACAAGGCGCTGCAGCTCAAGGCCGTCACCGACGGCACCGCCTCGGGCACCCAGCAGTCGGAGGTGCTGCACCAGCGCAAGTTCCTGGAGGGCACCTACGCGGCCCGGGTGAAGTTCTCCGACACCCCGGTCAGCGGTCCCGACGGGGACCACATCGTGCAGACCTTCTTCACGATCACCCCCCTCGCCGCCGACATGGACCCCGATTACAGCGAGCAGGACTTCGAGTATCTGCCCAACGGCGGCTGGGGCGAGCCCGCCAACATCATGTACGCCACGTCGTGGGAGACCTACCGCAACGAGCCCTGGCAGGCGGTGAACGTGCACACCGAGGTCAGGCAGAGCTACGCGGGCTGGCACGACCTGGTCCTCCAGGTCTCCGGCGGCCAGATCAGGTACTACATCGACGGCGCCCTCTTCGCCGAGCACGGCGGCGACTACTACCCGGAGACCGTGCAGTCGGTGAACTTCAACCTCTGGTTCATCAGCGGCGGCCTGGTCGGCAGCTCGACCTCGCGTGACTACATCCAGCAGATCGACTGGTTCTACCACTCCAAGAACGAGGTCGTCGCCCCCGCCACCGTTCTGAGCCGCGTCAACGGCTACCGCTCCGCCTCGACCACCTGGGTCGACACCGTCCCCAACCCCTAACCGCCCTCCTGAGTGCGAGTACGGCCCGCGGTCTCCCCGGACGCGGGCCGTACGTCTTCCTCGGTGCCCGGCGCCCGGAGAGTGCGGACCTGGGGGGAGAGCAGCGCCGCGAGCGTGGCGACCACGACGAGAGCGGAGCAGCCGAGAAGGGCGGTGCCGGGACCGACGGCGGCGGCGACGGGACCGGCGACGAGGATGCCGAGGGGTGCCAGCGCCAGGGACCCGAACCAGTCGTAGGAGCTGACGCGGGAGAGCACGTCGGGAGGCACCTCACGCTGCATGGTGGTGGTCCACAGCACGCCGAACACGTCCCCGGCCACCCCGGCGGCGAACATCGCGACCGCGATCGTCCACAGCGGCGCCCCGGCTCCGAGGAGCACCATCGGCAGCGCCGTGGGAAAGGTGGCCAGCACCGCGAGGAGCATGGGGCGCCGGGGCCGCAGGCGCGCGGCGAGGCCCGCGCCCGCGACGGTTCCCAGCGCCTGGGCGGTGACGATCAGCGCCCAGGAGCTCGCTCCGTCCAGGTCCCGCTCGGCGATCAGGGGACCGAGCACGCTGATGTTGGCCCCGACGGCGGCGACGACGAAGGCGTACTGGAGCACCACCACCCACAGCCACTGGCGTGAGGCGAACTCCCGCCAGCCGTGCCGCAGGTCGGACCAGCCGGATCCCATGGAGACCCTGAGGCGGTGGGGCAGGCGCATGGCGCGGATCAGCGCGGCGCTGGCGAGGAAGGAGACGGCGTTGAGCGCCAAGGCCCACCCGGCGCCGACCAGGGCGACGGCGACACCGGACAGCGCCAGCCCCAGCACCATGGCGCCGTTCCTCGCGACCCCGAGCAGGGCGTTGGCCTCCTGCAGCCGCTCCCGGGGCACGACCTCCGGCACCACGCCGTTCATCGCCGGTACGAACAGGGCGGTGGCCACCCCCGCCAGGGTCGCCAGCAGCGCCACCGCCGGGATCGGCGCGTCGCCGGTCAGGAGCATCGCCGCCAGCCCGCCGTACGCGGCGGTGCCCAGAACGTCGGCGATCACCATCAGGCCTGACCGGGAGAACCGGTCGGCCAGCACGCCGCCGACGAGGATGAGCAGCAGCTGCGGCACGGCCTGGCAGGCCAGCACCAGCGACAGCTGCGCGGGCGTGCTCCCGGGGATCGCGAGCACGCCGAACGCCAGGGCCACCCGGGCGAAACCGTCCCCCAGCACGGAGATCGTCCGAGCCGAGGCGAGCAGGACGAAGCGCCTCTCTCTCAACAGGACCCCGGGGGGAGGGGACGTCGCCATGTCACGTCAGCGTAGACGCGAAAGCACCGCCGGCGACATACCGGAGAGACCCGCCGGTCCGAGGTATGGAGAGCTATGGATCGGCGTGGCCGTACGCGGCGCGGGGAGAAGGGGAGAAGGGCGAGGCCGGGACAGCGAGGGGAGACGGCTCGGAGGGCCTGCGGAGCGAGGTCAGGACACCCGCGAGGCGGCGCGAAGGACAGCCAGGACGAGGTCAGGACACCCGCGAGGCAGGCGCGAAGGACAGCCAGGACGAGGTCAGGACACCCGCGAGGCGGCGCGAAGGGCCGACAGGGCGAACTCGGTGGCCTGGCGACCGGCGTCCAACATCTCCTCCGGTGAGGCGCCGTTGCTCATGCTGACGAAGGCGGCGAGCTTGCCGCCGCCGATCACCGCGCCGACGGCCGCCGACGCCTCGACGAGGCTCAGCTCCTCCGGGCACGCCCGGTGCAGGGCCTCGGCGAGCTCCCGCTGGCCCTCGAAGAGGAGCAGCAGGCTACGCGCCCGCAACGAGGGGACGGTCATGACGAGGTAGTTGACCGGGCCTATCTCTCTCTGCAGTTGCCCGTCGAGGACGAGCTCGGAGAAGACGGAGGTGACGGCACGGGTCAGCAGGTCGATCGCCCGGTCGTCCGGACGGGGCTCCGCGACCACCCGCAGCACGCGATCGATGCCGTCGCGCGTGTTGTAGAAGATCACGTCTTCCTTGCTCGCGAAATAGCTGAAGAAGGTGCGCGTCGAGACGTCGGCGGCCGCGGCGATCTCCGAGACGGTGGTCTGCTCGTAGCCCTTCTCCATGAAGAGCTCCAGCGCGGCGGCGATGAGCGCTTGCCGGGTGCGGATCTTCTTGCGTTCGCGCAGTCCCGGAACCTCACTCATGCGGGCAGCTTAATGCATCTGAGCATACTTTGCACCTATTGTAATTTTGCACCTGATGTAGTTTTCTGGATGGGACGAAGCGCATCACTGTAGAGGAGCGCGAGATGGCACAGTCCCACCCGGCCCACCCGGAAGCGGTCACCTTCCCCTTCGGACGTCCCAGCCCCTTCGAACCGCCCGAGCGCCTGGCCTCGCTGCGCGAGGAGCGGCCCGTCGCCCCGATGACCTACCCGGACGGCACGACGGGCTGGCTGGTGACCGGCTACTCCGCCGTACGGGCGATCCTGGCCGACCCCCGGTTCAGCTCCCGGCGCGAGCTGCTGAACGTCCCGGTGCCCTTCCCGCTGATGCAGGAGATGCGCCGCCCTGCCGACCCCGGCCTGTTCATCCGGATGGACCCGCCCGACCACACCCGCTACCGCAAGCCGCTCACCGCCCAGTTCACGGTGCGGCGGATGAAGCAGCTGGAACCCAGGATCCAGGAGATCACCGAGGAGCGGCTCGCCGCGATGGAGAAGGCCGGGCCTCCCCAGGACCTGGTGCGGGAGTTCGCGCTGCCCATCCCCTCGCTGGTGATCTGCGAGCTGCTCGGCGTCCCGTACGCCGACCGCGACGAGTTCCAGCGGTCCACCGCGGTGCTGCTGAACCTGGAGTCCTCCGTCGAGGACATCCGCGCGACGATCGTCCGCTTCGGCGCGTTCTTCCTGAGGCTCATCGAGGCCAAGCGGGCCGACCCGGCCGACGACCTGCTCAGCGGGTTGATCACGAGCGGCGACCTGACCGACCAGGAGCTGAGCAACATCGGGTTCCTGCTGCTCGCCGCCGGGCACGAGACGACGGCGAACATGCTCGGCCTCGGCACGTTCGCCCTGCTCCAGCACCCCGACCAGCTCGCCGCGCTGCGCGCCGACCCCTCGCTGATCGACAACACGGTCGAGGAGCTGCTGCGCTACCTTGGGATCATCCACGTCGGCCCGCTCCGCGCGGCCCTGGAGGACGTCGAGGTGGAGGGGCAGCTCATCAGGGCCGGAGACCCGGTGACCCTCTCGCTCCTGGCCGCAAACCGCGACCCCGCGCGCTTCTCCGACCCCGACCACCTGGACATCACGAACCCCGCGACCGGGCACCTGACGTTCGGGCACGGGCTGCACCAGTGCCTCGGCCAGCAACTCGCCCGCGTGGAGATGCGCACCGCGTTCCCGATGCTGTTCGACCGCTTCCCCGACCTGCGCCTCGCCGTACCGGCGGACAAGGTCCCGATGCGGGACACGATGTCCATCTACGGTGTACAGGAGCTGCCGGTCAGATGGTAGGAGGGGACATGAAGGTCACCACGGACGTGGCGCGGTGCATCGGAGCGGGCATGTGCGTGCTCACCGCGCCGGAGGTCTTCGACCAGAGCGAGGACGAGGGCACCGTCGTGCTCCTCGACGAGACGCCCCCGCCCGAGCTGCACGCCGCCGCCCGCCGGGCCGGGCACCTGTGCCCCTCGGGCGCCATCTCGGTGAGCGATCCGGACGCCTCCCCAGCCCGGTAGTGCTTTGCCCGGTCAGCCCGTCGTGGCCGGCCGGGCCGGCTTCGGCACCCCGCATCCGGCCTTGATCGGTACCGCCAGGACGGCTGGCCTGATCGCCGTGCTGCCGGAGGGCGGGGCAGGGCGATGAAGGACTGGGTGGTCGTGCCCCACTCCTCGGCCCAGAAATGGACGGATCTGGCCGAGGCCATGGCGACTCCGTACATCTGGGCTTCGAGATCGTCGGCGGTGGAAGCCTGGAGGGTCACCGGTCCGGCCACGGGCCAGGCCGCGATCGCGTAGAACAGGCGCGAGTGCGTGCCGTAGAAGACGGCCCAGTCCTTCCACTCTCGATCCAGTCGCTCCGCGTCCGCGCGTGCCCGCCGATCCCAGGAGCGGCGAGGAACGAGGGCGGGGACCATGCCGTCACGGTGCCGCCCCCTGTCACTGAGAATGACCCGCCAGCCCGAAATCACCGGCTCGGGTGTCGTTGATTTACCATCGTCCATGGATCGGACCTCCATCCGATCAAGGGGCCCGTCCCGGCGTGCGATGCCGTGGCGGGCTCCGCCGTTTCACGAGGCTTTTCACCGCGTCCGTGTAATGGTGGAATCGGCCGACGAGATATCCAAGAGGTTTGTTGGGGGAAGACGCGCACCCCCCAACCTCCCCAACCCCGGAGTACGGAATGCCACGTACGCCCCAGCCGGTTAATCCCGCTGATTCCCCTTGGCACCTGCTTGGCAGCACTATTCGCCATTGGCGGGAAAATGCTCATTTTTCGCAGCGCGGCCTCGCCGAAATGGTCCACGTGGACCACACGATGATCTCCGCCTGGGAACGCGCCGCCTCGCGAATGGACATCTCCAGCGCTCGGGCGATCGACACGGCGCTGGAGGCGAACGGGCAGATCGCAGAGCTTCACGCTCTCGTCGTGGAACTCGCCCGATTCCGGGTAAGTAACGAAAAAACCAGCACCTCAGGATGTAATGAGGATGATGTGGAGCGCCGTACCCTTCTCCAACTCCTGATGATGATGGGTGCCGGTTCCGGCATCCCCGCTTCCGCCGTGGACGCTCTGCACGCGGGCCTGGGGCGGACCACGGATCACGCGGCCGAGAACGGCGTGAGCGACTGGGAACAGATCGCGTGGGACTACGCGCAGGGCGTGTGGACGGAGCCGCCGGGGTCCAGATTCGCCGACCTGACAGGCGACATCCGCAACCTGGAACAGGCTCTGACGCGCGCTCAGGCCCCGGCCGAGCACACCACCCTGCTGCGCGTCTACGCCCAGCTGGCCGCGTTCCTGGCCCTTGAACTGGCTGAGACCTCCAGCGCCCGCGCGTGCTGGCGTTCGTGGCGTGCCGCTCGGTCGGCCGCCGACGCCTCCGGCGACCGTGAGCTGAGCGTGTGGATACGCGCGGAAGAGGCCACCCAGTCGTTCTACCTGCGTCGTCTCGGACCGGCCGCGGGCACCCTGATCGAGGAGGCCGTGCATCTCGCCGACGGCCGTCCATGCCTCGGCCTGACGGAGGCACTGAAAACACGCAGCCGCATTCTCGCCGAGGCTGGGCAGGTAGCCTCCGCCCGCGAGGTCCTCGACGATTTCAGGGGCGTGTACGACCGCCTTCCCACCTCCGTGACCGATGACCCCATCTCCGTGTGGGGCCTGCCTCTGGACAGCGCGCAGTACGCCGAGGCCTTCGTGCTCACCAAGCTGGGAGACGGGAAGTCGGCGATGCCGATGCTGGAGCAGGCTCTCGCCTCGTGTCCGCGCGAGAAGGCCGGGGGAAGGGCCAACATCGGCCTCATCCAGGCATGGGGGCTGGTCCAGGATCGCGATGTGACCGAAGGGCTCGGCCACGCTCTCGACCTCGCGACCGCCCTTCCCACCACGATCGCCAGACGCAAGATCATGCGGGAGGTCGTGGCCGCCCTCCCCGAGCGGGCCCGAACCCTGCCCGCCGCCCGCGAACTCCACGCCCTCACGACAGGCGACCGCCCGGGTTGACGCGCCGGAGAATATCCACGCAAAGGCAACGGATCAGGTCTCATCACCCTTCCGAGGGCCACAAAACGGTTCCTCGATAGCCGATCCGTCCGGATGCCGCTGGCGATGATCCTTCAGTTCCGTACTCAGAGCCGCTCGGGCAAGAGGGTGAACGCGTTTACGTGCCGGGGACGTACGACGGTGAAATGACGACGATCGAGTGTGGCAACCTCGGCCAGCTCAAGCCTCTCAGCGACCGCGATCACTGAGGCATCAGCCGCACCTAATGGGAGATTGGCGTACATTTCCACCAAATCACTCATTCGATCCAAATCCTCATCGAGGAGGTCGATCAGAACCAGGCCAGATTGAAAAGATCGCAGAAAAGCCGCTTCCGCTTTGCTTCCTTGGCGCTTCTCGATGAGTTGGCAGACTTCCGTGACAACTGTGGCGGGAACGAGAAGCGGACCCGGATGAGTCCGCAAAAGCCCGGCGCAGAGTTCGTGATGGTTGTCCCGGATATTGACCGCTGCGACCAAAGGCCCTGAATCAATGACAATCACGAAGAGTGATTGTCCTCCGAGTGCAAGATCTCTTCAGAGCGTTCCGCGAAATCCGGCTCGGCCTCGAGCGTTCCGATGAATGGCAGATCACGGACGACGGGCTGTTCGTCGAACTGGTCTCGGACAAGGCGTAGCAGTGGTGCCACCTTCTCCTCGGGCAGGCGGTCCACCAGATGGTGAAGCTCCTCACGCATCACGCTCATGTGTCGAGTGTAACCAGACACCATCGGAACACACGCGGCCGAGCTGCGACGCGAATCGCGAGTTCGGCGTTCGCCCGATACGGAACAGACTCAGGTTCGCGGGCCGGGGACGCGGCGGAAGGTGAAGGGCTCGCTCTCGCGGCCCGGGATCACGAACCAGCACTCGCCGGTGCCGTCGCTGTCGAGCAGCCGGACGAACGTGTCGACGACGGACGAGACGTCCAGGATCGGGAAGCCGAGTTGCTCCAGCACCGCCTTGCCCTCGCCGAGGATCGCGGTGTCGGCGAACGACGGGCACAGGCCCTGCACCTTGATCCCCTGCGGCCGGAGGTCCTCACCGAGCGAGCGGACGAGGCCGACGACGGCGTGCTTGTTGGCGGCGTAGACGGGGTCGGACGGGATGCCGACGATGCCCGCCATGCTCGCGGTCGCCACGATCGTGCCACCGCCCGCCGCGCGCAGGGCCGGGATCGCGGCGTGCACCCCGAAGACGACACCGTCGAGGTTGACGCCCATCGCCTGGCGGTAGCGCCGGACGTCGAAGTCCTCTCCCAGCCCGAAGCCCGTGGCGATGCCCGCGTTGAGGAAGGCGAGGTCGAGCCTGCCGTACCGCTCGACCGCGGTCGCCACCGCCGCCTCGTTGTCCTCCAGCCGGGACACGTCGCAGTGGACGTACGTCGCGCCCAGCTCGTCCGCGAGCTTCCCGCCCGCGACGTCGTCGATGTCGGCGAGGACGAGGCGGGCCCCGCCCTCGGCCAGCCGCCGGGCCACGCCCGCGCCGATGCCGTTGCCGCCGCCGGTGACGAGGGCGACCCTGCCCTCCAGGTCGTCGCCGCGGACCACGTTGAACGTCTCCGCCGAGATCTCCGGGCTCCTCGCGCCCAGCCCGCTGAGCAACCCGCCCCCGCCGCTCTCCGCGGTGAACCCGCCCGTCTTCTCCGTACTCACAGTGGCAACCCTCCGGTGGCGGCGTTGGTCGAGCCCGTGCTCCGGTACGCCGCGATCGTACGCTCGGCGATGCGCATCTGGTGGATCTCGTCGGCCCCGTCCGCGAAGCGGGCCCAGCGGGCGTGCTGGAGCATCTTGGCCAGCGGGGTGTCGGTCGAGTAGCCGAGCGCGCCGTGCACCTGGATCGCCCGGTCGACGATCCGGTTGAGGCTGTTGGCCACGAAGTGCTTCGACATCGAGACCTCGGTCCGGAAGTCCTCACCCTTGTCGATCTTCGAGGCGGCGTGCAGGACCATCAGCTTGCACTGGTACAGCTCCATGGCCGAGTCGGCGATCAGCCACTGGATGCCCTGTTTCTCGGCCAGCAGCGACCCGTGGCTGTAGCGGTTGAGCGCGCGGTCGACCATCATGTCGAGCGCCGTCTCGGCCTGGGAGATCCAGCGCATGCAGTGCGCCAGCCGTGCCGGGCCCAGCCGGTACTGGCCGAGCCGGTGGCCGTTGCCGCGCCCGCCGAGGATCTGGCTGTCGTGCACCCTCAGGTCGGTGATGACGATCTCGCTGTGGCCGGTGGAGCCGTGCATCGTCTCGACCTCGCGGACGTCGTTCCATCCCTCCTGCGGAAGGTCGACGAGGAAGGCCGTGTTGCCGCCGCGCGAGCCCTCGGGCACGTCGAGCTCGGTCTTGGCGATGAGGATGGCGAAGCTCGACCGGCGGGCGTTGGAGATGAACCACTTGTGGCCGTTGATGACCCACTCCTCGCCGTCCTTGACGGCGTGGGTGCGGATGAGCGTGGGATCGGAGCCGGCCACCTCCGGCTCGGTCATCGCGAAGCACGACATCCTGTGGCCCTTGAGCAGCGGTTTGAGGTATTTCTCCTTCTGCTCGTCGGTCCCCCAGTGCAGCAGCGTGTGCATGTTGCCCTCGTCGGGCGCCGAGCAGTTGAGGACCCACGGCCCGAGCCGGGTCTTGGCCGCCTCGGACTGCACCATGGCCAGCTCGACGTGACCGAGGCCCATGCCGCCCCACTCCTTGGGCATGTGCGGCAGCCACAGTCCCTCGGCCTGCGCCTTCTCACGCAGGTCGAAGATGACGCGGACGTACTCGTCGCGCGCGGTGACCTTCTCCTCGTCATCGAAGCCGCTGACGGCCGGGATGATGGTCTCCCGCACGAAGGCCCGCACGCGGCGGCGGATCTCCTCGTGCTCGGGGGCGAGGGTGAAGTCGATGGCCATGGAGTCCTCCCCTTAGCGGCGGCTGACAGGTCCAAAGGGCCGCCGGGCGGGGACTCCCCGCTGTGTGCCGCGACCTTGATGCGACTGCTTCATGATTTGATACACATGCATTAATACCCTAGCGACCGGTACGTTCATCGACAAGGCACCGGCAAGGCAGGAGCGCGGCATGCCCCCTAACCCGGAAGCGACCGGCAGGCGCCTGGTCGCGGCGGCCGAGCGGCTGTTCGCCGAGCGCGGGATCGACGGCGTGTCACTCCGCGAGATCAACGGCGCCGCCGGGCAGCGCAACTCGACGGCGCTGCAGTACCACTTCGGGGACCGCGCGGGCCTGCTGGGCGCGGTGCTCGCCAAGCACCATCCCGAGATCGAGGCGCGCCGCCACCAGCTGCTCGACGAGTACGAGTCCCGGGGCGACCTGCCGGAGACCGAGGCCCGCCGCACCCTCGCCGCCGCGCTGGTCCGGCCGATGGCCGCCAAGCTGGCCGACCCCGACGGCGGCCGGTACTACCTGAGGATCATGGAGCAGCTCGTCCGGCGCACGCCCCTTCCCGCCCTACGGAGCACGCGGTCCGATCCGGGGCAGAGCATCGACCGCTGGCGCGAGCTCGTGGCCCCGCTGCTGTCCGAGGTCGCCCTGCGCCGGCTGCACCAGCGCTTCATGGCGATCCGGGTCACGTACGTGGAGCTGGCCCGCCGCGCCGCCGGGCCCGAGGGCAAGGACGACCGGCTCTTCACCAGCCACCTGATCGACGTCGTGTCGGCCGTGCTGGCCACCGAGGTCTCCGAGGAGACCGCGCGGCTCCTGGGAGAGCGTGACAGGAGGCGCGACGAGCGGGACGGGGAACGCGACGGCGGGGCCGGGGAGGTCCCCCGCGGCACCTCCGAGCTCGGTGGGGAGAACGGGCCCGGCGGAGAGAGCGGGCCCGGTGGGGAAGGCTGCGGACCCGGGCGTCAGGCGCCCGCGTGAGCCGCCTGGAAGGCACCTCCCGCCGAGTAGGTGACCAGCGTGGTCAGCACCTCCTTGACCGACTCGCGCCTGCGCACGTCGCACAGGACGATCGGGGCCACGCCGTCCAGGCCCAGCGCCCGCCGTACCTTGATCGGGTCGTGCCGCCGCGCGCCGTCGAAGCAGTTGACCGCCACGACGAACGGGAGCCCGCGCTGCTCGAAGTAGTCCACGGCGGGGAAGCAGTCCTGCAGGCGGCGGGTGTCGGCGAGCACGACCGCGCCGAGGGCGCCGACGGACAGCTCGTCCCACATGAACCAGAACCTGTCCTGGCCCGGGGTGCCGAACAGGTAGAGCCAGAGCCCGTCGCGGATGGTGATCCGGCCGAAGTCCAGCGCGACGGTTGTAGTGATCTTGGACTCCACGCCCGCGGTGTCGTCCACGTAGATGCCGCGCTCGCTCAGCAGCTCCTCGGTGTGCAGGGGCCTGATCTCGCTGATCGTGCCGACCATGGTCGTCTTGCCGACCCCGAAACCGCCGGCGACGAGGATCTTGATGGCCATGGCCGGGCTGTCGACCGGGGCCATCCCCGGCTCAGAGGCCGCGTATTCCATGCAGCACTTCCCTGTAGATGCGTTCGTCGATCGTCTTCCCCATCGGCCGGGGCCTGTCGATGGTGACCAGGCCCTCGCGGCGCAGTTCGCTGAGGAGTACGCGGGTGATGTTGAGTGGCAGCTTGAGGTGCGCGGCGACGTCCGCCACGGGGGTGGGCCTGCGGCACGCGGACAGCACGTCGAGATGCTCGGGCACCAGCCCGATCGGCTCGAAGGGCATCTCGACGGTCGTGACGATGGCCACCAGATCGAAGCTCTCCCCGACCGGTCGCGCCCTGCCGCCGGTCACCCCGAAGAGCCTGATCAGAGGCCCGGGATCCTCTCCCGTCACGTCCTCGCACCATTCCAGGCCGGCGCTGGAGCAGCTCCCCTCGGCTGCGCGGACAGGTGCTCGCCGACGCGCTTGACCAGCAGCGCCATCTCGTAGGTCACCATGCCCAGTTCGGCGTCGCCCGCGGCCAGCACGGCCAGCCTGGCCCCCTGTCCCGCCGCGGTGACGAACAGGAAACCGCCCTCCATCTCGATGATGGTCTGCCGCACGCCGCCGAGGCCGAAGTGCCGCCCCGCGCCCAGCGCGAGGCTGTGGCTTCCCGCCGAGATGGCGGACAGATGCTCGGCGTCCTCACGGGTCAGCTCCCGGGAGCCGCCCATCGCCAGGCCGTCGGCGGACAGCACGATGGCGTGCCGGATACCGGTGACCCGCTGGGTCAGGTCGTCGAGCAACCAGCTCAGTTCAGATCTGGGGTCGGGCATCGGAGTGGCCATCCTTTCGCTTCCACACGTCCAGTTCCTGCTCGGCCTGGCTGCGGCCCTGCTGCCAGCCTCGTTGCATGGACGACATGAGGTTTGAGAGCTCCTCGGGAGTTCGCGCGCTGATGTCGCGCTTCTCGGGGGAACGCGTCTGGCGGAGCTGGGGGGCCAGATTAGCCTGCCGTACCCGCATCGGCAGCCCGTCCAGGTCGTCGTCGGGGTCCGGTACGAACACGGCCCGCCGCACGGGCGTCGGGGGGGCCGGGTCTGGGGGAGTCTCGCGCCGTTCCTGGGCGGGGAACCAGCTCTGCGTGGTCTCGGAGGCGTTGGCCGTCACCTCCTCCTGCGCGCCGGAGAGGACCTTGGGCCACTCCTCCGGTGTCGCGCTCAGCGCCCTGACGGGCCCGCCCGCGTGCGCGCCGCCCTGGCGCGGGTGCACGCCATCGGCGGCCAGTGACGCGCAGGTGGCGAGCAGGTTCTGCGGCAGCAGCACGATCGCGGTGGTGCCGTCGTACGGCGAGGGGCGCAGCACGACCTTGATCCCGTGCCGGGCGGCGAGCCTGGCCACGACGAACAGGCCGAGCCGGTCGCTGTCGGCCAGGTCGAACTCCGGCGGATCGGCGAGCTTGGCGTTGAGCTCGTCGAGGTTGGCCCGGCTCAGTCCCAGTCCCCGGTCCTCGACCTCCAGCGCGAAGCCGTTGGCCGCGACCATGCTCCGTACGTGCACCACGGTGTTCGGCGGCGAGAAGATGGTGGCGTTCTCCACCAGCTCGGCGATCAGGTGAATCACGTCGGTGACCGCGGCGCCGACCAGCAGCGGCGCCTGCGGCATGGGGAGCACGGTGACGCGGGTGTAGTCCTCGACCTCCAGCACGGCGCTGCGCACCACGTCGAAGATCGGCACCGGGTCGCGCCACCTGCGGGCCGGGGCCGCGTCGGACAGGATGATCAGGTTCTCCGCGTGCCGCCGCATGCGGGTGGTCAGGTGGTCGAGCTTGAAGAGACCCTCCAGGGTCTCCGGCTCCTCGACGCGGCGCTCCATCGTGTCGAGGAGCGTGAGCTGGCGGTGGAGCAGCGCCTGGTTGCGCCAGGCGAGGTTCAGGAAGACCTGGCCGACGCCCTTGCGGAGCGTCGCCTGGCCGACCGCGGCCTCCACCGCGGTCCGCCGCACGGCGGAGAAGGCGTGCACGACGCGGTCGACCTCGGCGGTCTTCGCCGGGGCCAGCTCGGGGGCCTCGGTCGCCGGGTCCACGTCCTCGCCCCTGCGCAGCCGCTCGACCAGCCGGGGCAGCCGCTCCTCGGCCAGTTCCACGGCCGACGCCTGGAGCCGCTTCAGCTCGGAGATCAGGGAGCGGCCGAACCGGTAGGAGGCCATGATCGAGATGATGATCGCGAGCAGGCCCAGTCCCAGGATCAGCGCGACCCGCAGGTAGGCGTCGTTTCTGAGCGTCTCGCCCTTGGCCGCGGCGCGGGCCAGCTCCTGCACGCTCTGCTTGGCGACGGCGCCGATGACGGCCTCGGCGTCACGCCTCCACTCGGCGGCGTCCAGCGGAGGCTTGCCGATGAGGTTCCAGGAGAAGATCCGGTCCTCGTTGGCCTTGAATCGCAGGTAGGCCGGACTCTCGACGAACGTCTCGTACCCCGCCCGCAGGTCGGGTCCCATGTCCCGCTCCGCGTAGGCCAGGTGGTTCCTCCGGCTGGTCATCGCCGAGACGAAGGCCGCGTGCTCGGCGGGCGTCATCTCGCCACGCTTCATCGCGGCGGTGAGCACGGCGTGCTCCCTGCTCGCGTACTCGCCGGCGGTGCTGTAGGCGCCCATGCCGCGGACGACGCGGAAGGACGACACCTCGGCGATCGCGTCGGAGTCGCCGAACTGCCGGTTGGCGACGCTGATGAACTCGTTGTAGCCGTCGGTGACCTGGATGGGTTTGATCGCACCGCTGTCGGCGAAGGTGCGCACCTGGATGAGCCCGTCCATGGCCGCCAGCAGCGCCCGCACGTCCGTCGGGGCGTTGTCGGGCTCGTACGCCTCGGCGGACGTGATCGCCTGACGCACCAGGTCCAGCTTGGTGTTCGTGACCCGCCGCTGCTCGGTGAGCGCCCTGCTGTGGGCGGTGGCGCCCGCCGCGTCGGCGGAGAACTGGCGCTCCCGCTGGATCTCGACGATCAGCTCCCGGATCGGCGCCCCGATCACCTGCCAGCGGTCCTGTGTCTGGGCGATGCCGGCGACCTGCGCGATGGTCGAGTAGGCGATGAACACCCACAGGACGATCAACGAGAGCACGGGAAGGAGGAGGATCCGGAGGATCTTCCAGCGAATCGGAGGGGGGGAACTCATTCGACTTGTCCAATCCGCGGTTCCTGCGCGTGGCCGACAGCCGCGGGCGAGAAGTGCCCCGCGGTCGCACGCCGCGACTGGTGCGTGTGTGATTCGACACACTATGCCCATGGGACATATCGAGCTTCAAGCCACCGGAGCGAATATTGGGTATCAATGTTCGCAGTGAGCTGGGTGACCACTTTCCTGTAAAAAGCGGGGTTTTCGGCAATCACCCAGCTCACACCGGGTGCCGTTCGCGAACGGGCACCCTCGCCCCTCGCCACGGATTGACATCATTCCGTCACCATTCGCCGCCGGTCGGCGGTCGCCCATCCGGCGATGGGCGACCGGTCCGGCGGGCCGGGGTCAGCGGCGGGCGTCCTCGAGAACCCGCCGCGCGTCGCTCTCGAAGAAGCCGCGGGCGAACAGGGTGAGCAGGCCGCCGATCACCATGGGCACGATGAGGACGTACATGGCGGAGATGAGGGAGCCGGTGCCGTCGGAGGCGATGCCGACGACCAGCGGCCCGAACGCCGCGCCGGCGGTGATGAGGACCTGGAGGACGGCGAAGCCGAGGCCGCGGGAGGCCGCGCCGATCACGTCGGCGAGCGAGGCGGTCATGTTGGGGATGGCCATCGACGTCAGCACGCTGGAGGCCGTGAGCACGACGCAGAAGGCGGCCAGGGAGTCCATCGTGAGCGCGACGGCCAGGACGAGCGACCCCGCCGTGATGCCCCCGCCGCCCGCCAGGAGCCTGCCGCCCTTGCGGGTGCCGTGCCAGCGCCGGCCGAGCCACGAGCCGATCAGGGTTCCCGAGACCACGCCGACGATGGTCATGAGACCGCCCAGCGAACCCGCGGCGGCGGGGCCGATGCCGAAGTTGCGCACCAGCAGCGAGGGCAGCCAGTAGAAGATCCCGGCGAGACCCAGGCTGAGCAGCATCAGGCCGATGGAGACCGCGAGCAGGGTGCGGATGGTGAGGACCTCGCGGAGCTGGCGGGCGAACGGCGGTTTGGGAGCGGGCGCCTCGGCGGTGGCGAGGCCGGAACCGGCGTCGAGGACGGGGCCGGGATCGGTGCCGGGACCGGCGGGAGCCGCGCCGGCGACGAGCCGGTCGAGGTTGCCTCTGACGGGCTCGTGGAGCCGCCACACGAGGAGTGCGGTGAGCACGCCCGGCACGACCATGATCAGGAACGCGCTGCGCCAGCCGAACGCCTCCGCAAGCACGCCGCCGAGCAGCGTGCCGATGCCTCCCAGGTAGGCGGTCACCCGGGTCCAGCCGTAGGCCTGGGCACGGGTGGCCGGGGGGTAGTAGTCGGCCAGGAGGCTGCCGGCGGCCGGATTGTCGATGCTCTCCGCGGCGGCGAGGAAGACGCGCATCGCGTAGAACATCGCGAACCCGGTGGCCAGCCCCGAGCCGAGCGTGGCCAGGGCCCAGCAGAAGACGACGACGGCGATGATCCGGGTGCGGCTGCGCCGGTCGGCGAAGTACCCGGCGGGCAGCGCGACGAGCGCGGCCGCCAGGGCGGAGGCGGTCGGTATGGAACCGGCGACGGTGTCGCTGAAGCCCCACTCGGCCTGGATGAGCGGCAGCACTCCGGACAGCAGGTTGAACTCGATGCGGTCGACCAGCCCGACGATGAAGAGCACGACCAGGGGGGCCCAGCCGTAGGGGGCGCGAGACCCGGCGTCGACCTCTCCGTTGCGAGGCGCTCCGAGTTTCAGGCGTGGGGTGGTGGGCGTGTCGACCATGCGCCGGCCTTCCTGTAGCCAAAATCTAGAATCCGCTTCTAGAGCTTTGTTATGGAGGGTGGCACAGATCACAGCGCCGGTAAATGGCCGGAATACGAGATGTGGGATCCGGCGTGTCGCGGAGCCCGGGTTCTCCTGCGGGCCGTCGCGAGGGACGGACGGGGAGGGCGGGGAAGGAGCACCCACCGGACCCCGCGGGACGTCCGGAGCGGGGACCTCGGGCCCGCCCCGGGAGCCCGCACCGGCGGACCGGGAGCCGTCCCTCGCGACCGGGGAGTCCTCACGCACGGCCTCGGAGTCGCGCGGCCTCGGCGTCACGTGCGGCCCCGGACTCGCGTAAGGCCTCGGACTCATGCGCGGCCTCGGACTCGCGTAAGGCCTCGGACTCATGCGCGGCCTCGGACTCGCGTAAGGCCTCGGACTCATGCGCGGCCTCGGACTCGCGCGCGGCCTCGGAGCGGGCACGGCGGGCGGCCAGGTCGATCACGGTGCCCTCGCCGGTGGCGGTGAGCGCCGCCGCGAAGAGGATCAGCTGGTTGAGGATCTTGAGGAAGACGAGCATCCCGACGGCACCGGCGACGACGTGGTAGGCGGGATTGCCCACGGTCATCTCCAGGTAGACCTGGCCCAGGGACTTGAGAACCTCCAGCCCCGCGGTGATGAGCAGAGCGGGCCAGATGACCCGGCGCGACGACAGCCGCAGACGCGGCGGAGCGCAGAGCAGGGCGATCGCCAGCAGGGTGTTGACGGCCAGCCCGATCACGAACGCGGCGGCCGACAGCAGCCACCGCGACAACGTGTCGTCGACGCCCACCGTGTGCAGGAACAACCAGTTCAGCACCGTCTCCGCGACGAAGGCCACCGCGAGCGAGGCGGACAGCAGCAGTCCCAGACCGGCCATCACCCCCAGGTCGATGACCTGACGCATCACGAAGCGGCCCGGATACTCCTCGATCCGCCAGATGGCCCTGATCGCCGAGCGCAGGGCGTCCATCCAGAACAGGCCGGTGAGCGGCAGGCCGACGAAGGCGATCGCCCCGGCCGTGGCCCTGGCGCTCTGCAGCGCCCGTACGTCCAGACGGGGGAAGTTCTCCGAGAGGTAACCCTCGACCGCGTGCACCACCTGCGGGTCGTCGAGGACCTGCCCGATGACGGCGAAGCCGAGCAGCCCCAGCGCGAACACGGCGAAGAAGGAGTAGTAGGTGAGCGCCGCGGAGAGCCGTCCGGCGTCCACCTCGTCGTAGCGCACTCCGGCGCGCACCAGGTGGTCCAGCCAGCCGTGGCGATGACGAGCACGCGTCCACGCTCTGGCGATACGCGCGGTGAGACCCGTGACCGTCATACCAGGGTCTCTACCCCCGGCCTTCCCACCTACCACCCACAACCGGGGCACCTCGTCCGCACCCCGCCCCCTGCCGTCACGCGTTCCGCGTGACACCCGGCCGCCACACCGCCCACGGGACGCTCGGCCGTCACAGGATCACGCGACGTCCGACCGTGACACGGACCCGCGGGACGACCATGACACGGACCCGCTGAACGCCCGCGACACGGACCCGCGGGCGCCCGCCCGGCCGTCACGCGTCACGTGTCCCGCGAGACACTCAGTCGTCGCCCGCCCTGCGGCCGAGGATCGAGTGGATCTCGAAGGAGGGGGCGCTGAAACCCGGAGCCGACATGACCTCCCGGACCTCCCGGAGCTGCCCGAGGGTCATCCCCGCCTCCACCAGGCGGTCCTCCAGGTGGTGGCTGTTGCTGATCAGGAGGCCGAGCCCGGCGGAACCGCGCTCCCACACCTCGGTCCAGCGAGCCTGGTCGACGTCGACCAGACCCGCCGCCGCCATGTCCCGCGCGGCGGAGCCCCCCCAGGTCGGATCGCTGCCGGCCTCGCTCAGCACCCGGGCCATCGCCGTGACGTAGGCCCCGTACACCTCCCCCTCCCGCCCTCCGGGGGTGGGCGGCGCCACCCAGCGGGTGATGTCGATCTCGTCGAGTTGCAGCCAGCCACCGGGCCGCAGCGCGGCCCACAGGCGTCGCAGGACCTGGCGGCGCCGCGGCAGGTGGCTGAGCACGAGCCTGGCGTGGATCAGGTCGAACGCGCCCTCCGGCAGCGGGTCGGTGACGATGTCGTGGCGGGCCACGGTCAGCCCCGGCCTGGACGGGATCAGGCCCGGCTTGATGTCGGTCGCCAGCACGCGCCCGCCCGGCGCCACCCGCTCGGCCAGCCACAGGGCCACGCTGCCCCCGCCGGCCCCGACCTCCAGGCAGTCCCAGCCGGCGCCGACGCCGGTCAGGGCGAGGCGCTCGAAGGTCAGCGGATCCAGCAGCCGAGCGAGATAGCGGTGCTGGTCGGACGAGTGGTCCCCGTCGTTGTCGAACACGTAGTCGGACGCGGTCGCTGAGTTCTGCCCGGTCATCTGGACCCTTCCATGAGCGGTTACCTCGCCGCATGGTAGGTAGGGCGCCACGGAAAGTGACAGCCCTCCGGCCGGACCTGGCCATCTTCTCTGGAGAACGTATCCTCCCGGCTACAGTATGTCCGGATAAAGAACTTATGTGCGGTAGGTGAACAATGCTGTATCACGAGATCGAAGGACCCGCCGGCGGGCGGCCGGTCGTGCTGGCCGGCTCGCTGGGCACCACGCTGGAGATGTGGGATCCGCAGATGGAGGCGCTGACCGGGCACTTCAGGGTCGTCCGCTTCGACCACCGGGGCCACGGGCGGTCCCCGGCGACGGGGAGGTGCTCGATCGCCGACCTGGCCGGTGACGTGCTGGACCTCCTCGACCTGCTGGAACTGCCGCGGGTCTCCTTCGCGGGGCTCTCGCTCGGCGGCATGGTCGGCATGTGGCTGGCCGCGCACGCGCCCGAGCGGATCGACCGGCTCGCGCTGCTGTGCACCTCGGCGAAGCTGGGCACCCCCGAATCCTGGGCGGAGCGGGCGAGCGCGGTCCGCGGGGCGGGCACCGCGTCGATCTCCGAGGCGGCCATGTCCCGGTGGTTCACCCCCGCCTTCACCGGGCGGGAACCGTACGTGACGATGCTCGGCGGCATCTCCGCCGAGGGGTACGCCGCCTGCTGCGAGGCCGTCGGGGCGATGGACCTCCGCGCCGAGCTGCCCCTGATCTCGGCGCCCACGCTCGTGCTCGCCGGGGCCGACGACCCCGCCACGCCGCCCGAGCACGCGGAACGGATCGCCGAGGGGATCGCCGGCTCCCGGCTCGTCGTCCTGCCCGGAGCGGCCCACCTGGCGAACGTCGAGCGTCCGGAAGCGGTCTCCGAGCACCTCGTCGGGCACTTCCTCCAGGAGTGATCCGGAGTGATCCGGCGAAATACGGTGAGGTACCCCGGTGACGCCGGAAACAGGGGGGGCACCATGGCGACCGTTGCCGAGCAGTTCATCGAGGTTCTCCGCCAGGCAGGGGTGGAACGGATCTACGGGGTGGTGGGCGACAGCCTGAACCCGGTGGTCGACGCCGTCAGGAAGGCCGGCGGCATCGAGTGGGTCCACGTGCGCAACGAGGAGGCCGGGGCGTTCGCCGCCGCGGCCGAGGCACAGATCACCGGGCGCCTGGCGGTCTGCGCGGGCAGCTGCGGGCCCGGCAACACCCACCTGGTCCAGGGGCTCTACGACGCCCACCGCAGCGGCGCCCCGGTGCTCGCGCTGGCCTCGCACATCCCCTCCTCGCAGATCGGCACGGGCTTCTTCCAGGAGACCCACCCCGAGCGCCTGTTCGTGGAGTGCAGCCACTTCTGCGACATGATCGGCACTCCCGAGCAGATGCCCCGGGTGCTCCATATCGCCGTCCAGCAGGCGATCGGCCTCGGCGGCGTCTCGGTCGTGGTGCTTCCCGGCGACGTGGCGCACCTGCCCGCCGCCCGCCCCACCGGCGAGCACGACGTCCTGACCAGGACCGGCACGGTCGTCCCCCACCCCGACCAGGTGGCCGAGCTGGCGGCGGCGCTGAACCGCGCCGAGAAGGTGATGCTGTTCTGCGGCGCCGGGACGCGCCACGCCCGCGACGAGGTCATGGCGCTGGCCGGACGCGCCCTGGCCCCGGTCGGGCACGCGCTGCGCGGCAAGGAGTGGATCCAGTACGACAACCCCTACGACGTGGGGATGAGCGGGCTGCTCGGGTACGGCGCCTGCCACGAGGCGATGCACGAGGCCGACCTGGTGGTGCTGGCCGGGACCGACTTCCCCTACGACGACTTCCTGCCGGGCGCGCGTACGGTCCAGATCGACCACGACGCGGCGCGGCTGGGCCGCAGGACCCCGCTGGAGCTGGCCGTGCACGGCGACGTCGGCGCGACGATCCGCGCGGTGCTGCCCCATGTCGCCCAGAAGACGGACCGCCGCCATCTCGACAGGATGCTGGGCAAGCACCTCAAGGCGCTGGAGAACGTCGTGGAGGCGTACACCCACGACATCGAGCACCACCTCCCGATCCACCCCGAGTACGTCGCGAACCTGATCGACGAGCTGGCCGCCGACGACGCGGTGTTCACCGTGGACACCGGGATGTGCACCGTCTGGGCCGCCCGCTACCTCAGCCCCAACGGGCGCCGCCGGGTGATCGGCTCGTTCTGGCACGGGAGCATGGCCAACGCCCTCCCGCACGCCGTCGGCGCCCAGTTCACCGACCGGCGCCGGCAGGTCGTCTCGCTCTCCGGGGACGGCGGGCTCGGCATGCTCCTCGGGGAGCTTCTCACCGTCCGCCTGCACGACCTGCCGGTGAAGACGGTGGTGTTCAACAACTCCTCGCTCGGCATGGTGAAGCTGGAGATGATGGTGGACGGGATGCCCGACTTCGGCACCGACCACGCTCCCGTCGACTACGCCGCGATCGCCGCCGCGGCCGGGATCGGATCGTTGCGGGTGGAGAGTCCCGCGGACGTACGGGAGGCCCTGGCCACGGCCTTCGCCACTCCCGGGCCCTTCCTCCTGGACGTGGTCACCGACCCGGACGTGCTGGCCATGCCGCCGAACATCAGCCGGGCGCAGGTGAAGGGGTTCGCCCTGGCCGCGGGCAAGATCGTGCTCAACGGCGGGGTCGGGCGCATGATCGAGATGGCGAAGGCGAACCTGCGGAGCATCCCGCGCCCCTGAACCGCACGGTCCCGGGCACCCGGGCCGGCCCGTGCCGGATCCGGCCGGAATCGTCGGTGCCGAGGTTCACAATGGGCGCCATGGACAACTGGCGTGAGGTCCGCGAGACGCTGCGCGAGTTCGCGCTGCGCCTGCCGGAGGCCTACGAGGACCACCCCTGGGGCGACACGGTCGTCAAGGTCAACAAGAAGATCTTCCTCTTCCTCGGCGTCGACGAGCCGACCGAGAAGTGGAGCCCGAGCGTCGGGGTGAAGCTGCCCGAGTCGAACGGCCACGCGCTGGCGGTCGAGGGCGCCAGGCCGTCCGGCTACGGGCTGGGCAGAGCGGGGTGGGTGTCGATTCCCCTGACGGGTTCCGGCGCGCTCCCGGAGACCGAGGCGCTCCTCGACTGGGTCGAGGAGAGTTACCGCGCCGTCGCCCCCAAGAGGCTCGTCGCCAGGCTCGACGCGCCCTCGCAGGACGGAGACGAGTCGGCGCGCACCGGCGGGCAACAACCCTAGCCCGCCCTCCACCCGCCTTTCCCTATTCGGTGGACGGGGTCTCGGCGTGTCACCACATGCCCCTCAATCGCGACTGTAAGCATCATCACTGTCACGCTGAGTACCTCGGCGTACCGGCAAAAGCCGTATTCCGGTCAGCGGATTGGTCGCGGCCACGGACCACGTCTCGAAGGGAATGGTGTCTCCATGCTCACTCCCAACCCTGAAACAAGTGCCGCGACCACGCGCGAACGGCGAAAGGGGCGCCGGCCGGCGAAAGGGCCGGCGATGCTGGCCCTGGCCGGATCCCTCTCCGTGGCCCTCATGGCCCCCGTGTCCCCCGCATCCCCCGCCTTCCCCTCACCCGCCACCGCGTCCGCGCTCAGCGACCCGCCACCCGACTCGGACTCGTCCGTCAAGTCGACCAGCTCCTCCACCAGCGCCTCCGGCCCTGACAACACCGATACCGACACCGACTCCGGGACCGACACCGGCCCCAACAGCGAGACCACCACCGGCACCGGCACCGACTTCGGCACCGACGACGATGACGATGGCCCCCGCCACACGCTTGCGGAGCAGGCGCGCAAGAAATGCAAGCCGAGGTCCTTCTTCAGATTCCACTCCTTCAGGCCGAGGAATTTCTTCGTTCCCCGTACGCGCTTCATCGACGGCCCCGGCGGCACGATGACGGTCTCGGTCACCCGGCAGCACCGCGTGTACGCCGAGATGGAGATCGAGAGGGAAAGAATCGGCGAGATCGACAGGGACGAGCTGATCCGCCAGTTGCGAAACATGGTGAACCCGTTGCTCGCCGAGGAATACATCGTCGAGACCGGTCACGAATACGTGCAGGAGATCACCGACGGCAAGTACGGAAACATGTGGTATCGCGTTTTCGGTTACCGGGTGGGCTTCTCGGCGTGGCGGCAGGTCTACAGCTGCCGGGTACGCAAGATCGCCGCCGGAGTGGCCAGCGTCCCCGCGCGGGTGGAGGGCTGGAGATACTGGGAGACCGACCACCCGATGTACAAGGGACGCCGGCTGAGCAGGCGCTGAGGCCCGCCTCTCCCGGCGGAGGCCCGCTTCCCTCGACCGGCGCCCGCCTTCTCCCGGCCGGGACACCTTTCCCGCAGCGGGGCCCCCTTCTCCCAGGTGACGGCGACCTCAGGTGACGGCCCCTCAAGTAACGGCGACCTCAGGTGACGGCGAGGCGGTGGTTGTAGCGGTCGTCGCGCCAGTGTTCCTTCTCCAGCACCTCGGTCAGGATCACGGCCGCGTCGTAGACGTCCGCGAAGCGGATGTAGAGGGGCGCGAACCCGAACCTGAGCACGTCGGGGGCCCGGAAGTCGCCGTGGACGCCGCGGTCGATCAGGGCGCGCATGACCGGATAACCGTCGGGGTGGCCGAAGCTGACCTGGCTGCCCCTGCGCTCCGGGTCGCGGGGCGAGACCAACTCCAGCCCGTACGGCGCGCAGAGCTCCTCGACGAGCTCGATGAAGATCGATCCCAGCGCCACGCTCTTGGCCCGTACGGCGGCCAGGTCGACGCGCTCCCAGATGTCGAGCGAGGCGTTGAGCGAGGCGAAGGACATCACGTGCGGGGTGCTCACGGTGAAGCGCCGGATGCCGTCGGCGGGGCGGAAGCCGGGCTCGAAGGCGAACGGCGCCGCGTGGCCGTGCCAGCCGGTCAGCATGGGCCGCGCCTCGGCCTGGTGGCGCGGGTGGACGTAGACGAAGGCCGGGGATCCCGGGCCGCCGTTCAGATACTTGTAGGTGCAGCCGACCGCGAAGTCGGCCGCCGAGACGTCCACCTGGTAGGCGCCGGCGCTGTGGCACAGGTCCCAGATCATCAGCGCGCCCGCCGCCTGGACCAGCGCGGTGACCGAGGCCGTGTCGTGGCGGGCCCCGGTCCGGTAGTCCACCTCCGACAGCAGCACGCACGCGACCTCGTCGGAGAGGGCGCCGGCGAGGTCGTCGACGCCGGTGACGTCGCGGATCTCGTAGCCGCCCAGCGCCTCGGCCAGCCCTTCGACCACGTAGCGGTCGGTGGGGAAGTTGGCCAGGTCCGAGATGACGACCCGGCGCTCGGGGCGCAGCCCCAGGGCGGCGGACACGGCCTTGACGATGGAGATCGAGGTGCTGTCGCCCACCGCCACCTGGCCGGGGCCCGCGCCGATCAGCGGGGCGAGCCGGTCGCCCGTGGTCAGCGGGAGGTCGAACCAGCCGGCGGTGTTCCAGGCGCCGACCAGGCGGCCTCCCCACTCCTGTTCCACGGTCCGCGTCACCGCCGCCGCCGCGGTCTTCGGCGGGGCACCGAGGGAGTTGCCGACCAGGTAGATCGTCCCGTCGGGCAGGACGAACTCGTCCCTGATGTCCTTGAGGGGGTCGGCGGCGTCGAGCGCGACACACTCCGCACGGCTGATGGCCACGAGTCGTCTCCCGGTTAGGTGCCTGGCAATCCCCCCATAATGCCGTCAATGTCAGATTTCATGGCATTCCGCCCCGGCTGACGGCCGAGGAAACGGATGGCGTTGCCGCCGAGCAGCTTGGCGCGGGCGGTGTCGGACAGGAACCCCGCCCGGCGGACCAGCGAGCCCACCGGCGACTCGCCCAGCGGGTAGGGGAAGTCGGAGCCGAGCATGACCCCGTCCTCCCCCATCGTGTCGACCAGCAGCCGCAGCGCCCGCTCGTCGAACACGACCGAGTCCACGCTGAACCGGTCGAGATAGTGCGACGGGGGGAGCTCCGAGACCCCGACCAGGTCGTTGCGGCGGTGCCAGGCGTTCTCGAACCGGCCGAGCCAGAAGGCGAACGAGCCGCCGCCGTGCGCGAAGCACAGGCGCAACGTCTCCGGCACCCGGTCGAGGACTCCGCCCAGGATCAGGGCCAGCACCGACAGGTGCGTCTCGGCCGGCATGCCGACCAGCCATCGCGCCATCCAGCGCTCCAGCCGGGGGCCGCCCGCCATGTCCCAGGGGTGGACGAAGACCGGCGCGCCCACCGAGGCGCAGTGCTGGAGGAACTGGACGACCCCCTCGTCGTCGAGGTCGCGGTCACCGACGTGGTTGCCGATCTCGACGCCCGCGTGCCCGGCGGCCAGGCACCGGTCCAGCTCGGCGCAGGCCAGGTCGGGGTCCTGGAGCGGCACCTGGCAGAACGGCACCAGCCGCTCGGAGGCGCAGATCTCCAGCGCCAGGTCGTTGAACACCCTCGCGACCCGTACGGCCTCGGCCGCCGGGCGCTCGTAGGAGAAGAAGACCGGAGTCGGCGAGACGACCTGGACGTCCACCCCGTCGGCGTCCATCCGCTCCAGGCGGACCGAGGGATTCCAGCAGTCGTCGGCGATCCTGCGGAACTCCCGGTCCCCGAGCAGGATCACGGCCTCCCGCTCGGAGTCGACCCTGAGCCGGGGCGCCCCCGGCCAGCCGAGGTCGGGCCAGCCCTTGGGGACGTGGTGCGTGTGGACGTCGATGATCAACGACTATCCCTTGCCGGGGTGGACGGTGCCGCAGTTCCCGCAGGTGCGCGCCTTCTCGTCGTCGTAGAACGCCTGGAAGATCGGCGGCAGGTCGGTCACGATGTCGCGGACCTGGAGCTCGACCTCGTGGACCACGCCACTGCACCGAGGGCAGTACCAGAGGAACCGCTCCAGCACGCCCTCCGGCCTGATCCGCTCCACCACCAGGCCGACCGACCCCTCCTCGGGGCGCTGCGGCGAGTGCGGCGTGTTCGCCGGGAGCAGCCACATCTGGCCCTCGCGCACGTGCACGGTCTCCGGCCCCTCGGGGGTCATCACGTTGACGTGCATGTTGCCGCGGATCTGGTAGAAGAGCTCCTCGTACGGGTCGATGTGGAAGTCGGTCCGCGCGTTCGGGCCGCCGACGACCATGACGATGAAGTCGCCGGCGCCCTCGAAGACCATCTTGTTGCCCACCGGCGGCTTGAGCAGGTGGGCGTGCTCGTCGATCCACGTGGTGAGGTCGATGGGCGGGATCACGGGCGCTCCTCCGGTCGGTGGGCCACGGCCTGAATCTCGATGAGCAGGTGCGGGTGGGGCAGTTGGTGGACGGCCACGGTGGTGCGCGCCGGGCCGGTCTCGTCGAAGTACTCCGCGTAGACCGCGTTGTATCCGCCGAAGTCGTTGATGTTCACCAGGTATGTGGTGATCTGCACGAGATCGCTCAGGTCGGCTCCCGCCGCCTTGAGGATGTCGCCGATGTTCTCTATCACGGCCCTGGTCTGCTCGGCGATGTCGAGCGTGACCGTGCCGAACTCGTCGGCCTCGGCTCCCACGATCGTGTTGTCGGACCTGCGCGAGCTGGTCCCGGACACGTACAGGAAGTCTCCCGCCCGTTTGACGTGCGGGAACCTGCCTCGCGGCGTGGCCTTCCCCGCGACGACGAGCCCGTCGCTCATGATCCCTCCCTCGGTGCCCCCGGGGACCCTGGAGTCCTCGAAGTCCCTGGAACCCCCGGAGAAGTCCCCGCGACCCCCGGAGCGGGTTCCGGTGCGGAGGCGGTGAACGAGACCGAGCCCAGGTGCTGGATCTCGGCGCGCACCCGCGCGCCGGGCGCCAGCGGCTCGGCGGGCGTGGCGGCACCGGCGAGGAGGATCCAGCCCGGCTCCAGGACCGTCCCCGCCCGGAGGGCCAGGCGCGCGGCCTCCGCGAGGGCCCGGCGCGGGTCGCCCAGGATCGCGCCGGTCGACCCGGCGTGGACCACTCGCCCGTCGATCTCCAGGACGACGCCCAGGTTCCACCGCGACGGGTCGTACGGCTGCCAGGGGCCGACGGCGTACCCGGCGGCCGAGGTGTTGTCGGCGATCACGTCGGGCAGCGAGAACCTGAAGTCCTCGTAGCGCGAGTCGATGACCTCGATGCCGGTCGCGACGGCCGCGACGGCGCCCGGCGCGAGCGCGTCACCCGGCGACGCGATGCGCCGCCCGACGAGGTAGACGACCTCCGGCTCCACCCTCGGATGGATGTATCTCGACATATCGGCGTACGAGCCGTCGAGGATGGCCGACGACTCCGGCACCCGGCCGAAGATGACGTCGCGCACGCCCATCTGGCGGCGCTTGCCCTCGCTGGTGAAGCCCAGCTTCACCCCGGCGAGCCGGTCCCCTCGCTCCAGGCGGAGCCGGATCAGCTCCTCCTGGACCCGGTAGGCGTCGGCCACGCCGTAGTCCTGCTCGGGCCTCGGCACCGCGCGACCGGTGCGGGCGGCCTCGTCCAGGACGGCGGCGAGCTTGTGGAGGTCGGTCATGACCGCTTCCCCTCCTGCCCCGGGTCCGGTCGCGCCTCCGTACGTGCCGGGTCCGGCTGCTCCCCCGCCCCTGCCAGGTCCGGTCGTGCCTCCGTACGTGCCAGGTCCAGCGCGATGTCCACGATCATGTCCTCCTGTCCGCCCACCATCCGGCGGCGGCCCGCCTCGGTCAGGATGGTCCGGGTGTCGACCCCGTACCGCGCGGAGGCCGCCTCGGCGTGCCGCAGGAAGCTGGAGTAGACCCCCGCGTAGCCGAGCGTCAGCGTCTCCCTGTCCACCCGGACCGGCCGGTCCTGCAGCGGCCTGACCAGGTCGTCGGCCGCGTCCATCAGGGCGTGCAGGTCACAGCCGTGCTCCCAGCCCATCAGGTCGGCCACCGCGGCGAACACCTCGATCGGGCAGTTGCCCGCGCCCGCGCCCATCCCGGCGAGGGAGGCGTCCACCCGGTAGGTGCCGTTCTCCACCGCGACGACCGAGTTGGCCACGCCCAGGCCCAGGTTGTGGTGGGCGTGGATGCCGATCTCCGTGCCCTCGCCGAGCACCGAACGGTAGGCCCTGACCCGCTCCCTGACCCCGTCCATGGTCAACCGGCCGCCGGAGTCGGTCACGTAGACGCAGTGGGCGCCGTACGACTCCATGAGCGCGGCCTGCCTGGCCAGTTCCTCGGCCGGAGCCATGTGGGACATCATCAGGAACCCGGCCACGTCCATCCCGAGCTCGCGCGCGGTGGAGATGTGCTGGGCGGAGATGTCGGCCTCGGTGCAGTGGGTGGCGACCCTGACCGAGGTGACGCCGAGGGCGTGGGCGCGCCTGAGGTCGTGGATGGTGCCGATGCCGGGCAGCAGCAGGGTGGTCAGTCTCGCCCGCCGCACGACCCCGGCGACCGCCTCGATCCACTCGTCGTCGGTGTGCGCGCCCGCGCCGTAGTTGAAGCTGCCCCCGGCGAGACCGTCGCCGTGCGCGACCTCGATGGCCGCCACCCCGGCGGCGTCGAGGGCCGCGGCGATCCCGGCGGCCTGGGCGACGGTGTAGCGGTGCCGGACGGCGTGCATGCCGTCCCGCAGTGTCACGTCCTGCACGTACAGCCTCACGTGCCAACCTCCGCGTCCGTACGGGCGGCCCGGCCCGTACGGTCCCGGTCCTCCGTACGGGCCGCGCCCTCCGTGCGGCCCGCGTCCACGGCCCGGGACGGCGGCCCGGCCGGCCGTTCGGCCAGCCGCTCGGCCGTGCGCAGCGCGGCGGCGGTCATGATGTCGAGGTTGCCCGCGTAGGCGGGCAGGTAGTGGGCGGCGCCCTCCACCTCCAGGAAGACGGTCACCTTGACGCCGCCGTCGCGGGTGCCGTCGGGCAGCGGTTCCCCGGCCGGGATCGTCTCGAACTGCACGTCCTGCTTGAGCCGGTAGCCGGGCACGTAGTCGTTGACCCGCGCCACCATCTCCAGCACGGCGCCCGCCACCTCCGCCACGGTCGTCTCGTCGCACTCGTCCACCAGGCAGTAGACCGTGTCACGCATGATCAGCGGCGGCTCGGCCGGGTTGAGGACGATGATCGCCTTGCCCCTCGCCGCCCCGCCGACCCGCTCGATCGCCCGGGAGGTCGTCTCGGTGAACTCGTCGATGTTGGCCCGGGTGCCGGGCCCCGCCGACCGGGAGGAGATCGAGGCGACGATCTCCGCGTACCGGACGGGCACCCGCGAGGCGACCGCCGCGACGATCGGGATGGTGGCCTGCCCGCCGCAGGTGACCATGTTGAGGTTCCGCTCGGCGAGGTGGGCTTCCAGGTTGACCGGGGGCACCACGTAGGGACCGACGGCGGCGGGGGTGAGGTCGATGACGCGCTTGCCGTGCGCCTGGAGCACCCGGTCGTTGTGCCGGTGCGCGCCCGCGGAGGTCGCGTCGAGGACGACGTCCACCTCGGCGAACCCGGGCAGCGCGACCAGACCCTCCACGCCCTCGTGGGTGGTGGCGATCCCCCGGCGGCGGGCGCGGGCCAGGCCGTCGGAGTCGGGGTCGATGCCCGCCATCGCGACGACCTCGACCTTCTCCGACAGCAGTGCCTTGAACATCAGGTCGGTGCCGATGTTCCCCGAACCGATGATGGCGATTTTCACGAGAGGACCGCCTTCCCGAATCCCCCCGCGGTGCGGGCCGTCACGAGAGGATCGCCTTGTCCCCCCGCGGTGCGAGCCGTCACGGCGGGGGCCGCCTTCCCGAATCCCCCGCGGTGCGAGCCGTCACGAGAACACCGTCCTGACCGAGCCGAGGCCCTCGATGTGGGCCTCGAACGCGTCGCCGGGCTCGACGTCGACCATCGGGCCGAGCGCACCGGTGAGCACGACGTCCCCGGCGCGCAGCGGGAAGTCCGTGCCGCCCAGCGCGTCGGCCAGCCAGACCGCGGCGTTGAGCGGATGCCCGAGGCAGGCCGCGCCCGCGCCGGTGGAGACCTCCTGGCCGCGCCGGTTCATGGTCATCCCGGCCAGGCGCAGGTCCAGGCCGCGCAGGCTCACCGGGGTGTTGCCGAGGACGAACGCCCCGCTGGAGGCGTTGTCGGCGATCGTGTCGACGAGCGTGATGTCCCAGCCCGCGATGCGGCTGTCGACGATCTCGATCGCCGGAAGCGCGAAGTCGACCGCCCGGATGACGTCGGCGACCGTGAACGGGCCACCCTCCAGGTCGTCCCCGAGGACCAGCGCGACCTCCGCCTCGACCCTGGGCTGCAGGAAGCGGCCGGTCGGCACGGGCAGGCCGTCGAGATAGGCCATGTCGGCGAAGAGCATCCCGAAGTCCGGCCGGTCCACGCCGAGCTGGCGCTGGACCGCGGCGGAGGTCAGCCCGATCTTCCTGCCGACCAGCCTGCGGCCCTCGTCCAGCGCCCGCCTGGTGTTGATCTCCTGTACGGCGTACCCGGTCTCGGCGCTCCGGCTCGGCAGCGTCTCGCGCACCGGGGCGCACGGCTTGCCGCTCCTGGCCGCCTCCAGCAGCCGGTCGGCCGCCTCCGCGTGCACGTCGGTGGCCTCGCTCCACTCAGTCATGTCCAGGCTCCAGCTTGATGGTGATCGTGGTGGGCTCGGAGTAGAAGTCCAGCGAGCGCGTGCCGCCCTCGCGGCCGATGCCGGACAGCTTCACCCCGCCGAAGGGGGTGCGCAGGTCGCGCAGGTACCAGGTGTTGACCCAGACCAGCCCGGCCTCCAGCGACCTCGCGACCCGGTGGGCCCTGCTCAGGTGAGAGGTCCAGACGGTCGCCGCCAGGCCGTACTCGCTGTCGTTGGCCAGCCCGACCGCCTCGGCCTCGGTGTCGAACGGGGCGATGTGGCAGACCGGGCCGAAGATCTCCTCCCGGTTCACCCGGGAGCCGGGCGGCAGGCCGGTCAGCACGGTCGGCTCGACGTAGTAGCCGCCGTCGCGGTCGTCGCCGAAGCGTGGCACCCCGCCCCCGGCGCGGATCTCGGCGCCCTCCTGCTTGGCCAGCTCGTAGTAGGAGAGCACCTTGTCCCGGTGCTCGGCGGAGATCATCGGCATCATCGTGGCGTCCTCGTCGGAGGGGCGGCCGAACCGCAGCTCCCCGGCGCGCGCGGCCAGCCGGGCGGTGAACTCCTCGAAGACGGGCCGCTGCACGTAGAGCCGCTCGGTGCACAGGCAGACCTGGCCGCCGTTGGTGAAGACCGACCGCACGCTCCCCTCGACGGCCGCGTCCAGGTCCGCGTCGGCGAAGACCAGCCCGGCGTTCTTGCCGCCCAGCTCGAACGAGACGGGCTTGACCCGGTCCGCGACCGCCTTCATGATCGTCGATCCGGTACGGCTCTCGCCGGTGAAGGTGACCGCGTCCACGCCGGGGTGCTCCACCAGGAACTGGCCGGTGGAGCCGCCCCCGAAGCCGTTCACGACGTTGAGGACGCCGGGGGGCAGGCCGATCGACGCGGCGATCTCCGCGAGCACCGCGAGCGAGCCCGGCGTGTGCTCCGAGGGTTTGACCACGACGGTGTTGCCCGCGACGAGCGCGGGACCGAGCTTCCAGGTCGCCAGCAGGAACGGCAGGTTCCACGGCACGATCACCGCGACCACGCCGAGGGGCTTGCGGACGGTGTAGCTCAGCACGTCCGTCAGGTGGAACGCGTCCTCCGGGTGCTGGGCCGCGATCTCGGCGAACGACCGGAAGTTCGCGGCCCCGCGCGGGATGTCCAGGGTGCGGGTCTGGGTGACCGACTTGCCGGTGTCGGCGATCTCCGCCGCCACCAGGTCCTCGAACCGCTCCTCGATCGCGTCGGCGAGGCGGCGCATCCAAGCGGCGCGCTCCGCCACCGGCAGCGCCGCCCACGCGGGCAGGGCCGCGCGGGCGGCGGCCACCGCCCTGCCGACGACCTCCCGGTCCGCCTCGCGAACCTCGCGCACCGGCAGGCCGGTCACCGGGTCATAGGTGCTGAACGTCGCGCCCTCGGCGACCGGCACCCCGCCGATGAAGTGGTTCACCTGGTCAGACAAGACTGCTCCTCGGTGACGTACTCCTTAAGGTCACTATGTACGGGTATAGAGCCGTGAGTGGCCCATAGGCAAGAATGCGTTCCGTGAAACGGAACCCCGATCGGCTGTCCGTGCTGGAGAAATCCTGGCTCGTGCTCGACGCGTTCCGCCCCACGGGAGGACCGCTGCGCCTGGCCGACGTCGCCGAGCGCTGCCACCTGCCCAAGACCACCGCCTTCCGGCTGCTCACCGAACTGACCTCGATCGGCGCGGTCACCCGCCGCCCGGACGGCTACTATCTCGGCCGCCGCCTCTTCGAACTCGGAAGCATCGTGCCCCTGGAGCGCGACCTGAGACACGCGGCGCTGCCCTTCATGCACGACCTTTACGAGGCGACCCACGAGACGGTCCATCTGGGCGTGCGCGACGGTCTCGACGTCGTCTACGTCGAGAAGATCCGGGGCCAGGAGACCTTCGCGCTGCCCTCACGCGTCGGCGGGCGCCTCCCGCTGACCTGTACGGGGATCGGCAAGGCCCTGCTGGCCTACTCCGGGCCCGACCTGATCGACGAGGTCCTCGGCCGCCCGCTGCGCCGGTTGACCCCGCACTCGATCGTCGACCCCCGCCGCCTGGAGGAGGCGATCGGCCAGATCCAGGCGGCGGGGCTGGCCTACGAGCGGGAGGAGGCGCAGCTGGGCGGCGCGTGCATCGCGGCCCCGGTGTTCGGCGACGGCGTGGCCGTGGCCGCGCTGTCCGTCTCGGTGCCGCTGGCCCGCTTCCAGCCCACCCGGCTGGCCCCGGCCGTCAAGGCCGCCGCGCTGGGCATCTCCCGCGCCCTGGCCAGAACCATCTGACGGGCAGGCCGTGCGTCCGACCATCTGACGGGCAGGCCGTGCGTCCGCCCGCACATCTGTCCGCGTTCGACGGGTATGCGATTCACTGCTCGCTCGTCTCGCCGCCCGTCCGTCGCCGCACATCAGCCGGCATCAGCCGGTCGCCGTACGCAGGCGGTCGCCATACGCCAGCAGGAGGAACACGTGGAAGCTCGCACCGAGACGGTCACCGTCGCCGACGGCTCGTTCGACCTGCATCTGTGGTTGCCCCCGGCCGGCCGGGGCCCCGTCGTCCTGCTGGTCCAGGAGATCTACGGGGTGGGGCCGTACATCAGGAAGGTGGCCGAGGACCTGGCCGCGCTCGGGTACGTCGTCGGCGCCCCCGACCTGTTCTGGCGGATCCGGCCCAACTGGGTGTCCGGCCACGACGACGCCGGAACGGCCCTGTCGGTCGAGATGGCCTCCACGTTCGACGTTCCCCACGGGGTGGCCGACTCGGCCGTGGCCCTGGCGCACCTGCGGGGGCTGCCCGAGGCGGAGGGCGGGGCCGGGGTGGTCGGGTTCTGCCTGGGCGGCTCGATCGGCTACCTGCTCGCGGCCACGATCGAGGTGGACGCGGTCCTGTCGTTCTACGGATCCGCCGTACCCGACGCGGCGGGCATGCTGGAGAAGATCACCTGCCCGCTGCTGCTCGTGTTCGGCGGTTCCGACCCCTACATCCCGAGGGAGCGGGTCTCCGTGGTGGAGAAGGCCGCGGCCGGACGGTCGAACGTCGAGATGTACGTCGCCGAGGAGGCCGGGCACGCCTTCCACAACCACGAGGCCCCGCAGTTCCACGACCCGGAGGCCGCGCGGGCCGCCTGGGACCGGGCCGTGCACTTCCTCGGACGCAACCTCGCCCCGGCCCCCCTGCCCTGAGGACGCTCTGAGACCGCTCCGAGGACCACTCCGGAGACCCTCTGAGGACGGGCTCCGGGACTGCCTTGAGGCCGAGCCGAGGCGCCCGTCTCGCCCTCCGGGAGGGCGCGCCTCGGCCGGGGCCTCTCCCCGCCCCCCGGATCTCCCGCGCCCAGAGGTCTTCTCGCCGCTGCCGGGGGTGGGAACGACCCTTGCTCGAAGGTCACCTTCTCGTAACCCCGAAGGCCGTCCGGCCGGACCCCGCGCACCGCATCATTGATCATTGCCTCATGCACCAGGCGTGGCAGCAGTGGGGGAACATCGTTCTGGCGGCCTTCCTCGCGGTCCCCGCGGCCGTCGTGGCCGTCCGCCTGCTGACCCTCCACCGCGCCCGCGCCGGCCACCCCTTCCCCGCGCGCACCGCCCTGGCCGACGTGGTCGCGGTGGCCGGCACCGCACCCTGGATCTGGATGATCCTCACCCCCGGGGTGGGGGTCTCGGGCGTCAGCCTCGTCCCGTTCGCAGACCTGTGGGCGACCCTCCACGGACCGGGACAGGCGGCGTTCGTGCAGGTCGGAGGGAATCTCCTGGTCTTCGCCGCGCTCGGGGCCATGCTTCCCGTGCGTTCGGCGCGGTTCGCGTCACTCGCCGGGGTCGCGGCCGTGGCGGCCGTGGCGTCGCTCGCCGTGGAGGTCCTCCAGCACGCCCTGCGCCTGGGACGGGTGAGCTCCGTCGACGATGTGATCGTCAACGCGACGGGGGCCGTGCTGGCCGCGATCGTCACGCGCCGGTGGTGGGCCGTCCGAATACCGGCCGGGACCGTTCCACGGTAAAGGGCCGGAAAAACTCTTTAAGATCGCCACACGGGCACGATCCTCCCAAAAGAAGCACGATACCAACCTCCGTATCTGTGCGATCGTGGACAAGGCGGGGCAAGTTCTCTGGAGACGCCAAACCCGGTTGGTGACAGAGGGTGATCGAACGTGCAGCAGTCCCCGGTACCTCCCGAGCCCCCGATCTATCGGCGCATCGCCGACGGGCTTCGCGAAGCGATCCTGTCCGGTGATCTCCGAGACGGGGATCGGCTTCCGGGCGAGAACGCCCTGATGGCGACGCACGGCATAGCCCGTGCCACCGCCAGGCAGGCACTGTCCGTACTAATCAACGAAGGACTGGCCGTCCCCAAACGCGGCTCAGGGGTGTACGTCAGGCAGTTCCGCCCCATCAGGCGGCACGGCTCCCGGCGGCTCTCCCGTGACCAGTGGGGCCGCGGCGAGGCCATCTGGGACTCCGACACCAGGGGGCGCCCCTACACCGTGGACGAGGTGGACATCGACCGGGAGACCGCCGAGGACACCGTGGCCCGGGTGCTGGGCAGCCCCGAGGTGTGGGTCCGCAGGCGGCGCTACTCGGTGGACGAGCGGCCGGTGCAGCTGTCGGTCTCCCACTTCCCCGCCGCCCTGGTGGAGGGAACCGCGATCACGAGAGAGGACACGGGCCCGGGGGGCGTCTACGCGCGCCTCGGTGAGCTCGGCCACGCCCCGGTGCACTTCACCGAGGAGATCAGGGCCCGAATGCCCCATCCCCATGAGACCGTCCAGCTTGACCTGCCCGCGGGCACCCCGGTCATCGTGATCGCCCGGGTCGCCCGCACCGCCGACGGCGTCGCCGTCGAGGTCAACGAGATGGTCCTCGATGCCGCCTCTTACGTACTTCAGTACGACTTCGACTCATAGATCAAGGCCATCCGTCAACCGATAGGTTGACCTGTCCCCTGCGATCATTGATTTCTCTAGAGAAGTGCCTCACCGTCAGAGGTGGAACGTCGCAAAGACGGGCCTGGGCGCGGGGAAGGTGCACAGATGTCTTTCGACCGGCATCTCGCTGAAATCGCCCGGGAGTTTCCCGACTGGACGATCTGGCGGAGCGACGCGGGCAGGTGGTGGGCCACTCGCCACCACCCGCTGACCTCCGCCCAGCGCGATGTCGGCTGCGCGATGACCATCGACGCGGACGATCCGGAAGGGCTGCGCGAGCAGCTAATCGACCAGCGGGAACGTTCCGGCGGCACGGAGCCGGGAGCGGACACCTGAAGACCGCCCGGTGCCGGGATGAGCGGATCCGATGCGGTCCCGGCGCCGGGCCCCCAATCGCGGAAGCCCCCGACCCGATCGGGGGCGGGGGCTTCCGCTTGATCTCCGGACCACTCCCGCCGCCCTGTGACGCGTGGCGTCTCCACGGCCGCGAGAACCCGCTTCACGGTCTCCGGGGGTGGGCTCTCCTACTTCCTGGGGGTGGCGTACTTCTCCTCGCCCTTCCCGGCCTTCCCCGCCGCCGGCCCGCGGTCGGCGGCGGTGTCGGTGTCGGTGTCGTCGTACACCTCGACATGCATCTCGTCGAAACGGTCGTCGTCCCGGCCGTGCCGCTCGTCCGCGCCCCCGGCGGGGGCCTCGTCGTCCACGATCACCCGTACGGACTCCAGATCGGGCGAGTCGTCGAACCCGTCGTCCCGCACGCCCTCGGGCGCGTTCTCGGGCGCGTCCTCGGATCCGGCGTGCCGGGCGGGCCCGGTCCGTCCCGAGGGCGTCCCGGCGCCGTCGGGCACGACGGTGTCCGCCACGCCGGGCGCCCCCTGGGAGCCGCCGGGAGCCTCGGCGGAACCGGGAGCGGAACCGGAACCAGGAGAGGGAGCGGAACCGGGAGCGGGATCAGCGCCGGGACCGGTGGGGAGGGCGGCCGGCGCGGGCTGGACGCGGGCCGGGGGCAGCACGGAGCCCTCGTCGATCAGGGCCCCGGCCGCGGCCTCGCGGTGAAGCAGGTCTCCCAGGACGGAGTTCATCTCGTGCAGGCGACGCATGACCTCGTGGTGGGTGTCGGTGAGATAGACGACCCGGCGACCGGTGGTCTCGTCCAGGGCGGCGGCGCGCTGCTGGGCCGTCGACAGGGTGGAGTGCGCGTCGGTGTTGGCGGCGCGGACGGTCGCCTCCGCCTCGGCTCCGGCGGCGCTCAGCGTGGCGTCCGCCTCGGCGCGGGCCTCCTGGACCGTCCGCTCGGCCTCGTTCCTCGCCGAGGTGACCATCCGGTCGGCCTCGGTGCGGGCACCGCGCAGGGTCTCCTCGGACTCGGTACGGGCCGCGTTGAGCGTCTCCTCGGCGTCGTTGCCGGCCTGGGCGAGCATCTTCTCGGCGGCGGCGGTGGCCTCGGCGACCCGGCGCTCGGCCTCCTGCTGCGCGGCGTTCAGGATGCCCTCGGCCCGGTCCCGCGCGGAGTTGATCAGCCGTTCGGCCTCCGTGGCCGCGTCGTCGCGGAGCCTGATCGCCTCCGCCTCGGCGACCTCTTTCTTGGAGGTGGCCTCCTCCTCGCCGAGTTTCAGTATCTGGCTGAGCCTCTGGCCGAGCTCGTCGTAGTCCTGCGGGGCGTCGGAGAGCCTCCTTCGGGCCTCGGCCAGCTCGATCCGGCCCTGCTCGGCCTGGTCGATCGCGCGTGCGAGCCGCTCCTCCAGGTCGCGGATCTGGTGGCGGTGGCGGTCCATGTATTCGTGAACCTGACGACGGCTGTAGCCGCGCAGGGCGACCTCGAACGAGTCCTCGTGCATCAGGTCGGGAAAGCTGTCGTGCTGGTTTGTCATGGCACTGCCCGTGGAGGTTGTGTGGCGGGAAAGGAGACGTCAGGAGACGACTTTCCTGCTTACTGCCCAAGTCCGCAACCGGAACGCCTGACCTGCTTGCGGAAATACCGGGCAGATCGCCCCTCGTACCATCGTCATCATGAACGCCACGCCCTACATCGCCGCCCTCGACGGCGACGCGCTCCCGCGGATCCATCCGGACGCCTACATCGCCCCCGGAGCGGTGGTCGTCGGGAGGGTACGGCTGGGCCGTGCCGCGAACGTCTGGTACGGCTCGGTCCTGCGCGGCGACGACGAGGACGTCGAGGTCGGGGAGGAGTGCAACATCCAGGACCTGTGCTGCCTGCACGCCGACCCGGGCGAGCCGGCCGTGCTGGAGCCCCGGGTGAGCCTCGGGCACAAGGCCATGGTGCACGGGGCGCACGTGGAGACCGGCGCGCTCGTGGGCATCGGCGCGATCGTGCTCGGCGGCGCGAGGATCGGCGCGGGATCGCTGATCGCGGCGGGCGCCCTGGTGGGGCCGGGAAAGCGGATCCCGGCGGGGGTGCTCGTCGCGGGCGTGCCCGGAAAGATCGTCCGTGAGCTCACCGACGACGATCGCGCCTCGTTCGCCCGTACACCGGCCGGCTACGTCGCCAAGGCGGCCCGCCACCGGGCCGCGACCGTCCTCCCGCCGGCCTGAACGCCCCGGACGACCCGCACGCCCCCGGCGCGGCCGCGGGGAGGGCCTTACGATCGTGCCAGGCCCCAGCGGGGATCTCGGGGCCTGGCACGACCTTGACCGAAGGGAGGCAGGGGCATCCCGCCCGTGGCGCAGGCCAGGGGCCCTCGCCCCGGAATGCCGATGACCGGCGTGTGGCAGTGGGACGGGTTCGACGCCATCGAGAACGACGTGCGGACCATGGTCGCCGACCACCGGTGGGTGGCGCTGCCTCCGCTCGCGCGCGCCCAGGCCATCGCGCAGCGCACGCTGGCCACCCCGGACGGCGGGCGATGGCTGTTCGGCGCCCACGCCCGGTGGTACCGGCAGGATGCCGCCGACGGCCGCTGGTACCTGACCGCTCCCCCCGCCGACCGGGACTTCCGCGCCGCGGCGCACGTGGTCCACATCACCTCGATGATCTTGCCGCACCTGGTGCCGACCGGCGCCGACCTCGTCGCCGACCGGGGATCGATCCAGGGGTTCGTCGGCCCCGACGTGCCGTACGAGATCACCGAGCGGGTCCGCGAGCTGCTGGTCGCCCAGCGCGGCAGGCGCAGGGAGGACTTCCCGATCACCGGGCCGTTCGCCGAGCTCTTCGCCCGGGAGGTCGCCAGCCCCGTCGCCGCGATCTGGGGCACGCTCATGTGGTGCGCCTACGCCCCCGCCTTCGACGGCAACGAGGTGCTTTTGTCGATGTTCGGGGAGTTCCTGGCCCGCCCGCTGCCCGGTGACGAGTGGGTCCGCTGGCTGCCGCCCACCTCGCTGGGCGACCTGGTCGCGCTGTACGGCGAGCGGGTCAGGGCCGGGCACCCGGAGGCGGGCCTGCGGCTGGTCGCGCTGATGGCCGACACCGCCACCGTGGTACGTGAGGACCCGAGGTTCAGGCCGAGGGCCGACGCGCTGCTGTCCATGGTCGAGCCGTTGCTGCGCCGGGCCTGCCAGGATCCCGCCGTGGCCCACCGGGGAGACGAGGCCGTACGGCACGCGTGGCTCTCGCGCTGCCCGCCCCACCTGACGCTGCCCGACACCTCGCCCGGCGAGTACTTCCAGCACGCGGTCTACGACCTCGTCCAGGCGCTGGGTTTCCTCGCCCCGATGGGCGCCGACCCCAGGGCGGTGGCCGCCTCGCTGCTCGCCGCCGATCTGTCGGACGTCGCGCCCAGGGCGGCCGACGGTGTCTACCCGTGGCTGGATCCCGAGCTGCGGCACATCCTCCACGTGGTGCTCACCGACGCCTCGCACCCGCTGCGAGGGTGCTGGCCGCGTTCCGGAGAGCTGCCCGCGGCGCTCCACCCGCCGGACCGTGCCGCGGCGGCGGCCCTGCTCGGCGCCGCCTACGCCACCGGGCTGGCGTGGTGCCGCCTCACGGGAACCGAGATACCGGAGCGGGGATTCACGACGGCCTCCGCGGTCGTGCACCGGCTGACGCACGAGCGCGACGACCCGGTCCCCGGAGTATCGGGGACTTATCCCCGTCACTTCTGACACACACCGGTATGCCTAAACCACAAATATAGTTATTTCATCCTTACTCTCCCTATATCCTTCTAGCCCCCCACGCATCAGACAATTAGCTGAATTGTGATCTCCTAAACGGGAAATGATCCTCCTTGAGGATGTGCCGGGCGGGGCGAGGAATGGTCCCGATGGGCCATGGGCACCGATGTCCGCCCGCCGTAACCTCGAAGTGGGTGTGGGCTGCGGAAGGAAGGACGACGCGGTGGGGCACGACGACCTGGACTCTAGGGTCCACGACCGTGTCGCGTTGGACGAGATCGCGCTCTATGCCGAGGTGCTGTCCGCCGTCGCGATCAGCGAACGGCCCCTCACCTTGGTGGAGCTCGACAACGCGCTCGGATTGAGCGCTTCGGCTGTTTGCTGAAGCCTCGGGAAGAACCGTTTCCAAGACCTGGTCCCGGACCCTCCAACGGGGTCCGGGACGTGGTCGGAAAAGATAGTCATGTGACTAGTCACGAACGGACGAGACGGGCGATCGCGGCCGACGCCTCCTTGACCTTCTCCTGCGCCTCCGGCCCCCCGGCGTTGACGGCGTCGGCGACGCAGTGCCCGATGTGGTCCTCCAGCAGGCCCAGCGCCACCGCCTGGAGCGCCCGCGTGGCGGCCGAGACCTGGGTCAGCACGTCGATGCAGTAGGCATCCTCTTCGACCATCCGCTGCAGGCCCCTGATCTGTCCCTCGATGCGCCGCAACCGGGTCAGATAAGCCTGCTTGTCACCGCTGTACCCATGCATGTCCCAACGGTACCGGTGTCAGGCACGGCGGGACGCGGCCACGATCAGTTTCTCCCAGCGGTCGGCCACCGAGGACGCGTCGTGGTCCGCCGCGACCTCCAGGGCGCCCGCGGCCAGCCCCCTGCGCCGTCCCTCGTCGTCGATGAGCGCGAGCAGCGCGGACGCGTACGCCTCGATCTCGTCCTCCCCCTCGGCGACCAGCACCCCGTTCCGCCCGTCGGCCACGAACTCGCCCGGCCCCCGGGGGCCGTCGAACGCGATCACCGGCACCCCGCTGGCCATCGCCTCGATCACGGTCATCCCGAGCGCCTCCGTCCTGGAGGTCGTCGCCACGATCGACGCCTTGGCGAACTCGCCGGTCAGGTCGGAGGTCGTCCCCATGAAGTAGACGTGGTTGTGCAGGTCGAGGTCGCCCACCAGGGCGCGCAGGCGCTTCTCCTCGGGGCCCCCGCCGTACAGGCGCAGCCGCCAGTCGGGGCGCTTGCCCGCGACGACGGCGAACGCGCGGATCAGCCGGTCGTGGGCCTTCACCGGCACCAGGCGCCCTCCCGCGGCGACGATGCGGTTGTCCATCCGCGAGCGCGGCCACGGCCCGGCGGGCAGCGCGTCCGGGATCACGCCGACCGGGACGTCCCCGCCCAGCAGGCGGTCCCACTCCTGCCGGCTCGTCTCGGTGGCGGCGGCGACCGCGTCCAGGCGCGGGTAGAACTTCCTGATCGGCCCGGGCACCGGCGGCCGGCCCCACTCGCGGGCGATCCGCGTGACGTCACGCGGCGCGTGCCTGGCCACCTGGACGCTCAGCCCGGGCCGGGTGCTGATGAGCACGTCGGCCCGCAGCCCGCGCAGCCGCCGCCAGAGGGCGACCTCGGTGCGCATCTGGCCCCGCGGGAGCAGGTGTCTGACCCCCGGCTGGGCGTCGACCACCCAGGAGAGCCTCACGCCGGACGCCACCGGGAAGAACGGTTTCTCCCGGTGGCGGCGGACGCTGATGATCTCTACCTCGTGACGTTCTGCCAGCTCCCCCGCGAGGTTGACGATCGAGCGGACGTCGCCGCGCATGCCGTACACGGAGGGGGTGAGCAGGCAGATCCTCACCCGCCGACCTCGATCCTGAGCTCGTCGTCCGCCGTGTAGCAGGGCCGGATCGGCACGCCGTCGATCTGCGTGGCGGGATAGTGCAGGCGGCGGCGCTTGCCGTCGACGTCGTCCAGCCGGGAGCCCAGGCGGAGCGGCGTGGCCACGCCGCGTACCTCCAGCGAGGGTTCCCAGGTGCCTGTCTGGTCGGGGGCGGCGGCGAGCACGTCGCACAGCGAGAGCGCGGCGTGGAAACGCACGCCCTGGACCGTTGCAACGGAGGTCAGCTCCGCGTCGGGCCGGCTGCGGCGCAGGGCGAGCTTCGCCTCGTGCCGCGCCTCGTCGTCGTCGAGGCCGGTGAAGGCCAGCAGCCCGGTGACCTCGAAGCGCCCCTCCCTGAACCAGACGGAACGGACCTCCGCCACCGGCTGGGCGTCGTCGACCTTCAGGGCGAGGAAGCCGTTGCGTGTCCGGTAGGCGCGGTAGGCCAGCGTCCGGCGGCTCAGCGCGTACGCGTCGAGGTGGTCGAGGGAGAACCCGGGATCGACACTGCGCAGCCGCGTGCGCGCCGTGCCCTGTTGCAGGTAGGTGTCCCAGCGGCCGGGACCGAGTTCGAGCGGCGCGAGCGAGACCGCCAGCTCCGCCTCGCGCATCTGTACGTCCGGCGTGCCCAGCGGCACCCGGCTCTCGACCGAGGTGGCCCGGTTACGCAGGACCAGTTCGGTGCCGTCGGCCAGAGGTTCGTCGACGGCCAGCCGAAGTGAGAGAACATCGGCCAGGGTAACCTCGGCATCGCTGACGACGACGGGCATCGTCAAGCCCCCTCCCCGTTGAATGAGCTACGCGACGTTGAGGTTACCGTGATTTTCCCGTTATGTGGAGAAAGGTTTTCGGACCTGACGTCCTTTTCCCGGTGGCTTGACCGTATGTCAGAGGGAACATCGGGAAGATGTCCCCTCTGACCGGTCACCGTCCGTATGTCAGGACGCCTCGACGGGCTGGCCCTTGATCGACTTGATCAGCAGCTGGGAGACGTCGACGATCTCCAGCGTCTCCTTGGCCTCACCCGCGTTCTTCTTCTCGTTGATCGAGTCACCGAGCATGACCAGGCAGAACGGGCAGGCCGTGGAGATGGTGTCCGGCTCGGTGGTCAGCGCCTCGTCCACGCGCTCGGTGTTGATGCGCTTGCCGAGCCGCTCCTCCATCCACATCCGCGCACCGCCCGCGCCGCAGCAGAAGCCGCGGTCCTTGTGGCGGTGCATCTCCTGGGTCTTCACCCCGGGCACCTTGGCCATGATGTCGCGAGGCTGGGAGTAAACCTTGTTGTGGCGTCCGAGGAAGCACGGGTCGTGGTAAGTGATCTTCTCCTCGATCGGCGTGACCGGGACCAGCCTGCCCTCGTCCACGAGCTTGGCCAGCAGCTGGGTGTGGTGCACCACCTCGTAGGTGCCGCCGAGCTGGGGATACTCGTTGGCGAGGGTGTTGAAGCAGTGCGGGCAGGTCGCGACGATCTTCTTGACCCCGGCCTCGTTCAGGGTCTCGATGTTCTGTTTGGCCAGCATGTCGAAGAGATACTCCATGCCCAGGCGGCGGGCCGGGTCACCGGTGCACGCCTCCATCGGGCCGAGCACCGCGAACTTGACGCCCGCGACGTGCAGCAGCTCCGCGACCGCCTTGGTGGTCTTCTTCGCCCGGTCCTCCAGGGCCCCGGCGCAGCCGACCCAGAAGAGGTACTCGGTGTCGTCGGGCATCTTCTCGTCCACGAGCGTGACCTCGATGGGGTCGACCTCGCGACCGGCCAGCTCCTCGATCCAGTCGGCCCGCTTCATCTCGGACATCCCCCACGGGTTGCCCTTGTTCTCCAGGTTCTTGACCATGACGCCGGCCTCGGACGGGAAGTTGGACTCCACCATCGCCTGGTAGCGGCGCATGTCGAGGATGTGGTCGATGTGCTCGATGTCGACCGGGCACTGCTCGACGCAGGCGCCGCAGTTGGTGCAGGACCACAGCACGTCGGGGTGGATGACGCCGTCCTCGCCGACCAACGGCTTCTCCAGCAGGGCCAGCACGTCCTCGTGGAAGCCCGCGCGCTCCTCCTGGGTCGCCGTCAGGTACGGCGCGACCTTGAAGGCGTGGTCGCGCTGCTCCAGGATCAGCATCTTCGGCGACAGCGGCTTGTCGGTGTTCCAGGCCGGGCACTGGTCCTGGCAGCGTCCGCACTCGGTGCAGGTGTAGAAGTCGAGGAAGCCCTTCCAGGTGGTGTCCTCGATCTTGCCCCGGCCGAGCCTGTCGCCGTCGAGCTCCTCGTCCTCGAAGTCGACGACCTTGCCGTCGATCCGCATCGGCTGGGCCGGGCCGTTGCCGTCGGGACGCCGGGAGAACGCCACGTTCAGCGGCGCGGTGAAGATGTGCAGGTGCTTGGAGTTCACCACGATCACGAGGAACACCAGCATGACGCCGATGTGCAGGAGCAGGCCGACGTGTTCGAGCATCTCGTTGGCCGAGGCCCCCAGCGGGCGCAGCAGGGCGGCCGCCGCGTCGGAGGCGAACGCCCCCGAGGCGTACGGCAGGTTGCCGGTGTTGGCGGCGGCCCCGCGGAAGAGGAACATCGTCCAGATCACGTTGAAGATCATGAAGAGGACGAGCCAGGCGCCGCCGAGGTGCGACCCGGAGAAGCGGGACCTGCGGCCCAGCTTCTTCGGCGAGTTCTTGATCCTGATGATCGCGAAGGCGAGAAGGCCGAGCAGGGCCGCGACCGCGATGAAGTCCTGCAGGAAGCCCAGGACCGCCCACGTCCCGACGAGCGGGATGTGGAAGTCGGGGGTGCCGGTGACGGCCCCCTGGATCAGCGCGCCGTACGCCTCCAGATAGACGGTCGCCAGGATGAAGAACGCCCACATGACGAAGAAGTGCGCGACGCCCGACGCCGTCCACTTCAGCAGCTTCCGCTGCCCGAAGACCTCGACCAGCTGGGCCTTGATCTCCTCACCCAGGTGAGTCCTGGCGTACGCGACGCGCTCGGGCGCGGCGGGCCCGACGGTGGCGAGCTTGTACAGGAACAACACGCGGCGCGCGGCAAGCGCGACCGCGACGGCTGTCATGACCAGCCCGATGATCGCTACCCAGAGCACGGGTCCTCCCACAGACGGCGTTGGCTGCCAGCGTACGACCGCCGATCATCCACGATGACAAGGGGTCTCCACGAATCCTACCGATGAGTAACTTCGCTTCGCACCGGGACCCGCGGCGACCGTGGTCACCCTATGGTCAACACCGTTCCCAGAACAATGCTCTGTATGCCTCCGGATGACATCGGAGTGACCCGGGAGGACCCGCGGGACGTGCCGGGGACGGGGCCGCGCCTCCGGGGTGCCGAGGGCGGGAAGGGCTATCGGGGCGGGTCGAGATAGCCCTGGATCGTGGGTGTGAGCAGTTTCACCAGGTCCTCGATGTCCACCGAGGCCAGCGGCTCCAGCTTGAGGACGTAGCGCACCAGCACCACGCCGAACATCTGCGCGAACGCCGCCTCCATCCGGACCGGCGGGACGTCCAGGGCCTCCCCGACCCGGCCGAGGAGCGCCTGGCCGAGGAACTCGCGGATCGTGACGACCATCTGCTCGTTGGTCATCGCGGTGCGGACCAGCGCCAGCACCGGCTGGCGCGCCCCGGCGTCCGCGGTGATCGTCAGGATGAGCCTGACCAGCCGCTCGGCGGCCTGCTCGCGGGGCACCGCCGTGACCGCGGAGAGGACGATGTCGGGGGTGATCGGCAGGTCCATCGCCTCGACGAACATCCCCTCCTTGCCGGAGAAGTAGTGATGGACCAGCGCCGGGTCCACCCCCGCCTGCCGGGCGATGCCCCGGATGGTCGCCTTGTCGAACCCCTTCTCCGCGAAGGTCTCGCGCGCCGCCGCGAGGATCTGCCCCCGCGTGTCGGCCGACCCCGGCCTGCGCCCCGGACGCCTCCTGACCTCGGAGGACCCAGAGGGCTCAGGAGATTCCGAGGACTCACCCGTGGAGAGCTCGCTCATGCGGGGGTGGAGGCCGCGAGGTGCAGCCGGGCGAAGGCCAGCGCCTCCGCGAGGTCGTCGATCCGCTCGGAACGGCTGGCCGCCTTGCGCGTGTTGATCTCCAGCACGACCAGCCCGGAGTATCCGTTGCCCGCCATCCGCTCCAGGATCGGCGCGCACGGCTGGCCGCCCCGCCCGGGAACCAGGTGCTCGTCCTTGTTCGGCACCCCCAGGCCGTCGGCCAGATGCAGGTGGGCGAGCCGGTCGCCGAGCTTGGTGAACATCTCCAGGGCGTCGGACCCGGACACCGCCGTGTGCGACAGGTCCAGCGTGACCTGCGGGAAGTCGTAGTCGACCGGGTTCCAGTCGGGCGCGTAGGGGACGACCTCGTTGCCCCTGGCCTTCAGCGGGAACATGTTCTCCACCGCGAAGACCACGTCGGTCTCCTCACGCATCCTGGCCAGGCCGATCTCGAAGTCGCGCGCGTAGTCGCGCTGCCAGCGGAACGGGGGATGCACCACGACCGTCCTGGCGCCGACCCGTTCGGCGGCGCGCTGCGCGCGCTGGAGCTTGGCCCACGGGTCCTTGCCCCACACGCGCTGCGTCACCAGCAGGCACGGCGCGTGGATGGCCAGGATCGGCAGCTGGTAGTGGTCCGACAACCGCTCCAGGACGTCGACGTCCTGGCTCACGGGGTCGGCGCCCACCATGATCTCCACACCGTCGTACCCCAGGCGCGCGGCCAGCTCGAAGGCGTCGGGAGTACGTTCGGGATACACCGACGCTGTGGACAGCGCGATCTTCGCGCTGGATACACGGACGCTCATACCGCTTCCTCGTCTCCGGCTCGGAGCGCACACTCGCGAACACCGCCGGGCCGACCGGCCCCCTCGCTCAAGTCGCTCACCTTTGCCAGCCTAAGCGGGTCAGGAGAGCAGTGCTGTCCGCCACCACCGACGCGGCCGAGATCACACCATTACGGTGAAGGCATGCCGAGGTTCTTGAGGGGCGCCATCCCCAGCCCCAACATCTGGAACACCCCCCAAACGTACGAGCTGGAGAACCGGGCGGTGGACCCCGAAGGGCGCGCCGAGGCCGCGATGTCGGCCATCCGGTCGTGGACCGGGGCGACGGTCCTCGACATCGGCTGCGGCACCGGATACCACCTGCCCGCCCTCGCCGCCACCGCCACCCGCGTGATCGGCGCGGAACCGCACGAGGACCTCGTCCAGCTGGCCAGGCGCCGCTGCCGCACCCTGCGGAACGTCGAGGTCCACGCCGCCACCGCCCAGGCCCTCCCGCTGCCCGACGCCTCCGTGGACGTGGCCATCGCCCGCTGGGCGTACTTCTTCGGCCCCGGGTGCGAGCCCGGCCTGGCCGAGCTCTCCCGGGTGACGCGGCGCGGCGGCGCGGCCTTCGTGATCGACATCGACACCACCCGCGGCGCCTTCGGCCGCTGGTTCGGCCAGTCCATCCCCGCGTACTCGGCCAGGTCCGTCGAGAACTTCTGGAGCCGCCAGGGCTGGCAGACGGACAAGCTCGACCTGCGCATGTCCTTCGAGCGCCGCGCCGACCTGGAGGCGGTGCTCCGCATCGAGTTCACCCCCGCGGTCGCCGACCGGGCCATCGCCGAGACCCCCGGCCTGGAGATCGCCTACCCCAACCTGCTGCGCTGGAAGCTGTTCTGACCTTCCCGCGGACCCGGTCGGCCGGGAACAACCCGGGAACAACGGGACGGGCGCTTGACCTTGACGTTGATGTCAAGGTTTATCGTCGTGTCATGGGGAGGGCCGGATGCGGATCGGTGAGCTGGCGCGGCGGGCGGGTGTCAGCACCCGGGCGCTGCGCTACTACGAGCAGCAGGGGCTGATCACGGCCCGGCGCTCGGCCAACGGCTACCGGGAGTACGGGGAGGCGGATCTCAGACTGGTCTCCGAGATCCGTTCGCTGCTCGCCGTCGGATTCACCCTGGACGACGCCCGCCCGTTCGTGGACTGCCTGCGGGCCGGTCACGAATCCGGGGGGTCGTGCCCGGAGTCCGTGGCCGTCTACCAGCGCAAGCTGGCGGAGATCGACGACGAGATCCGCGCGCTCCTCACCCGGAGGGCGGAGGTGGCGGCCCAGCTGACCACGGCCTGCCCAGGATGCGTACTGAGGAAAGTGGGAAAACCATGATCACATTGACCGCGGAGAACTTCGACGAGCAGGTGCTGCGGAGCGACAAGCCCGTCCTGGTCGACTTCTGGGCCGAGTGGTGCGGGCCGTGCAAGATGATCGCGCCGGTCCTGGCGGAGATCGAGGCCGAGTACGGCGACCGCGTCACGATCGCCAAGCTCAACGCCGACGACTACCCCGAGATCACGGCGAGGTACGGCGTGCTCGGCCTGCCGACGCTCAACCTCTACAAGGACGGTGAGGTGGTGCAGCAGATCAAGGGCGCCAAGCCCAAGCGCGCGCTCCTGGCCGACCTCGAAGGCCACATCTGATCCAGCGCGCGCCGTCCCTCCCTGCGACTTTCACCCGGTACGGCATGCCGTACCGGGTGAAAGTTGTCGGGCCCTGCCGGTAACGTGCGGCCATGGCGAAGAAGGCTGGTGGCTACCGCTGTGCCGAGTGCGGGTGGCAGACGGCCAAGTGGGTGGGGCGCTGCGGCGAGTGCCAGGCCTGGGGCACGGTCGAGGAGGAGACGGCGGCCGCGGGCGCGCGCGTGGCCTCCGCCGGGGCGGTGTCGGCGCCCGCGGTGCCGATCGGCCAGGTCAAGGCCGAGGTGGCGCACGCGCGCGGCACCGGGGTGCCCGAGCTCGACCGGGTCCTCGGCGGCGGCCTCGTCCCCGGGGCCGTGGTGCTGCTCGCCGGCGAGCCCGGCATCGGCAAGTCGACCCTCCTGCTCGAGGCGGCGGCCAAGATCGCCCGGCAGCAGACGGTCCTCTACATCACGGGCGAGGAGTCGGCCGCCCAGGTGCGGATCAGGGCCGACCGGATCGGCGCGATCCAGGACCGCCTCTACCTGGCCGCCGAGACCGACCTGGGCGCGCTGGTCTCGCACGTCGAGAAGGTCCAGCCCGACCTGCTCATCGTCGACTCGGTGCAGACGATCGGCTCCACCCAGGCGACCGGCGTGCCGGGCGGGGTGACCCAGGTCAGGGAGGTCGCGGGAAACCTGGTGCGGCTGGCCAAGGAGCGCGGCATGGCCACCGTGCTGGTCGGCCACGTCACCAAGGAGGGCTCGATCGCCGGCCCCCGGACCCTGGAGCACCTGGTCGACGTCGTGCTCCACTTCGAGGGCGACCGGCACTCCCGGCTCCGCCTGGTCCGCGCGATCAAGAACCGGTACGGCCCGGTCGACGAGGTCGGCTGCTTCGATCTTCACGAGAGCGGCATCGAGGGCATCACCGACGCCAGCGGCCTGTTCGTCTCCCACCGCACCGACCCGGTGCCCGGCACGTGCGTCACGGTCACCCTTGAGGGCACCCGGCCGCTGCCGGCCGAGGTCCAGGCGCTGGTCGCCAGGACCGAGGCACAGCAGCCGCGCCGCTCCTCCTCGGGGCTCGACACCTACCGGGTGACGATGGTCCTGGCCGTGCTGGAGCGGCGGCTCAACGCCAAGCTGGGCGGGTGCGACGTCTTCACCGCCACCGTCGGGGGGATCAAGCTCAGCGATCCCGCGGTCGACCTGTCGGTGATGCTGGCGGTCGCCAGCGCGGCCGGCGACAAGGCGCTGCCCTCCGGCCTGGTGGTGCTCGGCGAGGTGGGCCTGGCCGGAGAGCTGCGCCCGGTGCGCGACGTGCGGCGCCGCCTGTCGGAGGCCGCCCGGCTGGGCTTCACCCGGGCGCTGGTCCCCGCGGGCTCCCTCGACACGGGCAAGAAGCGCAACGGCGACCACTCCCTGGTCCCCATGGCCGGGCGCGGCGCGCCCTTCACGCCCGGATTCGACGTCGTCGAGGCGGAGAACGTCTGGGATGCCCTCACCCACGTCACCTGAGCCGCGCCCCGGTCCCGTGGCCGTCACGCGCCGCACGGCGAGTGGCATCCACCGATTCCGGGCCGCGCGGAGCCTTCGCCGGTAAGCTGACCGTTATACGCAGACCACGGGGGTCATGTGGCAGCAACCTACAAAGGGCTCGACGAACGCCGCAGAGCCGTCCTGGCCGCGGTCGCACCGGGCACCGCTCTGCGCGACGGGCTGGAGCGCATTCTCCGCGGGCACACGGGTGGCCTGATCGTGCTGGGATACGACGGCACGGTCGAGGAGATATGCAGCGGCGGCTTCGAGCTGGACGTCGAGTTCTCCGCGACGAGGCTGCGGGAGCTGGCCAAGATGGACGGCGCCATCGTCCTCAACGCCGGCGACCTGCGGATCGTGCGGGCGGCCGTGCACCTGATGCCCGATCCGTCCATCCCCACCGACGAGTCCGGCACCCGGCACCGCACCGCCCAGCGCGTGGCCCTGCAGACGTCGCTGCCGGTCATCTCCCTCAGCAAGTCCATGCGGATCATCGCCCTCTACCTCGACGGCATCCGCTACGTGGTGGAGGAGTCGGCGGTCATCCTGTCCAAGTCCAACCAGGCCCTGGCCACGCTGGAGCGCTACAAGCTCCGCCTGGACGAGGTCTCCGGCACGCTCTCGGCGCTGGAGATCGAGGACCTGGTGACGGTCCGTGACATCGCGGTGGTCGCCCAGCGGCTGGAGATGGTCAGGCGCATCTCCGAGGAGATCGCCGGCTACGTGGTCGAGCTCGGCACCGACGGCCGGCTGCTCTCCCTGCAGCTGGACGAGCTCGTGGCCGGCACGGAGAGCGACCGCGAGCTGATCGTGCGCGACTACCTGCCCGTGGCGGGCCGCCGGCCGCGCAAGTTCGCCGAGGCGCTGCACGAGCTCGACCGGCTCTCCTCCGCCGAGCTGCTCGATCTCTCGGTCGTCGCCCAGATCCTCGGCCACTCGGGCAACGACGCCCTGGAGACCCCGGTGAGTCCCCGGGGTTACCGCCTGCTGGCCAAGGTCCCGCGCCTGCCGAACACGGTGGTCGACCGCCTCGTCGACCAGTTCGCCAGCCTGCAGAAGCTCCTGGCGGCCAGCATCGGCGAGCTCCAGGAGGTGGGCGGGGTGGGTGAGGCCCGGGCCCGCCACATCCGCGAGGGCCTGTCCCGGCTGGCGGAGTCGTCCATCCTGGAACGCTACGTCTGAGGTCCCCGCCCGGGCGGGGACCCTCGGGCGGCCGCGGGGACCCTCGGGCGGCTAGCGGAGGTGGAAGACGGCCTTGCGGCTCCTCAGGCCCGGGGCGTGGACCACCGCGACGTAGGTGCCGGGCAGGGCGGCGGCGCGGTCGGCGGCGCAGTCGTCACCGGAGCGGCGGCGGTCCCACACCAGCTCCTTGACGTACGGGATGCCGCGTTCGAGCTCGCGGACCCTGGTGGCCTCGCCGCTGACGCAGTCGGAGGACGACCACACGCGGTCGTCGCCGGAGGTGATGCGCACCTCCATCGCGCGCGGCCCCACGTCGGCGGTGCACATCACCTTGCCGACGTTGACGAGGGTGAGGACGAACCGGGGGCGGATGCCCGCCGGATAGACCGTCCCCTGGCCCTCCATGCTCAGCACGAGCTGCGGGGAGACGCAGGCCTCGCCGGGCCGCCTGGGCCTGGCGGACACCTTGGCCACCCCCGGTGAGGGCGTCGGGCTCGCGGACGGCGTGGGGATGACCGTCACGGTCGGCAGGACGGCCGGCAGCGGGTCCGGTGTCTCCTGCCGGGCGGCCGAGTTCCTCTCCCTGACGTCGTCCGGCCCGCTCGTCGACGAGCAGGCCCACGCCACGACGGCGACCACCACAAGCACACCGACGAGCGCGGCCATCCGGCGCCGCCAGTAGATGTCGACTCCGATGTCGCTACGGAACGTGTCGGGATCCATACGCTCAGTATGGTTAGTCCTCGTGGGCCACAGCAGGCGACCCGCCGCTTCCGGCCCGTTTCGGCCGCCGGACACGGGGCGGGGACGGGTGAAGCCAGGTGAAGACGGGCCAAGGGGGCCCAGGGCCCCACTATCGTCGAAAGGTGCCCGAGTCGAACCGCTTACTCGAACCCATCCTCGACTGGTACGCCGGCAACGCCCGTGACCTTCCCTGGCGGACGCCCGGCGCCTCCCCCTGGTCGATCCTGGTCAGCGAGATCATGCTGCAGCAGACTCCGGTGGTCAGGGTGCTGCCCGTCTGGACCGAGTGGATGGAACGCTGGCCCACGCCCGCCTCGCTCGCCCGCGAGTCCCCCGGCGAGGCCGTACGCCACTGGGGCCGCCTCGGCTACCCCCGCCGGGCACTGAACCTGCACGCGTGCGCCCGCGCGATCACCGACCGGCACGGCGGCGAGGTCCCCACCGGCCACGACGCGCTGCTGGCGCTTCCCGGCGTCGGCGAGTACACCGCCGCCGCGGTCGCCAGCTTCGCCTTCCAGGGCCGTCATGCGGTTCTCGACACCAACGTGCGGCGGGTCCTGGCGCGGGCCGTCAGCGGCCAGGAGTATCCGCCGAAGGCCACCACGCCCGCCGAGCGCCGGCTCGCCGCCTCGCTGCTCCCCGACGCCGACCGCGCCCCCGTCTGGGCGGTCGCCGTCATGGAGCTGGGCGCCCTGGTCTGCACCGCCCGTGCCGCCCGCTGCGCCGACTGCCCGATCAGCGACCTGTGCGCCTGGCGCCTGGCGGGCAAACCGGCCTACGACGGTCCGGCGCGCAAGGGCCAGACGTACGCGGGCACGGACCGCCAGTGCCGCGGCCGGCTCCTCGCGGTGCTGCGCCAGGCCCACGGCGCCGTGCCGAAGGAGGCTCTCGACGTGGTCTGGGACGACGCCCCGCAACGCGAGCGCGCCCTCGACGGCCTGGTGGCGGACGGCCTGGCCGAGGTCCTCGACGACGGCACCTACCGCCTCCCGGGCTGAACGGCCTGGTGGCGGATGGCCTGACCGAGATCCCCGACGACGGCACCTACCGCCTCCCGGGCCGAGACGGCGCGGCCCCTCTCACGACCGGACCCGGCGAGTCTCCCGGCCGGGCCCTGCGAGCGCGGGAGGTCAGGCGGCGAGACGCAGGCCCAGGGCGGTGAGGCTGGTGCGAGCCCAGTCGAGCTCCTCGGCGATCATGTTGACCAGGGCGCCGGGGCCCCTGGTCCGCAGCGGCACGGCCAGATCGTGGGTCTCCACCTCGATGTGCGCGGTGCCGTTCACCGCGCCGGAGAGCATCGCGGTGAGGGTGTCCTCCAGCACCGGGCGGGTGCTGGGCAGCTCCTGGCAGGCGGCGGCCATGTGGTTGTGCACGTGGCCGAGCTTCACCACCGGGGCTCCGGTGTCGGCCAGGCCCCGCAGCGCCGCTCCGGGCTCCTCAGAGCCGCCCGCGAGGTAACAGGCGTCCAGGCAGATCCCGAGATGCTCGGAGTCGATGCCGCCCACCCGGTCGAGGGCCTGCTTGGTGGTCTCCAGCACGCACCCGGGCCACGGCTCGAAGCCGACCCTGATCGTCTTGCCGGTGACGCTGTGCAGCCCGCGCAGCTCGCGGGCGAGGCGCTCCAGCCGTCGCGAGGCGATCGAGTGCAGGTCGGCCGGCCAGTCGCGGCGCCAGCCGATGGGGATGGTGGAGATGCTCCCGAAGCGGACGTCCTGCGGGAGCAGGAAGGCCAGGATCTTGGCCAGGGCCATCGTGTAGCGGTAGCGCTCGGGCTTGGCCCAGTCGGGACCGGGGACCTCCTGGTTCCTGCCGCCGGTGCCGTTGAGGCTGACGACCTCCAGGCCGCGCTCCTCGAGGGAGCGGCGCAGGCGCACCAGCTCGATCCTGTCGGCGGTGAGATGGTCGGCGACGCTCGGGGAGAGCCAGAGGCCGACCCCCATGCGCTCCACCCCGAGGCGCTTGCGCACCGGCACCGCGTACCGCGTCAGGTGCGCGATGAGGTTCTCCAGATCCTCGGCGGGGTGCACGCCCGCGTTGTAGGCCAGGTGAACGAGCGTCCCGTCCTCGTGCCGTAAACGCATGCGTGCCTCCAAGGCGTGCTTTCCGTGTAAGCGTCCCGATGGCCCCGCGCCGGTCGTCGACGCCTGCCGGGAGCCCGACCCGGTCGTCCGAAGCATCCCGCGCGGGCACCGACCTCCGCGTCACTCCCGGAGCTGATTCCTCGGTACGTCGCTGGGCTGACCTCGATACCGCTCTCACCGCAGTCCGTACAACGTTGAGATCATCTGGGTGGGATCGACCGAACTCGCTCTACAGAGTGTAGTACTACCTGTCGTGGCGAGATACCGTCTTTGGTAACAAATAAGCAGACCCCGCCGTGAGTCTCCTCACTGCGGGGTCTGCTCCCTGCTTGATCAGGCCATGCCCGGCCGGTCCTAGTTCTGGATCGGCTCCGCGATGGCGGCGGCCGAGTCGGGAACCTGGTCGACCGGCGCGTTCTCACCGATGAAGGTGAACTTCGCGTTCTCGCCCTCGCCCTCGATGCCGATCTTCACGATCTGGCCGGGACGGAGCTCGCCGTACAGGATCTTCTCGGACAGGGTGTCCTCCAGCTCGCGCTGGATCGTACGGCGGAGCGGGCGGGCGCCCATCACCGGGTCGTAGCCACGGTCGGCCAGCAGCTGCTTGGCCTCCTGCGTGAGCTCCATCCCCATGTCGCGGTCCTTCAGACGCAGGCCCACCTGGGCCAGCATCAGGTCGACGATGCGGATGATCTCCTTCGGCGTGAGCTGGTGGAAGACCACGATGTCGTCGACACGGTTGAGGAACTCCGGCCGGAAGTGCTGCTTGAGCTCCTCCTGGACCTTGGACTTCATCCGGTCGTAGTTGGACTCGGCGTCGTTGTTCTTCGCGAAGCCGACGCCCTGACCCTTGGAGATGTCGCGGGTGCCGAGGTTCGTCGTCATGATGATGACGGTGTTCTTGAAGTCGACCACCCGGCCCTGGGCGTCGGTCAGGCGACCGTCTTCCAGGATCTGCAGCAGCGAGTTGAAGATGTCGGGGTGGGCCTTCTCGATCTCGTCGAACAGGACGACCGAGAACGGCTTGCGCCGCACCTTCTCCGTCAGCTGCCCGCCCTCCTCGTACCCGACGTAGCCGGGAGGCGAGCCGAACAGGCGGGAGACGGTGTGCTTCTCCATGAACTCCGACATGTCCAGCATGATCAGCGCGTCCTCGTCCCCGAACAGGAACTCGGCCAGCGCCTTGGACAGCTCGGTCTTACCGACACCGGACGGGCCGGCGAAGATGAACGAGCCACCCGGACGGCGCGGGTCCTTCAGACCGGCGCGCGTACGGCGGATCGAGCGGGACAGACCCTTGATGGCGTCGTCCTGACCGATGATCCGCTTGTGCAGCTCGTCCTCCATGCGGAGCAGTCGCTGGGACTCCTCCTCGGTGAGCTTGAAGACCGGGATGCCGGTGGCGGTCGCCAGGACCTCGGCGATGAGCTCCTCGGTGACCTCGGCGACGACGTCCATGTCGCCGGCCTTCCACTCCTTCTCGCGGCGCTCGCGCTTGAGCTGGAGCTGCTTCTCCTGGTCGCGCAGCGCGGCGGCCTTCTCGAAGTCCTGCGCGTCTATCGCGGACTCCTTGTCGCGCCGCACGTTGGCGATCTTCTCGTCGTACTCGCGGAGGTCCGGCGGCGCGGTCATGCGGCGGATGCGCATGCGCGAGCCGGCCTCGTCGATGAGGTCGATCGCCTTGTCGGGCAGGAACCGGTCGCTGATGTAGCGGTCGGCCAGCTGGGCCGCGGCCACCAGGGCACCGTCCGTGATGGAGACGCGGTGGTGTGCCTCGTAACGGTCGCGCAGGCCCTTGAGGATCTCGATCGTGTGGCTGAGGCTGGGCTCGGCCACCTGGATCGGCTGGAAGCGCCGCTCGAGCGCCGCGTCCTTCTCCAGGTGCTTGCGGTACTCGTCGAGGGTGGTGGCTCCGATGGTCTGCAGCTCGCCTCGGGCCAGCATCGGCTTCAGGATGCTGGCGGCGTCGATCGCGCCCTCGGCGGCACCCGCGCCGACGAGCGTGTGGAGCTCGTCGATGAACAGGATGATGTCGCCTCGGGTGCGGATCTCCTTGAGGACCTTCTTCAGCCGCTCCTCGAAGTCACCGCGGTAGCGGGAACCCGCCACCAGGGCGCCCAGGTCGAGGGTGTAGAGCTGCTTGTCCTTGAGCGTCTCCGGCACCTCGCCCTTGACGATCTTCTGGGACAGGCCCTCCACGACGGCGGTCTTGCCGACGCCGGGCTCGCCCACCAGGACCGGGTTGTTCTTGGTCCGGCGGGACAGGACCTGCATGACCCGCTCGATTTCCTTCTCCCGGCCGATGACCGGGTCGAGCTTGCCCTCGCGGGCGGCCTGGGTCAGGTTGCGACCGAACTGGTCCAGCACAAGGGAGGTCGACGGCGCGGCCTCGGTCGGACCGCCCGCGGCGGCCGGCTCCTTGCCCTGGTAGCCGTGGAGCAACTGGATGACCTGCTGCCGGACCCGGTTGAGGTCGGCTCCCAGCTTCACCAGCACCTGGGCGGCGACGCCCTCGCCCTCACGGATGAGGCCGAGCAGGATGTGCTCGGTGCCGATGTAGTTGTGTCCTAGTTGCAGGGCTTCGCGGAGCGACAGCTCAAGGACCTTCTTGGCACGCGGGGTGAACGGAATGTGCCCCGACGGCGCAGACTGACCCTGGCCGATGATCTCCTCGACCTGCTGACGCACACCTTCAAGACTGATGCCGAGGCTCTCCAGAGCCTTGGCGGCAACGCCTTCACCTTCATGGATCAAGCCAAGAAGAATGTGCTCCGTACCGATGTAGTTGTGGTTGAGCATCCGGGCTTCTTCTTGAGCCAGGACGACAACCCGCCGTGCGCGGTCGGTGAACCTCTCGAACATCTCGTCGCTCCTCACAGAGCGGTCAGGCAGGTCCGGGATATCCGAGCCCTGTCATCCCGCATGGTAGCCCCGACCCGGCGACCGCTCTATGCAGAAGACGTTCCCCGAGAGCAGGGCGTTCACCCTCCATCCAACTACTTACGAGGGGCGGGATGTTCCCGCTACGCCGCAAGCGAACGACGTTTGTCTGTCGGCGAAACGCATCATGCGGTCATGGCCGCCACCGGACCCCACCGTGACCGCCATAACCGCATGATTCACTCGATCCGCTGCACCGATCTAGTGAGCCGCTTCGTACTGCTCGACGATCTTGGAGGCGATTCGACCGCGCTCGCTGACATTGAGGCCGTGGGACTTCGCCCACGCCCGGATGTCGGCGCTCTTCTCTCGCGTGAGCGCCCGCGCTCCGCCTGCACGGCGGCGACGGGGCGCCAGGGCGCCGGACCGGCGGGCGCTCTGCACGAAAGGCGACAGGGAGTCACGGAGCTTCTTCGCGTTAACGTCACTCAGGTCAATCTCATAGCTGGTGCCGTCAATCGCGAAGGCGACAGTCTCATTGGCCTCGCCCCCATCGAGGTCGTCGATGAGAATCTCCTGGATCTGCTTGGCCATCTACACAATCCTTTCGCGGGTATTGTTTCATTCGCAAGCTAAACATATACCCGCGATCGAAGAGCGGCAATTCCAGGAGCCCGGCGATTCTCGCAGGCAACCGAGACTCGCAGTCGAGCCTCCTGTGGATCAGCTCTTCTGCGACTCCGGGCCGGGCCGTTTTGCCGGACGCCGGCCGGCGGCTTCACTCCGAAGTAGCTTGACGACTCCGAAGATGAAGGCCCCGCCGACGATCGCCGGGGGTATCAACGCGGACAATACGTCGTACATTCGTCCTCGCTCCGCACCGTGGTGGCTTTCTGGGGACCATGGAAATGTGGCGACGACTCCTGGGCCGCGCAGGCACGCCCGATCGGTCTGGAACCGCCCACAGATGACCATAGCGCCACCGGCCGGCGACACGTGTCAGCAGGGGCGACCATGTCCGTCTCTCTCCAGCCTAATGCTTCTCTCCAGCCGCCTTACCGGTTGCGGTCGTAAAGCCGCGAGGAAAAACCGACAGGGCGATCGAGTGATCATCACCGTCTCCGTAATACCAATGCCCGCCGGGTTCCCGGCCGCCGCGCCATCGACCTCCTCGCGACGAAACCCCTGTTGAGAGGGCCGGCCCGTCGGGACGAACGGCACCTTGCCGTGGAGCCGGAGATCGCCGCGAGCGGGTTCGTCACGGGAATGCCCTCCGTCGGCGGAACGCCCGGACGGAGAGCCGCTCGCTTCATCACCCCGGTGCGAGCCGATGTGACGCAAGCGTATGGAACAAGACGGATCTTCAACACTTTCTCGCCAGGAGTACGACCCGCTCTGGCACGGAGTACATAGTCGTAGACCGTATAACCACCAAACACGATGGGCCCCTAGGACAACCCCGCCAACACCACGCGTCCCCGATCCGGATCCGTAAGAAGGCCTTCACCGGCTGTCCCGAACGCGCCGCGGAAGGCGAAGAAGAGAATCCGGCACGGGATCGCCGAGGATGCCGGAGGCACGACGGATCGACCATTCGGTGAGTAGTGCGCGAACCCCCGACGGCGGCGGATCCGGCATTGACGCCTCATAGGAGACCCACGGGCGCCGGTGAGCCCGTTGTGGGCACCGTACGCGAATATTCCGACGGGCGGGGCGAGACTCGGTCATAAGTTCCCCCGCGTTGCCCGGGGCGCGGCAAATGGTTTTGCCCTTCCGTGACCCGGACCCCGGGACCCATACAGGGTCCCTAACGTCCCTCGTTTTCTTGCCTGTACGCGAAAACGGGGCCGGCGGTTCAACCGCCGGCCCCGTTATTCGGAGAACTACTTGATCTTGACGACGACCGTCGACGCCACCTTGTCGTGCAGTGCCTGCTGCAGGGGCTTGTCCCACAGCAGCCACAGCACGTTCACCAGACTGAAGATGTAGACGACGTAGTTCAGGAACGGCACCCAGGTCAGGAACTGCGGACCGTAGAGCACGCCGGCGCGCTTCAGCGCGACGTCGGAGCTGAGCCCGCCGGGCGGCAGGGCGCCGCCGACCGGCACGACCTTGATGCCCATGACCATCTTGCCGACCGTCTGCCCGCCCCGGCTGAGCATGAAGAACTCGTAGGCGAAGTAGATCCCCGCGGTGACCAGCGAGATGAGGAGGGTCGAGAGGAACAGGCCGCTCGCCTCCGTGACCTCGCCCGTCTCGCTGTTGAAACTGGGGAACGTCACGAGCAGCCCGGTCAGCACCGCGCTGATGATGAACGTCGGGATCGCCAGGATGATCCCGTCGATGATCCTCGCCAGCAGGCGCTGCCACCACTCGGCGAGCGGGGCGGGTGCCCCGGGAGGACCGCCGTAGGGCTGGCCGTAGCCCTGCTGCCCGTACGCGGGCTGCTGGTGGCCGTAGCCCTGCTGCCCATAGTCGGGCTGCTGGCCGTACTGCTGCTGCCCGTAGTCGGGCTGCTGGCCGTAGCCCGGCTGGGGCTGCTGCCCGTATCCGGGCTGCTGCTGGCCATAGCCCGGCTGCTGGCCGTACCCCGGCTGCTCGTGGGAGGACTGCTGGCCGTAACCGGGCTGCTGGCCGTAGCCGGGCTGCTGCCCGTACGCGCCGGTCCCGCCCTGCTGGCCGTACCCCTGCTGCTGGCCGTAGCCCTGCTGCTCGTGGGAGGACTGCTGGCCGTACGAGGGCTGCTGCCCGTACGCGCCGGTCCCGCCCTGCTGGCCGTACCCCTGCTGCTGGCCGTAGCCCTGCTGCCCGTAGTCGGGCTGCTGGCCGTAACCCTGCTGCTGGCCGTATCCGGGCTGCTGCCCGTACGCGCCGGTCCCGCCCTGCTGGCCGTATCCGGGCTGGCTCTGCCCTGGGCCGGTGTTCGGCTGTGAGGCCTCCGACCTGTACCCCACGACTGTCACGTCAGGGTCGAGTTCGCCAGGGGCTCGACCCGCGTTGTACTGTCCGTAATCCGGCTGCCCCGACGGTGTGCGATCGCGGTCGGGATCATCCTGTGGATACGGCGGCTGTCCGGTGCTCACCGCGTCACCTCACTTAGACTGCGCATGTGGCAAATGTCAGACGCACATGCATGCTGCTGCACAAGGTATCGACATAGGTATCAACAGTCACCTTTCCGATCAGTCAGCTCTAAAGTCACCAGAGTCGGGCTCGCGTGTCAGGTGCAGCAGCATCCGGGTGTTTCCCAAGGTGTTGGGCTTGACGTGTTCCAGATCGAGGAACTCCGCCACACCCTCGTCATAGGAGGCGAGAAGTTCGGCGTAGACCTCCGGGGCGACGGGCGTGCCCTGGATTTCCCGGAATCCGTGCCGGGCGAAGAACTCGACCTCGAAGGTCAGGCAGAAGACCCGGCGCAGGCCCAGCTCCGCGGCCGTGCGAATGAGCGCGGAGACGATCCGGTGGCCGATCCCCATTCCCCTGCGGGTCGGATCGACGGCGACGGTGCGGATCTCGGCCAGATCCTCCCAGAGGACGTGGAGGGCCCCGCAGCCGATCACCTCCCCCTCCGCGTCGGTGGCGACCCAGAACTCCTGGACGTCCTCGTACAGGGTGACGGTGGCCTTCTCCAGCAGGCGCCGGCCGGCACCGCCGTAGGTGTCGACGAGCCGCCTGACGGCCCGCACGTCCTGGGTGCGGGCGCGGCGGACCGTGACCTCGGCGACCTCGGCGACCTCGGGGCCCGCGCCCTGCCCGGGCGACCCCCGCTCCGCCCCCGCGGACTCGGCGCGCCGCTCCCCGTCGCCGGAGGCGCGAACGGTCGGCACGGGAGAATGCTCAGCAAGCTGCTCCATGACCGTTCAGCGTACGTCCTCACCGGTCTTCAATTACGGCTCACCCTTAACTCGCAGCTCGAAGACCGCACATGACCCTTGGCAGTCGCTTTACCACTCTCGGTGTGCGGTGCCTCTCGTGTGCCGCAGCTCACCTTTGGCACGGTCCCGGACCTGGGAAGACCTGCGCCACACCCGTCACACGCGAGGCAAAGGCAGCGTAATGGCCATGTTGATCATTTTGAGGTGTGATCTTTTCGTGACACCTCGGTTGCGAAAGCTCTACTGAATTCGCAGTTCTGGTTGAGCAGGAACCACGGGTGCACTAATCTCCGTGCTCGATGTCAGAGACGTAAAAAGCCTGACCCGCCGAATCCCCCGCAGGGGGAACCGGGGACCCACCACGTCCTCCGGGGTGAATCCGAGTGCCACCGGCGCACCCGGTAGGGCTGCCTCCGGCCCGAACCCGTCAGCTAACCCGGTAGGCGGCCGAGGAGAGGAGCCTGTTGGTGAAGCGCACGCGCGACCGCGGAGGAAAGCACCCGGGCCACGAGGCCCGCGCTCGAGGACGCGCGCCGCGAGGGCTGCGCCGTCGCATGGCGGTCGTCGGCCTGGCATTCGCCACCCTGACCCTCGGCACCCCGCTGGTGGCCGCCACCGCGGACCCCGAGCCCAGCCTCCAGCAGCTGGCCAAACAGGCCGAGAAGCTGCACCAGGAGATCGGCGTCCTCGCGGAGCGCTACAACGGCGAGCGGGTCAAGCTCAAGCAGGCCCAGCGGGCCGCCGAGAGCGCCAAGAAGACCCTCGCGTCGAGCGAGTCCGAGCTGGCCTCCCGTCGCACCAAGGCCACCCTCCTGGCGCAGAGCACCTACATGTCGGGCGGCCTGAACTCCGGGCTCGCCTTCACGCAGGCCACCGATCCCGACACCTTCCTCGACCAGGCCACCACCAACTACGCGCTCCAGCAGCAGCAGAGCGAGGAGGTCGCCCAGGTGAGCCGGGCGATCGAGGCCGCCGAGCGGGCCCAGGCCAGCGCCAAGGCCAGGACCGCGGAGGTCAAGAAGCTTCTGGCGGAGATCGACGGCAACCGGACCAAGATCGAGCGGTTGGTCGACCGGGTCGAGAGCGACCTGTTCAGCGAGGTGCGCACCAGGGCCGTCAGCAACAGGGGCGCCCGGGTGAAGACGAACGTGCCCATCGTCGGCAGCGGCAAGGCCGCGGAGGCCACCCGCTGGGCGCTCACCCAGCAGCTGAAGCCGTACGTCTGGGGCGCCGAGGGGCCCAACTCCTTCGACTGCTCCGGCCTGGTCATGTGGGCCTACCAGAAGGTCGGCATCAGCCTGCCGCACTACACCGGCGACCAGTGGACCGCGGGCACCCACGTATCCAGGAAAGAGCTGCGCCCCGGCGACCTGGTCTTCTTCTACAGCGACCTGCACCACGTCGGGATCTACATCGGCGCGGGCCTGATGGTCCACGCCCCCCAGACGGGTGACGTCGTCCACATCACCACGATCGACAACCGGCCCTTCGTCGGAGGCGTCCGCATCGCCGCCTGAACCGGCTCCGGCGAACGGGTCCGCGGGCGCGTCCGGTCCGCACGCATGTCCGGCCCGCACGCGTGTCCGGCCCGACCTGCCGGACACGCGGCGGTGCGTCAGATCAGGCGGCGGCGGGCCGCCCAGGCCACGGCCTCGATCGCCGTGGCGACGCCGATGCGGTCGCAGATGCCCCTGAGCCTGCGCCTGACCGTCCGGCCGCTGATGTCGAGGCGACGCCCTACCCGATCGACCGTGACACCCTTGGCGAGCTCGGCCAGCAGCACGAGGTCGTCGTCACTGAGACCGATATCGCTCATGCCCAGGGGGCTGTCGCCATGGCGTGAATCCACTTCTGGATATGCCATCAAGAGTCACTCCCCCCACTCTGGAAACCGGGTGCGAGACGCCGGAAATGAATACCGTCCGCCAGGAACGGTAAACGCCTTGTTCAAAGGTCGTCAAGTTCCACTCTTCATAGCGTGCGTCCAGTATTGACATAGCAGGCGCTACGTGAAGTACTCATGATATGTCAGTGCCTTTGCGGCTATGTCATGATCGAGCCCAGGCACGAGCCGGCAGGCGTCCCTGGCTGCGACGACCGAAGTCCTGGCAGAACAAGGTTTCGCCGGAACCGCCGCCCCGCCGGGCACCCCGAAGCCGCCCCCTCGGGGATCCGGCCCGCCCGCATTTCTCGGGAAAAATTGATCTCTTCCCGGCGACCATGTCCTCACCACCTTGACGGCACACCACGGATAACGCGGAAATATGAGGGTCAAGAGCGGAGCTTTGCGGCATTCGCGAAGTGCCACGTGGCGACGACGGAACGTCCGGGCGATATTGGGCCTACTGGAAATGGATTTCTGCACCATACGGAAATGCGTCCGATATTGCGCGGGATCATGGGTTCAACGGCCGTCTCCCACCCGCCGGGTGCGCCCGGGCGCCTCGGCCGCCTCCGCGGGAAACACCCCGACCCGTGAGCATCGGTGAGGGCCGGTCAGGGTCGGTGAGGGCGCTTCGCCCGGGGACCCCGGGGCGCTCGCACGGGGAACGGCCCGGAGACGGCCGGGGAACCGCTCCACCGCGACCCGGCCGCGCGACTCGTGCTCCGGCTCGCGTCCACCGGCGCGGGACGGCCCGGGACGCCGGTCGGCGGAGAGCGCGGCGCCGGCGCCGCCCGGCGCGGCCGACCAGGCTCTCGGGCGCTCTCCCGGACCGGCCGACCAGGCCCTCGGGCGCTCTCCCGGCCCGGCGCCCCACGGGATCCCGGCCGGATCACGCCCCGATCCCGAGCGGTGACCGGGGTCCGGCAGGGATCGCGTCCGGCCTCGTCCGCGGCGCGCGCACGGCCGGGAACCCGCCGTCTCCGCCCGGGGACCCGCCGTCGCCGCTCGCCGTCGCCGGGAGGCGACGGCGCCCCTCATGGCGGTGGCACCGGGCCGTGGTGCCCGGCCCGGTGCCACCGTACGGGGAGAACGTCCTCGCGCGCCGACCGCCGGGTTCAGCCGGTCGGCTTGACCAGCGGGAACAGGATGGTCTCGCGGATGTTCTTGCCGGTGAAGGCCATGACGAGGCGGTCGATGCCGAGCCCCATGCCGCCGGTGGGCGGCATCGCATATTCCAGAGCCGTGAGGAAGTCCTCGTCAAGCTGCATGGCCTCGACGTCGCCGCCCGCGGCGAGCAGGGACTGCTCGGTGAGGCGGCGGCGCTGCTCGACCGGGTCGACCAGTTCCGAGTAGCCGGTGCCCAGCTCGGTGCCGAAGCCGATCAGGTCCCACTTCTCGGTGAGGAGCGGGTTGTCCCGGTGGGTGCGGGCCAGCGGGGAGGTCTCCAGCGGATAGTCCATGACGAACGTGGGCTGGACGAGCGTGTGCTCGACGAGGGCCTCGAAGATCTCCTGGACGAGCTTGCCCTGACCCCACTTGGCGTCCCAGTGGATCTCCCGCGCGTCCGCGAGCTTGCGGACGTGCTCCAGGGGCGTCTCGGTGGTGACCTCCTCGCCCAGCGCCTCGGAGACCGACCCGTACAGGGTGATCCGAGGCCACTTCGCCAGACCGAGGTCGATCTCCTGGCCCTGGTGGACGACCACGGAGTGGCCGAGGGCGGCCAGCACGGCCTTCTGGATCATCCGCTGGGTCAGGTCGGCGATGTCGTTGTAGTCGAGATACGTGCCGTACGCCTCCAGCATCGTGAACTCGGGGTTGTGGGTGGAGTCCGCGCCCTCGTTGCGGAAGTTGCGGTTGATCTCGAAGACCTTCTCCAGACCGCCGACCACCAGCCGCTTGAGGTAGAGCTCGATCGCGATGCGGAGGTAGAGCTCCATGTCGTACGCGTTGATGTGGGTCTTGAAGGGCCTCGCCGTGGCTCCGCCGTGGATCGGCTGGAGCATCGGCGTCTCGACCTCCAGGTAGCCCTCCTCGTGCCAGAAGTCGCGGACGGCCCGGACCACGGCGCTGCGGGTGCGGGCCATCTTCCTGGCCTCGTCGTTGACGATGAGGTCGACGTAGCGCTGGCGGACCCGCGCCTCGGGGTCGGTGAGCCCGGCGTGCTTCTCCGGCAGCGGGCGCAGGCACTTCGACGTGATCGCCCAGCGGTCGGCGAGGATGGACAGCTCGCCCCTGCGGGAGGTGATGACCTCGCCCTCGATGCCCACGTGGTCACCGAGGTCGACGTCGCGCTTCCACGCGGCCAGGGACTCCTCGCCCACCCTGTCCAGGGAGACCATGACCTGGAGGTCGCCGGAGCCGTCGCGGAGCGTGGCGAAGCAGAGCTTGCCGCCGGTCCTGGACAGCATCACCCGACCGGTGACGCCCACTTTGTCGCCCGTCGCGGTGTCAGCGGAGAGATCAGCGTATTTCTGGCGGATCTCGGCGTTGGTCGCGGTGCGCGGGAAGTTCACCGGGTAGGGGTCGACGCTCTCGGAACGGAGGCGGTCGAGCTTCTCCCGGCGCACGCGCATCTGCTCGGGCAGATCCTCGGCGGGATTCGTCACGTCATCGGTCACAGTTCCAAAGGGTACCGATGTGGCGAACCCCGTGAGTTCGCCGGTCGTGCGGCGCGGAAGCCCGTCCTGCGGCGCCGGAACCGGTCATGCGGCGCGGAAGCCCGTCGCACGGCGCGGGAAACGGTCGTGCGGCACGGGGAGAGGCGCCTCCTCCGTGCCGCGGCTCCCTCAGGGGGTGTTGCGATGGTAGATCAGCCGCAGGCCGATCAGCGTGAGCCAGGGTTCGTGCATGTCGATCGAGCGCGCCTCGCTGACCACGAGCGGCGCCGCGCTGCCGGTGGCGACCACGGTGACGTCGTCGGGGTCGACGGCGAGCTCGGCCGCCATCCGCTCGACGATCCCGTCCACCTGACCGGCGAAGCCGTAGATGATGCCGGCCTGGAGCGCCTCGACGGTGTTCTTCGCGATCACCGAGCGGGGGCGGATCAGCTCCACCTTGTGCAGCTGCGCCCCGGCCGCGGCGAGCGCGTCCACCGAGATCTCGATGCCGGGGGCGGTCACCGCGCCGACGTACTCCCCCTTGGCGGAGACGGCGTCGAAGGAGGTGGCGGTCCCGAAGTCGACGATGACGCACGGCCCGCCGTACAGCTGGATGGCCGCCAGCGCGTTGACGATGCGGTCGCTGCCGACCTCCTTCGGGTTGTCCATCCGGACCGGCACCCCGGTGCGGACGCCGGGCTCGACGATCACCGCGTTCACGTCGCCGTAGTAGCGGCGGCACATCTCGCGCATCTCGTTGAGCACCGAGGGGACGGTGGAGCAGATCACGATGCCGTTGACGTCGGCGCCCTTGAGCAGCGGCGACTGCCCGAGCAACCCCTGGAGCACGACGGCGATCTCGTCCGCCGTGCGCCGGGCGTCCGTGGCGATCCGCCAGTGCTCGATGACGTCCTCGCCCTCGAAGAGCCCGAGAACGGTGTGAGTGTTGCCGACGTCGATGGCAAGCAGCATCAATTCCCCCGAAGGTCCAAGGCGATGTCCAGCGCCGGCGCCGAGTGCGTGAGCGCGCCCACGGCAAGGTAGTCGACACCTGTTTCGGCCACGTCACGAGCGACCTGGAGGGTCAGTCCCCCGCTGGACTCCAGCCGTGCCCTGCCGGCGACCAGCCGTACGGCCCGCACCAGCTCCTCGACGGTGAAATTGTCCAACAGGATCTCCTCCGCTCCCTCGGCCAGCACCGGCTCGATCTGGTCGATCCGGTCGACCTCGACCTCGATCGGCAGGCCGGGGTAGGCGTCGCGGACCGCGCGGAACGCCTCGGCGACCCCGCCCGAGGCCACCACGTGATTGTCCTTGATCAGCGCGGCGTCCGAAAGCGACATCCGGTGATTGGTTCCGCCGCCGCACCGGACGGCGTACTTCTCCAGGGCGCGCAGTCCGGGCAGCGTCTTGCGGCTGTCCCTGATCCGGGCCCCGGTCCCCTCGACGGCCAGGACCCAGCGGCCGGTGAGGGTCGCGATGCCGGACAGGTGGGTGAGCAGGTTGAGCGCGGTGCGCTCGGCGGTCAGCAGGTCCCTGGTGGGACCGGTGACGGTCATCAGCACGTCGCCCCTGGCGACGCGCTCGCCGTCCTTGACCTTGCGCTCGGCCACCAGCCGGCCCTGGCCGAGGTGGGAGAACGCGCCCTCGGCCACGGCCAGCCCCGCGACCACGCCTTCCTCGCGGGCCACCACGTCGGCGGTGGCGGTCTGGTCGGCGGGGATGGTGGCGAGGCTGGTGACGTCGCCCGCCTCCCGCAGGTCCTCGGCCGCGGCGGCCTCCAGGATCGCGGTCACCGCCGCCGGGTCCAGGCCCGCCTCGACCAGGTCGTTCTCCACCTGGAGCGGCAGCGCGGTCGCGCGCCGCCCGTGCGGTACGTACGTCATGGCGGTTCCCTCCGCTGTCAGGGTGGTGTCGAGGTGGCCCAGCCACCAGTCGTCGTCGCGCTCGGGAAAGTCCTCACGCCAGTGTGAGCCCCGGGTCTCCCGGCGTTCGCGGGCGGCCGCCACGAGCGCCGAGGCGACCGTCAGCAGGTTGGTGGTCTCCCAGGACTCGGTGCACGGCTCCACCGCCACCGGGGTCCACCTGAGGTTCAGCAGGGCCCTGGCGACCTCGCCCAGGGACTCCTCGCCGCGCAGCACGCTCGCTCCCCGGCTCATGTGCCCCTGGATCCTGGTCCGGGCCCTGGGGTCGATCAGGCCGGTGGGCCGGTCGTCGGGGACCGGCCCACCCGCGACCGGCCGCGTCGCGCTCCCGCCGCGGGCGGTTCGTACCGCGTGGATGTCGGCGGCGATGCGCCCGGCGAAGACCAGGCCTTCGAGCAGGGAGTTGGAGGCCAGCCGGTTGGCGCCGTGCACGCCGGTGCACGCGACCTCGCCGCACGCGTACAGGCCGGGCACGCTGGTACGGCCGCGCAGGTCGGCGCGGACGCCGCCGCTGGCGTAGTGGGCGGCGGGCGCGACGGGGACGAGCTGGGTGACCGGGTCGACGCCGTGCTCCAGGCAGACCGCGTGGATCGTCGGGAAGCGGGTGCGCCACTTCTCCTCGCCGAAGTGGCGGGCGTCGAGGTAGACGTGGTCGGCGCCGGTGGCGCGCATCCGCCGCATGATCGCCTTGGCCACGACGTCGCGGGGGGCGAGGTCGGCGAGCTCGTGGACGCCCTCCATGAACCGGGTGCCGTCCGCGTCGACCAGCACGGCCCCCTCGCCCCTGACCGCCTCGGAGATCAGCGGCTGCTGGCCGGTGGAGTGCTCGCCGAGCCAGAGGACGGTCGGGTGGAACTGGACGAACTCCAGATCCCTGACGACGGCGCCCGCGCGCAGCGCGAGCGCCACCCCGTCGCCGGTGGAGACGACGGGGTTGGTGGTGGCGGCGTAGACCTGTCCCATGCCGCCGGTGGCCAGCACCACGGCCCCCGCCGTGACCGCGCCCACCCCGTCGCGCTCGCCCTCGCCCATGACGTGCAGGGTCACTCCCGCGGTACGGCCCTCGGCGTCCTTGAGGAGGTCGAGGACGAGCGCGTGCTCGATCACCTCGATCCCCGACTCCGCGACGGCCTGGACGAGTGCCCGCTGCACCTCGGCCCCGGTGGCGTCGCCGCCCGCGTGCACGATGCGGTCGCGGCGGTGGCCGCCCTCCCTGGTGAGCTGCAGCGCCCCCGAGGCGTCGGTGTCGAACCGGGCGCCCACCGCGATCAGGTCGCGCAGCGCGTCGGGCCCCTCGGTCACCATGGTCCGGACGGCCTCCTCGTCGCAGAGTCCGACTCCGGCGACGAGCGTGTCCGACAGGTGTTCCTCGGGGGTGTCCCGCGGGTCGAGCACGGCGGCGATGCCGCCCTGGGCCCAGCGGGTCGAGCCGGACGATAGGACGTCCTTGGTGACGACCAGGACCTTCGCCCCCGGGTCGAGGGCGACGTACCGCAGTGCCAGGGTGAGGCCGGCGACGCCGGAGCCCACCACGACCACGTCCGCCCGTACCGTCCAGCCCGGAGCGGGAGCGGTCAACCTCTGGGGAATGGCCGGGATGCTCATAGCCGCCTCCTCGCGGGGTTCATTAGAGGCTGTTGATTTCGTCAGTGTGACGATAACGCGGCCTTCGCGGCGGCTGTTCCCCGGGGTAGGACATTTCGCCCGAACCTTGAAATCACCGCAGCTCGGGAACGTACGCGGCAGCTCACCGGTTACCACTCACCACCAGCCGCTCATCGATCACCGGCCCCCACCGGCCGGTCACCGGCCGCCGGTCACCGCTCGCCGGCTCCCACCGGCGAGCGGCCGGGAGTCAGCGGACGTCGAGCGTGACGTTGTCGATCAGCCTGGTGGATCCCACCCTGGCGGCCACCGCGAGGATCGCCTCACCCGCGTGGTCGTCGCCGACCTCCGCGAAGGTCGCGGGGTCGACCAGGACCAGGTAGTCGAGCGCCAGCGACGGCTCGGCCTCCAGGACGGCGAGCGCGGCCCGGCGGATCTCCGCGGGCGCGCGCCGCCCGGCCCCCGCCGTCAGGGCGCGCGACAGGGCCAGGGCCGTCACCCGGTCGTCCGGTGACAGGTAGCGGTTGCGGCTGGACAGCGCCAGGCCGTCCGGCTCGCGGACCGTGGGCCCGCCGACGATCGAGACCGGCAGGTTCAGGTCGGCGACCATCCTGCGGATCACCGCGAGCTGCTGCGCGTCCTTCTGCCCGAACACCGCCACGTCCGGCTGGACCAGGTTGAACAGCTTCAGCACCACGGTCAGCACGCCGTCGAGGTGGCCGGGCCTGAACTCCCCCTCGACGACCGAGCCCATCCCGCCGGCGGAGACCCCGACCTGCCTGTCCGGCAGGTACATGTCCCCGGCCGAGGGGGCGAACACCACGCTCACCCCCTCGGCCTCGCAGACCTCGAGGTCGGCGTCGAACGTACGGGGATAGCGGGAGAAGTCCTCGGTGGGCCCGAACTGGAGCGGGTTCACGAAGATGCTCACCGCCACGTGCGCGGCCCTCTCGCGGGCCAGCCGGATGAGCGAGCGGTGCCCCTCGTGCAGCGCGCCCATGGTCGGCACGAGCGCCAGCGCGCTTCCCCCGCCGGAGCCGGAGGAGGCGCCCGCGCCGATCCCCAGTGCCTCACGGGCCTTGAGCAGCCCTGCGCGGTCGTCCGCCACGATCACTGGAACCTCCCGGGGGTGCTCCGGCTCCCGGGCCGGAGAGGAATGACGGTCGTCGGAATCCGCCGGTTCCCTTCGCCGGGCGGATTCGGCTCACCGGATCAGCTAACCGGATCGGGTCGCCGGGGCGGGCACCGGGTCGGCACGGGAGCCCCGGGGCCGTACTCCGCCCCCCAGGACGATCTCGTACGCCCCCGGATCCCCTCAGGCCGTACATCGCCTCCCAGGGCGATCTCCGCACGCCTTCGGGCCCCTCAGGTCCATATGTTGCCGCCCAGGGCGTCCAGGAGGCGCTCGGCGGCCTCGGGCTTGAGCAGCCCGGCCGCCAGCGCCCGGTCGGCGGTGAGCCTGGCGAGCGCCACGTAGGCGTCCGCCGCCTCGGGGGCGGCGAGGATCAGCGCGTCCACGTGCCTGCGGACGGTCCCGGCGTCGCCGCGCACCACCGGGCCGGTGAGCCCGGCGATGCCGAGCCTCAGCACGTTCTCCAGGGCCGCGCCGAGCAGCGGGCCGAGCATCCGGCCCGGCTGCTCCACACCGATCTTCTCCAGCAGCTCCGAGGACTCCGCGATGAGCGTCACCATGTGGTTGGCCGCCTGGGCCAGGGCCGCGTGGTAGAGCGGCCGGTCCTCGTCGGCGATCCAGACCGGCTCGCCCTCCATCTCGATGACGAGGGCCTCGGCCACCGGGCGGAGCGGGTCGGGAGCGGTCACCCCGTACGAGATCCCGGTGAGGCGGCGCAGGTCGTCGTCGCGGCCGGTGAAGGTCATCACGGGATGCAGCGCCAGCGGCAGCGCCCCCGCCTTGATCGCCGGGTTCAGCACGGCCAGGCCGTACGCGCCGCTGGTGTGGGCCACCAGCTTGCCGCGCAGATCGGTGCCGGTCTCGACCAGACCGGAGACCAGGCCGGGCAGCACGTCGTCGGGGACCGTCAGCAGGACGAGGTCCGCCCCGGCCACCACGTCCTCCGGCCGGGTGGGGACGAGCCCGAGCCGCTCGACCGCCCGCTCCCTGGAGGCGTCGGAGACCCCGCTCGCCGCGACCACCCGGTGCCCCGCCCTGACGAGCGCGGCGCCGAGCGCCGAACCGACCCTGCCCGCTCCAACCACTCCGACGGCCAGCCGTGCCGGGCGATCGACTGCGTCCATGACGTCCCGTCCTTCGACCATGTGGGGCTCCGTGCCCGATTGACCAGCGTAACGGGCCATGCCGTCCCAACCGTGGCAAGACGCGGGTTCGTAGCGGTCGGTAGCGGAGGCGAGGCTCTCCCCGAGGGGTCCCGGCCGGGCGAACCGGGAGCGTACCGGGCCCGCCGGAGAGCCCGCAGGCCCGGCTCACGCGGCGATCCAGCCGGCGCCGCGCCGACACGACGTCGACAACGATCGCGCAAACCGGTGACAGAATGTAGTCATGCATTCACTCGAAGCGTCAGCGCGAGTCGATCTCGTTCCCCCGCCCCGGCGGGTAGCGTCTGAGAGCGTGTGGCTCACCTGGCGTGCCGCGATGGAGCATGCGCTCTACGGCGAAAGCGGCTTCTACATCCGGGAGCGCCCCTCCAGCCATTTCCGGACCTCGGTCGGCGCCTCCCCCGTCTTCGCCGAGGCCGTGCTGCGCGAGCTGGCCGCGATCGACGAGGCGCTCGGCGGCCCCGACCTGCTCGACCTGGTCGACATCGGCGCCGGTGAGGGCGAGCTGGCGGCGGGTGTGCTCGCCGCGGCGCCGCCCGCGCTCCGGCCGAGACTGCGCGTGACCGCGGTCGACCTGGCGCCCCGGCCGCCGTCGCTGCCCGGGGAGATCGTCTGGTCGAGGGCCGCGCCGGACGGGATCCGCGGGCTGGTGATCGCCAACGAGTGGCTCGACAACGTGCCGGTCGACATCGCGGAGCAGACGGCGGACGGGCCCCGGCTGGTCATGGTCAACGTCACCGACGGTGAGGAGCGCCTCGGTGGCAGGCCCTCCGAGGCGGATCTCGCCTGGCTGGACCGATGGTGGCCGATGCGGGCCATCGGTGAGCGGGCCGAGATCGGCAGGCCGCGCGACAGGGCCTGGGCGTCGGTGATCGTACGGCTGGCGCGCGGCCGGGCGGTCGCGATCGACTACTCCCACGCCCTGGACGACCGGCCGCCGTACGGCACGCTGGCCGGCTACCGGGACGGGGCGATGGTCGCGCCCGTGCCCGACGGCTCGTGCGACATCACCGCCCACGTGGCGCTCGACGCCTGCGCGGCCGCCGGCGAGAGCGCCGGAGCCGTCACGACGGCGCTGACCACGCAGCGTGAGGCGTTGCGCGCCCTCGGGATCACCGGAGGCCGCCCGCCGGTCGAGCAGGCCAGGAACGACCCGCGCGGTTACCTGCAGGCCCTCGCGAGGGCCTCGGAGGAGGCGGAGCTCATCGCCGCGAGCGGCCTCGGCGGGTTCGGCTGGCTGTCGCAGAGCCGTCTCTGACCCGCCGAACCGGTGTCGTTCCGGCGGGGTCCGCGGTCCGGGCGGCGGGGCAGGCGGGGTCCGCGGCCCGGGCGGCGCGGGTGGCGAGGTCCGCGGCCCGGGCGGCGCGGGTGGGCAGGGTCCGCGGCCCGGGCGGCACGGGTGGCGAGGCCGGCGGGGCGCCGCCCGGCCGCCGTGCCCTCGTCGACGGGCGGCACGGGCCGGGCACACTCGCGACCCGTCCGCTTCGGCCGTTTCGACCGCTTCTTCGGCCGCTTCGGCCGATTCGGCCGATTCGTTCGAGGCCGGTTCAGACCCGCACGTCGAGGGAGGTGAGACCCCGGATGACGTAGCCCGGCCCCCAGGCGGGCTCGGCGGCGAGTTCCATCTTCGGGGCCTTGCGCAGCAGGGCGCCGAAGGACTCGATCAGCTCGACCCTGGCCAGCGGTGCCCCGAGGCAGAAGTGGATCCCGGCGCCGAAGGAGATGTGCGGGTTGTCGGCCCGGCCCACGTCCAGGCGGGCGGGGTCGGCGAAGACCTCGGGATCGCGGTTGGCCGAGCCGAACAGCAGCGCCACCTCGGTGCCGCGCGGGATGTCGACCCCGCCCACCGAGATGTCCTCCAGCACCCAGCGCTCGAACATCTGCAGCGGGGTGTCCCAGCGCATCAGCTCCTCGACCGCCGTGGGCAGCAGGGCGTGGTCGGCGCGGAGCCGGTCCAGCTCGGCCGGGTTGCGGAACAGCGACCACCAGCCGTTGCCGGTGACGTTGACGGTGGCCTCGTGCCCGGCGTTGAGCAGCAGCACGCAGGTGCCGACCAGCTCCTCCTCGGTGAGCCTGTCACCCTCGTCGGCCACCAGGGCGAGCGCGCTGATCAGGTCGTCGCCGGGGTCGGCCCTGCGGGCGCGGGCCAACTCGACGAGGTAGGCGGAGAACTCCTCGGCCGCCCGTACGGCCGTGTGCTGGGCCTCGACCGACGGCTGGAGCTCGTACATGCCGCAGATGTCGGCCGACCAGGGCCGCAGCAGGTGCCGGTCGGCCTCGGGGACGCCGAGCATCTCGGCGATCACGGTGACCGGGAGCGGCTCGGCGACCTCGGCGATCAGGTCTCCGCCGCCGCGCTCGACGAAGGCGTCCACCAGTTCCCCGGCCATGCGGGCGACCTTGGGGCGGAGCGCCTCGACCATGCGGGGGGTGAACGCCTTCGACACCAGCCGCCGGAGCCTGGTGTGCACCGGCGGCTCGACATCGAGCATTCCCGCCCTGATCACCCGCCAGAACGGGTCCTGGAACTCGGGGTCGTCCGGCCTGCCGAACTCCTGGTGCGAGGCCACGTGCAGGTAGGAGCGGCCGAGCCTGCGGTCCCGCAGCAGCGCGTTGACGTCGGCGTGCCTGGCCACCAGCCACTGGCCGGTCGGTTCGAAGAAGCTGACCGGCCGCTCCCGCCTCAGCTCGTCGTAGACGTCATAGGGGTGGGCGACGAATTCCGGATTCCAGGGATCAAAGCGCACGTAAGCATCGTAATCCCCGGTTCAGGATCCGGCCCGCTCGTCCGGCTTCCCCCTCTCGACCGGCTCGTCCGCCCGGCCCGCCGGAGCCCCCTGAACCACCGGCGTCTCCGGGCCGGTCCCGCCCTCGGCGCCCTCGGCTCCCTCGGTCTCGTAGCGGGAACGCAGCTCGACCGGCTTCCGCCTCGCCTTGCCGCGCATCCGGATGTTCAGCAGCTCCACCAGCAGCGAGAACGCCATCGCGAAGTAGATGTAGCCCTTGGAGATGTGCTGCTCGAACCCCTCGGCGATGAGCACGACGCCGATCAGCACCAGGAAGGACAGGGCGAGCATCTTGATGCTCGGGTGCCGGTCCACGAAGCGGCTGATCGGCCCGGAGGCGACCAGCATCACGATGACCGAGACAATGACGGCCGCGATCATGACGCCCAGCTCGTCGACCATGCCGACCGCGGTGATCACCGAGTCGAGCGAGAAGACGACGTCGAGGATCATGATCTGGATGATCACCGAGGTGAAGGACGAGGCGACCCTGCCCTCGGAGTGGCCGGAGTCGCCCTCCAGGCTGCCGTGCATCTCGTGGACACTCTTGCCCAGCAGGAACAGGCCGCCGAGTATCAGGATCAGGTCGCGCCCCGATATCCCCTGGCCGAAGACCTCGAACATCGGTTCGGTGAGCCTCACCACCCACGACAGCGCCAGCAGCAGCAGGAGGCGGCTGATCAGGGCGACGGCGAGGCCGAGCTTGCGGGCCTTGTCGCGCTGCTCGGGCGGGAGCTTGCCCACCAGGATCGAGATGAAGATGATGTTGTCGATTCCCAGGACGATCTCCAGGGCGACAAGGGTGAAGAACCCTATCCATATCTCCGGGCTGGTCACCCAGTCCATTGCTTTCTCCTTCGTCGGCCGACGCCCGCACACCGTCGGCTGGCTGCCCGAACGCTTCTTCGGTTGACTCCCAGGACGACCGGGAGAGGCCCTGAGTTCCTTCCCTCTGATCACGCTTCGCTGGCAAATTCGCCGGGCGGTCCCGGCGGCGCTCGCTCCTGCCCCGATATCGGGTTGATCACGTTTCGGACTTGCGGGGCACCGCGGGGTGTCGGTTATAGTTCCCCCGTAGGTCATGAGTGCCAGTGACAAGCCCCGGCTCGCTGGCCGGCAACCCTCGCGTCCGCGGCGGGGTGCCCCGGGTGAGGACCTGGTCCGGCACGAGGTGTGCCGGGCAAGCGCGGGCTCCAGGCACCTGTGTCATGGGTTGGGGTCCGATGACCTCGAAGGAGCCCTGGCATGTCCACCCTGACGATCCTCAGCACCCCCGAGAGCACCGCAGAGAGCGCCGCCGTCGCTCCGGTGACCGTCCCCGAGAGCCGTGTATCCGGCGTGTCCGGCGTATCCGGCGTGTCCGGTGACCGCCCGATCCCGGCCGTGCTCGGCTCGGACCTGGAGGTCCCGGTCAGGGGCGGCAGGCTCGTCCGCTACGCCAACCTCGACTACGCCGCGAGCGCCCCCTGTCTGGAGCCGGTGAGCGCCGCCGTCGCCGCCGCGCTCCCGGCCTACTCCAGCGTCCACCGCGGCGCCGGGTACGCGTCCCAGCTGACCACGGCCCGCTACGAGCAGGCCAGGCACACGGTGCGCGCCTTCGTCGGCGCCCGTTCCGACGACTCGGTGATCTTCACTCGCAACACCACGGACGCGACCAACCTGCTGGCCCGCAGCCTGCCCGAGGGCACCACCGCCGTGGTCTTCGACACCGAACACCACGCCTCGCTGCTGCCCTGGGAGCGGGTCGTGCGGCTGGCGGCCCCCGCCTTCCCCGGCGAGGCCGTCCGCGCTGCCGACGACGCCCTCGCCTCGATCGACGGCCCCAAGCTGCTGGTCGTGACCGCCGCCTCCAACGTCACCGGGGAGCTCTGGCCGATCGCCGCGCTGGCCCACATCGCCCACCGCCACGGGGCCCGCGTCCTCGTCGACGCCGCGCAGCTCGTCCCGCACCGCAGCCTCAACCTGACGGCGCTCGACCTGGACTACGTGGTCTTCTCCGGCCACAAGCTCTACGCGCCGTTCGGCACCGGCGCGCTGATCGGCCGTTCCGACTGGCTGGCCGAGGCCGAGCCGTACCTGCGGGGCGGCGGCGCGGTGAAGGCCGTGAACGACGACGGCACCGAGTGGCACGACGACCCCGAGGCCCGGCACGAGGCGGGAACCCCGAACGTGCTGGGCGCCGTCGCGCTGGCCGCGGCCTGCGACGCCCTGACCGCCACCGGCTGGACCCCGCTGGTCCGCGAGGAGGAGCGCCTCCTCGGGCGCCTGCGCGCGGGCCTCGCCTCCGTCCCCGGCGTGCACGAGCTGTCCCTGTGGGGCCCGGACCACCCGCGCGTCGGCATCGTCTCCTTCGTGGTGGACGGCTTCACCGCCCGCGAGGTCGCCGAGGCCCTGTCCGGCGACTACGGCATCGGCGTCCGCGACGGCAAGTTCTGCGCCCACCCCTTCGTACGGCACCTGCTGGGGGCCAAGGACGGCGGCTGCGACGACGTCACCGCCTCCGCCGTCCGCGCCTCCATCGGCATCGGTACCACCTCCGAGCACGTCGACCGGTTGATCGACGCCCTGCGGGATCTTGCCTCGCGCGGCTGACGTGACAGCATGGCCCTATGACTGAAGGCGCGCCCCGTGAGCTGAACGTGGGGCTGGGAGCCGGGGCCGAGGCCGTGCGGGGGGCGCACGGCAAGGAGCTCGCGACCGAGGACATGATCCTCAACATCGGGCCGCAGCACCCGTCCACGCACGGCGTGCTGCGGCTGCGGCTCACCCTGGACGGGGAACGGATCAGCTCGGCCGAGCCGATCGTGGGCTACATGCACCGGGGCGCGGAGAAGCTCTTCGAGGTGCGCGACTACCGGCAGATCATCGTGCTGGCCAACCGGCACGACTGGCTGTCGGCGTTCGCCAACGAGCTGGGCGTCGTGCTCGCGGTGGAGCGGATGCTCGGCATGGAGGTGCCGGTCAGGGCGGTCTGGACGCGCACGCTGATGGCCGAGCTCAACCGGGTGCTCAGCCACCTGATGTTCCTCGGCTCCTACCCGCTGGAGCTCGGCGCGATCACCCCGGTCTTCTACGCGTTCCGGGAGCGCGAGACCCTCCAGGCCGTGATGGAGGAGATCTCCGGCGGGCGCATGCACTACATGTTCAACCGGGTCGGCGGCCTGAAGGAGGAGATCCCTTCAGGGTGGACGGGCCGGGTCGCCCAGGCCGTGGCCGACGTGCGGCGACGGCTGCCCGACATCGAGAACCTGATCGCCGGGAACGAGATCTTCCTCGCCCGCACGCGCGGGGTGGGCGTCCTCGACCGCGAGACGATCATGCAGTACGGCGTGAGCGGCCCCATCGCCCGCGCCTCCGGCGTCGACGTCGACCTGCGCAGGGACGAGCCGTACCTCGCCTACGGCGAGCTGCCGGTGAAGGTCGTCACCCGGTCGGCGGGAGACTGCCACGCCCGCTTCGAGGTGCTGCTGGAACAGGTGAAGGTCTCCCTCGACCTGGCCGACGCCTGCGTGGAGCGGCTCCTCGACCTGCCCCCGGGGCCGGTCAACCAGCGCCTGCCCAAGGTGCTGAAGGTCCCCGAGGGCCACACCTACGCCTGGACGGAGAGCCCGCTCGGCCTGAACGGCTACTACCTGGTCTCGCGCGGGGAGAAGACGCCGTGGCGGATGAAGCTCCGCTCGGCCTCCTTCAACAACGTCCAGGTGCTGCGCGAGATGCTTCCCGGCTACCTGGTCGCGGACATGGTCGCCATTCTGGGCTCGATGTTCTTCGTCGTCGGCGACATCGACAAGTGACGAGTAAGGCACGGTTGGAACCGCATGATCGAACCCGGTGAGGATCAGGAGAGGGCGGCTCCCCCCGCCCCCTCGACGCTCCCCACACCCCCGGCGTCCCCCGCACCCCCGGCACCCCCCGCCCCCTCCGCGCTTCCCGCACCCCCCGCCACTCCCGTTCCGGGAGCCCCCGGACCCGCCGCGACCGGAACCGCCGGAACTCCCGCCACCGCGACCACCGCGACCTCGGGGCCCGTGCCGCCAGAGGTCCCTCCGGCCGGGGGCGGGCCACGGCGGGACCGGTACGTCGACTGGCTGCGCGCGTTCAGCCTGATCGTCGTGGTCGTGTGGCACTGGGCCTTCACGATCCTGCAGTGGGGCCCCGACGGCCCCTCGCCGACGAGCCCGCTGGGCTTCACCTCGGGCCTGTGGATCCTGACATGGCTGCTGCAGGTGCTGCCGCTCTTCTTCTACGTGGGCGGACACGTCCACCTGCTGTCGTGGAACCGGGCCTGCGAGCGCGGGGTCGGCATCGGCACCTTCGTGTGGCGGCGCATCCGGAGCCTCGCGATCCCCGCGCTGGCACTGGCCGGAACCTGGATCGTGTTCGGCGCGCTCGTGGCGTGGGCGTTCGGGGTCGAGTGGATGGACCGCGTAGTCCTGCTCGTCATCAGCCCGCTCTGGTTCATCGGCGTCTACCTCGTGCTGATCGCCCTGCTCCCGATCTCGCTCTGGCTGCACCGGCACTACGACGTGCTGGCCCTGATCTGGCTGGCGGGGGCGGCGCTCGTCGTCGACGTGCTACGGCTGCGCTACGGGTACGAGGCCGCGGGCTGGCTCAACATGATCATCGTTTGGGGACTGGCCCACCAGGCGGGTTTCTTCTACGACAGGGTGGTGAAGCTTCCCCGCCGCTTCGACGTCGCCATCCTGTGGACCGGGCTGTTCGCCCTCTTCGGCCTTGTCTACTCGGGCATCTACCCGGGTTCGATGGTGGGCGTTCCCGGCGACAAGCTCTCCAACATGGCGCCGCCCACCTTCGTCATCGTGGCACTCCTGATCTTCCAGATCGGCCTGGTGGAGGTGCTGAGGCCGTCCATGGAACGCCTGCTCGAACGTCCCAGGTGGCAGCGCGTGAACGAGACGGTCAACCGGTTCGCGCTCCCGCTGTTCCTGTTCCACACGACCGGCATGGCGATCTGGGTGGCGCTGACCTGGTGGCTGGTGGGCGGCGGGCCCGGCGTCGGGGTGCGGCCGGACCTGTTCTGGTGGCTGGAGCGCCCCCTGGCCGTCGCCGGGGCGCTGGTCTGCACGCTCCCGGTCATCATGCTCTTCGGACGCAAGTGGACGGCGAGACGACGACGCTAGCGTGGCCCCGCGGGGACGGGACCGGCGTCGCGCCCGGGCCGGCGGACGGCCAGGTGGGGCCGCCGGCACCGGAGCCTCAGCGGTCGTCGTCCGCGGAGTCCTTGGGCACCTTGCAGCAGTGCTCCAGGTACAGGGCCGAGCAGATCAGGAGCACGCACACCAGCATCGACCCGCCGGTGATGAAGAAGTCGCGGCGGGGGACCTCCTGTTCCAGCAGCTCCACCGTGTAGAGGGTGAACCCGGCGAAGATCCCGCCGAAGATCGCCCCGCCGTACGCGGAGGCCTTGGCCAGAGCGGCCAGGCGGGCCACGGCCAGGGGCTCGACGGGCTTGGTGTCGGGCTTGCGCTCGATCCTGGCCTTCGTCATCCACCCGCTGTAGAACTCGCCGATCGCCAGCAGCAGCACCGTCGGGATCGCCGTCCACGGCACGGTCGGCAGATCCGAGTAGAGGGGCCTGAGGAGCGCCCAGGTGAGGATCGCGAACACGATGAAGATCCCGATGAGGACACCGGGGCGGGTGGGCTTCACACGGGCCTCTGGAGGGTCAGGTCGGGGCGCGGCCGTACATAGCCCTGGTCGAGACCGGCCAGCAGGTCGGCCACCCGGCGCCCGGAGAGGACGGCGCCGGGATCGGCCCGCACCCAGGGGACCAGCACGAACGCGCGCTCGTGCGCCCTGGGGTGCGGCAGGGTGAGGTCGGGGTCGTCCATGACGACGTCCCCCACGGTGATCAGGTCGACGTCCAGGGTGCGCGCTCCCCAGCGCTCCACCCGGACCCTGCCGAAGGCGTTCTCCACACCTTGAGCACGATCGAGGAGCGCCCGGGGTTCCAGCGCGCTCTCGGCGATCACCACCGCGTTGAGATAGGCGCCCTGTTCCGGACCGCCGACCGGGTCGGTCTCGTAGACCGGCGACACCGCGACGAACGTGAGCTCCGGCTTCTCGAAGAGGGCGCCGAGCGCGCCTCGCAGGGTGCCGAACCGGTCGCCCAGATTGCTGCCGAGCGCCAGGACCACCCTCATGCCCGGCCCCGGGTGATCGTCACGATCACGTCGTCGAACGGCAGCGGGATCGGCGCGGCGGGCTTGTGCACGCTCACCTCCGCCGCCTGGACGAGCTCGCGGGCCAGGCAGACGTCGGCCAGGCGCTGGGCGAGGGTCTCGATCAGGTCGACCGGCTCGCCTCCCACGACCCTCGCCAGGTCCTCGGCGAGCTCGCCGTAGTGGACGGTCCTGGTGAGGTCGTCACCGGCCGCCGCCGGCGCCGTGTCGAGGAACAGGGTGACGTCGACGACGAACTCCTGGCCGAGCTCCCGCTCCGCCGCCAGCACGCCGTGCCGCCCGCGCACCCGCAGCCCTCTGAGGCTGATCCGGTCACCGGCCGTCCTGCCGGACTCGCCGAAGGGCAGGCCGTACGCCACGGCCCCGGACGAGTCCAGGGCCAGGTTCTCCAGCGGATCCAGCGGCAGGCCGCCGATCGGACCGCCGGCCGGCTCGTCGGCCGGATCCCCGATCAGGTCGTCGACGCCGTCGTCGATCCGCAGGGGCCGCCCCTCGGCCACCGGGTGACCGCCACCCCCGCCGGACCGTTCACCGGTGCGCTCGCTCACGCGGCTTCCTCTTCCTCGTCCTCGTCGTCTCCCTGCAGCACGGGTGAGCCGTGGTGCAGCCAGAGCCGCCACCCCGCCGACGTCCGCACGAAGGTGTTGCTCGCGACCACCTTGCCCGCCGCGAAGCTGGAATCACCTTCGTCGCCCGCGGTGAGGATGTTCTCCTCACAGGTGAGGATGGCGACGTCGCCCAGGACCATGACGCGGACGTCGGTCAGCACGAACTGGATGTAGGGCGTGTTGGCCATGATGAGCGCCCACGAGCGCAGCACCTCCTGCCGGCCGTTCACGATCGGCCAGCCCGGATGGACGCAGCTCACCTGCTCGCCCTCGATGTCCTCGGCCCAGATCTCGGTCATCCGGTCGAGGTCGGCGTCCTCGATGGCGGTGTAGAACGCCTGGTTGACCGTCTCGACGGCGGTGGTGTCGACGCTCATGATCTCGCTCCCTGAACTGCGGCAGCCACACGGACGGCGTCCGCGTTCGGACGGACGTCGTGCACGCGCACACACCAGGCCCCCGCCTGCGCGGCGAGCGCGGTCACGGCGAGCGTGGCATCGTCACTACGACTGAAAGGGCGCGGCACGCCCTCCGGGTCGGCCAGGAGGCGACCCAGGAAGCGTTTCCGCGAGGCGCCGACGAGCAGCGGGTAACCCAGCTCTCCGAGCCTGTCGATGCCCGCGATCAGCGCCCAGTTGTGTTCGGGGTTCTTGGAGAAGCCCAGCCCCGGGTCGAGCACGATCTGCTCCTCCGCCACCCCCTCGGCCAGCACCGAGGCGATCCGCTTGGCGAGCTCCTCGCGCACCTCGGTCACCACGTCGCCGTACACGGCCCTGCGATCCATGGCGTGGCTGTGCCCCCGCCAGTGCATCACCACGTACGGCACGCCTGAGGCGGCCACGACCCTCGGCATCGCCGGGTCGGCCAGCCCTCCGCTGACGTCGTTGACCAGTTTCGCCCCGGCCCGCACGGCCATCTGGGCGACCTCGGCCCGCATGGTGTCGACGCTGACGGTGACGCCCTCGCGGCTCAGCCCCCGGATGACCGGCTCGACCCTGGCCAGCTCCTCCTCCAGCGGCACCCGCGCGGCGCCGGGCCTGGTGGACTCGCCGCCGACGTCGACGATGTCGGCGCCCTGCTCGACCAGCTCCAGGCCGTGACGCACGGCCACCGCCGGGTCGAACCACCTGCCGCCGTCGGAGAAGGAGTCGGGAGTCACGTTGACCACGCCCATCACGAGGCACCGGCCCGCGTCCGGCAGCCCGGGCACACTCCACGTAGTCATGGCGACAAGCCTAGGCGTTGCGCCCTGTACGCCCGTCTCGTGGGTCCGGCTTGCGCCATAACGAATCCGCACACCCGTCACAGGGCGGACGGCCCTCGGCCGGTGTCCCGCCCGGAACGTCTGGCTGGCATGCGTTCTCCTCCACTCGGAGCCGGCGGCTCCGCGAGACCCTCGGGCGTGGCCGTCTCGATCCGAGAATCGGAGAGAACCCGATCGGGGCGCCCTGCCCTGCCGGGTGTGGCGATATTAGCCCGGCCAAGGTCGGCTTGGGGGCGGAAACCCCGCCCGGTCCGCCGATCGGCGGTCCGGGCGGGGTCGGCGTCCGTACGGGCTCTCGAAAGCGCGGGACGGCGATCAGCGGATGATGAGGGCCATCGCCTCGGCGCGGGTCTTGTCACTGTTGCGGAAGTCCCCGCGCACGGCCGAAGTGATCGTCTTGGCCCCTGGCTTACGGACCCCCCGCATGGTCATGCAGAGGTGCTCGCACTCGATCACGACGATGACCCCCCGCGGCTCCAGCACGTTCATGAGCGCGTCGGCGATCTGGGAGGTCATCCTCTCCTGCACCTGGGGGCGCCTGGCGTACACGTCGACGAGGCGGGCGAGCTTGGACAGGCCGGTGACCTGCCCCTTCGCGTTCGGGATGTAGCCGACGTGGGCCACGCCGTGGAACGGCACGAGGTGGTGCTCGCAGGTCGAGTAGACCTCGATGTCGCGCACGAGCACCATCTCGTCGTGGTCGACGTCGAAGACCGTGGTCAGGACGTCCTCCGGGGTCTGCCCCAGCCCGGCGAACTGCTCCGCGTAGGCGCGGGCGACGCGGGCGGGGGTGTCGCGGAGCCCGTCGCGGTCGGGATCCTCACCGATGGCGATGAGGATCTCCCGGACCGCACCTTCCAGCCGGGCCGCGTCGACCTGGAGCGGCTTGGCACCACCCACGCTCAGTTCACGTCCTTGGGCGAGACGTCGGGGTGGCCCGTCCCCGCCGGAAGGGCGCCGTTGCCACCGGCCTCGCCCGCGGGGAGCGAGCCGTTGCCGGACTGCTCCTTGCGGGACAGGATCGGCGGGCGGTTGGAGGGCAGCCGCTTGCCGTAGCCGGAGTAGGAGGGCCGCTTCTCCTTGACGACGACCGGGGCGAAGATCTGCAGCACCTGGTCGCGGGAGAGGGTCTCCTTCTCCATCAGCTCCAGCACCAGGTTGTCGAGCACGTCGCGATATTCGACGAGGATCTCCCAGGCCTGGTCGTGGCCGGACTCGATGAGACGGCGGACCTCCTCGTCGATCGTGGAGGCGATCTTCTCGGAGTAGTCGCGCTCGTGGCCCATCTCGCGGCCGAGGAAGACCTCGCCGTTGCCGCTGCCGAACTTGCGGGCGCCGAGCTGCTCGCTCATGCCGTACTCGGTGACCATGCGGCGGGCGATGGAGGTGGCCTTCTCGATGTCGTTGGAGGCGCCGGTGGTGGGCTCGTGGAAGACGAGTTCCTCCGCCGTACGGCCGCCGAGGAGCATCGCGAGCTGGTCCAGCATCTCCGAGCGGGTCGCGAGGAACTTGTCCTCCATCGGCAGCGTCATCGTGTAACCGAGGGCGCGTCCGCGGGACAGGATCGTGATCTTGTGGACCGGGTCGGAGTTGGGCAGCGCGTGCGCGACCAGGGCGTGCCCGCCCTCGTGGTACGCGATGATCTTCTTTTCCTGGTCCGACATGACGCGGGACTTGCGCTCGGGGCCGGCCATCACGCGGTCGATGGACTCCTCGAGCAGCTCCATCGTGATCAGCTTCTCGTCGGCCCGCGCGGTGAGCAGCGCGGCCTCGTTGATCACGTTGGCCAGGTCGGCACCGGTGAAACCGGGCGTCCGGCGGGCGATGATGTCGAGGTCGACGCCCTCGGCGAAGGGCTTGCCGCGGCCGTGCACCTTGAGGATGCCCTTGCGGCCCTCGAGGTCGGGGCGGTCGACGGTGACCTGGCGGTCGAAACGACCGGGACGCAGCAGCGCCGGGTCGAGGATGTCGGGCCGGTTGGTCGCGGCGATCAGGATCACGCCGCCCTTGACGTCGAAGCCGTCCATCTCGACGAGGAGCTGGTTCAGCGTCTGCTCGCGCTCGTCGTGGCCGCCGCCGAGACCGGCGCCGCGGTGGCGGCCCACCGCGTCGATCTCGTCGATGAAGATGATCGCCGGAGCGTTCGCCTTGGCCTGCTCGAACAGGTCGCGGACCCGGGAGGCGCCGACGCCGACGAACATCTCCACGAAGTCGGAGCCGGAGATGGAGTAGAACGGCACCCCGGCCTCACCGGCGACGGCCCTGGCGAGCAGGGTCTTGCCGGTTCCGGGCGGGCCGTAGAGCAGGACGCCCTTGGGGATCTTGGCGCCGATCGCCTGGAACTTCGCCGGGGCCTGCAGGAACTCCTTGATCTCCTGGAGCTCCTCGATGGCCTCGTCGGCACCCGCGACGTCGGCGAAGGTGGTCTTCGGGGTGTCCTTGGTGATGAGTTTCGCCTTCGACTTGCCGAAGTTCATCACCCGGGAGCCGCCGCCCTGCATCTGGTTCATGATGAACAGGAAGAACAGCACGATGAGAACGATCGGCAGGAAGCTCACCAGGAGCCCGAGAAGGAAGTTCTCCTTGGGCACGTCGACGTTGTATCCGCCGGGCAGCTTGTTGGCGTCCTCGGCCGTCTGGAGCCTGTCGGCGAGCTGCACACCCTGGCCCGTCACCCACGAGGAGTAGTAGCGCTTCTTGTCGGTCAGAGTGACCTCGATGCGCTGGTCCTTGTCGATGATCTTGGCGTTGGAGACCTTGCCCTCGTCGATCCAGCTGATGATCTGGGAGGTGTCGCGTCTCTCGAAGTTGCCCTCACCGCCCCACATGGTGGTGACGAGAAGAAGCAGAACGACGATGCCCAGGATCCACAGCAGTGGCCCACGTGTAAATCGCTTGAGATCCATCCGATGCGGAACCCCGGCGGGCCCGTCCCTTCCTGACCAGAGCCTGGCAACCCCGGGCGAACCCGGGGTTCGCGGTATCCCTAACCGCTCCAACTGACTACCCAGAGACGGCGGGAGGCCACCTCTTCGGTTGTCCGAAGGTACACCGGCATGACGCGCGGGGTCACCGCGCGGACAGACCGGCTTTGCCCTACCAACGTACGTCAGGTAGGTCCGTGTTCCCCGCCGCTATGGGCAATGTCGCGTTTGTGGATGGCTCACTTCGCGCAGGGCGTACTTTTCAGCCCGCTCCGTATACGTGAGGGGCGAGAGTTCCGATGAAGGGAAGGTTCCGGTAGCGCTCGGCGTAGTCGAGGCCGTAACCGATCACGAACTCGTTGGGGATGTCGAAACCGATGTACTTCACGTCGATGGGCACCTTGACCGCGTCCGGCTTGCGCAGCGCGGCGCAGATCTCCACCGAGGCGGGATTGCGCGACTTCAGGTTGTGGACCAGCCACGACAGGGTCAGGCCGGAGTCGATGATGTCCTCGACGACCAGAACGTGGCGTCCGGCGATGTCGGTGTCGAGGTCCTTGAGCACGCGCACGACGCCCGACGACCTGGTGCCCGCCCCGTAGGAGGAGACGGCCATCCAGTCCATCTGCACGGGCAGGTGCAGGGCCCTCGCCAGGTCCGCCATCACCATGACCGCGCCCTTGAGCACGCCCACGATCAGCAGGTCCTTGCCCGCGTAGTCCTCGTCGATCCGGCTCGCGAGCTCCTTGATCTTGGCCTGGAGCTCTTCCTCGGGAATGAGGACCTTCGAGAGGTCCCGGCCCATATCGGCTGCGTCCACCTGGGATTTTCCTTACGAAACGGGGCTGGCTGGCTGTCTGGCGAGTATCAGGGTGTCATACCGCCGAACCGCGCCCACCCCCCCGGGCACCTCTACGCGCCGCTGCCCCCGCCACGCCGTGACCAGACGGTCGACCTGCAGGACGTGCGAGGCCGCCAGCGTGCCCGGCGGCGCTCCCGCGTCGATCGCGGCCCTGCGCAACACCCTCCGCCGCACGGCGGCCGGGAGCTTCTCCAGGTCCCGTACGGCCAACGTCACCGTGCCGATATCGCTAAGAGCGCAATCTCGTACGGCGACGCGGGCGTAGACCTCCCCTGCCCAGGCGTCCAGCGCGTCGGCGTCGTCGCGGCACAGGGACGCGGTCCTGGCGAGCGCCTCGGCGACGCCGGGGCCGAGCTCGTCCTCCAGGGCGGGCAGCAGCCGCTCGCGGACCCGGACCCGGGTGTAGCGGGGGTCGAGGTTGTGCGGGTCGTCCCACGGGGTCAGGCCGAGCGCCGCGCAGGCCGCCACGGTCGTCGCCCGGCCGAGCTCCAGCAGCGGCCGCCGGTAGATCCCGGCCCTCGCGGGCATCCCGGCCAGCGACCGGGTGCCGCTCCCCCTGGCCAGCCCGAGCAGCACGGTCTCCGCCTGGTCGTCCCTGGTGTGCCCGAGCAGCACGGCCGCCGCCCCGAGGCGCTCCGCCGCCTCGGCCAGAGCGGCGTACCTGGCCTGCCTGGCCGCCGCCTCCGGCCCCCCCGAGGTGCCGACGGAGACGGGCAGCGCCTCGGCGAGGTCCAGCCCCAGGCCGGGCGCGAGCCGCACGACGTCGCCCGCGCGGTCGTCCGAACCCTCCTGCAGGCCGTGGTCGACGCTGAGCAGGCCGGCGCGGAGCCCGGCGCGGGGCGCCGTGAAGCCCAGCGCGGCGGCCAGGGCCAGGGAGTCGGCGCCGCCGCTGCACGCGGCCAGCACCAGAGTTCCCGGCTCCAAATCACCCAGTGCGAGCCGTACGGCGCGCCGGATGTCGGCGACGGCGGGATGCGGACCCATGCCCGCCATTGTCCCGGCCTCGGACGGGACGGCGACACGACCACCCCGCTCGTGACCGGCGGGATCGACGGGGGCGGGCGCGGCCGACGGGGGCGGCAGGGTTGGGGGGCGGCAGGGTTGAGGGGGTCGGCGAGATCGACGGGGCGGGCGCGGCCGACGGGGTCGATCGGAGCGGGAGCGGCCGGCGCGGCCCGCGGGGTCAAGAGGCGGGCGTGGCCGGTGCGGCAGGCCGGGCGGCCCGGTCGAATCGGGTCGCCCGGCCGGACCGGTCAGCCGACGGTGCCGCTGGCCTCGGGGATGGCCGGGGTGCCGATCACCCTGGCGATCCAGCGCTCCGGCTTGGCGATCTCCGCCTGGGTGGGGAGCGTCTCCGGCGAGGCCCAGACCTTGTTGAAGCCGTCGATGCCCACCTGCCCGACGACCGTGCGGACGAAGGCCGATCCCTCGGCGTACTGCTTCATCTTGAGGTCGAGGCCGAGCAGCCTGCGGATCATGCGGTCGAGCCGGGAGCCGCCCTCGCGGCGGTGGTGGAACTTGGCGCGGATGTCGGCGACCGAGGGGACCACCGAGGGGCCCACCGCGTCCATGACGTAGTCGCCGTGCCCCTCGACCAGGGTCATCACCGCGGTGAGCCGGTCGAGGATCACCTTCTGCTCGGGCGTCTGGATCGCGTCGATCAGGTTGCCCTCCCCGCCCCTGACGACGTCCGTGAACGTGCCGGCGGCCGAGCGGAGCCGCTCCAGCAGCGCGGGCAGGTCGATGTCGGAGGCGAGCAGGAAGTCGGTCGTCTGCGTGCTGACGTACTCGCGCAGCCAGGGGACTCCGGTGAACTGCACCCGGTGGGTCTCCTCGTGCAGGCAGACCCAGAGGCGGAAGTCACGCGGGTTGACGTTGAGTTCCTGCTCGGCGTTGACGATGTTGGGCGCGACCAGGGTGAGACGTCCCGTGGGCGCCTGGCCGGTCGGGTCGGGCGGCAGGAACAGCTCGTACTGCCCCAGGACGCGGGAGGCGAGGAAGGCCAGCACCGCGCCCACCTCGACCCCGGTGACGCGCGAGCCCACCGCGCTCACGATCGCCGGTGTCTGGTTCCCCCTGGCGGCCATCCGCTCGGTGAGCGGCTCCAGCACCACCCGGAAGCCGTCGACGTTGGCCTTGATCCAGCCGGGCCTGTCGACGATGGTCGCGGGTTGCGGCGCGGTCTCGGTGTCGATTCGGGTGAACTCGCGGACGTGCCCCTCGGCCTCGCGCGAGAGCCGCCGTAAATCGGCGACGGCCTGCCGGGCCTCCTCTCGGCTGACTTGCGGCCCGGGGCGCACCAGGCGCGTTCCGGTCGCTACGGCAAGATCCCAGTCGATCACCTGCATACCGTCCACCGTACGTGCTCTCCCGTCGACTCGCGCACCCGGAGCCCGTGATCAACTGGCGGCGACCGCGGCGGCGAGCCTGTCGAGGGCCGCCTCGGCCTTGCCCCAGCCCGGCGGGACCCTGTCCGCCATGAAGGCGAAGGTCACCATGCGTCCGCCCCGCGTGGTGGTCATGCCCGCCAGGGTGTTGACCCCGTCGAGGGTGCCCGTCTTGGCGCGGATCAGCCCGTAGGCGGAGTGGAGCTTGTCGAACCGATGCCCGAGGGTGCCGCTGAAGCCGGCGACCGGCATGCCGCTGATGATCGGGTGCAGGCCGGGATTGGCCGGGGAGGCCGCCGCCGCGACCAGGCGGGCGAGCGCCTCGGGGGCGATGCGGTTCTTCGGCGACAGCCCGCTGCCGTCGAACACCCGCACGCCCTTCGCCGCGCCGAGCCGGGTCAGCACCTTGCCGACGGCCGCGGCTCCGCCCTCGAAGGAGGCCGGCTCCCCCTCCTTGATCGCCACGTGCCTGGCCAGCGCCTCCGACAGGTCGTTGTCGCTGAGCGTGAGGGCCCGCTCGACCAGGGCGTAGACCGGCGCGGAGTCGACCCTGGCGAGTTCCTGCGCACCGGCCGGGGCCTTGGACCGCCTGGCGGACTTGGAGACCGTGACCCCGTACTTCGACAGCAGCGACACGAACGCGGCGTGCGCCGTGCGGGAGGGGTCGGAGACCCGCTGGTCACTCCCGCGCGAGACCCTGCCCTCGTCGATCATGAGCGCCGTGACGGGGGCGACGCTGCCCTCGGGGACGTAACCGGGCTTCCAGGTCGCCGCGGTACGCGACCCGGTGTAGAGGGAGTCGTCGTAGGCCACCGTCACCTTGGACACGCCGGCCCCCTTGAGCGCCCTGGCGGTACGCGAGGCGAGGGTGGCGAGCGAGGCGGGCCGGGGATAGACCGTGTTTCCCGCGCTCCCCGCCGTCCTGGGACTCGCCAGGGTGGGGTCGCCGCCGCCGACGAGGATGATCGAGCCGGGCGAGGAGCCCCGCACCACGCGAGTGCTCAGCCTGGTGTCGGGGCCCAGCGAGGCCATCGAGGCGACCGCGGTGACGACCTTGGTGGTGGAGGCGGGGGTGATTCCCGTGGCCGCGCCGCTGCCGAACAGCAGGGCGCCCGTCTCCGCGTCGAGGACCGCGGCGCCGACACTTCTCCCCAGGGCGGGGTCACCCAACGCCTCGGTCAGCCGCTCCGCCAAAGTACCCTTGGCGGGGAGAGGGCCGTTCCCCCCCGCGGCCAGCACCGGACCCGCGGTGATGACCGGGACGGGGGGCGGCTCGGCCGACGCGACGATCGTCTCGGGCTCACCTTCGACCAGCACATCGCTGGTGAGCAGGTGTGCCCCGGCCGCGACGACGAAGATCTGCAGCAGGACGAGAGTGACCAAGGCCACCCACCGCTCACGCCGCATTATCGTCGCCGTCCTCTCATCATCGGTATCCAAAAGGCATAAATCGCCTACGAGACATTAACGCCCAACCGGGGGTGCCCGGGGGCCTGAGTGGAGGAACCGCGGTGGAGTTCGACGTTCTCGTTGAGATTCCCAAGGGGCAACGGAACAAGTACGAGGTGGACCACGAGTCAGGCCGCATCAGGCTCGACCGCATGCTCTTCACCTCCACGCAGTACCCCGCCGACTACGGCTTCATCGAAGACACGCTCGGCGAGGACGGTGATCCACTCGACGCCCTGGTGCTGCTCCAGGAGCCGACCTTCCCCGGCTGTCTGATCAAGTGCCGGGCGGTCGGCATGTTCCGCATGACCGACGAGAAGGGCGGCGACGACAAGGTCCTGTGCGTCCCCGCCACCGATCCCCGGATGGAACACATCCGCGACATCCACCACGTGCCGGAGTTCGACCGCCTGGAGATCCAGCACTTCTTCGAGGTCTACAAGGACCTGGAGCCCGGCAAGTCGGTCGAGGGCGCCAACTGGGTCGGCAGGGTGGAGGCCGAAGAGGAGATCGTCCGCTCCATCAAGCGCGCCAAGGACGAGGTCCACGGAAAGCACTGATTCTCGACCGGATTATTACCCGGTCTTTGGCCGGTCTCCCCTTGGCCGGTCGTCTAACGGACGGTCGGCCTTTGACCGGTCGTTCATCGGAGAATCGGTTTTCGACCGGTCGTTCGTCGGACAATCGGCCTTTGGCCGGTCGTTCGTCGGGCGGTCGGTCGTCGGCCGATGTTCGTCGGCCGATGCTCGCCGGGCGGTCGGCCTTCGGCCGGTCGTCACGCGGGACGGGTCGCGCCGACGAGGTCGCTGCGCCACATCGGCGCGACCCTGACCACGTCCCCCGTCTGCGGGGCGTGCACCATCAGCCCCCGGCCGATGTAGATCCCCACATGGTGGATGTCGCCGGGGTTCTGGCTGATCTGCCCGTAGAAGAGCAGGTCGCCTCGCTGGAGCTCGCTGAGCCGCACGTGCGGGCCCGCGGTCCACTGGGTGCCGGTCCAGTGGTCCAGGAGGACCCCGACCCGCTCCCAGGCCCGCATGGTCAGCCCCGAGCAGTCGTAGGCGGCCGGCCCGTCGGCCGCCCACACGTACGGCTTGTCGAGCTGGGTGAGCGCCCAGTCGGCGGCGATGTCACCCCTGGCGGAACCGGCCGTCACGTTGAGCGCCCAGCGTGACGCGGGCTTTCCCGAGGCCACCGCCATCCGCGCCGTCTCGCGGCGCACGGCGGCCGCCTGATACCGAGCGCGCTCGGCGTTCTCCCTCGCGATCCTGGCCTGCTCCAGGGCCGCCTCACGTTTCCTGGCGAGGAGGTCGGCGGCGCCACGCGCCTCTTCGGCCAGTTTCTCCAGCCGCGCCTGCTCCTCCTTGATCCGCCGGGTCTCGTCGACCTGCCTGGCGACGGACTCCTCTGCAGCGAGCTTCGCCTCCTCGGCCCTCGCCTGCGCCTCCCGTTGCACGGCGTAGGCGTCGTCCGCCTGTGCCTGGAGGATGGCGAAGACCTCCTGGGCCTCGCGTAGCTGCTTGAGCGTCTCCGCCTGCCCTCCGCCCATGTGGGCCAGGATGCTCGCCCTGCGCAGGTAGCCGTCGTCCGTGGGGCCGCCGCTGTCGGTCATCATGGCCATCATGGGCTGGGCGATGTCCAGCCCGCCGTAGTTCTGGGTGGTGATCGCGGCCACCGCCTCCCGGGCCTCCCCGACCTCGGAGCCCGCCGTCCTGGCCCGCTCGGCCGCCTCCTCGGCGAGCTTCTTGACGCGGGCCGTCTTGACCAGCTCCCCGTTGTACGACTCGACGAGCCGCTCCGCCTCGGCGACCAGCTCCTCCAGCCTGGCCTGCGCCTCGGCGACCAGGACCGTGGTCGAGCCGAGCCTCTCACCGCGCTCGCGGGCCAGCGCCCGCGCTTCGGCCACCTCGTCGGCCGACGGGCCCGACACACCGCCCGGCGCGGCGTCGCCCGGCCCCGGCCGGCCAGGAACAGCGCCGGCGGGGAGCCCCGGCCCGGCGATCAGGCAACAGGCGAGGCCCGCCACCGCGGCGGCATGACGGCGCCGTCTGACTGAATGCATGCGTCTCCCCCCGGAGTCCCTTTGAATACCGCGTGTCGCGATCTCACCGCGTGTCGCGGTCCCGCCGCACGACGCGGCGCGTCGCCGCATGCCAGGCGGCGGCCTATCTCAACATTCCCGCTCGTCACTCTCCGCACACATACCACTCACGCCCCGTAGTCACCGCCCGCCACAATACCCCCGTCGGCGGGGGCCCCGGCCCCCGTATCTCACACCCGATCTCCTGTACGGCGGGCGCGCGGCGGTTTTCTCCCCGGACGTCCGTACGGCCCGCCCGGTGGAGGCCGGAGCGGGCCGAGAGCAGGGCCGGAGAACGGAGTTGGAAGTCCGGAGCTGGGAGTTCGGAGCTGGGAGTTCGGAGCTGGGTGTCCGGAGTTGGGTGTCCGGAGCTGGGAGTTCGGAGCTGGGAGTTCGGAGCTCGGAGGAGACGCGGGCCGGGGAACGGGAAAGGCAAGTAGCAGGAGAGCAGGGAGGCCGGGACCGGGGAACAGGGAGACGCGGACCGGGGAACGGGGACGGCAGGCGGCAGGAGAACGGGGAGGCGGCAGACCGGTGAAGCCGGTCGGATCGATCAAGCCGGTATGGCAGCCGTCCCGGAGGGAGAGGGAGACTCCGGCCGAGAGGGTGGCGTGGCGGGAGTCGTGCCGGTGGAGGCCGACGGGGAACCCTCCGAGGACCGCTCCCGGCCTGGACCGCCTGACGACCCCCCCTGGCCCGCACCGTCCGGGGTCCGCCCGCGGCCCGCACCGTCCGAGGTCCGCCCACGGCCCGCGCCGTCCGGGGTCCGCCCGTGACCCGAGCCGTTCGAGATCCGTTCCGGGCCCTGGCCGCCCGGGCTCCCCCCGCGGCCCGCGCCGCCCGAGGTCCGCCCCGGACCGGCGGGAGCCGGTCGGGAGTCGTCCGGGACCTGCCGCGGACCGGACCTCGGGTGGCCGGGGTTCGTCCGCGGGCGTCGCGGATCGGCGTGCGACGGCCGCGGGTTCGCCCGCGGCGGCTCCGCATCGGCCCGCGGCGGCCGGGGGACCGCGTGCGGAGGCCTGTGCTCCCCTCTCGGGGGCCTCGGATTCGCCTGCGGGGAGCCCGGATTCGCCCGTGGGAGCGCCGGGTCCGCCGGACGGTGGGTGATCCCGCAACGGCGGGAGGAGTGTCCGTGGTGGTGGCGGGACGGGGGGTGCCTGTCCGGCGCGCCGATCCCGGAAGCTCCCGGCGGCACGGGTGACACGGGCGGCACGGGCGGCACGGGCGACAGGGGCGACAGGGGCGACAGGGGCGGGGCCGGGTTCTCCGCCGGAGCGGCCGGCCGGTCGGCCGGCCCGTCGGCCGAAGGTCCCTCTCGGGCGGGATCGGCCGCTCCGTCGCCGGACGAGCCGTCACCCGGCCGCCGTGGCGAGGTCTCCGTCCGAGGACCGGCCGGGTCCGGCGCCCCCGGCTCGTCGTGCCCGAAGACCGGTCCGGTGGCACTGACCGGCTCCGTCATCCCGAGCGAACCGATCCGCTCGATGGCCGTCCCCTCCCCGACGGGTTCCAGCGGCGCGGACGTGCCGCCCCGCCGGGACTCCCCCGGCATCCGGGCGTCCGGCTCCGCCACCGCCGGGAACGTGCCCGAGGCGACGCCGGAACCCGGGCCTCCCGGGTCGACCACGGACTGGGCGAGCACCAGGGCCAGCGCCGCCACCGCGGCGACCGCGGCCGCCGCGCCGGCCAGCGCGTAGGGCCGGCGACTCCCGCGCCCCCTGCCCGCGGGGAACCCGGCACCGTCGAGGGGGCCGGCCAGGCGGGCGACGTCGCGCCGGTAGGGGACCCTCTCGGGGTCGGTGAAGTGGCTCATCACCCACGCGCGAAGCGTGGGCGGGAGCGCGACCAGGGGGAGCAGGTCGAAGACCTTGGCCGCGGAGACCTGCCTGACCCGGTGCGGGGCGCAGGTGTCGCAGCGGTTCACGTGGCGGATGACCCGCTCGCGCGCCTCCGGCGTGAGCTCACCGGTGAAGCCGGTGAGCATGCGGGCCCGGCTCGCGCAGTCGTAGGGCCCCTTGCGGACGAGGACCTCCGCGGTGACGACGTCGCGCAGGCGCTCCCTCGCCGACTCGTACAGCGCACCGGCGACCTTGGGGGTGACGCCCAGGACCGCGGCGAGGTCCATGGGCCCGAAACCGTGCCGGCAGCTCAGGTCGAGGACCTCACGGTCACCGGCCGACAGGCTCCGGGTGGCGTTCCACGCCATCACCCGCAGGTCCGCGTCGCCTCCGGCGGCGAACACCGGGGCGGGGACCAGCGAGTCGCGCCCCTCGGCGAGATGACGCCGTACGCACTCCCCCCGAGCGAGTGCGTACAGCCACGCCTCCAGCCGACGGGAGTCGGCGAGCGCGTGAATATGGGCCTCGGCGGCGATGAAGGTGCCGAGGAGCGCCGACTCCGCGGCGTCGGAAGTGGCGAGCATTGAGCGGCAGTATCGGTAGACGCTTTCCGCGTATGAGTCGTAGAGATCGGCGAGGGCTCCGGGGCTCCTCGCGCACAACGCCGCGACCAGGACACTGTCAGTCATGTAATCGAAGGTAAACGCCGGGTAACCGGAAATTCCAGCGATTCGCCAACGGTGACTCCGACTGTCTTCGTCGCGTCAACGAGCCGAGTAAAAACTCGCCACTAATAGCAATCATAAATATTGATGAATAGCCATTTAATCGAACTAATCGTGCCTATTGGTACGCCGAGGAAGGACCGCCCGCCGTGGGCGAACGGTCATCGCCGGAAGGTCGCGGATGAACGATCACGGGCGGACGGGCAGGGGCCGACGGTCACGGACGGGCGGTCACTGACGAGCGGTCACTGACGAGCGGTCACTGACGGACGCTCACTGACAGGCGATCACTGACGGACGGCGCCCGCGAGGGGCGCCTGCCTTCCCCGGTCCTTGGCGAACGGCGGCATCTTCGGCTTGGCCGTGTTCAGCGGCAGCGAACCGCCGAGGGCGAGTTGCTCGAAGGGACGGCTGCTCGACCCCCAGGTGCGCGCGGTCACCTCGGCGGAGGCGATGTCGCGGGTGTCCTCGACGCTCTTGATCTGCAGGATGAACCGGCGCTTCTGGCCCGCCTGGACGTTGTCCACGAACGTGCTCCCGCCGCCGAGCAGCTTGCCCCGCTTGTCGCGCAGGAGAGCGGTGACGGCCAGGCTGCGGGCCGGTACCACGTACGGGGTGCCGACGTAGCCGGTGACGAGATAGTCGCCGTCGGCCGTGCGGTCGGTCAGCACCTCGCGGACCGGGAAGGGCTGGAAGGCCGAGACGATCCGGCCCGCCTGGTGCCAGCGCGCCGGGCGGTACGCGATGCTCACGGCGGCGGGCTTGTCCTGGGTCACCACCTGGCCGGTGAAGGGGAGCGTCCCCGCGGGGGGCACGGCGTCCAGCGGCTGTTCCAGCCGGACGACCTCCTTGCCCTCGGAGTTCTTGGCCACCACGGTGGCCACGACGTGCTCGCCGAAGTGCCACGGGTTGGTGTTGGCGAGCACTCCGGCCCAGTTCACCACGTACCCATCATCGCCCTTGATGATGGACGAGGCCTGCTCCCTGACCGCGATCGGCTGGAGCGCGGCGGCCTGCTTCGTCTCCTCCTCGTCGTCGGTGCATCCGGCGCATCCGACGAGGAGGAGGAGGGCGAGGGCGCCGACGATTCGGGTGCTGTGCGTCACCTAGCCGTGATAACCGGTGACGGCCTCCCGCCCACCTGGACACGCCGGAAACGGCCCGAGTCTTTACCTCTGCCGGACAACCCTGGTCTCATCCCATACCGGTTCGGATGATTCGTAGACCTTCCCATCCGAGCCGAAGACCAGATACCGGTCGAAGTCATCGGCGAACCAGCGGTCGTGGGTGACGGCGACCACGGTCCCGTCGAAGGCGTCCAGCCCTTCCTGGAGAGCCTCGGCACTGGCCAGGTCGAGGTTGTCGGTCGGCTCGTCCAGCAGCAGCAGGGTGGTGCCCGACAGTTCGAGCAGCAGGATCTGCAGTCGGGCCTGCTGGCCGCCGGACAGCGTCTCGAAGCGCTGCTCGGCGATGGTCCCGGCCAGCTCGTAGCGGGACAGCACCTTCATCGCCTCGTTCTTGAGCCGGGCGTGCTCGGTCATCACGATCTCGCAGGGCGTCCGGCCGATGAGCTCGGGGCGGGCGTGCGTCTGGGCGAAGTGGCCGGGGACGACCCGGGCGCCGAGCCTGGCCACGCCGGTGTGCCTGACCTCCTCTCCGGCGATCAGGCGCAGGAAGTGTGACTTGCCCGAGCCGTTGGAACCCAGCACCGCCACCCGCTCGCCGTACCAGATCTCCAGGTCGAACGGCTTCATCAGGCCGGTGAGCTCAAGCTTCTCGCAGATCACCGCCCGCTTGGCGGTCCGGCCGCCCTTGAGCCGCATGCTGATGAACTGCTCCTTGGGCGCCGCCTCGGGCGGCCCGGCCTCCTCGAACCTGCGCAGCCGGGTCTGGGCCGAGTGGTAGGCGGCGGCCATGGTGTCCATGTACTTGGCCTTCTGCTTCAGCATGAGGACCAGGCGCTTGATCTTGGCGTGCTCCTCGTCCCAGCGCTTCTTCAGCTCGTCGAGGCGCTCGTTGCGCTCCCTGCGCGCCTGCGCGTACGAGCGGAAGCCCCCGCCGTGGACCCAGATGTTGCCCGACTCGACGGTGATGATCCGGTCGGCCGCGTTGGCCAGGAGCTCCCTGTCGTGGCTGACCAGCAGCACCGTCTTGGCCGTCTCGCGCAGCGCCCGCTCCAGCCAGAGCTTGCCCGGCACGTCCAGGTAGTTGTCCGGCTCGTCGAGCAGCAGCGTCTGGTCGGGCCCCCGCAGCAGCGCCTCCAGCACCAGCCGCTTCTGCTCACCGCCCGACAGCGTGTTGACCTCGCGGTACTTGCAGTCGTCGTACGGCATGCCGAGGGCGGCCATGGTGCAGGTGTCCCAGAGCACCTCGATGTCGTAGCCGCCCGCGTCGGTGTAGTCGGTGATGGCCTGCGCGTAGCGCATCTGCGCCTTCTCGTCCTCGCGCTCCATCATCACGAGCTCGGCGGCGTCGAGCCGCGCGGCCGCCTCCCGCACACGGCCCGGGGCGACGCTGACCAGCAGGTCGTGCACGGACCTGCCGTCGCGGATGCTGCCGATGAACTGCCGCATGATGCCCAGGCCGCCGGAGCTGGCGACGCTCCCGTCGACCGGCTGCAGGTCGCCCGCGATCAGCCGCATCAGGGTCGTCTTGCCCGCGCCGTTGGGCCCGACGAGTGCCGCCTTGACCCCCTCGCCGACCCGGAAGGACACGTCGTCCAGCAACGGCCGCCCATCCGGCAGGACGTATGTCAGATGGCCAACCTCAACGTGCCCCACGACGATTTCCTTTCAAAAGGTCCTCGCGCAGGTTACCCGCCAACCGGTCCGGCGGACATTCCGATTTCCGCCGTCACGGCATCGTCCGTTCGCGCCGAGCCGGAACCCCACAGCCGGCGGGCGGGAAAACTCCCACCGGGCGGCCCTCCCCGCGCCGTCACTCGGGCAGAACCGTCACTCGGGCAGAACCGCCACTCGGGCAGAGGAGTCAGCCTTCGGGGTGACGTCGGCCCAGCTCCGCGACGAAGGCCGTGAGCAGGCGCGCGAACTCCCCCCTTTCCTGCTCGGACCAGCCGCGCATCGCCGCGTCGAAGACCTCGCGGCGGAAGCGGTGGACCCGTTCGGCGTGCCCGGTGCCCAGTTCGGTGAGCTCCAGCGTGCTGCGGCGGCCGTCAACCGGGTCGGCCACCCTGCGAAGCAGCCCCGCCTCGACGGCCCTGGCCACCAGGCGGCTGGCGCGGGGCTGGTCGACGCCCATCCGACCGGCGACGGACGTCACCGTCGCGGCTTCCGCCCCTTCCTCCACAGCGTCGATCACCCCGAAGAGCGCGGGGTCGAACCCGTCGTCACCCGCGCTGCGCTGGAGGGCTCGGCGGGTCTGGCTGCGCCGGATCGCCACCATCGCCCGCTCGACGGCGGCCACTTGAGGATCTTCCATGTCCCGATTATATATGTACAAATACATGTTATTGTCAAAATACATGTATTAATCAAGGAAGGCGGCACCGTGGACATCTCCGAGATCACCGGCCAGAGGCGTCCCATCGGCTACTGGATCAAGCACCTCCACGACCTCGTCGAGGGCTCCCTCGACGACCTCCTCGCCGATCAGGGACTGACCCGCCGCCACTGGCAGGTGCTGAACGTCGTCGCCACAGGCTCCCTCACCCTCGACGACCTCGACATCACCCTCGCCCCCTTCCTCGACGACCGGCGACCCTCCCTGCGTCCGTTGACGGACGACCTGCGCGAGCGAGGCTGGCTGGAAGGAGACGAGTGGGTGACCCTCACCCCCGCCGGAATCCGGGCGCACGAAGACTTGCGACGGCGAGTGGACACCGGCCGAGCCCGCCTCACCGAGGGGATCGGCGCCGAGGAGTACCTGGCCACGATCGACGTTCTGACGAGGATGTCGGCCAACCTGACCAGGCCCGGCGGAGCCCGCGAGACCAACCACTGATCTTCGAGTCCTGACCGGACCGAGCCTCGCAGGAGGAACGTCACGCGTACCCGTCCCCGGACGGAACGGGGGTGGCGGCTGAACCGGACAGGTCCGGGCAGAGCTGAACCAGACAGGTCCGGGCAGAGCTGAACCGGACAGGGCGAGGACTGAGCCGTACCAGGCCGCGCGGGGCCGGTCCGCGCGGGGCCGGTCCGCGCGGGGCCGGTCCGCGCGGGGCCGGTCCGCGCGGGGCCGGTCCGCGCGGGGCCGGTCCGCGCGGGGAGGCGTCCGGTAAGGGCGCAGGTCCGCGCGGGGACGCGTCCGGGCAAGGGCGCAGGTCCGCGCGGGGCCGGGCAGGGCGGGGCCGGAAAATCCGATGGGAAACGGTCGGTGCCCGGTGGTAGAAAACAAGTTCGATCCCATCATCGATCCGCTCGGGGGCGAGCTCGTGGTCACCAGCAGTTCGGAGTTCTCCGTATCCGGCCGCCCGCACGACAGGCGGGGGCCGGTGCGCTGGCTCTGGTCCCATGTTCGCCGCCAGCCGCTCCAGCTGACCGGGTTCCTCGGCGCATCACTGATCATGGTCGTGCTCAACGCCATGGTCCCCGGGCTCACCGGCGCGGCCTTCGACGCCGTGCTGGGCAAGGACGGCGGCGGAGCGCGGGCACTGGGCGCGATCTCGCTGGTGCTGCTCGCGATCGTGCTGGCCCGCGGCGCCTTCGACGTCGTCGCGCGGCTGGCCAGCGAGGTGCTGGCCAAGCGGCTGGAGCGGGACGCCAGGGACGAGCTCTACGTCAGCCTGCTCGGCAAGAGCCAGACCTTCCACAACAGGCAGCGGGTCGGCGACCTGATGGCACGGGCGGCCAACGACATCCGGCAGCTCTCCACCATGATCAGCCCGGGTGTCGACCTGATCGTCGACTCCGGCCTGACCGGCCTCGTGCCCCTGGTCTTCATCGTCACGATCGATCCGCGGCTGCTGCTGGTGCCCGGCGTCTTCGCGGTCGCCTTCGTCGTCGCGCTCCGGCACTACATGGCACGGCTCAACCCCGTGGCGACCCGCATGCGGGAGCAGTTCGGCGATCTCAACGCCGGGCTGAACGAGGCCGTCCGCGGCATCGAGGTCATCAAGGTGACCGCGCAGGAGGAGCAGGAGCGGCGGCGGTTCAGGACCCTGGCGCGGCACTACCGTGACTCCTTCGCCCGCAACGGCCTGGTCCAGGCCCGATACCTGCCGACCCTGCTCTTCGCCTTCGCGATGGCCGGCTCGCTCTGGCACGGCCTCTACCTGCACTCCGCGGGTGCCATCACGATCGGCGAGCTGGTCGCCTTCATGGGCCTGGTGGCCATGCTGGGCTTCCCGACCAACATCTCGATCTTCACCTTCTCGCTGGTCCAGATCGGCATCGTGTCCTCCCGCCGGATCCTGAGCATCATGAACACCGAGACCGAGCTCGGACAGCGCGCCGACGGCCACACCGCGCCGATCAGCGGAGAGATCGTCTTCGAGAACGTGACGTTCGGCTACGGGGAGGACGACCCGGTGCTGCGCGGGGTGACGTTCACCGTACGGCCGGGCGAGACCGTGGCGATCGTCGGCGAGACCGGCTCGGGCAAGAGCACCCTGGCGAAGCTGGTCCCCCGGATCTACGACGTCACCGCGGGCCGGATCCTCGTCGACGGCGTGGACGTCCGCGAGTGGGACCTCGACTCGCTGCGCTCCCAGATCTCCACCATCGAGCAGGACATCGTGCTGTTCTCCCGGTCGGTGGCCGAGAACATCGCCTTCGGGCTGGGCCAGCGGGCGGAGCGGGAAGCCGTCGTCCGGGCCGCCGAGGAGGCCCAGGCGGCCGACTTCATCGGCGAGCTCGACGACGGCTACGACACGGTCATCGGTGAGCGTGGCGTCACCCTCTCCGGCGGCCAGCGCCAGCGCCTGGCCATCGCACGGGCCCTGCTGACGGATCCGGCGATCCTCGTGCTCGACGACTCGACGAGTGCGATCGACTCCGCCACCGAAGACAGGATCCAGCAGGCCATCGGCCGCGTTCTCGACGGGCGCACCACCTTCCTGATCACCCACCGGCTCTCCCAGATCCGCTGGGCGGACAAGGTCCTGCTGCTCCGCCGGGGCGAGCTGGTCGACTACGGCACGCACGACGAGCTGCTCACCCGAAGTCGCCTCTACCGGCGGATCTTCGCCCATTACGACGAGGTCGACGTGGCCGACAGCACCGACGGCACCGACGGCACCGTGTCCGGCGACACCACCGACCCGGCCGTGGTCCTCGCGGGCGAGCAGGGAGCGCAGGGCTGATGGGCTTCATCATGGACGGCCTCGACGCCGAGGACTACGACCGCACCTACAGCGATCGTGACCTCCTTCGCCGGATCCTGTCCTACTTCCGGCCGAAGCTGGGATCGATGATCCTGGTCGCGGTCATGATCGTGCTGTTCTCTCTGAGCCAGGCGGCCATGCCGTTGCTGGTCAGCTGGGGTGTGGACGGGATCGAGGACGGCACGATCGCCGACGTGGGATGGCAGCTCACCGCCGGCCTGCTGCTCGCCGGGGTGCTCGGCTGGCTGTTCAACTTCGTCCGCCAGTGGCAGAGCGCGAAGGTCACCGGCGACGTCGTCCTGCATCTGCGCCAGGACGCGTTCGACGCCGTGCTGGAGCGTGACCTGTCGTTCTACGACGAGACGCCGTCAGGCAAGATCGTCAGCCGGGTCACCTCCGACACCGACGACTTCGCCACCGTCTCCACCCTGACGATGGACCTGATCAGCCAGGTGCTGATGGTCGGTTTCGTCACGATCCTGCTCTTCCTGCGCAGCGTCGAGCTCGCCCTGCTGACCCTGCTCGTGGCGCCGGTCGTGATGGGCATCGCCCTGCTGTTCCGGCGGGTCGCCCGGAGCAGCACCCGCAGGGCTCAACGCTCGCTGAGCCGGGTGAACGCCACCCTGCAGGAGACCATGGGCGGGATCACCGTCGCCAAGAACTTCCGCCAGGAGCAGCGGGTCTACGACGAGTTCCGCCCCATCAACCGGCAGAGCTACCAGGTGACGCTCAGGCAGGGGTTCGTCTTCTCCGGCATCTTCCCCGTGCTCTTTCTCGTCGCCGGGCTGGCCACGGTCATGCTCGTCCAGCTGGGCGGCACCACCGTGCTCGGCGGCGGGCTGTCCAGCGGCGACTGGTTCCTCTTCCTGCAGGGCGTCGCGCTCTTCTGGTTCCCGCTCACCTCCATCGCCGCGTTCTGGTCCCAGTTCCAGCAGGGCCTGTCCGCGTCGGAGCGGGTCTTCGCCCTGATCGACGCGCCGCCCCGGGTCGTGCAGACCGATCCCCAGCCGGTCGGCGGGCTGGCGGGCCGCATCGAGTTCCGCGGCGTCACGTTCGGCTACGAAGCCGAAAGCCCCGTGCTGCGGGACTTCGACCTCACCATCGAGGCGGGCGAGAGCGTCGCGCTGGTCGGCCACACCGGTGCGGGCAAGTCGACGCTCAGCAAGCTGATCACCCGGTTCTACGAGTTCCAGGACGGCCGGTTGCTGATCGACGATCGCGACGTCCGCACGCTGGACCTGGCCGGATACCGGCGGCAGATCGGCGCGGTGCCGCAGGTTCCGTTCCTGTTCAGTGGCACCGTCGCCGACAACATCCGCTACCCGAGGCCCGAGGCGGGCGACGAGGAGGTGCTCGCCGCGGCCGCGGCGGTCGGCGGGGGCGACTGGATCGACGCCCTGCCCGACGGCCTGCGGACCGACGTCGGCGAGCACGGCCGCGCCCTGTCCATGGGCCAGCGCCAGCTCGTCGCGCTGGCCCGCCTGCTCATCCAGGATCCGGCGATCGTGGTGCTCGACGAGGCCACCGCCAGCGTCGACCCGCTGACCGAGGCCCAGATCCAGGAGGGCCTGGACCGGGTGCTGGCCGACCGCACCTCCATCGTCATCGCGCACCGGCTGTCCACGATCGAGCACGTCGACCGCATCATCGTGCTCGATCACGGCCGGATCGTCGAGGAGGGTGACCACACCACGCTGCTGGCTCACGGTGGCCACTACTGCCAGGTCTACAACACCTACTTCCGGCACCAGTCTCCCAACTACCGGCCCGGTTCCGGGTTCGTCTCGGTCGCCGGCTCCGCGTGATCGAGGCCGTTCGAACCGGGAGTCCCCGGCACCGGCCTTGAGGACTCCCGGTTCGAGCGGCCGGCGCGCGTCGTCGAGAACGGCGTGCCGGGCGGCCCCTGACCCCCGCCACCCGATCGATCCCCGCCACCCGATCGATTCGTCACTCGACGGAAATGCTTGACGTATGACGTCAAGTAGTTGATGCTGATCACCAATACTTGACGTTCGATGTCAATTAGGGGAGGAAGCATGAACACCTGGACGGAGGCGCGTGACGCGCTCGCGGACGATCTGGAGAGGGTCGTCGGCGGCCGGCTGCTCGATCCGCTCGACATCCTCTTCGGCACGGCGGGCCTGATGCGGGACCGGCTGGCGGCGGAGGCCCGCGCCTGGGCCGAGACGCTGCTCGGCCAGGACGACCAGGCGGCGATGTACACCGCGATTCGCCTGGTGAGCGCCCTGTACCCCGGGGACGCCCCGTTCGACCCGCCGGCCGGGTGGTGGGGCACTCCTTTCGGCCAGGCCGTGCTCCGGCGGGCGGGGCATCCCACCGCCGTCGCCGTCCCCGTGGCCGTGGCCGCGGGCATGCTCGGCATCACTCGCCAGGGCGTTCACGACCTGGCCAACCGCGGCAAGCTCGAACGGCATCCTCCCGGCATCACCGTCGCCTCCATCCGTGTCCGGCTCACCGCCCGCGCGCCGAACCCCGTAAAGGAAGGTCACACATGACCGACGACCACGCCGCCCCCGGCGGCCTCCTCCCGCTCGGCGACGGGCCGGCCGTCGGCCGTCTCGGCTACGGAGCCATGCAGTTGCCGGGTCCCGGGGCCTGGGGGCCGCCCGAAGACCCGGCGGCGGCCCGCGCCGTCCTGCGCCGGGCGATCGAGCTCGGCGTCACCCACATCGACACCAGCGACTTCTACGGCCCGCATGTGGCCAACGACCTCATCCGCGAGGCACTCCACCCCTATCCCGACAATCTGGTGATCGCCACCAAGGTCGGGGTCGTCCGCGACGAATGGCGCGGCTGGAATCCCGCCGCCGCACCGGCCCAGCTTCGCGACCAGGTCGAGGAGAACCTCTTCCGGCTCGGCAGGGCCCGCCTCGACCTGGTCTATCTGCGGGTCGGCGGCGACGGCCTGCTCTTCCCCGACGACACTCCCTTCGTGGAGTCGTTCGCCACCCTCGTCGAGCTGCAAGGGCGTGGTCTCATCCGGCACCTCGGGCTCAGCGGGGTCACCACCGCCCAGCTGGCCCAGGCCCGCGAGCTGGCCGCGGTGGTCGCGGTACAGAACCGCTTCAACCTCCTCGACCGTGGCAGCTCCGACGTCCTCGCGGCCTGCGAGGAGTACGGGATCGCCTTCGTCCCGTACTTCCCCCTCTCGGCGGGAATGCTCAGGCCCGGCCTGGACACGTCACAGGCTCCGCCCGGCATGGCCCCCACCTCGGAGCAGGAGCGGACGCTGGACGACGTCGCCGGACGTCACGGCGCGAGCCGTGCCCAGGTGGTGCTCGCCTGGCTGCTGTCCCGCTCCCCGGTCACCCTCGCCATCCCCGGGACCTCCTCCGCCGCCCATCTGGAGGAGAACGTCGCCGCGGCCGGCCTGCGGCTCACCGAGGACGACGTCGCCCGGTTGGACAAGCTCGCCTGACCGGCCTCCGCCCGGTGGCCGGGGACGCTAGCCGGCGGGCTCGGCGATCAGCGCCGTGCCGGCGCGGCGGAAACCGAGCCTGGCGTAGATCCGGGCGACATCCTCGTCTCCCGCCGACAGGAAGACGGTCTTGACCCCCCGGGAGCGGGCGTCGGCGATCAGCACCGCGGTGACCGCGAGCGCGAGGCCGCGACGGCGAGCGGCGGGCAGCGTGCCGACCCCGACGATCTCGCTCACCTCCCCGACCTGGTTGTGCTGGCCCGCGCACAGCGCCGTACCGCCCTCGACGGCCGCGGCTATCACCGTCAGCCCCGCCCGGACCCGTGCGGCGCCGCTTTCCAGGGAGCCGTCAGCGGTGCGGGCGAGGACCGCCTCCGCCAGGTCCGCGGTGTCCGCCGCGCCGACGCGCGTGCCGGGCTCGGCGAAGGCGAGGTGGGGAACCACCAGCGCGGAGGGCAGCGCCGGGTCGTCCGCCTCCAGGACCCGCACCGCCGGGTGCTCGGGCGCTCCCTCCGGCGCGACCGGCGCGACGTCCGTTCCGAGCACCATCAGCGGGTGCTCGTGAACCGTGAGCCCCGCCTCCTCGACCGCGGCGCGAAGGGTGGGCGTGGTCTCGGCCACCCACTCGAAACTCTCCGGGATCCCGAGCTCGCGCTGCCGGTCGCGGACCCGGGTCACGTCGTCGGCCCGCACCGGGCCGGACCACCCGGAAGCCGGGCGCGCGTAGAAGGGCCACCCCACGCCCTCCCGTACGAACAGGGTGAGCGGCCCGTGGTCCTCGACCCTGGCCTCGCGTCGCGGAACCGCGTCGTAGTAGTGCTCGATCAGGTCCAGCAGGGCCCGGGAGCCTTCAGTGGCAGTCATGTCCCGCATCCAAACAGCGACTCGTGGGCCGACGCCACTGCATTACGCGCCGGTCACGGCTGTCGCGGCGATGCGCCACGGCGCGGCGCGGCGCGGCGCAAGACAGCACAGCGCGGCACGGCGCGGCGCGGCGCAAGACAGCACGGCGCAAGACAGCACGGCGCGGCACGGCACAAGACGGCAGGAGGCAGCACGGGGGCGGCGCGGGCGGGGCAGGGGTCTCCCGCCACGGGCACCGGCCCGTTCGGCAGGGTTGTGAATCTACGGGGCCGCGAGGGCCGCGGAGCCTTCGGACTCGCTCACCAAGCCCGGAAATATCACCTGAACATGCATTGAAAACGCCTAAATACCTATTATCGGTTCATGCAGCGGAAAGAAGGCTTTCCGCATCAACGGTTCCGATCGGGGCGTGTCCCCACGAGCATCGCGCCATCGGGAAACCATCCTCTGCTTACGGCAGAAGCATCTTTGTCACCTTATTATTGGTGATTTCCACCTTTCGCAGGCCGCATAGCAAGCGATGATGTTGCGATGAGTGGCAGCAAGAAATGAACAACGGCGATGAGAACAGCGGCGACGTACGGCGGCGACCGCTCCTGTTCATCAGCTCGCAGCCCCCTCCGGGACCGCTACGTGACCTCAGGGACCTGCTGCACGAACTGTACCTGGAGGCCGGGACCCCCACTCTCGACGACATCGCCGGGGGAATCGCCGGTGACCTCCCCGGACCCGGTGCCCCCGGACGCGACACCGTCCGCCGGATACTGGCCTCGGCGGAGACACTCCCCAGCCAGGCCGACCTGACGGCGGTCATCACCGTCCTGGCCCGCCTGGCCCGGCGGGATCCCGCCGGCACCGCCGACCGGGGTCGCGAGCTGTGGAGGAGGGCCCGCCTGGGCTCGCCGTCCGGACTGCCGATCCGCTCGCTGGCCGACCCGTTCTCGCTGGGGGTGCACCGGGCGATCGACGCGGGCGCGGAGACCGCCGGAATGGCCGGCCTGCCCGCCTACGTGCCGCGCCCCCATGACGACCGCCTGGCCGCCATCGTACGGCGGGCGACGGCCGGACGCAGCGCGGTCGCGATACTGGTCGGCGACTCGTCGACCGGCAAGACCCGGGCCTGCTGGGAGGCCGTGCGGCTGCTGCCCGGCGGGTGGCGGCTGTGGCGTCCGGCCGACCCCGGCCGTCCCGGGACGACCGCCCTCGCCCTGAGCTCCATCGCGCCGCGGACCGTCGTGTGGCTCGACGAGTCGCAGTCCTACCTGCTCACCCCGGCCGGCGGCATGGGTGAGCGCGTCGCCGCCGGGCTGCGGGCCCTGGTGAGCGACCCGGAGCGCGGCCCGGTGCTGGTCCTGGGCACCCTCTGGCCCGAATACTGGGCCGCCCTCACCGCGGCTCCGGCCGCGAGCGGCGGCACCGACCTCCGTACCCAGGCGCGGGCGCTGGTGACCGGCGCGGCCATCCACGTCCCCGGCCGTTTCACCGGCTCCTCCCTGGAGGCGGTACGCGGCGCGGCGGGCGGCGATCCGCGCCTGGAGCGCGCGTACGCCGGAGCCCGCGACGGCCGGATCACCCAGTACCTGACCGGCGTGCCCGGCATGGTGGAGCGCTACCGCAACGCGCCCGCCCCGGCCAAGGCCGTGATCGAGGCCGCGATGGACGCCAGGCGCACGGGGCACGGCCCCGCCCTCCCGCACGCCCTTCTGAAGACCGCCGCGTTCGACTACCTGACCGACTACGAGTACGGCTCCCTGCCCCGGGACTGGTTCGAACGGGCCCTGGCCTACGCCTGCGGTGCCCACGGCCCCCTCACACGCGTCGGCCCCCGCCACGACGAGCCGTCCGCGTACCCCCGCTACCGGCTGGCGGACCACCTGGAACAGCTCGGTCGCGCCGAGCGCCGTACGCGTCCCGCTCCCGCGGCCCTGTGGGACGCGCTCGTCTCCCACGCCGATCCCGGGGACCTGCCGTGCCTCGCCGCCCAGGCTCGGGCTCGCGGTCTCTACCACCACGCCCTCCTGCTGTACGGGGCCGCCGCCGCGGCCGGCGACCCCGACGCCCCGCGGCAGGCGATCGCCCTGCTCGGGGAGACGGGACGTACCGAGGAGGCGCTCACCTGGCTGCGGATCCACGGCGGGCCGGACAACGCCCAGGCCATCGGCCGGCGCGCCGCCGTCCTCCACAGGGCCGGGCACCGCGAGAGGGCGATCGCCGCCTACCGGCGCGCCGCGGAGGCGGGAGACGCCGACGCCCCGAGGGAGGCGATCGCCCTGCTCGTGGACGAGGGAAGGGTCAAGGAGGCGCTCACCTGGCTGCGGGCCCACGACTGGTTCGGCGACGCCGGCCTTCCCGTCTGGACCGCGGCGCTCCTCGACAGGGCGGGACACCGCGAGGAGGCCCTCACCGCCTACCTGCGCGCCGCGAGGACCGGGAACGTCGACGCCCCGGAGTGGCTGGCCTCCCTGCTGTACAGGACCGGCCGCAGGGAGGAGGCGGTCGCCGCCTGCCGTCGCGCCGCGAGAACCGGCGACGGCCACGTCCTCAAGCAGGCCGTCGCCCTGCTGCGGGAGATGGGACGGGCCGAGGAGGCGATCACCTGGCTGCGGATCCGCGCCGAGGCGGGTGACACCGACGCCCTGTGGGAGGCGGTCGAGCTGCTGCGGGAGTCGGGACGGGCCGAGGAGGCGATCACCTGGCTGGAACCCCGCGCGGAGAAGGGTGACCATCGCGCGATCTCGACGACGGTCGAGCTGCTCCGGTACACGGGACGGACCGAGGAGGCGATCACCTGGCTGAGCGCCCGCGCCGAGACCGGCGACACCTACGCCTACTGGCGATCGATCGGCCTCCTCCAGCGGACAGGACAGATCGAGGAGGCGATCACCCGGCTGAGCGCCCGCGCCGAGACCGGCGACCGCCTGGCGCTCGAGGAGGCGGTCGAGCTGCTGCGGGAGTCGAACCGGGCCGGGGAGGCGATCACCTGGCTGTACGCCCGCGCGGAGACCGGCGACCGCCCCGCCCTCGACCTGCTGCCGCACCTCCTGGAGAGGGCGGGGCGGACCACGGAGGCGATCGCCGCCCACCGGCGCGCCGCCGAGGCGGGAAACGCCGGTTCGCACTGGTCGATGGCAGCACTGCTGCACCGGGAGGGTCACCTGGAGGAGGCCCTGGCCGCGTACCGGCGCGCCACCGAGGCCGGGCACACCGGCGACGGCCGGCGGATGGCCGAGCTGCTCCAGGAGACGGGCCGGACCGAGGAGGCCCTCGCCGCGTACCGGCACGCCGCCGACGCCGGGGACGCCGGTGCCGGCTGGCGGATGGTCGAGCTGCTCCAGCGGACGGGCCGGACCGAGGAGGCGATCACCTGGCTCCGGGCCCGCGCCGAGACCGGCGACACCGACGCCCTGTGGAAGGCGGTCGAGCTGCTCCAGGAGGCGGGACGGGCCGAGGAGGCGATCACCTGGCTGCGGGCCCGCGCCGAGACCGGCGACGTCGCCGCCCTCGGGCGGTTCGCCACCCTGCTGTACCAGCTGGACCGTTCTGAGGAGGCGGTCACCTGGCTGCGGGCCCGCGCCGAGACCGGCGACACCGACGCCCTGGACCACGCGGTCGACCTGATGTACGAGACGGGCCGGGCCGAGGAGGCCCTCACCTGGCTGAGCGCCCGTACCGAGGCGGGCGACACCGGCGCCCTGACCTGGACCGCCGTCCTGCTGCGCGAGACCGGCCGTCCGGACAGGGCGGTCCTCGCCTACCTGCGCGCCGCCGAGCTGGGCCTCCCCGGCGCCCTGCGGCAGGCGATCGGCCTGCTGAGACGGCTGGGCCGCACCGGCGAGGCGGACCGGCTCCGGCGGTACGGGATCACCCCCGGCAGGACGTGACCCCCGCGTCGGACCGGGCCACCGGGGTGCGCGCGTGGCGAGGCAGGCGGCGGACAGGTCAGGAATCGAGAAGCGTGCACCCCCACACCGCGCCTAGCGTTACCTGCATGAATATCACCGTTCACGCGAGCTTCCTGCCGCACGAGGACCCGGACGCGTCCCTGGCCTTCTACCGCGACGTTCTCGGCTTCGAGGTGCGCAACGACGTCGGGTACGGCGGGATGCGCTGGATCACGGTCGGCCCCGCCGGCCAGCCGGGCGTCTCCGTCGTCCTGCAGCCGCCGGTCGCCGACCCCGGCGTCACGGACGACGAGCGCCGCACCATCGCCGAGATGATGGCCAAGGGCACCTACGCCGGCATCCTCCTGGCCACCGACGACCTCGACGGCACCTTCGAGCGGGTGGAGGCCGGCGGCGCGGAGGTGGTCCAGGAGCCGGTCGAGCAGCCGTACGGGGTTCGCGACTGCGCCTTCCGCGACCCCGCGGGCAACATGATCCGCATCCAGGAGCTGCGCTGAGCCGGATCCCGCGGTCCTCCTGACGGTCGCCGCCGGCGGCCGGATCACCGTCGCCGCGGCGCAGGCACCTGGGGGCGGATGTCGCGGCCACTCCGTCGGCCCGCCCCCCCCTGCGGTCAGCACGATCGCCACGGCAACCACCAAAAGGAGCGTCACCTCAATGAGCGCCGCATCGAAAGCCGACGACGACAAGCAGAGCGCGTCCTCCGGGGAGGGATTCTCCGATGCGGAGCGTGCCGCCATCAAGGAGCGCGCGGCAGAGCTGAAGGGCGCTGCTCGCCGCGGCCGGGGCACGGGCAAGGCGGCGGCCGACGAGCGGGACGTGCTGGCGAAGATCGCCGAGATGGCGCCGCCGGACCGTGCGCTGGCCGAGCGTGTGCACGCCGTCGTCACGGCCGCCGCTCCGGAGCTGGCGCCGAAACTGTGGTACGGCCAGCCCGCCTACGCCAGGGCCGGGAAGGTGGTGTGCTTCTTCCGCAGCGGGCAGGCGGACAAGGAACGCTACTCCTCGCTGGGGTTCACCGTGGAGGCGAATCTCGATGACGACGACGGCATGTGGCCGACGGCTTACGCCCTGACGACGTTGAGCGAAGCCGGTGAGGCGGCGCTCACGGAGCTCGTCAAGAAGGCCGTGAGCTGAGGTTCGGCAAGTCTGGGAGGCGCGGGTGAGGGCCCAGGACTTCTCCGCGAGGTCGCGTGAACCCTCTGATGGGAAACGCCACCGTTGAGAGTCGGCTGAGAACCGTCGTTCAGATAACGCTTCTCAGAAGGCACGGCGACCCCGGACCGGGGAAGGGATGGGGCCGCCTTGGTTCTCATGACCATGCTCCCGGCTTGGCATGCCAGGTCAATGTGGCGGCCTCGCCGGCGAGAAGCGGGTCCGCAAAGGCTGCTACCAGGTCTACGACATGAGTGAACTGCTCAGGGTAACCGCTTGCCGCAGTTCTCTGCCGACGTCGCCAGGCTGTGTAGGACGACTGGCGACGCTCTCCGAGATCGGTGATCGAGGACGTAAGTGATCGCAGGGGAATGCCACGATGTCCAGCGGTCGCGGTTAGAGCTTCGGTGAGTTCGCCACCATCAAGGGTGTTGAGGGTCACGATGCGATACAGGTCGGCGTAGTCCCGCTCTCGGGTGTTGATGTCGCCGAGCGCGACAGCGGTGGTGAGCTTCTCGGCGATGACCGTGGCGAGCGGATAACCGAAGATCTTGAAGCTGTCGGTGGAGAGTTGCTGGGGGTAGTCGATGATCTGGGGTTCGGGAGTAACAGGGTCACCGAAACTGATGTCCAGTTGGAGTTTGAGGATTGCGCGGGCGATTGTCGCGGTCATGGTCAAACGCAGGCCGTTGTACTCCTCATCCGCTCGAATCGGGACGGTCTTGAGGGTGCCGGGATCGAACATGACGCCATCGTCAACCTCGGTGGTTGCGATGGTCGCGATTCTCCGGATGATTTCAGCTTCGTCGCTGGGAAACGCGCGGCCCAGAATGTCGATGTCGCGGGTCATCCGGCGTGCGCCGAACTGGGCAAGGAGGAGGCCCCCCTTGAGGATGAAGTGGTGGCCGCCTTCCGGAGAAAGCCCCATCCGGTAGAGGAAGCGTTCGAGCACGTACTCGACCATGGTCTCATCGGTGGAGCGTCCGCTGCGGCGGGCCAGATTGCGTAGGTCGTTATAGACGCGACCGGCGGTTGTATCGCGTGTCGGGTTCGGCATCAGGCGAGCACCGCCTCGACAGCCGGACGGACGGCCGACAGTGCACCCAGCTCACGAGCGATTTCCTGAAGGTCGCGAACCCCGCCGGCCCCTTCACGGCGAAGGTAACGGCCAAGTGCGGCCAGTGCGAGTGTTTCACCGAAGCGCCGACGATGACGCATCGCGTCGACGACGCTACGTGCGGCGCTGTACATGGGGACCATTTCATGCGGCGCTGCCTCGAACCGCTCGACAGCCAGGGAGAAGGTCTCCGCCGCATACTGGGCGACCGTGGTTGGCGGGTAGGAGATCGAGGGGCGGTGCGTGCCGCGGGGAACCGCGATGTGGACGCTCATCGGGATGTCGTCGATCAGTTCATGAATCGCGAGGGCGGACTCTCCGCACACGACCGCACGTGGGACGCGCATGCAGACAGCGAGCAGGTCGAGGTACGCGGTCGCGGGAGCGTCCGCACGACGATAGACGCCTCGCGAAAGCTCTTCGACGTCACCGGCCGTGGCCAGCATGGTCAGATCACGCGGTGAGAGGCCTGCCTGCCTGGCCTGCGTTGCTGTGAAAGTCGGTGGAAGAGCGCTCAGGCGCTTTTCAAGCCGAAGGCCACCGGAAGGGGTCATGTATCAAATCCTACCCTTCTAACCCTACGAGGGGTAGGATTTGATACATACGCCCGTCCGCGTGCGATGACACAGCGATCTGTATCGTCGTGTCGAGATCTCAGCCACATCGAGGACTCCCGCCGCCGCTTCGACACGTAGCCCGAGCAAGCGCCGACCCATCCCGTCACGTACCGCGTCTCACCCTCATGCGGTACGGCTTCGACGGCACGGCGACCCCGGACCGGGGAAGGGATGGGGCCGCCGTGCCCGCTCAGAAGTGGCCGACGGTGGCCGAGGTGGAGGTCAGGGCCCAGCGGTACAGCACGCTCGTCTCCGCCTCCCGCATCTGCGCCTTCAGGCCTTCGACGGTCCGGTCACAGATGATCAGCGGTTCGGGGGTGGGCCAGGTGGCGACGGCGTGAAAGAGCCGGCTGCCGGTGCCGTACAGGACGGCCCATCCTGGCCGGGTGATCTCTAGCGTCGCGGCCTCGGCGCGGGCGTCGTGGTCCCAGGTGTAGCGCGGGACCGGGGTGATGCTCTGACCGTCGCGGTGACGCCCACGCGCGGCGCTCAGGCAGCGGCGGATCACATGATCACCTGCTCGGCCTGCTCCTGCGGGGCGTGCTCCTGTGGGGCGTGCTCCTGTGGGGCGTGCTCCTGTGGGGCGTGCTCCTGTGGGGCAAGAGCCTCCTGCTCTCGTGCCGTCCGGTCCTGGACCTCCTGTTCCTGGACCTCCTGTTCCTGGACCTCCTGGGCGAGGGCCTCCTGCCGGTCGGTCTCGGCCCGCAGGGCCTCCAGGCTGTCGCCGTCGACGGTCCGTTCGGCTCCGGCGTCGCAGGCGGCCGGGGAGAAGGGCTTCTCCCCGCTGGCCCAGAGGCGCCCGGCGTCGCTGAGGATCAGCCTCCAGCCGGGAACGCCGGCGGGCTCGGGGTGGTGGACCTACCATCGTTCATCGATCGGACCTCCGTCTGATCAAGGGCCCGTCCGGTCGTCGGTAGCGGTGGACGGGCCCGCTTCATGGGCTGGTCAAAGGCGCGGAGGGGTGTGCCGTACGAGCCGGGTGTCCATCAGCGCGGCGGAGGGCTGGACGTACTCGTGGTCGGCGGCCCGGCCGGGACAGCCGTGCGCGTAGGGGGCGTGCCCGCAGGTGGCACAGCCCATCGGCATCGGCGCCGCGTCGGCGAAACAGCCGCAACCACCGACCACCTGCCTGTCGAGAACGGGAGCACTAGGGTTGCTCACGGGTCAGGACTGCCTTCCTGATCAAGGGCCCGTCACGGTGTTCCAGCACCGGGCGGGCCCGCTTCATTGGCCTTGAAGCGGATTCCGAGCCTCCGCAGTTCCTGTCTGCATGTGCTCGTTCATGCTCGTATACACATGAGCGGCCATGAGTATGGCCGTCATCGTCTCCTCATGATCGAGTTCGAACGCGATCGGCCGATATGGATCCAGGTCGCGGAGACCCTCACAGCGAGGATCGAAAGCGGCCAGTACCCGCCGCGCCATCTGATCCCCTCCGAGGTGCAGATGGTGCAGGAGTTCGGCATCGCCCGGGGCACGGCCAGAAAGGTGGTCGCCTACCTCCGTGAACGGGGGGTGGTCTACACCGGCTGCCCAGGCGGAGACGTCTATGTAGAGGCGAGGGATCAGGTGGAGAACCTTAAGCTGACGTTCGAACGTCTTTCTGGTGTGTGCTTGTCCCCCGAGGAGTCTGCGGCGTTCGTTGCTGCGGTAAGGAGTGACCATGCCCCCCTCTGACCTGACTGGCGCCGTATGGCGTAAGAGCAGCTACAGCGGTGGAAGCAGTGACAACTGCGTGGAAGTAGCCATGAACCTGCCCGGCTTCGTCGCCGTCCGTGACAGCAAGGACCCGTCCGGCCCGATGCTGACCTTCTCCCCGACGGTCTGGAACGAATTCCTGGCGGGCATCCGCAGCGGAGAAATCTGACCCGACCATGCACGCCGCACGGTCAGAACCCCCAGGAAGCCATCTGGCCGTGCGGCAACCTGTGAGTGCGGGGGCCGGGTTCGTCGGTTCTCAGCGAAACGCTGACAGCCCTTTTTGGGCGAGCAAATCCTCGCCGCATCGGATCAGCTCGATCCTGTACGCCTTACCACGACGCTTGATCTTTATTTTGTCGAGCTCCCGGAGCTCGATTGTTTTCATACCGGCGTGCACCAGGACGGGATGGAAGGAGAAATCGAGATCACCGACCATCTGGTCGAGCAGGGTGGCGCCGTGCTGAATCTGCTTGGCAACATGACTTATGTTGGACCCGCCTCCTTTGAGCTCGATGGCGCAGCCCAGGAAAGCAGCTCCTTTTTCCATCCAAAAGATGAAGTCGCATAACTTCTGGCCTCCGAGCCCGTGGTTCTCCTGGAGTTTTGTGCCGGAGAGACATACCCAGGTTTCGGCGGGACGCGGCAGCTTTATCCGGCAGTTGCCTTCTTCGCAACGTGTGGAAACGCAGCAACCACCGTGCCTGTCTCGAATTTTTTGGACGATGCTAGGTGGCAGCATTGAGCTGCCTCTCCAGATCCACGTTCTGGTTGTAGAGCTGCTCGGCGATCAGGCCGAAGCTGGATTCGGGAATCCCTTCGAGGGGATCGACCGGCAGACGTGTGACAACGGTCCCCGCGACCGATGGTTCGAAAAGGTACGCACTGACCCTGGAGGCTTTGAGTCGCACATCTGGATCGATTCCGGTCTCCATGGCACGTTGCTCACTCATGGAGGAGGCGACGATCGCGTTGTTCAGCTGTTGCAGGAAGAACTCGCTGTGCGTTGTAAGGGCTACCAGCAATCCCTGATTGACGAGCTTCGCGACGTTTCGCGCCAGCACGATCTGGGTGGCCGGATGGAGATGCGCCTCCGGCTCTTCGAAGATGAGGAGATCCCCCTTCCGCAGAACATGCCGCAGATACAGAACTACCGGGGCGAGCTCGGAGACCATCGAGGAGGTCCGCCCGACCGGGAAGGCCCCCGCCGTCGTCTGGTACAGGATCTCCGAGTTGCCTGCTGCGTCGCTCGTCAGGAAGATCTCCCCCTGGAGCACCTCTTTTTCGAGTACTCGCGCCTCTTTCTCAAATCCGCGAGAATCCTGGACTCCTGGCTCCAACTCCAGCACTTCGCTAAGGAAATCTGTCACCACTCCGGTCAGAGTGGGAATCTGTATATTCCGCAATCCGGCGAGCGACGAATTGCGCAGAAGAGAACCTGCGATCACCTTATGAGATTGCATGAGGCCGGAGCGTGCAGCGGGCAGATACTTGGAATGCACAGGCACTTCACGGAAGCATACGCGATTCAGCTCCACTCCCAGATCACGAAGAAAACTTCGTCTGGCGCGAGCTGGACGTCGACGGATCCGGCTCCAGTCCTGATGAGTCAGGAGCTGCCATACCTCTCGCAACAGAGGCGCCTTGTAGTGAACCAGCGGCGACTTACCGGATATAGCTATGTGTATCGTCCACGCCGGATGCGCGCTGATGATCTCGATGCTTGCCTTCGTGGATTTTTTCTGCACGCGCCTGAGATTGTTCACAGGAGTTCCGGTCACGCGCTCAAGTTCTTCGACCAGTGTGTCCGCGTACTCCACCAACGCAAGACGCACACTTTCCTGGTATATGTTACGAATATATTCAGGAAGCTCGTCGAACTCCGGCTTATGCTTCTTGGCCACGGCTTCTGCCAGGAAGATTTCGGCATCAAAAAGAAGGTCGTCTTCGATGTCCTGATAAGCCGTTCTGAACGCGTTGTGGAAACGCGCCGTAGCGCCTATGGCCATGCGGGAGAGCGCAGCATACATGACCGTCGCGACGATGGATTTCCCAGAGTTGTTGGGGCCGATGAACACCATCAGTGGATCAAGTTCGACAGTGGCGGAGCTCACCGGTCCGACGTTATTGATGCTGATCTGCAATTTGCACCGTCTGTCATATATGTCGCGAGCAGCAGGACCGCATCCAGTCACACTACTCAGGCAGGCAAGATCATCAGTCTAGGTCCCTCGTATATCGATTGATGAGCTTCCGCCGGGCCCGGTGTGGCGAATGGCTGACGGTCCGCGGTGACCGCACGGTCCTCCCCGTCAGCCGTCGCCCTCGCCGAAGGGGTCCTACCGGCCACCGCGACCGTTGCCGCCGTTCCCGCCGCGACCGCCAGGACCGTTGTCCCAGCCGGGCCTGTCGAAACCGCCGGAGTCATCGGGGCTGTTGATCTCGAAAGAGTTCTCGTCCTCGTCGTCCGAGGGGGGCGGCGCGGGCTGGCAGCTCTGGCCGCAACCGCCGAACCGCTCCGTGTTGATCGGAGTGAACGACGTCGGCTCGACGTTCTTCAGCGCCGCCAGCATCGTGTCCTTCCAGATCGGGCCCGGGATGCTGGCGCCGAAGACCGAGCCGTAGTAGCGGCCGCCGATGGTGACGCCGTTCAGCTTGTAGTCCTGCGAGCCGCGCGGGTCGCCGATGCTGACCGCGCCGGCCAAGTCCGGGGTGAACCCGGCGAACCACGCGGTGGCGGAGCTGTCGGTGGTGCCGGTCTTGCCCGCCGCGTCGCGGCCGATGCCGCCGACGGCTCGCATCGTGCCCTTGGTGAACACGCCGGACAGCACGTCGGCCGCCGCGTCGGCGACCTCGGGGTCGATCGCCTGGCGGCACTTGGGCTTGTAGTCGGTGACCTTGCCGTTCCTGTCGGTGATCCGGGTGATCGCCATCGGCGCGCAGTACTTGCCGCGCGCGCCGATCGCGGCGTACGCGTTGGCCACGGTCACCGGGTCCATCTCGTTGGTCCCGAGCGTGAACGTCGAGAACTCCAGGAGCTTGAGCCCGTCGGAGCGGTGGATGCCCAGCGACTTGGCGGTCTTGATCGTCTCGCAGAGCCCGACGCGCTTCTCCAGCGCCATGAAGAACGTGTTCACCGAACCCCAGGTGCCGGTCTGCAGGGTCTTCCAGCCGGGGTTGCCCTCGTCGTTGGTGACGGTGTGGCTCAGGTCACCGATGTTCTCGCCCTTGCAGTTCTTGAAATCAGAGGGGCTCGAAGCGCGGAAACCGGCCCCGGCCGCCAGCCCGTCGTTCACCTTCATCCCCTGCTTCAGCGCGGTGAGCAGCGTGAACGTCTTGAAGGTCGAACCGGCCTGAAGGCCGACGCCGCCGCCGTGCGCGGCGTCCGCGACGAGGTTGTAGGAGATCTCGTTCCTGGCCTTGCTCCGGCCGTACGGGCGGCTGGCCGCCATGGCCTTGATCGCTCCGGTGCCCGGCTGGACCAGGGCCTCGGCCGCCACCGGCTTGTCGGAGGGGTGGACCCACTTCCTGATCGCCTTGTCCGCCGCCGCCTGCATGGTGGGGTTGATCGTGGTCCTGATCGTCAGGCCGCCGCGGTTGAGGAAGTCCTCGCGCGCCTTGGCCGTCTTGCCGAAGTCGGGGTTGCGCAGGATCTCGTTGCGGACGTAGATGCAGAAGTACGGGTAATCACTGGACTCGCAGCCGCCGGGAAACTTCGTCCCCTTGTAGCCGAGCTTGGTGGCCTTCGCCTGAGCCGCCTCGGCCGGGGTGATCTTGCCCAGTTCGGCCATCCGGTCCAGCACGACGTTGCGCCGGTGCAGCAACCGGTCGCGCTGCTTCTTGCCCAGGTTGGGGTCGGTGGCGTTGGGGTCCTGCACGGCGCCCGCCAGCGTCGCCGCCTGCGGCAGGGTGAGCTCGCCGGCCTCGACACCGAAGAACCGCTTGGCCGCCGCCTCCACGCCGTAGGCGCTCGCGCCGAAGTAGGCGATGTTCAGGTACTTCCCCAGGATCTCGTCCTTGGTGTACTTCTCCTCAACCGCCATCGCGTGACGCAGCTCGTTGAGCTTGCGCGCGTAGCTGGCCTCCAGCGCCTTGCTCTTCTCCTCGTCGGTGTCGGCGGAGTTGAGCAGGACCTGCTTGACGTACTGCTGGGTGATGCTCGATCCGCCCTGGCTCACCCCGCCCGCGTGCAGGTTCTTGGCGAACGCGCGGATCGTGCCCTCGAGGTCGATCGCGCCGTGCTGGTAGAACCGGTAGTCCTCGATCGAGATGATCGCCGTCTTCATGACCTCGGCGATCTGGTCGAGGTTGACGACCTCGCGGTACTCCTCGTAGAACCGCGCGATCTCCTTGCCCCCGGCGTCCTGCACGATCGAGACCTCGGCGGGCGGAGGTTCGACGAGGTCCTCGGGTTTGAGATTCAGCTCGTTGGTCGCCGACACGAAGCCGAGACCCGCGCCTCCCACGGCCGGCAACGCGATTCCCGCGACCAGCAGGCCCGCGGCCGCCCCGATGGCGGCGAGCCGCCCGATCTTGGAAGCGACACCCGACTGTCCTTCACCCCGTTCAGCCATAAGCCATAGATTATGGGGTTTTCAAGGTGCTCCTCGCACGTGATTCGCAATGTGTGGTCATCTTCCGGGACGGCCGGAGGTTCCGGCGTGCTCACCGACGAGATCAGGTGGCGAACCAGCCGGTCCGCGAACGCCGCCACGACCGTTCCGGAAACCGGGCACCGAACAGGAACCTCATGATCGTTGACTGCCTCGAATGCCATGCCGGGTGACTTTCCCGGGTCGGGTCCGGGCGACGGCCGAAGGATCTGCAGCTCCTCCGGCTCATCCGGCGAGGATCAGCTCAGCCGGGCGTGCGCGTACGCGGTCATGGCGTCGCGCATGTACGCGGCCAGGCCCGCGGCGATCCGTTCGTAGTTCGCCCTGAACTGCTCGTCGTCGGCCTGCATCTGAGCCAGGTGCGCGTACTCCGCCGCGGTCGGCGTCCAGAACCGGGTCATGTGCCCGTAGTGGACGTCGAGCTCGGCGAGAACCGCGGGGTCGTCGGCGGGCGTGCCGGCGGCCATGAGCTCGGCCATCCGGATCATTCCCGCCGTGGCCTCCCGCCCCATGCGGTCGAGCTCCTGCGGAGTCGCGGTGTCCAGGAGCTCCTGCTGCCCGGACCGCTCCCAGTGCTCCGGCCACCGCTCGCGGGCCTGCTCGCCGTACCTCGCCCCGTCGAACCCCTCGAACAGATTCTCCGGCCTGCTGATTTTGGACATCTCACCCTTCCCTTCGCTCTCCTGGAGTTCGGTGATGGTGCGAGCCACCACGCGGGCCACCGCGTCCAGCCGGTCGCGCTCGCCCAGCAGCCGCCGATGGTGCTCGCGCAGTGCCGCCACCGGGTCGGTGTGCCGGTCGACGATCTCCTTGATCTCGGCGAGACCGAGGTCGAGCTCCCGCAGCACCAGGATCTGCTGCAGTCGCAGCAGCTGGTCCTCCTCGTAGTGGCGGTAGCCGTTCCCGCCGACCCAGGCGGGTGCCAGCAGCCCGATCTCGTCGTAGTGGCGCAGGGTCCTCGACGTCACTCCCGACATCCGCGCCACCTGTGCGATCGACCACGCCATGGCCTGCCACCCGTTCCCACCGTCACCGAGCCGGATCTTCCGGCTCGTTCATGACGGTAGATGTTGACGCGACGGCAAAGTCAAGCCGGGAGCGGCAGGTCAGATGCCGTGCGAACGCCATGCCCGGACCAGGTCCACGGTGGCGTTCAGCCTGCCGCACGAGGGTCGGCGGTGGCGTTCAGCCTGCCGCACGAGGGTCGGCGGTGGCGTTCAGCCTGCCGCACGAGGGTCGGCGGTGGTGTTCAGCCTGCCGCACGAGGCGGGTGGTTCGAAGTGAGGGAAAGGGTGTCCCGATCGATCCTTATCGTGTACCAGCCTCCGCGATCGACCACTTCGGGAACCGGGACACCGGAGAATCCGCAGAGTGTGGTCAGCAGGATGGGCATCGCATCGCCGTGTGAGGAGGCGACGACACGACCGTCGGCGTGTCGAACAGCCATGATCGCGACCGCCCGCAGCATCCGGCCCGCCACCCACGATAGCGCTGCGTAGCGCAGAGATCCGGAGCGTTTCGGCTGTTCGGGAAACGCGCTCGAGGGCGGAGCGAACCGCCGGACCTCGTTCTCGTACGGAGCGATCCCCCTCGTGAAGTGCCGAAAGGTGAGGGGCGACGGCTGGAGCGGGTGCACGTGCCGCGCTGCCCGGGCCGGGTGGCGGGGAAGGCTCACTCGCCGGGCGGGAAGTCCGCGGAACGGCTCACCTCCGCCCACCGCGCGGCCTCGGCGGCACGGTCGCGGGACGACTTCTCGGCCATGTCCACCGCGTCCGAGCCGAGCAGCAGACGCAGTGGCGGCTCGTCGAGGTCCACGGTGTCGAGAATGACGCGTGCCGCCCGCGCGGGGTCGCCCGGTGCCGTCCGGTCGAAGCCCGCGCGCCGCCGGTTCATCGCGCCGACGGTCTCCTCGTAGTCCGGTCCCACAGCCGGGATGCGCATGGACGATCCGGCCCAGTCGGTGCGGAACCCCCCGGGCTCGATGATGGTGACCTTGACGCCCAGCGGCTTCACCTCGTTGTTGAGCACCTCCGAGAAGCCTTCGACCGCGAACTTCGCGGACTGGTAGGCGGCCAGGCCGGGGGACCCGCCCACGCGCCCGCCGATGGAGGAGAACTGCAGGATGTGCCCGGAACGCCGACCGCGCAGCACCGGCAGGGCCGCCTTCGTGACATTGACGACGCCGAAGAAATTGGCCTCGAACTGCGCGCGGAAGTCCTCGTCCGAGGTCTCCTCGATCGGGGAGGAGTTGGCGTAGCCGGCGTTGTTCACCACCACGTCGAGCCCGCCGAACTCGTCGACGGCCAGCCGCACGGCGGCGCGTGCGGCCTCGGCGTCGGTGACGTCGAGTGCGAACGTACGCACGTGGTCGCCGTACTTCCGCACGAGGTCGTCGAGCTGTTCCGGCCGGCGGGCGGTGGCGACCACCCGGTTTCCGCGCTCGAGTGCGGCCACCGCGAGCTCGCGTCCGAAGCCGCGTGAACTTCCGGTGATGAGCCAGGTCCTGATCACTGTGCCTCCTCAGGCAACGTGTCGACTATCTGCCACATAAGTGTGACACTAATAAGAGTTTGTGCCTCACACTTGTGTATGTCAAGCGGACAGATGTCACACCTCAGTACACTGGCGGGATCATGAGAGCTGACGCCGCCCGCAACCTCGCCGCGGTCCTGCATACGGGTGCCCGCCTGCTGGCCGAGGACCCGTCGACCAGCATCGGCACGATCGCCGCCGAGGCCGGAGTCGACCGGCGGACCGTCTACCGGCGCTTTCCCACCAAGGAGGCCCTGCTCGCGGCCATCTTCCAGGCGAAACTCGACTCCTCCGAGCGGGTCCTGGACCAGGCCCGGCTCGTCGAGGCTCAGGTGGCGGTGGCGCTGCACCGGTATGTGGAGGGCATAGTCCCGGTCAGCCGGGAGTGGCCGGTGGACGTGCGCCGGATGATGCGCGCGAATCCTGACGCGAGTGCCCGCAGGGAGGAACAGAGCGCGCGGCTCGACAGGTTCGTCCAGCGGGCGGCCGACGAAGGCCTGCTACGCGCCGACGTGCCCGCCGACTGGGCCCGCGCCATGCTGGATCACCTGGTCGACACCGCCGCTCACCGTTTCCCCCTGCTCGAACCCCCTCAGGCCGCCGATCTCGTCGTCGACACGTTGCTCAACGGCGTCGGACGGCGATAGCCGAGGATCTTCCGGACTCCGTCCGACGTCTCTCCCGGCCCGCTGACGATGTGCTGACGACGTCCGGCCTACACGGAGGCGGACTTGGTGCTGACAATGTCCGGCCTGCACGGAGGGCGGACTTGGTGCTGACGACGTCCGGCCTGCACGGAGGCGGACTTGGTGCTGACAATGTCCGGCCTGCACGGAGGGCGGACTTGGTGCTGACGACGTCCGGCCTACACGGAGGCGGACTTGGTGCTGACGACGTCCGGCCTACACGGAGGCGGGCTTGAGCTCCGTCAAGCCGTAGCCGAGCTGGCTGTACAGCTCCAACTGGTCGTAGTATTCCCGGTGCGTTTTTATCCTGTCATTCTCGGCGAAAGTAGAGCACGTAGAACGAACAGTGATGCGACGACCGGTTCCTTCTATCTCCCGCCCGTCCGGCAGGAGATAAGGCCCAGAATGTGTCCCGGTAACCGTCCATTCCGTGACCGCCGGGTTGTCGTGGTCATCGATCTCGAACCATGGCGTCAGGTGCAGGTCCGGAAAGCCGGCGAACAGCTGCTCGTAGAGCCACGCGATCTGCTCGTGGCCTTCCGCCACTCCCGATGGTGCGACATAGACGGCGTCCGGAGCGTAACAGTCGAGCACTCTCTGCAGGTCGTGAGCGTTGATCGCCTCACACAATCGGTGCTTGAGGTCCCAGAAAGTAGACATGGGTTGCGCCTCACCGGCGTTGGGGCCGCCCAACGCCCCTGGATGGATCAAGATGAAAATGCCTTGGCGCCTGTTCCCCAGCGCCTATTTGCGAATCAATCCTCATCGAATTCAACTGTTGACCCTTTATGTTATCCGCCGGGGAGTCAGCCGTCGATCAAGCGGACGCCATACGTATGCCAAGGAACACATCCCGGCCCACGCCGGTGGCAACCAGGGCACATGTGCCTGCCATGAGATCCACATGTGCCTGCCATGAGATCGACGGCGCCTGTGAGACCGAACGCCACGATGCCGGCCCGGCGATCGGGCACCACCGCCCTGACGCCGCCGTTCCCGCACGTCAGGCAGGAACGGAGCACGCCGGTGCCCTCGGCGACAAGCCGCTCGGCCTCCTCGACCGGAGCATCGACCAGCGGCCTGAGGCGCACGCGCCGATCCACGGCCGTCCTCCCACCCCGGTCCGGGCGGGCCTCGCCCAAGAAACGCCCTCGCTTACCGGCCTGCGGTGTCAACAGGTGACCATCTCATCACGAGCGAACGGCGATGCCCAGGTCGGCGGGCTCATGCCCTGGCCGACCGGGCGGATCACGAACCTCAGCCGCCCCAAACGGACACCTCCAGCGCTCCGGCAACCCCCGGCAGATCCTCCACCGCGTCCACGATCGATGGGACGAGCTTTGGATCGTTGAGTTTGACGTAGTAGCTCTCGTAATATTCCTTCAACAGCCTGGGCTCGGCGTCATTGTCCCCGTCCTGGGGAACCCGCTCTACCGGCTGCGACACCAAGGCGCTGAACCGCTCGTTCGTCCACATGTTGTGCGCCCGGTCCGCGAGATAAATGCGTTCGATGCCCTTCATCTTTCTCAGGAGAGCCTCGATCGCCGTCATCTCGTCAGCCGTAGCCCTACCTCGCCCTTCACAGTGTTTCCGCCTTCCGTCGTTACAAAGAATGATGACGACATCGGCCTTGTCCTCCCAGAAGGGAACAGGTCTGGCATAGGCGATAGAGATCCCCGGCAACATCTTGACAGCCGAATCGAATGCGGGCGCGTCGCTCCACCGAAGCAGCCTTCCGCTGAACTCCTCCGACATGTCACTTTCCTCTACGGCTCCCGTCAGATCAGGCACGGTTTTCAAAAACCGGACCAACGCCTCCCGCTTGCTCTCGTATCGGAGACCCGTGATCTGCGGCATCTGCCGCAGTGTCTGCTCGACCGCGCGCCTCTGCGCCGGAGTCACCTCCTCTTCGCAGGCATTTCGGGCATCATGCTGACGACACAGGCGGACGAAGAAACTTCCGCCTTCCGGCCAAGGCTCGGTCGGGGACGCGAGAATCCTCGGGAACCGGTTCGCCTCGGCGGCCGAGGTACCCAACAGAAGAGCCGTCATCGCGACGAAGGCGAAAAGCACGCGGAGCACAAGGGTAACTATGTCAGCAAGCCTGGATGAATCCCGGGCATAACTCTCAAAGGCCAATGCCAGTGGACCGGTGCGGCACCGCCCGCGCGAAGGGGTCGCCAGGGTCGCGCTGCGTGGCACCCCGATCGAGCCGCGCAACTTCTACCGGTCCTTCGAGTGCTACTTCACTCCTGGCGCCTGCGTCAGGAAGGTCGGCCTGGACGTCGAGGACCCTTCCCGCTCGTTCCTAGCGGAAAGGGTCCTCGGCACGCACGAGCGATAAACGGTTCGTTACCTCTTGCGAGACCGCCAGAGCGCGTAGATCGAGAGGACGGTGGCCATTTGCGCCGCCATGATGCAACTTGCCAAGTGCGCCGGGAGCATCACCAGTTCCTTGGCAGCGAACAGCGGAACGAGCGCGGTCGCGGCGATGGCGGCAACGGTGGTTGCGACATCCCAGAAGCGGTTGAGGTGAGAGCCGCTCATCTCGCTTGAGGCGGTTACGTCCAGTCCCTCGGGAGACTGCAGCGAAATCTTGAGGTTCGCGGCGTCGCTGGGAACCTCGTCAGCCGGGTGGGGCGCAGGGGGGTTGATGGGCATGTCGCTCCTCTCACAGGGCACAGCTCCGCCTGGTGCGGGGCAACGAAGCGCCCTATCTAGCGACTCCCGGCGTTGGCTAGTCGGGACTAAGAGTCACGACCGGGAGTGTTAGGAACAGCTCCACGCCTTACCTCCTTGAGGTCTCCACCTTCGGTCACGGACACACAGACGGTCCGCCCAGGGAGAGAGTACCACCACACGCACATCCTTACATCAAATAGCTGCAGAAGTGCTGCTCTTGCATGCTAGATGTGCGACTATCGACTGAGACCCGACACCTGACAGGACGGGTCAGCTACTTATGCGAGGTGTGCGATGCCTTCGGAGCCAACCTCTCCGCAGACCCGACAGATGGTGAGCGAACGGATAACGGTGGGCCTGGTTCCACGAGTCTCGGAGCAACTTCAGAGACTCCAGGAACGCACCGGTTTCTCAAAGACCGACCTGGTGAACAGAGCCATCACCCTCTACGAATACGTGGAGGCCGAGGCGTCCAAGGGCAACGATCTGCTCGTGCGCCAGAAGGACGGTGGCGAGTTGTTCGTCATCAAGATCCTTTGATCGGCAGGTCCGCCGCTGCCTATCCGCTGCTTCTTCTCCATCTGGATGGCCTCGCCTGGCTACGGAGGCTTGAGGCCATGGGGGTAGCTGTATGCAACTGCCGCACAGAAATGACAAAGGCCCTCCGGGATGATCCCGGAGGGCCTTTGACCTGGAGCCGCCTCGGGGAATCGAATCCCGGGCCCCTTCATCACGAGGGAGGCCAGGTGGGCGGGGCCTTGGCTTATACCCGTCCCCACCTGCGCATACGGTCCATGGCAATCCACCGTCGTCCGTGGTTGTCCGGGGTCGTTGTCCCGTGGTTCGTCACGCAGAAATCCCTGGTGCTGTGACCGGAAGCGTTCACCGGGGTGCGCAGTCTTCACGTGGGGGCGAGCCTCAACTTCTGACGGCCTCTGCGATCTGCAGGGCGGCCTGAGCGGGCGTGAGGTGCGTGGTATCGACGACCTCGGCCTCGCCGTGAAGCCACGTGCGGGCCGCCTCGGCGTAGGGCTCAAGGTATTTGAGACGGAAGGGGGACGGGCCAAGAAGAGTGTCACCCTCGATGCGCCCGCGGAGGGTGTCCTGGTCGGCGTGGAGGACGAAGTGCCGTACCGGAATGGCATGGTGGGCGAGGCCGGTGCTGATCTCGCGCCAGTACTGCTCGACCAGGACGGTCATGGGCATCACCAGAGTGCCGCCGGTGTAGTCGAGTACGCGGCGGGCGGTCTCGACCACGAGTGGCCGCCACGGCGGCCAGTGCTGGAAGTTGTCCGTCGCGGGCAGCCCCGGCGTGATGTCCATGAGTGTCTCGCCGACCTTCTCGGCGTCGAACACCCGTGAATCCGGGATCAGTTGCTGCACGAGCGCACTGGTCGTCGTCTTGCCCGCGCCGTGGGTGCCGTTGAGCCATACGATCACGGGACCCGATGTTAAGACCTGTTTTGTGGATCGTCTAAGCCAGAGCAGTAGGCAGGCGATGGTCACGGCTGATCGGTAGTGGGCGGCGAGCTTGTCGTAGCGGATGGCGATGCCTTTAAAGTGCTTGAGCCGGTTGAAGCAGCGTTCGACGACGTTGCGCCGCTTGTAGCGGATCGGGTCGAAAGCATGGCGGCGGGCTCGTTCGGTTAGCTGGTCGGCGCGCTCGGGGATCGGTCTGGCCGGGTTACTGCCCGTGCGTCCGGCTGATCCCCCTTTACGGGCTCCGGCGCGTGCTGGTGAGCGCGCACGTCCCCGGTTCGGGTGGGCGAGTGCCGGCCGCCAATGCGTGGATGGACCTGCTCGGGCTGCGCAAAACGCCGGTCCACCAGGACGACCGGGGGAAGCCCGGCCCGTGGCCGGACAGCCCGAGATGCGGCATCGGCGGACAGGGTGCCCATGATCGCGCCGCTTCCCCCGTCGAACGCGCAGGCGAAGGCCACCCTGCGAAGCGAGTCCAGCCCCGGGCAGGGGTCCGGCGGGTGCGTCCGACCGCCGTTGCAACCAAGACACAAGTGGACCACCAGTGCGCCCTGTGATGCTCCGCGAGGTAAGCGAAAACGCATCGCAGGAGACGCACATATGAGGAAGAAGGCGTTATCCGCCGCGGCGGCCGCCCTGACCGCCCTGGCGACCGTGACCGTGGCGACCCCCGCACCCGCGGCCGCCGCGGCCGTGACGATCGAGGTCGAGCGCGCCCACGCCGCGAGGGTACGGGAGTGGATCGACCCGTTCACCTGTCCGACCAACATGGTGCTCACCGGTCGCTCGCACTATGGCGACGAAAACGCCCCCACCACCTACTACTGCAGCTTCATCCTCATCGACGGCGAGCAGGCCCAGGTGCACATCGGCGAGTGGACCTCCCGTCAGAAGGAGAGCAACTCCGACTACAGCGCTCCCGACCACAAGGTGGTCGTCGGCAGGTGGCACGAAGGTGACGAGAACGGTTACACGAGGTACCGCCCGGCCACCATCTCCTGGCGGGGCCAGCAGGTGCTGCTGGCCAACGGGGACATCAGCGGCGGGTTCAGGGAGAGCAACCACGTCTGGCACGCGGGCGCGGGCACGGTCATGACCGGCCGTCTGCACAAGGGGGACGAGAACGGCACGACCTCCTACCGGTTCGCCACCGTGACCGTCTCGGGCTGACCCCGCCGGCCGCCGACTTCGAAGCGGCCATCGCTGACCATCGCGCCAGGCGACGCGACCGGCCGGGCCCGAAGGGGTTCTCGTCCTCCGGCACCCCGGGAACACCCGGCCGGACTCTCTTCGATCTTCGCCGCCTCGCGCGCGAGCGCACCTCGAAAGGAACCGAAGACAATGAGAACGTACGGCAAGACCCTGTCCGTCATCGCCGTGGCCGCCGCCCTGGCATCCACCACCATGGCCTCTCCCGCCTCGGCGGCGGTGACGATCAAGATGGAACGCATCTACACCGAGACCGTGCCGGAATGGGTGGGCATCCAGTTCACCTGCCCGCCGAACCAGGTACTCACCGGCCGCTCGCACTACGGCGACGAGAACAAGCCGACCACCTACTACTGCAGCCGGATTCTGATCAATGGCGAGCAGGTCCAGGTGCACGCCGGAGACTGGACCCACCCCCAGAGGGAGAGCAGGTCCGACTACAGCGCCCCTGACAACCAGGTGATCGTCGGCAGGTGGCACGAGGACGACGAGAACGGCGACACGAGATACCGCAGCGCCGCGCTGTACTGGCAGGGACGGCAGGTGCGGCTGATCGACGGGGACACCAGCGGTGAGTACAAGGAGAGCAGCCACAACTGGCAGGCGGCGTACGGCAAGGTCATGACCGGCCGTACCCACTATGGGGACGAGAACGGCAAGACCTGGTACCGGTTCGCCACCGTGTCGTTCGAGGGCTGATCACCCGCCCCCCGGCCGTTCGAGCCCGGGTGAGACTGGGACGAGGGCATCCGGGCCAACCCGCTCATCGGATCGGGCAATCTGGCGGTCACCGGCCTGGACGCTCTCAACACGATCGTCAAGACCCGGCTGAAACGCACGCGGTACCGGCCTGATCTCATCACCGGCTTCTTCAACGAGACCGGTCTGCCCTTCGACCTGACCGACCTCCGAAATTCGGCCTCGGCGGCAAAAGGCCCCCACCGGAACCCGGTGGGGGCCTCTGACCTGGAGCCGCCTTGGGGAATCGAACCCCAGACCCCTTCATTACGAGTGAAGTGCTCTGGCCGACTGAGCTAAGGCGGCGTGCCGTGTTTCACCACGGCCTACGGCAGTCTACAGGCTCCCGGGGCCTTCCCGCGCCCTGGAATCAGCTGATCTTGGGACACCGGGTTCCGTCCTTGGGAACGGTCAGATCGATCAGGTAGTCGTCCACGAGGCGGTCCACACATTCCGAACCCGTCAGGTAGGCGGTGTGCCCGTCGCCGTCGAAACCGACGAGGACGCCGGAGGAGAGCTGGGAGGCGAGGGCCTCGGACCACTGGTAGGGCGTGGCCGGGTCGCGTTCGGTGCCGACGACCATGATGGGCGGGGCCCCGGGAGCGTCGATCTTCGCCCGCGGGCCCCCCTTGGCCGGCCAGTACGCGCAGGGCAGCGAGCTCCACATGACGTACGCGCCGAAGAGCGGGGCGTCCTTGGCCGACTCGCGGGCCGCCGTGGCATAGGCGGCGGAGTCGCGGGGGTAGGGGGCATCGACGCAGTTGACGGCCAGGTTGGACTCGGTCTGGTTGGTGTACTCGCCGTTCGTCTCGCGGTCGATCAGCAGGTCTGCCAGGCGGAGCAGGGTGGTGCCGTCGCCCTTCAGCGCCCGGCCGAGTGCCTGGCGGAGAACCGGCCAGGCCTGCCGGTCGTAGAGCGGGGTGATCAGGCCGAGGGTGGTCCAGGCCTCGGTCACCGTACGGCCGTCGCCCGTCGCGTTGGTCAGGGGCGTCGTGTCCGCGCGGCGGAGCAGAGCGGCGATCTCCGCGCGGGCGGAGCCGACGGAGCCGCGGAAGGGGCAGTCGGTGGTCGTGAGGCAGTCCCCGAGGAACGCGTCGAGGGCGACCTCGAAACCGCGTGCCTGCGAGGTGTTCATCTCCAGCGGGCTGAGGGAGGGGTCCACGGCGCCGTCCAGGACGAGGGCGCGTACGCGGGTGGGGAAAAGGTCCGCGTAGGCGGCGCCCAGCTGGGTGCCGTACGACTTGCCGAGGTAGGTGAGGCGGGAGTCCCCGACGGCGGCGCGCAGCAGGTCCATGTCCCGGGCGGCGTCGGCCGTGCCGACGTGCGGCAGGAGCCTGCCCGAGCGGGCCTGGCAGCCGGAGGCGAACCGCCGCGAGCCCTCCTCCAGCATGGTGACCTCCCCCGGCGAGTCGGGCGAGCTGTCGAGGCCGACATAGGTGTCCAGCTCGCTCGTCGACAGGCACCGGACGGGCGCGGACCCGCCGACCCCGCGCGGGTCGAAGCCCACGACGTCGAAGCGGTCCCGTACGGCCTTGCTCACCGCCGTGCGGGCACCTCGCGCGTACTTCACCCCGGAGGCGCCGGGTCCGCCGGGGTTGAGAAGGATCGAGCCGATCCGGTCACCCGCGGCGGGCAGCCGGATCACGCTGAGTTCGATCTTCTCGCCGTGCGGCTTGGCGTGATCGAGGGGCACCGGGAGCTTCGCGCACTCGAAACCGTCCCCGCACTCCTCCCAGCCGAGTGACGCCCTCCCCGCCTCGCCACCGCCCGTACCGCCGCCGGAACCGGCGTTGGCGTCGGTTCCGGTGCACGCGCTCGCCAGCAGGGTCACCACCGTCGCCAGTACGGCGACCACCTGGGATCTCACGCCTTGTCCGCTCCGTAGTCCGTGGGCCGGGATCGCACGCGGGTCCGGCGAGGGGAGCCGACGCGCGCGGAGAGGCTGACCGCTCGCATCCTACGCCCGCGCCGGGTCCCGCGACCGCGCATCGCCCAGGCGGACACGCGGGCCGCGAGCCGCCCCGCGACCGCGCATCACCCAAGCGGACACACGGGCGCGAGCCGCCCCGCGACCGCGCATCACCCAAGCGGACACACCGGCGCGAGCCGCCCCGCGACCGCGCATCACCCAAGCGGACACACGGGCGCGAGAGGCCACGGGGTACGGATCCCGGGCGGACGCGCCGCACCGTTCGCGCCGGCCCGAAGGCCCGCACGCGCCCAAGGGATCATGGCCCGGGCGGGCCTCCGAAAGCCCCGGTCATCCCTCCGGTCCGCCGTCGGCGACCTTCACCGCGTCCCCGTACGCCGCGTCGTGCTGCTTGCGCGGGGAGCACACCGACGCCGACGGGCACGCGCAGCGGCGTCCACCTTCCTCCAGGCGGACCACGACGGAGTCGGAGGGGACGTTGCGGCCCACGACGGTCCCCGCCCCCTCGGGGGTGTCGACCTTCAGCCCAACGCGGGGCATCCTGCTGTGCGCGTCGAGATAGAGCGGGTGCTCGTACTTCAGGCAGCACATCAGCCGCCCGCACGCCCCCGCGATGCGCAGCGGGTTGACCGGCAGGTCCTGGTCCTTGGCCATCCGGACGGAGACCGGTTCGAAGTCCTTGAGGAAGGTGGCGCAGCACAGGTCACGGCCGCAGGGGCCGATGCCGCCCTGCAGGCGTGCCTCGTCACGGGGGCCGATCTGACGCAGTTCCACCCGGGCGCGCAGGTTGCGGGCCAGGTCGCGGACGAGGGCGCGGAAGTCGACCCGCTGGGGGGCCGAGAAATAGACCGTGTAGACGTTCTCGGCGTCCGTGTAGTCGACGCCGACGACCTTCATGGGCAGCGTGTGCCGCTTGATCAGGCGCTTGGAGACGCTGCGGGCCTCGGCGCGCCGTCGCTTGTTGCCCTCGTCGCGGGTCAGGTGCTCCTCGCTCGCGATGCCCGCGCACACCGGCAGCCCGCCGACCTCCTCGCTCGTCCACTGCGGCGCCCAGACGCACTCTGCCACCTCGGGCCCGGCGTCGGTGGGAACCAGTACCTTGTCTCCGACCTTGGGACTGTGCTCACCGGGATCGAGGTAGTACAGCCTGCCGTAGCGGGTGAAACTCACCGCCATGATCATGCCCATATGGCTCCAAACCTGGGGGTACGGCTCGTGCTCACCCTACGCGTCATACCCAGCGACGCGGAGGGCCGCCCGAAGCCCCCGCCGGCGGCGGCGTCGAGCCCTCGTACACTCCCGGCCGGTCTCCACGTCTCAGCCCGGCCCCCTGGAAACCCGGCCCCCGAAAACCTGGCCTCTGGAAACCCGGCCCCCGGGAAAGAGACTCCGTCGGCGCCACGACGCCCGCTCGCGCGACGTCGCGGCGCCGACGCGGTCCCTGGCACAGGGGCTCTCCGCGGGAGAGCATTTCGATCACCGGATCGGGAGTTCCTCCCGAAGACGACAGGGTCACCTCACAGTGGCGCCCCGCCGGGCCGTCCGCCGCTCCGGTCAGCGGCCGAGTTCGGCGAAGGACTTCTCCCAGCGGTTCACGATCATGGAGATGTCGTAGTTCCCGGCCGTCTGGAGGGCGTTCTCGGCCATCCGGCGGCGTCCCTCCTCGTCGTCGATCATCTGGATCAGCCCGTCGGCCAGGGCGTCCACGTCGTCGGCGGGGACCAGCAACCCGTTCACCCCGGAGGTGATGATCTCGCGAGGGCCCCGGGGACAGTCGAAACTGATCACCGGCACCCCGGAGGCGAACGCCTCGATGATGGTCATGCCGAAGCCCTCGAACCGGGAGCTGACCGCGTGGATCGAGGCCTTGGCGAGCTCACCCTCGATGTCTCCGGTGGGACCCATGAACGTGACGTTGTTGTGCAGGCGCAGCTTGACGGACTGCCTGACCAGCTTGTCGCCGACCCGGCCCTCACCGTAGATCCGCAGTTTCCAGTCCGGGCGTTCCCTGGCCACCCGGACGAACGCCTTCAGCAGCCGGTCGTACCCCTTGACCGGCACCAGCCTGCCCGCGGCCAGCACGATCCGGTTCTCCTGCCTGGAGCGCGGACGCGGCCCGCCGGGCAGCCCGTTGCCGATGGTGAACACCTGGGTGGACGACCCGTTGAGCATCTTCCGGTAGTCGTGCTCGTCGGCCTCGGTGAGGGTCACGACGGCGTCGAGCTTCGGGTACCACGTCCGGATCTCCTCGAAGATCCCGGGCTGGTGGGCCTCGAAGTGCAGGTGCTCCTGGGCGATCGTGAGGACCCGCTTGCGGGCGTACCTCGCGGCCATGATGTTGAGCCCCGCGCGGGTGGTGACCAGCACGTCACTGCGGAGCCTGCGCAGCTCGCGGACGAGAACCTCGTCACTCCAGGCGCTGAAGGAGGCGTACGCGCGCTCCTCGGGGTGGATCAGCGCGCTCTCCTGCGCGCTCAGCCGCTCGGCTTTCTTCGTGTACGGCCAGCGGACCCTGGCCCCCTCCCTCAGGTCCACCAGCGAGCGCAGGCGAACCTGCGAGCCCAGCGGCAGGAAGGGCCTGTCGGCGTGCTGGAAGACGCTGACGACCTCGACCTCGTGCCGTTCCGACAGGGCGGTGGCGAGGTCGAAGGTGGCGCGGATGGTCCCGCCCATGCCGTAGGCGTTGAGGATGAGAAAGGAGATCTTCACGAGCTCACGTCCTCGATGCTGAGCGCGACGGCGAGGCTGTCGGTCTCGGTGTAGTACGGCCGGACCCTCACCTGCCCGACACGCTGGGCAGGAAAACGAACTTTGGTCTTCTTATCGGTTATGTCATCAAGTCGGGTCGCCAGTGGCAGCCGCATTCCGGATATCTCCGCATAGAGGTCCCAGAAGACCCGGCGCCGCACCTGCGTCTCGGCCATCGGCGCGATCTCCACCCCTCCCTCGAACCACCGCCCCTGGAAGCTCGCGGGCCCGCTCACGGGCTCCGGCCCCCGGCGGGCCACCGCCACGAGCCTGGCCGCCCCCCGGATCGGCTCGCCGTACGCGATGGCGCCCTCCACCTGGATCACGCCGTCCTCCGCGGTCACGCGGATCACCTCGACGTACGGCTCGACCTCGCGGACCTGCAGGCCCAGCGTCCCGAGGGAGGTACGGAACGCCCTGATCTCCCGGTTGCGGCGGGTCTCGGCGTAGGACCACAGCCCGTCGAGCGAGAACCCCGGATCGTCGGTGACGACGGGCTCGCCGCCGCGCGACGCCATCCAGACACCCGCGGACAGTGCCGTCAGATCCGCGGCCCCGCACTCCTCGCCGGTCTCCACGTGCCGCAGGACGATCTCCCCGCTGCTTCCGCCGGCCGGATCAGGCCATTCGATCCTCAGAGTGTCGTCGTTGCCCACACGGCTCGTGACGGCCCGCCCGCTCACGGACGGAATCACTCCGTGGCGTGCCCCAATGCTCACCAAGAGTCCCCCGGTCTTCTCTGCTCATCCCCGTAGAGCAGGACACTGTCCACTGATTTATAACGAAATAGCTTATTTTTGCCTGTTAATCCTAACGACCCACACTCGTACTTTGAGGTGACTTAGCGATGAATGGTTCCATCTAATCGCAAACAGGCGGGTAGGGACCACTTGGTGGTGGTCAGTACCCCCCTTCTCACCAGCCGATATTCGCCGGCGCGATCCAGGAGAAACTCCGAAGCGTCCGATGCCGGACAGAGCCGATTCCTTCGAACTCCAGCTCCCGGTGAACCACGAGGGCAGCCGTCCGCGGCACGGCACGCGCGGTTCAGCACCACATCGCGCGGATGGACGAGCGCCTTCTCCGGGAACGGGCACCGGCTCATGCCCAGGACCGATTCACGACCAAGACCGGCACGACTCACAACCCGGACAGGCTCACAACCCGGACAGGCTCACAACCCGGACAGGCTCACAACCCGGACAGGCTCACAACCCGGACAGGCTCACAAACGAGACAAGCTCACAGCCGGGGCCGGTGCAACGAGATGGTCATCGACTCGACCGCCATCTGCGGGCTGACGTTGGAGGCCAGCCGCCTCCGGCAGCGCATGATCGCGTCGATCCTGCGCAGGGTGTCCTCCGGGGTGGAGGCGCGGGCCAGCTCCTCCAGGTCGGCGCGGCGGTCCTCGCTGGCCAGCTCCACGTGCGCGCCGAACTGCACCGCCAGCACGTCCCGGTAGAACGCCACCAGATCGAGCAGGGACGCGTCGATGACGTCGCGCTTGGTACGGGTCGCCCGGGACTTCTGCCGGTCCTCGAGATCCTTGAGCGCGCCGGCACCGCCGCGGATCAGACCCCTGTTGAGCCCCTTGCCGGTGGAGCCCTCGCCGTAGACCTGGCGCAGCTCGGTGATCTCAGACTCGTTCAGCACCGCGGTGACCGCGGCGGCCTCGTCCTCGGCGGTCTTCACCAGCCGCTCGGCGGCCATCACGCACTCCCCGACGCCGGTCAGCGACCGGGGGATGGACAGCACCGCCTCGCGTCGCGCACGCGCCTCCGCGTCCAGTGCCAGCCTGCGGGCGCGGTCGATGTGCCCCTGGGAGGCCCTGGCGGCGAACTCCGCCATCACCGGCGGCACGTTCTCGCGCGTGGCCAGCACGTGGGCGACCGCCGCGGTGGGCGGGGTGACGAGCGTGACGAGCCGGCAGCGGGACCTGATGGTGATCATCATGTCGTCCGGGGAGGGCGCGCAGAGCAGCCACACCGTCTTCGGCGGCGGCTCCTCGATGGCCTTGAGCAGCGCGTTGGACGCCCCCTCGGTCGCCCGGTCGGCGTCCTCGAACAGCACGACGCGCCAGCGGCCCAGCGTCGGCGCCCCGGCCGCGCGCAGGATGAGCCGCCGGGTGTCCTTGATGCCGTACGAGAGCCCCTGCGGGCGGACGATCTCCAGGTCGGGATGGGAGCCGACCGCCACCTGGTGGCACATGTCGCAGTGGCCGCACCCCTGGTCGGGGCAGAACAGCGCGGCGGTGAACGCCCGCGCCGCCTCCTCGCGCCCGGACCCGGGCGGCCCGGTGAACAGCCACGCGTGGGTCATCCCGGCGCCGCGCCCCCCGGCCAGCAGATCGGCCCCGGCCGCCGCCGCCCGGCGGAGCGTCGCGGCGGCCCGCTCCTGCCCCACAAGATCATCGAAGACTCCCACGCCCCCCAACCTACCCGTCGGGGACGCGGGCTCAGTCGCGGATCGCGCTCCTGGCACGACCCGGGCACACCGTGCCGGCCACCGCCGGGGACGTGGGCTCAGTCGCGGATGGCGGGCATGGTCCCGGTGACGTCCTCCGACTCCCGCGGCACCGGGTCGGGCAGGATCTCCCGGACCTGGTCCTGGATGATCGAGGAAATCTGGTTCTGGGGCAGGGTCCCGTCGACGACCAGGTAGCGGTCGGGCTCGGCGGCGGCCAGCGCCCGGAACTCGCGGCGGACGCGCTCGTGGAACTCCAGGGGCTCGGACTCGATGCGGTCGGCGGCCCCGCCCAGCCGGGCCAGCCCCACCGACGGCGGGGTGTCGATGAGCACCGTGAGGTCCGGGACGAGCCCGCCGGTGGCCCAGCTGTTGACCATCGTGACGTCCTCGGCGTCCAGGGCCCGGCCCGCGCCCTGGTAGGCGAGCGACGAGTCGACGTAGCGGTCGGAGATCACCATCGAACCCCGGTACAGAGCCGGGCGGATGACCTTCTCCACGTGCTCGGCCCGGTCGGCCGCGTACAGCAGCGCCTCGGACCTCGCGGACAGCCCCTGGTGCACCGCGTCGAGCAGGATCGCGCGCAGCCGCATCCCCACCTTGGTCGAGCCGGGCTCGCGGGTCTGCACGACGTCGAAGCCCTGGTCGCGCAGCCAGATCGCCAGCAGCCTGGACTGGGTGGTCTTCCCCGACCCCTCGCCGCCCTCGAACGCGACGAACATCCCGCGCCCCTGCTCGGCGCTCTCGGGGGCGAACCGCTCGCCACGCACCGCGGCGACCAGGTCGGAGATGATCGAGACGCCCCTGCGGTCGTCCATCTGCCGCAGCGCGACGATCCCGACGATCACCGCGAGCAGTCCGCCGACCAGCAGCACCAGGTTGGAGCCGTCGAACCGGTAGACCGGCTCCTGGCCGACCCGGATCTGGCGCTCGCCGAACAGGCCCGCCAGGGTCGGCGCGACCGCGACCACCAGCAGCAGGGTCACCCGGGCGAGCGACTGCAGGAAGGAGAACGTACGGCCCCGCAGGCTGTCGTCCACCTCCAGCCCGATCATGGTGTAGCCGATGATCCAGGCGATTCCCGCGCACGCGCCGAGCAGCACGGTCAGCAGGACGACGATCACCAGGTTGTGGACGAGCGCGATCGCGACGAGGACCAGCCCGGCCACCACGATCGACAGGCCGAACAGCCTCCGCCGCGACAGCTCCCTCAGCAGCCTGGGCCCGAAGAACATGCCGGACGCCATGCCGACGAAGACGGCGCCGAAGACCACGCCGTACGCCGCGTCGCCCCCGCCCAGCGCGTCCACGTAGATCTTGGCCACCCCGACCACCGCGCCGCCGGCGGCGAACGCGCCCAGCATGCCGATGATCAGACCGCGGATCAGCCGGTTGCCTCCGACGAACCGCCAGCCCTCGAAGATCTGCCGCAGCACCGACGGCGTGGAGGTGGCCCGCGCGTTGCTCTTCGGGATGTCCTTGAGCGAGAAGATGATGACGGCCGAGACCAGGTACGCGAGGGCGTTGATGAACAGGGCCAGGTAGGTCTCGCGCTGGGCCAGGAACGGCACCAGCCTTCCCAGGAAGTCGTCGGCGACCGAAAGCAGCGCGAACAGCAGCGCCGCGATGGGCGCGGTGCCGTACGTGACCAGGAGATTGAGCTGGTTGGCCTCCTCCAGCCGCTCCTTGGGCACCAGGTTGGGCACCGTGGCGTCCTTGGCCGGGACCCAGAAGAGGTTCACGCACTCGACCAGGAACGTGGCGACGATCACCCACTGGTAGCTGCCGATCAGCGGGATCGACAGCACCAGCGCGAAGCGCAGGAGGTCGCAGAAGAACATCGTCAGCCGCCGGTCGAACCGGTCGGCGAACGCGCCCGCCAGCGGGCCCAGCACGATGGCGGGAAGCATCTTCGCCACGAAGACACCGCCGATGGCCAGGCTCTGGACCGTGTAGCCCTTCGCCGCGGTGAGGTTGCCCGCCAGTGCGGTCAGTGCCAGGAGGTTGAGCCAGTCTCCCAGGCTGCACACCGACATCGCCGTCCACAGTTTGCGGAACGGGGCATTGGCCAGCACGTGGGGGGGCTTGCGTCGCGCGGTGCTCCGGCCAGGGGTGGTCATAGTGTCAGCGTATCCAGATGCTCGCTGGGCTGGGGAAAACACCAGCCAGGCGGAAATGCCCGGCTGCCCGTCGCACGAGGGTAATACGTCCGCCCCGTACCTCGCAGGTCACCCCTGCGAAAAGAAGCGCCCGAGGCCGCTGTTTCCAGAGGTGCCCGTGACGAGGGCGCCAGAGGTGCTCACCGCGAGATTGTTGAAGGCGCTCACGGCGAGGGTGCCAGAGGTGCTCACCGCGGGATCGTCAAAGGCTCTCGTGGTGGACTTCCAGCAGGGTGATCTCGGGAGGAGCGCCCACCCGGACCGGCGGCCCCCAGAAGCCCGCCCCCCGCGTCACGTACACCTGGGTGCCGTCCACCTCGCCGAGGCCGGAGACGACCGGCTGCTGCATCGGGACGACCAGGTTGAAGGGGACCATCTGACCGCCGTGCGTGTGGCCGGACAGCTGGAGGTCCACGCCGTACGTGGCCGCCTGGACGGCCTGGACCGGCTGGTGGGCGAGCAGGACGGTGGACCGGGAGCGATCGCGGCCGCCCAGCGCCCGCTCGAAGTCGGGGCCGTCCCCCGAGGCGACGCCGCCGAGGTCGTTGACCCCCGCGAGGTCGAGCACGGCGCCCCCGTGGGCGATCTCGACGCGCTCGTTGCCGAGCGGGCGTACGCCCAGCCCGCGCAGCTCCTCCATCCACTCCTGCGGGCCGTTGGCGGTGTAGTACTCGTGGTTGCCGGTGACGAAGTAGGCGCCGTAGCGGGATTCGAGGTCCTCCAGCGGCCTGGCCAGCGGGCCGAGCTCGGCCACCGTGCCGTCGACCAGGTCGCCGACGACGGCGACCACGTCGGCCTTCAAGGAGTTGATCATGCGAACGATGCGCCGGGTGTGTTCCGTACCGGTGAGCGGGCCCAGGTGGATGTCGCTGACCACCGCGAACCGCAGGCCGCTCAGGCGCGGATCCAGCCTGGGCAGCACGACCCTGACCGGTTCGATCACCGGGTCGCCGAGAGCCGTCCTGACCCCGAGGCCGACCGTGCCCAGCGCCCCCGCCCCGGCGGCGACCGCGGCCGTACGGGCGATGAACAGCCTCCTGCTCATCCCGGCCGGATCGTTCGCCCCGCCCGTGGCCCCTCCGCCGCGCCGCGCGTCCCCGGCACCCGGAACGACGATCACACCGCCGATCGCGGAACCCGTCTCGGGCTCATCCCGGCCGGCGGCATCGGAGCGAACTGCGGACACCGGCTGAGCGGCGGACACCGGCTGAGCGGCGAGGAGCGCGGTCCGCTCCGCCCTGCGAGCGGCCACTCCCGGCGGAACCCGGCGGCGCTCCGCCCGCAGCTCCACCACGCGCAGGACCGTCAGGGCCACGGCCCGGGGAATCTCCAGGAGAACCAGGAACACGAAGAGGTAGAACATCACCGCGATCCAGAAGAACCCCGGCCACGCCAGGAAGTGACCCCACTCGCTGCGGGAGGCGATCAACGTCACCGGGGCGAGCACGGCCAGGGCGACGAGGATCCACGTCAGCACCCGGCGGGTCCGCCCCGCCCGCGTGGTCGAGCGGATCAGGCGATGCCACAGGTAGCAGTGGACCAGCGTGATCGCACAGACGACCAGCGACACGAAGCCCACGATCGTCACTCGCCTCTCCCGCTCTCCCACCGGCCGTTCCCGGCGCGTTCCGAAGAACGCCCGGGACGGCGAATGCGTTCCCAGAACCCCGGAAGTTCCGGAAACCCGGGAAAGCAGGGCGTCAGGCCCTCACCTTGCGCGTCACCGGAACCCGGGAACCCGTGCGGCACCGGAACCCGGGAACCGGGGCGTCAGGCCTTCGCCTTGGCCCTGGTGGTGGGACGCTTGGGCGCCGGGCCGCGGGCACGACGGTCGGCGAGGAGCTCGGCGGCGCGCTCGGTGGTGATCTGCTCGACCTCGTCACCCTTGCGCAGGGAGGCGTTGGTCTCCCCGTCGGTGACGTAGGGCCCGAACCGCCCCTCCTTCACCACGATCGGCTTCTTGGAGACGGGGTCCTCCCCCAGCTCGCGCAGCGGCGGCGCGGCCGCGGCCCGCCTGCCCCTCGCCTTGGGCTGGGCGAACAGCTCCTTGGCCCGATCGAGGGTGATCGTGAACAGCTCCTCCTCCGACGCCAGGGAGCGCGAGTCGGTGCCCTTCTTGATGTAGGGCCCGAACTTGCCGTTCTGGGCGGTGACCTCCTGGTCGTCGATCACCCCGAGCACCCGGGGCAGCGAGAGCAGGAGCAGGGCGTCCTCAAGGGTGATCGTGTCCAGGGACATCGTCTTGAGCAGCGACCCGGTGCGCGGCTTGGGGGCGTCGGCCTTCTTGGTCCTCTTCTTGGCGCCCTCGGCCGGCGGCGCCTCCTCGGGCAGGATCTCGGTGACGTACGGGCCGTAACGACCGTCCTTGGCCACGATCACGTGCCCGGTCACCGGGTCCTTGCCCAGCTCCCGGTCACCCGTCGGGCGGGAGAACAGCTCCTCGGCCATCTCGGCGGTGAGCTCGTCGGGAGCCAGGTCCTCCGGCACGTTCACCCGGGCACCGTCGCGGTCCAGGTACGGACCGTAGCGGCCCACCCGGATCATGATGTCGGTGCCCCTGATCGGGAAGGAGCTGATCTCCTTGGCATCGATCTCGTCGAGATCGGTGACCATCTCCTTCAGGCCCTCGTCGCCGTCCACGCCGAAGTAGAACCGGCGCAGCTCCGGCACCCGCTCTGCCCTGTCGTTGGCGATGTCGTCGAGGACCTTCTCCATATCGGCGGTGAAGTCGTAGTCGACGAGGTGGCCGAAGTGCTGCTCCAGCAGGTTGACCACCGCGAACGCCAGGAAGGACGGCACCAGGGCCGTGCCCTTCTTGAAGACGTACCCGCGGTCGAGGATCGTTCCGATGATCGACGCGTACGTCGACGGGCGGCCGATCTCCTTGTCTTCCAGCTCCTTGATCAGCGACGCCTCGGTGTACCGCGCGGGCGGCTTGGTGGCGTGCGCCAGCACGTTGAGGGCGGACGCGGTGAGCGGGTCGTTCTCGGTCAGGTTCGGCAGGCGCTTCTCGGAGTCGTCCCGGTCGGTGGACGGGTCGTCCGCGCCCTCGACGTAGGCCTTCAGGAAGCCGTGGAAGGTGATGGTCCGCCCGGAGGCGGTGAACTCGGCCCGCTCGCCGGAGCTGGACGTGCCGTCCACCTTGACGGTGACCGACTCGCCGACCGCGTCCTTCATCTGGGAGGCCACGGTCCGCTGCCAGATCAGCTCGTACAGGCGGAACATGTCGCCGCTCAGCCCGGTCTCGCCCGGCGTGCGGAACTCCTCGCCCGAGGGACGGATCGCCTCGTGCGCCTCCTGCGCGTTCTTGACCTTGCTGGCGTAGACGCGCGGCTTGTCGGGCACGTACGCCGCGCCGTACAGCTTGATGGCCTGGCTGCGGGCCGCCGCGACGGCGGTCTCCGACAGCGTGATGCTGTCGGTTCGCATGTAGGTGATGAAGCCGTTCTCGTACAGGCGCTGGGCGACCTGCATGGTCGACTTCGCGGAGAAGCCCAGCTTGCGGCTGGCCTCCTGCTGCAGCGTGGTCGTCCTGAACGGCGCGTACGGCTTGCGGGTGTACGGCTTGCGCTCGACCGACCTGACCTTGTACGACACCCCGGCCAGCCGCCCGGCCAGGGCGGTGGCGGCCTGCTCGTCCAGATGGAGCACGTCGGCGCTCTTGAGGGTGCCGTTGCTCGCGAAGTCGCGGCCCTGGGCGACGCGCTTGCCGTCCACGCCGGTGAGCATGGCGGTGAACTCGTGCGGGACCTCGTCGCGGCCGGTGTCGAGCAGCGCCTGCAGGTCCCAGTAACTCGCGCTGGTGAACGCCAGGCGCTCGCGTTCGCGCTCCACGACCAGCCGGGTCGCCACCGACTGCACGCGCCCGGCGGACAGGCGGGGCTTGACCTTCTTCCACAGGACCTTGCTGACCTCGAAACCGTAGAGGCGGTCGAGGATGCGCCGGGTCTCCTGGGCGTCGACCAGCCTCAGGTTCAGGGTGCGGGGATTGGCCACCGCCTCCTGGATCGCCCTCAGGGTGATCTCGTGGAACACCATGCGGTGGACCGGGACCTTGGGATTGAGCACCTCACGAAGGTGCCAGGCGATCGCCTCGCCCTCACGGTCCTCGTCAGTGGCGAGATAGAGCTCGTCGGCATCCTTGAGCAGCTGCTTGAGCTTGCTCACCTGGGCCTTCTTGTCATGGTTGACGACATAGAGCGGCTCGAACTCATGATCCACGTTGACGCCGAGGCGTGCCCAGGACTCCCCCTTGTACTTCTCGGGGACGTCGTCGGCCTTCTCGGGGAGGTCGCGAATATGCCCGATGCTGGACTCCACGACGTAGCCGCGGCCGAGGTACCCGGCGATGGTCTTCGCCTTGGAAGGCGACTCGACGATCACCAGGCGGGTTCCGTCGGCGTTGCCGTTCTTGGCTGGCACGCTGCTTCCTACCTCGCTGTTCGCATTCGTTCCCCGTTTTCTTCCCCTCGGGTTACCCGGTCTCAGCCGGGGACACTCCCAAGAGAAGCCGCAAGGACGCAGAATAAAGCCCTATGAGTGTCGACGTCCCCCAGCTCACCCTCGGAGACTAATCGCTGTGCTCGACTACTCCTACTTGGTTCTCCACCTTCCGCGTGGCACATCCCGGGACGCAGCCCGGCGGATACTGACCGAACATGCAGAATACGGCGACTGGGAGCTCGACCGCCTGCGACTGTATCCCGACGGTCGCCGGGACGTCCGACTGCGCCGGAAGATCATACGTGTGACCAGGACGATGTGATCCCCGGACATGGCTTTGCCCGCTCCGGGCCGCGCCCCCGGAACGGGCAAAGCTTCCATGCCTCGCCGGCCGAGCGGACGCCGCGCCACGGGGGCGCGGCCGTCCTGTCCCACCGCCGTCGAGGCGTCTGCGCGCCTTCCTCAGTGGCTCTGGGAAAGCATGTCCATTGGGTGACTAATGCCTTACTTTCTGCGCCTTACTTCTTGCCGAAACGGATCCGGCGGGTGGTGCCGAAGACCGTCGCGGCGACCGCGGCCATCGCGCCGATCAGCAGGGTGACCAGGGAACCGACGTTCATCCCGGTCACCCCGACGGGCTGGGCGGCGCTCATCAGACCCAGGTCACCGACCGGCAGGGATCCCGCCGGAGTCGAGGAGGCCAGGTCGGTGACGGGAGCCAGCGGCGAGCCGTTCCCGGCCGCCGCGGCCCGGTCGCCCGCCGGAGCGGCGGGCACGGTGGGCACGGCGGGCACGGCGGGAAGCTCGGGCAACCTCGCGGGGACCGGGAACTGCGCCTGGTCCGCCGCGCCCTGGGCCGCGGGCATCGACGACACGCCGGGGGCGGACGCCTGACCGGCCGCGCCGCCGAGAGCCGGGACGGCCGGGAGGGCGGGCAGCAGACCGCTGGTCCGGTGCCTGCCGGGCTTGGAGTCCCCGTCACCTCGGCCGCCGTGACCGTTGTCGTAGCCGCCGTGGCCGCCAGGACCGCCGTGGCCGCCGTGGCCGCCGGGGCCTCCCCACTGGCCGTCGTGACCGCCGGGGCCTCCCCACTGGCCGCCGCCCGGACGCCCGGACGGGCCGCCGACACGGGAGCCGCCGAGGCAGCCCGCGGCGGCGTCGCCCAGGACGGCCACCGCGTTGCCGCAGATGTTGATCGGCGCGGTGATCGGTGCCACCACCTGGTTACCGCCCAGCACCGAGCCCCGGCCGGAGGTGCGGTTGCCACCGGCACCCGTACCCGCGCCCGCACCGCCCGCGACCGAGGCGCCGCCCCTGCACGCGGCCGCGGCCTGGCCGAGCACGCCCACCGCGTTGCCGCAGACGTTGATCGGCGCGGTGATCGGCGCCACCACCTGGTTACCGCCCAGCACCGAGCCCCGGCCGGAGGTGCGGTTGCCACCCGCGCCACCGCCACCGCCGGCGCCGCCCCCGACGGACGCACCGCCCTGGCAGCCGGCGAACGCGCCGCCCAGGACGGCCACCGCGTTGCCGCAGACGTTGATCGGCGCGGTGATGGGAGCGACGACCTGGTTGCCGCCCAGGATGCTGCCCCGGCCGGACGTGGTGTTGCCACCGGCACCGCCGCCCCGGCCTGCCGGCACCGACACGCCTCCCGGGCAGCCCGCCTGGCCGTTGCCGACGGTGTTGCCGCAGACCTCGGCGGGCGCGGTGATCGGCGCCACCACCTGGTTGCCGCTGCCCGCGCCGAAGCGCCCGTCGGTGTCGTTGCCCGGCCGGCCGTAACCCCCGGGGCCGCCGGGGCCGCCGGGACGGGGACCGTGCCCCCAGCCGTCGCCTGGGCCGCCCGAACCGGGGCCGCCCGGACGCGGGCCGTGCTCCCAGCCGCCGCCGGGACGCGGCCACTGCTTCCCGCGGCCGCCGTGGTCACCGTAACCGGGCTTGCCGGGCTTGCCGCCGGGCCTGCCGTGCTCTCCGGGCCCGCCGGGCCGGCCGGGTCCCTCGTGCTCTCCAGGCTTACCGGGCCACCCAGGACCGCCAGGGTGCCCAGGACCACCGGGGTGCCCAGGACCGCCCGGGTGCCCAGGACCGCCCGGGTGCCCGGGGCCGCCCGGACGTCCAGGCCCGCCCGGGGTGCCGCCGCCGACAACCTCGGCACCGCCCTCGCAACCGGAGAAGGCCCCGCCGACGACGGCGACCGAGTTGCCGCAGATGTTGATCGGAGCGGTGATCGGCGCCACCACCTGGTTACCCCCGAGCACGGAACCCCGGCCGGACGTGGTGTTGCCGCCGGCACCGCGACCGGCTCCACCCTGGTTGCTCACCGAGGCCCCGCCACGGCAACCGGCGGCCGCGCCGCCGAAGATCGCGAAGGAGTTGCCGCAGGCGTTGATCGGAGCGGTGATCGGCGCCACGACCTGGTTGCCGCCGCCGATGCTGTGCTCACCGTTCGTGCGGTTGCCGCCGGCTCCGCCGCCGCTTCCGCCCTGGTTCCGCACCGAGGCGCCGCCCCGGCAGCCCGCCTCGGAGCGGCCGAACACCGACACCGCGTTGCCACAGGCGTTGACGGGCGCGGTGATGGGAGCGACGACCTGGTTGCCGCCCAGGACGCTGCCCCGGCCGGACGTGGTGTTGCCACCGGCGCCCGCGTCGCCGTCGCCGTTCTCGACGGAGGCGCCGCCCTCCGAGGAGGCGGCCGACTGCCCGGCCACACCGACGGCGTTGCCGCTGATGTCGATCGGCAGGGTGATCGGGAGTTTGACCTGGTTGCCTCCACCGATCGAGTGGTCGCCGTCGGTGTCGGCGAAGGCCGTACCGCCGCCCATGGCCATGACGCCCAGTGCGAGCAGTGCCGCGGGGGCCGTGCCCGTAACCCACGTACGCATGATTGAAGCTCCTAGCAGTTTCGGGGGGGGACCTGACCCTCGTGGGGGCGCGCGAGACCATGCGAAGGCCGGACAGGCCCGCACAGCGGAGGCCCCGACGGGCCGTCACGAGGAATGGGAAATGCCTTTTCTGCTGCCTGCTGGTCGCTCACCGAACGGAGCGGTTCTCCTGGGGACGGAGGATGAAGGCAGGCTCCGCGACCGGCGGATCACCCGAGAGGGGATGGGCCGGTCCGCGAGACGAGATCAGTCAGGAGAGAAAGAAGGGTCGTCCGCCGCTGTGCGGACGACCGGGGGGAGCACGAACGCCGGCGGGACACGCTGCGTCATCTGCCGCGGGTCGTAGGCGAACCACGCGACATCCCCCGGACCCGGTCCTGGGAGGCCGGATCCACCACTGCTCTGGGGCACGAATCCATTGGCGCCAGAGCCGTGTTCGACGGTGGCGGGGGCCGGGAACCCCGGCTTGGACTGGCTGGTGAGCCCGTCCACACCTCGCCCCGCCATGGCTTCGGCGTTGTGCGTCGCCGACAGCCCGCCGCTGACCGTGGGGAAGACATCGGCTCTGGAAGCCGATCCGGAAGCGGCTGTGTGAGGGGTCTGGGAGCCGGCCTCTCCTGTCGTCGCGGTGGTGTCCGCGATCGCGGGAGCGGCGCCGAGGAGCCCGAAGACGACCGCGAGCAGCCATGCGGCGGCCAGGAGACCGCCGATAGCGAGGGCTTGCCCGACGCCCCGCCGAGTGCCGGCCGCGAACCGCGCCATCCGGTCAGCCCGGTCGGGGATCGTGTCGTCGACGGGAAGGGCCACGGGCGCGCGTCGGACAGCGGGCGAGGACGCCCTCCACTGTCCGTGCGGCACACGTGCCACGTGACCTCCCCAAAGCTCCTGGACGGGCCCGTTTGGACACGAGCCATCCCTCAACGGAGAGTTACGCTAGCACCACATCGAGTTAACGCAACGGATTTCCCGGGAACGACTCAGCAGCCGTCCAGGAAACGGTCAAGGACCCGGACCCCGAACTGGAGCGAATCCACCGGAACCCTCTCGTCGATGCCATGGAACATCCCGGAGAAGTCCAGGTCCGCAGGCAGCCTCAGCGGCGCGAACCCGAACCCCCGGATGCCCAGCCTGCTGAACGCCTTGAGGTCCGTGCCCCCCGACAGCGTGTACGGCACGGCCAGCGCGCCCGGGTCCTCGGCGACGAGGGCGTCGGCCATCGCGCGCACCAGCGGCCCGTCGAAGCCGGTCTCGACGGCGATGTCGTGGTAGACGAACTCCCTGGTCACGTTGGGGCCGAGCAGCCCGTCGAGCGTCTCGAAGAACTCGTCCTCGTACCCCGGCAGGAAGCGGCCGTCCACGTGCGCGGTCGCGGCCTGGGGGATCACGTTGGCCTTGTAACCCGCCTCCAGCATCGTGGGGTTGGCGGTGTTGCGCAGCGTGGCGCCGATCATCCTGGCGAGCGGCCCCAGCTTGGCGACGGTCTTCTCGGCGTCGTCCAGGTCGAGTTCCAGCTCCAGGGCCCTGGAGGTCTCCTCAAGGAACGTCCTGACCGTCCGCGTCATCCGGACCGGCCACTCGTAGCGCCCGATGCGGCCGACCGCCTCGGCCAGCTCGGTGACCGCGTTCTCGGCGTTGAGCATCGAGCCGTGCCCGGCCCTGCCGGTGGCGGTCAGGCGCATCCAGGCGATGCCCTTCTCGGCGGCCTCGATCAGGTAGAGCCTGCGCGCCTCGTCGATGGAGACGCTGAACCCGCCCACCTCGCCGATCGCCTCGGAGCATCCGTCGAACAGGTCCTTGTGCTCGTCGGCCAGCCACTGCGCGCCGTACGTGCCGCCCGCCTCCTCGTCGGCGGTGAACGCCAGCACCACGTCCCTCGGCGGGCGGCGGCCCTCGCTGAGCCGCTGCCGTACGACCGCGAGGATCATCGCGTCCATGTTCTTCATGTCGACCGCGCCGCGTCCCCAGACGCAGCCGTCGGCGATCTCGCCGCTGAGCGGGTGCCGGGTCCAGTCGTCCGCGTTGAAGGGGACGACGTCCAGGTGCCCGTGGAGCAGCAGGGCGTCACGGGAGGAGTCCTCCCCCGCGATGCGGGCGATCACGTTGGCACGGCGGCTGTCCGACTCCAGGATCTTCGGCTCCAGCCCGACCTCGGCCAGCTTCTCGGCCACGTACTCGGCGGCGGCCCGCTCACCGGGCCCCGAGTTGTCGCCCGCGTTGGTCGAGTCGATCCGGATCAGGTCGCGGCACAGCCCGACGACCTCGTCCTCAGCGTTGAGTGCCGTCATGTGGGACTCCTTGGGGTTCGGTACGGCTTCCACCTCCCATCCTGCCGCCGGACCCCCCTTCCCGGCACCTCGCCCTTGCCCGCCCTCTTACCGATATGACGCCGGCTCAAGAGTTTGCTAACCTAAGTCCGCCGACGCGGGATGACGGTCCCACGTGCAGGCACCACGTCCGGGTGGCGGAATAGGCAGACGCGCTAGCTTGAGGTGCTAGTGCCCTTTGCGGGGCATGGGGGTTCAAGTCCCCCCTCGGACACAAACCGGTCGCCTATGGGGTCCTGGTCACGTGCAGACGTGACCAGGACTTTCTGTTTTGACGGGTGGTAGATCAGCCGCAGTCCGATGTTCGCGTAGATCTTGGCCTTCCGGATCGGGTCGGCATTCGAGAGAACTCGCACCATGTCTCCAAGCCTGTGCGTGATCTCCGCCAGCTCATCACGCCCCATCCGCCTCTGAGGCAGTACGTGCGCGCGGCCGAGGCGTTGCTCGGCCGCGGTCTTGCGGACAAGCTCTTCCTGGATCCATCCGGCGACGAGCGCCGGGTCGGCGCCCGCCTCAAGGGCAGCCCGATGCTGGGCGAGCTTGCGGTCGCACTCGGTGATCTGGCGGCGTGCCACAGCGAGTGCTTGGGCCTCGGGCGGTGTCACATCCTGTGCGGCCGCCAAGACGTCGAGAGTCTGATCAACGTTGTGGGGCGCGAACAACCGGCCGAGCCAGCGGTCTAGTCGCGGGACGACGCGGTCCTCTCGTAGGTAGACGTTGCGGGGATGCATGAGGTGGTTGGCCAGGGCGTACTCCTCCGGGAAGCGGCAGCGGTAGTAGGCCGCGTCGTTGACCCATTGGCCCTGCATTCTGCGGTCGCAGACACCGCAGTACAGCAGCCCTCGGAGCTGGTACGGCTTGGGGGTGCGCTTGCGGGTCTTGGCGGTGTGGCGATCGCCTCGCCCCGTCAGTGTCATCTGCACGGCGTCGAAGTCCTCCGTGGACACGATCGGCGGGTGAACGACTGTCTTCGACCAGACCCAGTCCTGTTTGGAGTTCCACCTGAGCTTCGTGGTGTGGCCCAGGCCGACATCGTCCACATCGATGAGGACCTCGTCCTTGCGCTGGCGGTTCCACACTTGGTGGCCGGTGTAGCGGGGATTGGTCAAGATGGCGCGCACCGCGCTCTTGGACCAGGCGATGCCGGAGCGGTGACGGTTCCGGCCCGGATCGTGAGCTGATGGGCTGGAAATCCCGTTGCGGGTCAGTCTCTCGGCAATGGCGAACAGGCCGTAGCCGTCGAGAAAGACCGCGAAGATCTCTTCCACCACGGGTGCGGCGACGGGATCAAGCTCCAGCCGGTGAGCACGCTTGCCGGCGGCCGCCTTGGCCGGGTTGGGGTGTGGGCCCGCGTCGGCCAGCCGGTAGCCATAAGGCGGCCGACCTCCCAGAAAGCGGCCTTCCATCTGGGCTTGGGCTGACATGGCGCTGCGCACGCGGATCTTGATGCGATTGCGCTCGCCTTTGCTCATACCGCCGAACACGCTCATGACCAGGTCATGAGCCTCGTTGTTCGGGTCGATCGGACCACCCACCTCGGGCACCCAGAGCGGAACCCTGAAGTGCTCGAAGACGGGAAAGGTCAGGCCGTACTGGTTGCCGTAGAAGGCTCGTTGCGGCTCGCCGATCACCACCGCGTCGAAGCCGCGGTCGGGGTTGCGTAATTCGGCGAGCAGCGCCGCCGCGTGCGGGCGGCGCTGCCAGGGGATCGAGCGGGACTTGTCGACGTCGAAGAACTCGGTGACGATCACGCCCCCGCGCGACTCGATGAGCGCGCGGGAGCGGGTGATCTGCCAGCCTCGCGAGGACTGGGGATCCTGCTTGTCCTCGGTGGAGACTCGGCCGTAGAAGGCGAAGCGGATGGTGTTCATGGGTCCTATGCGACGTTGGGGCGGTTGACGATCATGGTTTGGTGAGCCTCCAGCAGAATGGCGAGCAGTTCCGTGGCGGCGCTGGGCGTCAGGCGGGGCGGTCCACTCGGTAAGACGATGTGCGGAGTCCGCTGTTTACGAGTGGTGGATGTGGTCATGATGAGAGGCGCTCCTATGCGTTCGTTGCTGGCGGGTAGGGGTACGGCCCCGGCGACGTGCTTGGCGGTACTGGAGTCGGGGCCGTTTTGCCGCCGTACCTTGGCGTAGATCCGCACGTTGCGGCCGGCACCTCGGCAGGGCGGCGGGTCGGATGTTTCTGTGACATCGAAAGCGCAGGCTGCCTGCGGTGCTTTCTCAAGCAAGATGGTGCTTTGCATCTGGTCATGACGCAGGTTTCTCAGCTGCAAGTGGGTGGCACGCTGGGCAGCGCGCCACAGTGTTGTCGCTAAGTTCCATCTGCCGGGTGCGCTCGTCGCAGTAACCGCACCAATCTGGGGTGATCCTCAGCGACGGGCTGGGCTCGATGCCCTCGACCGCAGGCAGGAACTTGTCGGGGTCTCGCTCGATTGCCTTGGCCACGTAGCGACTTCGATGCTTGACGGACCGGCCATCGAGGATCGTGTGGCGGATCGCGGCCGCGTCGAGGAGGCGGATCTCGCGGCCGGTCAACTCAGCCAGGAGCTGGACGATACCGCGATCGACGGAGTCGTCGTCGTTCGCCCAGGCACGCGCGTTACGACGAGAAGACGACTGATTGTCTTCATCTTCTTCCGTCCTAGTCCCCTTCGGGGACTGGACGGAACTGCGTGGCGTTAGTAACGCGTTACGTTTGGCGTTACCAACGCCACCGTCGACGGCGTGTGGCTCGGTTCGGTTGCGTCGCCTGTCTCGCCATCTTTTCTGCCGCTCGGCGTTGGCCTTTCGCTCTTTCTCCACCCGCTCCTTAGCGGGCACGAATGCGAAGAAGTCATGGACCACCCACCCCTTCGCCACAGGCGCCGGGCAGAGATCGGAGGAACACTCTTCGCCAGGCAGATGCCAGGTACCCCGGGACACGAGTTCGGCGATGAAGCGCAGCGGCTTTCGCACTCGCGGACACACGTCGATCAGGTCTTCCTGGAGTACCGCACCTTCGGTCAGGTTGCGGGCACACCAGAAGATCGCTGTGAAATGTATACGGAATGCGGCGTCCGACAGGCCTGCTACCTGCCTCTGAGTCGGGAATCGGTCGTCGAAATACAGCCCTTCCCGTTTCATCTAGTGCCTGCCTCTGTCCGTCAGATACAGACCGGCCGTGGTGTTGAAGGCACGGTCGATTCGGAGCGCGAGGTCACGGGCTGTCTTCCGGGCTGCCGTGAGTTCTGACAGAGCCTTGTCAAGACGCTCGCCGGGGTCACCATGGTCGTCCCCCAGTTGCCCGGATTCCTGCATGCGCCGCAACGCCTCGCCGAGTTGCCCCAGCAGTTGGTCAAGCCCGGCTGTCGAAATGCCGATACGGCCGAGGACGTCGTACACGGTGGACGGATAGGTGACGCCGACATGGGAGAGCGTGGCGTGGTTGAGGACGCGGACAGCCTCGGATACGGCTGCGGCGACCTCGCTGGTGTAGTCGTCACCATGGGGGCCATCTGACGACAGCCAGACGGTCTCAGCCATCGACGTTGACTCCGATCGCTGAGATCTTGTCAAGATGCCCGCGCCCCGTCAGAGTGGTGACGAGAGTCAGCAGCCAACGCATGAGCCCTTGAGGCACCCCTAGGGTGTCCGTGCTCGCGATCGATGGGATGCTGAACATGACCTACTCCCTTCGAGTGGGTCTGACGGAAGGCCCGGCGCCGGCCAGCCTCCAAGCAATGCGGGCGCCGGGTCCTCCTGTAGTGGACTTGCAGAGGGCCAACTTCATGATTTGGCGGGAGCTGTTCAGCTACGCCGACATGCGCAGTTGTCCGTTTCCCAGCTGCTGGTGATCTCCCAGACGCCTCACCCCCTCGTGTTCCAGGAATCACGTACGTATCAGACGTATGTGCCATGATGACACAAATCACTTTGCTCGTCTTGACTCCAAAAAGTCAGAAGATTCGCCTCGCGCTCCAGCGCCTCGCGATCCCCCTGCCGCTCTCATCACCTTCACGCCGCACCGCTGGTGTGCCATGCGCGCACATCCATCCGGCTAGTGGTCCAAAGCACGGCCGACATCGCACCTGGCCGGAGCCATCAGCTCGTGGCGATCGCTCTCACCTTTCCTCCTGGCCTGGCGATCAGATTGGTCTAGATATATATTACTGTACTAGTTCAAGCTAGGCATAGCTCAACTATGCTTTCCTAGTACAGCTGAAGGGCTTAGCCTTGGTGTTGTGTCCGTGCCTGATTTCAGCGATCCTCAGCCTGCCTACCTGCAGATCGCAGACGACCTGCGTCAAGAGGTGTCGGCAGGTCGACTCAAGCTCGGCGAGCGGCTTCCGGCGCGGCGACAGTTGGCCCAACGCTACGGCGTGGCCGTCGAGACGGTTCGTCGAGCCTTGAACGAACTCGCGCACGATGGCCTGATCAGCACGCAATCGACGCGCGGCACATACGTGGTCAAGACTCCTGACCAGAAGGAGCCGTCCTCCGAACTTCAGCAGGCGATGACCGAGGTGCGCCGGCTGGCCAAACGCGTAGAAGGTCTGGAGTCTCGCGTGAAACACCTCGAAGGCCGCTGACCCCCTCCACGCGCCCCTTCGAGCTCCATCCCTTCAGAACGTCGCGCTTGCAATGCCACGCACCTTCGAGGTTCCTACCTCTCGGGGCTCCGGGCTCTTCCTCAGTAGCAGCCGAATCGGCCGCCGCGAAGCCACAGGTCCAGGTGGAGCGGCCCGAGCGAAGCGAGGGACGACTACCTGGAGGTGTGGCTTCGCGCAGGCCATCATCGGCCTGTGAGGAAGATTCGAGCGGCCGCGATTCTGGCCCGCCGTTAAAAAAAGATCGTTTTTGACGGTTCCGGCTGGTTTGCGTCTTCCCCAAAGCTCGCGAAAAGCAGTGAGGGGGCAGACCAAGTAAAGCGGAAAGGGGCAACGGCGGCGGGCACATAGGACAGAACATCAACTCTGTCCGGAATGATCTCAGCCCCTCAGTGATAATCGGCCGTGCGCTGTGCGGGCTGGGGGCCGTCGTCCACGTCCACGTTGTCCACATCGTTCGCGCGTCTGCGCGTCGGTGCATGCAGGCGATCGTCCATGGATGTTCCCGTGGACGATCTCTTGTGGAATCTCGTCGGCGGCCAGGTCGAAACGGCGCATCACACGGTAGATAACTCCTGGATCACTTCCCCGTTTTGTGCGCAGGTGTGGCGTCACCCTGGAAAGATGCCGACACTCCCCTCATCTCCCTCTCTGCCTGGCGGCGGCCGTCGCATACGTTCGACGCGCCGGATGGTGGTGATCGCGGTCATCGTGGTGTTGACCGTTGTGCTGGGAGCAGGTCTGGTCGGGTTCTTCGCCGATCCGCTGAGCCTGCCTGGACCGGTGCTGGAAGTGTTGGACAAACGCTCCAGCGTGATCAGCATGTTCATCGCGGTGATCGGATTACCTATCTCAGCGGCCGCACTTCTGTCGCAGCTCCGCCAGGACCACGCCCCCGCCCAGCGTGCCGAGGCTGCGACAATCCCTACCACCCCCCTCGCCCTGTCGGCCCGGGGCGAAGCAGTAAATCGGAGTGAAACGCCGGAGCAGACGGCTGAGGGTTCTCCGCCCCGATCATCGTCTACGACCTCGCCGTTGCCTTCCATTCCATCTGCGGCGGCGTCATCGCGCTCGTCTGCGGAGCCCGTCATGCCGACAGCGTCTCGCAGCTACGGCGGGGACCACATCGAGGTCCACCACAACACCATCCACGGGCCGGTCACTGGTAAGACGGTCACCCCACCCCCCATGCAGCCGGACAAGACGCCCGATGAGTGAACATGAAGGCGAGCACTACCGCGGTGATCACACCGAATTCCACGGCAACGACATCCATGGCGAGGTCACCGGAGTCCGCTACGAATACCACCACCACTACCCTCCCCCGGCACAGCCTGCTCAAGCTGTTGCGGGGAAGCCTGGATGGCTGATCGGGCAGGTGCGGGCGTTGGACCTGGAGGTGCATCCGGCGATCGACGCCGGGGCGGCCGCTGCCGGCCTCGACGCCCTGCCCGCCTATATTCCCCGCGCTCATGATGAGGCTCTGGCTGACATGGTCGCGCAGGTGTGTGAGCACGGTGATGTGCGGATGCGGTTACTGGTCGGCGGATCCTCCACGGGTAAGACACGAGCCTGCTGGGAGGCCGTGCGTCATCTGCCGTCACCGTGGCGGTTGTGGCATCCGCTACGCCCGGACCGACCTGAGGCCGCCCTGGCCGAGCTGGGAAACATTGGCTCTCATACGGTGGTGTGGCTGAACGAAGCCCAGCACTACCTGCGTACCCCCACCAGCACCACGGGTGAGCGGGTCGCCGCCGCGCTGCGTGAACTACTGGCCGCTCCCGGGCGGGGGCCGGCGCTGGTGCTGGGCACGTTGTGGCCTGACTACTGGGATCTACTCACCGGCGTTCCCAAACCCGGTGATCCCGATCCGCACGCCCAAGCCCGCGACCTCCTCAAAGGCACAGGCCTCCGCATACCGGAGAGCTTCACTGGCCCCGATCTGCAAGCCGCTCGCGCAAGCGCGCAGGGAGATCCACGCCTGGCCGAGGCATTGGGCCAAGCCCAGGCCGGGGCGTTGACTCAGTACCTGGCCGGCGGGCCTGCCCTGATCGAACGTTATGACGGCGCGTCGGTCGCAGCCCGAGCACTCGTGCATGTGGCGATGGATGCCCGCCGCCTAGGCCACGGCCCCGCGTTGCCGCGGCTGCTGCTGGAGAAGGCCGCTGCCGACTACCTCAGCGACGAGCAATGGGACCTTCTGGCCGATGACTGGCTGGAGCGGGCGTTCACCTACCTTGCCGACCCGTTGCCGTGCAGGGGCGCGCGCGCCCCGCTGACACGCATCAGAACCCGGCACGTTTCCTCCTCAGCCTCGCTGGGGCAGCGGGAGGGGGAGCTGGCGTATCGACTGGCCGACTATCTCGAACAACACGGCACCCGAACGCGTCGCCTGCTGTGCCCACCGGCCGGGTTCTGGGATGCCGCTACCTACCACGCCGCCACCACCGGCGATCACGCCGCGCTCGCGCAGACCGCATACAACCGGGGCCGCTACCGCCACGCCTTCACCCTTTGGCGGACCGCCGCTGAGGCCGGCTCCACCTCCGCCCTGCAGATCCTGGCGGAAATGCGGGAACAGGCCGGGGACGGGGAGGGCGCGGAGCAGCTGGCCCGTGAGGCCGCTGACGCTGGCGACACCTCCACGCTATTGAGCCTGGTGGAAATACGGGAGCGGGCTGGTGATGGGGAGGGGGCTGAGAGGTTGGCCCGAGCGGCCGCCAACGCCGGCGACACCTCCGCCCTACGGAGCCTGGCGCGGATGCGGGAATGGGCTGGTGATGCGAAGAAGGCTGAGCGGCTGGCCCGTGAGGCCGCTGACCTCGGCGACACCTCCGAACTCCTATACCTGGCAGGGGAGTGGGAGGGGGCTGGTGACGGGGAAGGTGCTGAGCGGTTGTATCGCGCGGCCGCCGACGCCGGCGCCCCCTTCGCCTTGTGGCGTTTAGCGCGGATGCGGGAGCGGGCTGGTGATGGGGAGGGGGCTGAGAGGTTGGCCCGTGAGGCCGCTGACGCTGGCGACACCTCCGCACTATGGCGCCTGGCGAAGATGCGGGAGGAAGTTGGTGATGGGGAGGGTGCGGAGCGGTTGTATCGCGCGGCCGCCGACGTCGGCGACACCTCCGCGCTGTCGGACCTGGCGGGGATACGGGAAAAGACTGGTGATGAGGAGGGCGCGGAGCAGCTGGCCCGTGAGGCCGCTGACGCTGGCGACACCTCCACGCTATTGAGCCTGGTGGAAATACGGGAGCGGGCTGGTGATGGGGAGGGGGCTGAGAGGTTGGCCCGAGCGGCCGCCAACGCCGGCGACACCTCCGCCCTACGGAGCCTGGCGGGGATGCGGGAAAAGACTGGCGATGGGGAAGGCGCTGAGCGGTTGGCCTGCGAAGCCGCCGACGCCGGCGACACCTCCGCCCTACGGAGCCTGGCGGGGATACGGGAAAAGACTGGCGATGGGGAAGGTGCTGAGCGGTTGTATCGCGCGGCCGCCGACGTCGGCGACCCCTTCGCCCTGTGGCGTTTAGCGCGGATACGGGAGCGAGCTGGTGATGAGGTGGGTGCGGAGCGGCTAGCCTGGGCGGCCGCTGACGCCGGCGCCCCCTCCGCGCTGTCGGACCTGGCGGGGATGCGGGAGCGGGCTGGTGATAGGGAGGGTGCGGAGCGGTTAGCCTGGGCGGCCGCTGACGCTGGCGCCCCCGCCGTCCTGCGGCGCCTGGTGGAAATGCGGGAAGAGGCCGGGGATGCGGAGGGTGCGGAGCGGCTAGCCTTCGCGGCCACCGATCCCTCCGCTTTACGGAGCTTGGAGAGGATACGGGAGCGGGATGATGGGCAGGGGGCGAAGCGGTTGTATCGCGTGGCCGTTGACGCTAGTGACACCTTCACCTTGTGGCGCCTGGCGGTGACACGGGATCAGGCTGGTGATGAGGAAGGTGCGGAGCGGTTGTATCGCGCGGCCATTGACGTCGGCGATAGCTTCGCCTTGTGGCGCCTGGCGGGGATGCGGGAGCGGGCTGGTGATAGGGAGGCCGCGGAGCGGCTAGCCTGGGCGGCTGCCAACGCTGGCGACCCCTCCGCTTTATGGAACTTGGCGGGGATGCGGGAAGAGGCCGGGGATGCGGAGGGTGCGGAGCGGCTAGCCTTCGCGGCCGCCGGCGTTGGCGACACCTCCGCACTGTGGCGCCTGGCGGAAATGCGGGAAGAGGCCGGGGATGCGGAGGGTGCGGAGCGGCTAGCCTTCGCGGCCATCGGCGTTGGCGACACCTCCGCACTGTGGCGCCTGGCGGAAATGCGGGAAGAGGCCGGGGATGGGAAGGGTGCGGAGCGGCTAGCCTTCGCGGCCATCGGCGTTGGCGACACCTCCGCACTGTGGCGCCTGGCACGGATGCGGATGCAGGCCGGGGATACGGAGAGTGCGGAGCGGCTAGCCTTCGCGGCCGCCGACGTTGGCGACACCTCCGCACTGTGGCGCCTGGCACGGATGCGGATGCAGGCCGGGGCGAGTGGTCGATGGGAGGACCTGCTGCGGTTCGGGCTGGAGGCCGATGGCCAGATCGCTAATGCATGGTGAGCCGCTTCCGGACGGGATGACCGGTGGATTCCTTTCGAACCTCCTCACGGCTCTGTCAACGCCTCATCGACGGGGGAATGCGGATCTTCTTTTGTCTCACACAATGAAGCCATGTCCACGGCGAAGGTCGCTGCGGATGCGATCGGTCGGTGGCTGGTATGCCTGAGAGGGGCCACGCTGGTCGATGCGGCTGTGGGGCGGCTGAGCACCCGGCCGCTTTGCTGTGGCCTGTTCGGCTCGGACGGCTCGTTCGAGATCGCGCTGGTCAGGTGACAGGTCGGCGCGGCGCATGATCTCGCGTTGGATCGTAGTGAGTTCCTGCTGAGCGGCCTTATGAGCTTGACGAAGCCCTTGAGCGCGCATCTTGACAACGTCGACGTCGCTGTCTCGGGCAGCCTGCAGGCTGATGTCAAAGGAGTGCGACAGTTCGGCGTGGCGGCGGCGCAGGTGCGGCCAGGTGCCAACCGGCGGGACCTGTGCGGCGGTCTGGCGAGCGGACTCTTCCAAGACCGGGCCGCGGGCACGGATCGGCGCGAGGTGCTGGGTTACGCGCTCCTCGCTTTCGTGTAGGTCGATAAGCTCGGCTGTCAGGTCTCGGCGGCGGCCTCGCTGCCACGGGCGCAGCCTGGCCAGTTCGTCCTTGACGGCATGCTCTTGCCGGCGCAGCTCAGTCAGACGCTGGCGGCCCTCGGTGACCGCCTGGCGCGCCTGCTGGAGCTGGAGGGCGGCAGCCTCGGCCGTCTCAATCCGGCTGGTCTGCTCCTCGATGTCGGCGCGCTCGGCCAGCAGGCCGCGTTCGTTTAGGCCTCCGCCCTCAGCGGCCAGGCGCTGAGCGATCTGTTCGGCGGCTCCGGCCTTGGCAAGCGTCGTGTCGAGTTGTCTCCCGAGTCGGCTCATGCGGTGACTCAGCTCGGCGTCGGCGGCCAACCCGACGCCGTAGGGAGAGTTGGTGAGGGACTGCAGAACGCGGGCGCGCTGCACGGTGATGCGAGCCGCGCGATCGGCGGCCTGCACCTCGGCTTGGGCGCGCTCGAACTCGGCGTATGGAGACGCGTCTGCTTGGACAGGCGGGATGAGGCGTGTCTGGTGGGCAATGGGTTCGGGTTCGGGAGTCAAAAGTTGGTCGGCGCGGTCGCCGTAGAGGGCCGTGGCGTAGGCGGCCAGGGCGCGCTGCAGTTCGTCGGCCGGGCCGCGGGTTGGGCCGTGGCGGAGCCGGTCAGCGTCGCTTTCCAGGAGCTCAAGAGGTAGGTACAGGTGGGCACTGTGCCGATCGCGGCTCAGGGCCGTGTACGCGCTGTTCGGGTCCAGGCCCAAACCGTAGACGAACGTGTTTCGACCGGTCAGGCCTTGAGCGGAAGCCACGGTCATCACGGTGCCGTACGACAGACCACCAGCCGCGATGTAGGCAGGGCTGACCCATTCACGTACCAGTGCGGCTCCATCCAGCCCGACCTGACGCCATTCGACCTGTACGCCCCGCCTGCTGTCGATGGCGGTGACATGGCCGCGGTAGCCGTTGAGAACGTCCACCGAGCCTTCGCCGCGGCGGGCGCGGTAGTCGTTCTTGCGTACCCGTACGTGGTCCCCGACGGCCAGGGCGATGCTTGAGCCGCCGGCCAGGTGGTAGAGGCGTTCAGGGCCAGGCAGCTCGCCCAGTTCGCGGCGGATCGCTCGGGCGGCCAGGTTGAGCCGGTTGGCAGCTTCGTTCGTTCCCGCCAGCACCAGCAGGTCGGCCAGTTCGTCATGCACGCCCGGCCCTTCGACGCCCCGGTACGGTTGCCGGGCACCGGCCCAGTCGGCGATCAGCCGGGCCATCGTGTCGTCGGCGCCTGCCTCGGCGTGTACGTGGCCGCCTGAGGCCCAGGTGTGCAGGGCTTGGCGGCGTTGGCCAGCTCGGAACAACTCCAGGGCTTGGCGTTCGAGGGGGTCGCGCTGGCGGCGGTTCTGCCGCAGCACCAGCCCGTCGACTTGGCGGTGGATGGCGGCGAATCCACCGCCCACGCCGATCGCGCGCAGTTGCTTGGGGTCCCCGAGGAGCACCACCTTGGTGCCGTGCCGTTCAGCGTCGTCCAGGAGAGTGGCCAACTGGCGGTCGTCGACCATGGCGGCTTCGTCGACCACCAGCGCGTCTACCCCGGCCAACCCTCGCCCGCGCTGGATGCGCAGCAGCCAGGTGGCGATCGTGTCAGTGCCGATGCCGGATTCGGCGCGCAGGGTAGCGGCGGCGACCGCTGCGGTGGCCGCGCCCCGGACTACCAGGCCCCGGCTCTCGTAGGCGGCGCGAGCGGCGGCCATCAACGTGGTCTTGCCCGCGCCGGGCACACCGATGATCGCCTCCACCCCGTGCCCGGCGCGCAGAACGCGTTCCAGCACAGCTCGTTGCTCGCCGGTGAAGGCCATCTGGTGGCCGACCTGGAAGGTGTCCAGGGCCAGGCGGACGGCATCAGCGTCCAACACGGCCACGCCGCCGTTGTAGCGTCGGCGCACGATGGCCAGCAGGGCCTGTTCGGCGGCAAGGATGTCGGTGCTGGTGTAGCGAGCGGAATTGGCCATATGACGCGCCCCGGCATCACTCAGCCGCACCGCTGGAGCCAGCGCCAGCACCTCATCGGCCAGCGTCTCGGCCTCGGCCAGATCCGCCACCCCGTCGGGGAGCGCGTCCAGGACCGCAGCCAGCACAGCGGCCCGGGACACCTCCTTACGATGCGCAGTCAACCCGCCCTCCGTCCGCCAGATCCACGCCGCGATCTCCGCCGGAGAAGGCCGCACTGGCAACGGTGCGCCACTACGGCAGGCTGCGACCAGCGCGACCGGGTCCACGCCGGCCGCTTCGAGCTGGTTGTGCCAGTCGGCGCGTAACTCGGCTTGCCCGGGGTCGGTTCTGTGCTGGCGACTTTCGACCGAGGCCACCTTCTTGGCCCGTCGAGAGGCCTCTCCAGCGGCGAAGCCGAGTTTGGTCAGTACCTGCTTCACCTGGCCGTCACGCTTGGAGAACAACGTCCGCACCGCGGCTGGGATGGCCGCGATCTCCCACTCTCCGGTCTCCGGATTCCGGATCCAGGCGATGCCGTAGCGCTCAATCGCTACTCGGCGCACTCGCGCCTTGAAGAAGGCGTCGGCGGCGTGCGCGTGCCGGTATAAGTCCCGTCCTCCGGACGCGACCGCCGACCATTTCCCATCCAACCCGCGCGCTGCGTTCACGATCACCACGTGCGCATGCCAGTGCGGATCCGGCGCCGACGACCCCACCGGACGTGCAGTTCGGTGCGTCATCACCCAGCCGAGTAACCCGCTCGTGCCCATCTGCTCAGCCAACCGGCCGTCGCCCTGGTGACCTCGCTGACCGTAGCCCACCCACTGCTCAACCGCCGAGACCGTCTCGAACACCGCTTCAGCGGCGACGCCTTCCAGTGCCGCCGCGAAGCTGGGGTCGGCCAGCCCGATCAGCACCGACACGCTCTTGGTCACGTCAAGAGTCAGGTCATAGCCGCGGTTGCCGATGCGAACCCGTGCATCGCGCCACTTACGCGCGTGCGCCAATTCTTCTCGCTCGTACACCTCTGCCAGGTCGACACCGGCGGCGAAGGCCAACTGTTCCAGATCATCGATGCGCACCAGGTGCGCCTCGCCTTGCCGAGCGATACCGCGTGCCATCTGAGCCGCCCGCTTGACCATCGCCGGGCGGGCGGCCAACAGGCCCTCCACAGTGGTACCGCGTTTGGCTGCGGTAGCCTCCAGCGCCTCCCCAAGCGGCGCCGCAGGCAGCTTGCCGCGTGGATCGACGACATACTTGGCCTTCATCAGCAGCTCGCCGGTAATCGGGTCCTCACCGTTCATCAACGCCCGCGCCATGCCGTGCTGGTCGGCCGTCAGCGCAGTGCCCGGGACGATGCCCACTTCACGCAGACCCTCACCGATCCACACCAGCCCGCGCTCACCGCCCAGCCGGTAGCTCAGCTGCCCATCCAGTTCCTCGCTCGGGTCGTGACCGCGCTCGCCCGCATATGGCACACCACAACCGGCGCCCTCCCGTAATCGATAATCCACCTGCTCCATGCAGGGACCGAGCACGTTCACCCAGGCCATGCGACCCCCGTCCAGACGGTGGAGGTAGCGACGATGGCAGGGCCGCTGATGGCGGGAGCAGCCCAAGATGTATCGCAGATACCTTCGGTCTAAGTCTTGAATTGATCTTGTAAGGAATTATGACAGATTGTGTTGATGTTAGATAGATCATCGTAATCAGAGATAGTGATAGCAGCGTTGAAATAGTGGTTTCTTAAAGATCTTGCTTAAAGGTTGTTGCGCGTAGATTCGATGTCAGTGACTGGCTGCCGATCACCTTGGGCAGCCGAGCGGCCAGGGGCGCTCGCTATCGGCTCAGGTGATCGTGGAGCATCCGGTCGAAGGTGTCGCGCAGGTCGAGGTCGCGAGTGACCTCCAGTAGGGCGCGGGCCAGTATCGGTTTGGGGGTGCGGTCGGCCATCACCAGCCCGACGCATGGCGCCCGGGTGAGCTGTTCCATGCCCACCACCCGCATGCCGTGCGGGATGCCGAACATGTGCAGCCAGGCATGGGCGATGACGCTGGACCAGCGGTGCGTGGCGACGTGGGCGAACAGGGCCGAGGCGGTGTCGGTCTCGACAGCGGGGGGCCGCGACGGCGCCCGTGGCGGCGAAGGCGGCGTCTAGGATCCGCCGGTCGCGCATCTGCGGGCTGAGCAGGCACAGCGGGAGCGCGGCGACCTCCGCCCAGCGCGCCACGTCCCGGCCACCGAGCTCGCCGTCGTCGGGGGTGAGCAGCAGGTAGCGCTCCTCGTACAGCGGCCTGGCGTGCGCGCCGCCCAGATCCGCCTCGTCGAGGTAGGTCAGCGCCACGTCGATCTCGAACTCCGCCAGTTGCCGGTCGATCTCGCGCGAGGACAGCGAGGTGAGGCTGACGCGCACGTGCGGGTGGCGCTCGCAGAAGGGTCCGGTCAGCAGGGACGCCGCGACCAGCGCGGTGAGGATGGCGCCCAGGCGCAGGACGCCCGACAGGCTCCGGCGCATCGTCTCCAGGTCGTGGCGCAACGCCTGACAGTCGGCCAGGATGCGGTGCGCCCAGGGCAGCACCCGCTCCCCTTCGGCGGTCAGGCCAGCAATTACCGCCCCCGCCACGGCATGACCCCGCACATCTCCAGCTCCTCGCTGTCGGCCCAGGCCCGCTACACCGCCGGCACCCGCGAGATCCTCGAAGCCTGGCTGGACGGCACCCCGATCCGCGACGAGTACCTGATCGTCGAGGGCGGCGCACTGGTCGGAACCGGCGTCCACTCCTACAGCACCCGCACGCGCTAGCCGCAAGGGCCCTTGCCGGCCTCTATAGGGGCGAGGCGGCCGGCAAGCGAGCCGTGCCCCGGATGTGAGCGTCCAGGGCACGGCCCTCGCCACCGCTCCCCGAGCTTCCCCGCGCGTCAGGCCACGATCTAGACGAAAGGAGCCTCGTGCTCACCAAGAAGGAAGCGGCCGAAGCCGTCCGGCAGGCCAAGGTCGCCACGGGTGTGACCTGGGCCCAGCTCGCCGAGGCGGTCGGCAGGCCGTCAGCGCGGACGACGCCTACGAAGAGTGGCTCTCCAACATCATCGCGTGCGCTCACTGCGGTAAACCCGACTTCGCCTCCCGCAGTGGCGCGGGTGGGCGACCGCGAAAGTACTGCTCCCCTAAATGCCGTCAAGCGGCTTACCGGGCGCGCCGATCTCGGGCGGACTCCCCGTAGCTCGCCTCACTGCCTCTAGGTCTAGAGGGGTCACCTTCTAGACCTAGATGTCCCTCCGGAGCCTGACCTGCTCTAGCGCGGCGCGCCCACCGTGCCCGATAAGTGTTGCCCATACACGCGGACGAAAACCTGACCGTCTATTCCCTCAGCATGACGTGCGGTGACGGAGTAGACGGTCGGGTTTTACGTGAAGACGCGGTCGACGACCTTGGGGGAATTCACTGTCAGTCCGTTGCCGGGAGCGCCACGGGCAGGAGCCGTGTCACCGGAACGCCGTACTCGAAAGCGGCGCGCTTGACCTGTTTGCGGAACGGATCACCCTTCAGCCGGGACGACAACACTAGGCCGGCTTGCATGAGCAGGATCGGCAGCCAGATGACGTCGGCGCGTTCCCCATCGCTCGGCTTGGCGTCCGTGCGGATCGCCCACATGCCGTCGCCGAGGTCCTCGGTGTAGGCGTCGGCGGTGTAAGCGCTGGCATGGGTGTAGTCGCACAGATGCCGGTAGACGGTATACATGTCCTCCTCGCCAAACCGGGCCGTGAGTTTGTTGAATCTCTTGAACTCCGTCAGTAGCATCTTCAATCGGGCGATCTCCGGATCTGCGGAGGCATGGGAGAGGTCGACGCCCGGAGGGGCCCCGATCTCGATGTGGTCCAGGGCGGGCCAGCGGCGCTTGCCGGTGTCCGGGTCGGTCAGTTCCTCCAAGAGGATCTTTTTGTTGTTCCAGGTGGAGAAGTCCAGGACGGCCAGGCCGTTGGCGCCCTCGGAGGCGAGCCAGAGCATCTTGTAGACGTGCTCGACGATGGAGCGGTAGATCGGCGTCGTCGTGATGGTCCGGCCAGCCTCGACGCGGTTGATGAAGTCTTCAGCCAGGACGTTGACATGCCGCCACCAGCCCGCCAGGGCACGGACAATCTCCCGGTTCTCGACCGGGAGCTCCAGTCCCTGGGCCAGCAGCATGTCACCGTCGGCGATCAGCTTGCGGGCGATCGGCAGGGCACGCCGGGTGGTCTTGGGGTTATACCCAAACTCATAAGTCACTTGATCAACGCTACTGACGACAAAGTCGAAGGTAATAGTCATTTTTGTGACCTAGTCGATCATTGCCGCAGTACAGGATCGACATCCTGCTCGCTGGCGCTCCCGCCGCACCAACAGGGCGCTCATCTAACGGTGGCACCCTCAAAGGATCAACGCACCGAATACGGCTACGGAAGGTCGTCTGCGTCCGGGATCCACCGCGCCCGGATCTGTCGAGCGGCATCCAGAGCGGCCCGTCCTGCCACCTGGCCGGACTCGTCATCGGTGGTGCCCAGCGCGACGTAGATCGCGGCTTCGATGGTCTTCCACTCCTCCTGGAGTTGCCGCCGGGTTATCCCGTCGTATCGCTCCAGCTCTTGGTGAATCCGGCGGGTCTGGCGCAGCAGGTCCTCGTAGGTCGCTGTGGCTGAGTCCGGTGTCTCCTTCGTGGCTCCCACGTTGCCACCCTTTGTTCCGCCACGCTGGTCAGATCTCGTCGTCCTCGGCGGTATTCGGGTCGTGCAGGTCGCGAATGGCGCCGGGCGCGAGGTCGGGCATGGCAAACCAGCGCGGCCGCCACCTGCCCTCCGGGCAGAGGCAACTGATTCGGATTCCCATGGCTGGGCTCGCCGACGTGAGGAAAATCGCATCATAACCTTGCCGAACAGGATCAGACGCGGCAAACCAACAGGCTACGTCGAGGTCAGTAGCTAATTCTTGTTTTTGTGCTGCTCACTATTGAAGAGCCGTCTGGGCTCATCTGGGTCTGCACGTCGAAGACGCCGTCCTCGACGATGTCCTCGCCGTTCCACCACCAGCGGACCAGTTGATCGGCTGCGGCCGAGTACCTGAAATTGGTTTGCTGCACTCTGAGCTGCGCTCTGACCCGAACTGGCCTTCCTGAAGCCCTTGGAATCTCGATGATCTTGTTCTCGGTGTAGTCCTTGATAACCGTAACGACTGGTGGAGGCATCCAGCCTTGCTCGCCAACGATGACACCAACCAGCAGGTCAGGAGTCAGATGAAGGGAAGGCTCGTCTTCTGGACCGAAGCAGATGCGCCATTCGCGCTCATGCAACCAGTCCGAGCGGCCCGGTTCGTAACGGATACGGCGGTTACGCGAGCGAACCGGCAGATCGGCGGTGAGTCGCATCTCTTGAGCGGACATGTGCAGCACCGGAGTGGCCTCGGCGGCAATCAGCCGAGCCCGGTCGAAGATCAGACCCCAGGGGGCATATGGACCGCGTTGGGTGACGCCGTCACGCAACATCACGCGACGGGCGATTTCTGACGGTTCGGTGAAGCACAAAACCGGGTGGCTGGCACCGAAGACTTTGGTGGCACGTAGCTGGCCCTCGATGAGGATGCGCACCATGCGCTCCTCAGGGGTGCCATTGGCAAAATCGGGTGGTGCGTCACCTGAGCTGCGGGGGCGACCAGTGAAATGCACGAAGGTGGTCGGAAGGTCAGGATGCGTCCCGACGCCTGGCATGGAGGGCACCTGATGATGTTAGGCGAGTCTTTGAACGGGTTGGATCGTCCGTTCCTCGGTCGCTGTTGACGAGTGTCATCCCCGCCGCTCCGGTTTCACACAATGCTAATTGTGTGAGATTGAGGCGAGATCCGGTTCTGTCGGAGTCGATCTCTACGGTGTGCGACATGACGACACATTCCCCCGTGAGCGGGGCCTGGTCGGGCGTGCGCACGGCCATCACCGTCGGCGACCCGGCCCTGGTCGCGGACGCTGTGTTGGCTCTGGATGAGGCCGGGCGCCGGGAGGTGGCTCGCGAGCTGCCCGGCCACATCGGCATCGTCAGGAAAGCGAGCGCGGAACGCGACCGACGCCGAGGCGTGTGGATCGGCGGCGAGGAATGGATCGAGCCCATGCGGGTCGCCGGCGCGGGCGTGCTCGGCGGGGCGGCGGCCGTCGCGACCTGGCTGTATCGGCGCGACTTCACCCGCTGGCGGCCACCACTGGACTCCGGGCCGCTGCTGCGTGTGATCGCCGCGCGGCCGCCGCAGTGGCAGGGCGACCTCGCGGTGCGGCTGGCCCTGCGGCTGCGCGGCAGCCGGACCCAGGCCAGAGACGACAGCGTGCCGCTGGCCTTGGAACTGCTGCGCCGTAGCGGTGCCGTCCCGCCCGAGCACGACCCGCTCACAACCGCCTGGGTATCCCAGCCACCGGACCTGGAGCACGACCCGTTGGCCGAGCACCTGGTGCCCCGGTTGTTCGAGGCCGAGGGCGTGGGCCGGGCGCTGCGCGAAGACAACGTCGACCCGCCCTCGTGGGACCCCGGCCGTCGCACCTGGCTGGGGGCGCTGCGCGTCGCGGTCGCGGCCGGCCGGTTCGCCCCCGAGCCGCTGGTCGACAGCTGCCTGCGCCGGTTCCTGCGCGGTGGCAGCGCCACCGACCTGCGCTTCTTCACCCGCCTGCACGAGATGCTCGCCCCGGCGCCAAGCACCAAGCGCACCCGCGACTACCTGCGGCTGCTGCCCGCCGCGCCGGGGCCGGTGGCCGAGCTGGCGCTGCGGCAGCTGCGCGGCGCGGGTGAACTGAGCGGCGAGCAGGTCAACGAGGCGGTGTCGGCGCTGCTGTTTCGCCCCGAGGGCAAGCTTGTGCGGGCCGGGCTGACCCTGCTCGACCAGGCCGTCCGCGACGCGGACGGCGACCTCGACGACCTGGCCGCAGCGCTCGCCTCGGCATTGCTGTGCGAGACCTACGAGGTGCGCGAGCGCACGGTGCGCCTGGCCGTCAAGCACGCCCGGCGCTTCACGCCCGCCGGGGCCGAGGCCGTCCGCGCGGCGGCGAGCTTGCTGCCCGCCGAGCTCGCGGCGCGGCTGTCGCAGGCCTACGGGGTGGTGGTGGCGGCTGAGCCGGAGGCGGCCGACGACTTCGAGCCCGGGGAGCTGCCGCCGTTTCAGCCGCTTACCCGTAAGCCGTTCCCGCCGGCGATCGAGGACCTGACCGCCACCTACGACCAGGTCGGTGGCGGCATCATCACCTTCGAACGGTGGCTCGACGGCTTCGTCCGCGACCCGTCCAAGCGGCCCCGCCCCGGCCGGGGCCGCATCTACGAGCGGCGCCAATGGGTCCGCCTTGAGGAGTGGACGGAGGCGCTGCTGCGCGAGGCCGCCGACCTCGGGCAGGAGCCGCCCATCCCCGAGCCCGAACGCGCGTCGGAGTACGCCCGGCACGTCGTCGGCGTGCGCGTCGCCGAAGGCGACGACGAGCGCGATATCGAGGTGGACTTCGGGCGGCTGCCCGCCGAGGTGCGAGAGAACATCGCCGCGGGCCTCGCGGAAAGGGGTGTTCCGCTGGGCAACCTGGAGCATTTCACGCAGGGCCCGCCGCTCGAAGCGGAGATCTCGGACGTGTGGATCGTGTCGTCGGGCAACTGGAGAGGCCGCGAGGAGCAGCAGGACACGCCGCGCGACCGCCTGCCGGACCCGCGTCACCTCTCGCCGCCGCACTACGCCATGCTGGTGCGCTGCGCCGAGGTCCACGCCGCGTTGAAGGCCGGGACGCTGCCTCCGTACTTGCTGGCCACCCCGACCCTGACCTCCGGCCACCTCGATCCCGCCGAGCTGGTGGCCCGCCTGGAAGGGTACGAGCGGGCCGGTGTCCAAGCCCTGCCCGCCGACCTGGGGCAGGCACTGCTGCGGCTGCCGCGCGAGGCGGCCCCGCAGGTGATTGACCGTGCCGGGAAGCTGACCTCGCAAGCGGGCACCACGCTGGCGCGCTGGCTGGCCGATCGGCCACAGCCGCAGCTGCGCGTGGACTGGGCACACGCCGGCGGCGCCTACACACACGACCGGCAAAAGGGCGAGCACACCCCCCGCCTGCACCCCCGCATCCAGATCGAACCGACGGGGCTGGCGCTGATCGACACACTGCTGTGCGATCCATCTCCCTGGACGGGCGAAGGCCACGGCGTGTACATGGAGTCCTGGCGGCTGACGCTGCCCTCGGACCGGGAGGCGGTGGCCATGCACCTGCTGCCGCACCTGCTCAACACCTGGGAGCGGCCCGGCTACTTCCATCAGTACGTGGCCGCGCTGTTCTCCCAGGACGGGCCGGTGGGCGAGGCGACGGCGCTGCTGATCGCCGTCCAGCTGACCGAACAGGGCATGTACGGCTGGCCCGAGCGCGGCCGGCGACTGCTGCTGAGCGCGGCCGCCGCTGACTGCCTGCCCACCGTGGAGTGCGGGCGACAACTCGGACTGTCCCTGCGCAGGGACGTGACCAAAATGGGCTCCGTACGCTCCGCGCTGGAGGAATGCGCCAAACAGGGCGCACACCGGCAGGTATGGGAGATCATGACCGGGCTGCTGCCCGTCTACCTGCCGGGACCAGACGAGCGGCCGCATTCCGGGCACACCCAGGCACTCTCCCTCGCGATCGACACCGCCCGCTGGGCCGGAGCGCGCGGTCCCGTCCCCGCGATCGCCGAGGCGGCGGCCCGCAAAGGGACAAGCAACTTCGTTCGCACCGCCTGCGCCCTGCACGAACAACTACTCAGCCGACAGGAACAGGCCGCGATACAGACGCACACCTAAACAAGCAGAACCGGGGTTGGGGAACTTGCGGACAGCCGTTGGCGCTGATAACGATCTTGTGGTGTTGCCCTGCTCGACCGAGGTTGCAGCCGCTTGGCGTGGTGTCGTCTCCCGTGAGTTCTCGGCAGAGTTCGCGCACCCGGCAGGCCGGGGTTTCGGCGATGGGCCGCCATGCGGTGCGCGGGACCGGAATGGCAGGGGAACCGGTGCTGAGACAGTGACCTGCGGTGATGTGGTTCCGGAGACCAGACAGAGTGAAAGTTCTGTCCGGTCAGCCCGCCAGCGCCAAGGATCATGATCGTTCTCAGCGCCAACGGCTGTCCGCAGGTTCCCCAACCCCGAAGACCGTGGCTCATGTGGATGAGAGCACCCGCACGCTGGTAATGGTGCCCTGCGGGTGCTGAACGCCTAGGGATCTGTCGGCGAACGCGTAGGAAATCACGGCTACGTAGTTACCCTTCGCTGCTGCTTTCCTCTGAGCCAGCGTCACCGGCGGGCTCTACGGACCGCAGCGGGAACCGTAGTAGCAAAAGTCTTCCACTGTTCCGAAAACCTGAATAAATCCAGGCGGCCAGGCACAGGTTCGCTGGAATTTATGCGGTCATTAAAAGCACCCCAGGTCGGCTGCGCAACATTGGTCGAACAAAGTTCGTGCCGAGCTAAAACCCTTACCTGGAAAATCCTTATATTTCACCTTCAAACACTTCAAGATACACAAGCGATTCCTCTTTGATTGATGCCTTTTTAAGCGTTTCTAGAACATTTGGGTGATCTTCAAAGTACATAGGATTGAACGGACGCAAAGTCAAGTTTGTGTTTTGCCAATCGGTAGACTTCAATGAGACGATCACTGGTCGATTCTCTCCGGCGATCCTCCAATTTCGGGCACTTAGAAAATTGACAGCCTTATCGAGTGCTTCTCGGTCACTCGAAGCTTCAACATCGATCACTAATAAATTCTCGATCTGTATGCTGTTGTTCCTCTCGTTTTCAATGCTGATCTCCGCCTCTACCTTGCCTATCTCGCGAACGCTGTCAAGGGCGGCAGCAGGAACCCTTAGCGTTGAGGGTGATAACATGCATCCCGATCCTAGAAGGATAACCCCGAGAACAGTGATAACCACTCGGCAAATAGCGCCTTTTCGGTCAGCGAACGGTACGCTTAGTAGCATCTATCCCAGCCTATGTTATTACAGTACCAATATTGGTCGGCGGCACCATCTTTAGCCCACAACCCCATAAGCTCGTTTCGACGGTTTATCCCGTCTTCTGGGTGCTTGACTATAAGCGTATTGTCTTGGAAGTTGCTCTGTGCCCACGCAACAAAACGCCTAGTGTTGAGCTCTGTATTTCCACTAGCAGGATTATCTACCCACACACCCGAGCATCCGCAGTAGGCGATTGCCGCCTCCTTGTCATCCAGGTAATGCTTGGCCCCGTTCTTCAAATACCATACATTTTCCTTCAGATGTCTCATCCAAGCAGCGGCTAGGTGTATAGCTCTGGATGGCTTCAACATCTCTAACATGACACTTCTTAGAGTTGGGTTAGCCCATTTTTTCTTCCCATAATACTTCTCCAGCATCATTCGGGCTTTATAGAGCTCAAGCTGGGGAATGCCAATAGATGCTCCCCATCCCTTAGTTTTCGGATTTTTGGCATCATTGGCGATTGCTGCAATAGCGCCAATCCCCCCAAGGTTTACTTCCCAGTTGTTGCTTTCCCACATGATAACGGCTGCTAGAATATTTTTGTCTATTCCGTGATTTTTGGCCGCCTTCTTGATTGTGTCGTAATACTTGAGAACATGTTTGAAGTCATCATAATTTTTGAATTTTACCTTACCGACAGAACTTTGGTAATAAGCGACTCCGCCTGCTGTCACCGTGACATTTTTTTGCTTGAGGCTTTCTAGCCCTCCAACCCTCACCCAGTAATCGTTTAGTTGGTCCTTATCCGCTGTGGGGGACCAGCGGACCAAGTATTCCTGCTGCACGTCTTCTTCGGCGTCCCAGTAGTTTACTTGATCTACTTCTCGGCCGTTGTGCATATACTTGTAGCCGAGTCTTTTAATCTCATCATCACCGAGCTGTGGTAGTTGTGCGTACGCTCCATAGTTTCGCGACCACCAATAGTTGTCTCGTTCGTCGTTGGGTCCGTTGTACACCAGATCCGAGACATAGCCACCCCACGCGTAGTACGGCTGTCCTGGGATGACCTCTGGCGGTGTCCAGTCCCAACTGGAGGAGGATTGCCTGTCGAAGTAGTTGCCTAGGTATGCGTTCGTGTCGAAGGACTGCCAGCCGGAGCCGCCACTTGCGCCGTTTTGGGATGCCGGTGTGTTGATTTGGATGGAGTTGTGTCCGCTGGGGTCGGTGTTGGTAAGGGGGTTGGCATTGGCGTAGGTGTAGCGGTTGGCCTGGACCGACGGGTTCGGATTGAGGGTGGCGGTGTCGCGGGAGGTGAAGGCGCCGATGCCGGGCTGGTACCAGCGGGCGTGCATGTTGACCTTGCCGGTGTCCGGATCGGTGTACTCGCCCTGGTAGCCGAGGCCGCGCTGGGTGCCGGAACGGTGGGTGACGGTGCCGAAGGGGTCGTAGGCGGTCGAGTCGACCAGGGAGGTGCCGGAGAAGGTGGCGACCACGTCGCCGCGCAGGTCGGTCATCGTGGCGAGCGCGGGGCTCGCACCCTCCTGGAGACTGAGCAGGCCGCCGAACGGGTCCCGGCCGTATTTGGCCTGGACGGCACCGACGCTGTCGGTGGTGGTGACCAGGTTGTTGCTGAGGCCGGAGTAGACGAAGCGCTGCTGGGCACTGCCCTTAGTGCGGGAGGTCATCCGGTCCAGGGCATCGTAGCCGTAGGTGGCATCCCCATCGGAGATGAGCCGGTCGAAGGCGTCGAAGGCCAGATTGCGGGTGACGCCAGCCTTGGTCTCGGTGGCGATGGTGCCGCGGGGGGTGTAGGTGTAGTCGGTTCCGGCGCCGGAGGTGAGCCGGTTGCGCTGGTCATAGGCGAAGGTCTGGCTGTCGGCTTTGATGCGGTTGCCGGAGGCATCCCATTCGTAGGCGGTAGCGGCGCCACCGGGCGCGGTCCAGGAGGTGAGGCGTCCGGCGTGGTCGTAGCCGTAGGTGTTGGTTCCGGCTCCGGCGGTGCCGGTGGTGGTCTTGGTGGTGAGGTTGTTGTCCTTGTCCCACCCGTAGACGATCTTCGACAGTTCGGTGCCGGAGCTGTTCTTCACCGCCTGGGAGGTGAGCCGGTTCATGGTGTCGTAGTCGTAGGTCTGGGTGCCGACCGGGTTGGCAGAGGTTTTGGTGGTGAGCCGGTTGGCGTTGTCGTAGCCGTAGGTCCAGGTGCGCCCGGTCACCGGGTCGCTGGCGGTCTTGAGCCGGTCGACGGCGTCCCAAGTGTAGTTCGCCGTCCCTGCCGGGTCGACGCGCTGGGTGAGGTTCCCGGTGGCGTCGTAGGTGTAGGCGGCGATCTGGTTGGTGGCCTTGGAGACCTTGGTCAGCAGGCTGCGGTCGTTGTACTCGAGGGTGTAGTCGCCGATCGCGGTCACTCGCCCGGTCTGGTCATAAGTGACGGCACGCGCGAGAGTGGCCACCGAGGCGCCGCTGCCGGTTTCGGTGGTCATTCGGTTGAGGTGGTCGAAGGTGCGGTCGGTGCGCACCCCGCCCGGCTGCACGGTGGCGGTGGCGTTGCCGGAGGCGTCGTAGACGCTGGTCCAGGTTCGGTCTGCGGCGTTCGGGTGGGCAGTGGTGGCCGGTTCGATGACGGATTCGACCAGGCCGAGGGTGTTGTAGCTGGTCCAGGTGGCGTTGCCACGGCCGTCGGTGGTGCGGGTACGCGCCCCGGTGGCGTCGTAGCCGAACGTCGAGGTGATCGACGAGGTCGCGGTGACCGGTTCGATGAGGGAGGTCATCCGTCCTGCGGGGTCGAATGTGCGCTGGGTGGTGTATCCCTCGCCGGAGGTGGTGCTGGTCGGATTACCGGCCGGGTCGTAGCCGAAGCCGACGGTGCGCACCGTACTGGTTCCGGTGAGGTCCTTAGCGGCGGTTTTGCGGCCGGCCAGGTCGTAGGTGGCCTCGGTGGCGTTGCCCAGGGCGTCGGTCACCTTGGTCTGTCGGCCCATCAGGTCGTAGCTAAAGCTGGTGGTGCGGCTGGCCAGGGTGGTGCTGGTGGGGGTCGCAGGGGCAACCGCAGCGGTGACTTCCCCAGCGGCGTTGACCGTGTAGGTAGTGGTCTCGTTGTCTGGGTCCGGTGCGACGGTGGTGGTGAGGTTGCCCGCAGCGTCGTAGGTCAGCTTGGTGGTGTACGCCACCGTGACGGGGGTGCGTTCGATCTGGGTCTGAGTGATCTTCCGGCCCAGGTCGTCGTAGGTGGCCTCGGTGCGCGCCCCGGCAGGGTCGATCACTGCAAGTTGCTCGCCCAGCAGGTTGTATTCAGCCACCTGGATGCCGCCGGGCCCGGACGGGCCGGGTTCGGTGACCTTGACCGGGCGTCCCAGCGCGTCGTAGGTGGTGGAGGTGACGTGATTGCGCGGGTCGGTGACCGTAGTCTGCCGCCCAGCTGCGTCGTAGCCGAAGCTCACCTCGGGGGTGATCGCGCTGCCGCCTGGCGGGGTATAGGGCGCACCGATGCTTGAGGTCAGGCGCCCGGCCTTGTCAAAGACGGAGGTGGTGGTGCGCCCTTCGGCATCGACGATGTGGCTCTGCAAGCCGGCGCTGTTGTAGCCGTACCTGACGGTGGGCTGCTCGGTGGTGGTGGCGGTGCCGTTCTTCTCGATCGTCACCTGCGGTGATTTGGCCTCCACCAGCTGGCCGACGAGGTCGTAGCGCATCGTGGCGGTGAAGTCCGCGGGCGTGGCGCCGGAGGCGTTGCCGCGCGGGTCGACGGTCGCGGTCAGCAGGCCGCGATCGTCGTAGACGCTGGTAGTGACCAGGTCCTCGGCACCGTTTTCCACGGTCTGCCGGGTCACCTGGTTCAACACGTTGTAGAGGTAGGAGGTGGATTCAACGCGAGTGGTGTTGGCCGCGGTGAAGGTTTTTCTGGTGACGTTGTCGTTCTTGTCGTACTCGAAAGCGTTTTTGCGGCTGAGGGCAGCTGGGTCGAACGTGGTGGAGGTGAGACGGCTGGCGGCGTCGTAGAGGTAGTCGGTGGTGACCTTCTCGCCGCCGGTGTCTTGGCCTGCCGGGTCGTTGGTGACCTTCTTGGTGAGGTTGCCAGCCGGGTCGTACTCGCTTGATTCCAACACCACGTCAGCTGGAGTCGTCAGGCCGTTGAGGCGGACGTCGTCGCCGCTCGTCGTCGCCGCTCGGTTGTCCATCCAATAGGTGTAAGCCTTCTTACGGCCCATCGCGTCGATCGTGCCGGCCAGTCGGCCGCCGGGATCGTAGGAGGAGGAGGCCAGCACCACGTCCTGGGCGGCCTGCGGGCTGACCGGGCTACCGGTCCAGTTCTTGAGCGTGGTGGAGGTTGGTTCCCCGCGATCGGTGTAGGCGAAGGTAACAACCGTGCCCGCCGGGTCGGTCTGTGACGTCTGAGCACCAGTGCCATCCCAGGTGGAGGCGGTCACCCCTCCCTCAGGGTCGGTGACCGTCTTGGCCCGGCCGAAGGGGTCGTAGGTGTAAATGGTGGCGCGGGCGGGGTCGCCGCCGGTCAGGTCACTCACAGTGATGGTAAGCGGATTGCTGTCGGTGTCGTAGGTCAGCGTGGTCTTGGCGGTGTGGGTGACGTTGGTGACCTCGTTCTTCACCCCAGGCTCAGTTTGGGTGAGCAGACGGCCGCGACCGTCGTAGGTGAAAGTTGTGCTGATCCCGCTGGGGTGGGCTTGGGAAATTTTGGTACGGGAGATCAGCCGGCCCACCGCGTCATAGACGAATGTGGTCTTCAACCCTGATGGGCTATTCTGCTCGGCCACCTGCCCGGAGGCGGTGTAGCGGTAGGTCGTCTCGTTACCCTTAAGATCCTTGGCTGATTCCAGCAGTCCGGCCGGGGTGGTGCCGCCGCCGATCGCGAGCTCGGTGCCGTCGGTGTAGAGGGAGATCGCCCACCGGCCAGCTGGGAAGTCCGGGGTGGCCGGCCTGGTTACCTTCGTCACCTCACCGTGGCTGGTGTACTCGGTGGTGGTGGCATAGGTGGTGTCGGTGTCAGAGGCTGAGCGTCCGTCGCGGTGCACGGTCACCTGGTCGTTGCGTGGATCGAAGGCATCGCTGGTGTTGAGGTGGTACTTCCACGTCTCGATCGCGCATTCACCCGGAGCACGGCAGTACTTGCGGGCGATGAGGTTGCCACGCCCATCGAAGTAGACGTCGTTGACGATGTTGTTGCGATCGATCAGCTTGGCCAGCGAGCCCGACTGGTTGTACTCATGCCAGGAGGTGTGCCCCAGTTGGTCGGTCTCCCCGATGATGCGATACCCGCGCCAGGCGTCGTAGAGGTACTTCAACTCCTTGTTGCGCGGGTCGGTGAGGGTGACGCGGGCGGCGCCGTTTTGCGGGTCGTAGGTCTGCGCGCCGATCTTCCAGGTGCCACCATTGTGATCGACGTGGGTGGTGAGCCGGTCGGTCGCGGCGTCGTAGGTGTTGGCCGCCCACACCCGCCCTGAAGGCAGGGTGACGCCGGTGAGCTTGTGCGCCGCTTCGGCCCGGGCGCCATGGTGGGCGCTCACCTCGGCCTCGGTCAGTGGCTTGTCGTAGATCGCCACCTCGTCGATGAACCCCTTGAACGGGAACGCCGCCCGCGGGGTCGGCACCGCCGGGGAGGTGGCCGGGTCGGCCACGCCGTTGCCCACCGTCGCAATGTTTCGCCACGCGGTCACCGCCGCGCTCAACGTGCCAACCTGCGCGCCGTCCAGGAACAACGTCTGGTTCTGACCCGAGACGGTCAGCACCACGTGGTGCCAGGTGTTGTCATTGACCACACCGGTGGAGGTGATCGGTACGGCGACCGCGGCCAGCGAGCCGCGCAGCTTGCCGTCGGTACCGACATACAGCATCGGCCCCCACGGAATGCCGGAGGTCTCCTGGGTGCCGGCGGCCATCAGCACCCCGGACTGGCTGGTCTTGAACCACGCCTCCACCGAGATCTGATCTCCCAGGTGCGGCACCGTGTTGGCGGGCAGTTTCAACGCCGAACCGGTGGTGAACTCCACCGACGTGTCGGTACTGCCGGCCAGCGCGCCCGGCTTGGTGTAACCAACCGCCTGATAAGTGGCATTGCCTTGACCTGCGCCCTGGTCGGCCGCCACCGTCCCCGACGCCTCACCCAGCCGCCAGTAGGCGTAGGGATCGGTATCCAGCACGCCACTGCGGTATTGGGAGCCGGTGCCGTAGCTGTAGTGGGTGCAGTTGGGCGCGGCCACCGGCGCGCACACCCCGGTCAGCCGATCACCGTCGTAGTGATAGGTCCACGTCAACGGCGCCCCGCCCACCGGGTCGCTGGAGACCGAGGTGACGTGAGCACCGGTCCAGGTAAACGTCAGCGACCGCCCGCCGGTGGCCATCACCGTCGCCAGCTTCCCACCTGTGCCATATGTCAGCTCTTGGCCGCGGCCTCGGGAATCGGTGACCTCGGTCAACCGGCCCTGGGCGTCGAAGGCATAGGTGGTGGCCGACTTGTCCATCAACCGCCAGGTGCCGCCGCTGTCCTCGGCCAACGTGGCGTGCATGCCCGGCGGCGGCTGAAAAACCCCCGCCCCGCTGCCCATGAACCGCACCTGGCGGCCATCGGGGTAGGTCACCAGCGCCGCGGTCGCCGAACCCCGCACCTCCTTGACAAGCTTCATGTCCCAACGGGTCGACCAGCCCGCGCCGAAGATGCCGCTGGTGCGCGGGTCCATGCTGTTGTAGGAGCGTGTCACCGACAGCGGCGGCCCGGCGGTGGGAACCGATAGGTCGGTGGCGGTGGTGGTGTAGTTACCGCTCTGCTGATGAAACTCCTGGCCGTCGACGCCGGGGGTGGCCAACTGTGAGGTCACCACGGGCTGGCGCACTCCAGTGACGAAGGTGTGCACCGGCGAGAGGGTCGACGTCGAGTTGGAGGTGTCGGTGACGGTGACTGTCCACCAGTACTGCTTACCCCACGCCAGCTTGGCTGCTGGCACCTTCCAGGTGTTGACCCCGGCCGCCAGGGTGCCCGAGGAGGTACACCCCATCCCGGTCATCGTGTCCGCGTCGCAGATCTTGAACGCATACCGCACCGACCCGCCCACCGTGCTGCGCCCCTGCGCCCGCATGGTGGGGGTCAGCGAATCCATCAACATCCCACTACGCGGGAAGACATCCAGCAACGACGGCTCACCAGCCAGCAGCGCAGCCTGCGACCGCGCCGGGGCGGCCGAAGTCTTCGCCAATGACCCAGCTCGCGTTCCGGTCGCCTGCTGATCGACGAAACGCTCCTCGACCGGGACCGCGCCCTTGGGAGATTCGATATCCGAACGCCATCGGCCGTCGACCACCGCCGCCGACACCTCGGTGGTCGCATCACTGTCCACCAAAGAAGGAAATCCCGCTGCCGACCCAGCCAACTGGTCCGGTGTTTCAGGGGTGCCGTGAAAGAGTGAAGCCGATCGCATCGCGGCGGACCCCGGAACTGCTTGGAAAAGCAGCAGTCCCGGGGTCACAGCCGTGACGACGGCTACCGCCGCCCACGTTTTCACGCGCGCTGAAAACGACCACAACAAACTCCGGCGCATACGCCGTCATCCTCCGAACACGTCACCGCGAGCACGAACGCCCTCGCGTTACCCCAGCCCGCCACAGCGCTCTGGCCAGGCCAGAGGCGACGGTTCGGAGTGCAGAACAAGCAAACGATCGAAAATTACACAGAAAACCTTTATATCCGCAATATGTGTAGAAGAGGGTAAACAGGACACGGTTTTGGGGTTTAGGAGCACGACATATCAGACTCGCACCTAAACGGTGACTCTAAGTTATCAATCGGGTAGGCCGAAACGACCACACAAAGAAAAGGGGTTGCTGACCTCTGGTTCGGCTTCCATGTATCGCCCTGAGCTGCTTCAAAGGTGCAGTTCATACTCATTGGGGCGTGGCGGCGGCCATGGAGGCACAGCGGAAAGACGGCGAGGGTGGGTCACTACTGCTTTTAGGATGTCCCATAACCAGTGCGTCTGGACGGCAAAATACAGAAGAGGGCCCACTGGAGATGGAAGGCGGCGACAGGCCACGGTCGCTCGATGTGATGCAGAACACACCTGCTGCTGGCATCTCCTTGGCTCTGCGACGGGTGGCAGGTAAACGAACTTATTCAATCCCTGGTCGGGGGGCCGGTTCGAGGGCTCCATTGGCACCTCTACTCCACAGATAAGTAATGTTATTCGGGGAGTCTCGGTAGGATCTCCCCGGATAACCACCGGGCGAGGATGCGGCTAACGCCGGAAAAACTCCCCGGATAATAAGGAGAGGGGTTCGGCGAGTGACCGCGAGCGTCGACGACAAGATCAACAATGGTGGCGACGGGGAGACCGGCAACCGGGTTGACGATCGCGATGGCAGGCAAGATGGCGGCCAAGTCGACAACCATGTTGCCGATCGGGGTGGCTCTGGAGCGGGCAACGTGGTGATGCTCCGGCCGGGTCGTGAGCCGGGATCGGTGGCGGCCGCTGCGGAGGCGGCGTTGGCCGCGTTCGGCACGCATCTCGATCGGTGCGCGCTCGCGGCCAACACGGTGACCGCCTACCGGCGCCAGGCGCTGGCCTACCGGGAGTGGTTGCTCGCGCGGGCGGCCGAGCACGCGGATGCGTTCGTCGACCTGGTCGGCGCCGAGGCCGCCGTTACCGCCTGGCGCCGGCACCTGCTGGCTGCGGGGGCGTCGCCGGCGACGGTGAACCAGGCGCTGGCCGCGGTGACGTTGTTGTATGAACACGGTCCCGCGCTGCGCCTGGCGGTCAAGCGCGCCCGGGTGCCCAAGCCCGGTGCCCCGGACGCGTTGAGTCGGGCGCAGGAGAACGCGGTGCGCCGCGCCGCCGACCGCCGCGGCCCCCGCGACGCCGCCCTCATCGCCGTCCTGCTCGGTGCCGGAGCCCGCGCCGAGGAATGCCAGCGCCTGCGCGTCGGCGACGTGCCGATCACCGCGCGCAGCGGCACCGCCCGCCTGCACGGCAAGGGAGACGAGGTGCGCACCGTCCCGCTGCCGGTCCCGGCCCGCGAACGCCTGACCACCTGGCTGAAGATGCGCGCCGAGCTGCTGGCCGCGCGACCCGCCCTGGCGGACACGGTCGGCGAAGGACTGTGGGCCGGCCAGCGCGGCCGGCTAACGGTCGACGGCGTCACCGACGTCGTCCGCGCCGTCGGCAAGGACGCCGGCCTGCCGGGCCTGCGCCCACACCGGCTACGCCACACCTACGCCACCCGGCTGCGCGAAGCCGACGCCGACCACGCCCAGATCCAAGCCCTCCTCGGCCACACCTCCATCGAAACCACCGCTCGCTACTTCCGCGCCTCCCCCACTGAAGTCGCCGACCTGGTCGACCGCGCTCTGGACTACTGACGGCGAAACGATGGGAACGGTTGCGTTGATCCGGCAATCGATGCGGAGCTCAAGAACACCGTGTGATCGCCTCCGCTACCTGGCCGTCTATACGAGTCCTGCCCGCCCCCGCCAGTACGCCAGGTAGCTTCGGGTGGTCAGGGTGTGGGGGTGGTCGGGGCCCAGCACCCGCAGGTGGTCGGTGAGGAGGTCTTCGAACGCGGCGGCGGCGCCTGCCGCATCCCCAGCCTGCCCCCGCCAGTGCGCCAGGTGGCTTCGGCTGGTCAGGGTGTTGGGGTGGTCGGGGCCCAGCACCTGTAGGCGGTCGGTGAGGAGGTCTTCGAACGCGGCGGCGGCGCCTGCCGCATCCCCAGCCTGCCCCCGCGAGCGCGCCAGGTGGCTTCGGGTGGTCAGGGTGTCGGGGTGGTCGGAGCCCAGCACCCGCAGGTGGTCGGTGAGGAGGTCTTCGAACGCCGCAGCCGCGCCTGCCGCATCCCCAGCCTCCCTCCGCCAGTACGCCAGGTTGCCTCGGCTGGCCAAGGTGTCGGGGTGGTCGGAGCCCAGCACCCGCAGGTGGTCGGTGAGGAGGTCTTCGGTTGCGGCGGCGGCGCCTGCCGCATCCCCAGCCTCCCCCCGCCAGTGCGCCAGGTGGCTTCGGGTGGTCAGGGTGTCGGGGTGGTCGGAGCCCAGCACCCGCAGGTGGTCGGTGAGGAGGTCTTCGAACGCCGCAGCCGCGC
>NZ_JBEZZK010000018.1:203180-208118 GCF_040639135.1 Streptosporangium sp. NPDC023963
GCGCCTGCCGCATCCCCAGCCTGCCCCCGCCAGTACGCCAGGTTGCCTCGGCTGGCCAAGGTGTCGGGGTGGTTGGGGCCGAAAAGCTGGGTGGCGGTGGCACGCAGCTGGGTGTATTCGGCGGCGGCTGCATGAACCTGTCCACTGATGCCGACGCTGGTCGCGGCGCGAAACAGGATCGGGTGGGCCTCATCGTTCCATTCCCATAGGGCGGTGCCAGTAAGGGTGCCCAACGTGGTGGTGTTGACGCGCAAGACGGGCCCGGCCTGATCGCGTTCGACATCCGGCCATACCGTCATCAAGGCATCAGCGGCGATACGCGCGGCGGCGGCTAACTCGGCGCTGGAGAGGGTGTCGCGGGTGGCGCGCTGGATGAGCTGGTGGACCCGCACCTCCTGAAAGGATGCGGTGGGGTCGTGGTTGATGAGGCTGAAGCGGTGCAACACCCGCAGCCCGTCGTGGGCGTCAGCGGCCGACGCCTCCCTTGTGGCCCTGGGAGATCGTTCGGTGGCCAGGTAGGCCAGCACCGGGGTGCTGGTCAGTACGTCCTGTGGGATGCCGTTCGGATCCAGCACCGCTGCCACCTGCAGCAGGGGGCGAGCCAGTCCGGCGGGCCGCGTACGTTCGGCGCGGTCGATCGACAACGACCAGGCCGCAGCTACGATCGCGGGATGGTCATCGGGCAGAGCGCCCTCCTCGGGTACCACCTCGGCCAGCGTGCGGCGCCGATCGGCCAGCCGCTCCCGATAGCCGGCGCAATCCAGGCCCGCGTCGATCAGGTAGGCGGCCGCCTGCGCCAGCGCCAGCGGCAAATATCCCAGGTCAGCGGCGAGCGCGTCGATCTCAGCGTCGCTGTCGACCCGATCGTGGACGGCGAGCTTGGCGCTCAGGTAGGCGCGTGCCTCAGCCGTGGTGAACACCCCCACCTCCACCACCCGGCGGCCTTGGGCGGCCAGGGCCGCGTCCCGGCGCCGGGTGGTGACCACCACCCGCCCAGCTGCGCCCGAGGGCCACAGCTCCCGCACGTCGGCGGGGTCTTGCACATCGTCGAGCACCACCAGCCACGCCTCCGGCGTGCTCTGGGCCCAGGTGAGAAACCGCCTGGCCGCCTGTTCGACGTCGCCGGGGTCAGTGGGCAGGCCGAGCTCCGTGGCGGCTTGGGCATAGGCGGCCAGGATCTGCGAGCGGGAGGTCGCGCTCACCCATACCAACACCTCCACCTCCCGCTGCTGCCACACCTGGCGGGCGTAGGTGGCGGCGAGCTGGGTCTTGCCGATCCCGCCCATCCCGGCCAGCACCTGTGAGACCACCACCGTCTCGCCGTCTTGAGCGGCCTCGGTAAGCCGGTCGGCGATCTGGCGGGGCTGGAAGCAGTCCGCGGCCCGGGGCACCACCCCCACCCAGCACCGCACCGGCCCGCTCTCCCCCTTCTGCACGGTGGGGGCCAGCGGGTGAGGAGTGGGGGGACGGCCTCCACGCCCGCTGCCCTGCCGGCGCTCGGCCCGCGCCTGCTGCCGAAGCTCCTCCCACCACGCGGCAGACGGCGCAACATACTCAGGGGACTTCTGCCGGGCGCGGCCGCGCAGGAAAGCGATCAGCCAGTCGGCGACCTTCCGGTCAGACGGGACGTTGCGGCCGTTGCGCCAATCACTCCACGACGTGGACGTCACCTTCAACGGTGGCAGTTGCGCGGCCGCCTGCCGCTGGATCGTCGCGCCGTCCGGTGCGCCGGCCGCCTGGTGCAACGCCCGGAGCGCGGCGGCGTACCGGCTGGTCGCATCCACCGCGTCCGCAGCCCCTGCCGCTGCGTCCGTTGAATCGCCGGCACCGCTCATCTTGCTCCCTCTCGCGCATCCGGATCCGGATCGAAACCATCCGGAAAAGCCACCCATCACCCCATTCCCCGAGGTCTCCCACCTTGCCCGCCCCACCGCGCCGATGGAGCCGGATCCGGAAAACCCTCCGAAGCGGCTTGATGAGGGCACCGCCCCGGGCGAGCAGCGCCCGGGGCCCGCGGTAAGGAGAACCGCTCATGATCGACCGCCCGTTCCTGCGCCGCCTGGCCCGCGCCGCCCTGGCCGCCGCGGTACGCAGCGCGGCCGCGGCCGCCGCCTCGGCCCCCGTCGCGCTGACCATCTGGTGGATCACCCACCGCTAACCCGCCCACCGCACTCCGTCCGCCTCAACCCCGGCCCTCGCACCTAAAGCGGAGGCCGGGACACACCTCGAGTAGCTGTTTGACGTCGTCGTAGGTGAGTTACTCGACAGTTAGTGTCTGCTGGTTCAGGTCGAGGTGGAGGGTGCCTCCTGCGTTCGCGCGAAGCTGTCGCCAGGCGGCGTATCCGGTCATGATCGCCTGTTCCCAGTCGGCGGCACGCAGGACGCTCACTTCGAGGTGGGAGGTCATGGTGGCGATGGTCTTGAGGAACTCGTGGTCGATGTGGCGCACGTTCTCGAAGTAGCCGTGGCGGGCGGCGTAGGCGAACACGAGCGCGGAGATGCCTTCTTCGATGGCGATGGCGCGGCCGCCGTCTTCGGCTTCGTCGATCCTGGGGTCGCTCTTGCGTTTGCAGCGCAGTAGGAAGCGTGTGACGGGGGACCAGCCCAGGACGGCGGCGTGGGCTAGGTGGAAGACGTCGTGAAAGCGGTAGTCGTCGTCGATGTGGGAGGAGTCGGTGAGGGGGTCTCCGCACGGCCTGCCGTTGTGGGTCAGTACCGCGACGCTGCGGCCGTCGCGGTCGCGCTGCTGCAGGGTGAAGGTGAGGGTGGCTTGTCGTGGGAGCTGTTCGGCTTGGGGGAAGGTGGCGTCGAAGAAGACGCGCTCAGCCGTGGGGGTGGTAAGCCACCAGTCGTTGATCTTTACGAGGCTCGCGGCGGCGACGTCTTCCAGGTCGAGGTCGAAGCGGTGCGCGAGGGCCGCGACGTACCACAGGACGTCGCCGAGTTCCTCGCGTAAGAGGTGCTTGCCGGAGGTCATGCCGGGCCCATCGCGCAGGTGCTTTTTGTAGGCGGTGGCCAGGGATCCGACCTCGCCGGTCAGGCCGAGCAGGGGGACCATCACGGGGTCGGCGCCGGGAGCGGCGGGCTGAAGGGTCTTGATCGCCGCCTGCTGGTAGCGGTTAAAGTGCATCACGCCTCCCGTTGGATAACCCGGCATCATCGTCGGCATCGCCGACGTTGTCGTATAGTAGAACAGTGATGCCGGAGAATCCGACGAACGGGAGAGACTCCTGAAAACGCTCGAGCCGCCCCTGGAGGACATCGTCGCCCTCGTCCTAGAACTCCTGGCGCAACGACAAGACCGCGACCCCGGCGAACTGCGCATGGAACTGGAACAGAGTGGCCAGGAGCTGCCGGTCAACTCGATCCTGGTCGTCGAGATCTTGACCCAGGTCGAGGAGCGCTACGGCATCACGGTTCCCACCAACGAAGAAACCGCCCGCTCCACGCGGTCTGTGTACACCTTCGCCGCCACCGTCTTGAAGGTGATCAAGGAAAGGCACCACTCATGACCCCTGCTTCGGCCGAGGCGCGTAACCGCGACCCCGAGCTGGACCTGCTCGCCGAACGACTGCGCCACACCCGCGACTACCTGGGCATGTCACAGCAGTATGTGTGCGACATGACCGGCATCCCGCGCTCTGCGGTCAGCGACATCGAACGCGGCGCCCGGCGCGTCGACAGCTTGGAGCTTAAGAAGCTCGCCCGCCTCTACACCCGGCCGGTGTCTTACTTCCTGGCCAAGGAAGAGGACGCCGATCCAGGTGAGCACGCCCTGGCCGGGATGCCCCGCGCTCTGGTCGGCCTGACCGATGGAGACTGGGAGGAGGTCATCAGCTTCGCTGAGTTCTTGAAGTACCGGCGCGCCCAGGAGGAGGCACCGGACACAGAGCAAGACGGCGGACACGTGACGCCGTCCAGGCCGGCTGAGTGAACTGGGACGTCGCCTACACGGTCGCCGCGATGGCGGCCGTGCAGGCCCACCGCGACCTGGGAATCGACCGCGACGACTACGTCGACGTGCACGGCGCGCTACGAGAAGCCGGGCTGGACGGGATAGTGCGGCCCATGCCGCGCCTGTTCGGGATGTACTTCTCCGCGTCTGACGGCGGGCCGGCGGTGCTCCTGAACGAAAAATTGGACATCATCACCCAAAGGCATACAGCAGCGCATGAGCTGGGTCACCACTGCCTGGGACATGGCACCGCCCTCGACAAGGAACTGGACCGCACCGTCGGCTGGGGAGATGGCAGTTGGCCCGATGAGGAGAAGACCGCCGAGGCCTTCGCGGCGTGGTTCCTCATGCCCCTGCCCGCGGTGGAATCGGCGCTGCGGCGACTCGGTGTCGAGCGCCCCCGGGTGCCCGAACACGCCTACCAAGTAGCCCGCTGGCTGGGCACCTCCTACACCGGGACCGTGAACCACCTGCACCGGCTGCGGCTCCTGACGCAAGCACAAAAGGCCACCTGGTTGAAGACCAAGCCTGCCGCGATCAAGGCGGTGTTGGCCGGTGGCATGGTGCCCAGCAAGGCACATGTCCACGTGATCGACACGGCCGCCCACCAGGCGACGGTGCGGGTGGACGTAGGTGACCTGGTCGTGCTGCGCACCCCCGGCGCGCACTTCGATGCGCTGCCCACCTGCCTGGTCCCCACCGGCAACCCCGAAGGGCAGCTGTTGTGGGACGAGGACGCCTCTGCAACTGTCGCGGAAGTCACCGATGCCCTCACCGGCACGGCCACGGTGACGGTGCGCGTGCCGGGCGCTGCTGATCTGCTTGAGGTCACCGTCGCGCGGCAGTCGCCGCGCGTTGGCGTCCTGGAGCTTTGGCCGACCTGACCGCACTAGGGCCTGTTCTGAGTTCAGATCGTGAGGTTGTGCTGCGCGGTACCGTCCGGCCCTGGTAGGCGAAGGGGTATGACACGTGGTGACCTCACC
>NZ_JBEZZK010000019.1:0-194178 GCF_040639135.1 Streptosporangium sp. NPDC023963
ACCGCCGAGCCCAAGGCCTGGCCGCCACCTCACTGGCCTGGGGACTGTGGGCCTCCGGCGGCATGGCAGGCGACCTCGGCGAAGCCGACCTGCGACGGATGGAACGAGCAGGAGTCAAACCCCTGTCCGTCCCCGACGGGCTCGCACTGCTCGACGCCGCCCTGCGCACCGACCACCCCGCCCTCGTCCCCGCACGATTCACCAAGGCCAGGACCCGCCCGCAGTCCCGCCGTACCCACTCCGCGCAGCCCCTGTCGGAACGCCTGGCCACGATGGACCCGGAGCAGTTGCACGCCACCCTGGCCGATCTCGTCGCGGACCGGGTGGCGGCGGTCCTCGGGTTCGCCGACGGGTCGGCGATCGAACCGCTGCGGCAGTTCCAGGAGCTCGGCTTCGACTCCCTCACCGCGGTCGAGCTGCGCAACCAGCTCGCCGCGGTCACCGGCCTGCGGCTGCCGGCCACGCTCATCTTCGACTACCCGAACCCCGGCGCGCTGACCCAGTTCGTCCTGGAGCAGCTCTTCCCGGCCGTGGCCGCCGCCGAGGCGACCTCGGCGCACAGCGACGCCGAGGTACGCCGGTTCCTGACGACCATCCCCATCTCACGGCTGCGAGAGGCCGGACTGCTGGACAGCCTGTTCCGCCTGGCCCGCCTCGACGACCGCGACGCGAACGACCCGACCGAGGCCGAGGCGATCGACAGCATGGACGCCGACCTCCTGATTCAACTCGCCCTCGAAGGCGGGGGTTCCTAGTCAAGGAAGTGATCATGAATCTGGTAACCACCTGGACGACGCTCAAAGAATCCGACTCGGCAGATCTCGTCCTCTGCATCGACTTCACGGGGACCGGCCGCGCCGAGGCCGGCTTCTCCGACCTGGTCGCCCGGATGGACCTCGACGCGACCTTCTGGCACGTCGTTCCACCGGGGGTGGCGCCCGGCACGGGCGTCGACGGGCCGGGCTACCTCGGCTCGTGGCTCGCGTCGATCATGGCGAGCGGCCGGACCGTCAGCGCGGTCATGGGCTACTGCGTGGGCGCCGTCTACGCGGGGGAGCTCGTCGCCCGGCTCGCCGAGGTGCAGGAGCGGGCGCCCGCGCTCGTCATCTTCGATCCGGAACCCATCACCCTGGAGAACATCTACTTCCAGTTCGGCAAGGTCTTCGACATCCTCTCCTCGATCCTCACCCCGGAGGACGTCGCCGTGACCCGGGAGACCATGGACCGGCTGTTCCAGCAGGAAGGGATCACGATCGAGCGCTACGCCACGCAGCTCTACGACGTCTTCAGCCAGATCGCCCACAACGCCTTCGAGAGGGTGGGGCTCGACGGGGAGTACGCCGAGGAGATGCTCGGCACGTTCAGCGCCTTCCTGTCCTACATGAGCCTGGCCGACCGGTTCGACCCCTGGGGCAACTGGCTGCGGGCCGTCGCGGTGAGCTCGTCCACCTCGCACAACGGGCTGAACAGGCTGCGTGACACCGCCGGCCCGCTGGTGGCCGAGGAACTCAGGTTCGAGGAGAGCCACGCGGAGCTTTTCAGATCCGACGAGGTCGCCCGGGCCGTTACCAAGGTACTGGAGAGATGACCATGAAGCAGATGCTGGGTGAGCGGGCCACGCGCAAGGAACAGGCGCTGTGGATGCTCGAAGAGCTCGTCCCCGGGACCGGGGTGAACAACCTGAGCGTGGCCTTCAGCGTGGCGGGGAGGCTGCGACGCCCGCTCGTCCTGGAGGCGATCAACCGCCTGCTGTACCGCCACGAGATCCTGCGAACGGTCTTCCGCGTCGAGGCCGAGGGAATGACGCGGCAGGTCCTGCCGGTCGAGGAGATCGACCTGCGGATCGAGGAGGGCGGTGACGGAGCCTCACGGCAGTGGCTGACGGGGTTCCTCGCCCGGCCGTTCCAGCCCGAGGGCGAGCCGCTGGTGCGGGCCGCGGTCATCGAGGAGGCGGAGGGCGAGCTCTACTGCCTGGCGATCCACCACGCGGTCTTCGACGGGCTGTCCGCGGCGTTGCTGCTGAACGAGCTCGTCGCGCTCTACAACACCCTGGCCACGGGAGGCGTGCCCGAGTCCGCGGTCGTCCCGGCCTGGGAGGAGCCGGCCGCCGATCCGCGCAGCGCGGACTTCTGGCGCGACAAGCTGGCCGGGTTCAGCGCCGCCGAGCTGGACCTGTGGTGCGAGAAGCCGGAGGCCTCCGAGACCACGCTCGTGGGCGACGTGCTCACCTGGGAGCTCTCTCCCGCCGCCCGCAACGCGGCCCGGCAGATGCAGCGCGAGCTGCGCGCGCCGGAGTCCGTCATCCTCATGGCGGCGTACGGCGTGCTGCTGGCCTCCCACGGCGCGGGCCCCGATCTCACCATCGGCTCGCCCGTCAGCGTCCGCTCACCCGAGGCGGGCCTGGCCATCGGCTACCACATCAACGTCCTCACCCTGCGCACCCGGATCGACTGGACGCAGAGTTTCCGCACGTACGCGCGCCTGACGCGCCGCACGTTCATGGAGGCCATGGCGCACGCCGACTACCCCGTCGACGACATGATGGAGCTCGTCTCGCGCGACGGCTGGCGCAACAACCTCTTCCGCCACACCTTCAACTACATCCCGGCCGACATCGGCGCCGCGTTCGTCCTGGACGGCATGCGGGCCGAGCAGGTGGTCGTCGAGAACGGCTACAGCAAGTTCGACCTGGAGTTCTTCGTCACCTCCACCCCGGAGGCGATCAAGATCAGGACCGCGTTCTGCGTGGACGTGCTCGACAGGACCGACGTGGAGCTGCTGCTGGCCCGCTTCGACGAGATGCTCGTCACGCTCGCGGAACAGCCCGACAGGCCGCTCGGCGAGGCACCCGTCTGGTGCTACCAGGACCGGGCGGCCATCGAGATGGCCAACGCCACGGAACGCAACGTGACGCCCGCGACCGTGCTGGAGATGATCGCCGGGCAGGTGTCGAGCGCGCCCGCCGAGGACACCGCAGCGGTCCTCGACGGCGACCGCCACATCGGCATCCGCCGGCTGTGGGCCGCCGCGGAGGCCACCCGCGACCGGCTGGTGGAGGCCGGGGTCGGCGCGGGCGACGTCGTCGCGCTGCTGGCGCGGCGCGGTCCCGAGCTGGCCGCCGCGGCGATCGGCGTGTGGCTCGCCGGTGCGGCCTACCTGCCGCTCGAACCCGACCACCCCGAGCAGCGCCTCGACTACCAGCTCGGCGACTCCGGCGCCGCGGTGGTCCTCGCCGGAGAGGGGATCATCGTGCCCGGCGACCGTACCGTCCTGCCCCTCGTGGCGGTCGATTCGGTGAGGCCGGTGACCGGGAAGGTGCTGTCGTCCAGCCCCGTCGGGCCGGGAGACCGCGCCTACCTGATCTACACCAGCGGTTCCACCGGGCTGCCCAAGGGGACGCTGATCGACCATCGCGCCCTCGCCAACCTGATCGCGCACTTCGCGCACCAGCTGGCGGTGGGCGCCGACGACACCGTGCTGTGGCTGACCACGTTCAGCTTCGACATCTCCGCCCTGGAGCTGTTCCTGCCCCTGACGTCGGGCGCGCGGCTCGCCGTCGCGCCCGACGACGCCCGCACGCAGGGCGAGCCGCTCGCCGAGGCGCTGCTCCGCCACGACATCTCCATCGTCCAGGCCACGCCGACCACCTGGCGGCTGGTCATCGACCAGGTCGCCGGGCTGCTGGCCGGCCGCCGCGTGCTGTGCGGCGGCGAGCCGATGCCCGCCGTACTGGCCAGGCAGCTCACCGTGACCGGGTGCGAGCTCTACAACGTGTACGGCCCGACCGAGACCACCATCTGGTCCACCGCGGGCCGGATCGATCCCGCCGGTGACCGCGTCGACGTGGGCGTGCCGATCGCGAACACGAAGGTGTACGTGGCCGACCCGCACGGCCGGCCGCTGCCGATCGGAACCCGCGGCGAGCTGTGCATCGCGGGCGACGGGCTGGCCATCGGCTACCACGACCGCCCCGAGCTGACCTCGGAGCGGTTCGGCACGCACGCCTGGTACGGACGTTTCTACCGCACCGGCGACCTGGCCCAGTGGACCGGGGACGGCAAGCTGGAGATCCTCGGCAGGCTCGATCGCCAGATCAAGCTGCGTGGAAACAGGATCGAGCTCGCCGAGGTCGAGGGCGTGCTGCTGACCCACCCGGAGGTCCGGGCGGCGGCGGTCGTGGTCGTCGGCGATCCCAGCGCCGACGCGGTCCTGTGGGCGTTCGTGACGGCTCCGGGGAATCCCAAGGTGACCTCGGAGCTGTGGGAGCACGCCAGCGCGTCGCTTCCCTACTCGGCGACGCCGCAGGAGTACGTCGTCCTGGACTCCTTCCCGATGACCGGCAACGACAAGGTGGACTACCCGGCGCTGCGCCGGCTCGCCACCGAGCTGCGCAGCGTCGCGTCCGGCCCGGAGGAGGCCGACCTCGTGGAGAGCAGCGGCGACGAGCTGACCGACTCGCTGGTCCTGCTGTGGAAGGCGATGCTGAACCGCACCGACCTGGGGCCGGACAGCAACTTCTTCGCCCTGGGCGGGCACTCGCTGCTGGCCGTCAAGCTCCTCCAGGAGGTCAAGCGGGCGACCCAGATCCGGCTCAAGCTCAAGGACATCTTCGAGGAGCCGACGCCCGCGGGTCTGGCCCGCAGGCTGCACGCGACCACCGCCGGCTGAACCCGTCAGACACGATACGAAGATTGGGCTCTCGTTGTGATGGAAGAAACCGCGGTCGCGGCGTTGACGATGGAGTCGATGCGCGCGGACATCGCAGACCAGCTGGGCATCGCCCCCTCCGAGGTCGGTGACGACGCCGACCTGGTCGGCCTGGGCCTGGACTCGCTCCGAGCCATGCGGCTGGCCGGGCGCTGGCGGCGCGCGGGAGCCCGTATCGTCTTCGCCGAGCTGGCGGAGGAGCTCACGCTCACCGCCTGGTGGTCGCTGGTCGGCTCGCGGCTGTCGCCCGCCGTCCCGGCCGAACGGGGGGTGAGCGTGGACGAGACCGCCGCGTTCCCGCTCACCCCCGTACAGCTGGCCTACTGGATCGGCCGCGCGGACGGCCAGGTCATCGGGGGCGTCGGCTGCCACGCCTACCTTGAGTTCGACGGTTTCGGCGTCGACCCGGCGAGGCTGGAACGGGCCGTACGCGCCCTGATCGGCCGGCACGGGATGCTGCGCGCGATCTTCCACGACGACGGTACCCAGCAGATCATGGACACCAGCCCGTGGCCGGGCCTGACCGTGAACGACCTGTCGGAGCTCGGCGAGGACGCCGCCGAGCAGCTGCGGGACCGGCTGTCGCACCGCCGGTTCGACGCCTCCCGCGGCGAGGTCTTCGACGTCCAGCTGTCGCTGCTGCCCGGTGCCCGCTCCAGGGTCCACTTCGAGGTGGACTTCCTGGTCGCCGACGTGCTCGGCCTCCAGATCCTGATGAAGGACCTCGCGCGCCTCTACCTGGACCCCGACCACCCGCCCGCGCCGCTGGCCTGCTCGTTTCCCCGGTATCTCGCGGCGCGCGACGCGGAACGCTCCCGGGAGCACGCCAGGGACCGGGAGTACTGGCTCGGCCGCCTGCCCGACCTGCCCGGCGCGCCGCAACTGCCGCTCGCGCTCGACCCGGGCCGGATCACCCGGCCCCGGTTCGTCCGGCGCGAGAGGTGGCTCTCCCTCGCCGCGTGGCAGCGGGTCCAGGCACAGGCCCGCGCGCACGGGCTCACCCCGGCCATGGTGCTCGTCGCCGCCTACTGCGAGGTCCTCGCCGCCTGGAGCGGCGAGCCGCGTTTCCTCGTCAACGTGCCGCTGTTCGACCGCGACGAGACCGTCCACCCCGACGTGGCCGGCATGGTGGCCGATTTCACCAACCTGATCCTGCTGGCCGCCGACCTGTCCGAGGCGCTGCCGTTCGCGGAGCGCGCCAGGACCCTGCAGGCCAGGTTCCGCGCCGACGCCCGGCACACCGGCTACTCCGGCGTCGAGGTGCTCCGTGACCTCGCCCGCGACGGGGAGCACACCGGAGCGCCGGTCGTCTTCGCCTGCAACCTGGGCACCGAGCTGATCGTCCCCGAGGTCCGCGAGGCGTTCGGCGATCCGGGGTGGATGATCACCCAGACGCCGCAGGTCTGGCTCGACAACCAGATCAACGAGTACGAGCACGGGCTCCACCTGGCGTGGGACGCGGTGGAGGAGCTGTTCGCGCCGGGCGTGCTGGACGCGATGTTCGACGCGTACGGCCGGATGCTGGAGTGGCTGTCGGAGGGCGACTGGTCGGCCCCGGCCCCGGTCGGCCTGCCGATGGAGCAGGAGTTCGTCCGCGAGCAGGTCAACGACACGGCCGGGCCGCTGCCCGAGAGCCTGCTGCACGCGGGCTTCTTCTCCTGGGCCGGGCACGAGCCCGAGCGCACCGCGCTGATCTCCGACGGGAACCGCGTGACCTATGCGGAGCTGGCGGATCGGGCGTTGGGGGTCGCGGGGTTGTTGCGGGGCTGGGGTGTGGTGCCGGGTGACGCGGTGGGGGTGGTGGTTCCCAAGGGTGTGGATCAGGTGGTCGCGGTGCTGGGGGTGCTGGCCGCGGGGGGTGTGTACGTGCCGGTGGGGGTGGATCAGCCGTTTGCCCGCCGGGAGTCGATCCTGGCCCGCGCCGGGGTGGTGCGGGTGCTGACCGAGGAGTCGGTGGCCGAAGCGCTCTTGAGCGAGCGGCTGGCGGGTCCGGTGGGGGTGTCGCCGGACAAAACAGCGTATGTGATCTTCACGTCGGGGTCGACGGGGGTGCCCAAGGGTGTGGAGGTGTCGCATCGGGCGGCGTTGAACACGGTGGTGGACGTCAACGAGCGGTTGGGGGTGGGGTGCGGGGATCGGGTGCTGGCGGTGTCGGCGCTGGATTTCGATCTGTCGGTCTACGACGTGTTCGGGTTGTTGTCGGCAGGCGGCGCGGTGGTGCTGGTCGCCGAGGACGAGCGCAGGGACGCGCAGCGGTGGGCGCAGCTGTGCGTCACGCACGGGGTGACGATCTGGAACAGCGTCCCGACCCTGTTGGAGATGCTGCTGTCGGTCGTCGACCGGGTTCCGCCGCGGTTGCGGGTGGCGCTGGTCTCGGGTGACTGGGTGGGGCTGGATCTGCAGGCGCGGCTGGCGGCCGGCAGCGGCGGCCGGTGTCGCCTGGTGGCGCTGGGCGGTGCGACGGAGGCGGCGATCTGGTCGAACATCTGGGAGGTGGCGCACGTTCCGGCGCACTGGACGTCGGTGCCCTACGGGTTCCCGTTGCGTAACCAGAGGTTTCGGGTGGTCGATGGCCAGGGCCGGGATTGCCCGGACTGGGTGGCCGGGGAGTTGTGGATCGGTGGCGCCGGGGTGGCGTCGGGTTACCGGGGGGATGAGGTGACGACGGCGGCGAAGTTCGTGCGCTACGGCGGGCAGCGCTGGTATCGCACCGGGGACCTGGGCCGCTACTGGGCCGACGGCACGCTGGAGTTCCTGGGCCGCGCCGATCACCAGGTGAAGATCCGGGGTCATCGGTTGGAGCTGGGCGAGGTCGAGGCGGCGCTGGAGGCGTGTCCGTCGGTGAGTCGCGCGGTGGTGGTCGCGGTGGGCGAGCGCCGCCAGCGCCGCCTGGCCGCGTTCGTCACCCCCGCGACCGCCGATCCGGACCAGATCCGCGCCTTCCTGACCGACCGCCTCCCCGCCCACGCCATCCCCCCGACCGTCACCCCGCTGGACGAGCTTCCCCTCACCCCCAACGGAAAGATCAGCAGATCCGCCCTCGTCTCCCTCGCGGAGGACACGTCGGTGATCGAGGCGGGGGAGGCGCCCGCCGGGGCGGCCGAGATCCTGCTCGCCGAGATCTGGGCCGGGCTGCTCGACCTGCCCGGGGTGCACCGCGCGGACAACTTCTTCGCTCTCGGCGGCGACTCGCTGCTCGCCACCCGTATGATCGCGCGGCTGCGGTCGGCGGGCGTCACCGACGCCAGGCTGACCCTGCTGTTCGACTCGCCGGTGCTCGCCGACTTCGCCGCGACCCTCACCCTGGACGAGACGCTCGTGCCCGCCAAGGTGCTGGGCGCCGACCTCGAACACCGCCACGATCCGTTCCCGCCGACAGAGGTGCAGCGCGCCTACTGGCTCGGCCGCGCCGAGCACTTCACGCTCGGTGGCGTCGGCTGCCACTTCTACACCGAGTTCGACGGCGACATCGACCTCGACCGGCTGCAGGCCGCGTGGAACCTGCTGATCGAGCGGCACGAGATGCTGCGCGCCGTCTTCGACGAGGGAGGGTTCCAGCGCATCCTGCCCGAGGTGCCGCGCTTCACGATCGCGATGGTCGACAGTGCCGAGCAGCTGCGCGATCAGATGTCGCACCAGGTGTTCGACCCGGCCACCTGGCCGCTGTTCGACGCGCGGGCCGCGCGACACGAGGGCCGCGTCCGGCTGGGAGTCGGCTTCGACAACATCATCATCGACGCGTTGAGCACGATGGTCTTCTTCGCCGAACTCGACCTGCTCTACCACGACCCCGCCACCGTGCTCCCGCCGCTGGAGGTGTCGTTCCGCGACTACGTGCTCGGACTCACCCCCGATCGCGCGGTCTTCGAAGCGGCCAAGGAGTACTGGGGTCACCGCCTGCCCGAACTGCCGCCCGCGCCACGGCTGCCGCTGCGCGTCGACCCGGCCATGATCGACCGGCCCAGGTTCGTCCGCCGCGAGGTCAGGATGGACGCCGAACGCTGGAGCCGCGTCTCCGAACTGGCCAGGAAGCACGACCTGACCGCCTCCACGGTGCTGGCGGCCGCCTTCGGCGAGATCCTCTCCGCCTGGAGCGCCCAGCCGGAGCTGACGCTCAACCTCACGCTGTTCGACCGGCGCGAGGTGCACCCCGACATCCACCGCGTCCTCGGCGACTTCACCTCGCTGATGCTCGTCGGCTACCGGTCGGGATCCGGCTGGCTGGAGGGCGCGCGCCGGCTGCAGGAGGAGGTCTGGCGGGGCCTGGAGCACGGCGAGGTCTCGGCCGTGTGGGTGATGCGCGAGCTGGCCAGGCGGGCCGACTCGATCGAGATGACCATGCCCGTGGTGTTCACCAGCATGCTCGGCGTCGCCGACGGCGGCGGGCTCGGGCCCTCCTTCGCCGAGCAGGTCTGGGGGGTGTCGCAGACCCCGCAGGTCTGGCTGGACTACCAGGTGGCGGAGGTCGACGGCGAGCTGCTCGTCCGCTGGGACGCGGTGGAGGAGCTGTTCGCGCCGGGCGTGCTGGACGCGATGTTCGACACGCATCTGAACCTGCTGCGGTGGCTGTCGGAGGGCGACTGGTCGGCCCCGGCCCCCGTCGGCCTGCCGATGGAGCAGGAGCTCGTCCGCCGGCGCGCCAACGACACCGAGGGTCCCGTGCCGGACGGCACCCTGCACGGCGCGTTCTTCACCCGCGCCTTCAGCGAGCCGCACCTGCCCGCGCTGATCTCCGACGCCGTCACGGTCACGTACGGGGAGCTGGCGGATCGGGCGTTGGGGGTCGCAGGGTTGTTGCGGGGCTGGGGTGTGGTGCCGGGTGACGCGGTGGGGGTGGTGGTTCCCAAGGGTGTGGATCAGGTGGTCGCGGTGCTGGGGGTGCTGGCCGCGGGGGGTGTGTACGTGCCGGTGGGGGTGGATCAGCCCGCTGCCCGCCGGGAGTCGATCCTGTCGCGCGCCGGGGTGGTGCGGGTGCTGACCGAGGAGTCGGTGGCCGAAGCGCTCTTGAGCGAGCGGCTGGCGGGTCCGGTGGGGGTGTCGCCGGACGCGGTGGCGTATGTGATCTTCACGTCGGGGTCGACGGGGGTGCCCAAGGGTGTGGAGGTCTCGCATCGGGCGGCGTTGAACACGGTGGTGGACGTCAACGAGCGGCTGGGGGTGGGGTGCGGGGATCGGGTGCTGGCGGTGTCGGCGCTGGATTTCGATCTGTCGGTCTACGACGTGTTCGGGTTGTTGTCGGCGGGCGGCGCGGTGGTGCTGGTCGCCGAGGACGAGCGCAGGGACGCGCAGCGGTGGGCGCAGCTGTGCGTCACGCACGGGGTGACGATCTGGAACAGCGTCCCGACCCTGCTGGAGATGCTGCTGTCAGCCGTCGACCGGGTTCCGCCGCGGTTGCGGGTGGCGCTGGTGTCGGGCGACTGGGTGGGGCTGGATCTGCAGGCGCGGCTGGCGGCCGGCAGCGGCGGCCGGTGTCGCCTGGTGGCGCTGGGCGGTGCGACGGAGGCGGCGATCTGGTCGAACATCTGGGAGGTGGCGCACGTTCCGGCGCACTGGACGTCGGTGCCCTACGGGTTCCCGTTGCGTAACCAGAGGTTTCGGGTGGTCGATGGCCAGGGCCGGGATTGTCCGGACTGGGTGGCCGGGGAGTTGTGGATCGGTGGCGCCGGGGTGGCGTCGGGTTACCGGGGGGATGAGGTGACGACGGCGGCGAAGTTCGTGCGCTACGGCGGGCAGCGCTGGTATCGCACCGGGGACCTGGGCCGCTACTGGGCCGACGGCACCCTGGAGTTCCTGGGCCGCGCCGATCACCAGGTGAAGATCCGAGGTCATCGGCTGGAGCTGGGCGAGGTCGAGGCGGCGCTGGAGGCGTGTCCGTCGGTGAGTCGCGCGGTGGTGGTCGCGGTGGGCGAGCGCCGCCAGCGCCGCCTGGCCGCGTTCGTCACCCCCGCCACCGCCGATCCGGACCAGATCCGCGCCTTCCTGACCGACCGCCTCCCCGCCCACGCCATCCCGCCCACCATCACCCCGCTGGACGAGCTCCCCCTCACCCCCAACGGAAAGATCGACAGATCCGCCCTCACCACCACTCTCGAACCCCCACCCGACGACGATCCGCCTCGGCCGGGAACGGAACAGCGGCTCGCCGAGATCTGGGCGGAACTCCTGGAGATCCCGGCACCGGGCCGCAACCAGAGCTTCTTCACCCTGGGGGGCGACTCGCTGCTCGCCACCCGCTTCGCAGAGGTCGCCAGGCGGCGGCTCGGCGTGGAGGTGACCCTGCGGCGCTTCTTCGCCGCCCCCACCATCGCGGACTGCGCCCTGTCCATCGACGACGACCATGACACGGAAGAGGGCGTGCTGTGACCCAGGCCCAGGCACCTGCCGTACGCGAACTGATCGCCGACATGGAGTCGGCGGGGATCAGACTGTGGGAGGAGGAGGGGCGGCTCAGGTTCCGCGCCCCCAAGGGGGCGTTGACCGAGGACCGGCGCGCGGTCCTGCTGAACGCCAAACCGGAGATCATCGAGCAGCTGCGCCGCGAGACCGCGTCGGAGACCGTACGGCCGGAGCCGGAACGGCGCCTGGACCCCTTCCCGCTCACCGACGTCCAGCAGGCCTACCTGGTGGGCCGCAACGACGCGTTCGGCTACGGCGGCGTCGCCTGCCACGGCTACGTCGAGGTCGCCTTCGCCGAGCTCGACGCGGACCGCGTCCAGGCCGCCTGGCGGACCCTGATCGGCCGCCACGACATGCTCCGCGCCGTGATCCATCCCGACGGCCACCAGAACGTCCAGGCGGAGGTCCCCGACTACGACATCCGGGTGACCGATCTTCGCGGCACCGACCCCGAGGAGAGCCTCGCCGCGATCCGCGAGGAGATGGCGCACAAGGTCTACCCTCCGGGCGCCTGGCCGCTGTTCGAGCTGCGGATCACCCACACCGACGGCGCGGCCCTGCTGCACGCCTCGATCGACCTGCTCATCGCCGACTACGTCAGCATCCAGCTGCTGCTCGCCGAGCTGCACCTGTTGCTCGACGACCCGGACACCGTCCTGCCGCCGGTGCCGCTGAGCTTTCGCGACTGCGTGCTCGGCCTGCGCTCCCAGCGCGAGAGCAGCCGGTACGACCGGGACCGCGCCTACTGGTGGGCCAGGATCGACGACCTGCCCCCCGCCCCCGAACTGCCCGCGCTCGGCCAGGACGCGGGCGCCAGGTTCACCCGCTGGGAGGCCACGCTGGAACCGCGGGAGTGGGCGCTGCTCCGCGCCCGCGCGAGCGCGGCGGGCATCACCCCCTCGCAGGCCGTGCTGGCCGCCTACGCCGAGGTCATCGGGCGATGGAGCCGCAGGCCCGGGTTCACGCTCAACCTGACGCTGCTCGACCGCCCGCCGCTGCACCCGCAGATCGACGAGGTCGTGGGCGACTTCACCTCGCTCAACCTCCTCGCCGTCGACACCTCGCCGGACGCCCCGTTCGCCGCCCGCGCCACCGCCATCGGCCGGCAGCTCTTCACCGACCTGGAACACCGCCGCTGCGGCGGCATGGAGGTGATCCGCGAGCTGGCCCGCAAGCGGGGCAGGGCCGCCGCCCTGATGCCCGTGGTGTTCACCAGCGCCATCGGCATCGGCCAGGACGAGGCCGAGCACGGCATGCCGGTGTACGGCATCAGCCAGACCCCCCAGGTGTGGGTCGACTGCCAGGTCAAGGAGTACGGCGGAGCGCTGCTGACCAACTGGGACGTCCGCGAGGGAGTGTTCCCCGACGGTCTCGTGGACGACATGTTCGCCGCGTTCACCGACCTCCTCGGCCGCCTGACCAGGGAGGAGACCTGGGCGTCCGCGTCTCCCGTGGAGCTGCCCGAGATCCAGAGGCGCCGCCGCGACCACGTCAACGACACCGTCGCGCCGCTCCCGTACGGCCTGCTGCACGACGAGGTCGTGGCCCAGGCGGGGCGCACCCCCGAACGGGTCGCCGTCGTCGGCGACCGCTCGCTGACCTACGGCGAGTTGCTGGCACGGGCGTCGGGGGTGTCGCGGGCGTTGCGCGAGGCGGGGCACGCACCGGGCGAGATCGTCGCCGTGGTGATGGACAAGGGCGTCGAGCAGGTCGTGGCGGTGCTGGGCACGCTGCTGGCCGGCGGCGTGTACCTCCCGGTCGACACCGGCCAGCCGCCGGGCAGGCGCGACCGCATCCTCGCCGACGCCTCGGCGCGGCTGGTGCTCACCCAGTCCTGGCGGGCCGAGGACGGCTGGATCGCGGTCGACACCCTGCCGCCCGCGCCCCCGGGCCCGGCGATCGAGCGGCATCCGGACGAGCCCGCCTACGTCATCTACACCTCCGGCTCGACCGGGACGCCCAAGGGCGTGGTGATCAGCCACCGGGCGGCGCGCAACACCGTCGACGACATCGGCGCCCGCTTCGGCATCGGCGCCGGGGACCGCGTGCTCGGCCTGGCCAACCTCGGCTTCGACCTGTCGGTCTACGACATCTTCGGCCCCCTCGCCACCGGCGCCGCCCTCGTGCTGCCCGACGCCCTGCGCCGGGGAGACCCCTCCCACTGGGCCGGGCTCGTCGCCGAGCACGGGGTCACGGTCTGGAACTCGGTGCCCGCGCAGCTGCAGATGCTGGAGCACTACCTCGAGGCCGAATCCCAGGTGGAGCTGCCCACGCTGCGGCTCGCCCTGCTCTCCGGCGACTGGATCCCGGTGGCGCTGCCCGGCCGGATCCGGCGGCGGCTGCCCGGCCTGGAACTGGTCAGCCTCGGCGGGGCGACCGAGGCCGCGATCTGGTCGATCTACCACCCCATCGGCGAGGACCTGCCCGGCTGGGCCAGCATCCCCTACGGCAGGCCGCTGGCCAACCAGAGCTTCCACGTCTACGACGCGAGCATGCGGCCGAGCCCCGACTGGGTGCCCGGAGAGCTGTACATCGGCGGCGCCGGCGTGGCGCTGGGCTATCTCGGCGACGAGGCGAAGACCGCCGAGCGGTTCGTCCACCATCGCGGCGAGCGCCTCTACCGCACCGGCGACCTCGGCCGGTACCGGCCGGACGGGAACATCGAGTTCCTCGGCAGGGAGGACTCCCAGGTCAAGATCCGGGGCCACCGCATCGAGCTGGCCGAGGTCGAGACCCAGCTGCAGGCCCACCCGGCCGTCGCCGCCGGCACCGTGATCGTCGACGGCGACCGCGGGCTCGACCGGCGGCTGATCGCCTTCGCGCAGGCCGCACACAGGCAGCAGGCCGTCCCCGGACAGGAGGAGGACGCCGTACCGGACGTCGGCGCGGCGGCGAGGGACGCGGCGGACGCGGCGACCGCCGGCGTCGACCTGCCACGGGTGATCGCGGTGGCCGAGACGCTCGACGAGATCGCGCTCGCGTCGATGGCGGCCGCGCTGCGCGCCTCGGGGCTGTTCACCTTCGAGGAAGACGCGTACGAGGCGGCCGAGATCCTGGAGACCGCGCGGGTCGGGCCCGACCACCACCGGCTGGTCCGCCGCTGGCTCACCGCGCTGTGCGAGCACGGCCTGCTCGACCACGACCCGGCGGGCCGGTACCGGAACCTGCGTACCGGCGCCGACCTGGACGCGCTCTGGCGCCGGGTCGGCGAGCTGGCGGACGGGCTCGACTACGGCGCCGAGCTGATCGGCTTCCTGCGCGTCAGCACCACGCACCTGCCCGAGCTGATGCGCGGCGAACTCGACGCGCGCGATCTGCTGTTCCCCGAGGCGGGGGTGGAGACGGCCGAGGGCGCCTACAAGGACAACGTCCTCAGCCGCTACGTCAACCGCGTCGTCCGGGCCGTGATCGGCCGCGTGGCGGAGGAGCACGCCGGCGGGCCGCTGCGCGTGCTGGAGGCCGGCGCGGGCGTGGGCGGCACCAGCGCCGAGCTCATCCCCGAACTGGCCGGCCACCGGGTCGACTACCTCTTCACCGACCTGTCCAGGTTCTTCCTCACCCGGGCGGCCGAGCGGTTCGCCGGCCACCCCTGGGTGCGCTACGGCCTGTTCGACATCAACGCCGACTACCGCGACCAGGGCTACGAGCCCAACTCCTTCGAGGTCATCCTCTGCGCCAACGTCCTGCACAACGCCCACGACGCGGGCGTGGTCCTGGACAGGTTCCGCGAGCTGCTCGTGCCGGGCGGCTGGCTGGTGTTCATCGAGACCACCCGGGAGCACGTGCAGATCATGAGCTCGATGGAGTTCCTGATGAGCCCGCGCGACTACGACGACGTGCGGCGCGGCCGCGACCGCACGTTCATCACCCGCGAGGAGTGGCTCGGCCTGCTGGCCGCGGCCGGGGCGGAGACCCTGGCCTGCCTGCCCGAGCCCGCCGACCCGCTGGCGCCGCTGGGCCAGAGCGTCTTCGCCGCCCGCTTCCCCGCCGACCGCGAGCACGTCGACCTCGCCGAGCTGCGGGCCTTCCTGGCCGAACGGCTGCCCGACTACATGATCCCGTCCCACATCCAGGTGGTCGACGAGCTGCCGCTGACCGACAACGGCAAGATCGACAGAACCACGCTGGCCACCCTGCTCCCGCGGACCGCGGGGGAGGCGGCACCCGAGGGCGAGGAGCCGCGCGACGACCTCGAACAGCGGCTCGCGGCGCTCTGGGCGGAGCTGCTCGGCCTCCCGCGCGTCGGCCGCGACCAGGACTTCTTCGCCCTGGGCGGCGACTCCCTGCTGGTCACCCGGCTGGCCGGGCGGGTCCGCGAGGAGCTGCCCGAGGCGGGCAACTTCTACTGGGACAGCCTCGTCCGCCAGCTGGTCAACCAGCCGACCGTCGCCGCGCTGGCCGCCCACCTCCGCCAGGCGCGCGAGGACCGCGACCACGGGCTGACCCGCACGCACGCCAGCTCGCTGGTGCGCCTGTCGGAGGGCGAGGGGACGGCCCGCGTGCTGGTCCACGACGGCACCGGGACCCTCACCCCCTACCGGGCCCTGGCCGCGGAACTCGCCGGCACGCCGCTGCTCGGCCTCGCGATCGACGACGCCGAACGCTACCTGGAGCTGGACCCCGACACGGCGGCCGAGACGCTGGCCGGATCCTACGCGCGGCTCCTGCTCAAGGAGGGCGTGACGCGCGTGCGCATCGTCGGCTACTGCATGGGCGGGCTGATCGCCACCGAGCTCGCCCGCCAGCTCACCGAGAGCGGCGCGGTCGTCGAGGACCTCACCGTCATCAGCAGCTCGCGGTTCCCCTACCGGATCACCGACGAGCTCATGCTGGAGTACGGCTTCGCCCAGGCGTGCGGCGTCGACCCGGTCCGGCTCGGCTACCCCGGCGGGGACCTGGCCAGGGCGCTGCACGCCGTCCAGGAGGGCTCGCCGGGACAGGTGCCCGAGGGAGGCCTGGCCGCGCTCGCGGACGACCCCGACCCCGGGCTCGCGGAGGTCGGCCGCCGCTTCGCCACGCTCGCCCTGCCCCCGCACCGGGAACGGCTCGCCGCCCTCGCCCGCGAGCTGGGGCAGCCGCCCGAGCGGGTGGAGCTCGCCCACCGGGTGTTCAGGCAGAGCTTCGCGGCCGTCACCCACTACGACCCCGAGCCCTACGCCGGTGACATCACGTTCCTGCGCCAGCGCGGCGTCACCAACGTCGTGCCGACCCTCCAGGACGACATGACCGGATTCTGGCGGGAACTCTGCCTGGGCCGGCTCACCGTCATCGACGTGGCGGGCGACCACTTCAGCTGTCTCGACCAGGCGCACGCCCCGGGCGTGGCCCGGCTGATCACCGGCGGCTCGGCATGATCGGGATCGTCGGAGGGTACGGCGCGGTCGGCGGTGCGGCGGCGCGGCTGCTCGCCGGCCGTGGCGTCGGCGGCGTCCGTGTCGGCGGGCGCGACCTGGAGGCGGCCCGCCGCTTCGTCGACGAGGAGCTGGGCGGCCGCGGCGAGGCCTGGCAGGTGGACGCCTACGACGAGGCCGCCCTGGCCAGGTTCTGCCGGGGCTGCACGGTCGTGGTCAACTGCGCCGGCCCTTCCTACCTGCTGCTCGACCGGGTGGCGCGCGCCGCGTTCCTCGCCGGGGCCGACTACGTGGACGCCGCGGGCGACGGCCCGGCGTTCTCCGGGCTCGCGAGCACGGGCACGGCGGACGCGACGGCGGTGCTCTCGGCCGGGATGCTGCCCGGCCTCACCGGACTGCTGCCGCGCCATCTCGCGCGGTTCGCCGGAGCCGGCCCGCACCGGCTCGACGTGTACACCGGCGGCCTCGACCGGCTCACCCCCGCCGCCGCCGGGGACGTCCTGCTCAGCGGCAGGGGAGATCACGGCGAGGCGCTGGCCGCCTGGCGCGGCGGCGCCACGGTCTCGCGGGCGCTGTCCCCGGCGTACGGCGTCGAGCTGCCCTACTTCCACGGACCGGTCACCGCCTACCCCTTCCTCGGCACCGAGGCGGCGCGGGTGGCCGGGGAACTGGGGCTGGAGGAGGCGCGCTGGTACAACGTCATCACCGGCGACCGCGTCATGGCCGCGATGAGCGCGGCGGTCTCGGCGGCCGACCTGATGCGCGTGGCCGAGCTGGAACTGGCCGGGCGCACCCCGTACTACGTCCTGCTCTTCCAGCTCAGCGGCCCCGACACCACCCGCACGATGGCGCTGCGGGTGGACGACTCCTACGAGCTCACCGCCGCGGTCGTGGCGCACGCGACGGAGGCCGTGCTGCGGGGCGACGTCGAGGCCGGTCTCCACCACGCCGACGCGGTGCTCGACCCCGCCAGGATGCTGGCCGACCTGGAACCCGTGGCCAAGATCGAGATCTCCGACGACATCCCGAGGATCGACCTGGCCGCGCCGGCGTTCGAGGAGGGCGCGCTGTGAAGCGGGTCGTGGTCTGCGGGACGAAATTCGGCCAGGTCTACCTGTCGGCCCTGGCGGACGGGCCGTTCGAGCTGACGGGCATCCTGGCCCGCGGGAGCGCCCGGTCCGCCGGATACGCCAGGGCGTACGGCGTGCCGCTGCTCACCGATCCCGACCAGGTGCCCGACCTGGCCGACCTGGCCTGCGTCGTCGTGCGTTCCGGGGTCGTCGGGGGAGAGGGCAGCGAGCTGGCCGGGGCGCTCCTGGCCCGCGGCGTCCACGTGCTCCAGGAGCACCCCCTGCACGCGGACGAGCTGGCCCGGTGCCTGCGCACCGCGCGGGCCGCCTCGGCGGTCCACCACGTGAACACGCTCTACGTGCACCTGGAGCCGGTGCGTCGGTTCATCGACGCCGCCCGCCGGCTGTGCGAGCTCCAGCGGCCCCTCTACGTCGACGCCGCCTGCAGCGTCCACGTCGCCTACGCCCTGTTCGACATCCTCGGCCGCGCGCTCGGCGGGCTGCGGCCGTGGACGTTCGGCCCGGTGGCGCAGGGGACGCCGTTCAGCTGCCTCACCGGCACGATCGGCGGCGTGCCGCTGACCCTGCGGGTGCAGAACCAGATCGCCCCCAACGACCCCGACGCCCACCTGCACCTGCTGCACCGCATCACGCTCGGCACGGAGGGCGGCAACCTCACGCTGGTCAACACGCACGGGCCGATGGTGTGGAGCCCCCGCATGTACGTCGGCCGCGACGCCGACGACCGCTTCGCCCTCGGGGAGGATCATCTCCGCCTGCCGAGCGCTACGCTCCTCGGACCGGAACAGGCACCGACATTTCAGGAAATCGTCGGATCACTGTGGCCGAGCGGTGTCCGGCGCGCGCTGACCGACCTGCGCCAGGCCGCGGAGGAAGCCGTCGACCCGATGCGGCAGGGCCAGTACTACCTGACGCTCAGCCGCCTCTGGCTGGACGCCACCGCGGCGATCGGCCGTCCCGAACTACTGGTCCAGGACGCCCCCCGCCCCCTTTCCGCAGCGGAGATTTTATGAGCTGGTTCCACTGCTACGACCCCAGGCCGCGGTCGGGACTGCGGCTGTTCTGCTTCCCGCACGCCGGCGGCTCGGCGAACTTCTACCGGTCCTGGCACCACACCCTGCCGCCGGCCGTCGAGGTGCGCGCCGTGCAGTATCCGGGACGCGCCGACCGGCGCGCCGACTCGCTGATCGACGACGCCCACCACATCGCCAAGCTCGTCACCGACGCGATGGCGCCCCTCCTCGACCGGCCGGTCGCGCTGTTCGGGCACAGCATGGGAGCCCTGATCGCCTACGAGGTGGCGCGCGAGCTGGAGGCGCGCGGCCGGGGCGTGGTGCACCTGTTCGCCTCCGGGCGGCACGCGCCGCACGACCACCGGACGGGCGACGCCCACACCACCGACGACGACCTGATCTCCGACCTGGTACGCCTCGGCGGCGTGGAGGAGGAGCACCTGGCGGATCCGGTGATCAGGGAGCTGACGTTGCCGGTGGTCCGCAACGACTACCGGGTCGACGAGACCTACCGGCACCGTCCGGGCGGCCCGCTGCACTGCCCCGTCACCGCGATCCTCGGCGACCGCGATCCCGAGGTGACCCCGGAACAGGCCGCGCGGTGGAGCGAACTGACCCGCGACCGGTTCGCCGCCCGCGTGCTGGACGGCGATCACTTCTACCTCGTGCCACGGCGGACGGACGTGGTCGCCCACGTGCTCCGTACCGTCTCCATGGCCTGGCCCTCCACACCGTAGGAAACACCTTGACTTCCTCCCCGCGGCTGGAGCCGGGGGATTCCACGCCGGAGGTATTCGATGATGGAACACGAGCTCATGAGGATCCTCACCGGCGGATGGGTGGCGGAGGCGACCTTCGCCGCCGTCCGGCTCGGGGTCGCCGACACGATCGCGGAACGCCGCCTGTTCCCCTGTGAGATCGCGGAAACGGTCGGCGCGCACCCCGGCGCGCTCGGCCGCCTGCTCCGCCTGCTGGCGGGGGTCGGCCTGGTCGACACCGACGAGGACGGCAGGTACGGCCTCACCCCGATGGGCGCCCTGCTGGGCCGCGACGAGCTGGGCCCGCTCGCCGCGCTCTACGGCGAGGACTACTTCGGCGCCGCGTGGCGCGGGCTGCCGCACACCCTGCGCACCGGTGAGACGGCCTTCGAGCACGTCTTCGGCAAGCCCGTCTTCGCGCACCTGACGGGCCATCCCGGCAGGGCCTCCGTCTTCAACGCCGGCATGGCGGCGGGCGCCGCGTTCTTCCGCGAGGTCCCCATGGCGCACGACTTCTCCGGCGCCCGGACCGTGGTGGACCTGGCGGGCGGCACCGGCGCCCTGCTCGGCACCATCCTGCGGGACCACCCGGAGGCCCGGGGAATCCTGTTCGACGTGCCCGGGGTCGTCGCGAAGGCGCCCGCCCACCTGGACCGGATGGAGGTGCTGGACCGGTGCGAGCTGGTCGGCGGCGACCTGTTCGAGTCCGTCCCGGAGGGCGGGGACGTCTACCTGCTCTCCCGCATCCTGCACGACTGGGACGACGACCGGTGCGTCCGGCTGCTGCGCAACTGCGCCGGGGCGATGGAGACGGGGGCGGAACTACTGATCATCGAACGCGTCGTCTCCGCCGACAGTCACCTGCCGCTCGCCTACGACCTGCACATGATGGTGATGACCGGCGGGCGGGAGCGGACCGAGGAGGAGTACCGGACGCTGCTGGAGAGCGCGGACCTGATCCCCGGCAAGCTGGTCGAGCTCCCGCTCGGGATGCGGATGCTCACCGCGACCCGCTGATCCTCCGAGACGGCAGGGAGGACGATCCGGCGACAAGCCCACAGAGAGGGCCTAGGTAAGACAGCAGGGAAGACACGAGAAGGCCGCGGTCCCGACGGGACCGCGGCCTTCTCCGCGCCGGTCAGACCACCGCCGGCACCCGGACGACCTCGACGCTGCCCTGGCCGCCGTCGACCCGGATCAGGTCGCCGTCCCGGATCAGCATGGTGGCGTTCCTGGTGCCGACGACGGCCGGGATGCCCAGCTCGCGCGCCACGATGGCCGCGTGCGACAGCGGCGCGCCGACGTCGGTGACCACCGCGGCGGCGCGCGGGAACAGCAGCGTCCAGCCCACGTTGGTCACGGTCGTCACCAGGATCTCGCCCTCCGCGAGCCGGTCGCCGTCCGCCACGGAGGAGATCACCCGGGCGATGCCCTCGACCACGCCCGCCGCGCCGGGGAAGCCGCTGATGGTCTGCGAGGGGGGCGCCACCGTCGCGCCGGCGTCGAACACGTCGCCGCGGCGGTTCGGGTCGGCCGCCCAGCGCTCCGGATCGAATCGGCCGCGGATGATGCCCGGGTACGGCGGGAGCGACCTGTACAGCTCGTAGGTCGCCCGGCGCTTGGCCACCTGCGAGAGCGGGCGGCGCGAACCGCGCAGCACGTCCAGGATCTCCTCGATCGTCAGGAAGAACAGGTCGTCGCCGTACCCGGTCACCTCGCCGGCCCGCACGACGAAGCCGCGCACCATCCAGAAGCCGCGCATCATCTCCGAGCGGGTCTCCTCGCGGGCGCGGACGATCTCCTCCCAGCGGTCGATCTTGCGGCGGAACTTCTCGGCCTGCCTCGGATACCGCTCGCGGAACCTGCGCCAGGCGGCGTCGCTCGCCTCGTCCTGGCGGGTCAGCAGCTCGGTCGGGTCGACCGTGAGCCCGGCGATCTGCCTGTCGAGCCAGGCGGGGTCCTCGACCGGCCGGGCCACGGAGACCTCGAACTCGTCCGGGCCCCGGTGGCCGTACTTGCGGACGTACTCCTCGCGGGAGATCTCGCCGCGCTTGAACCGCGCCAGGCCGAGCAGCGGGCCGAGGCTCTCCAGCCGGCCGTCCGCGGCCTGGATCCCGGACATCAGCACGGCGGCGTCGGCCTCCCCGACGAGCTTGGTCAGCTGCGAGCCGAGGTAGATGAGCGAACCGGCGTCCTGGCGGGCGGCGGCGGCGAGCATGCGGTTGCACTCGCGGAACCTCGGCTCCACCTCGCTCTCCCAGAGCGCGGCGAGGTCCGCGCCGGTGGCGGTCCCGGCGATCCTGGTACGGATGGCCTCGGTGGTCCGGGGCGCGGACGCGACGTACTCGGGGATCCCGCCCACGAGCTGCTGGATGGCGCGGCGGCCTCCCAGCAGCGGCTTGGCCGCCTTGAGGGTCTGCCACCGCGACATCGGCAGCAGCGGCGTCTCGACCCCCTCCGGCAGCCGCCCGTACACCGGCTCCTGGGTGTCCCTGATCTTCTTGGTCATGCCCAGGGCCCTGCCGAGCGAGGCGGTCAGGCTCATGTTCATGTAGACCCGGCCGCCGATGTTGCCGCACTGGGGGTGGCCGCCGAGGTGCCCGGCGACCATGATCTCGCTGATGAACGCCTGCACGAGCGACCAGGTGCACGGTGTCATCACGCTGGGGATCGCCTCGCCCAGGTTGCCGTTGGTCCACAGGTAGTCGCCCTTGAGCGAGTCGTTCCACACCTCGCGCTGCCCGGTGATGGGCCTGGCCTGAAGGATGTACGGCCGGCCCTCGTGGACGGCCCACTCGACGTCGACGGCGTGGCCGTACAGCTCCTCGATCGCCATCCCCAGCTCGGCGAGCCGTACGGCCTGCGCCCGCGACAGCACGGGCAGGTCGCGCCCGGTCTCCGGCACCGGCACCTCGCGGGTGCCCTCGGGTACGCGGACGGTCATCACGGTCTTGGCCGCGATGTGCTCCTCGACGATCGTGTGGTCGGCGCGGTCGAGCGTGATCGTGTCGGGCGTGACCAGCCCGCCGACGATCGCCTCGCCCAGCCCCCACGCGGCGTTAATGCTCAGGTGATCGCGGTCCTCGGTGAACATCACGCCCGCCGCGTCGGCGGGCACGAGCTCCTGGACGACGACGGCGAGGGCCACCTCGTCGTGGGGGACGCCGTTGCGCTCGCGGTAGGCGATGGCCCGCTCGGTCCACAGCGAGGCCCAGCAGCGCCTGACCGCGTCCAGGACCCGCTCGGCGCCGCTGATGTTGAGGTAGGTGTCCTGCTGCCCCGCGAACGACATCCCGGGCAGATCCTCGGCGGTCGCCGACGATCGTACGGCCACCGCCGGCTCGTCACCCATCTCGCGGTAGGCGGCCCGGATGTCGTCGGCGATGTCCCGCGGCATCTCGTGGGCGGCGAACAGGGCGGCGGTCTCCGCCGCGTCGCAGGACAGGATCCGTTCCCGCAGGTCGTGATGGGTCACGAAGGCGCGGTAGGCGGCGGTGGTGACGTGGAAGCCCGGTGGAACCGGCAGCCCGGCCCGAGCCAGGCGGGCGAGGGACTCGCCCTTGCCTCCGACGGTCGCCAGCTCGGTACGAGGGTCAGCCAGCGCAAGCGTGTTCATGGACCATCTCCATTCGTCCCGGGGGTGTCCACTCGCATGAACAGGGCAGACACGTTCACGCTACGGAGCACCGGCCGGGACGGCCCACCCCTAGGCGCCCTTAAGTCAGGTCTCGGAGGCCCGTTTGAGCAGCCCGGTCTCGTAGGCCGTCGCCACCGCCGCGGCCCGGTCGTTCACGCCGAGTTTGGAGAAGATGTGCAGCAGGTGCGTCTTGACCGTCGCCTCGGTGATGAACAGCTTCGCGGCGGCCTCGCGATTGGTGGCGCCGCGGGCGATCAGCCCGAGCACCTCGAGCTCTCGCCGGCTCAGCGTCTGCTGTTCGGGCGCGCGCACCTTCTGCATGAGCAGTCCTGCCACGGTGGGGGACAGCACCGTCTCGCCGCGGGCGGCCGCCTGCGCGGCGCGGAGCAGCTCGACGCGCGGGGTGTCCTTGAGCAGGTAGCCGGTGGCGCCCTGCTCGATGGCGGGCAGCACGTCCGCGTCGTTGTCGAACGTGGTCAGGACCAGCACCTTGATGTCCGGTGTCTGCTGGCGCAGGCGGCGGATCAGCTCGGTGCCGCTCATCTTCGGCATCCGCAGGTCCATCAGCACGAGATCGGGGTTGGTCTGGCGTGTCAGGACGAGAGCCTCCGGCCCGTCGGCCGCCTCGCCGACGACCTCGAAGGCCTCGTCGGTGGAGAAGATCTCGCGCAACCCGTCGCGGACGACCGGGTGATCGTCCACGACGATGATACGAATCGGCATGCCTCACGCATTTCTGGAGTCGGCGGTGATGGCGGGCACCGTAGCAGAGACACCCGTTCCCTGGCCGAGAGCGGTCTCGATCTCGAAGTCCCCGGCCAGCCGGGTGACGCGCTGACGCATCGCGACGAGCCCGAATCCACCCGCGATGGACGGTTCCACCGCCTTGGGGTCGAACCCGGATCCGTCGTCGCGTACGTCGAGCACCACCACATCCTCCATGTATGACAGGGTGACGGCGACCCTGCTGGCCGAGGCGTGCTTGCCGACGTTGGCCAGGGCCTCCTGGGCCACCCGCAGCAGGGTCATCTCCACCTCGGCGTGCAGCGGCCTGGCGTCGCCGGTGACCGACACCGGGACCGGCACGCCCGACGTCTGCGACCAGGTGGCCGCGACGTCCTCCAGAGCGGTCGCGAGCTGGGCCTCCTCCAGCGGGGCGGGACGCATCGCCAGCACCGACCGGCGAGCCTCGTTGAGGCTGTCCCTGGCCAGCGCGCGTACCGTGTTCAGCCTGGAGCGGGCGGCGGGCACGTCGTCGATGACGTTCTCGGCGACCTCGAGCTGGGTGAGGATGGCGGTCAGCCCCTGGGCGATCGTGTCGTGGATCTCCCTGGCCATCCGCTGGCGCTCGCTGAGCACGCCCGCCTCGCGGGCCCGGGTCAGCAGCTGTGCCTGCAGGTTCGAGTTCTCCTCCGCCATGGCGGCCAGCTTGGTGCCGGTCGCCTTCAGCTGCGCGATCATCACCTTGCGCTGCTGGTTCTGCTTCGAGATGGTCTGGATGAACAGGCCGACGGTCGAGGCGATCAGGACGGCGACGAGGAAGGAGAAGATCAGCTCCGTCGGCGGCCGGGACTCGGGGCGGACACCGACCAGGACGGCGGCCGTGGCGGCCACCCCCAGGTAGGCCGTCCATCCGCGGAGCAGGGTGAAGGCCTGGATGAACGCGCCGGGGCCGGCCACCGTGAACACCGGGTCGATCCTGATCAGTGCCGCGATGAAGGCGAGCATCACGACGAAGTAGACGATCGCCACCACCGGCCGCTCGATCCGGCTGAATCGCGATGAGACCATGAACCAGTGCCAGACCCCGGTGCACACCGCCAGGACCACCACGTCCGGCCGCCAGTCCCGCAGCAGGGCGAAGACGGTGGGCAGCAGGATGAAGAGGTACGGCAGGGCCGGCCAGGCGCGGTCCCATCGCGAGACGTTGGGCTCGATGGTCGTCACCAGCGGAACGCCTTCAGCGCGAACCCGCCGGCGACGATGGTGATCGCGACCAGCACGGCCAGGGTGAGCGGAGACGCGGGCTGGCCCTCCCACGCGGCGCGGACGGCCTGGACGGCGGGGGCCATGGGGGTGAAGTCGCCGACGGAGCGCATCGACTCCGGCAGCGTCTCGCGGGCGCTCATGGCGCCGGAGACGAAGACCATGGGGAAGAAGGCGGCCAGCCCGATCACCGTGGCGGCGCGGCCGCTGGGCACCAGGGCGCCGATGAGCAGCCCGATGGAGCCGAGGCTGAGGGCGCCGAGGACCCAGGCGAGGACGAGACCGACCGGGTCGGCCGGCCCGCTCATGCCGTAGGCGACCAGGCCGACGACGGCGAGCAGGAGGCCGCCGAGCACGGCCAGCAGCATGTGCGCGACCCACTGGGCACCGAAGATCATGGTGGGGGCGGCCGGGGTGGCGCGCAGCCGCTTGAGCACGCGGCGTTCACGGTACTGGGCCAGCGTGGCCGGCAGGACGACCAGGGAGGCCATGCCGATGACGAAGACGCTGAGCATCGGGACGATGGCCTCGATGATGGGCAGCCCGCTGGGCAGCGAGCCGCCGTTGCGCATCTTGATCCACAGGATGACCAGGGGGAAGGCCACGGCGAAGAAGGCGGCCATCGGGTCGCGCATGGCCAGTTTGAGCTCGATCGCGATGACGTTGCCGAGACCCTTCATTACACGGTCCTCTCGATGAGTGCGAAGTAGGCGTCGTCGAGGGAGCCGGAGGAGTCCCTGGTGAGGAGCTCGCCGGGGCTGCCCTGGTGGACGACGCGCCCCTGGTCGATGACGGCGATGCGGTCGCAGAGGGCGTCCGCCTCGTCCATGAAGTGGGTGACCAGCACGACGGTGACGCCGCGGTCGCGCATGGCGCGGATCAGGTTCCAGGTCATCCGGCGGGCGGAGGGGTCCAGGCCGGTGGTCAGCTCGTCGAGGAAGACGACCTCGGGGTTGCCGATCAGGGCCAGCGCGATGAAAAGGCGCTGCTTCCAGCCACCGGACAGCCCCGAGAAGCGGGCACGCTTCTTCTCGGTCAGCCCCCACTCCTCCATCAGGGCGTTCCAGTCGGCGGGCCTGTCATAGAAGGAGGCGTACATCCTCAGCGCCTCGCCGACCCTGATGGCGTCGGGCAGGGCGGCTTCCTGCAGCTGGGTGCCGATGCGCTGGAGCAGCTCGCGCCGCTGCGTCTGCGGGTCCATGCCGAGCACGCGCAGGGTGCCGCCGTCGGGCCTGCGCAGCCCGGACGCGCACTCCACCACGGTGGTCTTGCCGGCTCCGTTGGGGCCGAGAATGCCGAAGATCTCGCCTCGCTCGACCGTCAGGGTGACGTCGTCCAGTGCCTTGTGTGTCCCGTAACTCTTCTGCAGGCCGTTGATCTCGATGACTGTCATGTGTCGAGAATCCCCGCTCCACCGGGCCTTCGTAATCCACCGAACGGTTGATGGGGGTTCGCCGTCACAGTCGGGGTTCCATCGGCGGAGGCGGCGAATCAGGCCGTTGAGCAGGCACGGATCGCCGTAGGGGTATCGAAGGGAGTAGATACGGGGTTCCGAAGGATGAATATCGCAAATCCTGCCAATCTCGAACCCTATGGAGCATGAGCGACACAGCAGTACGTGTACGTGAGCTGCGTAAGAAATACGGCGACGTATCCGCCGTCGACGGCATCGACCTGGACATCGCCCGGGGTGAGGTCTTCGCGCTCCTGGGCCCCAACGGCGCCGGCAAGACGACCACTGTCGAGATTCTGGAAGGGCACCGCCGCCGGGACGGCGGTGAGGTCAGCGTGCTCGGCGAGGACCCGGGCCGGGCCGGCCGCCTGTGGCGGTCCAAGCTCGGAATCGTGCTGCAGTCGGCCACCGACGCGGCCGAGTTCACCGTCCGCGAGACGGTGCACCATTTCGCGAGCTACTTCCCGCGCCCGCGCGACCCGGACTCGGTGATCGAGCTGGTGGGCCTGTCCGGCAAGGCGGACGCCCACATCCGCCACCTTTCCGGCGGCCAGCGGCGCAGGGTCGACGTGGCCCTGGGCGTCGTGGGCAACCCCGAGCTCCTCTTCCTGGACGAGCCGACCACCGGATTCGACCCCGAGGCCCGCCGCCAGTTCTGGGGCCTGATCTCGCTGCTGTCCGACGAGGGCACCACCATCGTGCTGACCACGCACTACCTCGACGAGGCCGAGGCGCTGGCCGACCGGGTGGGGGTGATCGCGAGAGGCAGGGTCGTCGCGATCGGCGAGCCGGCCACGCTGGCCGGCCGCGCCGAGGCGGACGCGACGGTCAGCTGGTCCACCCCGGACGGGGAACGCCGCGTGAAGACCCCGACGCCCACGAAGGTCGTCGCGGAGCTCATCGCGCAGTTCGACGGGGAGATCCCCGACCTGACCGTCAGGCGGCCGACTCTCGAAGACACCTACCTAGGCCTTATCGGAGAACAGTTGTGACAACCACGTTGCCGATGCAACCGACGCAACCACCCGACATCCGACCGGTGCAGGCGGTGCGACTGCCCAGCGCCGGCCGGCTGACCCTGAAACGCGGCGCGATGGAGCTCAAGGGCTTCTTCCGCACGAAGAGCCAGTTCATCGTCATCTTCTCGCTCCCGGCGATCATGCTGATGCTGCTGGGCGCCATGTCGAGCAGCAGGCAGGGACTGCCCGGCGTCACGGGTGCCCAGATCCTCACCGCCGGCATGATCGGCGCCGGCATCATGGGCACGTCCTTCCAGAACCTGGGCATCAACATCACGCTGGAGCGCCACGACGGGACGCTCAAGAGGCTGTACGGCATGCCCATGCCGCGTACGGCCTACTTCGGCGGGAAGATCATCCAGGTCCTGGTGTGCATGATCGCCGAGGTCATCCTCCTGATCGCGGTCGGGGTGCTGATGTTCGGCATCAACCTGCCCACCACCGTCCACCAGTGGCTGACGTTCACCTGGGTCCTCCTCCTCGGCGGCATGGCCTGCACCTTCCTGGGCATCGCGATCGGCAGCCTGCCGAAGTCCACGCGCGGGGCCAACGCGGTGATCACGCTGCCCTTCCTCATCGTGCAGTTCTGCTCCGGTGTCTACATCCCCTTCTCCGACGTGCCGTGGATCCTGCAGATCTTCGCGTCGATCTTCCCGCTCAAGTGGATGACCCAGGGCATGCGATCGGTGTTCCTGCCCGAGCAGGCGGTGGTCCTGGAACCGGCCGGCACCTGGGAGCTCCCGATGGTGGCCCTGGCGCTGGGCCTGTGGTGCGTCGTCGGCCTGCTCCTGTGCCTGAGGACGTTCCGCTGGACCGCGCGCGACAGCGCCTAGTCCTAGGGGCCGGTCGGGGGTGCCTTCTGGAAAACTGTTTTTTAATATGTTGTAAAGGTCAATCCATGGAGGTGCCAGTGACTATAGCCCCCGGCTCGACACGAGAGGTTCACGCGGATTGCACAATTTCCGACCACGGCCCGTACGATGTCAACGTCTTTCTCCTCGGCGGACCCGCCGACTTTCCGGAGACTGCCCGGTCCCGACGGTTGGACAGGGCCGACGGAAAGGTCAAGATCCAGTATCGGAGCGGTTACGAGCATTTCGAGCGCACCGAGGAGCACTACCACCTCGAGGGCGACTGCCAGGGGTTGATCTACCGCTGGACGACCAGGACGAGGATCGCTGAATAATCAAGGACAACAGACGCCCGATTCCGTGCGCCGCGCCCCCTGAAATCCGGGCGCGGCGCTTTTTTGGTCGGCCTGGGAATCGAAAGTTGTAGACCGGATGCTATTAAGGGTCACCCCGTTGTGGGTCTATAAGGGGCGGCGTAGCTTATTAATCGTGAACCGGGTTTGCGGACCATGGGAAATCGTTCTCACTCTCGTGAGGGGTGTTCGGTATGGGGTTCTTTGAGAGAGACGCGGCGATGGGCTCCCTGCAGGGGCTGCTCACCGAGACGATCGAGGGGAGGAGCAGGGTCGCGATGGTGACCGGAGTGGTCGCCACCGGCAAGAGCGAGCTGCTGCACGCCTTCGCCGAGCAGGTCTACGACCGCGGAGCGCTCCCGCTCGTGGCGACGGCGTCGCGGGGGGAGAGCGACCTCCCGCTCGGCGTGCTGGGACAGCTCTTCCACAACGCCCCCCTGGGCGAGGGGCTGCGCGAGCGCGCGATGGACCTCCTGCGCGAGGGCGGCGGGCGACTGGAGACCCAGGTCGTCGAGGGGCTCTGCGGGGTGCTGCTGTCGCTGGCGGAACAGCTCCCGCTGGTGATCGTCGTCGACGACGTCCACGACTCCGACCGCGCCTCGCAGATGTGCCTGTCCTACTTCATGCGCCGGGCCAGATCGTCGCCGGTGATGACGGTGTTCGGGCACGCCGACTACCCCCACCAGACGGACAGGTTCTTTCCCACCGAGATCATCAGACAGCCGCACTGCACCGCCATCCGGCTGCATCCGCTCTCGCGCGGCGCCGTGCTGAGCATGGTGGGCGAGCACCTGGGGCACGAGACGGCCGAGCGGCTGGCGCCGGAGTGGCACGACCTCAGCGGCGGCAACCCGATCCTCGTGGCCGGGCTGCTCGAGGACTTCGCGAGGAACGGCACGGGAGCGCCGGCGGAAAGGTACGGCGAGGCCGTGCTGTCCTGCCTGCACCGCGTCGATCCGCCCCTGCTGGACGTGGCCAGGTGGGCGGCGGCGATCGACGATCCGGCGCTCGTCCACCGGCTGGCCCGCGCGGACACGCCGTCGGTGCCCCTGTCGATCCGCTGGCTGGAGACGGCGGGGCTGCTGAAGGACGGCCGGTTCCACCACGAGGCGGGCGAGGAGGCGGTCCTGGCCGACCTCGGAGCCGACAAGCGCCAGTACATGCACCGGCGCGCGGCCGAGCTGCTGAACGGCGAGGGCGCCTCCGACCTGGCGATCGCCGAGCAGCTGAGCAAGGCCGACGACGCCGACACGCCCTGGGCCGTGTCCGTGCTGCGGTCGGCGGCCCGCCGCAGGCTGACCGACGGAGAGGTCGAGTCGGCCGTCGACTATCTCAAGCTCGCCCTGCGCGGCCGCCTGGACGACCAGGAGCGCACGTCGATCGCGACCATGTTGATGCGCGCCGAGTGGCGTATCGACCCGAAGGCGCCGATCAGCCACATGGAGGAGCTCACCGACGCGCTGCACAACGGGAGCCTGCGCGGCAGTGACGCGATCATCCTGGCCAGGGCGCTGCTGTGGCACGGCAGGATGGACGTCGCCTGCGACGTCCTGGAGCGTACGGCGGAGTTCGGCGACACCGACCCGCACACGGTCGCCGAGGGCGTGAGCACCAGGATGTGGCTGCGCTGCTCCGCGCCGCCGCTCCTGTCCCACATGAACAGCTGGGCGGGCAAGAACATCAGCGAGGCGGTGCTGCCGTTCCAGGTGAGCCGGCGCCTGGAGTCGATCAACGCGCTGGTCGGCGTGCTCACCGGCGGTCCCCACGACCGCATCGTGGCCACGGCCGAGCGGATCCTGCGCGGCTCCAACCTGGACGAGATGTCCATGGACACCGTGGAGAGCGCGCTGCTCGCCCTCGTGTACGCCGGGCGGTCCAACCGGGCGGCGCCGCGGTGCGACGCGCTGATCGGGGAGCTGCGTTCCGGGGGCTCGCCCGCCCGCCGGGCGCGTCTCACCGCGATCCGGGCGGAGATCTCGCTGCGCCAGGGAGAGCTCGAGGAGGCCGCGTCGTACGCCCGCCTGGCCCTGGAGATCATTCCGCCGGGCAGCTGGGGTGTGGCCGTGGGCGGACCGGCGGCCACCCTCATGCTGGCCGCCACCGCGATGGGACGCTACGACGAGGCGCTCGCGCAGCTCAACCAGGCGTTCCCGGAGGCGATGCTGCAGACCAGGTGCGGCGTGCGGTTCCTGCAGGCCCGCGGCCGCTACCAGCTCGCCGTCGACAACCCGGTGGCGGCGTTGCGCGACTTCCGGCTCTGCGGGGAGCTGCTGACCGCCTGGAAGATGGACGCCCCGGGGTTCGTCGCCTGGCGCACGGACGTGGCCGAGGCCCTCATCGCGCTGGGCAGGCACGACGAGGCCCGCGACCTGGTCGAGGAGCAGCTGAGCCGGTCGGGCGCCGGCTCGGAGCGCACCGACGGCGTCGCGCTGCGGGTGCTGGCCGCCACCAGCGAGGTGCGGCACCGGCCGATGTTCCTGCGCCAGGCCTCCGAGCACCTGCAGGCGTGCGGAGACCGCTACGAGCTGGCCAGGTCGCTGATCGACCTCACCGAGGCCTATCACGGCGTGGGCGAGTTCCGCAGGGCGGGCATCATCGCCAGCCGCGCGCGGGCCCTGGCCCAGGAGTGCGGTGCCCGCCCGCTGAGCCAGGCGCTCGCCGACGACGGCGGCGCGGAGGACGGGGACGGCGAGACGAGCAGGGTGGTCGCCATCCTCAGCGACGCCGAGCGCAGGGTGGCCGGCCTGGCCACGGTGGGCTACTCCAACCGTGAGATCGCCGCCAAGCTGTTCATCACGGTGAGCACCGTCGAGCAGCACCTGACGCGCGTGTACCGCAAGCTGAACATCACCCAGCGCTCGGACCTGCCGCCGGACCTGACGGCCCAGCCCGGCCGCGTTCCCGGTCTCGCCCGCGAGGGGGCACACCCGGCCAGGCCGGCCGCCGGCCGCTAGCGGCGTGACCGGCCGCTCAGAGGAGCGGCCAGTCACGCACCACCTGCGGCACGATCACGCAGGCGTGCAGCACGTACTGGGTGACCATGAAGACGGCGTACGGCCGCCGCCGGCGCGGCCCGGGCGGGATCGGGGCGCGGCAGAGCAGGGCGACGGCCAGCCCGCCCAGGCACATGGCGGCCGCCGGCGGGTACAGCGACGGATCCCCCAGCAGCAGCACCCCCCCGGCGACGACGGCGGGCAGGGCGAGCGAGACGCCGACGATGGCCAGCCGCAGCGCACGCTCGCCGTGCACGACGGCGAACGTCACGCGGCCGGCCGCCGCGTCGCCCTCCAGGTCGGGCAGGTCCTTGGTCGTCGTACCCACGAGACCGGTCCAGAGCGAGGCGGCGAGGACGAACACGATCAGCTGCGTCCCGAGGTCGATGCCCCCCGCGTAGGCGTGGGCGCCGGCGTAGTAGGTCAGGATGCTGGCCGTCAGCCCGATCGCGACCGTTCCGCTGGTCCTGCGCTTGAGGTGGAAGGGCGGTCCGGAGTAGAGGTAGCCGAGGGCCAGCATGAAGGCGACCATCCCCACGTTCACCGGCCCCAGCGCCACGCTGATCGCGACGGCCGCTACCGCGGCCCCGGCCGCGACCGCGATGGCGAAGGCCGGCGGTAGCTCGCCCCTGGCTATGGGCCGGCGCGAGCCGTTGAGCCGGTCCTCGCACACGTCCGTGACGCCGTTGTAGAGATAGACGGCGAAGACGGCCAGCGTCCATGTCAGCGCGCCCCACGCGGTCCTGCCCAGGTCGCCCTCGCCGGCGACGGCGGAACTCAGCGACGCCCCGGTGAGGAAGCGCAGCAGGAAGTTGAACTGCACGGAGGGACGGGCCTCGGCCAGGCACAGCCCGGTGTGCCTGAGGGGGAGAAACCCAGTCGGGGAACTGATGCTCGTCGTCATCACTGTCAGCCCTTCCGCCAAACTGAAGATCGATGAGTGATCGTTTCCAGTCGTGTCCCTCGCCCGGGACGCATTCATGGCAAGCGCTTACCGATAGAGGGGTCGTCGCAGATCGACGCCAGGTTTCGACCTAGTGTCACACACGGCACCCCCGCACAGACATCCGATGTTTCACCCCGGAGCGGTCAGACGGGCGCACCGGGTCGAACTTTCGATACCCGAAGTGATCCTTCGGTGCGGGACGGGAATACTCCTGACCACTTGTCTTGACCGGGGAATTCAATGGCTATTTGGTAATGGTGAACATCCGAGGCAGTCGGATAATCTCAGTGAAGGAGATTGGGGAATGGGCGCGAACCGGCCTGTAGAGCGTTATTCCGATTTTACTCCCCTCGTTCTTCCCGATCGGACGTGGCCGGACGGGCGGATTAGTTCGTCGCCGCGCTGGCTGTCCACCGACCTCCGAGACGGTAACCAGTCACTCGCCAACCCGATGTCCCCGGCGAGGAAGCTTCGGATGTTCGAGCTTCTGGTCGACATCGGCTACAAGGAGATCGAGATCGGATTCCCGGTCGCGAGCCAGGACGACCACGACTTCGTCCGCCTCCTCATCGAGGAGGACCGGATCCCGGACGACGTATGGATATCGGCTCTGGTGCCGGCGCGCGACGAACTGATCGAGCGCACCATCCGCTCCATGTCGGGAGCGCCCAGGGCCACGCTCCACCTCTACAACGCGACGGCCCCGCTGTTCCGGCGCGTGGTGTTCGGAATGGACCGGGAGCAGTGCAAGGACCTGGCCGTCCGGGGCACGGAACTCGTGAAGAAATATGCCGAAAAAGAGCTCCGTGGCGGCAATTTCCGGTTCCAGTACTCCCCTGAGTTGTTCAACGAGACCGAGGCCGACTTCTCCCTCGAGGTCTGTGAAGCCGTCATGGACGCGTGGGAGCCCGCTTCCGACCGGCCGATAATCCTGAACTTCCCCACGACCGTGGAGCGTTCGCTGCCCTCGGTCTTCGCCGACCAGATCGAGTGGCTCGACCGGAACCTGTCGCGCCGGGAGCACGTCTGCCTGTCCATCCACCCGCACAACGACCGGGGGACCGGGGTCGCCTCGGCCGAACTCGCCCTCCTGGCCGGCGCCCAGCGCATCGAGGGCTGCCTGTTCGGCAACGGCGAGCGGGCGGGCAACGTCTGCCTCGTGACCCTGGGGATGAACATGTTCAGCCACGGCGTCGACCCCGGCATCGACTTCTCCGACATCGACAGGATCCGCGACACCGTCGAGTGGTGCAACGAGATCCCCGTGCACCCCAGGCACCCCTACGGGGGCGAGCTGGTCTACACGTCCTTCTCCGGCTCCCACCAGGACGCGATCAAGAAGGGCTTCGACGACCTCGAGCGCGGCGCGGTCGAGGCCGGCGGGAGCATCGACGAGCAGCCGTGGCAGATGCCGTACCTGCCGGTCGACCCCAAGGACGTGGGACGCACCTACGAGGCGATCGTGCGGATCACCACCCAGTCCGGCAAGAGCGGCGTGGCCTACATCATGAGCGCCTGGTACGGCATGCGGCTGCCGAAGGAGCTCCAGAAGGACTTCGCGACAGTGGTCCAGTCGAGCGCGGAACTGCTCGGCAGCGAGCTCTCGCCCGAACAGGTCTGGGAGTTGTTCGAGAAGGAGTACATCTCCTCCGACGGCCCGGTCGGTGAGCCGTACATCGCCGGCGGGCGGGTCGCCGCGACACTCCACCTCGACGGCGCGGGGGAGCACGACGCCAGGACCATCGGCGCCAAGCTCGCCCCCTGGGGCATCGACGTACGAACCGTGCACCGCGCGGCAGAGGTGGACCCGGCCGGCGGTGCGCTCACGGGAGCCGCGGTCTACGCCGAGTATCGGGTCGGGGGGGCGACGGTCTGGGGGGTCGGCGTGGACACCTCCGCCGTGGGCGCGGCCCTGTCGGCGGTCGGGGTCGCCCTCAGGCGGGGCGGCAAGCAGGCGGCCGCCGTCGTCACGCCGCACGTCTGATCAGGGACCGCTGATCAGGGACCGCTGATCAGGGACCGCTGATCAGGGACCGCTGATCAGGGACTGCGCACTCCCGGCCTCGGCCGCGGGTGCGCGGTTCGCGCTTCGCGGCATTGCGACGGCCTCACATTCGCCGCCGCCGAGTTGCTTCCAATATAAAAATGCTGACTATTTGTGAGATATTCAGTAAAGGGCCCGGGATAATTGAGTTAGGCTCGGGTTTTGCCGCTTGACTGCCCTGTTCACCCGGTGTCGGTTGCCTACTCGCCATCCATGAACCATGATGTGAACATCTGGGGAAAACCCGGAAACGCAGCAGGGGGCAGCAGGGAAGCAGGGGGCAGGATGGCGGAAGACGACGATGGAGTAGCCCGCACGCAGAGTCCGTCAGCAGCTCTTATCGAGGAGTGCCGGGCGGATATCCTCGCCAAGTACGAACAGGATCTGGAAGTCGTCGGCAGCGTCCTCGTCCAGGACGAGCAGGCGAAAGCCCAGGTCATGGCGAATGCCAATCAGATCCTGACCGATATCGCCGCCGCCCTGGACAACGGTCTTCCCCACTCCGACGAGTCGTTCCGCTTCCTGTCCTGGGATATCGGCCTGACCAGAGCAGCCACAGGCGTCCATCCGAAAGAGTCCCTGCTGGCCGCCTCGGTGTTCTTCCGAGCGGCCTTCACCATTCTGAGCAAGTGGATCCAGGACGACTCCGAGACTGACCGGCTGCTCAGGAACGTGGTCACCACGCTGGAGCAGTCCGTCTCGCTCCGTATCCGGGAGGCCGCGACCAGTTACGCGGGCTTCCTGCTCAGCAAGGTGCATGAGGCGCACGTGGCCGAGCGCGGACGCATCGCCAGGGAACTGCACGACCGCATCGGGCAGAGCCTCAGCGTCGCCCACCGGCAGGCCGAACTCTGCGTCATGTACCGCACCAGCGACCCCGCCCAGGCGGTGGTCAAGATGGAGCGGGTGCAGGAGGCCATCCAGGAGGCCATGTGGCGATTACGGCAACTGACCTCCGACCTCCACCCCCTCGAACCGATACAGAGTTTGGAAAAGGCGCTGCTCGCGCATCTCGAGGCCATCGGCGTCGAGGACATGACGGCGGAGCTGGTGGTCAACGGTGACGAGGTCTGGGCGACGCCGGCCATCAGCGAGGAGTGCCTGCTGATCCTGAGCGAGGCGATACGCAACGCGCTCAGGCACGGCCGGCCGTCGGCCATCTACATCAGGGTCGACATCGCGCCGCACGAGCTGCGGGCGTCGGTGATCGACGACGGTTGCGGCTTCGACGTCAACAGTCGTCCCGCACATCACAGCCTCGGGCTGGCCTCCATCCAGGAACGCGCCGCCCTGCTCGGCGGCATGGTCACCATCAGTACCGAAGTGGGACGGGGCACCCGAATCGATCTCGCCGTGCCATTACCGGGGTCCTTCGATGATCAAGAGTGACCACCCCATCAGAATAGCGATAGTCGACGACCACGCCCTGTTCCGCGAGGGGGTGCGAGAGATCCTGGAGGCGCAGGAGGACCTGGTGGTCGTGGGCGAGGCCGGTACCTCGTTCACCGCCCTGGAACTGGTCTCGCAGAAGCGCCCCGACGTGCTCCTGCTCGATGTCGAGATCCCCGGTGACGCGGTCACGCACACCGTCTCCCGGGCGCGCGTGATCTCGCCGGCCACCCAGATCATCATCCTGAGCATGTACGACGGGCCGCATCTCCTGCGGCAACTGCTGTCCGCCGGCATCCGGGGCTACCTGCTCAAGACCGTGCACCGCTACGAACTCGTCGCGGCGATCAGGAGCGTGCACTACGAACCCGACCGCCTCATCCTGGTCATCTCCCCGGAGAGCCTCGCCCAGATGGAGACCGCGCGCACCGAGGTTCTGACGACCAAGGAGCGAGAGGTGCTCGAACTGGTCGCCCAGGCGTACAGCAACAGGCAGATCGCCTCCCGGCTGAACACCACGGAGGCCACGGTCAAGCGCCACCTGCGCAACATCTTCGTGAAGCTCGGGGCCGCCTCACGCATCGACGCCGTCAACCGGGCGATCGACGCCTCGCTGATCACACCGACACGATGACCCCGTCCGCCCCCTGATCAAGTTCTGCGTGACCCCAGAAGGGCGTCGTGGCGATTCTCCTGCGTTGAGGGCCTCCCTACAGTGAAATTGTGAACGCCGAGGCTTTGATCGCGAACATCCTGCCCCCATGGGCGATGGCTGCCGACACCTTCGAGGACCACGCCGATGCCATGCTCTTTCCCGCGGAAGCAGAGGTGATCAGCAGGTCCGTGGCGCAGAAGCGCGCGGAGTTCGCGACGGCCCGGATGTGCGCCAGGAAGGCCATGGGCGCGCTCGGCCTGCCCCCGCAGCAGGTGCTGCCCGGCGTGCGCGGCGAGCCCCAGTGGCCCAAGGGCGTCGTCGGCAGCATCACCCACTGCACGGGCTACCGCGCGGCCGTGGTCGGCGCGAGCAGCGAGGGGCTCACGATCGGCATCGACGCGGAGCCCGACAAGGGCATCGCCAGCGGGGTGCTGGAGGCCATCTCCAAACCCGAGGAGCGCGAGGCCATCCGGGCCCTGAACCGGGATCACCCGGGCCCGTCCTGGGACCGCCTGCTCTTCAGCGCCAAGGAGTCCGTCTACAAGGCGTGGTTCCCGCTGACCAGACGCTGGCTGGACTTCGAGAGCGCGACGGTGACGTTCGACCCGCTGCGCGGCACCTTCTACGCGCGCCTGCTGGTGAACGGGCCCAGCGTGTTCGGCCGCCCGCTGACCGGGTTCCGCGGCCGCTGGATGGCCAGTGAAGGGCTGATCCTCACCGCCATCGCCATATCGGCGCGCTCCGACCGCGTGCAGCACCGGGACCGGGCGCACTACAGGGAGCAGGCGCGCTACAGAGAACGCGCGCCGTACAGAGTCTGAGCGGCGGCGGGGACCGGGCACGGCCCGGGAACCGGGCGAAGCACAGAGATCGAGCGAAGTACGGAGTCCGGGCACGGCGCAGAGACCGAGCGCGGTGCGGAGTCCGAGCCACACCCGAGGTCGTCGGTCACCACGTTCACGGAGGAACGCGTGATGAGGAAGGTCCTGATCGCCAATCGCGGTGAGATCGCCGTAAGGGTGGCCCGTGCCTGCAGGGATGCCGGGCTGTGCAGCGTGGCGGTCTACGCCGAGCAGGATCTGGACGCGCTGCACGTCAGGATGGCGGACGAGGCGTACGCGCTGGCCGGTCAGTCGCCGTCGGAGACGTACCTGAACATCGCCAAGCTGCTGCGGATCGCCGCGCGGTCCGGCGCCGACGCGGTCCATCCCGGCTACGGCTTCCTGGCCGAGAACGCCGACTTCGCCCGCGCCGTCATCGACGCGGGGCTCACCTGGATTGGGCCGCCCCCCGAGGCGATCGCGGCACTGGGCGACAAGGTCCAGGCCAGGCACATCGCGGCCAGGGTGGGCGCGCCACTGGTGGCGGGCACCAAGGAGCCCGTACAGGGCGCGGCGGAGGTCGTCGCCTTCGCGCGCGAGCACGGACTGCCGATCGCGATCAAGGCCGCGTACGGCGGCGGCGGGCGCGGGCTGAAGGTCGCCAGGACGATCGAGGAGATCCTGGACCTGTACGACAGCGCCGTCCGGGAGGCCGTCACCGCGTTCGGCAGGGGCGAGTGCTTCGTCGAGCGCTACCTGGACCGTCCCCGGCACGTGGAGACCCAGTGCCTGGCCGACAGGTACGGCGACGTGGTCGTGGTGTCCACCCGCGACTGCTCGCTGCAGCGCCGCCACCAGAAGCTGGTGGAGGAGGCGCCCGCCCCGTTCCTGTCGCCCGAGCAGCTGGACCTGCTCTACACCAGCTCCAAGGCGATCCTGAAGGAGGCGGGCTACGTCGGGGCGGGCACGTGCGAGTTCCTGGTGGGCCAGGACGGCACGATCTCCTTCCTGGAGGTCAACACCCGCCTGCAGGTCGAGCACCCGGTCTCGGAGGAGGTGACGGGCATCGACCTGGTACGGGAGATGTTCCGCATCGCCGACGGGGAGCCGCTGGGCTACACCGACCCGGCGGTGCGCGGCCACTCGATCGAGTTCCGCATCAACGCCGAGGACGCCGGCCGCAACTTCCTGCCCGCCCCCGGCACGATCACGCGCATGAGCACCCCGTCGGGGCCCGGGGTGCGCCTCGACGCGGGCTACGAGGCCGGGAAGACGGTGCCGCAGACCTTCGACTCGCTCGTGGCCAAGCTCATCGTGACCGGGCAGAGCCGCGCGGCGGCCCTGGAAAGGTCGCGGCGGGCGCTGGCGGAGCTGGAGATCGAGGGGATGCCGACCGTGCTGCCCTTCCACCGCGCGATCGTGGCGGACCCGGCGTTCACCTCCGAACCCTTCACCGTCCACACCCGCTGGATCGAGACCGAGTTCGACAACACCATCCCGCCCCACTCCGGAACCGGCGACATCGAGGTGGCGCAACCGCGCGAGAAGGTGCTCATCGAGGTCGGCGGCAGGCGGCTGGAGGTGGTGCTGCCCGCGGGCTTCGGCTCCGCCGCGCCGGCTCCGGCGCCCAGGACGCCGCGGCGCGGCGGCGGCATGGCCAGGCAGGCGCCGGCGGGGGGAGACGCGCTGGTCAGCTCCATGCAGGCCACCGTCGCGATGGTCGCCAGGATCGACGGGGACCTGGTCGACACCGGCGACCTCGTGGTGGTCATCGAGGCCATGAAAATGGAGCAGGCCATCACCGCCCACAAACCAGGCATGATCACCAACCTCGGCGTCACCGCGGGCCAGACCATCGCCTCCGGCGCCGTCATCTGCGAGATCGTCGACATGTGACCCCGGGGCCGGGGACCCGCTCGCGGACGGCCCGCCCGCCCCGCGCACGACCGGGACCCGCGCGCCGAGCCGGAGAACGAGATCGCCGTGCGGCGCCGCACGAGCGGCGGAACGCACACCGTCGCACCGGTGGGCGGGCTGCCGCCCGGACGCCGTCGGCAGCCCGCCCACCCAACGGCTCCTAACGGATTCCGCCGGGGGAGATCAGACCGGTCTCGTAGGCGACCACCACCGCCTGGGCACGGTCACGCAGGCCGAGCTTGGACAGGATGCGCGCGACGTGGGTCTTCACCGTGGCCACGCTGAGGGTCAGCCGGTCGGCGAGTTCGGCGTTGCTCAGTCCGGTGGCGAGCAGGCGCAGCACGTCCAGTTCCCGGGGCGTCAGCTGGGACAGATCACGGTGGAGGGCGGGCTTCACGTCGTCGCGACGGGCGAAACGTTCGACCAGGCGGCGGGTGATGACAGGCGCGAGAAGGGCGTCGCCCGAGCGCACCAGGCGTACCGCGGCCACCAGGTGTTCGGGTGTGACGTCCTTGAGCAGGAACCCGCTCGCTCCCGCGGCGAGCGCGGCGTACACGTAGTGGTCGAGGTCGTAGGTGGTCAGGATCAGCACGCGGGTGTCCCCGGCGTCGCCCGCGAAGATCCGCCGGGTGGCTTCGAGGCCGTCCGTCTGCGGCATCCGGATGTCCATGAGCACGACGTCGGGCCTGGTACGGCGGACCGCGGCGACGGCTTCGTCCCCGTTGGCCGCCTCGGCAGCCACCTCGATGCCGTCGGCGGCGAGGATCATGCGGAATCCCGTGCGTACCAGTGCCTGGTCGTCGGCGATGACGGCGCGCAACCGCTCGGTCATGTCGTCCTCCACGGGACGCGGGCCTTGAGCTGGAATCCGCCCCCGGCCGTCCGTCCGGCGTACAGCGTTCCCCCGTAGACGGCGAGCCGCTCGCGCAACCCGATCAGCCCCCTGCCGTCGCCGGTCCGCGGCCCGGCGCTGCGTGTCCCGCCGGTGTCGGTCGCCTCGATCTCCAGCCAGTCGCCGTCATGACCGATCGTCACGGACGCGGCGGCTCCGGCCGCGTGCTTGATCGTGTTGGTGAGGGCCTCCTGCACGACGCGGTAGGCGGCGAGGTCGACCCCGGGAGGCAGCGGTCCAGGCGACGACACCTCGACGCTCACCGGCACGCCGGCGGCGCGGACCCGTTCCACCAGGGCGTCGAGCTGGTCGAGCCCGGGCTGGGGTTCCAGCCCGTCGGAAGGCCCGTCGAGACGCTCGCCGCCCGGGCCGGCGAGCAGGCCCATGACATGTCGCAGTTCGGCCATGGCGGCCCGGCCGCCGGACTCGATCGCGAGCAGGGCCTGCTTCGACTGCTCCGGCTCCACGTCCATGACCTTGCGGGCCGCGCCGGCCTGGATCACCATCACACTGACATTGTGGGTCACCACATCGTGGAGTTCGGCGGCGATCCGGGAGCGCTCCTCTGCGACGGCTCTGCGCATGGCGTTCGCCTGCGCCTGCTGCAGCTCGGCGAGCCGATGCCGGCTGGCTCCCAGCTGCCGCCGCCAGAAACGGACGAAGCTCCCGAAGACGCCGACGCTCAGCAGGACGACGAACGGCACCGTCCAGTCCGGCAGCCCGGGCGCGACGTCCCGGAAGGCGCCACCGGCGAGCCCGGCCGCGAGCACGAGGCCGCCCATCGCCAGGAACCGGTTACGGCCGTGGGTGACGGCGCCGTACGCGGCGACAGCGCAGGTCAGCACGGTGATCCAGGTCGCGACCGCGTGTGTGGCCAGCGCCGCGGCCAGCACCACCCAGAAGGTGATGAGCGGGTACCGGCGCCGCGCCGCCAGCGGCAACGCCGTCAGCACCACGAGGAACGCGGTCGGAACGTAGGGCAGGAGCTGGGCCGGCACGTTGCCGGAAGGGTCGCCGGAGGGTGGGGACGGGCCGTCAGGAGGTGGTGAGTGACCGGGCGGGGCATCAGGAATCGAGGGGAGATCGGGGAGCGAGGGCAGATCAGGAATCGTCGGGAGATCAGGAAGCGGCGGGTGGGGTGAGACGGTAGGCCGGAGCCGCAAGTACTCGATCACTTCGGGCTGATCCGCGACAGGGCCGGTCACCGGGTATTCCACCGATACGGTCACCGCGATGACCGTCAGGACGAGCGCGACCACCGCGTCGGCGGCGAGTGCTCCGCGAGACGGCCTCGAGGGTCCGTCGCCCTTCGGCCCCGGGGTGTCCCGGACGCCGTGCCGGTCCGGGAGGACCTTGTCCAGCCGGCTGTCCAGGTCGAGCACATGCCGCCACCACGGCGGTCGTTCACCGGTGTCCACCGGCACATTGTCACGTCTGCCCGTCCGTCCCGCATCGGCCGTTGTGACGGGGGCTCACGGTCTCGGGGAGTACATCGCAGGGATGACCCGCCGGCCCTTCGTCCTCGGGAGGTACGCGATCTCGGCATGACGGCCGACGCGCACCGGCAGGGGCAGTGCCTAGTTTCGTTCCCGCCGTCACATCGTTCTGGAGCCGCGACCGCGACATTGCCCTCGCCTCCCCTCGCCGCGCCCTCGATAAAGCATCGAGGCGCTGTTCACGACCACCTTTCGGACCACCGCTCAGGAGGACACAGCGTGACCGCTGTCTTGGAAGCCCGAGGTTTAGGCAGGAAGTACGGCAGGCGCTGGGCGCTGCGCGAGTGCACCGTCGACATCCCGGCGGGCCACGTCGTGGGGCTGGTGGGCCCCAACGGCGCCGGCAAGACCACGCTGCTGAAGCTGGCCGGCGGCCAGCTGGAGCCGACGGCGGGCGGCATCACCGTGCTGGGCGGCCGTCCCGCAGGCGGTCGCGAGCAGCTGGCCAAGGTCGGGTTCGTCGCCCAGGACACCCCCGTCTACGCGGGACTGACCGTCGCCGAACACCTGCGGCTGGGCGCCCGCCTCAACCCCCGCTGGGACGCCGCCACGGCACGGGAGCGCATCGCGCGGCTCGGTCTCGTCCCCACCCAGCGGGCGGGCAAGCTGTCCGGCGGCCAGCGCGCCCAGCTCGCCCTCACCCTCGGCCTGGCCAAGCGGCCAGAACTGCTGATCCTGGACGAGCCGGTCGCCGCGCTCGACCCGCTGGCCCGCCACGAGTTCCTGCGGGGACTGATGGAGGCCACCGTCGAGCACGAGCTGAGCGTGCTGCTCTCCTCCCACCTGGTCTCCGACCTGGAACGGATCTGCGACTACGTGATCGTGCTCGTCGACTCCCGCGTCCGGATGGCGGGGGAGGTCGACCGGTTACTGGCCTCCCACCACCGGCTCACCGGCCCGCGCGGCGCCCTCGAGCGGCTCCCCGCCGACCAGCACGTGGTCTCCGCGCACCACACCGACCGGCAGAGCACGTACGTGGTCCGCACCGACGCCCCGATCCACGACCCCGCCTGGACGGTCGGCCGGCTCGGCCTGGAGGACCTCGTCCTGGCCTACATGGAAAAACGCACCGCCGACAACCGGCGGGCCGCCCTGGAGGTGTGGCGATGATCTGGCTGACCTGGCGCCAGTTCCGCGGCTCGGCCGCGATGATGGCCGCCGTACTCGTGGTTCTCGCCACCGTCCTGGCCCTCACCGGCCCGAACCTGGCCTCCGGCTACGCTGCCGGGATCTCCGACTGCACCCCGGACAACACCTGCCTCGACTTCTTCGACCGGTTCTTCGGCGAGTACGACATCCCCTTCCTCGCCCTCACCCTCGTCGTGCTCATCCTGCCGGCGCTGGTCGGGCTCTTCTGGGGGGCACCGTTGATCACCCGGGAGCTGGAGGCGGGCACGCACCTGCTGGTGTGGAACCAGAGCGTCACCCGCGGCCGGTGGCTGGCGGTCAAGCTCGGGCTCACCGGCCTGGTGGCCGTGGCCGCGGCCGGCGTGTGCGGCCTCGCGGTGACCTGGTGGTCCGCCCCTCTGGACAAGTCGGCCGTGCCGGAAATGGCGCAGATGGCTCCCGTGGTGTTCGGCGCGCGCGGCATCGCCCCGATGGGGTACGCGGCCTTCGCCTTCGTCCTGGGCGTGACCGTGGGCATGCTGGTGCGCCGCACGCTGCCCGCCATGGCCCTCACCCTGGCCGTCTTCGTCGCGATCCAGCTCGCCATGCCGCTGCTGGTCCGTCCCCACCTGATGCCCCCGGTCACCGGGACCTTCGAGCTGGGCCGGGAGAACATGGACGGCCTCGGCGCGCCAAGAGGCGGATCCCTGCAAATCTTCCTGAGGACGTCGGCCGTTCCCGGCCACCCGGGCGCCTGGGTCCTGTCCAGCAGGCTGGTCGATCCGTCCGGACGTACGGTCTCCGGCGGAGACGGAAGTTCGGGACCGTCGTCGACGATCGTGCGGGCCGTCCCGGTCTCCACGACGTCGGGACCCTGCTCACCGCAGGGACTGTCCGCGGAGGGGTGCCCGGCCGAGATCAACCGGCTCGGCTACCGGCAGCAGGCGACCTACCAGCCCCTGGAGCGTTTCTGGCCCTTCCAGTGGATCGAGACCGGCATCTACGCCCTGCTCACCGCCGCCCTGACCTGGTTCTGCTTCTGGTGGGTCCGAAGGCGCCTGTCATGACCGCCGCCAAGCCCGCCGTCAGGGCCGCCGCCCGGACGGCTGCCGGGCTCGCCCTCCTGCTGGCGGCGGCCTGCACCGCGCCGACGCCGCCGCGCATCCAGGCGGGCACCGCCGGGCCGGCGGTCTGCGCGCCTCCCCATGGACCTCCCGGGGCGGAGACGGCCACCACGATCGACGTCATCGAGCAGGCCTACTTCTGCATCCTGGGCACCTACTACAGCGGCGCCACGCTGGACGCCCGCGCGCTGCTGAGGGCCGGATTCGTCGCCCTGACCCAGGAGCTCAACCGCGCCGGGCGCGAGGTGCCCACCGCGGCCATGCCGGCGCTGACCGGCGACCGCAAAGCCGACTGGAGCGCCTTCGAGACCACCTACCGCAAGATCACCGACCAGGTTCTCGACCTGCGCGACGCACTGGCCGCCGTCACCCTCGAGGCCATCGTGGCCGCTCTCGGCGACAACCACGCCCGCTGGACGCACGACGTCGAGCGCCACCCCGACCACTACGACGGCGACGGCTACGGCCTGGGCTTGACCGCGAACATCGACGGCCCGCAAGCGGACGCCAACCCCGGCACCGCCGTCGGCCCGCTGTTCGTCACCACCGTGCAAGGCGGCGCCGCCCGGGCCGCCGGCCTGCGCCCCGGCGACATCATCGAGTCGATCAACGACTCGGCGCCCTTCATCGACGCCAAGGCCACCCCCGCCATCACCGCCCTGTACCCGCGCTACCCCCAAGCCCGACCGGTCCAGCTACGGCTGCTACGGCAGAGCACCGGCCGCCGCTGGACGGTCACCCTCAAACCCGGCCTCTTCCAGCGCGACCTGACCGAACTGCAGGTGGTGCGGTCACAGCTGCTCGACGACGACGTCGCCTACGTGCGGATGACCGGATTCGCGCCCGACTCCGCCAACCGGGTCCTCAAGGCCATCACCCGGTTGCGCACGGGCCGCACCCTGTCCGGCGTCGTGCTGGACCTGCGCGGCAACGGCGGCGGCAGCCCCGTGGAGGCGATCCGGCTGCTGAGCGCGTTCGCCCACGGCAAGGTCACCGCCCACCAGTGCGCCGCCGACGGCACCTGCCAGACCATGCGCACCGACGACACCGTCGAGCTGGTCAACCTGCCACTGGTGGTCCTCACCGACCGCGGCTGTGCCTCGGCGTGCGAGCACTTCAGCTCCGCGGTCAAGGACCTGCGCCTGGGCCGGCTGATCGGCACCCGCACCGCCGGCCTCATCTCCGGCCCGGCCGGCTCCTACCTGCTCACCGACAACACCCTGCTGAGCTTCCCCACCCGACACCACCTCGGCCCCGACCGCGAGGTGATCGACAAGATCGGCGTGCCGCCCGACCACCACGTGCCCCTGACCGCCGCCGACGCCGCCGCCGGACGCGACCCCGCCCTGGCCAAGGCCCTGACCCTGCTGCACACCTGACCCTGCTGCACCCGCGAAGGGATCCCTCCATGAGACAGCTCCTGGCCATGGCCACGGCCCCATGAGACAGCTCCTGACCGTGACCGTGACCACCGGACTGGTCGTCCTGGCCGCGTCCGCCTGCTCCGCGCCCACCCCGCCCCGCGCCGCCGCCCCGCCGCCCACCTCGACCGGCCCCGCCACCCTGCCCGCCCCCACCGGAGCCCACCCGGTCGCCACCACCGTCCTGCACCTGACCGACACCTCCCGCCCCGATCCCTGGGATCCCGACCTCGACGCCCGGCAGCTCAAAGTCACCCTGTGGTACCCGACCAGGCAACGCGACGGCCACCGCGCGCCCTACATGACGGCCAAGGAATCGGAACTCCTCCTGAAAGGCTCCAACGTCGCGAGCGCGCCGTACGACGTGCTGAGCAAGACGCGCACGAACGCCGTCAAGGACGCCGACCCCGCAGGGCGCGGGCTCCCGCTGGTGGTGCTCTCTCCCGGCTTCACCAAGCCGGTGAGCACCCTCACCTCCCTGGCCGAGGACCTGGCCAGCCGCGGCTACGTCGTGGCCGGCATCGACCACACCCACGAAAGCCACGCCACCACCCTGTCCGACGGCCGGGTCGCCGAATGCCTCGCCTGCGACAGCGACACCGACCCCGGCTTCGGCGCCAGAGTGGTCCAGGGCCGGGCCGCCGACGTCTCCTTCGTCCTCGACCGGCTGCCGTCGGCGTGGAGGCATCCCGGCCTGATCGACCGCTCCCGGATCGCGATGGCAGGCCAGTCGATCGGCGGAGCCGGCGCCGTGGCGGCCATGATCAAGGACTCCCGCGTGCGCGCCGGGATCGACATGGACGGCACCACCTACGCCCGCATCCCCACGGGCGGCCTCGCCCGGCCGTTCATGTTCCTGGGTTCTCGAGAACATGTCCCGGGCGGCCGCGACACCTCCTGGGACCGCGACTGGAAGCGGCTGACCGGATGGAAACGCTGGCTCACGCTGTCGGACGCCGAGCACCAGTCCTTCACCGACATCCCGCTGCTGGCAGACGTCATCGGCCTCGAACCTCTTCCCGGCATGCTGCCCGCGGCCCGTGGCGCGGAGCTCACCCGCACCTACGTGGCGGCCTTCCTCGACCAGCACCTGAAATCACAGCGACAGCCCCTGCTGGAGGGGCCATCACCGCGCTACCCCGAGGTCACCTTCTGCCCCGCGACCTGCGGCACACCGGCAACACCCCTGCCGCGAACGCCGGGGCGTCGATCCGGGAGCTGATGGAGCGCATGGGCCACTCCAGCACGCGGGCGGCGATGGTCTCTCGACACTCGACGGACGAGCGGAACCGGGACCGCTACGCCGCCTACGCCCGGCGATTCGGAACCCCGTACGGGGTGTTCGCCACCGACGACGGCGCGGTGGTGCGGCACCACGACATGGCCGCGCTGCACGCCCTCCTGTCTGGGTTCGATCTCGTGGAAGAGCGCCGGATCTCCGCTGTCACGATGAACGGTCACCCGGCGCGAGCAGTGCAGCTGCTGGCCCGCAAACGGTGATCCGGTGAGTCGTGCCGAGCCGTGCGGCTTCTCGCGCGAGACCGCGTGCCGTTCCCGGTGGCGGGAGGAGCCGAACGGGTTGATCACTGTTTCGGACGGTCATCTCGCTCAGGTACGCCCCCGCACCCATGAGCACGCCGTGGGTGACCTCAAGGGCCGGTTGCGAAGAGGAGACCCCGCGGTCCGTGGCGCTCAGGCGGTTCCTGTCCCGGGCCGAGGAGCCGTGGAGCCGGCGCGGAACCGCAGGATTCCCTCGATTCCCTGGATGAACGTCTCGCGGACCGCCGCGGGGTCGGACAGGCAGCCCGCCGCCATCGCGCCGTCTCGCAGCATGACGAAATGCCGGCCCGCGGGCTCGGACGGCGTCTCTCCGGTTTGCGCGAGCAAATCGACGATGGTGCGCAGGAACCACTGGCGGTGCGCGAGGACGGCCTTGTGCACGGGATGCCCGGGGTCTGGATACTCCGCCACGGCGTTGAGGAAGGCGCAGCCGCGAAATCCGGGCGACTCGATGTCCTCGGCGATCGACCTGGCGATGGTTCGTACGATGTCGGCCGCCGGCCTGCCGCTGCCGAGGGCTTCGCCGACCCGATCGCGGATGGCCTGGTCGGCTCCTTGCAGATACGCGACGACGAGTTCGTCTTTGCTGGGGAAATGCCGGTACAACGTCGCGCGGGTCACCTTCGCCTCCGCGACGATCCGATCGATCCCCACGGAGTGGAGACCTTCCGCGTAGAAGAGCCGGGTGGCAGTGCCGAGCAGCCGTGATCGCGCTTCGGACACCTGACCTCGAGTGTTCTGCACCATTGCCGGGAGTTTAGCAGATAGAACGTTCGGTATCGACATGCGTCCGGCACGTGATCAAGGCCGGGTCGTCTACAGGGGGAGAACGCGGCAGCGGTTGTGGACGCAGGTCATTGGAGGTGGTCGCTCGCGCCGGTCAGGGCGTCCCGGGCGTAGTTTCTCCGTGAGAAACGCACACCGGTGGCGCGGGAGGCGAAGGCGAGAGCCGCGGGGACGGCGTTCTCGGTGAAGTCATCACGGTCGAGGCCCAGTTCGTGAAGGTCGGGAAGAAGATGTCCGGGGACCTCTCCGGAGCGATAGGAGTAACCGTACAGACTGAACTCGGTGATCAGAACCCCGTCGACGAGGAGGCTGAAATCGTCGCCCTTGATGTTGGCGAACACCCTGGCCATCGTCGTGCCCGACGACAGCGACCCCGGCGCCGTGCCCCCCGACGTGCCCCATCCATAGTCGATCAGCACTGTTCCTCCGTCGGCCGCGTAAGCTCCGACTCCGAAATCGCCGACGGTTCCAGGAACGACGTCGATCCGGTGCAGAACTTCGCGAGGGGTGAGGCCCTGCACGAAGCTGGCACAGAGCCAGGTGTCACCGGCACCATCGGTGAACTCTTGATGGAGCCATTCGTACTCCCCTGCCGCTGCACCGCTCATCAACACGCCTTTCCTGAAGGATCGAACCTGCGATTGGCCGCGGCGGCGCGGCGTCCGTTGATCAACGCGGTGAACGCTCGCCCAGGGCTGCCAGAAGAATGCCGGATGGCGTGGTGACGGCCATCAGCGCCAGGAAGGGCAGCATGTCGATACGGATATTCATTTGCGGCTGGTAGGTGCTCATGTACCACTGGTCAAGGGCGGCCAAGAACCAGGCCGCAGCCGGTAACAGCAGATGGCGACACCCCGGTCGCGTGCGGCGTAGGCCCAGATAGAGCCCCACGAATACCAATCCGCCGAGAGTTAAGGGCAGGGTCTGATACAGCATTCCGATCACATCGTAGATCATAAATCTTCCATTATGGTAGATCGGTCGGAGCTGTACCAAGGCAGGCTGGAATCGGCTTTCTCGATGCTCGGCCTGATATTCGGCATCATCTGCCTGCGACGGCTCCGGACCTCATCCTGAAACCATCAGGAAGAGGTGTTTTGACGCGATAGTGTAACGCCTCGAACCAGTCGGCGACCATATCCGTTTACGCGACCCGTCCAAGCGACATGATCGCGGGCACACCGAGTCCGAAATCCACCAAAGCGGGACCTCAAAGGGCACCTTTTGCTCGTCTTTTGTGCCGGGCATGCGCACCAGTCCTGTGCCCGGTCATCGCCACGCTCTTTCCATGCTCCTGCCGGCCCCGAGGAGAACCTCAAACCACCTTGCACGGCACGCGGTGAGACGCGCGCCATACGGCCGCAACGCTCCTGCTCGAACAGGGGGCGGACATCCGGGTGATCCAGGCATTCCTCGGACACTCCCAGCTCACCACGACCAGGCCGTACACCCACATCACCGAGACGCTCGCGATCGAGGCGGCGGGCCGGGCTTCCTTCGTCAGCCCGGCCCTTCGATCGCCGTCAACCGGTCCGCTGATCAGCCACAGCGCGACCGCGACCCGTACGGGGGCGGTGGGTGACCCACGGTTAGGGCCAGATCAGGCCCTGGTCGGTCCAGACGACGCCCTTGTTGCGGCACAGGCAGAAGGGGTGACCGATCGGGTCGGTGTAGACCCGCCAGCCGTAGCCCTCGGGGCCGATGAAGTCCTGCTGCAGCGTCGCGCCGAGGTCGAGGACGCGGCGCTGCTCGGACTCGATGTCGTCCACTTCGAAGTCGAGGTGGAACTGCTTGGGGTGCTCACTGTCGGGCCACTGCGGAGCGCGGTAGTCGTCCACCCGGATGAAGGCCAGCTCGACCTCGCCGAACGTGATGCTGGCCCAGTTCTCGTGGCTGCCTTCCTTGACGGGGCGGCCCGTCACCTCAGAGTAGAAAGTCGCCAGCTTCATCGTGTCCGGGCAGTCGATGATGAAATCGGTGAATCGCAGCATCCCGAGATCTTTTCACAAGATCTTTGGTATAGGCCCTGGCCACGACGGCGGGAACGGGGCGGCTCCAGGAGCCTTGCCCGAGCCGTCCTCTGTGCGGGCCACAGGCGCCAGCCTGGTCCCGAACGAGACGCCCGGCGGCGGGCTCACTATGGTGCTTCCACTGGAGATTTCGCATTAAGTGCGACTGCATCTGGACGATCTATAGCAGGGTGTGGTTGGGTCGCGCGCGTTGGCGAGATCGGGATCACAGCGGAGGCGGTCATGGGCAGGCCAGAACGCCCGCTCGACCCGGAGGCGGGGCCGGTACAAGCCCTCGCCTGGCACCTGCGCCAGCTGCGCGACAGGACCGGGCGCATGAGCTACCGGCGGCTCGCCCAGCTGGCCCACTACTCGGCGAGCACGCTGGCGGACGCCGCCAAGGGCGACCGCCTGCCGTCCCTGGAGGTGACCCTCGCCTACGTGCGGGCGCTCGGCGGGGACGAGGCCGAGTGGCGGGCCCGCTGGCAGGCGGCCGCCGAGAGCGACGACCACCCGGACTGGCCGCCCGAGACGCCGTGCCCCTACCAGGGGCTGATGGCCTTCGAGCCGGAGCACGGCAAGTGGTTCTTCGGCCGGGACCAGCCGGCCGCGCGCCTGCGCGAGCTGACCGGGCGGCTGCCGGTGGTCGGCGTGTTCGGCGGGTCCGGGAGCGGCAAGTCGTCGTTGCTGCGGGCGGGCCTGCTGGGCGCGCTGGCCGGGGACGCCCGGTGGCGGACCATGCTCGCCACCCCCACCGCGCACCCGCTGGACGCGTTGTCCGGCCAGGTCGCGAAATTGTCCGGAAAGGAAATCCAACAGCTCAGGGAGGACCCGGCCGCACTGGACATCGCCGTGCGCGGCGCACTTGCGGGAGCCTCGGAGGACACCCGGGCGCTGCTGGTGGTGGACCAGTTCGAGGAGGTGTTCACGCTCTGCCCTGACGAGCAGGAGCGCCGCCAGTTCGTGGACGCTCTGCTCGACCTGGCCATCGGGCCGGGGCGGCGGACCACCGTGGTGATCGGCGTGCGGGCCGACTTCATCGGGCACCTGGATCCACGCCTGATCGCGGCGCTGAGCGGGGAGGCGCAACTGCTCGTCGGGCCGCCCACCGCCGCCGAGCTGCGCGAGATCGTGCTGCGCCCAGCCGCCAGAGCTGGTCTCACCGTCGACCCCGACCTGCTGGCCGCCGTGCTGGCCGACACCGCCACCGAGCCGGGCGCGCTGCCCCTGCTCTCGCACGCCCTCCAGGAGACCTGGCGCCATCGGGCGGGGGACCGGCTGTCGCTTGCCGCGTACCAGAAGATCGGCGGGGTGCGCGGGGCGATCGCGCAGACCGCCGAGCGGGTGTACGCGGAGATGGACGTGCCGCGGCAGCACTTCGTGCGGCGGATCTTCGTGCGGCTGACCGCGCTGGGGGAGGGCACCGAGGACACCCGCCGCCCGGTCGCCCTGGCCGAGCTGGAGGGCGTGGGGGACCAGGACGTGCTCGACCGGCTGGCCGCCGCGCGGCTGGTGGTGGTCGGCGAGCAGTCGGCGGAGGTGGCGCACGAGGCGCTGATCCGGGCCTGGCCCCGGCTGCACCGCTGGCTCACCGACGATCGGGCCAACCTGCTCACCCACCGCAGGCTCACCGACGCCGCGCACCGGTGGCAGGACCTGCGCCGCGACTCCGGCGCTCTCTACCGGGGCGCGCAGCTGGCCGTGGCCGGGGCCTGGGCGGAGGAGAACCCCGCCGAACTGAACCCGCTCGAATCGGACTTCCTGCAAGCCAGCCGAGGTCTGGAGCGGCGCAGGGTGCGGCTGCTGACCAGGGTGGCCGGGGTGATGGCCGTGCTGCTGGTGGCCGCGCTGGCGGCGGGCGGGATGGCACTCCAGCAGGGGCGCGAGGCCGGGCGCCAGCAGCGCATCGCCGTCTCTCACCAGGTCTCGCTGAAGGCCCTTGAGCTACTGGACACCGATGCCGACCTGGCCGGGCTGCTGGCCGTCATCGCGTACCGGCTGAATCCGGACGCCGAGACCAGCGGCGGCGTGATCAGCGCGGCCGCGGCCGCGCGGCGGCGGATCGAGCTGAACGCGGGGGGCCCAGGCGTCTACGACGTGGCGCAGGACCCGAGCGGCACACTGCTGGCCGCTGCCGGAGCCGACGGTGTGGTGACCCTCTGGGACCCCGCCCGGCGCGCCCCCGTCCGGACCTTCACCGAGCACGTCCAGCCGGGTAAGGCCATCCTCGCCCGTCGCGTCGCCTACAGCGGCGACGGCGACCTGCTCGCCTCGTTCGGCCGCGAGCAGGGCCCGGCGCAGACGGGCCTGGTGGTGGTGCGGGAGCCGAGCACCGGCCGTGAGGTGTTCCGATTGTCCAGGGATCAGATGACCAACGCCATGGCGATCAGCCCCGACGGCGTCCGGCTGGCCTTCGGCGCCCGCGACGGCAAGATCGAGGTGTGGAACCTGAGGGACGGCACCCACCACGTGCTCACCGGACACCGGGACCCGGTCGGCGGGCTCGCGTTCAGCCAGGACGGCAGGTTGCTGGTGTCCACCTCCGGCGGGGAGGAACGGCCGATCGTATGGGACGTCGCCACCGGGGACAAGCGGGGGACGATCCCGGCGACGTCCGTGCACCGGGTGGTGTTCGGGAGCGGCCACCTGCTGGTCACCGCCTCCGACCGCCTCGGCGTGCACCTGTGGGACCTGGACCGGAACGTCGAGGTCAACGCGCTGCCCAAGCTGTCGCCGTGGGCGTGGGACATCTCCGCTCCGGTGGGCGACCGGATCGCGCTGGCCGACGAGAACGGCTCGATCACGATCTGGGACCACGCGAAGAACGAGCTGCTCGCGACCTACCAGGACAGGACCAGGGCCGAGACGCTGAGCCTGAGCCTGAGCAGGGACGGGCGGCGGCTGGTCTCGGCCGGGCTCGGCGGCGTGATCGTGGTACGTGAGCCGGCTTTGCCGCCGTTCAGCGGCCACAGCGCCGCCGTCAACGCGGTCGAGACCAGCCCGGACGGCACGCTCATCGCCTCGGCGGGCAGTGACAAGACCGTCAGGCTCTGGGACAACGCGGGCAACCAGCTCGACCGGCTGGACGGCCATCCCGACCATGTGGAGGCCATCAGCTTCAGCCAGGACGGGCGCAGGCTCGCCGCCGTGACCCGTGACCACCACGTGGTGCTCTGGGACCTGACCACCCGTGAGAAGCTCGCCACCCTGGCCTACGACGGGATGGGCGCCTCCACCGACGTCGCCTATCATCCGGACGGCGGAAGCCTCGTGGCCGCCGCCCTGGGCTGGCACCGGTTCACGATTGACCCCGCTGGGAAGGGCACGGAGTCGCCGTTCCTCCCCTTGGTCGCCACCGGGGTGGCGTACGCGCCGGACGGGCGCATGGTGGTGGCGACGAGCAGCTCCGGATTCCTGACCGGGTGGGACCTGACAGGGTCGGACCTGGCCACCGAGACGCCCCGCTACCGGATCAAGACCGGACAGATCTCGATCCTGGACGTGGCCTACAGTCCGGACGGGAAGGTGATCGCGACCGGAGGTGCCGACCGCACGGTGAAGTTGTGGGACGCGGCGACCGGCGCGGCCCTCGGTACGCTGCCCGGACACGCGGGGACGGTCGAGGTGGTGGCGTTCAGCCGGGACGGGCGGTGGCTGGCGTCGGCCGGGTCCGACCGCACGATCATCGTCAGGGATCTCCGGACCCGGGAGCCGGTGGCGGTGCTGAGCGGGCACGGGGCACCGGTGCAGGGGCTGACGTTCACCGCCGACGGCGACCTGGTGTCCGGGGGGAACGACAGCCGGATCATCCGGTGGGCGCTCGATCCGGAGCGGGCCGCGGCGCGGATCTGCCGTGAGGTCGGGCACGGGCTCAGCCCGGCCGATTGGGCGGACTACCTGGGCTCCACGCCGTACCAGGCGATCTGCGATTGATCGGAGTTGATTGTCCGACCCCCAGCGCTCTGCCGGACAACTCGCTCACCTCGGAGACTTCCCTCGTATCCGGGTATGCAGCGGGAGGTGCGTCTGATGCGACTGGGGGTTCTCGGTCCGCTCGCCCTGACGGTCGAAGGCAAGGGGGTTCCGCTTCGCTCGGCCAAGCAGCGCGTGCTGCTCGCCACGCTGGCGGCCCATTCCGGCCGGAGCGTGTCCGGCCGGCGTCTGATGGAGACGCTGTGGGATTCGCCGCCGGTGTCGGCGGGCGAGAACCTGCGGTTGTACCTCTACTATCTGCGCCGCGCTCTCGGCGATCGTGACCGCATCATCAGCGAGCCCGCCGGTTACCGCCTGGTCGTACGGCCGGGCGAGGTGGACGTGGAGGAGTTCGAGGGCCTCGTCCGCGAGGCGGACCTCGATCTGGCCGACGGACGGCTGGCCGAGGCCAGCGAGGCGTACGGCAGGGCGCTGGCGCTGTGGCGCGGCCCCGCCTACGGCGACTTGGCGGAACTGCCCCTCGTACGGCAGAGCGTGCTCCGCTTGGACGAGGCCCGGCTGTGGGCCACCGAACAGCGCATCACCGCCGACCTGGGGCTGGGCCGTCACGCCGACCTCGTCGCCGAGCTCACCGCCCTGGTCGCCAGCCACCCGCTGCGGGAGCGGCTGCGCGCCCACCTGATGCTCGCGCTACACCGGTCCGGCCGCCGGGCCGACGCCCTGGGCGTCTACCGGGAGGGCCGCCGGAGCCTCGTGCGTGAGCTGGGCCTGGAGCCCGGGCCCGAGCTCAGGGCGCTGCACGAGTCGATCCTCGGCGAGGACGCCGCGGACGACGGGCTGAGGGCGGGTGCGCCGGTGCGGATGTGCCATCCGGTTCGTGGCGCGGGCGCCACGAAGGTCCGTGAGGTGAGATTCGGTCTCCTCGGGCCGGTCGAGGTGTGGTGCGGCGGCCAGGCCGTATCTGTTGGCGGGCCACGGGAGCGCAAGGGGCTGGCGGCGCTGCTGGCGCGGCCCGGCAGCCTGGTGACAGTGGCGCAGCTGACCCGGGCGCTGTGGGCGGAGGACCCGCCCGCGACGGCCCGGGCGCAGGTGCGCACCGTGATGAGCAGGTTGCGCCGGAATCTGGAGCCGGTGACCGGAGCGACCCTGATCACCCGAGGCGAGGCCGGGTTCACGCTGGACACCGCCGGGGTCGAGCTGGATCTGTGGGAGTTCCGGCGGTGGTCGGAGCAGGGCTTCTCGCTGGCCGGCCAGGGCCGGACGATCGAGGCGGTGGACCTGCTCCGCCAGGCGCTCGCCCTGTGGCGTGGCCCGGCGTTCGGCGGGCTGCGGTCGCCGCTGCTGACGGCCGCCGCGCAACGGCTCGACGAGGAGCGGCTGCGGTGCCGCGAGCGGGGCCTGGAGCTGGAGCTCCGCCTGGGGCGCTACTCCGAGGTCAGCGCCGAGCTGGGCGAGCTGGTCGGTGAGTATCCGCTCCGGGAGCGGCTGGTCGAGTTGTGGATGAAGGCCTTGTGCCTGGCGGGGCGCCGGTACGACGCGCTGGATGCCTACGCGGCCGTGCGGGCCCTGCTGGTCGAGCGGACCGGGCTCGACCCGAGCCCGGTCCTGAGGAACCTGCACTCGGCGATTCTCCGCGAGGACCCGGGGTTGACCGCCAGGCCGGGGAAGACGCTCGTAGCCCGGCCTTGGCAGCCCATGGTCAGCTGTTCTGGATCGCCCCGGCACCGCTGTTCCGGTTGTTCACACAAACAGCGAAATATCTTCCGTAGAGGTTAGGGATTTTAATGCTTCTCGGCTGGTCGCGATAACCCCGGCTGAGTGAGCCCTCCGCGATACCGGAATAGGCATCGTGGACGGTGCAGCTGACCGTACCCGCGTTCGGGGGCGCGACCGAGAGAACGATGAAATGCCCGGAGGCGTTGGCGGGGATGGTGCCGGTCTGGCAGCTGAGGTAGGTGATCGCGCAGCTGCTGGAGGCCGCCGAGGCCGGGGTGACCGCCGTGGTCACGAGCGCGGCACTCATGGCGAGTCCCAGAGTGAGCGCTCTGATCGGTCTGAGATTCCGCATTGAAAATGCTCCAATTCCCTGACGGTGAGACTTTCTCGAAGATATAGGGCGGGGCGCATCGGATGGATATCCGTTTTGTATCAACGCCCATATACGCTGGATATACGGAGATATAGCTGGGGTTTGTGATAGTTGCGTCGGTGTGGCCATTTTCTGGCGCACGTTCGCTCTCGAACACGGAGTTGTCGATGCCCCCTTTGAGACTGCCGGCTCGCGTCGGTGTTGTGCTCGGCTTACTTCTGACCGGATTGACGGCAACGCCCGCCGAAGCCGCCGTACGGGCGGAGCCCTCATGCGCGCCGGAGGCGGTCACCGGTGCGCTGGCCGCAGTGGAGGCCGCCCGTTGCGGCGGCAGAATCGAGGACCTGTCGCTCCGGACGGAGACAGGACAGGTCTTCGCCAACCCGGACGGCACGCTGACCTCGGTTCAGACGATCATCCCCGTACGGGTCAGGACGGCCGGCGGCTGGCGGCCGATCGACACCTCACTTCGCTTCGACGCCGACGGCGCCGTGAGCCCAGGGGCGATCACGGCGCACGTGCGGTTCTCCGGAGGGGGTTCCGCGCCGCTGGTCACGCTCGGCGAACGTGACACCCGGGTCCGGCTGAAGTCGCCCTGGCTGCTGCCCAAGCCGGTCCTGAGCGGCGACACCGCCACCTACCCGGAGGTCCTGCCGGGCGTGGATCTCCAGCTACGCGCCGAGCGGGATGGATTCTCACAGCTACTGGTGGTCAAGAACGCCCAGGCGGCGGCCAACCCCGCGCTGGCCCGGCTCCGGTTCGGAGTGGACGCGGAGAACGGCACGGTCCGCAAGCGCGACGGCGTGCTGGAGGTGGTGGACTCTGCGGGCAAGCAGCTGTTCCAGTCCGGCTCCGCCCTGATGTGGGACTCCGGCGCGGCGCCGACCGGCACCGACATGACCGGCGCGAACGCCGTGCGGCACCGCGTCGAGAAGATGGAGACGACGGCCGACGCCACCGAGTTCACGGTCACCCCGGTCGCGGAGATGCTCCGCGCCAAGGACGTGAAGTACCCCCTGTACATCGACCCGACCTTCAGCAAGCCCTCGCCGACCTACTGGACGCACGTGACGAGCTGCGACAAGAGCGGCTCGTACTTCACCCAGTACCGATCGGACATGCGCGTCGGGAGGAAGTGGAACGAGAGCTGCGTCTGGCGGACGTTCATGCAGTTCGACATCGGCGAGATGAACGGCGCGAAGATCCATAGCGCGCTCTTCAAGGTGACGGCCAACCATGTGGCCGCCTGCGCCGGCTACAAGACGCAACTGTGGCAGACGCGGCACATCAGCAACTTCCACTCCTACACCTGGAACACGGCCGCCGACGACTACCTGGGGCACATCGAAACCCAGACCTTCAAGTCCAACGAGGCCAGCTGCCCGAGCCCCAACCAGCAGAAGATCTTCGACGAGGCCGGCACGGTCCTGGACGCCAAGCTCCAGGCCCTGGCGAACAGCAACAGCGACTCGCTGACGCTGGGCCTGAGGTCGAACAACGAGGACGACGAATACGGCTGGTCGTATTTCGTGCCGAGCAGCGCGGCCCTGGTCGTGACCTACAACCACACCCCGACCGCGCCCACCGCGCTGCAGATCGCCGGCGACTGCGGCTTCTCCTGCACCGCGTCCGGCGCGCAGGTCCGGTCGGGGCAGCCGACGCTGCAGGCCACCCCCAACGACCCCAACGGGGGCACCCTCAGCAGGGTCGAGTTCGAGGTGTACGACCAGGCCACCCGCGCCGTCCAGAAGGCGGCGTCGGGCACCACGGTCGCCAACAGGGCCGCCGGCCAGGCCGCGTCCTGGCAGGTGCCGACCAACCTACCCGAAGGCGCCTACTCGTGGCGGGTGCGCGGCTGTGACGCCTACCTCTGCGGCGCCTACTCCGCATGGTTCGACTTCACGGTGGACACGACGCCGCCGACCGATCTGACGGTGTCCTCGACCGCGTACCCGCCCAAGTCTTCGGGCATCTGGAGCGGCGGGGTCGGCGTAGCGGGGGCATTCGCCGCCGGCGCGTCGGGCGCCTCGAAGGTCGAGTTCACTCTCAACGGCGTGAACAAGGGCTGGTTCGACGCGCCCGGTGGCTCCTGGACCGGCACCCTGACGCCCGACCGGGAGGGGCCGAACGTCCTGACCGTGAAGGCCGCCGACGCGGCGGGGAACACGACCGCGAGCGCGGTCACCTACGAGTTCCTGGTGCGACCGGCCGTCACCAAATCCTGGGCCTGGGGCTTCGACGAGGCCAGCGGCGGCACGGCGGCCTCGGTCCCGGCCGACCGTCCGCTCACCGTCGCCGGGACGGCGGCCCGCACGGCCGGGCGGGCCGGCACCAACGCGGCCGCGCTGAACGGCGGCACCGCGTGGACCACGACCACTCCGGTGCTCGACTCGAAGACCGCCTTCACCGTGACCGCCTGGGTGAAGCTGACGAGCACGACGGTGTCCGGCCCGGTCACCGCCGTGTCGGCCGACGGCCCCACCGGCTCGGGGTTCCGCCTCCAGTACCGGACCGACCTTGACCTGAACGCTGACGCGGTCACCGACCCCGCCTGGTGCTTCACGATGACGGCCGGGGACGAGGGCGCCGAGAGCAGGGCCTGCTCGACCGAGTCCGTCGGCACCGGCTGGGTGCACCTCGCCGGGGTCCACGATCAGGCCGGCGGCAAGCTCCGCCTCTACGTGAACGGCGACAACTTCGACGGCACCGACCTGGTGTCGTACACCGGCGGCTGGTCGGCAAACAACGGCTGGGCGGTCGGCCGGGCGAAGCAGTCGGGCGCCGCGGCGCAGTTCTGGCCGGGCGCGATCGACCGCGTGGCCGCCTACCAGCGCGCCCTCACCCAGGGCGAGATCAACTCCGACGGATCACAGGCGTAGGAGCAGGCATGAAACGAGTCCTGGCGATAACCACTGCCTTAATGGTCACGTTCCCGCTCATGGGCGCGGAGTCGCTGGCCGCCGCACCCCAGTGGAGTCCGCCCGTCCCCACGGACGTGCTGAACATTCCGGTCAAGGACCTGAAGGGCGGCACCGCCCCGAAGGTCGCCGAGCCGCCCAGGGTGGGTGCCCCTGACGTGTCCTGGCCCGCACCCACCACCACCGTGGTGGACCTGGCGGCCACCGGGCGGAAGCCGGTCCGGGCAGCCGTCTCGCCGGTGTGGGTCGGCCCGGTGGCCGCCGCCCGGGTGGACAAGGTCGGGGTGCGAGTGCACGACCGTGCGACGACGGCGAAGGCCGGCGTCTCCGGGGTGCTCCTCAGCGTGTCGCGGGCGGACGGAGTCGCGACGGACAGTGTCGCGAGCACCGGCACGGACACCGGTTCGGATACCGTCTCCGTCTCCGTCGACTACTCGGGCTTCGCCTCCGCCTACGGAGGCGACTGGGCCTCCCGGCTCCGTCTGGTCGAACTGCCGCCCTGCGCGCTGATCGCGCCGGGCACCAAGGGCTGCGGCCTGGACGCCGCCAGACCGGTGAACTCCAGGAACGAGTTGGCCTCTCGCTCTCTCGCCGCCGACGTCATGCTCCCCGCCGGCGGCGAGCCGATGCTGCTGGCCGCGACCGCCGATGCCTCCGGCGGCAACGGCGACTACACGGCCACCTCGCTGTCGCCCGCCGCCACCTGGCAGGTGTCGCAGCAGACCGGCGGCTTCGCCTGGTCCTACCCGCTGCGGATGCCGCCCGGCGTGGGCGGGCCGGTGCCGTCGCTGGCGCTGGCGTACTCCTCGCAGGCGGTGGACGGCCGGACCGGGGGGACCAACACGCAGGGCTCGTGGATCGGCGACGGGTGGGATCTGTGGCCCGGGTTCGTCGAGCGTACGTACCAGTCCTGCGCCAAGGACACCGAGGCGGTCGACGAGAAGAACCCGAACAACGCCGGGAACAAGACCGGTGACCAGTGCTGGTGGAAGGCCAACGCGACCATGTCGCTGAACGGCCGAGGCACCGAGCTGATCGACGTCGGCGGCGGGCGCTGGAAGGGCGTCTCCGACGACGGCTCCAAGATCGAGCTGATCAAGGACACCTCCGTCGGCAACGGCGACCAGGATGGCGAGTACTGGAAGGTGACCACGCTCGACGGCGTCCAGTACTTCTTCGGCAACCGCGCAGCCGCCCAGTCCACCTGGACCACCCAGGTGTACGGCAACCACCCGGGCGAGCCCGGCTACGCCTCCGGTGACTTCGCCGGTTCCCGGCGCACCCAGGCGTGGCGGTGGAACCTCGACAAGGTGGTGGACCCGCACGGCAACACGATGACCCTGTCGTACGGGCGGGAGCCCGGCGCGTACGGCCGCGAGAACGACCCGGACAAGCGCACCGCCTACGACCGGGGCGGCTGGCTCTCCAAGATCGAGTACGGCTCCCGGACCGACCAGGCCCAGCCCGCCGCCCAGGTCCTCTTCGACGTGGCCGACCGCTGCCTGCCCGGAGCGACCTGCTTCGACACGGCCCAGAAGGCGGTCCCCGCGTCCTGGCCGGACGTCCCGTGGGATCAGTACTGCCAGTCGGGCGCGCGGTGCACCGAGCAGCTCGCGCCCACTTTCTGGACCCAAAAGCGACTGAGCGCGATCCGTGCCCAGGTATGGGACGCCGGGCAGTACCGCACGGTCGAGACCTGGACACTCCGCCACTCTTACCTCAACGCCGGATCCAGCCAGGGCGAAGGCGTGCCGATGTGGCTGGAAGGGATCACCCGGTCCGGTTCGGGCATCAAGGGCGGAGCCACCGAGACCTACCCGGAGATCGTGTTCTCGCCCGGCGCCGATCCCTTCCCCAACCGGGTGGACGGTCCCGCCGACAGGCGCACCGCGCTCAACCGGTTCCGGATCGTCTCGATCACCACCGAGTCGGGCGCCCAGATCGCCGTCACCTACCTCCCCGGCGACTGCACCCGGTCGAGCCTGCCGATCCCGCACACCAACGGCAAACGCTGCATGCCGCAGTACTACTCCCCCGACGACACCGAACCGACCCTCGACTGGTTCCACAAGTACGTCGTCGACCGCGTGGACGTCTACGACAACACCGGAGGCTTCACCCACGAGCAGACCAACTACGACTACCTGGACGCCCCCGCCTGGCACTACGACGACTCGGAGCTGATCGAGGAGAAGAAACGCACCTGGGGCCAGTGGCGCGGCTACGGCCGGGTGCGGGTGCGCACCGGCGTGGAGAGCGGCCCGCAGTCGGCCACCGAGTACCGCTACTTCCGCGGCATGGACGGCGACAAGCAGCTGACCGGCACCCGCGACGTCTGGGTGAAGGACTCGCTGGACGGTACCGGCGACCCGCACTCCAAGGCGATCGAGGATCACGAGGCGCTGTCCGGCAAGCTCCGCGAGCAGATCACCCATGACGGGCCGGACGGTGTCTGGCTGAGCGGGTCCCTGGTCGAGCCCTCCTACGCCCAGACCGGCGTCAACGTCCAGGGCGGGCCCCTCAAGGCGTACCGGACGCACGACGCGACCACGTACAGCCGCACCCATCTGACCTGGAACGGCACCACCCGGTGGACCCGCGCCGAGACCAAGGTCAACGCCGACAACCTGCCGGTCGAGGTGAACGACCTCGGCGACGAGGCCACCGCGGCGGACGACCAGTGCACCAAGAGCACCTACCTGATCAACGACGGCCTCTGGATGCGCGACAGGGTGTCCGCCGTCAACACCTACGGGGTCGCCTGCACGGCCACTCCCGCAGTGCCCGGCGACGTGCTGTCCATGACCCGCAGCTACTTCGACGACCCCGCCAAACCCTTCGGCACCGCGCCCATCCGGGGCCTGGTGGTGAAGACGGACGAGGTCGGCTCCTGGTCGGGCACCACCCCGCAATGGGTGGTGACCGGGACCACCGCCTACGACGCCAACGGCCGCACGGTCTCCAGCTCCGACGCGCTCGGCCGGACCACCACGACCGCCTACACCCCCGCGAAGGCGGGCCCGGTCACCTCGGTCCGTACGACCAACCCGGCCGGGCACGCCACCACCACGACCATGGACATCGCCTGGAACCAGCCGAAGACCATGGAGGCGCCCAACAACGCCAGGACCGATCTGGTCTACGACGGCATCGGCCGCCTCACCGCTGCTTGGCTCCCCGACCGCGACCGCGCCCTGGGCGCGAACCTGACCTTCTCCTACCTGCTCCGCGCGAACGCCCCCGCCGCCGTCACCACCAGGAAGCTGCTGCCGACCGGCACCGACAAGTACCTGACCTCGATCACCCTCTACGACGGCCTGCTCCGCGAGCGGCAGACCCAGACCCAGACGGTCGGCGGCGGCCGGTTGATCGCCGACTCCGTCCGTGACACCCGCGGCCTGGTGGCCTGGACCTCCGCGCCGTACTACCACGACGGGAGCCTCCCCGGGACGACGCTGGTCGCCCCGACCGTGACGATCCCCTCGGTCACCCAGAACCGGTACGACGGCGCCGGCCGGATCACCGAGACCACCCTTGTGGCCAACGGGGCGCCCAAGTGGAAGAGCGTCACCACGTACGGCGGCGACCGGACCACCGTCGTGCCCCCGGCCGGCGGCACCAAGACCCAGACCATCACCGACGCCCGCGGGCGCACCGTCCAACTGCGCCAGTACAGCTCGGCGACGGCCTACGACACCATCGGCTACACCTACACCGACGCCGGTGACCTGGCCACCGTGACCGACCCCGCCGGCAACAAGTGGCAGAACACCTACGACCAGCGCCGCCGCAGGATCAAGACGGCCGACCCGGACAAGGGCGTCAGCGAGTCCACCTACGACGCCGCCGGTCAGGTCGTCACCGTCAAGGACGCCCGGGGCGTCACCCTGGCGTACACCTACGACATCCTGGGCCGTAAGACCAGTCTGCGGGACGGCTCGGTGACCGGCGCGCCGCGCTCCGAGTGGACCTACGACACGGCCACGGGCGGCGTCGGCAAAGCCGCGAAGTCCATCCGCCACGACGGCACCAGCCAGTACGTCACCGAGGTGACCGCCTACGACAAGGGCGGCCGCCCGACCGACACGAAGGTCACCATCCCCGCAGCCGAAGGCACGCTGGCCGGGACCTACGCCTTCACCGCCGCCTACAAGCAGGACGGCCAGATCGCCACCACGACCACACCGGCGGTCGGCGGCCTGCCCGCCGAGACGCTCAGCCTCGGCTACAACGCGGTCGGCGCCCCCACCTACCTGAGCGGCTCCCAGATGTACGTCAACGACGTCGTCTACAACCAGCTCGGCCAGGCGATTCAGCGCATCCTCGGTGTGGAGGGCAAGCGCGTCTGGCAGACCTTCACCATCGACGAGCCCACCGGCCGCACCACGAACGTCTCGGTGGTGCCCGAACTCAAGAACGAGGTGGCCGACTTCGGCTACCGCTACGACGACGTGGGCAACCTGACCCGGATCGCCGACACCCCCAACGGGGGTCAGGCCGCCGACTACCAGTGCTACACGACGGACTACCTCCGCCGGATCGTCGAGGCGTGGAGCCCGTCCACCGGAGACTGCGCCGCCGCGCGGTCCACGGCCGGGCTGGGCGGCCCCGCGAAATACTGGCACTCCTACACCTACACCTCCACCGGCAGCCGGGACACCGAGACCTGGCACGGGACGCCGGACACCGGCCGCGACTACGTCCAGCCCGCGCAGGGCGGGGCCGCGGGAAGCAAGCCGCACACGGTCACCCGCGTCGACAAGTCCGGCGCGGCCACCGGGTCCGACTCCTTCGCGTACGACGCGGCCGGTAACACCACCAGCCGCACCACCAACGGCGTTACGACCACGATGACCTGGGACAAGGAGGGCCACCTCGGCACCTCCTCGCAGGGCGGTCAGAGCACGACCTACCTGTACGACACGGAAGGCAGCCGGCTGGTCCGCCGCGACCCCGGCGGAACGACGCTCTACCTGCCCGCCGGCCTGGAACTGCGCAGAACCGGCACCACGGTGACCGGCACCCGCTACTACAACCACCTGGGCACCACGGTCGCGGTCCGCACGTCGAGCACCCTGTCCTGGACCGTCCAGGACCACCACAACACCGGCGAGGCCAACATCAAGTCCACGGACCTGAGCGTTTCCCGCCGCCGCACCCTCCCCTTCGGCGGCCTGCGCGGCACGGCCCCCGGCTCTTGGGCGGGCGACAAAGGTTTCGTCAACGGCACCAATGACCCCAGCGGCCTGACCCACATCGGGGCCCGCGAGTACGACCCCCTGATCGGCGCGTTCATCAGCGTCGACCCGATCATCGATGTCAACGACCCGCAGCAGATGCACGGCTACGCCTACAGCAACAACAACCCCGCCACCATGACCGACCCGACCGGCCTGCGGTCCTGCGCCGAGGACGACTGCGGCGGGGGAGGCGGCGGTTCATCCGGCTCTTCTAGCTCGTCAGGGGGTGCCGGTTCTACCAACGGCTGCACGGGGACCCCGGACCGTTGCGCGGACAAGCTGGGGCTCAACAACACGAAAACCGATCTGGGGAAGGGCTACAAGGAGTGCGATTCGGCCTGCAGGTCCGCGGCGGCCGCCGATGCTGCCCGCTGGAAGGCCAAGGTGGCGGAACAGGAGCGGCTGCAGCACCAGCTGAACGTGTGCCTGACGTTCACCTCCGGAGACACCTCCTACTGCTCGGCCAAGTATCCGCAGGACTATCACAGCTACACATCGACATCCGTCTTCGAATTCGGCAGGAAAGGGGTGAACAGGACCGACACGCCGATATCCCTGGGCACACCCTTCAACCTCCCGGACGGGCCGCCCCCATACGACCTGGAGACCGTCACGCCCGCCTATACGACCAGCGAGCTGAACTCGGTCGCGGAGGCAAACGGCTGGGACCAAGGGTTCATGGTCGGGACCCCCAACTTCATGTATACCGAAAACAACACATCATCAACGACCATGGTGAAAGCCATCACCGTGGGCCACACGACGACGGTCCCGCTTCCCGTGAAGGGCAAGTCCGGTGTCGCCTACTTCTACCCCGTCCTGAAGGAGGCGTATTTCCGGAATGTCTACTACATAGACGGTATCTACGCAGGTGCCGAATACCGCGACGCCTCAACGGTCTCCGGCGTGGGGTTGACCACGGTCCCGAACTGGGAGGAGTACCCGGGATGACCGGCCGATGACACGGAACGGGCATCCTCCGGGGTGCCCGTTCTGGCTTAAGCCGTCGAACAGCGCCGTTGACTTCACGTGCATCGACCCGCCGTGGCCATTCTCGTCGCCGTGGTGATCGTCGTCTCGCTGGATTTGGCGATCTGGCTGGCCGTGGTCTCGTATCCGGCGGCCAGCAGGGTCATCAGGAAGCCGATCAGCTCCTCCTCCGACAGGCTGTCCTGATCGTCGTACGCCTGCACCAGCGCGCCGATCAGGTCGCCGGTCGGGGACTCGCGTCGCTGCGCCACCAGCTGCGCGAGGCAGGCGCCGAGCTTGCCCAGCCGATCGGTCCGGGTCTCGAAGGGGCGGTCGCAAGCTCGCGGGATCCCACCCGTTCGGAGACCCGGGCCGGCGACATGGCACCGGCCAACGCTTGTTTCCCGTCCGCCTGACGAACCGCTCAGCCGTGCGGGGCTGCATGTTCCAAGGGCCTCTACGGGTTCGGAGGGAAGTCCACGCACTGTGCTTGGGCACGCCAGCATCGTGGTGACCGCCGACATCTACACATCGGTACTGCTGCAGCTCTATCACGGCAGCGCCCGGAAGACCGCCCAGCTGGTGATGTCCGCCGCCCGCAAAACGGCCCGAACCACCAAGGACCCGGCGCAGATGTGACTCACATGTGCCCCACAGTGACTCACGCCGTGATCCGCCGACTACCGAAACAGGTAAAGTCGCAGGTCAGATAGGTAGGGCGCCAGGGATTCGAACCCTGAACCTACGGATTAAAAGATCGACCTCGGGCTATTCCAGGCGGTTCAATGCAGGTCAGGGGGCCTGTGCGGTCCATCCTGAACGGTTCTGAACGCTCCTGTATTGCAACCCGAAATGCAACCCTGATAGCCGGCGGCACCCAGCGGTGAGAACCACCCTCAGCGCTTGGGAACCTCGACCGTGTAGCCGTCCGGAAGCTCGGCCTTTTGGAGCTCGTCGGCAAGCTCTGAGCCTTGATCGCCGACCTCGCTCCAATAAGAGTGAAAGTGCTTCTTGTCCATCGTAGTGATCTCGATTCTCCGCTCGGCTTCGATGAGCTTGGCGGTCGAGACCTTGCCCGAACGGAGCTGGTTGAGCACGGTGGACATGTCTGTCCGCTGAGAATCGTCACGATTAAGCAAGAACAGGCCGCCGGTGAGCACCAAGCTTGCAGTGATGGAGCACACGATGAACGTCTTGAACCGCGAAGCTTTCTTCTGGTATTGGTGGGGTGGCGCGGACTGCTTCTCGATCATGCCTACAGCATGTCAGTCCAGGCGCTGCGCTTGAAGGTCTTGGGTTTATTTCCATAAATGGACACGGCCGCCATGAGAGCAGTCCCAATCGCAGTAGGACATCACCAGTTTGGAAGATTTCGGTACACGGCTCCCTGAACTGCTGCGGCGCTGGTCAGAGGCGGTCTCACCCTGTCCATGAGTCCCCGTGATTCCCCCTTGTTCCCCGGCCGTACTGGCACGCGAGTGGCACGGCTTGAGAACCCCGTGCGGACGCACACACCTCTCCCGCTGGATCTTCCCGTCCCGTCGTCCCACCCTCCTGGCCCCGGTCTGCTCGGCTTGCCCTGGGACGACGGCGATGGGAAGAGCCGGCCCCTACCATTTACGAACCTGGCCCCTGCCTCTGGCGATCATCCCGGAGCCAGAAGCCCCCGCCGGAGGCAATAGACGGTATGGGGATGGAGCGGGCAGGCTTGATCGAAATAATGATCGGATGCTGAGGAAAGGGGCGGGTGGGCAAGTTGAGAGAGCTGTTTGTGTGGCTGTGGGCAGTGCTTTCGTGGTTGTTCTCGATGGCGGTGCTGTTCTTGGTGATTTATGCGGCGATAAGGCTGGCGCTCACGCACGATCGTCGGAGTCAGGTTCCGCAGCGCGATGTGGCGGATGCGGAGTTGCGGGAGCGTGTGGCGGCGGAGAGAGCAGCACAGAAGCGAGAGGCGGAGGAGCGAGCGGCTCGACGGCGTGAAGCAGAAGGAACTGACGACGTGTAGCGGCGGCGGGTCGGTGGTCGGCGCGTTAGCTGGGTATGGCGGGCGCGCGGTACGGCTACGGCCCGGGTCGCCGCCGGACGGGATCGGCGCCCACTCCGCACGCCCGGTCGGCGGGCGGCAGAGGGCCGGGTGCGGCGGCGCGGCGCGCCGCCGCTTGATACCCATAAGAACTCCTAACAGAATGAGGTCGGCCGAGTCCGGAAACATGATCGGTCGTTGAACCGGATGTGAGGAAGGGCGAGCAGCCACCATGGATCGTGCCCGATGGGCTCTGGCAACGCATCGAGCCGTTGCTTCCGACGATCGAACGCCGCTACCGCAACCCCGGGCGCAAGCGGATCGATGACCGCAAAGCACTGTGCGGGATCTTGTTCGTGCTCTACACCGCGATCCCATGGGAGTTCCTGCCCCAGGAACTGGGGTTCGGCTCGGGGATGACCTGCTGGAGACGACTGCGCGATTGGCACCAGGTCGGCGTTTGGAACCAGCTCCATGAGCTGCTGCTGGCCGAGTTGCATGCCGCTGACCGGCTGGATTGGTCCAAGGCGGTGGTCGACAGCTCTCATGTACGAGCACTCAAGGGCGGCCCAAAACCGGCCCGATCCCGGTCGATCGAGGCAAGACCGGCTCGAAACACCATGTGATCACCGACGGGAACGGCATCCTGCTGGCGGTCAGCCTCGGCGGCGGCAACCGCAACGACATTCTGCAGCTCATGCCTCTGATCGAGGCGATCCCGCCGGTCCGCGGCAAGGTCGGCAAGCCCCGTCGCCGTCCTAAAACGGTGTATGCCGACCGCGCCTATGATCACGACCGCTACCGCCGTCAGCTGCGGGAGAAGAGAATCGAGCCGATCATTGCCCGCCGAGGCGCTGCGCACGGCTCAGGCCTGGGTGTGCATTGGTGGGTGGTGGAGCAGACGCTCGCCCTGCTGCACTGGTTTCGCCGGTTACGCATCCGCTGGGAGATCCGCGACGACATCCACGAAGCCTTCATGATTCTGGCCTCCGCCATCATCTGCTGGCGCTGCCTCAACCACTGATCGCTCTCCTCAAGCTCCACAAGGAGGCTCAGAGGCTCGAACGGGAAGCGGCGGGGGACAGGTGGCAAGAGTGGGATCTCGTCTGGTGCACGCCGGACGGAAACCCGATCGATGCCGGGGACGACTGGGACGACTGGAAGCAGCTGCTGCAGCTCGCCGAGATCGACAAGGATGCCCGCGTTCACGGCGCGCGCCACATGGCCGCAACGCTCCTGCTCGAACAAGGCGTGGACATCCGGGTAATTCAGGCGGTCCTCGGACACTCCCAGCTCACCACGACCAAGCGGTACACCCACATCACGGAGACGCTGGCGATCGAGGCGGCGGGCCGGACGGGACGGGCGCTGTGGGACGACTGACGGCAACCTGAGGGCGACCGTTGCAACCCTTATTGCAACCCTGGGCAGACTTCCCGAACAGGAAATGGGGAGTCTGCCCAGGTCGTTTGGGTAGGGCGCCTGGGACTCGAACCCAGAACCTACGGATTAAAAGTCCGCAGCTCTAACCATTGAGCTAACGCCCCGCAGGTGACAGCGTACCGAGGATAGTGTCCACTAACGTCCGTCGCCAGGCCCATTCATGGTCATCTGTTTGCGGAACGGCCGGTGGGGGGAGGGAACGGCTCCTAGAGTGACAGGCATGACGAGCTCGGGGCTTGAGCCCGCCTTCACCTCTCCCGTCTCCACGCGCCCAGGGTATGTCGTGGTCGACGTGGAGACCACAGGTTTCTCCCCGTCGAGGGGCGACCGGATCTGCGAGATCGCGCTCGTCTCGCTGGACGCGCGGGGCGAGATCATCGACGAGTGGCACTCGCTGGTCGACCCCCGGCGCGGCACCGGGGCCGTCCACGTCCACGGCATCACCAGCGCGATGGTCCAGGGCGCTCCGGTGATCGAGGAACTGCTGGACGACATCTGGCGGCGGGTCGCCGGCCGGGTCCTGGTGGCCCACAACGCCTCCTTCGACCTGCGCTTCCTGCGGAGCCTCCCCGGCAGCGAGTGGGTGACCGAGACCCTGTGCACGCAGCGGCTGGCGCCCGCCTTCCTCCCCGACGGCAGATGGACGCTCGCCGCGTGCTGCGAGCGCGCCGGCATCCCGCTCCTCGGCGCGCACGCCGCGCTGGCCGACGCCCGCGCCGGCGCCGAGCTGCTCCGCTTCTACCTGCGTACGGGCGTCTCCTGGGAGGAGGAGCTCGACAGGGCCGCCCGCGCCCCCGAATGGCGTCCCTCCGGGCTGCCCCAGCGGCACCCTCGCCGCCGGTAGGCGGGAGATCAGCGGTAGGCGGGGATGCCGGTCAGGGCCTCGCCGAGCACGAGCGTGTGGATCTCCTCGGTCCCCTCGTACGTCAGGACGCTCTCCAGGTTGTTCATGTGCCGGATCACCGGATACTCCAGCGTGATGCCGTTGCCGCCCAGGACGGAGCGTGCCTGGCGGGCGATGTCCAGGGCGGCGCGGACGTTGGCGAGCTTGCCGAAGCTGATCTGGCGCGGGGTGAGGGTTCCCGCGTCCTTGAGGCGGCCCAGGTGGAGGGCGGTGAGCTGCGACTGTCCCAGACCGACGTACATCCAGGCGAGTTTCTCCTGGGTGAGCTGGAAGCCGCCGATGGGCCTGCCGAACTGGACGCGGGAGGTGGAGTAGTCGACGGCCGACTCCAGGCAGGCGCGGGCGGCGCCCACCACACCCCACACGATGCCGAAACGGGCCTCCGACAGGCACGACAGCGGGCCCTTCAGGCCGCGCACCTCGGGCAGTACGGCGGAGGCGGGCAGCCGGACGTCGTCGAAGTACAGCGACGAGGTCACCGAGGCCCGCAGGGACATCTTCCGGTGGATCTCCGGGGCGGTGAAGCCCGGGGTGTCCGTGGGCACCACGAAGCCGCGGACGCCGTCCTCGGTCTGCGCCCAGACCACGGCGACGTCGGCGATGGAGCCGTTGGTGATCCACATCTTGGAGCCGTTGAGGATCCAGTCGCCCGAGGGGTCCTGCTTGGCGTGGGTGCGCATGCCCGCCGGGTCGGAGCCCTGGTCGGGCTCGGTCAGCCCGAAGCAGCCGATCGCCTCGCCCGCGGCCATCCGGGGGAGCCACTCGTCCTTCTGCTCCGCGGAGCCGTACTTCCAGATCGGGAACATCGCGAGCGAGCCCTGCACGGACACGAACGACCGCAGCCCGGAGTCTCCCGCCTCCAGCTCGCGGCAGGCCACGCCGTACGAGACGGAGTCGAGGCCCGCGCAGCCGTACCCCTCCAGGTGCATGCCCAGCACACCGAGCGAGCCGAGTGCCGGGGCGAGCTCGCGGGCGGGGAAGACGGCCTTCTCGAACCAGTCGCCGACGTGGGGAAGGATCCGGTCCGCGACGAGGTCCCGCACGGTGTCGCGGATGAGGCGCTGCTCCTCGGAGAGCGTGTCGTCGATGCGCAGGAGATCGTCCATGAGATTCCCTCTCTCTTCGGCCCTGTCAGGGTATTACCGGTGCGGTGGGGACGTGGGTCAGGGTCGTGTTCGGACAGGGGCGGGGTGTATGTCAGGGTCGTGCCAGGGGGAATCCCGATGTGAGGAAGGTCCCCTCTCGGGCAGTCTGAGGATATGAACGAAAACGACTTCGCCGGCGTCAAGAAGCTCCAGCGGACCAGAGACGGGCGCATCATCGCGGGTGTGGCCTCCGGTCTCGGACGCTACATCGGGGTGGACCCCAACATCATCCGCGCCGCCCTCGCCATCGCCACCTTCTTCGGTGGCCTCGGTGTGGCGGTCTACGCGATCGGCTGGGTGCTCCTGCCCGACGAGAACAAGGACAGGTCGGTCCTGCAGGACGTGATCGACAAAAACAAGGACAACCCGATCTGGGTGGACGCCAGGGCCAAGGCCGAGCAGGGCTGGGCCAAGGCCACCAACAAGGTCGCCGACCAGCACCGCGCGCCGCACCAGCCGGCTCCGGAGTACCCCACCCACGAGACCACCTTCCCGCCCGCCCCGCCCGTCGCTCCCCAGACCCCGTACGGCACGGCGCCGCGGCAGGACGACGACACCCGCCCCCAGGTGTGAGTCAGGAGGTCGCCTCCGCGCGAACCCTCTCGATGATCTCCCTGCGGGAACCCCTCCAGAGCACGGCCAGCGCGGCCGCCAGGGCAAGACCGGTCGCGCCGGCCAGTGCGACCACCGTCTCGGGGCCCAGCCGGTCGGCCGCGGCCCCGCCGATCAGGATGCCGATGCCCTGGGAGGCCAGCAGGCCCGACTGGACCAGGCCGAAGGCCTGTCCCCGCTGCTCGGCGGGGACGCACTGCACGAAGGCGGCGTTGGCCGCGAGCTGGTAGGCCCCGCCCAGGCCGGAGACGAACCACAGCAGCAGCACCACAGGAAGCGGTGGCTGCGCGGCGCACAGGATCAGCGGCGCGCAGGTCAGCATCGCCATCCAGCCCATCGACCGCAGCCGGTTCGATGGGCTGACGTAGCGGCTGTACAGGAACGCGCCGACGACGGTGCCGGTGGGCATGGCGCCCATCAGCAGGCCGGTGACCAGTGAGAGCTCCTGGGGATTCCCGGTCAGCTCGTCGGCGTACGGGGTCGCGATCCCCTCGGGCAGCACGTAGAAGCCACAGAGCCAGGCGAAGAGCACCAGCGTGCGCAGCCGGGGGTCGCCGAAGACAAGCCTGGCGCCGGCGCGGGTCATGGTCCACATCGACGGCCGGTTCTCGTCGGCGGGGATGGGGGCGGGACGCCGCCGTACCCCCGAGACGATGATGAGCGCGGAGGCCAGGAAGGTGGCCGCGTCCAGCGCCAGCGCGCGGTACGGCCCCATTCCCATGATCAGGAAGCCTCCGATGGCGAAGCCCAGCATCTGCGCGCCCTGGTTGGTCATGTTCTGCAGGGCGGAACCCGCCACGTAGCGGTCGCCCTCCAGCAACTCCGGCAGCAGGGCCGCCCGCGCCGCGGAGAACGGCGCGCTGAGCAGCACGACGCAGAAGACCAGCACGCACAGTGCGGCGAACGAGACCCCGGGAATCGCCATGAGCGCGACCAGGAGGGCCCGGAGCAGGTCGCAGGCGATCATGATGCGCCGGCGGGCGTGGCGGTCGGCGAGCCCCGCGAGAAGCGGTCCGCCGATGATCGGCGGCAGGTAGGTCAGGGCATAGACCGACGCCGTCGCCAGGGGCGAGTCCGTCCGTTCGAAGACCAGGACGGACAGCGCCACCCGTGAGAGCTGGTCGCCGAGGAGGGAAAGCCCCTGGCCGAGCCAGAGCGCGCGGAACTCCCTGATGGCGATGACCTCGCCGTAGGTCGCTTGGCGTTCCGCCGGACGGCGATGCCGCCCGGGTAGTCGGCCGGACTTGGTCGCCGCCATAGGACTCCGCTGAGCTCGCAGGCACACTGACTGTGGGTGTTCACTGTGTAACCTACGGTGCCTGCTGCAGGGCCGCTGCGCAACCGAAAGCAATCAAGCGCATGCAAACTGTAATGATAAGCGGCGACATTCCGGAAAGGAGGTCTTTGACATGCCGTGCGGGGTTACTTACCAGCCCAGCTCGTGCAACCGGTCATCATCGATGCCGAAATGGTGGGCGATCTCATGGACGACGGTTATCTGCACCTCTTCGACGACCTGCTCCTCGGTCTCGCAGATGGAGCAGATCGGGTTGCGGTAGATCTCGATCCGGTCGGGTAGCACTCCTGCGTACCACTCGCCCCGCTCGGTGAGCGGGATACCCGTGTAGAGACCTAGAAGATCCGGTTCGGGGGGATCGTCGACGACGACGAGCACCACGTTGTCCATGACTTTCGTCAGCTCGGGGGGAATGGTGTCCAGAGCTTCGGCCACGAGCTCTTCGAACTTCTCCCGCGAGATCTCGATCACACCCGTCATTCTGCCCCGTGATCCCGGGTAGAGATGGAGGCGCATGAAATTCGCTGATTGGACCCAGGGAGCCCGTCGTGTCGCCACCGGGCGAATCGCCCGTGGCCTGGTCGTCGCCGCCGTCGCCCTGGCCGGCGCGTGGCTCGGCATCATGCTTGGCGGGGCCGTACGGGCCAACGTCGGCCCGGTGGAGCTCGGCATGTCGGCGGAGCCCTCGTGGGCGGGGGAGACCGTCGTGGACGCTCACCCTTTCGGCACACTTCTGTTCGACACCCACGACGCCCCGGTCAGCCTCCGCGTGACCCTGGAGAACATCAACCCCGACCGGGCCCGCGGATTCCTGGACGACCCGCGATTCTCCGCCGACCGGCTCCCCGCGCTCCTGGAGGAGGAACTGGGCACCGGAGTCAGGACGCTGATCCTGCGCGCCGCGCTCTGCGGCCTGGTGGGTGCCCTGATCACGTCCCTGATCGTCTTCCGCCGGCCGGGACCGGCCCTGGCGGGCCTGATGGGCATCACCCTCGCGATCGCCGGTACGGGCGCCGCCATCGCCCTGACCTTCCGGCCCGACTCCGTGGTGGAGCCCAAGTACACCGGCCTGCTGGCCGGCGCGCCGTCCCTCGTCGGCGACGCCGAGTCGATCGTGACCAGGTTCGAGTCCTACCGGGTCCAGCTCGCCAAGCTCGTCAACAACGTCTCCCAGCTCTACGACGTCGTCTCCGCCCTGCCGGTCTACGACGCCGACCCCACCTCCATCCGGGTGCTGCACGTCTCCGACATCCATCTCAGCCCCATCGCCTGGAACCTCATCCGCTCGGTCACCACCCAGTTCAAGATCGACGCGATCATCGACACCGGCGACCTGACCGACCATGGCACCGGACCCGAGGACAGGTTCACCGAGGAGATCGGCACCTTCGGCGTCCCGTACGTCTTCGTCAGGGGCAACCACGACTCCATGACCACCCAGCGGGCCGTGGCCAGGCAGAAGGGCGCGGTCGTCCTCGACAACGAGACCAAGACCGTGGCGGGACTGCGCATCTACGGCATGGGCGACCCCCGGTTCACCCCGGACAAGTCCGTCCCCGTCGACTCCAACCTCGAATCGCTCGGCGCCCTCGGCCGCTCGCGCGCCGCCGAGCTGGCGAAGCTGCCCAAGCAGGTCGATCTGGTCGCCGTCCACGACCCGACGATCGCCAAGGGGTTCTCCGGCGCGGTCCCGATGGTCCTCACCGGTCACTCCCACGAGAGATCCACCGAGTTGCTGCCCTCGGGCACCCGCCTCCTGGTCCAGGGATCCACGGGCGGAGCGGGTCTGCGGGCCCTCGAACACGACGAACCCACCCCCGTCGCGGCCTCCGTTCTGTACTTCGACGCCAACACGCATCGCCTGCGGGCCTGGGACGACATCACCCTGGGAGGGCTCGGTGAGCAGTCGGTTCAGATCCAGCGTCACGTTGAGACCGACCCTGGCCGTACAATTTCTCCTGTGCCGACGATCGCCCCGTCTCCAACGGGGTCGATCACCGTCACACCGACGCCGTAGGCCGCAAACCGCTTTGGCATCGGGGGCAAAAGTCCCCTATGCTTCAGAGGTCTCCAGCGGAAGACGGCGACGGAACGAGATGAGAGTCTCGAGCCCCCATCGTCTAGTGGCCTAGGACACCGCCCTTTCAAGGCGGCGACACGGGTTCGAATCCCGTTGGGGGCACGGCCGAGCGAAGGCTCGCCAGGGAAACGGCAGGTCGAAGACCTCCGGAAAACTGGTAGGCTAAGCAAGGCAAGAAAGACCGGGACAAAAGCCCCGGAAGCAAGGTCCTGTAGAGCAGTTTGGAGTGCTCGCCACCCTGTCAAGGTGGAGGTCGCGGGTTCAAGTCCCGTCAGGACCGCTCTGGTAGGTGTTCGATCCACCACCGAGGTCAGGTAGCTCAGTCGGTACGAGCGTCCGCCTGAAAAGCGGAAGGTCGGCGGTTCGACCCCGCCCCTGACCACAGCAACTGAGCAGCACAAACGCCCCGAGCCACTTATGGCCGGGGCGCTTTTTGTTGTGCTTGACGACAGCGCGCTTTTCATTGAGGGAGCGAGTAATGGGCTGGCGGCTCCTACGACGTCGGCAGGCGCATCCGTCGGCTCAGACCGCGGTGCGCTATCTGATGGGCCGAGGGTTCATCGAGATACGCGCCACGACGCACATCGTGCGCCGGGAGTTGCAGGATGGTGAGGAGTTCAGTAGCCCGCTCAGCCGCATCGACCGCATAAGGATGATCGCCGACATCTGCCACAACCTTCCGGGCGACTTCAGGCCGGGAAGTGATCGGGAGCGAGAGCGGCGAGCGGTTGAGAGTCTGAGATTCCACTTGCGGAAGCTTGAGCCTGATGATCATGGGGCTCAATGGGTGCGCACAGAGTTGGATGATCTTGGATATGACTACCTTCCCCTCCTCCCAGAGGACGTAAGGGCCCGGCTCATGCAACAGTGAACGCCCGGAACGGATGTCCCAGGCGTTCCTGTAACCCCTCCAGAAGAGTGCACGTACTTTTTCTACACTCCAACTCGGTCCGCAAGTTCCCGCAGCTCAGACGAGGGTGGGTCCTGCATGGTCAGCAAATCGGACACAAGTTGGTAGGTGATTCGGTGGTTCCGTATCTGCTCCGGTGTGATGGCCTCGGCCTCCAGCAGTGCGGATACGGCCTCTTCGACCTGGCGGCGCTGGGCGTGCGCGCGAGCGAGGTCTATCTGGAGCCGAGCGCGCCGCTCACTCGAAAGCGGCGAGGTGTCGACCGCCGTCCCGACCCGAAGCGCGTGACCGGCGTCTCCCAGCTCGACCGCCACCGCCACCTCGTGCAGCGCGACGTTGGCCGGCCCGAACTCGGTGTTGTAGTCGTTGCGCCCCTCTTTCAGCCGCTCCGCGACCTCACGAGCCCGCGCCAGGTGCTGGTACGCGGTGTCCGCCTCGTTCAGCCGGGAAGCGGCCACGGCCCGCTGCAGGGTAAGTCCACCCCACAGCGACATGGCCTCGGGCTTGTCCTCGTCGACCATGAACCACAGAGCCTCGGCGGCTGTGCGGGCCGTCTCCTCCGCCTGGTCGAAGTGACGCGCGCCCAGGAAGACGAAGCCGAGCTGGAAAGCGCCGGCCGCCATCATCAGCGGGTTACCCGCCCGCTCCGCGGCGACGATCGCCCGATCGGCGGCGATCCACGCGGCCTCGGGCTCGCCGAGCTTGGCGAGCGCCGCCGAGCACGCCTGATAGGTCACCGCGAGCAGCTCGAACAGCTCCGCCCGCCGCTCCTCGGGAGCCGATCGAGCGGCGGTCTCCAGCGCGGGTATCAGGCCGCGCAGCAGGTCGGCCAGCTCCACATACCGGCTCTCGTGTGTCAGCTCCCAGGCTCGATCGACACGCGGCTTGATCTCCGACGTGGCTGGGACGGGTGCCGAGTGCAGCATGGCGCGCAGGGAGTGAGCTCCCGACAGCACCAGGCGCAGACCGGCCGTCCCCGGGATCTCCTCAGCGGAGGCGGCGACCACGGGCGCCTCTGCGGCCAGCTCCGACAGCGGGATGTCGAGGGCCTCGGAGACCTTCTCCAGGACCGACATGCGATCGACCTTGCGAACCCCGCGCTCCACCTGCGAGATCCACGCCACCGACCGATCGACCAGTCGCGCCAGCTCCGGCTGTGACAGGCCGCGCCGCTTGCGTTCCTGGGCGATGCGCCGCCCCAGGGCTCTCTGGTACTCGGTGCTCACCCCGCCGTTCCCTTACCGGTCTGGAGGGTCAGCCAGTCGACCTCGGTCGAGGCCAGCAGTGCTTCCCGGGCAGCCAGGAACCGCCGGGTGTGCTCCTGCTCCTCGTGGGTGTCGAAGGCCGCGCGGTCCCGGTAGAGCTCGTAGAAGATCCGCTGGAGCGGCTGCCCGTCGACCCGGTGTGATGCGTACACCAGCGTTCCCGGCTCACCGTCGCGGATCTTCTCGATGGTCTCCCCGACCAGCTGATCGAACGCCTCGGCGGTTGCCTCGTCCTTGCAGGTGAATCGGACCATCAGACCGAACATGGGTGTCCTCCTTCGTCGGAGCCTCTACGAGATCAGTACTTATTGTGCGGTGCAAGTACTCCAAGTAGCTTGCACTATAAGTACTGTACTCGTACTTTAAGTATCAGTCATATGGTGAGTTGCCCCTGACCTGCTTGATCGCGAGGTGAGCCGACGATGACCCCACCCTCAGACAGCTGTGAAGGCGCCGGAAGATGGCACCGCACCTTCCTGGGAAAGAAGGAACAGGTGCGAGCGGCCCGCCGCTTCGTGAAGGCTCACCTCCCCGACCACCCGGAAGCCGAACTCATCGCCAGCGAACTGGCGACCAACGCCGTCGAGCACACCCGCATGGGACAGCCGAGCGGACTCTTCACCGTGACCGTCAAGCGCCACCCCGACGGCACCGCCTACATAGAGATCGCCGACCAGGGCGGCCCCGCCGCGTTCGGCCTCCCCACCCCCAACCGCGAAGGCGGACGAGGGCTCTACCTCGTGACCGCTCTCACCAGCGCATGGGGAGTCAAGGGCGACGCCGCCGGCCGAACGGTCTGGGTCGAGCGACCCCCGCCCGCTCCATGAGCACCGCGCCCCCAGCACCACGCCCCCGGCGCTACGCGCTCTCCGCGAGCGATTCCCCGCCTGGGCGTTCCTCTACAACCCCTTCGCGTACCGGTGGTTCGCTCTTCAGGGCCGTACGACCACACTCACCGCCGACACCGCCGAGGAACTCGCCACCCGCGTCGAGCGCTTCCAGTCACGCCGCCCTCTGACCAGACCTCAACCGCGGCGATGACCCGTACCCCTCACGCGATCACACCGGCCTGCTCGATCGAGTGCCTCAAGCCCGTGCTGTCCGCCAGGGCCTACAACCCGCTCACGCAAGCAGGCGGAGCTCCGTTCGACCGTCCCGACACGGTCGCGGACGTGATCATGCTGTTACGCACAGGCCAGCTCGATCAGATCTGGGGCCTGGGTCCACGGCGTATCGGCGAGATCGAGGTAGCCCTGGTGTTCGCCGGTTTGACCCGCGACCACGGCGGCCCGTTCAGCGACAACCTGTGAAGTGCTGGGTGAGGCCATCGTGAGCCACTATGCGTTCAAGGCCATCGGAGTTCGCCTACTGTCTAGTCCCATGAGATGCCTGACGGATCCGTCCCAGGACATGGACAACGGGTGATCTAGAAAACATGGGAGGCCTTGCGGGGCCGGGCAGCTTTGACGTTGCGGACCTAAGCGTCGCCCGGCGACGAAGCTGGGGTGAGCGGTGCAGTGGGGCACCGTACGGATGCTCGGCACCCTCTGAACGTCGTGCTCCCCGGATTCGCTCAGCGAGACCAATGGTCGGGCTCGTTCGATCCACGGGTATTGATGATTGCCCTGTCCTCCTGGCCCCTCAGGCTCTGTCGTGGAGGGCCCTCCACGACTGGTCAGCTCACCTCGTGCGACAACGAGGCCGGGTTCAGGCGGATCAGGGTGATGCCGTACGCGATGATCCAGGCAACCCACATCAGCCAGCCGACGAGGCCAAGGAGACCGAGGGGGCCGGTGTGGTCGATGACCAGGGGGGTGAGGGTGGCCGAGCCGAACAGCAGCGTGGCCGATGACAGCCCCAGGGTGCCGTGCCACGGCCGGATGAGACCGGCGCGCAGGCCGGCGACGGACAGGCCGATGAGGGCGAGTGCCAGGAAGGTGCCGTTGAGGGTGAACAGCGCGTCGTGCAGGGCCCACAGTCCCCCGGCTGTGGCGCTGTCGCGCGCGGCCGTCGACGTGAGCACGAGGCGAATCGCGATGACCGCGGCGAAGGTGGCGTTCTGCAGTGCCAGGCCGGTGAAACCGAACAGTGACCACGCTTCGCCCCGGCCGCGTTCGAAGCGCCGTAGCGCGGAGACCGCGCCCGCGCCGAACAAGGTGGCCAGTAGCCAGGCGGAGGGAGTGAGCGCGGACGCGACGGCGACGACCTCGCCCTCGGTGCCGAAGAACGCGGTGACCTCGCCGATCTCGGCACCGGTGAGCGGCAGACCGGCGGGCACCATGATCGCGTTGGCGAGGACGATCGTGATGGCGAAGCCGAGGGCGGCGATGCCGGTGATTCGAGAGAAGTGCATGACTGACTCCGTATTCACGTTTGACGTGGTAGGGACGAGCGCATGCTCTGAATTGCCACATGTCGGGACAACGGGCTGTGGTGCTGGCAGCCGCCGCGCGCTGATCAGGCGGTGCCTGCCGCGCAGACCAGGACGAAACCGATCAGCAGCAGCCAGGAGCGCACGCCCTGGAAGAACTCCCAGCGGCGGCGGGTCCGTTCCCATCCGGCGGGCGGGTTCGCCGGATCCCAGCGTCCGGTGGCGATGTTGATCGGGACGTTGACGGCGACGGTGAACCCCACCGCGACGGCGAACGCGACCACCGCGGACCAGGCGAGCCACCCGGGCCCGCTGCCCTCGATCGCGACGGCCACCGCGAGCACCACGCACAGCGTCATCCCGACCGGCATGACCCGCCCGAACGTCTTGAGCAGGCCCTTCTCGACGGCGATGCGTTCGGTGCCGGGCAGGTGGCGCAGCACAGGATGGACGAAGGCATAGGAGCCGAACTCGGAACAGGCGACGAAACCGGTGACGGCCAGCGTGACGAAGACGAGCAGGTTCACGGCGACTCCGCGGGTAGGGGCCCGGGCGACGACGCGGCCCGCACGGCGGTCAACGCCGTCTCGATCAGCGCATCGGGCTCGGGCCAGGGCATGTCGGGTTTGGTGATGCGCAGGTCGATGGCGCCGTGCAGGGAAGCCCACAACTCTGTGGCCAGCACGAAAGCCGCACCGTGGCGGGCGGGCGACAGGCACGCGCTGACCGCGTCGACCAGTACCTTGTAGGAGGCCGCGCCGGGATGCGCAGCGCCGGGTTCGAGCCCCAGCCCGGCCGGGCCCGCGTTCATGGCGCTGAACAGCACCCGGTAATGCCCCGGCTGCTCCAGACCGCTCCGGACGTACGCCCTGGCGATCGCCTCGAGCCGCGCGACGGGGTCGCCGGCGGCGGACACGGCGGCGCTTTCGAGCTGCTCGGTGAACTCGGCGAACCGCTCGGCGATGACAACACGCAGCAACGCCTCCTTGTCCGGGAAGTGCCGGTACACCGAGGGTGCGGTGACGCCTGCGGCGGCGGCGACGGCCCGCATGGTGAGCGCGTCGGCGTCGCCGAGCTGCGCCAGCAGGTCGGCGGCCACCCGGACCACCACTTCACGCAGCTCGTGCCCGGTGCCACGGCGCCTGCGGTGCGTTGCGGTCATGGGGTGACGGCCTCGTCGTCCAGCAGCACGCGGATCAGAACCCGGCCGCTCGTGATAGCCGCGTGTACGTCCGCGGTGTCCGGGGTGCCGTCCGCGCCGACCCGGACCCGCGCCCAGCGCCCGTACGCGCGGTGGTCACGCACGAGTGCGGTGAGCGCCTCGGCCACAACAGCGGGCTCGCGCACCGCCTCGGCCGTCGCCGCGACCCGGCGGCCCCGCAGCCGCAGCTCCACCGGCGCCCCACCGTCGAAGTTGCGCCACCACCCCCCCTTCGTGGTGATCAGCAGCTCGCGGTCACGTTGGAGGTAGTTGACGGGGGTGGCGTAGCGGACGCCGCTGCGGCGCCCGGTGAAGCTCAGCAGGAGACTCCTCCGGCTCATCACCGGGTGCAGCGGCGAGGACAGGATCGCGGCCGGGATCCAGTTGCGCAGCGATGGGGTGGCCATCAGACGACACCCCCTGGGCGCGGCACGCCCAGCCGCCGCCCCATCTCGTCGGCCAGCGCTTGCAACGCCGCGAGCGGCCGGACGAATACCGTGAGATCCGAGATCCGCTCGTCCCGGTCCTGGCGGGCGACGAGCAGCCCGTCGGCCCGGCCGGGGTGGCCCGCGACCTGGGCGCTGAACATCAGAACCGAGGTGTCGCCGACGCCGGCGATGGTCGCCGACACCTCGATGTCGTGCAGCACCCCGTCGAGCACAGCCCCGATGACGTGAGACGCGGCACCGACCCCCTCGATCGGCTCGTCGTGTACCGCGACCCGCAAGGTGACGTCCTCGGCCAGCACCACGGACACGGCAGTGGCGTCCTCCGCGGCGAGCGCCCGTCCCAGTTGATCCAGCACTGCTCCCCCTCCAAGTAGGTTAACGATCGTTATAGTAACGCACGTTAGCATACTTCTGCAGCGCGGGCCCGTGGCCGAGTCGGCCATGGCCCTCAACCAGGGCAAGTGCCTGCCGTCACCGAATCATCGTCAAGATCGCGTTCCTGGCGCCAAAACCCGGTCCGATCCTCCCCGGAGGCCGGTAGGTCGGTGGTGCGATGCACCGTGCGCGGGCCTTCGTCCAGGTCGATGGTGAGCGCGCTGTCACTGACGTGCACGGTGACGACCTGGCCGGCACGCAGGCGACCGAGCGAGACGCTCTGGCGGGCGACCACGATCACCCCGCAGGAACTGGTGCGGCGCTGCACCGTGATCGTCGATCGCCCGGCCACCCACGCGCCCTCGTCGCTGCCTTCGTGGCCCCGCGCCGGCACTCCGGGCGCGACCTCGGTCACCGAACCGCCGGCCAACACCGCCGGCACGACCCGATACCGCTGCTCGACCACACTCAACTCCGCCAGCACTCGGCGAAGTGTCACACACGTCCTGAGCACGATCTGTCACGCAGATCATGAGACCTGACAGAGGCTCGCGCTCTTCGACCTGGACAACACGCTCGTCAACTTGGATGAGGCGTTTCAGGTATGGGCGGGAAAGTTCGCCGAGGAACACGACTTAGACCGTGAGGCGATTGATTGGCTGATCGCTCTGGATCGAGCCGGCTACCCGCACCGCGAGGTTTTCTTCACCAAGGTCCGTGACCGCTTCACCTTGCCCGAGCCGGTCGACGAGTTGTGGAATCGCTACCGCCAACACATGCCGTACCTCGTTCACTGTCGACCCGAGGTGATGGACGGGTTGTCTCGGCTCCGCGCGTCGGGCTGGAAGGTGGCGATCGTCACCAACGGCACCGCGGACAACCAGCTCGGCAAGATCCAGCGGACGGGACTGGCCGAGGCCGTTGACGCTTACGCGCTCTCAGGGCTGGAAGGCATCCGTAAGCCCGACATCGGTCTGTTCGAGGTCGCGGCTCAACGCTGCGGTATGACTCTCGAAGGCGGGGGGTGGATGGTCGGTGACAACCTCGTCGCCGACATCAGCGGGGGACAGGCATGACGACAACATCGGCCACCGCGAGCACACGTCGGCAACCGATCGGACATGAGACCGCGTAGGCGTTCTATCGGGTGGTCGATGCCGCATATGAGCGCCGGTCGGTCGCGGTGACCAGCGACATTCATCCGTCCGGGTTCGACACGATCATGCCGAAGACGCTGGCCACCGAGACCGCCGACCGGTTGATGCATCACGCTCATCCGGTCGAGACCAGCAGTGACTCCCACCGCCTCGCTGAGGCACTGTCCGGACGCGGCGTGATTCCGGTTACGTGACCGTCCACCAGGAAATCAGCCTGGCCGCGCACCGGGGGTTTCCGGTGACCACACCAGGAATTCCGACAGCCATCGGCCAGGAGAAACCTGGCCGCTCAACTGGATAACGGCGTGTCCGCTCGCGCCGGCCAGTGTGGGACGGACGCGTCGGCGGTCAGTCGCAGAGATGGCCCCACGCTTGGTTGGGACGCCAGGTCTTCTCGCCGGAGGACGCACCCTTCCAACTGAAAGTCGCCACCACGCTGTAACTCTGCCGTGGAAAGTCACACGTGCCGACGGTGGCCGTGCCGGCCAAGTCCTCGGTGCCATGCCAGCCGTCGCGATCCTGCGCGGAGCGTACCGTCACCCAATCACTGCCGCTGGTGCGCAGAAGCTTCACGTTGGTGACCTTGACCTGATAGCTGCCGCCGCCGACGACGTCGGTGATTTTCGCCCGCGCTCGGAAGGTCTCGGCGGTCTGGTCCCACCAGACGGTGGTGCAGCGCTTGACCTGGGTGCCGTAGCACTTCCAATCGCTTGCTGCGGACGCGGGCGACGGGGTGATGGCGATCGACGCGCAAAGCGCCGCGGCGACCAACACGCCGGTAGTGCGGAACATGTGACTCCTCTTTCTCTGGCCTCGCCCATGGACCTTAGGGTCATCGTGGGCTTCGGGCTTTGTCATTCGTGCAGGGAGATTTGTCAGTACTGCACCGCCACAAGTCGCCTTCGCATCAGGAGAGAGCCCTGCGCATGCCCGTCGAAGCCGTAGCACAGCGAGAGAGAATCCTGCCAAACTGATGTCAGGAACCGTCCGTGTCGAGGGGGGGCTTGTGGGGGAACGGGCCGAGGCGTTGTCAGGCCGGCTTCACGATCGATGCAGACGGAGGTCTGCCTCATGAGCGTGGTCCTGGACACCGCGTTCATGCCGGCGCAGGACCGGGAGGAAGTGCTCCGGCACGCGGTGTGGGAATCCATGGTGGCGGTCGATATCGATCACCGTCCCCCGGCTGAGGACATCTCCGTTCGTATAGGGCTTGGCGCCGTCGGGCCCCTCAGGATCTGTTCGGCGCGGGCGACCGCGGTCACTGTCCGTCGGACGGAGCGGCTGGCCCGGGAGGACAAGGAGCCGGCCGTCTTCCTCGGTCTTCAGATGACGGGCACCAGCCTGGTGGTGCAGAACGGTCGCCAATGCCTGTTGAGGCCGGGAGACTTCGCCGTCTACGAATCGACCGCTTCCTACACACTTCTCTTCGATGAGGGAGTCGACCACCACTTCTTCCGTTTCCCCCGCGCGGCACTCGCGCTCCCCGAGCGGTTGTTACGAGACGTCACCGCGGTCTCCCTGGGATCCGACAACCCCATTGCGCGCCTCGCCTTCACATATTTCTCCCAACTGGCCGCCAGCGACGAAATGCGCCAGGGCGTGCACGCCGACTCCGTCGTGGAACCCAGCATCGAACTGCTCCGTGCCGTCTTGGCGTCCCAGCACGGTAACTCCAGCCTGACCAGAGCACCGTTGGAGGCGACACTCAGCCTGCGGATCACTCATTACGTCCGGGCGCACCTGGCTGATCCCGATCTGTCGGCGGCACGGATCGCCGCTGCACACGGCATCTCCGTGCGTCATCTCTACGCTGTGTTGTTCCGCTCGGGCATCAGCCTCGGAGTCTGGATCCGCACACGCCGCTTGGCCGAATGCAGGCGAGAATTGGCTGGCCCGAACGGCCGACTGCGGACAATCGCAGCAATAGGACGGAGTTGGGGCTTCGTGGACGCGACCCACTTCAGCAAGGTGTTCAAACAGGCATACGGAATCTCGCCTCGGGCCTGGCGCGACCAGAACCACCCCCGCTCCTCTGTGTGATGGTCGCAAGCGGCACCTGCGGGTGTTCGACGTCGCCGGCGCCGATTGGCCTGACCGGGCAAGACGTGCTCAAGAATCCCTGAAGATCTCCTGTTGGTGCGTCAGTTGATTCGGCGCACCGGTTGTCCGGTCAGGCGGGAGACGGTGTCGAAGCCGGCGTCGGCATGCAGCACGGTGAGCTTGTGGTGCCGAGCCGTTACGGCCATGAGGAGATCGACCGGGGAGGCACTCTGGTGCCACCCCTTGTCGGCGAGTTCGCGTTGCAACTCGCTCGTCTCGTCCCAGGCCGATTCGGGGACGACGTAGTACGGGAAGGTCTCATTGAGCAGATTTCCTGCTTCATAGAAGGCCGGTCGGTCGCCGACGGCTCGGAGATATTCCTGCCTGACCGGCTCACAGATGCCGACGAGCCCGGCAGAGACCGTCTGGTCCCATTCTGTTCCGACCTGGCCGCGATAGAAGCGGACCAAGGCGCTGGTATCGATGAGATAGCGCTCTGTCACGCCACAGCCTGGTGTGCACTGTCACCCTTGTCGAGGGCGGAGAAGTCGATCTCACCTTCAGTCACCATCTCCCGCATGCGAGCGACGGCCGCCGCCCGCTTGCGTCGATCAACGATCTCTCGTAGAGCGGCGTTGACCGTATCTTTTCGTCTGTGACTCAGGGGGCTCGATGGCCGGTAAGAACGATCAACGAGTCCCCGTTGAAAATCAGATAGTCTGATTTCATGAAGGTGATGACTGCCACTGAGGCATCTCGAAGCTTCGCGGTCGTTCTGGATGAGGCGGAGCGAGGGGAGACGATCGTGGTCACTCGGGGGGGTAAGCGGATCGCGGTGATCGGTCCCGCGCCCGCGGCGCCGGGACGTATGGTCAAAGCCTTCCTGGCCAGGGCCGCGGGGACGCTGGACGCCGATTTCGAGGCCGATGTCGCAGCGGCCCGGGAGGCCGTCGACGACGAGATGAGGAATACGTGGCCCGACGCCTGATCCTGGACACCGGCGTACTGATCGCGGCGGAGCGGGGCAAGGCCTCCGTGGACGCGGTGATCGGGGATGCCGACGATGTGGCGGTCGCCGCGATCACCGTGGCCGAGCTGCTCGTCGGCGTGGAGCTGGCGGATGAGGCGCGCCGCCCAGGGCGACAGGCTTTTGTGGACGAGGTTCTGGCGTTGATTCCAGTCGAGGAGTACACGGCGGACGTCGCCAGGGTCCACGCTCGTCTCATGGCGCATGTGCGCCGGTCGGGAAAGACGCGGGGAGCGTACGACTTGCTGATCGCCGCGACGGCGGCCGCCACCGCCAGAATCGTGATCACGATGGATTCGTCCGCCGCGTTCGACGACTTGCCCGGAGTCCGGGCGCAGGTCGTTCCCCGCTGAACGCCGACGGCGATCTTGACGGTAACGTTCACCGTGGTCAACTGCCTCATCAAGCTCGTCAGTGGTAGGAACGTCGGCTTCTCCGTGTGGGTTGCGAAGGAGGAAGGCGCGGGGTCGGCGACGGTTGTGCGTGGACGTGGCCTTTTCCATGGCCGGCGGCGGGGATCGGTGTCGACATCGAGGATTCCCGGAATGCCTCAAGCCTCGGACGTCGGCTGAGGAATGTAAGGCCGACGACAACGTCGGCCACCGCGAGCACACGGCGACAGCCGTCCACAGCCTTCTGACCTCGTGTCCGTCGAGCGGAGCAGGGTGATCGCTCCGCCTGAAAAGCGGAGGGTCGGCGGTTCGACCCCGCCCCTGACCACAGCGACTGAGCAGCACAAACGCCCCGAGCGATTATCGTTCGGGGCTTTTTCGATCTTGGTTTAGCAACCTGAAGGATCACGCGATGGCCGTCCTCATTTCACGGCGCCATGCCCACTACCTGGGAAAACTCGTACACCACCTCCGTGGACGCAACCGGGCGCGGCGGGGTGACCCTGATCGGGCCGGCAGTCCAGGAAAAAGCTGGATCCTGCCCCGTCACGTCAACAAAGCGACTCCACGAAAGCCGGAGTACATCACCGCCTCCACCAGGCTCGGGACAGACCACCACCTCTACGGGACCAGGGGTACGTCACCGCTTCCACCAGGCTCGGGACAGACCACCGCCTCTACGGGACCAGGGGTACGTCAAAGCCTCCGGCGATCCCGGCGCGGTTCGGTCCGCGGCGACGGCCGTCGCCGAGTCGGGGCTTGCACCACCGGGACGACGAGAGCCGACGGGGCGTTGACTTTGTCGCAAGGTATGACGCATCATCTTGATACAAAGCTTGCGACAAAGGAGGCGCTATGACCCGCGAACCGCTACCGGACGCCGACCCGCCGGCGCCTGCGGCCGATCTGCGACTGGCGGGCAAGTGGCTGGCCCGGCACGGCCTGGCCGACGCCCGCCCGACCCCGCTGCTGGCCAGGCGGCTGGCGGTCCGGAGACGCGCCCGCCTCGTCGCTCATGTCATCCCGACCGTGCTGATCATCGCGAGCGGGCTGGCCGCCGCTTCCGCCTTCGGCGACGTCCCGCCGCACAACTCACCGTCGCGGCTGGCCCTGGCCGCGCTGGTGGCCGGGCTGCTGCTGGCACAGTCGCTGCTCGACGGGTGGGTGCGACGCGTCGACCAGCGGGCGGGCGCGACGCTGTCGCGCAGGGTGGCCCATCCGATCCAGCCCGGCTGGCGGGTGGTGCTCGGCCGGTCGTACGCCGTCTTCGCGGTCGCCATGTTCGCCGGTGCGATGGCGCTGGCCGGCAGCGCCCTGGCCGTTCCCGACCCCATCGTGCGGCAGCTGGCCGTCGTCCTGCTGATCGGCCTGCTCGGCGCGACGGCCATCCTCGTCATGCAGCTGCGCCACCTGCTGCGGCGCCCGGTCGTGGCGGAGGACGAGGAGTCGCTGACCGTTGACGTCATCATGCGCGTCGAGGACGCTCGCGAGCTCACCATGCCGAGCGTGTACCTGTCGCTGCCCATGGTGCTGCTGTTCGGCTCCGCGCCCGGCTGGTGGGGCGCCGCCGCGGTCGCCTACCTGATCCTGTGCCCGGTCGCGGGCATCATGCTCCGTGCCAGGACGCCGTTGAGCGCGGCGGTGGCCCGGCGGGTCGTGGACGCCTGATGATCGTCATCGACGCGGCCTCGCCGGTGCCGCCGTTCGAGCAGCTGCGGGCCCAGTTCGCCCGGCAGATCCAGGACCGCACGCTGGCCGTGGGCGCCCGGCTGCCGACCATCCGCCATCTCGCGGCCGACCTCGGCCTGGCCGTCAACACGGTCGGCCGGGCCTACCGGGAGCTGGAGGAGGCAGGGCTGATCGAGACGCGCGGGCGGGCGGGCTCGTTCGTGTCGGCCGCCGGCGAGGAGGGCCGGGAGCGGGCCCTCCGGGCCGCCGCCGACTACGCGGCCGTGATCGCCAGCGTCGGCATCGACACGGGCGAGGCGATCCGCATCGTGCAGGCGGCTCTGACATACGGCGCAACGGCACCGGCCTCGTCGTGACCGCGGACCCGGCGGTGCCGATTTCACAGTCATCGAGAAAGCGTCTGTTCCTATCGAAAAAAGGGGTACCAGTGCGATTAAGTCTGCGATCACATCTGACCGTGTTCATCGCCGCGGCGATGGTGGCCACCGTGGCGGCAGTCGCGCCCATGTCGGCCGAGGCCCGGATCGGCACGCCGGAGCCGGCGGTGGCCGAAGCCGGGGCAGCGGCTCCGGCCTGGGGCGAGTGCCCGCCGACGGCGCCCGGCGGCATAACGCGCGACCCACGCCAGCGGTGCGCGACCGTGCGGGTGCCGCTGGACTACCGCGCCCCGCGCGGGCGGAGCATCGAGATCGCGATCTCCCGGATCGGCACGGCGCAACCGGGGTCGCGTCGCGGGATCCTGCTGTCCAACCCGGGCGGCCCGGGCGGGAGCGGCCTGGACCTGCCCAGCAGGCTGGCGGTCGTACTGCCGCCCGAGGTCCTGAACCAGTACGACCTGATCGGCTTCGATCCGCGGGGGATCGGCCACAGCGCCCCGGTCACCTGTGGCCTCGATCTCATGGAGCAGTTCACGCTGCTGCTGCCCTACCCCGCGCCGGACGGCGGCATCGAGCGCAACGTCGCCTTCGCGCGAGACACCGCGGCCGCGTGCGCCGAGCATTCCGGCGACCTGCTTCCGTTCATCACCACGGCCAACACGGCCCGGGACATGGACCGCATCCGAGCCGCGCTCGGTGAGCCGAAACTGTCCTACTTCGGCCTCTCCTACGGCACCTACCTGGGAGCCGTCTACCTCTCGTTGTTCCCCGGACGGGGCGATCGGATCGTGATGGACAGCGCCGTCGATCCGGGCCTGGCATGGCGGGACATGTGGCGGACCTGGAACGAGGCGGTCGCGGTGCGTCTGCCCGACCTTCTCGCCTTCGCGGCCGAGCGGGACGCCGTCTACCACCTCGGCGCGACGCCGGACGAGGTGCGGCGCACCTACGACCGGCTGATCGTGGCCCTGGACCGAAAGCCCCTGGTATACCCGGACAACCCCGTGCTCGACGGCAACGCCCTGCGCGAGATCACTCGATCGGGACTCTACTTCGACGGCTTCTTCCCCTCCATCGCCGAATTCTGGCGGGAGATCGCGGCCGCCACCTCGGGATCCCCTTTGGACCCCGCCGTCCTGGCGCGACCGGACCGGCCGGGCTCTTTCGGCAGGGCCGGCGGCGGTGGCACCGGGACGGCGGAGGTACCGGCGGACAACCACGTCGCCGCGCTCTACGCGGTGGTCTGCGATGACGCGGCCTGGCCGCGCAGCGTGGCGCTGCACGCCCGGCAGGTCACGGCCGACCGGCGGGCGTGGCCGGTGACGGCGGGCATGCCCTCGAACCTCTGGCCGTGCGCGGCGTGGCACAGCCGGCCGGTGGAGCCGCCGGTGACGGTGACCGGTCACGGGCCGCGCAACGTGCTGATCCTGCAGAACACCCGTGATCCCTCCACGTCCCTGGTGAGCGCCCGCGGCCTGCGCGCCGCGCTCGGACGGCGAGCCGTCATGATCACGGTCGACCAGGGCGGCCACGGCGTCGTCGGGCTGGGCAGCTGCGCCGACGAGGCGATGGTCGTCTTCCTGGCCACCGGGGCACTGCCCGGGCGGGACCGCCTCTGCCCGGCTCCGTCACCGGCCGGCGCCGACGCCCGCTCCACCCCCTCGCCGTACATCCCTTCCGTGGGACCGCTGTAGGGCCGTTGCCCGCGGACTGGCGTGTGCCGGTGGATCGCATCGATCCTCATGGACGAGAAGCCGCTTGATATGACGTGGATGGAGGAACGTTCTCATCATGTCGAGCGTCGGTGACATGGCAGCGCACCTTGTCCGGGTCGTTCATCGGATGACGCGGCAGGTGCGGCAACTGGCCGAGCGAACACCGCCGCAGCGGGAGCGCCATGTCGACCTGCTGCGCGCCGTCGCGATCACGGCGGTCGTCGTCGGGCACTGGCTGGCGATCTATGTGACCCGCGACGGCAGGGGCTTCCAGGGCGCGAGCATCCTCCAGCTCGCCTCGTGGACCCATCCGCTGACGTGGCTGTTCCAGGTGATGCCGCTGTTCTTCCTGGTGGGCGGCTTCGCGAACGCCACGTCCTTCACCTCCCATCTCAGGCGAGGCGGCAATGCCACGGGCTGGGTGCTGGGCCGGACCGCTCGGCTTCTGCGCCCGACGACGATGCTGCTGGGCGGGCTGGCGGTGGCGGCTCTGACGGCCGGGGTTCTGGGTGCCGAGCCCGACCTGATCGGCGTGGCGGTCTGGCTGGCCTCGATCCCGTTGTGGTTCCTGGTCGCCTACATCGCCGTGACGGTCCTCACCCCGCCGATGTACGCCTTGCACCGGCGTGCGGGCCTGGCCGTGCCGATCATCCTGGCGGTCCTGGTCGGCGGGGGCGACCTGGCCCGTCTGGTACTGACCGTTCCCTACGTGGGCCAGGCGAATTTCCTGCTCGCCTGGCTGGCCGTGCATCAACTCGGTTTCGCCTGGCAGGACGGGCACCTGCCGTCCCGGCGGAGCGTGGCTCTACCGATGGCGGCGGCCGGGTTCGTCGCCCTCGTGCTGCTCACGGTGGTCGGCCCCTATCCGGTCAGCATGGTGGGGTTCGGCGGGGAGGAGATACGGAACACCTCCCCGCCTACGCTGGCCCTTCTGGCTCTGGCCGTCACGCAGACGGGAATCGCCCTGTGGACGCGTGACCGGGGGAACCGGTGGCTGCGACGGCCGGGCCCGTGGACCGTCGTCGTGGCGGTCAACCTGGTGATCATGACGCTTTTCCTCTGGCACATGACCGCCGTCGTGATCGGCGTCCTGGTGCTCCACGGAACGGCGGTGATGCCCGACGCCACGCCCGGGTCGGCGCTCTGGTTGCTCCTGCGCGTTCCATGGCTCGCCTGCCTGGCGCTGGTTCTCGCCCTTCTCGTCGCGGTGTTCGGGCGTTTCGAGCATCGTACGGGGCCGCGGGCCGATCCCGTGGGTACGGTGAAAGGCGTGTGGCCCACCGCACTGACGATCGCCGGGGTCGGGGCCGTGCTCGCCGGGCTTCTGGCCCTCGCTCTGGCCGGCCTGGGCTACCACGGGCCGGTGGGCCTGCCCGTGAGGGTGCTGGTCGCCTACTTCGGCGGTGTCGCCCTCCTGGGTCTCGTCCGCCGGCGATATTCGCGTCCGGCGCAGGAGTGATCGGGGCGGGCATCCTGGAGCCGCCCCTCCCCGCCGATCGGATGGTGGGTGTCGCCCGGATCAAGGTGCGGGGAGTTCACCCGTGCGAAGCAGCACGAGGCCTTCTTCGTGCCATTCGGAGCGGTCTGTGGCCGGAGGCAGTTCTACTCCCGCGAGTCCGGCCGGGGCGGAGAACTGTTGCCGTAGCCGTTCCACGAGCTGTTCGGCCTGCCTGAGCGTCTCCGACAGGTCGTCCGGAGCCTCGACGCTGAGGCCGAGACACGGCGGCACGAACCCAGCGTATTCGCGTCGCCGTGGACCGGAGAAGACCGTCCTCCGACGCCGCCGGCATGAGGAATCCCGGTCCTTCGTCACCTTCGGGGAGGCAGGTCCCGCCGGTGTCCCCGTTCCGCTCGTCCGGGTCGCGATCAGCCGATCGGTGGATGGCGACCACCACCCGGTGGGTCCGATCTCCCCGCCGAACGGCGGCCAGGTCCCGTCCACCGGTCAATGTTCGAACGAGTGCCGCCGTAGAAGGGTGGACATAGCCAGCCGCTGACGGACCTGAGGCCGAGAGGACACGCACATGCCGCCAGTCATAGAGGTACGCAACCTCCACAAGCGCTATGAGGACAAGGTCGCCGTCGAGGACGTCTCGCTCACCGTCCAGGAGGGTGAGATCTTCGGAATCCTCGGCCCGAACGGTGCCGGCAAGACGACGACCGTGGAGTGCATCGAGGGACTCCGCGTGCCGGACCGGGGCGAGATCGAGGTACTCGGGCTCGATCCCCGCCGGGACCACGCCGAGCTGACCCGGCGGCTCGGCGTCCAGTTGCAGGCCGGCCACCTCCCCGAGCGGCTACAGGTCGCCGAGGCCCTGGAGCTCTACAGCTCCTTCTACCCCCAGCCCGCCGACTGGCGCGCGCTGCTGGACGGTCTCGGCCTGGCGGACAAGGCGAAGACCAGGTACGCCAAGCTGTCCGGCGGCCAGAAGCAGCGGCTTTCCATCGCGCTGGCACTCGTCGGCAGCCCTCAGATGGCGATCCTCGACGAGCTCACCACCGGTCTCGACCCGCAGGCACGGCGCGACACCTGGGATCTGATCGAGGACGTGCGCTCCCGCGGGGTGACGATCGTGCTGGTCACCCACTTCATGGAGGAGGCCGAGCGGCTGTGCGACCGGCTCGCGCTGATCGACGCGGGCCGCGTCGTCATGGTGGACACCCCGGCCGGCCTGGCCGAGCGGGCCCGTATCGAGCAGCGGATCCAGTTCCGCCCGTCCAGGCAGATGGACGACGAGCTGCTGACGAGCCTGCCCGAAGTCTCCAGCGTCACCCGCCGGGGCGAGCTGGTCATCGTCAACGGCAACAGCGACGCGCTCAACGCCGTCACCGCCGTACTGGCCCGCAACCAGATCGTGGCCGAACGGCTGCGCGTCGAGCAGGCGAGCCTGGAGGACGCGTTCGTCCAGCTGACCGGCAAGCGCCTCGAATCCGGCCCCCGGTAACGGATCACAGAGAGACCCGGCCCCCGGTAACGAATCACAGAGAGAGGACCTCATACCCATGCCATCCCCGCGCACCGCCGTATCCCCCGTCACCGCCGAGCGAGGTTCCGCGACGTGGCGGCTCATCAAGGCCGAGAGCACGTTGTGCGTCCGTGACAAGGTCGCCCCCCTCTGGGGTATCGGCTTCCCGCTGGTCCTATTGATCATCCTCGGCAGCGTCTCCGATCTGCGGGAGCCCGTGGAGGCCGGCGGCGGCCTGACGTACTTCGACCTCTACGTCCCTGTTCTGATCCTGTTCAATCTGGCCATCCTGGCCACGGCCTCCCTGCCGACCACGCTCGCGGGGTACCGGGAGAACGGCGTGCTGCGGCGCATGCGGACCACGCCGGTCGGCCCGGCCCGCGTGCTCGCCGCCCAGCTCGTGGCCAACTTCGCCATCGCGGTCGTCGCGATGGTCCTGTTCCTCGCGGTCGCCGAATTCGGCTTCGGCGTCGGCCTGCCGGAGCACCTTCCCGGTTTCACCCTCGCCTGGCTGCTCGCGGCGGCCGCGCTGCTCGCGATCGGCCTGCTGATCACCGCGCTCGCGCCCGGGCGCGGCCCGGCCACGGCGATCGGCACGGTCCTGTTCTTCCCGCTGATGTTCTTCGCCGGACTCTGGGTGCCGATCTCGCAGATGCCGCCGCTGCTGCGGGACATCGCCCCCTACACCCCGCTCGGGGCGGGCATGGGGGCGTTCCAGGACGCGTACCTGGGTCACTTTCCGTCCGCCGCGCCGCTGTTGACCCTGGCGGCCTACGCGGTGGTGTGCGCGTTCGTCGCGGTCCGCTGGTTCCGCTGGGAGTAGACGCCGGGAGTAGACGCCGGGAGTGGATGCCCGCAATGGACGCCGGGAATAGAATCTCGCGGGGAGAGAGAATCTTGAGCAGGAAGATTTCGCGACAGCCGCCGTTCCTTCTGGTCAACGTGGTGCCGTACGCGCTGCTGGTGCTCCTCGTCGTGATCCTGATGATCGTGGAGGACTGGGCGGGCGGCTCCCCGCTCATCGACCTCGGCCTGTGCGGGCTGGCGGCCGCGTGGATGCTCGGCATGTTCACCCTGCGTCCCGGCTGGTGGGACCGGCCACGGGTCATGGGGGTGTTCATCGCGGGGCTGCTCGTGATCACCGCGGTCCTGGTGATCCGTCACCCCGTTTTCGGGCTCTTCACCCCTGCCGCCTACATCTACTCCTTCACGGTCCTGCGCTGGCCGTGGCGGCTGCTGGGCGTGGCCGCCACGGCGGTCCTGGCCGGTACGGCGCAGGCGTCCGGCGTCCCCAAGGCGGACGCGCTCGGCCTGGCGATGCACGTGACCATCGTCGCCTTCAACATCGCCATGATGTGCGGCTGCGCCTGGGTCCTGCGGCTCGCCGAGAAGGAGGAGGAGCGGCGCGAGCAGACCCTCGAAGAGCTGAGCCGGACGAACCGGCTGCTGGAGGCGTCGCTCGCCGAGAACGCCGGCCTGCACGCCCAGCTGCTCGCTCAGGCCAGGGAGGCGGGCGTGCTCGACGAGCGCCGGCGGATGGCCCGCGAGATCCACGACACCCTGGCGCAGGGGCTCACCGGCATCATCGCGCAGCTCCAGGCGGCCGAGCAGATGCACGAGGTCCCGGCGCCGTGGCGCCGGCCCTTCTCCGCCGTCAAGACGCTGGCGAGGGAGAGCCTGGCCGAGGCCCGGCGTTCGGTCGACGCGCTGCGGCCCGAGCCGCTGGAAACCGCGCGCCTGAGCGACGCGCTCGCCGACGTCGCCGACCGGTGGTCGAGGTTGCACGGGCTCGCCGTCCAGGTCACGACGACCGGAACGGTGCGGCCGATGACACCGGAGGCCGAGTTCGCGCTGCTGCGCACGGCACAGGAGGCGCTGGCCAACGTGGCCAAGCACGCGCGCGCGACCAGGGTCGGAGTGACGCTGTCCTACCTGGAACACGAGGTGGCGTTGGACGTGCGCGACGACGGCAGGGGCTTCGAACCCTCGGGTCTCGAAGCGGGCACGGTCGGGAACGGCGCGCCGCGGCCGCCGTCCCCCGGTGGCGGGTTCGGCCTGACCATCATGCGGCAGCGCGTCGAAGGGCTGTCCGGGAGCCTGCGGATCGAGTCCGAGCCCGGCGCCGGCACCGGGATCTCGGCCTGCATCCCCATCCTGCCGGCCGGGAGCCACACATGACCGATCGCACGGCCGAGCCGGCAGCCGAGACCCCGATCCGGCTGCTGATCGCGGACGACCATCCCATCGTCAGGGACGGGCTGAGCAGCATGTTCGCCTCCGCGCCCGGATTCGAGGTGCTGGGCGAGGCCGGGGACGGCGCCGCGGTCGTGCGGCTCGCCAAGGAGCTCCGGCCCGACGTGATCCTGATGGACCTGCGCATGCCGGGCATGGACGGGCTGGCCGCGATCACCGAGCTGAGCAGGCTCGGCGTCACCGCGCGCGTGCTGGTTCTGACCACCTACGACACCGACACCCACGTACTGCCGGCGATCGAGGCGGGCGCGACCGGCTACCTGCTCAAGGACTCTCCCCGGGAGGACCTGCTGCGCGGTGCGCGGGCCGCCGCCAAGGGTGAGAGCGTCCTGTCTCCCTCGGTGGCCGCCCGGCTGATGAACCGGGTCAGGACACCCGCCCCGCAACTGCTCAGCCGGCGGGAGCTCGAGGTCCTCGAACTCGTGGCGGCCGGGAACACCAACCGTGAGGCGGCCGCCCGGCTGTTCATCACCGAGGCCACGGTCAAGAGCCACCTGCTGAACATCTACGCCAAGCTCGGCGTGGGGGACCGCGCCGCCGCCGTCACCGAGGCGTTCAACCGGCGACTGCTCACCCCCGAAACGCGGGACCCGCTCTGACAGGGATGGCTGGAAGCCCTCTCCGAAGGACGACGGTGAAGGAGTGAGCCGCTTCGTCAAGCCCGTCGGCGGTAGGGACGCCGACCTCTGACCCATCCATGTGACCAGGCTCATAGCCGGTTTCCCCCTCGCGTCCCGGCCAGGGGGCGCCCCAGGGTGTCTCCCTGGGGCGAGGCCCGCGGGTCTCACGTGAGGGTGTCGGGCATGAAACGACGCTTGATCGTCCTGATGGCGGCGGTATCGGCGGTGACGGCGCTGGCGCCGACGGCCGCCGACGCCGTCTCCCGCGACAGCGGCCCCGTGGCCGCGACCTGTGCCGCCGTTCCCGTCTCCGCGCCCTCCGGCACCAAGGTGGAGTCGGTGAAGGCGGTCGCCAACGCCGGCGGAACCGTCACGTTCCCCGCCGCTCCTCCGCTGCACCCCCAGGAGGAGACGCTCACCGACGTGCCGGCCTGGTGTGACGTCACCGTCACGGTGAGCCACCCGGGCGCGAACGACCACGTCAACATCAAGATCCTGCTGCCCCAGGACAGGAAGGACTGGACCGGGAGGTTCCAGGCGCTCGGCGGCAGCGCCTACCTCGCCGGTGACTTCAACGGCTCTTCGCTGGCCGGCGCGGTGAAGGCCGGGTACGTCGCCGCGGCCACCGACGCCGGTGTCGGCGCGAACCCGCTCGACGTCAGCGGCTGGGCGCTCACCCCGGCCGGTAAGGTCGACACCCCGCTGCTGAAGAACTTCGCCTCCCGCTCGCTGCACGACATGGCCGTCATCGGCAAGGACGTGGCGAAGAGGTTCTACGACCGGTCCGTGAGTTACTCGTACTGGAACGGCTGCTCGACCGGCGGCCGCCAGGGGTACGCGGAGGCCCAGGACCACCCGACGGACTTCGACGGGATCCTGGCCAAGGCGCCGGCGCTCAGCTGGGACCGGTTCGCGGTCGCCACGCTCTGGTCGCAGGCCGTCTTCAACGAGGAGAAGGTCGCGCCGACCCCGTGTGAACTGACGGCGTTCAACACCGCAGCGGTCAAGGCATGCGACTCCCTCGACGGGGTCAAGGACGGCATCATCGACGACCCGCGGAAATGCGACTGGGACGCCCGGCGGCTGGCCGGCACCAAGATCGACTGTAACGGGAAGGAGATCACGATCTCCCGCGCCACCGCCGACGCGGTGCGCAGGATCTGGGCCGGACCGGTCTCCTCCTCCGGCCGGAGGCTCTGGTACGGGCCGAACAAGGGCGCGAGCCTCGACGCCCTGGCCACTCCCGGCACGCCGTTCACCGTCGCCGACAGCTGGGTCAAGTACTTCGTGAAGCGGAACCCGTCGTTCGACACCACGAAGCTCACCTACGCGTCGTTCGAGCAGATCTTCCGCGCGTCGCAGCTGCGGTTCAACGACGTCATCGGCACCGACGACCCGAACCTGTCGGCGTTCGCGAAGGCCGGAGGCAAGCTGCTGAGCTGGCACGGCCAGAACGACGAGCTGGTCCCCACCCAGGGCACGATCGCCTACCGCGAGCGAGTCAACCGGGCCCTCGGCGGAGACAGGCGGGTCGACGACTTCTACCGCCTGTTCCTGCTGCCCGGTGTGAACCACTGCTTCGGCGGCCCCGGCCCGTACCCGACCGACGACCTGGGCGCGCTGGTCAACTGGGTGGAGAAGGGTCAGGCTCCGGCCACCCTCGCCGCCTCGGCCCCCGGCGCCGGCGGCGAGACCGTCACGCGCGACGTCTGCCGCTACCCGATGGTGGCCCGCTACACCGGCCACGGTGACACGGCCTCGGCCGCGAACTACCGCTGCGTCACCGCCTGACCTCGTCCGAACGACGCGGCGGCCCCGGCACTCCCGCCGGGGCCGCCGCCCTGTACCCGCCCACCGGACTCGTCCACGCCCGCGGCGACGCCGCCCGGCCCGGCGGGGGAGGGCCCGGCGCGTCGACTGGCCCTCGCCGTCACCCGGCCGGCGCGTCCACGGCCCGGCCTCAGCGGCCGGGGAGGCGCTCGGTGACCTCCTGCAGCAGGAAGCCGTTGCCGTCGGGATCGCTGAACGAGGCGAACGAGCCGTACGAGGGGCGGCCGGGGTAGAAACCGGGAACCCGCTTCTCGGTGCCCGCGTGGTGGAAGACGCCGCCCTCGTCGTGGAAGATCTCGCTGACCTCGACGCCGCGGTCGACCAGGTCGGCCCGGGCCTCCTCGATGTCACGCACGATCAGGTGAACGTTCTCCACCGACCCGGGCGCCGCGGTACCGATGCCCTTGCCCACGATGATCGAGCAGTGGGAGCCCGGCGGGGTGAAGTGCACGACCCGGAAGTCCTGATCGGCGACGTAGTCGATGTCCTCGCGGAAACCGATCCGCCTGTAGAACTCCTTGGCCCGGCCGACGTCGGCCACCGGCAGCACGATCACCTCAAGCTGGTAGTCCACCATTGTCCCCACTCCTCCACGGTCACGGCGGTGCCGTTCGGCATCCGGCATTCACAATCATGTGCGGAGCAGGGCGTTCGCCCCAGGGTGACACCCTGGTGGCGGCCCTGGGATCACCTGTCGCGCAGGGCGGAGGCCAGCTCGCGGCGGGAGCCGATGCCGAGCTTGGTGAAGACTTTGCGCAGGTGCCATTCGACGGTGCGCGGACTGAGGAACAGCACGGCGCCGATCTCCGGGTTGGTGCGCCCCGCCACGGCCAGACGCGCGATCTGCGCCTCCTGGGGGGTGAGCTCCTCCCGCGCGCCCGGGGTCCGCTTGCGCACCGTCTCGCCGGTGGCGGCCAGTTCCCGGCCGGCCCGCTCGGCGAAACCGTCCGCACCGATCGTGGTGAACGCCTCGTGGGCGAGCCGCAGCTGCGTCCGGGCGTCGGCCCGCCGGTTCTCCCGCCGCAGCCACTCACCGTAGAGCAGCCGGGCCCGGGCGGCCTGCAGGCCGAGCCGCGTCGCGGCCAAACGCTCGATCGCCTCCCGGTAGTGCTTCTCGACCGGCCCGGCCGGGACCGCGAGCGCGTCCGCGAGAGCCTGGGCGCCGCGTGCCCAGTTCGTGTCGACGGCACGCGTCCGGGCGGCGAGGCGGTCACGCGCCTCGACCGCGACGGCGTCCGCCCCGGCGCGGGCGGCGGCCTCGACCAGCTCGCCGAGCGTCCACTGCAGGACGGCGGGGTCTTCGTGCCGAGCCGCCTCGAGGGCCGCCCTCAGCGCCGCCGGGTACTGGCCGAGCCCGTTGAACAGCACCGCCCTGCTGTATCCGGCGACGGCGAGCAACCATCCCAGGCCGCCCGCCTCGGCGTTCCCGACCAGCGCCTCGTTGAGTTCCAGCGCCGGCTCCTCGCGTCCGCGGTGCGCGGCCAGGATGACCGCGGTGGCCGGATGCGGGGACGAGCCGGTGGCGTTCCCGAGGGCCTCGGCCTCGTCGATCAGGTCCGACGCGTCGGTGAAGCGGCCGGCGTAGATCAGCGCGGTGGCGCGGAAGGTCAGCGCGCTCGGCAGGAGGGACAGCGCGCCGGTCTCGCGGGCGTGACCGACGGCCCGCTCGGTCCCGGTGAGAAACGCCACGTCGTCCCACACCTCGTGCATGACCATCCCGTTCAGCCAGACCAGGTCCAGGTCGTTGGCCGGGATGCCGGCGGCCAGGACGCGGGTGAACAGCGGCACCGCCGCCGCGTGCCCCTCCAGGATCCACGCCGTCAGCCCCGCGAGGAGCAGCCCGGCCGGCTCCTCGCCCGCGGGAACGCCGCGGGCGGCCTCTGCCGCCCGGCGCAGGTCGCCACCGCCGAGCGACCCCGCGTTCACGGCCGCGCCGATCGCCGCCAGGTAGGTCTCCCGGGCCGCGGCGGGGTCCAGCGCCTCCAGGCGGCGTGCGGCCGAGAGCAGCGGCGGCACGGCCGCCCGCCCGGCGTTGAGCGCGAACGCGACCCTGGCGCGCAGCCGTTCCACTCCGGCCCGCTGCACCGGATCCAGCGGGCCGAGTTCGGCGGCGGCCAGCAGGTCCGGCACCTCGGCGAGGGCTCCGGCGGCGAACCGGGCCGTCGCGGCGGCCAGGACGCGCCCGGCGCGCCTCGCCGGATCGGGGGTGAGCTCCGCCGCGCGCTCCAGGAAGGCCGCGGCCGCCGCCCGGCCGCCACGGGTCATCGCCCGGCCGGCCGACCGCTCCAGCTCGCCGGCGACCTCCTCGTCCGGTCCCAGCGCGGCGTGCGCCCGGTGCCAGGCACGGCGGTCGGGCTCCTGCTCGGGATCGGTCACCTCGGCGAGCGCCCGGTGCACCGCGCGCAGCTCGGCGGGCTCGGCGGAGCGCCGGCCGGCCGAGCGGACCAGCGGATGCCGGAACCGGACCCGGGTCCCGATCTCGACCAGGCCCGCGGCCGCCGCGGGTGCCGCGGCATCCGTCCCGACGTCCAGCCGTTCGAGCGCGCGCCACAGCAGCGGCACGTCGCCGACCGGTTCGACGGCGGCGGTGAGCAGCAGCGTGCGGGTGTCCGGCGGCAACGCGGCGATGCGCCGCTGGAAGCCCTCCTCGACCCGGCTCACCAGTGGCGTCGTGCTGTGCCCGCCGAACCCGAACGCCAGTTCCGCCGGCGTGAGGTCGCGCGGCAGTTCGAGCAGGGCCAGCGGGTTGCCGCGGGTCTCGGCGACGATCCGGTCGCGTACGCGGGCGTCGACCGGCCCGGGCAGTACGGAGTCCAGCAGCGCCCGCGCGTCCGCGTCGGGAAGACCCTCGACGCGCAGTTCCGGCAGCCCTCCGAGGATCCGCTCGTCGCCCGGGCCGCGCGCCGCGAAGACCAGGGCGACCGACTCGGAGTCCAGCCGGCGGGCGACGAAGGTGAGGATCACCTCCGACATCCGGTCCATCCACTGCACGTCGTCCACCGCGCAGACCAGCGGCCGCTCCGACGCGGCCTCGGCGAACAGCCCGAGCACGGCGAGCCCGACGAGCAACGTGTCCGGCGGATCACCGGCGCTGAGGCCGAATCCGGTGGCGAGCGCGTCCCGCTGCGGCCCGGGCAGCCGGTCGAGATGGCCCAGCAGCGGCGCGCAGAGTTGCTGGAGCGCGGAGTAGGCGATCTCGGTCTCCTGCTCCACCCCTGCCGCGCGGGCCACCTGGCCGGCCGACGCGGCCTCGGCGAGGTAGTCCAGCAGGGCGGTCTTGCCCACTCCGGCCTCGCCGCGCAGCACCAGCACCCGGCTCCGCCCGGCGCGGACGTCACGCAGCAGCCGGTCGAGCGCCTCCTGCTCGCGTCGCCGCCCCCGCAGCGCGGAAGTCCTGGTGTTGATCGGCACGTAACCCCCCTGCCGGGGAGGCTACAACACGCCTGATTCCGCGGCGGACAAGTGGCACCGAACTCCGTGACGTGCCGAAACACCGGGCCGGCGTGCCGGAGGACCATGGAGGTTCGGACAGCGACGCGGAGTCTCGGCGATCATGTGGGCGGCGTGCCGAGCCCTGCCGGCGCTCCGCCGAGACGTACGAACCAGGGATCGACGACCTTTCCGGTTCGTGGTGTTCGTCACCATGGCCCGGTCCTCGGGACGGCCGGTGCGCGAGGCGTCCGCGCAGGTCACAGGGCAATTCGGGTGTTCCTGGGCGTGATCTGGAGATGTCGTCCCCGGTGAAAACCGGGTGACATTTCACTTCTCCCGCCGGAATGCTGAGGGCGGGCGATGAGTTTTGTCGGTGGTGTCGGTCATTCTTTGCAGACCACGACTTCTCGTGAGACCCGACGCCGTAACGCCGGCGATGACCATGCACCACGTCCGACAACCCGATCGAGGTTCCGTGCACAGCCCACAGCTCGACTCACCCGCCAAGCCCGCGACAGCCGCCCCAGGTCGCACCCCGGCTGTGATCCGGCTGCTGGTGCTCGCCACATTCGTGGTCATCCTCAACGAGACGATCCTGATCAACGGGATCCCGCAGGTGATGAGCGCGCTGCACATCACCGAGCAGACCGCGCAGTGGCTCTCGACCGCCTTCCTGCTGACCATGGCCGTTGTCATCCCGATCACCGGGTGGTTCCTGCAGCGGGTCTCCACCCGCGGCGCTTACACCACCGCGATGGGCCTGTTCCTGCTCGGTACGTTGCTGGCCGCCGTCGCGCCGTCGTTCGGGGTGCTGCTGGGCGCTCGCATCATCCAGGCGGCCGGGACGGCCGTGATGATGCCGCTGCTGATGACCACGCTGATGCAGGTGGTGCCCGAGGGCGACCGAGGGCGGGTGATGGGCAGCGTCTCCCTGGCCATCTCGGTCGCGCCCGCCATGGGCCCGGCGGTCTCGGGGGTGATCCTCCAGTTCGGGTCCTGGCGAATGCTGTTCGCCGTGGTGCTCCCCATCGCCGCCCTGATCACCTGGGGCGGCCTGAAGCAGCTCAAGAACGTCGGAGAGCCGCGGTTCAGCACCGTCGACTGGCTGAGCGTGGTGACCGCGGGCGGCGGCTTCGGCGGCCTGGTCTACGGGCTGAGCCGGTTCGAGAGCGGTGACGCCCGCGTCGCCGTCGCGATCGTGGTGGCCGGGCTGGTCGCCATCGCCGTCTTCGTCTTCCGCCAGCTGTCGCTGCAGAAGCGCGGCGTGCCGCTGCTGGATCTGCGCACCCTGCGCTACCGCACCTACACGGTCGCGCTGATCCTGATGGCGGTGGCCTTCATGTCGATGTTCGGCTCGATGATCCTGCTGCCGCTGTATCTGCAGAACGTCCGCGGGCTCAGCGCCCTGCAGACCGGGCTCCTCGTGATGCCGGGCGGCCTCGCGATGGGGCTGCTCAGTCCGACCGTCGGCCGCCTGTTCGACCGGTTCGGTGGCCGGGTTCTGGTCATCCCCGGCTCGATCGGGATCACGCTCGCGCTCGTCGGCTTCACCCAGGTCACGATGACCATGCCGTTCTGGCAGCTTCTCGGTCTGCACGCGTTGCTGATGGTGGGGCTGGCCGCGGTCTTCACCCCGGTGTTCACCCTCGGGCTCGGAGCGGTCCCGCCGCCGCTCTACTCCCACGCCAGCTCGATCCTGAGCACGCTGCAACAGGTCGCCGGGGCCGTCGGTATCGCTCTCGTGATCACCGTGATGAGCGCGCGAACCGACAACCTGAGAGCCGCGGGGGTCACGGAGACGCTCGCCAACCTCGACGGCATGCGGCTGGCCTTCATCATCGGCGCGGCGCTGTCCGTGGCCGTGGTCGTCGCCGCCCTGCTCCTGCCCGCCCGGGCGGACAACGCCGGCAAGACCGACGAGACCGACGAGGCCGGAAAGCCTGGCGAGACCGACCAGACCGAGGAGACCCGGCCGGTGGAGCAGCCGGTCTGACGACGGTGGGACGGGACGCCGCGACCTCCCTCGCCGGGGTGGCCGTCACCGGAGAGTTCTCCGGTGACGGCCACCCCGGCGGCGCTTGACCTCGCCCACCTGACCTTCACCGCACCCGACCACCGGCTCTGACCACCGGCTCTGACCATCGGCTCTGAACGGCGGCTCTGATCACCGGTTCTGAACGGCGGCTCTGAGCGGCGGTGCGCCGGAGGGTGCCCGGTTGTGGCGAGGTGCCCGATCCAGCGGGAAGCCGGGCTTTTGTGTGTCGTAGTGCACGCTCGGCGCTATGTGTGCGTTTGTACGCAGAACAGGACTTTCCTTCTGCCTAATGTCAGTGCTGTCCGGAGCGCGGCACCGAAAAGGCGCACCGGGCGCAGGTCACACGGGTTGTTCCCGAACACCCTCGATCAAAGGAAATCCCTCATGCGTAAGCTTCGCAGCATCCTTGTCGGCACGGCCCTGGCGGGCGCCCTGGCGGCCGGTATCGTCGCCGCCCCCGCCCAGGCCGCCACCGCGAGCACGGCGAGCACGGCGGGTGCGGCCTCGGTCGCCCAGGCGCAGTACACCAAGCACTGGTTCTCCGGTTACTCCAGCTTCGGCCGTGGCGAGTCGCGCGGCGAGCGCTCGTACTACAAGGGCTACTGGTACTACTCCAACGGCCGCTACCACTTCGACATCAAGACCTGGGACCGCGACCGCGACCGGGAGAACACCTTCATCGATTTCTACTACCACGACGACCGCGGCTGGCACAATCGCCGCTTCAACACCGGCGGCCACCACGAGTGGAAGTTCAGCTACAGCGCCAAGGGCGGCTTCGACGGCTTCCGCGTCCGCGTCGGCGAAGGCCGCTCCGGCGCCTTCGACTGGGGCAACTACCACCACGACTCCTTCTGAACCACCCGCTGACGTCGTGACGCGCACCGCGTTCGACAGGTGAATCCGAGAAGGCGCCGGCGATGTCCTCCGCGCCGGACGCGGCCGGGGTCCCCGATCACCAGGAGGCGTGCCGTCCTGGCGGTGGCATCGGGGACTCCGGCCGCGTCACGTCTCCAGGGTCAGGAGTGGGCGCTCAGGCACTTCTTGAGCGTGTTCCTGGAGTTCTGCCGCTGCGGTGCGATCTTCAGGAGAGCCGCGTCACGCACCTGCACGTACTTGGCTCCGGCGGCGTTGTAGGCCTCCACCATCTTCTTCGCGGCGGGGTCCAGCCCCGGTGCCTTGACACCGAGCTGCTGCAGAGCCGCCTTCTGGGAGAGCTGGTCGACGTTGGCGGCGGCGCCGGCCTTCATCAGGGCCGCGTGGGCGGCCTTGACCTCGGGGAGGGCTTCGACGTTGGTGAGGGCGTCCTCGGCGTTCATCAGCGCGAGATACTCCCGCGCGCAGGGGGCCGGGGCGGAGGTGGAGGCGGAGGCGGTGCTCGCGCCGACGGTGGTGAGGGCGGCGAGAAGGCCGAGGGCGGCCAGCGCCGTTGCGGTGGTGCGGGTGTGCATGGGGTGCTCCCGTTGGTGCTGAGGGTTGATTGGCATGTGACCTCATGCACCGTAATCACTGTGGGTAATCACCGCGATGCTTAAAGTTGACGTCAAGGGTCGTGGGCCGCCGGCGGAGGCCGAGGGGGCGGCGTCGGCGCACCGCGGCGAGAACGCCGCAACCGGGGGCGTCCGGAGCTCGCAGGCCCCCGGAAGGCCACGGGCGCGAACCCCCGCCCGGAGGGTTCGCGCCCGTGTTCCGCTCAGGTCAGGACACCGTCCACTTCTGGTTCGCGCCACCGGTGCATTCCCACAGCTGGAGGCGGGTGCCGTCGGCGCTGGTGTTACCCGTGACGTCCACGCACTTGTTCGCGGCGGGGTTCACCAGGTCCCTGGTGGTGGGGTTGTAGGTCCACTGCTGGTTGGGGCCGCCGAAGCACGACCACAGCTGGAGCCGGCTGCCGTTCGCCGTGCCGTTGTCGACGACGTCCAGGCACTTGCCGAGCACGCGGAGCGTGCCGTCGCCGGGGCGGGTCCACTGCTGGGCGGCGGTGCCGTTGCAGGAGTAGAGCTGCACGGCGGTGCCGTCGGCGCTGCTCGCGCCCGCGACGTCCATGCACTTGCCGGCCAGGCCGGTGATGGCGCCGCCACCGGGGTTGCCGGGGTCGCCGCTCGGCGTGCCGGACCAGGTGAAGGTGGCGGTGGTGCGGGCCGGAAGCGAGTAGACGAACGACTGGCCGCCCCAGTTGACCCGGACGGACTGGGCCGAGGTGCCGCGGTTGTGCGCGATCAGGGCCTTGGAGCCGTCGGAGTTGCGCCAGGCGACGTTCTGGATCGTGGCGTTGGCGGTGGAGTCGATCCGGAACGCCCCGGGCCTGACGAACTTCGTGAGGTGGCCGGTCGTGTAGTACTCGATGGTGTTGTCGACCTGTCCGGCGCGGGGGCCGCCCTCCTGGACGGTGACCAGGCCGGTGCAGACGTCACAGCCGCCGTTGTGCGGGCCCATGTTCTGGTTGAGGGCGAGGCTCCACTTGACGAGGCTGCCGCTCCAGTTGCGGGCGTAGTTGACGATGTCGGCGAGGTCCTCGTTGTGCTGGTTGCCGATCCAGGTGCCGCCCGAGTGCTCGGTGCTGAACTGGCGTACGGCCGGATACTGGTTGTGCACCTGGGTGCCGACCGCAGGGTCGCCGAAGTAGCCGTGCCAGGCGATGCCGCCGAACAGGGGGTCGTTGCGCACGGCCGCGTCGTTCAGCACGCCGGCGCCCATGGTGGCGTAGTCGCCGTAGTTCCAGTCGTGGACGAGGACCTTGGTCGTGATGCCGGCGGCGCGGAAGGCCGGGTAGACGTGGTTCTTGGTGAACTCGGCCAGTCCGGAGGAGTTCCAGCTCATGCCGGGATAGTTCATCGCGGTCGGGTTGCCCGCCTGGCAGCAGTTGGGCTCGTTCTGCACCGAGATGTAGTCGACCGGGACGCCGGCGTTCTGGTAGCTCTGGACGTACTTCACCAGGTACTGGGCGTACGTGGGGTAGTGCTCGAACTTGAGCCAGCCCATCTGGTCCATCCGGCCGTTGTCCTTCATCCAGCCGGGGGCGCTCCACGGCACGCCCTTGACGCGCAGGGCCGGGTTGAGCGACTTGGCCTGCTGGGTGAGCAGGCGCACGTTGGTGTCGTACCCTCCTGCGCCGAAGTCGTTGAGGTCGCAGCAGGTGTCGTCGAGCGAGACGTTGCCGGGCCGCGAGAGGTCGGAGGCGCCGATCGGGTTGCGTACGAACGACAGGCCGATGCCGTCGGTGGGGTGGAAGAGCCTGCGCATCACGGCGTCGCGGGTGGCCGCGCTGATCGGGCCGCCGCGCAGCAGGTAGGCGGTGGTGTCGGTGATCGAGGCTCCGCCGCCCTCGAACTGCTGGTAGGTGGTGCCCTCGTTCACGGTGATGGTGTGGTTGGCGCTGCCCCCTGCGGGGCCGAAGGCGATGGGGGACTGCTGCTGAAGACCCCGCGTGACGGTCCGGCCGCCCGCGTCGGACGTGGTGGTGAGCCAGATGTTCACGGGCTCGTTGGCGGCCAGGGCGGGCGTGGCGGCGACGGGTCCCGTCGCCCACAGGGCGGCGGCGCAGGCCAGGGCGAGGGTGAGGGCCCGGCGAGGTGGTCGGAACACGGCAGGGGGTCCTTTCGGGGGGTGCGATTGGGCCCGCGACGCACCGGGACGTCCGCATCGGAGCACACGCGTCGCCCCGGGAACCGTCGCTGTAACCGATGTAACAGATAAGAAACTTTTCTGTTGCAGGACAGGACAACACACGTGGAAATCGGTTGTCAAGGTCTGTGAATACCGGGATTAGTGCGGCATCCAGGTGGCTCACCATTTATGAAACAAATGAAACAAATGCCGTCAACGGGGGACGGGACCGGTGGAGCCGCGGACGACCACATCGGTCCCCAGAGAGACGTGCAGGGCCTCCAGCGTGTGCCGGCTGAGCAGCCGCATCAGCAGCGTGACCGCCATCCGGCCCATCTCCTGCAGGGGCTGGCGCACCGTGGTCAGCGTCGGCAGGGTCGCCCGGCCGAGGTCGAGGTCGTCGAACCCCGCGACCGACAGGTCGCCGGGGACGTTCAGGCCGCGCTCGGCCGCCGCCCACAGCGCGCCGACCGCCATCTTGTCGTTGAACGCGACCAGCGCCGTCGGCCGCTTGGGCAGGTCCAGCAGCTCGCAGGCCGCGCGGTAGCCGTTCTCCGCGTTGGGTTCCCGCACGCTGCGCAGCAGCTCGGCCGACGGCAGGACGCCGACGTCGGCCAGCGACGCGGTGTATCCCGCCAGCCTGGCCTCGCTGGGCAGCCACTTCACCGGACCGCCGACGATGCCGACCCGGCGGTGACCGAGCTCGACCACGTGCGCCATCAGCCTGCGCGCGCCCGCGAAGTGCGCGGCCGACACCGCCACGATGTCCTTGGGAGGCGGTGTCCTGGGGTCGATCACCACGAAGGGGAACCGTCGGTCGCGAAGCCGTACGAGCTCCTCGCCCGGCTCCGGGGGAAGGATCAGGATCGCGCCCGCGATGCCGGGGCGGTCGGGCAGGCCGGAAAGCGCCGGGGTGTGCTGGGCGGACTCCCCGGTGCTCAGGATCATCTGGCCGCCGTGCAGCTCGATGGTCTCGCCGACCGAGGAGACGATGAGCCCGAAGTAGTCGGTCAGCAGGTAGGGGCAGCGCACGTAGATCGTGCCGCCGGCCGTCGCCTCCTGCCCGGCGCGCGGCCGGGGCGCCTGGTCCCCGAGGCGGCCGATGGCCCGCAACACCAGCTCCCGGGTGCGCGGGGCGACATTGGCCTGCCCGTTCAGGACCCGCGAGACGGTGGCGATGGACAGGCCCGTCTCCGCCGCGACGTCGCGCACGGTCGCGCGCGTCCCGGGCCGAGCCATGTGCGCCCCCTGGTAGCCGTGTCCCTGCCGTCAGCATAACCAGCGCCGGCAGGAGGCGGCGGCGAGGAGTCCTCCCCGGATCGGGGGCCGCATAAAGGGGCGAAAACTGTCGATTCCATCGATGCGGCAGCGTCGCCAACCGACTCTCGACAAGCCATCCGACTTGCTGGGATCCAGTTTGCCGTTAGCAGGTAAGGCCGGTGCAAGCATCGTCGAAGAGTCAGAACCGATCATGACATCTGGGGGAAAAATGCTTCGAAAACTGGCCCCGGTCCTGGCCGCGGTCGTGGTGGCGGGGTCGCCTGCCATCGCGAACACGGCCTGGGCGGACAGGGCGCCGGCCGCTTCGGCGGCCCAGCCGGCCACCGCCGCGCAGACGGCCGGTACGTGCAGCCCGGGATCGCCGTGCGCGGCGGTCAACTGCGGTCCGGGCCGCATCTGCGTCCCCTCGCCCAAGCAGTGCTTCACCACGCCGTGCCCGCAGTACGACTGCGTGCCCGCGTCGGGGTACCCGGGCGGTTACCCCGGTGGCTATCCGGGCGGATACCCCGGCGGTTACCCGGGCACGTACCCCCCGGGTCAGTGGCATCCTCCGTATCCGGGCTGGCGGCCCCCGTATCCGGGCTGGCGGCCCCCGTACCCGGGCTGGCGTCCTCCGTACCCGGGCGGCTACCCAGGTGGTTACCCGGGCTGGCGTCCTCCGTATCCGGGCTGGCGGCCCCCGTATCCGGGCGTGCGTCCTCCGTATCCGGGCGTGCGTCCTCCGTACCCGGGTCCGCGGCCTCCCGGCCCGGGACCCAGGCCGCCCTGGCGGCCGGCGGGCCAGATGGGGAGTATCTCGGCCGGCGGGATCTGAGCCTCGACGGCGGCAGGCACCTCGGGCCGGGCGCGTAGCGACCCGGCCGGCACCTCGGGCGGCGGTTCGCCCGCGCCGCCGACCGCACGTCACATCCGTCGACCCCGGTGTGCCCGCACCGCCCATCGCCCCCGGGACGCCACGACGGCGGCCCGGGGGCGAGCCGCGACGGCTTGTGGGGACACCGGGTGAGCTGGTCTGATGTGCGAAGGATGAGGTGAGGCCAGTACGGAGGGGTTGCTTTCTGCCGTGGAGGCATCTGTCGAGCAGCTGGTGTACGTCCGCGAGGACGAGTACACGATCGCGCGGATGAGCGCCGAGGGCATGCCCGGCTTCGTCGCCTCCGGCCGGGCCCTGGGCGGGGTCCAGCCGGGGGAGACGCTCAGGCTCGTCGGCGACTGGGGCGAGCATCCGCGTCACGGCAGGCGCTTCGAGGTCGTCGCGTGCGAGCGACTGGTGCCGGCCACGGTCCGGGCCATCCGCATCTATCTGGGCTCCGGCCTGATCCGCGGCATCGGGCCGAGGCTCGCCCACGCCATCGTGAGCCACTTCGGCGAGGCGACGCTGACGGTCATCGACACCGAGCCGCGACGGCTCACCGAGGTCGTCAACATCGGCCCCGCGCGGCAGGCCCAGATCGCCGACGCGTGGGAGGAGCAGAAGGCGATCGCCGAGCTCATGGTGGTCCTGCAGGGCTTCGGGATCAGCCCGCTGCTCGCGGCGAAGATCTACCAGGTCTTCGGTGCCGACTCGGGAGAGGTGCTCACCTCCGACCCGTACCGGCTCATCGGCAAGGTCAGGGGCATCGCGTTCGCCACGGCCGACAGGATCGCCCTGCGGTCGGGGGTCTCCGAGGACAGCCCGCAGCGGGTCAAGGCGGCGATCCTGGACAGGCTGGAGACGGCGGCGAGCCGCGACGGGCACTGCTACGTGCGGCTGGTCGCGCTGATCGCCCAGTCCGCGGAACTCGTCGAGCAGGACCACGAACTCGTCGGCCAGATGGTCGACGCGCTCGTCGCCGACCGCCGCGTGGTCGTCGAGGCGTCGCCGGACGGCCGGGGAACGGCCGTGGTCTATCTCAAGGAGACGCACAGCCGGGAGCTCACGCTGACCGCCCAGCTGACCAGGCTCTGGGAGGCCGCCTCGACGCTGCCCATGCGCCCGTTCCAGGAGGACCCCGGGCTGGACGAGGACCAGCGGGCGGCGGTGAACATGGCGCTGACCAGCACCGTGTCCATCCTCACCGGCGGTCCCGGCTGCGGGAAGAGCCACACCGTCAAGACCGTCGCGGCGACCGTACGGGCGATGGGCGGCACGGTGACCCTCACGGCGCCGACCGGCAAGGCGGCCAAGCGCCTGTCGGAGCTCACCGGCCTGCCCGCGATGACCGTGCACCGGATGCTGGCCCACCAGCCTGATCCCGACAGCGGCACGCTGTTCGAGCAGACGCCCGCGCAGGCCGACCTGATCGTGGTCGACGAGGCGTCCATGCTGGACCTGAGCCTGGCCACCCGGCTCACCGCGGCCGTCCCGCCCGGCAGCCACCTGCTGATCGTGGGCGACAGCGACCAGCTTCCCAGCATCGCCCCCGGCAGCGTGCTGGCCGACCTGCTGCGGGTCGAGGCGATCGCGCGGATGCGCCTGACCAAGGTCTTCCGCCAGGCGGAGGGCAGCGGCATCATCCAGGCCGCCCGCCGGGTCAGGGCGGGCGAGGTGCCCGCGATCCCCGGCGGGGGAGGGTTCTGGTTCGAGGAGGTCGACGATCCCGAGCGGGTCGCCGAGCGGGTGATGCACCTGGCGACGGTGGCGATCCCGCGCAAGCAGGGGGTGAGCCCGGACCAGGTCCAGGTCCTGTGCCCGATGCGCAGGGGCCTGACGGGAACCGCCGAACTCGGCCGCATGATCCAGGAGCGGCTCAACCCGGCGCGCGAGGGGGTCGCCGAGCACTGGTCGGGGGCCTCCGCGTTCCGGGTCGGCGACCGTGTCATGCCGATCCGCAACAACTACGACAAGGGCGTCTTCAACGGCGACACCGGTACGGTCACCGCCATCACCCCGGAGGAGCGGGTCGTCGAGATCCGCACCGACGACGGGCAGACCGTGAAGTACGGCTTCGGCGAGCTCGACGAGCTGACCCACACGTACGCCATCAGCGTCCACCGCTCCCAGGGCAGCGAGTATCCCTTCGTGGTCGCGCCGCTCGTCACCGAGTCCGGGGGCGTCATGTTGCGCCGCAAGCTGCTCTACACCCTGCTCACCCGGGCCCGGTCGTGGGTGGTCGTCGTCGGCGAGCGCAAGGCGCTGGAGATGGCCGTCAGCAGGCTGGACCACCGCCGCAACACCGGGCTCGCCCGCAGGCTCGCGCTGAGCCTCGGCGCGGACCTCCACTACGAGGCCGCCCCCGCCGCCGACTGAACACCGGCCGATCGAACACCGGCCGACTGAACACCGGCCGATCGAACACCGGCCGACTGAACACCGGCCGATCGAACACCGGCCGACTGAACACCGGCCGACTGAACACCGGCCGATCGAACACCGATGGCGAGCGCCGGTCGAGCGGACACCGGCGAGACGCATCTGACATCGGCTGACGCGGACGCCGCCCGTACGGGCGTTTCCCGACTCCGCGATCTTCTTGACATTTTTTCTTCACATAACTTGAATTAAGTCAGACAAGAACCGTCCTCGGCTTGCCGAAGTTGTTGGTAACGCCGGTCTCCGTTATGCCCGTGGGCGGGGCGGGCTTCGCCTTTGTCGTTCGTCGCGAGACAGAGGAAACACACATGACCAGGGAAAGCATGGTCAACTCGACGCGGACGTGGGTGCGGTTACTCGCCGTGCTCGCTCTCGCGCTCGGCCTCACCACCCTTCCGGCCGGCGGAAACGCGCGGGCGTCGATCGCCCCGAGTTTCAAAGTGATCGCCTTCTACAACGGGACGTGGGACGCGGCCCACATCAACTTCGTCCAGGAGGCCAACCGCTGGTTCCCACAGCTGGCCGCGCAGCACAACTTCTCCTACACGGCGACCAACAACTGGAGCCAGCTGAACGCGAGCAACCTCCAGCAGTACCAGGTGGTGCTCTTCCTGGACGACCTGCCGCAGAACGCCGCCCAGCGGTCGGCGTTCGAGCAGTACATGCGTAACGGCGGGGCGTGGATGGGCTTCCACGTGAGCGCGTTCAACACCGACGCCCAGAGCTGGGCGTGGTACCACAACGAGCTCCTCGGCACCGGCGCGTTCAGGTCCAACACCTGGGGACCCACCTCGGTGACCATGCGCACGGAGGGCGGGGCGCACCCCTCCACGGCGCGGCTGCCCGCCACCTTCACCTCGTCGGTCAGCGAGTGGTACAGCTGGACCAACGACCTGAGGAACAACCCGAACATCAGGATCCTCGGGTCCATCGACCAGTCGAGCTTCCCGGTCGGCACGGACCCCAGCCAGACCTGGTACAGCGGCTACTACCCGCTCATGTGGACCAACAAGAACTACAAGATGCTGTACGCGAACTTCGGCCACAACGCGATGAACTACAGCAACAACACCCCGCTGTCGTCCACGTTCGCCAGCGAGGTGCAGAACCGGTTCGTCATCGACGGCCTGCTGTGGCTGGGCGGCGGGAGCACCCCGCCCCCGACGGACACCATCTCGCCGACCGCGTGGTACAGCCTCGCCAACCGCGCCAGCGGCAAGTGCGTGGACGCGCGCGCGGCCGCCTCGGCGAACGGCACCGTGATCCAGCAGTACACCTGCAACGGAACCCTCGCCCAGCAGTTCCAGGTCCAGCCGACCAGCGGCGGCTTCGCGCGGCTCAACAACCGCCTCAACAGCGCCCAGGTCGTCGACGTGAAGGACGTCTCCAGCGCCGACGGCGCCCTCCTGCAGCTGTGGGCGTACGGCGGGGGCAACAACCAGCAGTGGCAGGCGGTGTCGGAGGGCGACGGCCACTACCGCTTCGTCAGCCGCCTCAGCGCCAAGTGCCTGAGCGTGCCAGGCTCCTCGACGGCCGACAGCGTCCAGCTGGTGCAGAGCACCTGCAACGGCGGTGCCGCCCAGTCGTTCCGGATCTCCCAGCAGCCGTAGCCGCCACGAGGTTCCGTACGCCCGCCCTTCCCGCCGGTCGGGAGGGGCGGGCGTACGGGGTGCGGGCTCGCTGTCAGTCGTCGATCGCCTGGTAGAGCGTGGTCCAGAAGTCGTGGATGAGCCGCGCCGGATCCGGGACCGACATCCCGACCTGGGAGAGCAGGATTCCGGTGAGCCGGTTGTGCGGGTCGGCGTAGGTCGAGGTGCCGCTTCCGCCGTCCCAGCCGAACTGGCCGACGGGCGCGTAGTCGCCGCGGTAGGTGCGCACCGCCATCCCCATGCCCCAGCCGCCGTGCTGCCCCTGGCCGAACGACACGTGGACGTTGTCGACGGCCATGGCGTGCCGGACGGCCTGCTGCTCGGGCGTGAGGCGGTTGGTGGTCATCAGCTCGACGGCGGACCGGGACAGGATCCGTTCGCCTTCGTGCGTCCCGCCGTTCAGCAGCATCCGGAAGTAGGCGTGGTAGTCGTCGGCGGTGGAGACCAGCCCGCCGCCGCCGCCCTGGAACGCCGGAGGCCGGCTCCATCGTCCACCCGCGGCCTCGTCCCACACGACGAACTCTCCGGTCCGAGGGTCGGGGGCGTAGAGGTCCGGCAGCCGGCCGATCTTGTGGGCGGGCACGTGGAAACCGGTGTCCTTCATCCCCAGCGGATCGAAGACGCGCTCACGCAGGAACGTCTCGAACGACTGGCCCGTGACCCTGGCGACGAGCACGGCGAGCACGTCGTGGCTGATCTGGTACTGCCAGCGCTCTCCGGGCTGGTGCATCAGCGGGAGCGTGCCGAGGCGGCGCATCCACTCGTCCGGCTCGGGCATCGGCTCGGGCAGATCGGGCGTGAGCCCCTGCTCGAAGATCGCGCCCATGATCGGGGCGCCCAGCGCCGTCATGTCCATGCCGAGCCCGAACGTGGAGGTCAGCAGGTCCCGTACGGTGATCGGCCGCCGCGCCGGCACGGTGTCGTCCAACGGGCCGTCGATCCGCTTCAGCACCTGACGGCCGGCGAGTTCCGGCAGCCACGGCTCCACCAGGTCGTCCAGCCGCAACCTGCACTCGTCGAGCAGGACCATCGCCGCCGCCATCGCCACCGGCTTCGACGTTGAGGCCATCCGGAAGATCGTGTCCCGGCGCATCGGCGCGCCACCGTCATGGCGCATCGTCCCCATCGCCTCGACGTGGGTCTCGCCGCCCCTGCCGACCAGGGCGACGAGCCCTGGAATCCTCCCGGACTCGACATGCCGCGCCAGCACGTCACGCAGCCTGCGCAGCCCCGTTTCCGAGAAGCCGCCATTGCCTTTTTCCATCATGAATCTCCTTGCGCACAGTGTTCGATCCGCGAGACCCGTCCCGGCGTGACGCCCGTGGCCTCGGCGAGCCGGAGCTCGGTCACGGGACTTCCTCCGCGGCGCCACCGGCACCGGCGAACGTTCGGAAATCCCTGAACATCTGCGACACTACATTGCGTTCACAAATCCTGCAACATTCAAAATGATGCTCATGCCCTGTAAACACTGGCAGATTAAGCCGATATTGCAATGAACATGACACTGAACGCAATAGGTTGCCAGAACGAGCGTTGCAATGGGATGGGTGTGAATGCATACTGTGCAGCGGAGCGTGCCGGGGCGTCGCGTTCCGCGCGTGTCGACAGGTCGACGGATGGGAGACGAGCACCGATGCCCGGAGGCAGACTGACCGGCCAGGATCGGCAGCACATCGCCGCGGGGCTGGCCGAGGGACTCGGATACACGGAGATCGGCAAGCGCCTGGGACGGCCCGCCTCGACCATCATGCGGGAGGTCACCCGCAACGGCGGACCCGACGACTACGGGGCGGACCGGGCGCACGAGGCCACGCGGCATCGTGCGCGCCGGCACAGGCAGGCTCGGCCTGCCGCGCCGCCGGTCCCCGACAGCGGCCACGGGCGTGATCCGCAGGCGGTGCAGGACTTCACGGAGTCCTTCACCACTCTCCTCATCCAGCAGGGCCTGCCCCGGATGGAGGCCAGGGTGCTGGCCTGCCTGTACATCACCGACTCCGGCGATCTCACCGCCGCCGACCTGGTGAAGCGGCTTCGCGTCAGCCCGGCGTCGATCTCGCACGCCGTCGCCTTCCTCGAACGGCAGGGAATGCTCAAGCGGGAACGGGTCCCCGGCGCGCGGCGTGAACGCTATGTCATCGACGACGGGATCTGGCTCCCGTCCCTCCTCGCGGCTCTGCAGATGAACGAGGCCCTGGCCGCCGCATCGCAGCGCGGAGCCGAGATTCTCGGGGCCACGACCCCGGCGGGTGCCCGCTTCGAGTCCTCCGCCGAACTCCTTCTCCTCGTGAGCAAGGCCTTCCGGCAGGTCATGGAGCAGTGGCAGCAGAGCCTGGCCGCCCGGAACGCCGGGCGATAGCGGGACGTCGCCGGAGAATCCCGCGATCTGGGACACTGTGGGTTTCATGCGATCCCAAGAACGTGTGAGACCCGGGAACGGCGGCCGTCCGGCCGTGCCCGCCCACCCCACCGGCCCCCGGACACCGGACGTCACGCGGCGGACGCCCGTCCGGCATCCCGCCGGAGGCCTGACCGTCGCGCGGAAGGCCGTCGTGCAGGAGGCCGTCGTACGGAAGGCCGTCGTGCGGAGGGTCGTCGTACGGAATGCCGTCGTACGGAGGACGGGTGTGTGGAAGCCGGTCGCTCGGAAGCCGGTCGGAGGCGCGTCGTGAGGCGGGAGGTCCGGCGCTTCGAGGCGCGGGTCGCGAGCGCGGACTCCTACCTGCTGGGCGAGGGGCCCGTGTGGGACGCCGGGAGGGAACGTCTCCTGTGGGTGGACATCGACGCCGGTCACGTCTTCGAGGGACGGCTCGCCGGTGACTCCGTTCGCGTGGACCGCAGGCACGAGTTCGGCGAGACCGTCGGCGCCGTCGTGTGCGACCGGGACGGCAGGCTGCTCGTCGCCGGGCGGAAGGGACTGCTCACCGTGGCGGGCGGGGACGAGCCGGGACGGCCGTCCGGCGCGGGGGACGGGGGCCCGTCCACCTCAGAGGGCGAGCGGGGCGAGCGCGCGTACCTCGTCGACCTGATTCCCGAGGGGAAGGACAGCCGCCTCAACGACGGGGCGTGCGATCCCGGGGGACGCTTTCTCGTGGGGAGCCTCGCCCTCGACGACCGGCACGGCCAGGAGTGCCTGTACCGGTACGAGACGGACGGAACCGTCACGACCCTCGACACCGACCTCGCGCTCTCCAACGGTCTCGCCTGGTCCCCGGACCTGTCGACGATGTACAGCGTCGACAGCGTCCCGGGAACGATCTGGACGAGGGCCTACGACGCCGTCACCGGCGCGTACGGTGAGCGCCGCGTGCTGCTGGAGGTCTCCGACGGTACGCCGGACGGGCTGTGCGTCGACGTCGACGGCAACCTGTGGCTCGCGCTCTGGGGTGCCGGCCAGGTGCGCGGCTACTCTCCCCGGGGCGAGCATCTCGCGACCGTGGAGGTCGCGGCACCCAACGTGACGAGCGTCGCCTTCGCGGGCCCGCGGCTCGACACGCTGCTCATCACGTCGGCCCGCGTGGGGATGACGCCGGCGGACGCCGCGCGCCATCCGGACGCCGGTCGCGTCTTCCTCGCGGACGTCGGCACGCGGGGGCTCGCCACCCCCTACTGGTCCGGTCCCGCCCCCACCCGCCGGATCTCGGAATAGGACGTTCCCGCCCCGGGGCGTTCCCCGGCGGGAAGCGGGTCCGGGGCGCTCGACGGCGGGAAGCGGGTCACGCCGGAGCGGGCCGGTTTCGCCGCGACGGCGCTCCTCGCCCCGGCGCCCCGGTGTGACGGCGCCCCGGTGCGCCGGTGTTCCTGCGCGCCGGTGTGAGCGGGCCCCCGGCGCGGGGAAAGGGTCCTCCAGACCGTCCGAGCTCGCAGGAGCGGCAACGGAGTGGCTGATCGCGGCGCGACTGCCATGGGGGAGGGGCATATGGGTGTGAATACGCGAAGGTATGGTGATTGTTCGTGACGACGTTTCGGATCAGCGAGGCCGCCGCGCTGCTCGGGGTGAGCTCCGACACGGTCCGCCGGTGGGTGGACGCCGGGCGGCTCGCGGCCCGGCGGGACGAGCACGGCCACCGGATGGTGGAGGGTATCGACCTGGCGGCGTTCGCGCGTGCCCAGATCGAGTCCGAGAACGGTACGGGGCACTCGTCGGCCCGCAATCGCCTTCGCGGGATCGTGACCGAAGTGATCAGGGACGCGGTGATGGCCCAGGTGGAGATCGCCGCGGGACCGTACCGGGTGGTGTCGCTGATGAGCCGCCAGGCCGCCGACGAGCTGGGCCTGGAGGTGGGAGTGAGGGCGGTCGCCGTGATCAAGTCCACCAACGTGGTCGTGGAGATCGCCGACCACGCCCGTACGACGGGTTGACGGCACCGTGAGCGGTCCGTCCGGCGGGGTGGCGGGCCGCCTGCCCTGGGTGCTGGTGCTGCCCGCCGTGGCGGGCATGGTCTTCCTGACGCTGCCGCTGGCCGGGCTGCTGGTACGCGCACCCTGGTCCACCCTGGCCGAAAGACTCGGCGAGCCGCAGGTCCTGGAGGCGCTGCGCCTGTCGCTGGTGACCGCGACCGTGGCCACGCTGGTGTGCCTGCTGCTCGGCGTACCGCTGGCGTGGTTGCTGGCCCGTGTCGCCTTTCCCGGCCGCCGCCTGGTGCGGGCGCTGGTCACCGTCCCCCTCGTGCTGCCCCCGGTGGTCGGCGGGGTCGCCCTGCTGCTCGTCCTGGGGCGGCGCGGCCTGGTCGGCCAGTGGCTCGACACCACCTTCGGCGTCACCCTGCCGTTCACCACGGCCGGAGTCGTCGTCGCCGAGACGTTCGTCGCCATGCCGTTCCTGGTCATCAGCGTCGAGGGCGCGCTGCGCGCCGCCGACCTGCGCTTCGAGGAGGCCGCCGCGACGCTGGGCGCCTCTCGCTGGACCATCTTCCGCCGCGTCACCCTGCCGCTGATCGCCCCCGGCGTCGTCGCGGGCGCCGTGCTGTGCTGGGCCCGCGCGCTGGGCGAGTTCGGGGCCACCATCACCTTCGCCGGCAACTTCCCCGGCCGGACCCAGACGATGCCGCTGGCCGTGTACCTCGCCCTGGAGACCGAACCCGAGGCCGCGATCGTGCTCAGCCTCGTCCTGCTCGCCGTCTCGGTGATCATTCTGGCCAGCCTGCGCGACCGGTGGGTGAGCGGCCCGTGACCCTGAACGCCCACCTGGTCGTCACCCGGCCCCGCTTCCACCTGGACATCGAGCTGGAGGTCGCCGCCGGCCAGGTCGTCGCGCTCCTCGGCCCCAACGGCGCGGGCAAGACCACCGCGCTGCGCGCGCTGGCCGGGCTCACCGCCCTGTCCGGAGGGGAGATCCTCCTGGACGGCGAGGCGCTGCACACCCTGGCGCCCGAACGTCGCCCGATCGGCATGGTCTTCCAGGACTACCTGCTCTTCCCGCACCTGTCGGCTCTGGAAAACGTCGCCTTCGGGCCCCGCTGCCGAGGTGCCTCCAGAGCGGAGGCGCGGCGCACCGCCGCCGCCTGGCTGGAGCGCGTCGGCCTGGCCGGGCACGTCGCGGCGAAACCCCGGCAGCTGTCGGGCGGTCAGGCCCAGCGCGTCGCCCTGGCCCGCGCCCTCGCCGTGGGACCCCGCCTGCTGCTGCTGGACGAGCCGCTGGCCGCCCTCGACGCCCACACCCGCCTGGAGATCCGCTCCGGGCTCCGCCGCCACCTGGCCGACTTCGGCGGCGCGACCGTCCTGGTCACCCACGATCCGCTGGACGCCATGGTGCTCGCCGACCAACTGGTCGTCATCGAGAACGGCGCCGTCGTGCAGCGCGGCACCCCCGCCGAGGTCGCCCGGCGCCCGCGCACCGACTACGTCGCCCGCCTGGTCGGCCTCAACCTCTACCGGGGGCTCGCCGCGGGGCGACAGGTCACCGTCGGCGAGGTGAGCTTCAGCGTCGCCGAGCATCTGGACGGTCCCGCTTTCGTCGCCTTCGGACCCGGGGCGGTCGCGCTCTACCGGACCCGCCCGGACGGCACCCCGCGCAATCTCTGGGAGGCCACGATCGAGGGCATCGAGCGGCACGGCGACAACGTCCGCATCCATCTGGAGGGGCCGATCACCGCCTCGGCCGACGTCACCCCCGCCGCCGTCGCGGACCTCGACCTGACCTCGGGGCAGCGGATCTGGGCGTCCGTCAAGGCCACCGAGACCCACGCCTACCCGGCCTGAGCTCTCGTGACCTCGTGCTCATCCGGCCTGAGCTCTCGTGACCTCCGTGCTCACCCGGCCTGAGCTCCCGTGACCCGCTCCCGCCCCGCCTGGACCCCTGCGGCACCGCCCGCCTGTAAGGCCCCGCGATGTTCCCGCCCGTACGACCGCCGAGATGCCGCAGGTCACCCGCGTGGCGGCCCAGGTCGCCCGGACCCCTGGGGGCACAATGGCGTGAGGGGGGATGATCTATGCGCGTCGCTGTACTCGGGATGGGCATGATGGGGCAGGCACTGACCCGGCGGCTGCTGGTGCGCGGCTTCCCGGTCACGGTGTGGAACCGCACGCCGGGACGGGCGGGGGAGGTGGTCGGCCTCGGTGCCGTCGAGGCGGCCTCGCCCGCCGAGGCCGCGCGGGAGGCCGAAGGGGTGCTGATGTCGCTCGCCGACGACCAGGCGGTCCGCGATGTGATGTCCCAGCTGACCGGAATCGGCTCCGACGGGCCCGTCGTGGCCGACACGAGCACCGTCGCTCCGGACACGGCCCGCGCGCTGCGGGACATGGCGCCCGGGGGCCGGTTCGTGGCCGCGCCCGTCATCGGCGGGCCGCAGGCCGTCGCCGAGGGGCAGGCCTCGGTCCTGATGGGTGGCGAGCGTGACGTCGCCGACGTGCTGAAGCCGGTGTGGTCGGAGGTGTTCGCCTCCTACTCCTACTGCGGACGGGATCCCGGCGCGGCGCTCGCCTTCAAGCTGCTGAACAACTACCTGCTGATGGCCGGGATCGCCGCGCTCTCCGAGGCGGCCGCCACGGGGCTGGCGGCGGATCTCGACGAGACGCTGCTGCACGACTTCCTCCTCACCTGGCCCACCGTCGCGCCCGCCCTGCACAACCGCGTCGACGACATCCTGAGCGGTGACCACCGAGGGTGGTTCACGACCAGGCTCGCCGCCAAGGACGTGCGGCTCGCCATCGACATGGCGGAGTCGGGCGGCCTCGACCTGCCGATCGCCCGTCTGGTCGAGCAGCGCTACGAGGAGGCGGCCGAGCGCGGCTGGGGTGACGCGGACATCGGCGCGGTCGTCGAGCTGCTGCGCGGGAAACCGCGCTAGCGTCGCCCGTCACCGTGCCCGTCACATCGCTGGTCACTGTGCCCGTCACGTCGCTGGTCACCGCGCCCGTCACCGCGCTCGGCCCGGGGCGGTGTCACCTACTGGACCCCTGTGCTCCAGCGGATCCTCCCGCCGGCGGATCCCCCCGACGGGCCGGTCCGGCCGCCGTCAGCGGGTTCTCGCCACCTCGGCGGCCACGGCGCGGAACGCGGTCAGCGCCTCGCGCCGGTCGTTGGCCGGCGCGGAGAGGGACGACTTGACGATCACCACCCCCTGCCTGGGGGAGACGTAGATGTACTGCCCGCCGAATCCGGCGGCCATGAAGTCCCCCCGGCCGTCGCCGCCTAGCCACCAGTGCAGCCCGTAGCCGGGATTGAAGGAGGCGGAGGGCGTGGTCGACGTCCTGACCCAGGAACGCGGCACGACCTGGCGCCCTCCCGCCTTCCCCTCACGAAGGTAGAGCAGGCCGAACCGGGCGAAATCGCGGTCGGTGGCGTAATAGCAGCAGTAACCGAGGCTGTCGCCGTTGGAATCCTTGTCGACGCGCACCGTGGACGCCATGCCGGCGGGCTTCCAGATCTTCTTCTCCACGTACCGGTGGTACGGCATGCCCGTGGCGCGGCTGACGAGCTTGGCGAGCACGAAGGAGTTCATGCTCGTGTACTCGAACCTGCTGCCGGGCTCCCAGCCGCGCACCTGCCGTGCCGCCAGCTTCCCGACCGGCCGGCCCCGGTTCGCGGCCATCTGCAACTTCGGCACGTCGGAGCGCTCGTCCCAGGCGATTCCCGACGACATTCGCAACAGGTTCCGGATGGACACCCCGTCGTAGCCCGAGCCGCGCAGTTCGGGCAGGTAGCGGGTCACGGGGTCGTCGATCGAGCGGATGCGGCCCTCGTGCAGGGCTATGCCGATCGCGGTCGACGTGAAGGACTTCGCCATCGACCAGGACTGGAACCGGGTGTCGCGATCGGCCTTGACATAGCGCTCGGCCACGATGCGCCGGCCGTCCAGGACGACGAGGCCGTTGGTCTTCGTGCGCGCGAGGAAGTCGTCGAACGTGCGCTCGTCTCCCTCGTAGGTGTAGGTCACCGAGAGCCGTCTCGGGGCGCTCCGCAGCTCGACCGGATGCGCCGACGGCCGTACGAGGTCGAAGGAGCCCGCTCCGGCGACGTCCGGTGCGGAGACCGGTGCGGCGGGCGCGAGGGGGGTCGGCGCCGCCCGGGGCAGGGCGCGGGCCGGAACCGCCCAGCCGGCCAGCGTGAGTGCGGCGATCGTCGCGACGGCGGGTCCTCGCAGGCGATGGGCGGTGTCGATCCTTCTCATGTTCCCCCCGTGGGTTCGGCGGGCGGGCCGCTCGCGTACGGCGGGGAGCACGCCGTACTTTCTCAGCAGATCTCCGGCGGATCCGCGACGAGGACCGAGGCCCGGCGGGTACACGGACGACATCCTGGCAGAAGTCCGGACGGGCGGGCAGTCCCGGTCATGTCCCCCGATCACCACCCGCCCGGCCATGCCCCGGTCACCACCCACGTGGTCGGGGCCGCCGCGGTCATGACCCGTTCGGCAGGCCGGTACGCCCGTACACGACGAGGGCCCAGGTGATGCAGCCGAAGGCGGCCACGCACGCCAGCGTGCGGATGAGGTTCCAGCGGACCCACGTCGCCTCGAACCGCTCGCGCACCGCCGCGAGGTCGGCGACGCGGTCGGGATCCCCGGCCGCGTCGAGCGCGTTGTTGAGCGGCACGTTGATCCCCATCGTGATGGCGAGCATCACCACGTACAGGACGAGCGCGGCCACGATCCAGGGCAGCACGGGCCGTCCGTCCGCCTGGAGGTGGAGTACCGCGGACAGGACGGTCAGCACCAGCCCGCCGCCGAAGCAGGCGGCGAACCAGCCGTTGAGGATCGCCACGTTGATCCGTTGCATCGTGCTGACGAAGGTCCGGTCGTCCGCCCGGGCCAGGCCGGGCATGACGGAGCAGGCGTAGGCGTAGAAGAGACCGGCCATGAGTCCCACGGTGATGGCCGCCGCGACCAGCGCGACGCCTCGGAACAGCAACATCACATTCTCCTTGGCTGTTGGGGGGATCCCGGCGGCGGGATCGGACATGCTCACCGTCGGGTGCTCGGGTGCTCGGGTGCTCGGGTGCTCGGGTGCTCGGGTGCTCGCGACGGAAGCGGGACGGGAAGCGGGGCGGGGGCGGGACAGGGGCGGGACAGGGAAGCGGGCCGCGCCAGTGCGCACGACTCCCGCCGTCCCGCCGTCCCGCGGTCAGCCCCAGACCCCGGTGGCGGCGGCCTCGCGCGCGTAGTCGCCGAAATCGCGGGGCTCCCGTCCCAGGGCGCGCCGGACCCCGTCGGTCAGGTGGGCGTTGCGGCCGTCCAGCACGGTGGTGAACAGCTCCGCCAGCTGCGTGGCGTACTCGGCCGGCACGCCGTGCTCGACCGCCCCGGCCACGTACTCCTCGGAGGGGACCGGCACGTAGCGGACCTCCCTGCCGGTCGCCTTGGAGATCTCCGCGGCGGCGTCGGCGAAGGTCAGCAGCCGGGGACCGGTCAATTCGTAGAGTTCGCCCGCGTGCCCGTCCTCCGTCAGCGCCGCGACCGCGACGTCCGCGATGTCGTCGGCGTCGACGAACGGCTCGGCCACGTCCCTCGCCGGGAGCGCGATCTCGCCGGAGAGGACCGGCTCCAGCAGGTAGTCCTCGCTGAAGTTCTGCGAGAACCAGGACGTCCGTACGATCGTCCACTCGACCCCGGACTCCTGGACCGTCCGCTCGCTCACCTGGGCCTCCTCCTCGCCACGGCCGGACAGGAGAACCAGCCGCCGCACGCCGCCCTCGACCGCGCGCGAGACGAACGAGCGGATCGTCTCGGCCGCCCCGGGAAAGGCCAGATCCGGGTAGTAGACGACGTACACCGACGCCACGTCCCGCAGCGCGGCCCCCCACGTCGCCCGGTCCTCCCAGTCGAACGGCGGCTCCCCCGAGCGGGAGCCGACCCGCACCGGCAGGCCGCGCGCGGTGAGCCGCTCCACCACGCGGCGGCCGGTCTTGCCCGTGCCGCCGAGGACCAGCGTCGTGTTCCGCTCATGTGTGTTTTCTGTCATAGGACCAGTGAACTGGCCAGAGGTGAGACGGGCCATGGTCGAGAAGCGCAATTCCATGTTTCAGCGTCTACAGTGAAGTCGTGGACGCGCTCACCGACTTCCTGGACGGCCCGAGGGCCAGAGGAGCGTTCCTGCTCCGCTCGATCCTGAACCCGCCCTGGTCCCTGCGGATCCAGGACCGGGCGCCGCTCGCCCTGACGGCCATGGTGCGGGGTGAGGCGTGGGTGGTCCTCGACGACGCCGCCCCGGTGCGCCTGGGCCCGGGGGACGTGGCGATCATCCTCGGCCCCGATCCCTACACGGTCGCCGACGATCCGGCCACACCGCCCGACGTGGTGATCCATCCTGGCCAGCACTGCACCACCCTCGACGGGCGAAGCCTGGCCCAGGAGATGGACCTGGGCGTCCGCACCTGGGGCAACGACCCCGACGGGTCGACGATCATCCTCACCGGCGCCTACCAGATGCGCGGGGAGATCAGCCGCCGTCTGCTGGAGGCGCTGCCACCGCTGCTGGTCCTCCCGGAGGACGCCTGGGACTGCCCCCTCATCCCGCTGCTCGGCGACGAGATCGTCAAGGACGAGCCGGGCCAGGAGGCCGTGCTCGACCGGCTGCTCGACCTCCTGCTCATCGCCGTCCTGCGTGCCTGGTTCTCCCGCCCGGAGGCCGGCGCCCCCGCCTGGTACCGCGCCCACAGCGATCCCGTGGTGGGCAGGGCACTGCGCATGCTGCACGGCAACCCGGCGCACCCCTGGACGGTGGCCACGCTGGCCGCGGGGTCCGGTGTCTCCCGCGCCGCCCTGGCCCGCCGTTTCACCGAGCTGGTGGGCGAGCCGCCCATGACGTTCCTCACCGGCTGGCGGCTGGCCATGGCCGCCGACCTGCTGCGCGAGACCGACGCCACCGTCGGCGCGGTGGCCACGCAGGTCGGCTACGGCAGCGCGTTCGCGCTCAGCGCCGCCTTCAAACGCGAACGCGGCGTCAGCCCCCAGGAGCACCGCTCCGGGGTCCGGCGTCCCCGGAGCGACCACGCCGCCGGCACGCTCGCGCGGTAGGTCCCGGCGGGCATGCCGGTACGAGCCCCGGCCCGCCGGTCGACGCGCCCGGAGGCCCCGTCGGCCGGCGGCGCTCCCCGGAGTCCTCTGAAGCCCCCTGAAGCCCCCTGGGCCCGCCGGAACTCACCGGGGGCGCAGAGGAAGCCGCCGGCGTCGCCGGGCCGCGCTCACGGCACGTCTGCGCCGTGACGGTCAGAACAGCCAGTCGAGCAGGCCGCCCCGGCCGTCGCCCGAGTTGTCGTTCGTCCCGCTGTCCTGCGGCGGCGGTGCCGTCGTCGGCTCCTGGCTCGGTGTGGCGGTCTCCGTGGGGGCCTGGCTCGTCGGCGAGGGCGCGGGCTCGGAGGTGATGCGCGAGTTCGGGGACGAGTCCTGCGGTGAGGTCTCCTCCTGCTCGGCGTCCTCGGAGGACGCTGTCGGACGGGTCTCCCTCGGAGAGGTACTGCGGGTCGGCGACGGCCGGGTTGAGGGCTCCTGGGTCCGGGGAGCCCTGGTGGGAGCGGTGGTCGGGGGCTCGTCGGCCGTGGACGGCTCGTCGGACGGCTCCGCCGTCTTCTCCTCGGGCCGGGGTGTCGGCGTCTCCGAGGGCACCTGCGGCAGGTCGGCCACCGAGCACCGCGCGCCGGGTGCGCACGTGGTGCCGGTCTCCCCGTCCAGGGAGGCGGAGAGCAACCAGCCGCCCGCGACCCCGGCGATCACGACGCCACCCACGACCGCCAGCAGGATCCTGCTCTTGCTCCTGCCCCTGCGGCGGCGCTCCTCGTAGGGATCGGGGTCCTCGCGCCAGCCCGACCCCAGGAAACCGCGCGACGGCGCCGCCTCGTCCTCCTCGCGGTAGAGGGGGCCGTCGGACGTGATGTCGGTGTCCCCTATCTCGCGACGCTCGTCGAGGTAGACCATCTCCCGGGACCCGTCGGCCCGGACGATCTCCCGGGACCCGTCGACGTGGACGATCACCTGGGACCCGTCGCCCGGCGTGAGCTCCGGAAAGTCGATCTCGTTCCATCCGTCCGACAACACGTCGCCGGCGGGACGTTCGGGTTCGTACTGCGCCGGTCCGAGGGGACCGGTCTGCTCGCGAGGGTCTTCCTCGTACGGTCCTTGGATATCGTCGCGCCCCACGATGACCCTCTCTGATGTGAACCTTGGTCGGGCATCTTGATAGCAGATCCGACAGCAACTTGTCCGAAAAGTTCACGTACAGCTGGGAATAATGTGACTTATGGGGTCAAGTAGTGGATCGGTGATGGACCGCGCCATTCTTCGCTGAGCGGCTGGTATCCGGGGCGGGGAGCCGGAGCGATGAGCCATGGCGAGAAACCGGAGCGAGAAACCGGAGCGAGAAGCCGGAGCGAGAAGCCGACAAGGGGAGCCGGGAGGGAGAGCCGGCTCCCGTACCGGCGGGGGACACGGACGTACAGGCACGTCAACGGAACCCGTCCGCACCGTGGCGGAGTACGGTCCCCTCATGAGAGGAGGAGAGCGCGAGGACGCGCCTGATCAGCGGAAAGACGTGCCTGAGCCCGGCAGCCGGGGTAGGAAGGGCGCCTAACGTTCTTCTCCGTTCGAGAGCATCTCCGTTCGAGGGCGGGGGTCTCCACGCTCAAGGAGAGCCGATGACACTGGATTCAACGGCGAATGCGCTGCCCGGACCCTCCCCCTTCCCGCCCATCGCCGACTACGGCTTCCTGTCCGACTGCGAGGTCACCGCCCTGGTCGCCCCGAGCGGGAACGTCGAGTGGCTCTGCCTGCCGCGAATGGACTCTCCCAGTGTCTTCGCCGCCGTTCTCGACCGGGGCGCGGGGGGCTTCCGGCTCGGTCCCGCCGACCTGAGGGTGCCCGCCGCGCGCCGTTACCTGCCCGGCACCATGATCCTGGAGACGAGCTGGGGCACCCCCACCGGCTGGATCGTCGTGCGCGACCTGCTGCTCATGGGGCCCTGGCACCACCACGACGAGCTCTCCCACACGCACAGGAGGGCGCCGACCGATTACGACGCCTCCCACGTGCTGCTCCGCACGGTGCGCTGCGTCAGCGGGGAGGTGCAGATCACGCTCGACTGCGAGCCGATCTTCGACTACGGCCGGAGGCCCGCCCGCTGGGCGTACGCCGACAGGGGCTACCACCAGGGCGTCGCGACGGCCGAGGGGGAGCCCCTGGAGCTGCGGCTCACCACCGACATGCGGCTGGGGTTCGAGGCCGGGCGCGCGACGGCGCGCACCCTCCTCAAGGAGGGCGACACGCGCTTCTGCGCGCTGTCGTGGACCACGCACGAGCCGCCGTACACCTTCCAGGACGCCTACGAGCGGCTCGTGTGGACCGCCCACCACTGGCAGCACTGGCTCGCCAGGGGCGTCTTCCCCGACCACCCCTGGCGGAGGTATCTGGAGCGCAGCGCCCTCACCCTCAAGGGCCTGACCTTCGCCCCCACGGGTGCCCTCATCGCGGCCTCGACCACCTCCCTGCCCGAGACCCCGGGCGGCGACCGCAACTGGGACTACCGCTACGCCTGGATCAGGGACTCGACCTTCGCCCTCTGGGGCCTGTACACGCTGGGCTTCGACTGGGAGGCGGACGACTTCTTCTGGTTCATCGCCGACGTGGCGGAGCGGGACGAGGAACTCCAGGTCATGTACGGCATCGACGGCGAGTGCCAGCTGGACGAGCACGTCCTCGACCACCTCCACGGGTACGAGGGCGCCAAGCCCGTCAGGGTCGGCAACGCCGCGTACCGGCACCGCCAGAACGACGTCTGGGGATCCGTCCTCGACTCCTTCTACATCCACACCCGGTCGCGGGACCGCCTGGACGAGCGGATCTGGCCCATCCTGAAGCGGCAGGTCGAGTCCGCCATCAGGCACTGGCGAGAGCCTGACCGGGGCATATGGGAGGTACGCGGAGAGCCCCAGCACTTCACCTCCTCGAAGGTCATGTGCTGGGTGGCGACCGACAGGGGCGCCAGGCTCGCCCGGCTCAGGGAGGAGCCGGAACTGGCCGCGCGCTGGCAGGCGGTCGCCGACGAGATCCACGCCGACGTGTGCGCCAACGGAGTCAGCGAGCACGGGGTCTTCAGGCAGCACTACGGCACCGACGCCCTCGACGCGTCGCTCCTGCTCATCCCGCTGGTGCGGTTCCTGCCGCCCGACGACCCCAGGGTCCGCGCCACCGTGCTGGCCATCGCCGACGAGCTGACCGCCGACGACCTGGTCCTGCGCTACGAGACGAAGAGCACGGACGACGGCCTGACCGGGGAGGAGGGCACCTTCGCGATCTGCTCGTTCTGGCTCGTCTCGGCGCTGACGGAGATCGGGGAGCACACCCGCGCCCGCAGGCTCTGCGAGAGGGTCCTCTCCTTCGCCAGCGCCCTCGGTCTCTACGCCGAGGAGATCGACCCGGTGACCGGGCGCCACCTCGGCAACTTCCCCCAGGCCTTCACCCACCTGGCGCTCATCAACGCAGTCATCCACATCATCCGCGCCGAGAGCGGTCAGATCCCCTCGACGGGCTGGCCGTCATGATCTCGGACTCCTCCCCGCGGTGTTCCCCGCGTGTTCCCCGCGTGTTCCCCGCGTGGTCCCCGGCGTGCGTCGTTGTGCGTCGGCGTGCGAGACCACCCGGATGCCTGGCTAGGCTTTCGGGCATGAACCGTCGGGTGATTGCGATAGTGGTGCTCGTCGGCCTGCTCGCGACGAGCGGTCTGTCCGTGGTGCTGGCCTGGGGGCTGAGCGGCTGAGCGCCGCCGGGTGATGTCGCCGGAGGCTCGGCGGCCGGTTCCGGGAGGCCCCGGGAGCGCGCCGGGATCCTGGAGGGTGGACGACCGGAGAGGTGCGCCGGGATCCTGGAGTGCGGCTGATCGGCGAGTGCGTCCGGGCCCGTGGGGCGACCGGAGACATGTATCCGGATCGAGAGACCCGAGAAAGCGGACGGGCGGGGAAGATGTGCCCGGATCCGAGAGGGTGGACGACCGGAGGGGTGTCCGGATCCGTGACATCGGCTGATCGGCGAATATGACCGGATCAGTCAGAGGGGACGGCCCGCGAGGCCGCGGTGGCGGTGCGCGGTCGTCGAGGAACCGAGCCGTTGCGTGCGCCGTTCGACGCCGCGACCGCTCCCCGAGGGAACGCTAGGCGACGACCATCGAGTTCTGGCCCGCGGGCGCGCTCTGCTGCTGGGGGTGCTGCTGGGGGTGGGGCTGCCGGTGCGGGGTGGACTGCTCCGCGACGGGCTGGGGCTGCTGCTGGGCGGCCTGCTCCACGGGAGCCCGCTCGGCGGGGCAGGTGCAGTAGCCGTTGGTCACGATCAGGCGTCCTCGCTGCGCCGTGTAGGTGCGAGAGTCGGTGGCGAGGAGAACGCCCGTACATTTATGGCAGACGACGGACTGGCGATCCATGGCCGGCTTCCTTCCTTGAGGGTAGCCGTCGAACGTCTCTCGGTCCGGCCGGCTGGCTGCTCGTGCCCCGGCGGGAGGACTTGAATCTCCCCGACGAGGTTTCCATCTTACTTCGTAGCACATTGTGATCTTTGCGCCACACGAGGTGACAGGTTGAACCTTGGTGGTGTTGCTTCACAACGGTCTCATGTGAAGCGACCCGGCGGGTGGTGAATGTCCCTCTCTCACCCCCGCCGATCCTCGTCCCAGCGATCTTCGCCGCTCCCGGATCCCCGGCGTGGCCGGGGGTCGTCACGTGCTCAGAACTTTTTTCTTTTTTTCCTGGATCACCGACCGGAACAGCAGCGCGTTGGCCGCCACCGTGATGCAGACCACGCCGAGCAGGAAGCCCCAGCTCACGTCGCTCAGGTGATGCATGCCGCGATACATGCGCGAGTAGGCGATGCCCAGGGGAATGCCGAGGCCGACCGCCCACCACAGCACGTTCAGGATCTTGTAGCGGTGGGTGTGGATGGTCAGTACCAGGGCGATGCCGCAGTAGAAGGCGACCGCGGCGCTGGTGTGCCCGGAGGGGAAGCTGGAGGTGGGCGGGGCGGGGTCGAGGTGCTGGACGGCCGGGCGCTTGCGTTCGGCGAAGACGGTCGCCAGCAGGAAGATCGCCGACTGCGAGAAGACCGCCAGCGCGAGGAAGATCGACTCGTTCCAGCGCTTGAAGGCCAGCCGGAAGACGACGGCCAGCAGCGCGGTGCCGGTGATGATCACCGGGGTGTCGGACATGCTCGACACCACATCGGTGATCGAACTCCAGTAGGCCGTACGGTCTCCGGCCAGCTGCGCGTTGACCCCCTCGTCGTTCGCGATGAGGGTCGTCGTCTGCAGGACCTTGGTGATGAGGAGTCCGACGCCGATCGTCAACACGGCCATGATGGCCAGGGGCGCCAGGATGAGGCGCGTCACGCCCTTGAAATCCACCGACATTTTCGACATGGCGCGCCAGCTACCCAGAATGACCTCTCCGGAACGCCTCGGGTTCGACGCCTTCCACGTGCGGTTCGGCGGGCCTGCGGCCCTCTCCCCGGCGCCAGGCCTCGAAGCCCGCCGCCGCCCCCACCACGACCGCCACGCCCAGCGCGACCCCCGCGATCACGTCACTGGTCCAGTGCACGCCGAGCGCCACCCGGGTGTACGCGACGAACACCATGATGGCCGCCGCGACGGCCCAGACGACGATCCGCGAGGCCGTGCCGCGCAGGAAGGGCAGCAGGATGAGCACGAGGATGCACGCGCCCAGCGCCGCTCCCATCGCGTGCCCGGAGGGGAAGGAGGCACCCGGCGCCCAGGCCACGGGATCCGGCAGAGCGGGCCTGGCGCGATCGACGATCATCTTGAGGGCGAGGTTCAGCAGGCCGCCGAAGGTGATCGTGGCGACCGCCCAGATCGCCAGGCGCGGCGCGCCCCGGCGCCAGAGCCAGACGGCGGTCAGCACCACCAGCACACGCCACGTCCAGGGACCGAACACCTCGGTCCCCACGCTGAGGAAGGTGGTGTAGCCGGGGTTCTCCAGCGCGTGGGCGTGCAGGTTCAGGGCGATGCTCTCGTCGAGCTCCGTGAGCGGGGAGAAAGAGGTCCTCACGAGCACGAGCAGGATCACGAACGGCACCGTGAAGACCGCCACCGCCGCCAGCGCCATCGTCAGGCGCACACCCAGGCGCAGGTCAGCAGCGTGATCATCGGGATTTCTGTGAGGCGGGGGTTTACCCTCGACAAATCTGACCATCGTTCATGGCTACCCGATTCCCCGCGAATATTCCCCACACGACAGGTGAGGGACCGGGCCGGCGGGGCCCCCGGCACATGGAATCCACGCGGAATCCCCGTGGAATCCGAGGGTGCGGAGGCTGCGAACCGCTGGGATCCCGGGTCGCCGATCCCGATCCCGATGCCGATGCCGATGTCAGGGCCGGGGCCGCCGGGCTCCGAGTCCTTCCACTCCTTCCACGCGGTGTGTCAGGTTCCACGCGGTGTGTCAGGCCGCGTGCCGGGGTTCGCGGCGGGTCGTCCAGCGCAGGACGTCGCAGTGCCGCCGCTCGGCCTCGGCGAGCGCCGCGTCGTCCGTGTAGGCGTCGAGGACGGCCCGCAGCCACGGCATCTGCTCGGTGACGTCGTCCCACGCCTGGGAGGGGTCGTCGAGACCCAGCTCGATCAGCGCGTCCAGGTGCGCGGCGTAGGCCGTCCACCACTGGCGGCTCAGCTCGGCGAGGAACCCGCCCAGCCCGCCGAACTCCCGCTGGATCTCCTCGTCCCACCAGGTGGGGACGGTGACGTCACCGGTGTCGGCGAGGTCGCGGAGCACGAGGGTGGCCAGGGTGCGCCGTCGCCGGGCGATGGCCGAACGTGACAGGATGTTCATGACGCCTACCCTGCCAACCATCGTTTGCCGAATGCTTAACGATGTATTGACGGTGATGTCCAGCCTCGGCCATCCGGCCGAGGGGTGGGCCGCTTGGCCGGAGTCGCCAGGCGGCACTAGGCTCTGCTCCGCAGCTCATTCCGCCTTGTGTCCGCGGAGCTACCTCGACATGGAGGAAGCCCGCCCATGACCCAGGTCCTTGAATTCTCCCGGCTCGTCGACCGTACCCTGAGCGCCCTCGCCGATGTCCTCGGTTCCGACGGGGCGGCCCTCATGCTGATAGACGACCACGACCGGTTGCGGGCGATCGGAGGGTCCGACGACCGGGGCCGGCGACTGGAGCTGATCCAGGAGCAGATCGGGGCCGGACCGGCCATCGAGACCCTGTCCCGGGGTGAGGACGTCGCCGTCGACGACCTGAGGGCGGCCAGGCCGTTCGGGTTCCCCGGGGTGGCCGCGCGGGTCTCGGAGGTGCGGGCGGTGCTCTCCGTGCCTTTGCGGGCGGAGGAACGGTTGATCGGCGCGCTGAATTTCTACGACCGGACGCACCATGAATGGCAGCCCGCGAAAGTCCGGACGGGAGAGCGCCTCGGCGAGCTCATGGTGATGGTCCTCCAGACCATGGCTCATAGACCTCCTTTTTCGGGGAAGCCGTAGTGTGCACGTCAAGTAACCAGGTCGACGCTGAAAGGCGCCACACATATGACTCACATTGATCCGGAAGCGCTGGTCGCGAGCCTGAGAAGGCTTCAGACGGCCTCGTCCACCACAGGCATAGTTCATCAGTTGGAGCGTGCCGTGGATGTGGTGAACTCGCTGTTCGGATATGCGGGTGCGGGTCTGATGTTTGCCGAAGAAGGTAAAGATCTCCGCTATTTGGTCGCCACCGATGAGCGGGGACGCAGTCTTGAGGGCGCACAACTCCATCTCGGCCAGGGGCCGTGCGTTTCCGCGTACGAGGAGAATTCCGCGGTGACCTCGAGTGATGTGCGCGTCGATCCGCGCTGGCCGAAGCTCGCCGACCGGCTTCACCCGGAGGTACGGGCGGTGGCCGGGGTGCCGGTGCGTCTCGGAGGCGAGCCGGTGGGCACCCTGAACGTCTACCAGGCCGATTTTTACGAGTGGGACGAGTCGGACGTCCAGGCGCTCTACGGCTACGCGGACGTGATCGAGCAGCTTCTCACCGCCGCGATGGCCGCCGAGGAGAAGAGCGCCCTGGCCGACCAGCTCCAGTACGCCCTCGACTACCGCGTGATCATCGAGCGGGCGATCGGTTACCTGATGGGCAAGCACGACCTGACCGCCACCCAGGCCTTCACCGGCCTGCGCAAGCAGGCCCGCGACACTCGCCGCCGCGTCGCCGACCTGGCGGCCGAGGTGCTCGGGGAGGGGGCGGGCGAAATACGGTGATCCTGCTCACGTCGCCCGAACCCGCCGGGGACAGGGTCGAGATCGTCGTTCGCGGTGATCTCGACGCGGTCAAGGGCGCCGACCTGCGGCGCGTCCTCGGAGGGCTCGCCGCGGCGACGGTCGAACTCGACCTGGCTCAGGTGGTCTTCATCGACTGCGCGGGCGCGCGGACCCTGTTGCGGGCCGACGAACACGTGCGCGGCCTGGGCCAAGAGATGGTCATCGTGCGGCCGTCGGGCCCGGTGCTCCGATTGCTGCGACTGCTGGAGTTCGACCGGTACCTCCTGATCAGACACCCTGGAGACGCGGTCGGCGCGAGCCGCACCCCGCCGGGGCACTAACCTGATCGGTGATGTATCGATTCGTCTTCTCGCAGGTCCTCCGCCACCTCGACCCCGAGGACGCGCACCACATGGCGGTGCGCGCCCTCCGCGTCCTCTCGATGACACCCGTGGTCAGGCGGCTGGTTCACCGCCGCCTCGCGCCACGCGACCCCGCGCTGCGCGTGCAGGCCTTCGGCGTGCACTTTCCCGGCCCGTTCGGGCTGGCGGCCGGCTTCGACAAGGACGCCGGCTGTGTCGAGGCCATGTCCGCCCTCGGCTTCAGCCACGTCGAGGTCGGCACGATCACCGCCCATGCCCAGCCGGGAAACGCCAGACCCCGGATGTTCCGCCTCGTGGGAAACCGGGCGATCATCAATCGGATGGGTTTCAACAACGCGGGCGCGTCCGCCGCGGCCCGGTCGCTGGCCAGGCCACGGGGAGTCCCCGCGATCGTCGGCGTCAACATCGGCAAGACGAAGGTCGTGCCCGAGTCGGGGGCCGTCGCCGACTACGTGGCCAGCGCCAGGGAGCTCGCCCCCCTGGCCGACTACCTGGTCGTCAACGTCAGCTCGCCCAACACCCCCGGCCTGCGCGACCTCCAGGCCGTGGAGCTGCTGGGCCCGCTGCTGCGCGCGGTGAAGGAGGTCGCCGACGCCACGCCCAAGCGCACCCCGCTGCTGGTCAAGATCGCTCCTGACCTGGCGGACGCCGACGTGGACGCGGTCGCCGACCTGGCCCTGGATCTCGGGCTCGACGGCATCATCGCCACCAACACCACGATCGGCAGGCAGGCGCTGGCCGGGGCGGAGCCCGCGGGCCGTGACCACAGCCGCGAGAGCGGCGGCCTGTCGGGGCGTCCGCTGAAGGCCCGCTCCCTGGAGGTCCTGCGCAGGCTGCGCGCCAGGGTGGGCGATCGCCTGGTGCTCGTCTCCGTCGGTGGCGTCGAGGACGTGGACGACGTCTGGGAGCGCCTGCTCGCCGGGGCCACGCTCGTCCAGGGCTACAGCGCGCTGATCTACGAGGGGCCCCTCTGGGCGCACCGCGTGAACCGCGATCTCTCCCGCCGCCTCCGCCGCCACGGCGTGGTCGACCTCCGCCAGATCATCGGCCGTACCGCGAGCCGGAGCCCCGTGATCTGACCCGGTCGTGGCACGGCGTGGCCCGATCACGGCCTGATCTGCTCGTACGGTGATCCGGTCGCGGTCCGATGGTCCGATGGTCCGATGGTCCGATCCGTCCGCGGCCCGATCCCGCCCACGCGCCACGCGGGCCCCCGTTCAGCTCAGGTCCTTCGGCTTCAGGTCCTTCAGCTCAGGTCCACGTTTCGCTCAGGGCCGCGACCCGATCCGGTCCACGTGCCGCTCGGGTCGTGGCCTGATCCGGTCCGGCCCGATCCGGTCCGGCCCGATTCGGTCGCGGCGCGGTCGGAATCGTCGCGGTCCGAACCTTTACGGCGGGTCCCGATTCTTCACCCCATCAGGCCTGAAGGCGGATCACGTTATACCCTGGGTGGGTAATCTCAGGACATGGGAGGCACGATGAGCACGACCACATACACCGTCACCGGCATGACGTGCGGCCACTGCGTGAGTTCGGTCAAGGAGGAGGTCGGTGAGGTCCCGGGTGTCACCGGTGTCGACGTCGATCTCGAGACCGGCAGGGTCGACGTCTCCGGCGACTCCTTCGACGACGCGGCCGTCCGCGCCGCCGTCAAGGAAGCGGGCTACGAGGCTCTCGCCTGACGGGGGAGCGGCGCGACCCCGCTCCTTCCCCGCACCCCTGTCACCCGCGCCGGCCCGGCCTCTCAGAGACCGGGACATCGCTTTTCTCCACCCCCGTCACCCGCGCCGGCCCGGCCTCTCAGAGACCGGGACACCACAGCCCTTCTCCACCCCCGTCATCCGTGCCGTCCCGGCCCCTCAGGGGCCGGGAGACCGGTCACATGCTGGGGCGGGTCGAGTCGGCCTCGTGGGTCAGCTTCTCCAGGTGCCTCATGGTCTCGTCCACCTTGACGACCCCCGGGCGGTGGCGCCGGTGACCGGCTCCGCCCCGCTGCCAGGGACGCGGGCCGGCCGGCGGCCGATACTCGACGCCGAGCGCGTCGAGGCGGCCCAGGTGCGCCTCCAGCCGGGCGTCGAACCCGTTCCCGGCCGAGCCCGACCAGGCGACCTCGGCCAGCGCGCATCCCCGGGGCCAGGCGCGGTAGTCCACCGCGCGCCCGTCGGGCAGCCGCTCGCTCCACAGCTGGAACTGCGCGCCGAGCACGCGCTCCCGCTCCCCGGCCGTCCACGACTCCGGCGCCGGGACGTAGGCCGCGACGTCCGAGACGGTGATCGCGTCGCCGATCGCTACGGGCTCCTCCTCTGAGGAGGCCTCGGCGTAGTCGAAGTACAGCGGGAAGACCGGGGTCTGCACCACGTCGTGCCCGGCGGCGGCGGCGCGCCTGGCCACCCCCGGCCCGCGCCAGGGCATCACGATCGTGTCGGGCCTGAGCATGCCGCTGACGAACGCCTCGTCCCACACCACCGCCCTGCTGCCGCGCTCGGCCAGCTCGTCCGCGAGCCGGCGCAGGAACCAGGCGTGCAGGTCGCTCACGCTCTCCAGCCCCAGTTCCGCCTGGAACGCGACGATCTCGGGAGAGGCGGCCCAGTCGTCGAGCACGCATTCGTCCCCGCCGATGTGGACGTACGGGGTCTCGCCCAGCGCCTCGGTGATCTCCTCGATCACGCCGGTCAGGAAGTCGACCGTCCCCGGCAGCGGGGACAGGATCGCCGGGGAGATGCCCCAGCGATCCAGCACGGTGAAGGGCTCGGGCCGGCGGCCGCCGGTGGCGCGGGCGTCGAACTCGGGGTAGGCGGCGAGGATCGCCGAGGCGTGTCCCGGTACGTCGATCTCGGGCACGACCGTCACGGCGCGGGCCCGCGCGTAGGCGCCGATCTCGGCGAGGTCCTCCAGCGTGTAGTAGCCGCCGTGCGGGACGTCGTCGAAGGCCGGTTCCTCCCGGTAGTAGCTGGTGGTCGTACGCGGGCGGTGCGCGCCCACCTCGTGCAGCCGCGGGTGCCGGCGGCTCTCGACCCGCCACCCCTGATCGTCCACCAGGTGCAGGTGGAGGCGGTTCAGCTTGTGGACCGCCATGATGTCGACCATCCTGAACACCTCGCGCTTGGGCATGAAGTGCCGCGCCACGTCCAGGTGCACCCCGCGCCAGGAGAAACGGGGCGCGTCCCGCACCTGGCCGAGGGGAACGCTCCAGCCCGCCCCGGCGCCGGCCACCGCGCGGAACGCCGCCGCCGGCAGCAGCTGCCGCAGCGTCTGGCCCGCGTAGAAGGCCCCGGCCCTGTCTCCGGCCGCGATCCGCACGCCCCCGTCCGTCACGTCCAGGACGTACGACTCGGCGCCGAGCGAGGCGTCGGGCTCCACCGTGATCGTCCCCGCCTCGCCGGGGCGCGGATCGAGCACGGCGAGCGCGAGGCGTACGGCGTCCACCAATTCGGCGGGACCGGAGACGACCACCCCGTGGGGAAGGCCGAGAAAACCGCCGGCAGGAGTGAAAGCGGAGGGAAGCGGCAGGAGGTCCATGGCTTAAATCATGCCAAACCGCCAGAGAAATAAGCCCTTTACCCTGGCGACCCCGGACATGGAACCAAGAACCGCCCAAGTACCGCGCGGGAGAGCCGGGGGAGAACCCCCGCGCGGTCATGCTGCTGCTCATGTTCCAAGCGTCCAGGCACCCGGCCCGCACACCGCTGGCGGCCCTGGTGGCGATACCGGCGGCGATCATGCTGGCCGCCGGGTGTTCCGCCGCCGTCGAGCGCCCCACCCCGCCCTCGCCCACTCCGTCGGAGTCCTCCTCCGCGGTGCGGAGCGCCGAGGGGGACGGCGACGCCACCGTGGCGGAGAACGCCAGGGAGGGCGATCCCGGCTGGCGGCTGCGCCGGCGCGGCGCCGAGCACGAGATCGAGGGCTTCGCTGACCGGGTGAGCGTGCTGCCCGGAGAGCGTTTCCGGCTGTACGTCTCGACCACCGCCGGCCGCTACACCGCCAGGGCCTTCCGGATGGGCTGGTACGGCGGAGCGGGGGCCAGGCAGGTCTGGCGGGCGGCCGGGCTGCCCGGCACGAGGCAGGCGCCGCCCAGGACGATCGCCGCCACCGGGACGGTGACCGCCGCCCACTGGGAACCCGGCCCCGAGGTGGACACCTCGGGCTGGCCCGAGGGCTCCTACCTGATCCGGCTGGACGCCGCCACCGGGGGACGGCGCTACGTCCCCCTCACCGTCAGGTCCGCCTCCACCCGGGGACGCCTGGTCGTCGTCAACGCGGTCACCACCTGGCAGGCGTACAACGGCTGGGGCGGCCGCAGCCTCTACGAGGGACCCGGCGGCTTCGGGGACAGGTCCCGGGCGGTCAGCTTCGACCGCCCGTACGACGCCTCAGGAGCGCGGCTCTTCCTGGACATGGAACGCGACGCCATCGAGCTCGCCGAGCGTCGCGGCCTGCCGCTCGCCTACGTCACGAGCCTGGACCTGGACGGCGATCCGCGCGTTCTCGACGGGGCGAGGGGCCTGGTGTCCCTGGGGCACGACGAGTACTGGTCGCCGGGCATGCGCCGCACCGTCGAGGCCGCCCGGGACCGCGGCACCAACCTCGCCTTCCTGGGCGCCAACGCCGTCTACTGGCGGGTCCGCCTCGCCGCGACGCGCCTGGGCCCGCGCCGCCTGGTCGTCTGTCACAAGGACGCCGCCGAGGACCCCGGGACGATCCTGTGGCGTGCCACCGCCAGGCCGGAGAGCTCGCTGACCGGCCCGATGTACGACTGCTTCCCCTCCGAGTCCGCCTACGTGGTCAGGCGTCCCGGCAACTGGATCTTCAGGGGGACCGGGGTGCGGCGCGGCACCACCTTCCCCGGGATGGTGGGTGTGGAGACCGACAGGGTCGGCGCGGGCGTGCCACGCCCGATGGAGGTCCTGTCGGTGTCCCCGGTGGACTGCGGAGGCCGCGCCACGGTCGCGCACAGCGCCTACTACACCGTGCCGAGCGGTGCCGCGGTGTTCAGCTCGGGCACGATGCGCTGGGTGTGCGCCATGCGGGGCGCCCGCTGCGGCCACGGCGTCACGGACCGGGCCGGGGCCTTCGTCCGCAAGGCGACGGGGAACATCCTGCGCGCCTTCGCCGCGGGCCCGGCCGCGCGCCGCCACCCGGCCCGCGACAACCTTGAGGCCCTGGGCCTGGACGGCCCGCCGGGCCGCTGACGCGGGCCGGGACGAGGGGCTTACCGCTCCAGGTACTGCTGCAGCCCGTTGGCCAGGGAGAGCGCGATCTTCTGCCGGAACGCCGGCTGCTGGAACTTGGCCGCCTCGGCGGGGTTCCTCATGTTGCCGGACTCGATGAAGATCTTGGGAACCGTGGAGAGGTTCAGGCCGCCGAGGTCGTTGCGATAGTCGAGGGCGTTCTTGCCGATGTAGGTGGAGTACGACAGGCCGGTGCCGCGCCTGAAGGCGTTCCGCACGTCCAGGCCGAGCTTGCCGGAGGCTTTGACCACCGGGTCGACCGGGCCGCCGATCCTCTTCGGCATGATCACGTGGAAGCCGTGGTCGGCGGCGTCCGCCCCGTCGGCGTGGACCGAGATCGCCGCGTCCGCCTTCGCCCTGTTGCCGATCGCGGCCCGCTGGGTGATGCACGGCCCGACGCCGGAGTTGCTGTCGCGGGTCAGCTTCACCGTCGCGCCGCGGCTTTTGAGGATCTTGGCCAGGCGCTGCGAGACGTCCCAGGTGAAGGCCGCCTCGCTGTAGCCGTTGTCGGTGGCGGTGCCGGTGGTGTCGCAGGCCTTCCACTGGGTCAGGACGTTGACCTTCTTGTTGATCTCCGCGGGGTGGCGGTAGTTCTGCCCGTTGTGGCCGGGGTCGATGACCACGATCTTGCCGCTGAGCGGCTCGCGACTCTCGCCGCCACGTCCGGCGGCGGAAGTCGCGGTGGGATCGCCCGCCGCGCCGGCCGCCGGGCCGGTCAGGGTCTCGGCGGCGCCGTCGGCCGCCGGGGCCGCGGCCGTTCCGGCCGCGGGAGGGACGGGCCCGCGCTCACGCGCGAGGTCCGCGCCCGCGGCGGTTCCGCCGCAGGCGGCGACGCCGAGCCCGCACAGGACAAGGGTCGCCGCGAGTGCTTTACCGGTCACGCTCATCGCCCCCAAGGAAGTCGTCGACCACCCAACTTACGTGGCCTGAGGGCGTGACACGGCCGTTGTCGCGATATGTGCCCGCCCGTCACAAGGCGTGAGGTGCCTTCCCCGCCAGAGGTGGAGGTGCCTTCCCCGCCAGAGGTACCTTCCCCGTCAGAGGTGCCTTCCCGTCAGAGGTGCTTTTCCGTCGCGGAAGACGGAAGGCGGTGCGGGCCCGTCACCAGGCGTGCTCGCCGACCTCGAGCTTCTGCAGAAGCGCGGCGAGCTCCCTGGCGTCCTCGGCGTCCAGCCCGAGGACCACGCGAGGCCGTCCCCAGGGATGGTCGATCGAATGGGCCACGTAGCTGGCCACGGACTCAGCCCCGGCGTCGCCGTTGCGGCCCCGGGCGGCCCGCCAGTGCGCCCACGCCCGCTCGAGTTCGGCGGCGGCCCGCTGGGCGCATGACACCAGTTCCGGATCACGCATTGTTACCCCCCTCGTCTCGGCCAGAGTCAACACCGGCGGCGCGCCGCCGTTCACGATGTTGACCCGGTTTTGGGGAGGTCATGGAGCCTGCCCGGGCGTGCTGTAACGCTCCAGGCAGGCTCTTTAACGTTCGGCGGAACTCGTGCTGTTCCGTACGACCAGCTGCGGCGCGACCTGGCGCAGGCGCGAGGTCTTGCCGGGGTCGCCGATCCGGTCGTTCAGCAGCGCGGCGGCGGAGCGGCCCATGGCGCGGCGCGGCTGGTCCACGGTGGTCAGCGAGATCGGCTGGGTCCCGGCGCGGTGGATGTTGTCGTACCCGACCACGGACAGGTCCTCGGGCACCCGCAGGCCCAGCTCGGCGGCCGCCGACAGCACGCCCATGGCCACCAGGTCGTTGGCGGCGAAGATCGCTGTGGGCCGGGGGTCACGCGTGAGCAGGCTGTGCGCCGCCCTCGCGCCGCCCTCCTCGCTGGACTCGCCCTCCTCGACCATGATGTACGGCGCCAGGGAGTGCCTGCGCATCGCGACCAGGTAGCCCTCGCACCGGAAACGCCCGGAGGAGATGCCCGAGGCCTCGATGTGGGCGATCCTGCGGTGACCGAGCTCCACGAGGTGGTCGACGGCGAGGCGGGCGCCGAGCTGGTCATCGTCGACGACGATGTCCACGCCGCCGAGGTCGATGTCGCGCTCGCCCACCACCACGGTCGGCGTGTAGCCGGTGGCCTCGATGAGCGTCCCGCTGGTGGGCGCGATGCCGAGCAGGACGAGCCCGTCCACGCGCAGTTCGAGGAACGCCTCGACCGCCTCGTCCTCGAAGGCGGGGTCCCACTGGCTGTTGCCGATGAGGAGTCTCAGCCCGTCGCCGTGCAGGCTCTCCTGCAGGCCGTCCAGAAACTCCGCGTAGAACGGGTTGTGCAGGTCGGCGACGAGCGCCCCGACCAGGTGGGTGCGGCCCTCGACCAGGCTGCGCGCGACAGCGTTGGGCCGGTAGCCGAGGTCTCTGGCCGCCTGGAGTACGGCCTGCCTGCGATGCTCGCTGACGTGGGGCGATCCGCGCAGGACGAGCGAGACCAGTGATTTGGAGACACCGGCTCGTTCGGCCACGTTGCGGATCGTGGGTCTCGGGCGTGGCCCGCCGCCCCCCTCGGACAGAACGGGTTCGGCGAACCCGCGGGCTCGGGTGACGGTGGTGTTGACCGGCGGTCCTGACATGGCTCTCCCCCGCGATGGTGGATGGGCACCTGTCACTCAAAACGATCGAGTTCCGAATGGGGTACGGCTTGCGCGGAAGGGAACTCCGATCTTGACCCCGGCGCCGGGCGGATCGGCTCCGATAGGCTTCGCGATGTGGGGTCGACATCCGGAGCCGCCGAACGGGCGAAACCCGCGGCGGGCGGCGCGCGACCGGCGCGGCGCAGGCTCACCGTCGACCGGCGCCGCGAGGAGCTCATGGCGGCGGCCCTGGAGCTGTTCAGCAGACGTGACGCCGAATACGTGTCGATCGACGACGTGGCCTCCGCGGCCGGCGCGTCGCGGGCCCTGGTCTACCACTACTTCGGCGGCAAGCAGGAGCTCTACGTCGCCGCGCTGAAGAGCGCCGCGGCCCAGCTGGAGGCGAGGCTCAGACCTCAGGGCGGACACCCGCTGGACGAGCTGACCGGAGGCCTCACCCGCTACTTCGACTTCGTCGAGGAACACGCGACGGGCTTCGCCGCGCTGCTCAAGGGCGGCCCCGCCAACAGCAGCGGCGAGATCGGGGAGGTCGTCGACGCGGTCAGGCACCGGCTGCTCAAGCTGATCATGAAGCAGATGCGGGTCGAGGAGCCGGGCCCCGTGCTCCGCGTCACGCTGCGTTCGTGGATCGCCTCCGTCGAGACCGCGGGCCTCGACTGGCTGGAGCGCCGCGACATCGAGCGGCCGGTGCTGGAGCGCATGCTGATCGGCCAGATGGTGGCGCTGCTCGGCGTGGCGGCCGAGCACGACTCGCAGGTCGGCGAGTTGCTGGACAACCTGGTCAGAGGTGGGGCGAGCCGTCCTGCGGACCGGGAGAGGCCCGGGGCGGACGGCTGAGAGAAACCCCTGGAAGTTACTGCAAGTTACTACAAGTTACTGCTGAGCCCTTCGGGAGCACGCGCTCGGTCGTTCGGAGCACGTGCCGGAGGGCGGGGTGCGTGCTGGGGCGGCGCCGGGCGGGCGACGCCGCTCCCCACAAACCCGTGTGGCCTACACGCTCAAAGGGTGAGCGCGCACCAATCCCCCTAGGTCAGTGACGGCCCCCGTCTTACTCTGAGCGCTGCTGCGGAATCCCCGCGAGCAGCGCGCGAACCTCAGTCTCCCGGTACCGGCGGTGTCCACCCAGGGTGCGGATGGACGTCAACTTGCCCGCCTTCGCCCACCGGGTCACGGTCTTGGGATCGACGCGGAACATGGTTGCGACCTCCGCCGGGGTGAGCAGCGGCTCTGCCTCGGGTGTACGAGCTGACATTTGTGCGGCCTCTCCTCCATGTGGACCGGCGACAGCGATCCTGCGACTTGACGCTTGTCACGGATGTCCGCCTATGGCCCTTGCGTGCGGCTGTTTGGGCCATATGCGGCATCACCCGATGTGACCATACAGCCACGTAGAGCGATTGGCGAGTCTTTGAGCGACTCATCTCTCTTGTGCACGTGTTGTTGTCACGCTCGGTGATTCTAGCGACACGTTTCGTGGTATCGCAGTGAAAACGGCAAACTACTCAGTTCGTAGGTGCATCCCCGGTCATCGACGGACCTACTTACGCAGGTCGAAGGGATGATTTGCGACTCAGTTTGCCGATTCGAGAAGTTGTATTGATCGCCAGCGGAGGATGACGCGCTGGTACATGGCGAACGCCAGTTCTTCCTCGCCTTTTTCCAGACCTGTCAGCGCCGCCGCGAGCTCCGCCACGGATTCGTCGGCCTGGAGCGTCTCGTCGTCCATGAGGTTGACGATGCCGCCGTAGTCGAGCTCGACCAGCGAATGCGGGTGGAACTCCTCCAGCCAGCGCGCCACGTCCTCGACCTCGGCGGTGACCGAGACCTCGCCCACCTGCCTCCTGATGATCTGCAGGGCGCGGGCGCTGCGGCGCCTGGCGTGGGCCATGGACGTGACGTAGATCAGGTTGCGCGTGGTGGTCGTGCCCCCCTTGCCCTCGCCGCCGTCGATGACCAGCCAGCGCTCGTTGCCGTCGAAGGGGACGAACCACGAGGTCGGAACGTGCCAGGTGGAGCCGCGGATGTGCGTGCGCAGCGCGGCGGAGTCGGTGCGGCGCTTGAACCGGTCGAAGTCGTCGGCCGTCTGCTCCGCGACGGCGGGTGGCACGAAACGCTCCATCAACTTGGGCGGGGTCGTCCCGCGAAAGCGTGAGAAGGCGAGCCAGGACCTCAACCTGCTCTGCCACGGGCAGACGTACAGGACCTCCTCCACGCGCCTCAGATAGGCGTTGGGGCTCTCCTGGGCGGGTGCCGGAGCCGGTGGCACCCCCAGAAGGCGTCGCATCGCCTCGCCGTGTTCGGCGTGGAGGGCGCCCGCTCGGCGCGGTCGGTCGGCCGCCTCGGCGTAGGCGGCCCACGAGACGCGCTCCGCCGGGGCGAACGCGACCAGCGGTTCGTAGACGCGGAGGTACGCGGCATAGGGCAGCACGACCGCATCGTGTCACGAAGGACCGGCCGTTGTCCGTAGCGGACCGGCTTCCGCGGTGGCCGTCTCGGCCATTGAGATGGGACGTTCGCGCACGTCGTGCCTTTACGGACATGTGGTTACGCTGAGGGTGATCTCCGCCGCGACGGTGCGGCGGTAACGAACGACTGGGAGTCACCACAGTGACCGACGTCTTCGGGCTGTCCCACAAGGACACGGGCCCGGTAACCGGCGGCCAGGCGAGGCACGAGCAGGTCGTCTTCTGCTCCGACGAGCGCAGCGGCCTCCACGCGATCATCGCCATCCACAACACCGCCCTGGGCCCCGGCCTGGGCGGTACCAGGTTCTATCCCTACGAGAGCGAGCAGGCCGCGCTGGCCGACGTGCTCAACCTCTCGCGGGCGATGGCCTACAAGAACGCCCTGGCGGGGCTCGACCTCGGCGGCGGCAAGGCCGTCATCATCGGCGACCCGGCGACGGACAAGAGCGAGGCGCTGCTGCGCGCCTACGGCCGGTTCGTCCAGTCGCTCGGGGGCCGCTACTACACGGCGTGCGACGTGGGCACCTACAGCGAGGACATGGACATCGTGGCCCGCGAGTGCTCCTACGTGACCGGCCGCACGCTGGCCAACGGCGGGGCCGGCGACTCGTCGATCCTGACCGCCCTCGGCGTGTTCCAGGGCATGCGCGCCGCCGCCGAGCACACGTACGGGACGCCGACACTGCGCGGCAGGCGCGTCGGCGTCGAGGGTGTGGGCAAGGTCGGCCACCGCCTGGTCGGTCATCTGATCGAGGACGGCGCGGAGGTCGTGGTCTGCGACGTGAGCGAGCGGGCCGTGGAACGGCTGCGGCGGGTCCACCCCCAGGTCGAGGTCGTCGCCGACCGGCTGGAGCTCACCGCCGCCGACGTCGACGTCTACGCGCCGTGCGCCCTCGGCGGGGCGCTGGACGACGAGACGGTGGCCCGCCTGCGCGCCGCGATCGTCTGCGGCGGGGCCAACAACCAGCTGGCCCACCCGGGCGTGGAGAAGCAGCTCGCCGACCGCGGGATCCTCTACGCGCCCGACTACGTGGTCAATTCCGGCGGCGTCATCCAGGTCGCGGACGAGATCAGGGGATTCAACATGGAGCGGGCCCAGGCAAAGGCCACCCAGATCTACGACACGACTCTCAAGATCTTCTCTAGCGCGGCGGAGGATGGCGTCCCTCCGGCCGTCGCAGCCGATAGGCTGGCTGAGCGCAGAATGTCGGAAGTCGGGCGAATTAGGGGCATTTGGCTGGGCCACTAGCCCCACACGCCCATACGACGTACCGAGCCGGGCGTAAAACGGGTACGGTTGTAGGCGAACGAGAGCTGACGCCTAAGTCAGGTGGCGTCAGTGCGTGGTGCGTTAGCGACGAGGGGTCGGGCACGACCCCACACGAGGGGGTCGAGCCAATGGGGCGCGGCCGAGCAAAGGCCAAGCAGGTCAAGGTTGCTCGCCAGCTGAAGTACAACAGCGGTGGCACTGATCTTGAGCGTCTGCGCGACGAGCTCGGAGTCAGAGACGACTCCAACCACAATGACGACTCCAACGACGCCTACGACGAGCTGGCGGATCGGTACGCCGATTACGCCGATGACTTCGGCTCCGGAGATGACCGCGACGACGGGACATCCGGCCGCCGCTAGGCGGATTTCAGGTTGACGGTGAGCAGGACACCCGGTGGTGAGCACAAGCCGCCGGGTGTTCTTCTCGCTACGAGTCGACGATATGCGGCGCTCCGGTGGTCCGGAGCGCTTTTCGCCGTACCCGCCGGGGATCCGGCGCGTCCCTTCCCGGCTCTTCTCGGATCGGCCGGCTCTCGGATCGGCCGGCTCCTCGGACAGGTGACGAGATCCTCAGGCCGGTGACAGGACCCGGCGCGTCCCTTCCCGGCCGGTGACACCGGCCGGGAAGGGACACGGGAGCCGCGGGGTCGCCTTCGCCGGGAAGGCGGGCGGATCAGCGGAAACGCGCCTGGCCCGAGCCCTCGACGATCTCGCCGAGCACCCAGGCGGGGAGGTTGCGCTCCCCGAGCAGCGCCAGGGCCGGATCCACGGCCTCGGCGGGGACGACCGCGGCCATGCCCACACCCAGGTTGAACGTCCGGTCCATGTCGGCCTGAGCCACCCCGCCGTGCCCCGCGAGCACCTCGAAGACGGCGGGCGGGGTCCAGGACGAGCGGTCGAGCAGCGCGTCCAGGCCGGGAGGCAGCGAGCGGGACAGGTTGCCCGCCAAGCCGCCGCCCGTGATGTGGGCGTACGCGTGGACGTCGACCGCGCGGGCCAGCTCCAGGCAGTCGAGGGAGTAGATCCTGGTCGGCTCCAGCAGCTCCTCGCCCAGCGTCCGCCCCAGCTCGGGCAGCTCGGCCTCCAGGGACAGCCCGGCCCGGTCGATGATGTGCCTGACCAGCGAGTAACCGTTGGAGTGCACGCCCGAGGAGGCCAGCGCGAGGACCACGTCGCCCGCGCGGACCCTGTCGCGGCCGAGCATCCTGTCGGCCTCCACCACCCCGGTGGCGGCGCCCGCGAGGTCGTACTCGCCGGCCTCCATGGCCCCGGGGTGCTCGGCGGTCTCCCCGCCGACGAGAGCGCAGCCTGCCAGGCGGCAGCCCTCGGCGACACCGCCCACGATCTCCGCGATCCGCTCGGGGACCACCTTGCCGCAGGCGATGTAGTCGGTCATGAACAGCGGTTCGGCGCCGCAGACGACCAGGTCGTCGACGACCATGCCGACCAGGTCGATCCCGATCGTGTCGTGCTTGCCGAGCCGCTGGGCCAGCATGACCTTGGTGCCCACGCCGTCGGTCGACGTGGTGAGCAGCGGCCGCCGGTACGACAGCAGGGCCGAGGCGTCGAAGAGGCCGGCGAAACCGCTGGCGTCGTCCACGACCTCGGGCCTGCGCGCCCGCGCGACCTTCGACTTCATCAGCTCGACGGCGCGCTCGCCCGCGTCGATGTCCACTCCGGCGGCCGCGTAGCTGGTCATGAAGCCTCTCTCTGCGCGCCCGGCCCGCTCAACGCTTGGCCTCCAGCACGTACTTGCCCACGTTGTCCTGGTCGATCGGGATCGGGTACTCGCCGTCGAAGCAGGCACGGCAGAGCCGGTCGGCGGGGATCGTGGTGGCCGCGGTCAGGCCCTCCAGCGAGATGTATCCGAGCGAGTCGGCGCCGAGCGAGGCGCGGATCTCCTCCACGCTCAGCGAACCGGCGATCAGCTCGGCCCGGGTGGCGAAGTCGATGCCGTAGAAGCACGGCCAGCTGACCGGCGGGGAGGAGATCCGGACGTGCACCTCCGTGGCGCCCGCCTCGCGCAGCATCTTGACGATCGCCCGCTGCGTGTTGCCCCGCACGATCGAGTCGTCCACGACCACCAGGCGCTTGCCCGCGACGACCTCTTTCAGCGGGTTGAGCTTCAGCCGGATGCCCAGCTGGCGGATCGTCTGGGACGGCTGGATGAAGGTCCGGCCCACGTAGGAATTCTTGACCAGACCTTGACCGTAGGGGATCCCGCTCTCCTCGGCGTAGCCGACGGCGGCGGGGGTGCCCGACTCCGGGGTCGGGATGACCAGGTCGGCCTCTACCGGGTGCTCGCGGGCCAGCACGCGGCCGACCTCGACGCGCGTGGTCTGCACACCGCGCCCGGCGATCGTGGTGTCCGGGCGGGCCAGGTAGACGTACTCGAACAGGCAGCCCTTGGGCTCGGCGAGCGCGAACCTGCGCGAGCGCACGCCGCGCTCGTCGATGGTGATCAGCTCGCCGGGCTCGATCTCGCGGACGAACGTGGCGCCCACGATGTCCAGCGCCGCGGTCTCCGAGGCGACCACCCAGCCGCGCTCCAGGCGCCCCAGGACCAGCGGGCGGACGCCCTGCGGGTCACGGGCCGCGTAAAGGGTCTTCTCGTCCATGAAGACGAGCGAGTAGGCGCCCCTGACCTGCGGAAGCAGCTCGGCCGCCGCGTCGTCGATGGGCTGGCTGCGGTCCTGGGCCAGCAGCGTCGTCAGCACCTCGGTGTCGGTGGTCGCCCTGGTGGACCCGGGAGCCAGGCGCCTGGCCAGCTCCGGGGTGTTGATCAGGTTGCCGTTGTGGGCGAGCGCGAGCCCGCCGGACTCCGTGGAGCTCAGCGTCGGCTGCGCGTTCTCCCAGACGCTGGACCCGGTGGTCGAGTAGCGGCAGTGGCCGATCGCCAGGTGGCCGCGGAGGGTCCCGAGCACGGACTCGTCGAAGACCTGGGCCACCAGGCCCATGTCCTTGTAGACGAGGATCCTGCTGCCCTCGCTGACCGCGATGCCCGCGGACTCCTGGCCGCGGTGCTGCAACGCGTACAGCCCGTAGTAGGTGAGTTTGGAGACTTCCTCCCCAGGGGCCCACACCCCGAAGACGCCACATGCGTCCTTCGGAGGCCGGTCGTGAGGATCAAGGTCATGGCTCAGATGGCCGTCGCCCTTCAGCACATGCTTCATTCTAGGTCGGCTTCTTCCCTGCTCGCACCCAGGGTCCGTTCCGCGGCATGTAGCACCCTGACCGAACGATCATCGGTGTTTTGCCGTGTCAGCCTGTTTCGCCGGTGGCTGACAGGGGAGTGTGAGATATCCGGCATGCCCGAGCGTCGGGAGAAGAGACGTGACAACACCTGTGGACCCGAACCAGCCCGACCCACGGCGAGTGCCGCGGGACAGGCGCCCAGAGCAGGAGGGACAGGAAGGGTCCGGCTCGGAGGAGCCACAGGACACCTCCGAGGAGGCGGCCGTCCCCGGCGAGCAGGAGCCCGCCGTCCCGGAGACGACCGCCTGGCCCGTCCCTCCCTCGAACGAGCCGCCCACGTGGCGGCAACCCCCCGCCCCGGCGGGCGAGTCCGCAGGGTGGGCCGATCCCTCAGGTTCCGCCGAGTCTCCTGGCCAGGCCGGTTCCGCCGAGCCTTCCGGCCGGGCCGAGCCGACCGGGTGGACGGAGATCCCCGGCCGGGCCGAGCCGCAGGGCCGCGAGCCCGGCGAGGGTTCCGTGTGGGGGTCGGGGACGCAGACGCCCCCGACGCCGCCGACCCCGGAGCCGTGGGAGGAGCCGGATCCCGAGGCGCCCGTGCCCGATCCCGGCGAGGCCCCGACCTGGCCGCCGTCCGCGGTTCCCGCCGAACCGCGGATTCCGCCGCATCCGGACACGCCGTCCGCGCCCGAGGTGCCGCCGCCGGACCAGGCGGGCGGCCCGTACGCCGCGCCGGGGTACCTGGGGCAGTCCGGGACCCCCGGACCCTCCTGGGCCTCGGAAGCCTCCGGGTCTTCGGGGTACGAGGCGCCGGAGTCCGGGGGACGGGCCCGGGAATCGACGGGCGACCCGTCCGAGGGGACATCCGAGGGAGCGCGGGAGGGCGCGCCCGGGGGCACCCGTGAGGGGGCGTCCGAGGGGACTCGTGAGGGGGCGGCTCCCGAGGGGCAGCCCTACACGGTGCCGGGCACCACGCCGTCCGCCTACCCCGGCTGGGAGAGCGCCTCGGAGACCTCCGGCGAGTCCGACCGGCCCGGGAGGACGGACCACCCCGGGACATCGGCCGCCCCCACCCCGCCCTCGCGCTACGAGCAACCGGAGTCTTCCGGGGAACCGGCGGCTCCGCAGCGGCCCGCCGAGCCCGTCGAGCCCGCCGGTGGCTTCCAGGCGGACCGGCCGCCCGTTCCCGGCGCCTCGGGAGCGCCCCAGCCGGGCCATCCACGGCAAACGGGCCGGCAGGGCTACGGGGAGCAGCCCACGTACGGGGAGGCGCAGCAGGCCGGGCAGCCCTACGGCGGTCCCGGCGCGCAGCCGTCACCCGCGGCCGGTCCCTCCCAGCCGCTCCAGGGCGGGACGCCGTACCCGGCCCCGCCGGGCGCGCCCGGCTATCCGTACGCCCCGCCCTACCCGGCGTACCAGGACGAGGGCCGCAAGTCCGGCGGCGGGCTGGGCACCGCCGCGCTCGTGCTCGGGATCGTCGCGATCGTGTCGCTCGTCATCTGCGGCCTCGGCGTGCTGGTGGCGATCGTCGGCCTGATCGTCGGCATCGTCGCGCTCGTCAAGAAGTCCAGGCCGGGCCGGGCCTGGGTGGGGATCGCGCTGAGCCTCCTCACCCTGGTGATCGCCGCGGTGTTCATGAGCTGGCTCTACAGCAAGGTCGGCGACTGCGTCAACCTGCCGCCGGAGCTGCAGCGGCGCTGCATCGAGGACAGGTTCGGCGTCCAGGTGCCGGCCGCCCCGTAACGGCGGACGGGGGTCGACGGGGTCACGGCCCGCCTGGGGCGGCTACCGGAGAGGGAGGTGGCCGGACAGGTCGGCGCGGGCCCCGCTCGCCGCGATCTTTCCGGCGGCCATCGCCTCGGACCAGGTCAGAGCGCCGGTGGCGAGTGCCAGCCAGGTGCGCGCGTCGGTCTCCACCACGTTGGGCGGGGTGCCCCGGGTGTGGCGGGGACCCTCGACGCACTGCACCGCCGCGTAGGGCGGGACCCGGACCTCGACGGTCCTGCCCGGCGCGGCCGTCGCCAGCTCGTCCAGCAGGTGCCGTACGGCGAAGCGGGTGATCTCCCGCTCCGGGCGGATCTCCCGCTCGAAGGCTCGCGTCACCACGCTCACGCAGGCGCCCAGCAGCGCCGCGAGCCCTCCGGGTCCGTCGTAGGGCGGCTCGTCGAGAGCGCTCAGCTGGGTGTCGAGGGCGGCGCGGACCCTGGCCGCGTCGGGTTTGTGAGGTGGCACGTGATCCATGATGCCCGCCGGGGCCGCGTCCCGGGACAGCACCCTGGGACGGCGCCCCGGGCGGCTCGTTCCGGCGAACGGTTCATCGTCCCGGTCGACGTCGTTCACCTGGGGTTCGGCCGGCCCGCGTAGCCTCCGGGCCGGAAGACCTCGCCCCTTTTTGGAGGACCCTGTGGCGAACATGTCGCCGCGCCGACTGCTCCCCCTGCTCACGAGCCCGCACAAGGGTGGACGCAGCGCGCTCACCTGCCGGTTCCGCTGCGGTGACCAGTGCGCCCACGATGTGACGAACACCAGCGACAACAGCTACTTCGGTGACGTGGTCGCCGAGGCGATGACCCGTCGCGGCATGCTGCGGGCCGGTGCCCTGGGCGCCATCGTCGCCGGAGTCGGGATCGGTACGGCGCTCCCCGCCCTCGCCGACCCGGACGTGGACGCGAACACCTTCGGCGGGGGCCACGGTCACGGGAACGGCCACGGGCCCGGCCAGAAGAGCGGCCTCCGCTTCACCGCCATCGCGCCGAACACCGACGACAAGGTGACGGTTCCCTCGGGCTACCTGTCGGCGGCCGTGGTGCGCTGGGGCGACCCGGTGCTGCCCGGCGCCCCCGCGTTCGACTTCGAGAACCAGACGGCCGCCGCGCAGGCCAAGCAGTTCGGCTACAACTGCGACTACGTCACCCTCTTCCCGCTGGGGCAGCACCGGGGCCTGCTCTGGGTCAACCACGAGTACACCGACGAGAACCTGATGTTCCGCGGTTACACGGACGGCACCTCCGCGACGGAGGAGCAGATCAGGATCGCGCTGGCCGCGCACGGCGGCTCGGTGGTCGAGATCGAGCGGGTGGGAGGGTCCGGCCAGTGGAAGCTGGTCACCCGGGGCTCCCGCCGCTACAACCGCCGCATCACGGTTCACACCCCCATGAAGTTCACCGGCCCGGCGGCCGGCAGCGACCTGCTGAAGACCGCCGCCGACCCCAGGGGCACCACGCCGATCGGCATGCTGAACAACTGCGCGGGCGGCACCACGCCGTGGGGCACGGTGCTCAGCGGCGAGGAGAACTTCAACCAGTACTTCGTCAACGGCAACGGCGTGCCCGAGGCGCAGAAGCCGTACCTCACCCGGTACGCGGTGAACACCACCACGGGCATCCCGAGCGGCAACCGCCGGTTCGACAGGGTCGACGAGCGTTTCGACCTGGCCAAGCACCCGAACGAGGTCAACCGCACCGGCTGGATCGTGGAGATCGACCCGTTCGACCCCGACTCCACCCCGATCAAGCGCACCGCCCTGGGCAGGCTGGCCCACGAGGGCGCCACCACCTCCCTGGCCGCCGACGGCCGGGTGGTGGCCTACATGGGCGACGACTCCCGGTCCGAGTACGTCTACAAGTTCGTCTCCCGGGAGCGCTACATCCGGGGCTTCGACCGGCACAACCGGACCCTGCTGGACGACGGCACGCTGTACGTGGCGAAGTTCACCGGCGACAGCCCGGCCACCGAGATCGACGGCACCGGCAAGCTCCCCGCCGACGGGCGGTTCGACGGCTCGGGCCAGTGGATCCCGCTGGTCACCGGCAAGGTCTCGCACGTTCCCGGGATGACGGCCGCGGAGGTGCTCGTCTACACCCGTACGGCGGCCGACAAGGTCGGCGCGACCAAGATGGACCGTCCCGAGGACGTGGAGCGCAACCCCGTCACCGGCGCCGTCTACGTGGCCCTGACCAACAACACCAACCGGACCCCGGCCCAGGTGGACGAGGCCAACCCGCGCCCGGCCAACAAGCACGGCCACGTCCTGGAGATCGTCGAGCGGCGCAACGACGCCGGGGCCACGACCTTCGCCTGGTCCCTGATCCTGGTCTGCGGCGACCCGAACGACCCGGCGACCTACTTCGCCGGGTTCGACAAGACCAAGGTCTCGGCGATCTCCTGCCCGGACAACCTCGCCTTCGACGCCGAGGGCAACCTCTGGATCTCCACCGACGGCAGCCAGCTCGGCGCCCACGACGGCCTGTTCGCCATGCCGGTCCGCGGTCCCGAGCGTGGTCACCTGAAGCAGTTCCTGAGCGTGCCGGTCGGCGCGGAGACCTGCGGCCCGCTGGTCAGCGCGGACCAGCGCAGCGTCTTCGTGGCCGTGCAGCACCCCGGTGAGACCACCGGCGCCACCCCCGAGGCCCCCACCAGCCACTGGCCCGACGGCGGCTCCTCCCAGCCCCGCCCGTCCGTCGTGGTCGCCTGGCACGCGAAGGGCGACAAGATCGGTTCCTGATCCGGCCGCCGGTTCGCACCCGCGTCCGCTCGCGGTTCGCGCCCCGGCACCGGCCGGCTCCGTCCGGACACCGGCCCGCGCCCGCTCGGGGGGACGTGGGCCGGGTCCCGATCCGGCCGCCGGTTCGCACCGCTTCCGGCACCGGCCCGCGTCCCGTCCAGGGAACGCGGGCCGGTGCCCTTCCGCGTGTCGGGACGTCAGCCCACCGGCACGGCGGGACGTTCCTCGGCGGCCACCGGCGGGCCGGCCGTCCGGGAGGCCCGCAGCGACAGCAGGCTCACCGGCACGCCCACCAGCACGATGGCCGCGGCGACGACCAGCGTGTACCGGTAGGCGTCCAGGAAGGCGGTCAGCTGCCCGGCGCCCTCCGCCAGGAGCGAGGACTGCCGCGCGCCGAGGATCGCGCCCAGGACCGTGATGCCGAGCAGGCCGAAGACCTCGCGCGAGACGTTCAGCACGCCCGAGGCGACCCCCGTCCTGCCCGCCGGGAGCGCGCCGAGGATCGCCGTGGTGAGCGGCACCAGCATGCCGCCGCCCACCCCGTAGACCAGGAACCACGGCAGCAGGTCGCCGAACGATCCGCCCTCCCCGACGAACGAGATCCCGAACACCGACACGGCCATCAGCAGGAGCCCGGCAGCCACGGTCCGCGCGGTGCCCAGGGCACGGTCCAGTCTCGGGGCGAGGGTGGCGGTGACGGCCATCACCAGCGCCATCGGCACGAACGCCGCCCCGGCCTCGATCGGCGAGAAGCCCAGCGCGTTCTGCAGGTACAGCGCGGTGAAGAAGTAGATGCCGAACACCCCGAAGGACCACAGGCCCATCGACAGCGTGCCCCCGCTGAACACCCGCGACCGGAACAGCGACAGGTCGATCATCGGCTCCCGGCTCCGGCGCTCGATCGTGACGAAGGCGAGCGCCGACACGGCCGCGATCCCGAAGGCGCCCAGGATCTCCGGGGAGGTCCATCCGGCCCCCGCGCCCTCGATGAGCGCGTACGTCAGCGCGAACAGCGTCAGGCTCGACGTCACCAGGCCCGGGACGTCGAGGCCGCGCCGTACCGTCTCCTGGGGAGCGGTCCTGATGGCCCAGAGCCCGAGGCCGAGCGTCACGATCCCGATCGGCACGTTGATCAGGTAGATCCAGCCCCAGTGCCAGCGCTCGCTGATCAGCCCGCCGGTCAGCGGGCCGAGGGCGAGGGCGAGCGCGCCGACCGCGCTCCACAGGCCGACCGCCGTCGCGCGTTCCCTGGTGTCGGGGAAGATCGAGGTCAGCAGGGCCAGCGCCGTCGGGGTGAGGAACGCCGCCCCCACGCCCTGCACCGCCCGGGTGGCGATCAGCACGCCGCCGTCGGTGGCCATCCCGGCCGCGAACGACGCCGCGGTGAACACGACGAGGCCGATCAGGAAGACGCGCCGCCGCCCGAAGACGTCGGCCAGGCGCCCGCCGACGAGCATCAGCCCGGCGAACACCAGGATGTAGCCGCTCACGATCCATTCCAGCCCGGAGATGCTCAGCCCGAGGTCGCGCTGGATCGTGGGCAGCGCCACGTTCACCACGTTGTTGTCGAGATATGTCATGAAGGTGGCGAGCGAGATCGCTCCCAGCGCCCACCACCTGCGGGTGTCCGTCATTCCCCGTCCTCTACGTTGTACTTATACGTCGTACATGTACGGTGCACAGTGGAACCCGTACGGCGTATAGTTGTCAAGCGTGATGGGGAAACTGACCCGCGAGGCGGTCGTCGAGCAGGCGCTGGAGATCGGCGACGCCGAGGGGCTGGCGGCGGTGACCATCCGGAGGCTCGCCCAGGAGCTGGGCGTCACCCCGATGGCGCTCTACTGGCACTTCAAGAACAAGGAGCAGTTGACCGCGGGCATGGCGGGCCACCTGATCGAGGGCTTCGTGATCGAGGGGGGCTACACGGGCCCGTGGCAGGAAGGGCTCCGCGAGCTCGTCGCGGGCCTGGTCAGGGTGCTGCGGCGCCACCCGTGCGCGGCGGACGTGCTGGGCGCGGTGGACCACATAGAGGTGCCCGCCTACCTGGCGGTCTGGGACACGGCCCTCGGTCTCGCCAAGCGCGGCGGGTTCTCCGGCGACGAGAGCTGCATGATCTCCCAGTACCTGCTCAGCGGCGCGATCGCGCTGGCGGCGGGTCCGAGGAAGCCCTGCCCTCCCGGGCTCCCCGAGCAGGAGGCGGCCGAGCGGACGCGTCTCAAGCGGCTCAGGCTCCAGTCGCTGCCGCCGGACGTCTACCCCCACATCGTGGAGATGGCCGTGCCCCTCTCCGAGGGCGGCGCCCCCGACCTCTACGACACCTTCGGCGTCGACCTCCTCATGGCCGGCATCGAGGCGCTCGCCGCCCGCTCAGGGGGAATCTGACCCCGCGCGCCCGGAGCGGCGTGGGCGGGCGAGAGCGGCCGTCAGGGCGCCCGTGAGCGCGACGGCGAACAGGACGGCGTAGGTCCGCTGGAAGCCGGTCATCAGATGCTCGACGGCGACGGGGGAGACGCGCGACAGCGTGCCCGCGTACACCTGCCCGCGCAGCTCGGCGCTGACCGAGCCGGTCAGGACGCTGAGCGTGAGGGCGACGCTCAGCACGATCCCGACGTTCATGATCATGAGCCGGAAGCCGTTCACCACGCCCAGGCTCCCGGGGGGCAGGGCGGACATGACCTGGGTCGTGTTGCCGGTCAGGAAGGTGCCGCTGCCGCAGCCGCACAGGAACAGGCCTGCCGCGATGATCCAGTACGGCGTGACGGGGTCGGTGTTCAGGAGCAGGACGCCCAGCCCGGTCGTGCTCATCAGGGCGCCGCCCACCGACAGCGCGTACGGCCTGACGCGGCGGCCGAGGGCGCCGGCGACGGGGGAGGCGAGGGCCATGCCGATCGGGACGGGGAGCACGCCCAGGGCCGCGGTGACGGCGTCGACGCCCCTGGCGGCCTGGAAGTAGAGGGCGACCAGCAGGATCAGCGCGGAGCGCGCCAGCGCGTTGCAGAAGGAGGCGAGGTTGGCGAAGGCCAGCATGCGCTCGCCGAACAGCCGCAGGTCGAGCACGGGATGCGAGGCCCGGCGCTCCACCACGACCAGTACCGGCACCAGCACCGCCGCGATCGCCGCGCCGACGATCACCACGGGGCTCGACAGGCCGCGCGAGCCCGCCTCGGACAGCGCGATCAGGGCGGCGGAGAGGGCGGCGAACACGATCAGGTTGCCGAGCGCGTCCACCGGCCGGCGCTCTCCTCGCGGGACGCGGCGCAGCGTGAACGCGCCCCAGGTGAGGGCGATCAACCCGGCGGGCACGTTCATCCAGAAGATCCACTGCCAGCCGGCGGTCTCGGCGACGAGGCCGCCCAGGGTGGGGCCGGCGAGCTGGGCGACCGAGAGGGTGCCGATGTAGACGCCCATGCCCTGGCTGAGCCGGTCGGGAGGGAAGGCGTCGGTGATGATCACGGTTCCGTTGGCGAGGATCATCGCGGCGCCGACCGCCTGCACCGCGCGCATCGCGATCAGGAACCAGATGCCCGGCGAGAGCCCGGCCAGCAACGATCCGGCGGTGAACAGGACGAACCCCGCCAGGTAGATCTCCCGGCGGCCGAGCAGGTCGGCCACCCGGCCGAAGAACACCAGCGTCGCGGTGTTGACGAGCAGGAAGGCGAGCAGGACCCAGCCCGCGGAGAACGCGTCCGCGTGGAAGTGCCTGACCACGGTGGGGAGCGCCACGTTCAGGGTGCTGCCGGAGATGCCGATCATGACCAGGCCGAGGCTGGTGACCGAGCAGACCCGCCACGCGTAGCGGAGTTTTGATAGGTATTCAGGAGATCCGGGCAGGTCTTGGGGGATTGCGACCATGGCTCCCAGTCTGACGTACGTTGTACGTCGACCGTGATCCGGTTTCGCCCCGAAGCGCGTCCCGGCTTTCGCGCGCCGAGGGCGTGCCCTTCCTCTCCAGGGCGGGCACGCCCCTCCGCTGATCCGTACGGCCGGTCGTACGGCCCTTTTCGGTACGGCGTGCCCTCAGCGGGCCCGTTTGCGCAGACCCTCCATGTCGTGGATGATCACGCGACGCCGGCCCGTCTCGATCAGCCCGCGATCGCGCAGGGAGCGCAGCGCCTTGCTGACCGCCTCGCGGGAGGCCCCGGTCCAGCCGGCCAGCTCGTCCTGGGAGAGGGGCAGCGCCACCCGCACCCCGCCGTTGTCCGGCTCGCCGTACCGCTCGGCCAGCTCGACCAGCCGGGTGGCCACGCGGCCGGTGGTGTCGAACGCGCCGTACTCGATGCGCTTGCGGTCGGAGTCGCGCATCTTGCCGGTCACCATCTGCATCAGCAGTACGGCGACTCTCCCATGGGCCTGCAGGTACGAGGAGAAGTCGCGGACCGTGATCCCTTCCACGGGTTCGAGGGCGGTGACCGTGGCGGACCTGGGCAGCCCGTCGATCGCCGCGAACTCGCCGAGCAGCGCCCCGGGCCCGCGCACCGCGAGGACCACCTCGCTGCCGACCGCGGTGTGCGAGGACACCTTGACGCGGCCGGAGGTCAGGATGAGCACCCAGTCGCTCACGTCACCCTCGGTGAACATCGTCGCGCCCCTGTCCCAGCGCCGGGGTCGCCCGGCGGCGTACAGGGCCTTTACCTCGTCCTCTGTGAGCAATGTGATGAATTCGCCCGGTTCGGGGGAAGAAGTCATAACCACCTCCTGGCGATCTCGATTGTGTTCGTATGGCTCTCGCGGCGAAAGGTACTTTTACGAGAGTCCAGACAGCACGTAGGCATGGACAGGTTGTTCCCTACCCTTGAGGTTGAGCCAGCCCAGGGACTGGGTCTTGGCCTGAGGGCCGATCAGGTCGAGGGTGGTCTGGCCGATCACGACGCTGCCGGGCTCCGCGATCCCCTCGAGCCGGGCGGCCACGTTGACGCAGTCGCCCATCGCGTTGAACCCGCGCAACTCGGGGCTGCCGATGTTTCCGACGAGCGCCTCACCGGTGTTGACGCCGATCCTGAACCGAGGATATCCAGGCATTCCCGCCGCGATCTCCTCGGCCGCCTCCTGCATCGCCAGCCCCGCCCGCACCGCGGCGAGGGCGTGGTCCTCCTGCCGGGCGGGGGCGTTGAACAGCGCGAGCAGCGCGTCGCCCACGAACTGCACGATCGTGCCGCCGTTGCCGAGCACGATGGGCACGGCCGCGGTGTGGTAGCGGTTCAGCATCTCGACGATCTCACCGGGCGCCACGCGCTCGGAGAAGCTCGTGAAGCCCTTCAGGTCGGCGAAGAGCGCGGTCAGCTCCACCAGCTCGCCGCCGAGCGCCGCGGTCTGCGGGTCGGCGAGCAGCGACTGGGCCACGTCCGGCGACATGTACTGCCGGAAGAGGGTCTCCAGCTCGCTGTAGAGCCGGGCGTTCTCCAGGGAGATGGACATCTGGCCGGCCAGCGTGGCGGCGAGCGCCTCGTCCTGCGGGGTCCTGCCGATCGGCACCTCCAGCGCCCCGGCGAGCCTGCCCTTCACCGTCAGCGGGTGCAGGACCTTCCCCTCCAGCCGGATCGGCCGGTCCTCGGGGAAGTCCCGCTGGCCGTACTCCTTGGAGTTGACGGTGACCCGGCCGTTGTCGACCAGCTTGATCCGGACGTCCCCGTACGCCTGCCGTACGCGGTCGAGGCCCTGGGCCAGCATCTCCTTCTCCGGCAGGCCCACGCGGGCCTGCCTGCCGATGTCGGCCAGCGCCGCGAGCCGGTCGCTCAGCTCCCGCTCGTTGGCCAGCGCCTCGCCCGCCCGGTCGAGCACCGCCACCTGCGCGTCGGTGAGCCCGAACTTGCCCGCCAGCCTGTTCGCGATCGGGACCCTGCTCTCCTCCCTGCGCCGCAGGTGGCCGACGAGCTCCTCCAGGGCGGCCTCGTAGTCGGCCCTGATCCTGCTGACCGTCGCCGACAGCGCCACCGAGTCGAACAGCCCCGCGCTCGTGCCCTCCCGCCGGAACTGCAGGTAGGCGCTGTAGGCGACGAAGACGAACGCCGTGGTCAGCAGCGCGTGCCACAGCCACCACGACAGGTGCCAGTTGCGGTGGGACAACCCCGCGATCAGCGCCTCGGCGAGCAGCGCGTACGCGGTGACCAGGCTGATCAGCACGACCGCCGGGCGCCTGCGGTGCAGCTGGAACATCATCGCCGCCGCCACCGCGAACAGGGCCACCCCGACCCACTCCACCCCGCCCAGGCCGATGTTCTCGGGAGGCGGACCGCTGAGCGGTGTCAGGCGCGGCACCAGGCAGGCCACCCCCCACAGGGTGATCAGGAGGGCGAGACCGCCGCGCAGCCACATCTGGTTCCTCAGCACGGCCGCGGCCGCCCGCTCGCCCAGCGGCAGTGCCGACGCGAACGCGAACACCGAGGCCACGAGAAGACCGACCGGGTGAGAGAGATCGAAGCCGTAGCTTATTTTGTCCAGGATGACCGTCGGCGTGGTCAGCCCGTGCACCAGGAACGATCCCGCGCCGCTCAGGAAGACCAGCGAGACCAGCAGCAGCCGGGCGTCCGCGCGCCGGGCCGACGCCTCGCCGACCATGAGGCCCAGGACCAGGTTGACCCCGGCGATGGTGATGATCAGCCAGAAGTGGCTGGGGTTGTCATGTAAGACGATGTTCAGGTCGGGCTCGGCGAGCAGCAGCCAGAGGCCGAGCATCGGCAGCGCCAGATGCAGTGCCCACACCACGGTGCGGATCGGCTGGGTCGCCGGTGGTAGGTACGGTTCCCGTCGGGCCCGGTCTTCCGTGACCGCGTCTGTCGGGTTGATGGTCGGCACGGTGGCCTCCGCGTCTGGAGAACCCTGCGGGTTCCCTGTCTTGTTCGTCCACGCCCAGCGGGCGGGTTCCCCCGAACGGTCCGATTATCCCGTACGGGGCCGGTGTCGGCAGGCGAGTTAATCGCCGGGCTTTCGACACCGAAGTGTGATGTTTCAGGTGGCAACCGTTGGAACGGTCGAAACGTGTACTACCTGTACCTCTCCCATCACACCATGCTCTGGTGTCGCAGAAAGGAAGCCCAGTGGCTATCACGTTGCCGGGCGGACGCACGCTCGCCGTAGTGACCGTTGGCGTGCTCGTTGGAACGTTGTTCACCGCGAGCGGCAGCGCCGTCGCCTCGTCGTCGGCGGCGGAGATTCACGCGTGTGTCCACAAGCAGACGCGCTACACCCGGATCGTCAACGCGACGGCCAGGTGCAGGCCGACCGAGGTCCGCATCAAGTGGGGGCAGACGACCCAGGGCCAGCAGGGCATCGCCTCCGCCGGCCCGCAGGGCCCGCGAGGCGCGCAGGGTCCCAAGGGCGACACCGGACCGCAGGGCCCGCAGGGGCCGCAGGGCCTCAAGGGCGCCGTCGGCCCGCAGGGACCCAAGGGTGAGACCGGCCAGCAGGGACCCAAGGGTGAGACCGGCCCGCAGGGTCCCAAGGGGGATGACGGCAAGCAAGGGCCGCAGGGCCTCAAGGGCGACGACGGCAGGAACGGCATTCAGGGCGAGAGGGGCCCTGCGGGTCCGGCCGGTCCCAAGGGCGACGACGGCAAGCCGGGCGCCCCCGGTCCCAAGGGTGCCGACGGCAAGCCCGGCAGGGACGGCGACGACGGCCGGAACGGCAGGGACGGCCACGACGGCCGGAACGGCAGGGACGGCGACGACGGTAAGAGCGCCTACGAGATCTGGCTCGAACTGCCGGGTAACAGGGGCAAGTCCAAGACGGAGTTCATCGCGTCGCTGAAGGGCCCCAAGGGCGACCCCGGCACGCCGGGATCGGGTGGCGGCGGCGGAATCCCCACCGTCACCACCGTCAGCGCGCAGTTCAACTTCGGTGGCCAGGGCGGCAGCCAGAGCGTGAGCTGTGGTCCGGGCAAGGTCGCCACGGGCGGCGGCTTCAGCAGCAGCGGCAGCGCTTCCGGCCAGATCTACACGAGCGCGCCCACCGGCTCCACGCCCACCGGCTGGACCGTGAGCGGCAAGAACAGCAGCGGCACCGTCTACGCGATCTGCATGTAGTCCCGACCCCGGGCCGGGCGCGGAACGCCGAACACGAGATCGAGAGAAGGCGTTCCCGCCGGTCACGGGGGCGGGGACAACGGCAAGACCCAGGGCGTCGTGTACGTGATCCGCGCGGCCGCCTGATCGTCCGACCCGTTCGCGGGAACGCGACGGGCGGGCGGTGCGGCGGGGACCCCTCGTCCCCGTCGTGCCGCCCCCCGGCGCCGACCGTGTGATCCATATAAACGGGCCAGGCCCCTCACCGTCAGATGACGGTGAGGGGCCTGGCCCACGAAAGTGCCTCATCCGGGAGACGATCAGCCGAAGATGCCCGGCAGGGTGGACGTGTGGGTCTCCCTGAGCTCGGTGACCGGGATGTCCAGGACGCCCGCCACGTTCAGGGAGTCGCCGCCGGTGGTGCCCAGGCCGTAGCAGGGCACCTCGCGGGCCGCGCACAGCTCCGCGAAGGCGTCGAACGACTCCGGCGCGACGGTCACCAGCGCGCGGGCCGACGACTCGCTGAACAGGTCGACGAACGCGTCGTCGCCCGTCAGGGCGACCTCGCAGCCCACGCCCTGGGCGATGCAGGCCTCGGCGAGGGCGATGGCCAGCCCGCCGTCCGACAGGTCGTGGGAACCGGTCAGCAGCCCCCGCGAGGCGGCCTCGGCCAGCACGAGGGCCAGGTCGCGCTCCGACTCCAGCCGCGCCACGGGCGGCAGGCCGCCGAGGTGGCCGTGGGCCACGTGCGCCCACTCCGAGCCGCCGAACTCCTCCTCGGTCTCGCCGAGCAGGACGATCCTGTCGCCGTCGCCGGTGAAGCCGCTCCGTACGCGCGTGGCCACGTCGTCGATGACGCCCAGCACGCCGACGACCGGCGTCGGGTGGATCGGGACGGAGCCCGTCTGGTTGTAGAACGAGACGTTGCCGCCGGTCACCGGGACACCGAGGGTCTTGCAGGCGTCGGCGAGGCCGCGCACGGCCTCGGAGAACTGCCACATGACCTCGGGGTCCTCGGGGGAGCCGAAGTTGAGGCAGTTGGTCACCGCCAGCGGCGTCGCGCCGGTCACGGCCACGTTCCGGTACGCCTCGGCGAGGGCGAGCTGGGCCCCCGCGTACGGGTCGAGGCGGGCGTAGCGGCCGTTGCCGTCGGTGGCCAGCGCGATTCCCCTGGTCGTCTCCTCGGCACCGGGCATGGCCTCGCTGACGCGCAGCACGCCCGCGTCGGCGGGCTGGGCCAGCACGGTGTTGCCGCGGACGTACCGGTCGTACTGGGAGGTGACCCACTCCTTGGACGCGAGGTTCGGCGAGCCGAGGAGCTCCAGCAGCGCCGCGCGCAGGTCGGCGGGGCGGTCGAGGCGGCCGGGGTCGTCGCCGTTCAGCGCGGCCTGGCCGGCGGGCTCGTGGAACGGCCGCTCGTAGACCGGGCCCTCGTCGGCCGCGGTGCCCGGCGGGATGTCGACGATGGTCTCGCCGTGCCAGGTCATCACGAGGCGGTTGGAGTCGGTGACCTCGCCGATCACGGTCGCGGGGATGTCCCACTTCGCGCAGATCGCCATGAAGGCGTCGATGTCGTCGGGGGCGACGACCGCCATCATGCGCTCCTGCGACTCGCTCATCAGGATCTCCTCGGGCCGCAGCGACGGATCGCGCAGCGGGACGAGGTCGAGCCTGACGTCCATGCCGCCGGTGCCCTTGGCCGCCAGCTCGGTGGTCGCGCAGGAGACTCCGGCGGCGCCGAGGTCCTGGATGCCGACGACCACGTCCGCCTGGTACAGCTCCAGGCAGCACTCGATCAGCAGCTTCTCCATGAAGGGGTCGCCGACCTGGACGCTGGGGCGCTTGGCCTGCGACTCGTCCTCGAACGTGGCCGAGGCCAGCACCGAGGCGCCGCCGATGCCGTCGGGGCCGGTCAGCGCGCCGAACAGGACGACCTTGTTGCCCGGCCCCGGGGCCACCGCGAGCTTGATCTGGTCCTTGCGCAGCAGGCCCACGCACAGGGCGTTGACCAGCGGGTTGCCGATGTAGCAGGGGTCGAAGACGACCTCGCCGCCGATGTTGGGCAGCCCCAGGCAGTTGCCGTAGTGGCTGATGCCCTCGACCACGCCGGGCAGCACCCGCCGGGTGTCGGGGGCGTCGGCCGCGCCGAAGCGGAGCGCGTCCATCACCGCGATCGGCCGGGCGCCCATCGACATGATGTCGCGGACGATGCCGCCGACGCCGGTCGCCGCGCCCTGGTGGGGCTCGACGTAGGACGGGTGGTTGTGCGACTCGATCTTGAAGGTGGCGGCCCAGCCGTCGCCGATGTCCACGACCCCGGCGTTCTCCCCCATGCCGACGAGCAGCGCCGCCGACTCGGGGGCCTTGGTGCCGAACTGGCGCAGGTGCACCTTGGACGACTTGTAGGAGCAGTGCTCGCTCCACATGACGCTGTAGATGGCCAGCTCGGAGCCGGTGGGCCGGCGGCCGAGGATCTGGCGGACCCGCTCGTACTCGTCGATCTTCATGCCCAGCTCGGCGTACGGCTGGCGCTCGTCGGGGGTGTCCTCGGCCCGCTTGACGGTGTCGAGACTCATGCGTTCACCAGCTTCTTCAGGATCGAGGAGAAGAAGGCGCGCCCGTCCGTGCTCGGGGCGCCGGTGAGGTCCTCGACGGCGTGCTCGGGGTGCGGCATGAGGCCGACGACGTTGCCGGCCTCGTTGCGGATGCCCGCGATGTCGTTCAGGGAGCCGTTGGGGTTGCCGCCGGTGTACCGGAAGACGACCTGGCCGCCCGCCTCCAGCGCGCCCAGGGTCGCCTCGTCGGCGACGTAGCGGCCCTCGCCGTGCTTGACCGGCAGCACGATCTCCTGGCCCTCGGTGAAGTCGGAGGTCCAGGGGGTGGCGGTGTTCTCGACCCGGATGCCCTGGTCGCGGCAGATGTAGTGCAGCCCGGCGTTGCGCATCAGCGCCCCGGGCAGCAGGTGGGCCTCGCAGAGGATCTGGAAACCGTTGCAGGTGCCGAGCACCGGCAGCCCGGCTCCGGCGGCGGGGATCAGCTCCTCCATCAGCGGCGCGAACCTGGAGATGGCCCCGCAGCGCAGGTAGTCTCCGTAGGAGAACCCGCCCGGCAGGAAGACCGCGTCCACCCCCTTGAGATCGGGGTCCGCGTGCCACAGCGGGACGGCTTCGCCGCCCGCGTGGCGCACGGCGCGAGCCGCGTCCTGATCGTCAAGAGTTCCGGGAAAAGTGACCACGCCCACACGGGCAGCACTCATGACAGCGTTCCCCTCCACAAACGAGCGCCGCGCCGGCGTCTCACACACTCGGACGGCGGTCTGCGGCGGTGCCCCCAGGCTATCCGCTCCCGGCGAGCGGTCAGGCGCGGAGTGTCCGATCGCACAGCTCAGCGAAGGGCGGACGGGTCCATGCGGTCTTATACGGCCTTATACGGCGGCGAGCACCCGGCCACGGGGGTAGGTGGCGTCGTCGTCCCAGTCGAGGTGCTTGCGCAGGTGCACGACGGTGCCCCGGCCGGGGGTGATGTCGAAGGAGATCTCGTCGACCACGGCCTGCATGATGAGCAGGCCCCTGCCGTTCTCGGCGTCGGTCGGCGGGTAGTACTCCGGCACCCGGACGAGGCCCTGGCCCCGGTCGATGATGCGGACGTCGCAGCGGCCGTGGCCGACGGCGGTCTCGACCTCGTAGCGGTTGGCCGGACCCCCGTGCCGTACGGCGTTGGCACACGCCTCGGTCACCGCCAGCAGGATGTCGGCGATGCAGTCTTCCGTGACTCCGAGCGAGCGCAGGGAGTCACCGAGCGCTCTGCGGACCATCGGAATACCGACGGCCTGTCGCGGCAGAGCCAGCGAGAACTCCATGTCCACCGGTTTCCTCCCGGGGTCAGATGTCACCTCGTGAAGGCTTCCCTGCAGAATCCGGGCTAACCGCAAAATAACCGTAATGTTATTGACTGGTGGTCAAGCCGTGGGATTGCTCCGCCCACAAAGTCGGATATAGCCGGATCTGGGCGGTTGATCTGCGGGGAGTGACGGCCTAGGACTCGACGGTGACGGTGTAGTCCTCGATCACCGTGTTGGCGAGCAGGGTCTCGGCCATTTTTCGGACGTCCGCAAGTGCCGCCTCGTCGGCGGGTCCTTCGACCTCCACCTCGAACCGCTTGCCCTGCCGTACCGCTGAGACACCGGAGAAGCCGAGCCGCGGCAGTGCGCGGGCGATCGCCTGCCCCTGCGCGTCGAGAATCTCGGGCTTCAGCATGACGTCGACGATGACGCGCGCCACGGTGTTCCTCCTGGTTGTGACGGGGACGGTCCGGCGCCTCAAGAGTAACGGGCTCCGGCCGCGCTCCGGCGCGGGGGCCGACCCGGATCCGGATCCCGTGCGAGGAACCCCGGGCCGTACGCGCCAGGATGACGGGAGCCGGACCCGCGCCGTACGCGCGAAGATGGCGGGAGCTCGAGGCCCGTGTTCGTACGCGCGAGAGGGCCGGGGCGGCTCCGCGCCACGCGGACGAAACGGGCGGGTGAAAGGGAACACGCGGGGAACGGGGAGCATATGGACGCCGAGGCAGGTCTTGCGCACATGTATGTGACCTCTGCCACGATGGCCACAAGCGCGGGCGAACCACCACCAGACGGGTCGAACGCGTCGCGAATCGGCCGGACCACGGTGGAGAACCCATCCAGACGGCCCCGAGCACACAGGAGTGGCACGTGACAGCCGACGCCTCTCGTGGTGCGGAAGCACCTCCGGAGCTCATCCAGCTGCTGACCCCCGAAGGAGAACGGGTCGAGCACCCCGACTACGACATAGACCTGACGCCCGAGGAGATCCGCGGGCTCTACCGGGACCTGGTCATGGTCCGCCGCGTCGACCTGGAGGCCGTGGCCCTGCAACGCCAGGGCGAGCTGGGTCTGTGGGCCTCGCTGCTCGGGCAGGAGGCCGCGCAGATCGGCTCCGGCCGGGCGCTGACCGAGGCCGACATGGCGTTCCCGACCTACCGCGAGCACGGCGTGGCCTGGTGCAGGGGGGTCGACCCGGTCAACCTCCTCGGCCTGTTCCGCGGCGTCAACCACGGAGGCTGGGACCCCGCCGAGCACAACTTCCACCTCTACACCATCGTGATCGGCAGCCAGACCCTGCACGCGGTCGGCTACGCCATGGGCATCCAGCGCGACGGCGCGGAGGCCGCGAGCATCGTCTACTTCGGCGACGGCGCCACCTCCCAGGGCGACGTGAACGAGTCGTTCATCTGGGCGTCGGTGTTCAACGCGCCGGTGGTGTTCTTCTGCCAGAACAACCAGTGGGCCATCTCCGAGCCGCTGGAGAAGCAGTCGCGCATCCCGCTGTACCGCAGGGCCAGCGGGTTCGGGTTCCCCGGCGTCCGGGTCGACGGCAACGACGTCTTCGCCTGCCTGGCCGTCACCCGCAAGGCGCTGGCCGACGCCAGGTCAGGGCAGGGGCCCATGCTGATCGAGGCCTTCACCTACCGGATGGGCGCCCACACCACCTCCGACGACCCGACCCGCTACCGGGTGGCCGCCGAACTGGAGGCGTGGAAGCTCAAGGACCCGATCGAGCGGGTCAGGGCCTACATGTTCAAGAACCAGATCGCCGACCAGGAGTTCTTCGACGCGGTCGAGGCCGAGGCGGACGAGCTGGGACGAGACGTCCGCAAGCGCTGTCTCGAACTGCCCGACCCCGAGCCGCTGGCCATCTTCGACAACGTCTACGCCGAGCGGCACTCCCTGATCGACGCCGAGCGTGCCGAGTTCGCCACCTACCTGGAGGGGTTCGAGGCATGAGCATTCTCACGATGGCCAAGGCGCTCAACGAGGGAATGCGCAAGGCCATGGAGGACGACCCCAAGGTTCTCGTCATGGGTGAGGACGTCGGCAAGCTCGGCGGGGTGTTCCGGGTGACGGACGGCCTGCAGAAGGACTTCGGCGAGCAGCGGGTCATCGACACCCCGCTCGCCGAGTCGGGCATCGTCGGAACGGCCATCGGCCTGGCGCTGCGCGGCTACCGGCCGGTCTGCGAGATCCAGTTCGACGGATTCGTCTTCCCCGCGGCCGACCAGATCATCACGCAGCTCGCCAAGATGCCGCTGCGCTCGCTGGGCAAGCTGAAACTGCCGGTCGTCATACGGATCCCGTGCGGCGGCGGCATCGGTGCGGTGGAGCACCACAGCGAGTCGCCCGAGGCCTACTTCACCCACACGGCGGGGCTGCGCGTCGTGGCCTGCTCCAACCCGGCCGACGCCTACACCATGATCCAGCAGGCGATCCGCTGCGACGACCCGGTGATCTTCTTCGAGCCCAAGCGGCGCTACTGGGAGAAGGCCGAGGTGGACGTCGACTCCTCCGGCTGGACCCCTTTCGACGAGGCCAAGGTGGTGCGGCCGGGGACGGACCTCACCCTGCTCGCGTACGGGCCGATGGTGAAGACCTGCCTGGAGGCCGCGAAGGCGGCCGAGGATGACGGCCGCTCCCTGGAGGTCGTGGACCTGCGCTCGCTCAACCCGCTCGACACCGCGAGGGTCGTGGAGTCGGTGCGCCGGACCGGGCGATGCGTCGTGGTGCACGAGGCGCCGGTCTTCAACGGCTTCGGCGCCGAGGTCGCCGCCCGCGTCACCGAGGAGTGCTTCTACCACCTGGAGGCCCCGGTCCTGAGGGCCGGAGGGCCCTCGACCCCCTACCCGCCCTCGCGGCTCGAGGACCACTACCTGCCCGACCTGGACCGGGTCCTGCACGCAGTCGACCGCGCGTTCGCGTTCTGAGGAAGGGCTGGAGATGAAGGAGTTCAAGCTCCCCGACGTGGGAGAGGGCCTGACCGAGGCGGAGATCGTCCGCTGGCACGTGAAGACCGGTGATCCGGTCAAGGTCAACCAGATCATCGTGGAGATCGAGACCGCCAAGGCCGTCGTCGAGCTTCCCTGCCCGTTCGAGGGCGTGGTGGCCGCGCTGATGGCGGACGAGGGCGAGGTCGTGGACGTCGGCAGGCCGATCATCTCGGTGGACGACGGCACGGGTCCCCCTCCGGCCCCCGCCCAGGCGGGGGAGGGGACGGCGGACCGGGCGGGAGCCCTGGCCGACGACATGGTGCCGACCCCGCCGGCCGAGGTGCGGCAGCCGGTGCTGGTGGGATACGGCGTCAAGCCGGGTGCGGCCAAGCGCCGCCCCCGAAAGCCGTCCTCCCCCGAAGGCGCGTCCGGTACATCTGCCGCGTCCGATACATCCGGTACGTCCGATACGCCTTCCGGGGCGGCGCGGCCCGGCGAGGCGACGCCTGGCGTGCCCGCGGGAACGGTGTCCGCGGCGCGGGCTCCCGAGGGAACGGTGTCCGCGGCGCGGTCCGGCGTGAACGGACCTGGCGTGAACGGGCCCGGTGCGGTCACGGCCTCGTCCACGACCTCGCCCGCGGTCTCCTCGCCGGGGGCGGGGCGGGGCGCGGTCCTGGCGAAGCCCCCGGTGCGGAAACTCGCCAAGGACCTGGGGGTCGACCTGGCGTCCCTCCTGGGGACCGGTCCGCACGGGTCGATCACCAGGGACGACGTCCAGGCCGCGCTCGCCGCCCCCGCCCGGGAGAACGACGTCCAGGCCGCCCCCGCCCGGCCGCGGGTACCGGCCGTGGCGTGGGAGGGCGAGGACGAGGAGCGGATCCCGGTCAAGGGGGTCCGGAAGGCGACCGCGCAGGCCATGGTGGCGTCCGCGTTCACCGCGCCGCACGTGACGGAGTTCCTCCAGGTGGACGTGACGGCGACCATGGACGCGGTCCAGCGCCTCCGCGGGCTGCCCGACTTCGCCGGGGTCAAGGTCTCCCCGCTGCTCCTGGTCGCCAAGGCGGTGCTCGTCGCCGCCCGCCGCTACCCGATGATCAACTCTGCCTGGGACGAGGCCCGCCAGGAGATCGTGGTCAAGCACCGCGTCAACCTGGGGATCGCCGCGGCCACGCCCCGGGGCCTGCTCGTCCCCAACGTCAAGGACGCCCACCGCCTGTCGCTGCCCGACCTGGCCGGTGCCCTCGGAGCCCTCGCCGAGACCGCCAGGGCGGGCCGTACCCAGCCCGCCGACATGGCGGGGGGCACGATCACGATCACCAACGTGGGCGTCTTCGGGGTGGACGCGGGTACCCCGATCCTCAATCCGGGCGAGTCGGCGATCCTGGCCTTCGGCCAGGTCAGGGACATGCCGTGGGTGGTGGACGGTCAGGTCGTGCCGCGCAGGGTCTGCACGCTCGCCCTCTCGTTCGACCACCGGGTGGTGGACGGAGAGCTGGGCTCGCTGTTCCTCCGCGACGTCGGCGCCATGCTCGAGGACCCGCTCCGCATGCTGGCCTGGGGCTGACCCCACGACACCGACGGGTCCGCCACCTCCTGGGGGCGGACCCGCGGATCGTTCGCAGGCGTGTCCCGTGGCCGGCCTGGAGGGCAGCGTGGCCCCGTGGCCTGCGTGTCTCGTGGACGGCCGGGAGACAGGCGCGTGTCCCGTGGCCGGACGGGAAGCCCGGCGTGGTCCCGTGGACGGTTCGGGGCAGGGCCCTCCCTTCCTTCTCCCGGGGATCCGGTTCCCTTCGCTCTTCCCCCGGAGGATCCGGCTCCCTTCGCGCCCGCTCCCCGGATCCGGCTCCCTTCGCGCCCGTCGGAAGGCGGGGAGGGCGGGGCCTTCCGATATACCCCGAAGTGCTTGCCTGGCATTTTCCGGCTTCGCGTGTCAATTGCCGCGACGGGAAAACGACGAGGGCTTCGAACGGCCTCGCCCGGCCGCCGGGGCGCCGTACCGGCCGTCGGTCGGGCGGTAATGAGAAACCCCTTTTTGGCTCCTGTGGATCAAGCTTTAAGGTGCGCATCCCCAGCTCGGACGAGGGTGTGGAGCGACACTTGGAACTTGTGTGAGCCTTTACCCTCAATACGTTTTATGGCTTTCGCGAATGGCTTGTTAAAACATCTTTAATGCGTGCTGAATTTGGTGATTTGTCGGGGTATGGGTGCTAGTGTCGTGGTTGGTAAGCGCGACAAGCTCAGCACGAAGGGGGAAGCCATGACTTTCAAGCAGCTCTTCCCGACCGGCCGGTTCTTGGAGTGGGGATGCTGCCGTCGTCGCCGCCGCTGTGGATGCGGGGGCGGCGGGTGGTGGTGGTAAGCCAGATCCGGTGCTAGCCGAAACAAATGAGAGCCGGCGGGTCAACCGTCGGCTCTCATTCTCAAAGTCGCTCTCGCCTCACGGGGCGAGGGCCGCGGTGCGCCGTCCCCCGCTGGCGCCGACGGTCTCCATTCGCAGGACATTCCGAGAATTCTGGCCGTACACCCGCGGCATCCGCCATCTGCTCGTGGCCGGTGGCGTGCTCGCCATCGTCGCGGCCGTCTGCGAGGTCGCCGCGATCGGCCTGTTCGGGTACATCACGGACGAGGTCCTCAGCAAGCAGAACCTGGGGGCCTTCTGGCTTCCCGCCGCCGCCTGGCTGGGCCTCGCGGCGACCGCGGGACTGGTCTCCTTCGTGGGCTCCTACCTCACCGCCCTCGGCGGTGAGCGCTTCCTGCTGCGGCTGCGCGACAGGGTGTTCGAGCACATCCAGACGCTCACGCCCGACTTCTTCGACAACCGCCGCCTAGGTGACCTGATGGCCAGGCTCACCGACGACATCGAGGCCATCGAGGAACTCATCGGCTCCGGCCTGGTCAAACTCTTCACCACGCTCGTCAGCATCGTCTTCTTCGCCGGTGCCGCCTTCTACATCAGGTGGGATCTGGCGCTGCTGACGTTCCTGCTGGTCCCGGCCTTCCTGCTGGTCGCCAAGATCTTCGCGAGCAGGTTCAGGACCGTGTCGGCGCGCGAGCGGCTCAGTAACGGGATCATGAACAGCGTCATCGAGGAGGGCCTGTCCAACCAGTCGCTCGTCCAGTCCTACAACCGCCAGGGCGTCGAGGCCGAGCGGCTGCACGGAGAGGGAAGCACCTGGATGCGGGCCAACGTGGCGCAGGCGTGGCTCTCCTCCCTGTACGGGCCCGTCCTGCAGGTCATCGAGACCATCTGCCTGATCACCATCCTCGGGTTCGGCGCGTGGGAGATCTCCTCGGGACGCCTCACCATCGGCGGCCTGCTCGCCTTCGCCGCCTACCTCGCCTACCTCTACCCGGCGGTGCAGAACCTGGGGCAGATCGCCCTCACCGTCTCCGAGGCGGCGGCGGGCTCCGACCGCGTCATCGAGATCCTGACGACCCGGCCGACCGTCACCGACCGCGACGACGCCGTCCACGTGGGACGCGGACGAGGCCACATCGAGTTCCAGGGGATCGGTTTCACCTATCCGAACAGGAGGAGGCCCACGCTGCGGGACCTGTCCTTCGCCGTCGAGCCGGGGGAACTGGTCGTGTGCACCGGGCCCAGCGGCGTGGGCAAGTCCACGATCGCGAAGCTCCTGCTGCGCTTCTACGACCCCACGGCCGGACGCGTCCTCCTCGACGGGATGGACATCCGGGAGCTGTCACGTGAGTCGCTGCGCGACAACATCACCATCCTGCAGCAGGAGAACCTGCTCTTCTCCGGGACCGTACGCGAGAACATCGCCTACGGAAGTCCCGGCGCGGACCCGGACGCCGTCGTCAGGGCCGCCGTGATGGCGGACGTCCACGACTTCGTCACCACGCTTCCCCTCGGGTACGACACGCCGATCGGGCAGCGCGGCCGGCTGATGTCGGGCGGGCAGCGCCAGCGGATCGCCATCGCCAGGGCCATCCTGCGCGACGCGCCCGTGCTCGTCCTCGACGAGCCGATGACGGGCCTCGACGCCCCCACCGCGGCACGGATCATGGAACCGCTCAAGCGGTTGATGGCCGGGCGCACCACCATCCTGATCACCCACGACCTCCGCTTCATCCCCGAGGCGGCCCACAAGATCGTGCTCGAAGCCGTGCCGAGACGCTCCAGCCAGATAAGGATCAAGTCCGCCGGGCGCCGCGGATCCGCACTGCGCCCGGCGTGAGGGCGGATTTCCCCGCAAAATCGGCGGATCGGCGGCAGCATCGTTCGGCGCCGCCGTGGAGCCGCCGTGGAGCCGCCGTGGAGCCGCCAGGGAGCCACCGTGAAGGCGCCAGGGAGCGGCCGGGAGGCGGCCGGAATCCGGTCGAGATGTGACCCGGGGCCCGGCCGGGACGGGCAGGGCCTGGTCCGGACGGGGTGCGGGGCGCGGGGCCGAGGACGGGACCGGGGCGCCGCAGGGTCCCGAAGCGCCTGGCCGTACGCTGGCCGGGCACTCAGGACACCTGGGTCACCCGAACGAAGGGAAGATCATGTTCCGGCATGTCGTGCTGTTCACCTGGACGGAAGAGGCCACCGAGGAGCAGCGGGCCAGGGCCGCCACGGAGATCGGCAAGCTGCCCGAAACCATCACGGAGATCCGCTCCTACACCCTCGGCTCCGACGCGGGCGTGAACCCGGGCAACCACCAGTTCGCCATCGTCGCGGACTTCGACAGCGTCGACGACTACATCGTCTACCGCGACCACCCGCTGCATGTGGCCACGGTCGCCGAGCACCTCAAGCCGATCATGGCCTCGCGGGCGGCGGTGCAGTTCGAGGTCTAGGGCGGCACGGTCTTCGAGTTGCCGGCGTATTCGCATCCCCCACAGGACCGTCCACCGGTCTCCGAGGGGCCGATCGCCGCCGGTGGCTGCGCGTCGTCCACGGGCTGGGCTCCGCGCCGCACCGGCTCGTGACCACGGCGGGGACGCGGGCGGGAACGCCCGGGTCGAGACGCGCGGGCGATGGCCATGCCGCGCGTCACCAGGGTACTTCGCCCGCGTCCTCGAAGAACTTCCCGGTCGGGCCGTCGTCGGGGAGGGTCGCGAGTTTGACGGCGATCGCCGCGCCCTGCTCGGGGGTGCGCACACCGCGGAAGCCGTTGAGGTCGGTCGCGACGAAGCCGGGGCAGCCGACGTTGATCAGGATGTTCGTGCCGCTCAGCTCCCGGACGTACTGGACGGTGACGGCGTTCAGGAACGTCTTCGACGGCGGGTACGCCGCGGCCACCGGACCTGGCGCCTGTTCACCGGCGGCCCCCGACTGCCGGGCGAGGGAGCCGACACTGCTGGACATGTTCACGATCCGCGGCGAGGCGGAGCGGCGCAGCAGCGGCAACATCGCGTTGGTGACGCGGATGACGCCGATCACGTTGGTCTCCACGACCGCCCGGATGGTGGCCGGATCGACCCGGCTGGGCTCCTGCGGCATGCCACCGGTGATGCCCGCGTTGTTGACGAGCACGTCGAGGCACCCGGCCCGCTCCTCGATCAGCCGTGCGGCGGCGGTCGCGCTCGCGTCGTCGGTCACGTCCAGCGGTACGCCGAACGCGTCGACGCCGGTCGCGCGCAGCTTCTCCACCGCGTCCGTACGGCGCCGATCGTCGCGGGCGCCGACGCCGACGCTCCAGCCGAGGGCGCCCAGGCCCGCCGCGATCTCGTACCCGATTCCCTTGTTCGCGCCTGTGACCAGCGCGATCGTCCGTTGACTCATGGGAACGATGCTGCCCCGGACCTCGGCGAGGGGTCCAACACCGATCAGGTGAGCAGCGATACCGTCAAGGTATCGATCCCGGGTAGCATGACCGCGTGGAGACCCGGGAACTGCGTTACTTCGTCGCTGTCGCCGAAGAGCTGCACTTCGGGCGCGCCGCGCGGCGGCTCGGGATGGCACAGCCGCCTCTGTCGCGGGCGATCCAGCAGCTCGAACGCCGGCTCGGGGCAGCGCTGCTGGACCGGACCAGCCGCACCGTCACACTGACCGAGGCCGGCTCGGTGCTGTTGGCCGAGAGCCGGGCGGCCCTCGCCGCGGTCGACGCCGCCGAGCGCCGGACCCGCCGCGCCGCCCTCACCGCGACCGGCGGTCCCGGCCTGATCCTGGCCGCCAAGGCCGGCGCGTCCAGCGAGCTGCTGGCGAAACTGCTCGGCCTCTACGCCGCCGAACCCGGCGCGACCCCCGTCGAGGTCACCCTGTGCGGCCCGGGCGAGCAGGAACGGCTGCTGCGCGAGGGCCGGGCCGACGTGGCGCTGCTGCACCGGCCGTTCGACTCGACGGCCGGGTTCGACACCGAAGAGCTCAGCACGGAGAGCCAGGTCGTGGTCCTGCCGGCAGGGCATCCACTCACCCTCCGGGCCCACGTGCACCTGGCCGACATCACCGCGCTGCCAGGCCTGCCACTGCCACGCTGGCCCGCCCCCGACGGCACCTACCCGCCCGGCCCCGGCCCGCAGGTCCGCGACCACACGCAGTTGCTGCAGACGGTCGCACTCGGCCGCGCGTGCACGATCTTGCCGGAGTCGTGCCGGAACCAACTGCACGACGACCTCGCCGCCGTGCCCGTGCTGGACGCGCCGACGGTCACTACCGTGATCGCCTGGCCACCGCACAGCCGGTCCAGAGCCGTCGCCGACCTCATCCGGATCGCGGCACGCCTTTGAGACCCTAGACCTCCGGCGGGTGGTTCTCGCGGTGCATCAGGCGATCCTCGGACGTGTGCCCGCGCTTGGGAGCCATCACGATGCTCAGCACGACTCCGACCGCACCGACGATCATGAAGATCACGCCGATCACGTCGATGTGCACGGCCTCGCCGAGGACGTCGGGTTCGATGGCGAAGCGGAGGATGGCGCCGAGCGTGAGAAAGAAGATGCTGACCCCGACACCCATGAGTTCCTCCGGGTAAGGCTGTCCGCCAGGTAAAGAGAGAGTCCGAGGTTGGTCATACCCTCTCTGGCGTGATCACACCACCGAGAAGGACCTTGTCCGCGGCGGTGGGCCCCGACGAGCCCAGCCACACCGGCACCCCGAGGGCCTCCGCCACCGCCGCGGGCCAGTCGTCGATCCCGTCGGCGTAGCGCGGCCCGGCCTCTCGCAGCCGTTCCGTCAGCTCGGCCTGCCCGTCGAGGTCGCCCGCCGCGCCCACCGGAAGCTCGCCGATGTCGTACGACACGCACATCCGCGACACCGGCGCGTCCAGGTGGGTGAGCGCGAGGGCGTCGGCCCCGCCGGAGACCGCCAGCGCGTAGCGGTGGGCCACCGCGTCGAAGTGGCCGGTGCGGAAGGGCCCCTGCCAGGGGCCGGTCCCGTTGTGGGCCTCGGGCAGCGCGAGCGCCGCGTCCTCGGTGACCAGCGGTCCCGGGCCGTGGCGCGGGGTGTAGGTCCGCAGCACGCCCAGCCGCGTGGCGGGCACCCCGTCGAGCAGTTCCAGCGCGTTGGCGAAGGTCGTCGTGCTCCAGGTGGTGTACGGGTGGAAACCGTGCCACTCGTCGAGCAGCACGCCCTGCGCCCCCTCGAAGACCACGGGCCGCCGGCGCAGCAGTGCGGTCATGAACGAGGAGCCGACCAGGATCACCCGCTCGGCGAACGCCCGGTAGGCGTCGACGCAGTCCTCCACGGGCGGCCCGGTCACCCCGAGGGCCTCGCGGAGCGCGCGCAGCTTGCGGGCGAGCCGGACCGGCTCCTCGCAGTCGCCCGCGACCGGCGCGAGGTCGGGGTGCTCCAGGGCGTAGGCCATGGTCTCGCCGACGCCCATCCCGCACGACCCGTGCCGGTCCGCACCGCGCGCCAGCTCCCTGGCCCGCCCCGCCGCCACGTGGTACGGCGTGGCGAGCAGGGCGTCCCGGTCCACGGTGAGCAGGCAGAACGGGTCGGCGACGCCCAGCTCGGCCAGGTGGTCGGCCTCCCTGGCCAGCGACAGCGGATCCACGACCATGAACCTGGACAGATGGGTCGGCACGCCCCTGAACGTGCCCGACCCGAACTGCGCGAACGTGTGCTGTCTCCCGTCGGGCAGGACGACGTTGTGGCCCGCCTGCCCACCCCCGTTGAACCTGACGACGGCCTGGACGGGCTCGCGGGCGCAGAGCCAGTCGACGACGGTGCCCTTCCCCGCGTCGCCGTACCCGAGGTCGGTCACGATCACGTGCTCACGCATGCGGCCACCCGTTCACCCTCGTCTCCTCCCCTTCCCCGTCTCCCCGGCGAGTCGTTCCTCGCCGGCCCCTCCACCGAAGGTCCATCCCCGGCAGGGCGGCGTTCTCGGTCCCTCCACCGAAGGTCCCTCCCCGGCGGGGTGTTGTTCCCGCCGGGGAGGGACCGTCTCCCTTCGTGGTGGCACTCCCCGCCGCTTTCGCGGTGGCCGCCGCACGGCGGGGAGGTCTTCTAAAGCCGCATCACGCCGCTGTCGCCGCCCAGGTCGAGCCCGTCGGTCACCACGAGGGTGCCCCGGTCGAGCTTGGCGAGGGCCTTGCCCACGGCGGTTCCGGCGTTCGAGCCGAGCTCGTCGAGATCGTCCAGACCCTCCCGCAGGTCGATGGCGTCCTCGCCGAGGCCGACGGTGAGCGCGATGGTCTCGCAGACCGCGTCCAGGTCGTCCAGCTCCAGCACGTTCTGGCCGAGCAGCTCGCGCCAGGCGGCCAGCACCTGGCCGTTCCCGGCATAGTGCGCCCCGGCGGGAAGGATGTAGTAGACGTCGTAGATCCTGGTCAGCTCGGCGACCATGTCCTTGGTCGGGATGTCGTGCCTGAGCCGCTCGCCGACGACCTTCTCGACCTCGCGCCGCTTGACCTGCGGGTAGGGGAGCTCGTCGCCGATGATGAACAGGTAGCCCCGGCGGCCCCGCTTCTCGAAACAGTCGATCGAGGTGTGCCTGGCCATGAAGTACATCGCCAGCTCGTACGACTCGGTCATCTGGCCGCCGCCCCCGCCCTCGAGCAGGATCTTGCCCAGGTGCTCGTCCATCCGGTTGTCGGACTCGAACTGGCCGACCTGCAGCGGGGCCCGGTCGCAGGTGGCGTCGCCGATCGCGCCGAAGAGGATCTGCGGGTCGGTGGCGTACCCCTTGCGGAGCAGCAGCCCGAGCAGGTCGGGCAGCTTGGTCTGGAGGGTGCGGGGCACCCCGCCCATCGAGCCGGTCACGTCGAACAGGACGGCCACGGCCAGGGAGTTGGGGTGCTCGGCGGAGTCGCGGCTCTCGCGGAGCGTCACACCGTGCGGGTCGAGGTCGGGGTGAGCGGAGCGGGCGCCGCCGTCGCTGTAGGCGAAGGCGCTCGAACCCTTCGCCGCGCGGTAGCTCGCGGCGGCGGAGTAGACGTCGGTGGACCAGTTTCCGCTTCCCACGGGTGATCTCCTCGGATCAGGGGTGGAACGTTCTATGAAAATCGCGAAGGTCAGGGTCAGAGATGGAGCGGCCGGTACTTCCTCGGCCCGTACAGGCCGTCGAGCAGGTCGTCGAGCTCTCCCAGCAGCCGCCAGGCGTCGTCCGGCGGGCCGAGCAGGCTGCCCCGGACGAAGTTCCTGACCGGGGCGGGGACGGGGTCGCCCATGAGGGCGGCCACGCAGCGGGTGGCGAGGTGGATGTCGGTGGCCGGGGTCGCGGGCTTCCTGGCCAGGACCGAGGGCGGGTAGTCGTCGCGGTGCCTGGCCACGAGGGCGGTGATCGGGGTGCCGAGCGGGACCGACTGGCTCCAGTCGACGAGCACCAGGCCGTGGTCGATCGGGTGGACGAGGACGTGCTGCCCGAACACCGCGCCGTGCACGACCCCCGCCCGGTGGGCCGCGCCGACGGCCACCAGCAGCCGCCGCCAGATCCACGCCGCGTCCCGCACGTCGAGCACCGGCCGCCGTCGCCTGACCTCGTCCAGGCTCAGGAACCCGTCCGGCACCCGGCTGATCACGTTGGCCTGCCGCTCGACCCCCTCCGAGCGGTGCCGGAACGACTCCACCAGACGGGGTACGTACGGCAGGAGCAGCGGGTCGCCGTCGCGCGCGATCGTCTTCAGCGACTCCGCCTCGCGGCGCATGAGGTCGTTGTCCGAATGGCTGCGCGGAAGTTTGAGCAGCGTGTCGGGGCCGCTCTCGTAGAGCACGGCCGACGCGCCCCGCCGGAAGACGCCGCCGATCCGGTAGGTGCCCCGCCTGGTGGTGATCACCGTCTCCTTGGCCCGCTCCGGAGCCCCGTCGCGAGCCGCCCACAGCCACGCCAGCCGGGCGAACGCCTCGGCGGCCTCCGCTCCCGGCGCGAGGTCGGGGTGGAGCAGCCTCGCCAGCCTCCGGTACGTCCGGTGCGGGAAGTCCCCGCCGAACAGGTCGCCGGGCGTGCGGGCGGCGGTCACCAGCGCGATCGCCTCGGCCGTGGTCGTCATCTGATCTGCTCCTCCCTGGCCGGCCGTAGCAGGGCGGGGTGCAGGAGCCGGGCGTCGCCGGCCCGGTAGAGCTTGGCGCGCGGCCCGCCCCTGGCCCCGCCGCTCTCGGTGGTCTCGCCGGTGCTCTCCACGAAGCCGGGCACCGACAGGATCTTGCGGTGGAAGTTGCCCGCGTGCAGCGGCACGCCCCAGACCGTCTCGTAGACGCCGCGCAACTCGGAGATCGTGAACCTCTCGCCGGCGAACGCGGTGGCCAGCGGGGTGTACTCCAGCTTGCCGCGGGCCCGCTCCAGCCCGTGCGCCAGGATGCGGTCGTGGTCGAACGCGAGCTCCGGCAGCTTGTCGACCGGGTGCCAGGAGGCGTCGGCCGCGTCCGAGCCCGCCCGGGGGTCGGGCAGGTCGGGGGCGAACGCCAGGTAGGAGATCGACACGACCCTCATCCGCGGATCACGCTCGGGCGCCCCGTAGCTGGCGAGCTGCTCGATGTGGAGTCGGCCCGACAGCCCAGCCAGCCCCGTCTCCTCGGCCAGCTCCCGCGCCGCGGCTTGCGGCAGGTCCTCTCCCGGCCGGATGAACCCCCCGGGCAACGCCCACAGCCCCGCATGGGGTTGCTCGGCCCGCCTGATCAGCAGAACGCGCAACCCGCCCCCGCGAATGGTGAGCGCCACCACGTCGACCGTCACCGCCACCGCCGGGTATGCCCGCGGGTCGTATCCGGCCAGGAACTCGGATTCATCCATCACATGTCCTTCTCAGCTTGAGACAATCTCAGTATGAGAATAACAAGGGATCGATGTCAATGACTTTGCGGCGATCCATCCTTCTTCGCCCTTCCCTGCACCTCGGTGGCCTCCGGCGCCTGGACCCGGGGCGAGGTGACGCGGCTCGACGGCCGGCCGTCCGGCTTTCCGCCACCGGACGCCCGTGAGGTCCCGTCACAGCGCGAGGAGCCCGAGAACGGATGAGGGACCGGCCCCCGAGAACGGGGCCGGTCCCTCATCGCGCCTGCCGCGGGAGCAGGTGGTCTTCCGGCCTGAACCAGCGGGTTCAGGCCTGGTCAGGTTGGATCAGGCCTTGCCGGGCCGGGGCGAGCCGGATCAGAAGGCCTCTTCGGGCAGTTCCATCAGGTCCTGGTCGGTGGCGTCGAGCGTGCGGCGCTCGGCGGCGATGCGGGGCAGGACGGTCTGGGCGAAGAACGAGGCCGCGGAGACCTTGCCGGTGTAGAAGGCGTGGTCGCTCCCCTCGGTGGCCGACCCCAGCGCGGCCAGGGCCACCTCGGCCTGGCGCAGCAGCAGCCAGCCGATCACCACGTCGCCCAGGGCGAGCAGGAACCGGGTGGTGTTCAGGCCGACCTTGTAGACCTCCTGAGGGGTCTCCAGCGAGCCGATCGCCCAGCCCGCCATGGTGTCGGCCATGGCCTTGACGTCGTCGGCGGCCTCGCCCAGGAGCTTGCGCCCCTCCTTCAGCCGCCCGTTGCCCGCCTCGGAGGCGGCGAAGGCCTTCACGTCGGCGTACAGCGAGCCGAGAGCGGCCCCCTGGTTGCGCAGGACCTTGCGGAAGAACAGGTCCATGCCCTGGATCGCGGTGGTGCCCTCGTACAGGGAGTCGATCTTCGCGTCCCTGATGTACTGCTCGATCGGGTAGTCCTGCAGGTATCCGGAGCCGCCCAGGGTCTGCAGCGAGCGGGCGAGCAGCTCGTACGAGCGCTCGGAGCCGACGCCCTTGACCAGCGGCAGCAGCAGGTCGTTCATCGCCTCGGCGTGCTCGTTCCTGCGGCCCTCGTGCTCGGCGATCAGCACGTCGTCCTGGTAGGTGGCGGTGAGCATGACCAGGGCCCGCATGCCCTCGGCGTACGACTTCTGGAGCATCAGCTCCCGGCGCACGTCCGGGTGGTGGGTGATCGTCACGCGGGGGGCCGACTTGTCGGCCATCTGGGTGAGATCGGCGCCCTGCACCCGCTGCTTGGCGTAGGCGAGGGCGTTGAGGTAACCGGTGGAGAGCGTGGCGATCGCCTTCGAGCCGACCATCATCCGGGCGTGCTCGATGATCATGAACATCTGCTTGATGCCCTCGTGCACCTCGCCGATCAGCGTGCCCACCGCCGGGTGCTCGCCGCCGAAGGTGACCTCGCAGGTCGTGGAGACCTTGAGGCCCATCTTCTTCTCGACGTTGGTGACGTAGACGCCGTTGCGCTCGCCGAGCTCGCCGGTCTCCAGGTCCACCTGGTACTTCGAGACCAGGAACATCGACAGGCCCTTGGTGCCGACGCCGTGCCCCTCGGGGCGGGCCAGCACCAGGTGGAAGATGTTGTCGGACAGGTCGTGCTCGGCGCTGGTGATGAAGCGCTTCACGCCCTCGATGTGCCAGGTGCCGTCGTCCTGCTTGACGGCCTTCGCGCGGCCCGCGCCCACGTCGGAGCCGGCGTCCGGCTCGGTGAGCACCATGGTGGCGCCCCACTGCTTCTCGATGGCCAGCTCGGCGTAGCGCCGCTGGTCCTCGGTGCCGATCATGTGGAGGATGTGGGCGAACGCCGGGCCGCTGGAGTACATCCACACGGCGGGGTTGGAGCCGAGGACGAGCTCGGCCAGGGCCCAGCTCACGCTGCTCGGCAGGCCGGGCCCGCCCATCTCGGCGGGAAGGCCGAGGTTGGTCCAGCCCGCGTCGCGGTAGGCGGCGAAGGACTTCTTGAAGCCCTCCGGCATCCTCACCGTCCCGGTGGCGGGGTCGAACACCGGCGGGGTGCGGTCACCCTCCTCGAAGGAGTCGGCGAGCACGCCCGTGGCGAGACGGTTGACCTCCTCCAGGACGCTCCGCACCACGTCCTCGTCCAGATCGGCGAAGAGGCCGGTGCCCAGGATGTCCCGGCGCCCGAAGACCTCGAAGAGGTTGAACTCCAGGTCACGGACATTGCTCTTGTAGTGGCCCATGGGGTCTGCTCCTTGAAACCGGGGGTCCGGAACTTTCCATACTCGCCAGTAACGTTACCTGTAATGCTACCCGCGAGTAACCCCTAGAAAACAACCCCGGCTGGGACGTTCGTCACGCCGCCCCAAGGCGCTCCAGGGTGGCCGATCGACGGGCGGGGGAAGCTCTCCTAGGCTCGTCCCATGGACGAGCAGTGGCGGGCAGACCTCGGGATGTGGGGCATCCCCGAGGAGATCGCGGCCAGGGCGCCGGTCAATCCCTGGGGCCACTCCCCGGCGCGGTTCGCCGAGCGCACCGACCTCGCCCTCGCGGTTCCGGAGGGGCCGACCCTGGCACGGATCGCCGAGGCGCTCCCGCCCGGCGGGAGCCTGCTGGACGTCGGCGCCGGCGCCGGAGCGGCCTCCCTGCCGCTGGGCCGGGACCTGGGGGAGCTGATCGCGGTCGACGCCTCCGCCGCCATGCTCGCCGAGCTGGCCTCCAGGGCCGCGGCGCTCGGCGTACCCGCCCGGATCGTCGACGGCCGCTGGCCCGACGTCGCGGCCCGGACCCCGGTCGCGGACGTCGCCGTCTCCGCCCACGTCGTCTACGACGTGCCCGACCTGGCGGAGTTCCTCACCGAGCTCACCCGCCACGCCCGCGTCCGGGTCGTCCTGGAACTCACCGGCCGGCACCCGATGAGCTGGCTCAACCCCCTCTGGCAGCACTTCCACGGCATCACCCGCCCCGGCAGGCCCACCGCCCACGACGTGATCGCCGTCGCCGAGAGACTCGGCCACGAGGTTCGCCACGAGTGGCGGGTGGCCCCGCTGCCCCGCTTCACCCGGCTCGAGGACCTCGCCGAGAGTGCCTGCCGGAGGCTCTGCCTAGGACGGGAGCGGGCCGACGAGGTGATGGCCGCGGTGGTCGAGCTGGACATGTGGCCGGTGCCCCGCGACCGGTGGTTCACCCTCTGGTGGGAATCAAAGTGAGACCCGGCTCGTTCCTCCGGTAGAACGCTCAGAAGGGCGTTCCCGGACGAGACGCGCCGTACCCGGTGGGCAAAGACGACGCTCCTGATCAAGGGGGAGCTGTCATGGCCTGGGTCTTCATTCTGGTCGCCGGTCTGTTCGAAGTCGCGATGGCGTACTCGCTCAAGCTGAGCGACGGGTTCTCCGCACCGCTGCCGAGCGTCGGCTTCGTCGTCTTCAGCGTGCTCAGCTTCGGCCTGCTCGCCCTGGGCCTGAAAACCCTGGAGGTCGGGACGGCCTACGCCGTCTGGACGGGCATCGGAGCCGTCGGCACCGCCGTGCTCGGCATCGTCGCGCTCGGCGAGGACGCGTCGGCTCTCAAGATCGCCTCGATCCTGCTCATCATCGCGGGCGTCGTCGGGCTCAACCTCGCCGGAGGCGGCCACTGACCGCCCGCCCGGGGTTTCGGAGGGTCGTACGGGGGTGTCCGGCGGTGTTGACCTGCGGATTCCGGAACGGCTCGCCCGAAACCAGCTTGACGGCTTTGGTGGTGTCGGGTTGGGTGGGCTCATGATTGACGTTCACTGCGTGACCTTCGACTGCGACCAGCCGTACGAGCTGGCGACCTTCTGGCGCGACGCCTCCGGCGGGGAGCTCCACCCGGACACGGAGAAGAACGACGAGGAGGTCCTTCTCCAGGGCGGCCGGGTCGATCTGCTGTTCATCAAGGTCCCCGAGGACAAGGCGGTCAAGAACCGCGTCCACCTGGACATCACCGGCTCGGCGGGCACCACCCGCGACGAGGAGGTCGAGCGCCTCGCCGAACTCGGCGCCACGATCTCCGAGGACCACCGCAATCCCGACGGGAGCGGCTGGGTCACGATGCTCGACCCCGAGGGCAACGAGTTCTGCGTCTGCCGCGCCGAGTACGAGAGGGTCTAGCGTCTCCGGACGGTCCCGGCCCGGTCCGCCGAAAGGCTCGGCCGGGCCGCGAGACCGGGCGGTCCTGCGGGACCGGCCGGTCGCGTGGGAGCGGGCGGCCACCGGGATCTGGACAGGGCCGTGCCCAGCCGGGCCGCGAGGTTCGGCGGCCGCCGGACCGTGGGGTCCGATGGCCACCGGACCATGAGGTTCAGTGGCTGCCGGGAAGCGAGGCCTGGCCGCGTCCCTTGAGGGTGAGCGCCACGATCGCCGTGATCAGGTAGACCACGACACCTCCCTGGAGCGCGTCCAGCGCCGCCCCGAAGACACCCTCGCCGTCGAGGACGAGCTGCACCGGATACAGCAGGATCGCCGAGCCGAGCGCGGGATAGAGGGAGAACCTCCAGGGGTGGCGCAGCGCCCAGAGCCGGGCCTGCCGGGTCACCCGGTCGCCGACGGCAGGCTTGCTGATCGAGCCGATGGCCGCGACGAGCGAGAACAGGCCGATACCGACCATCGTCGCCCACGCAAGATCCAGGCTTCCGGAGAGCAGGCTCAGCCCCAGGCTGGTGGCCGCCACCGCGCCGCCGGTCACCGCCGCGGCCTTCCAGGGAGCACCGCGCAGCGCCGCTCCGGCGAGGGACATCTCGTCACGTCGAGTCAGTTCGTCGTTCATGCCCCCAGAGTGCCTCCCGCACCCCCTTGCCCACATCGGGGAGCAACCCTGACTGTCCCCGGAGTCGCCCCATCGGGGACGCCGCCCGCGCCGTCTTCCGGGGTGGGGGCAAGGCTTAGGCTGACGCGCATGGACGGATCACCGGCGCGCCTGGTTCGAGAGTTTCACGAGAAGATCGGGCTCCCCCTCTCCGACGCCCCCGGCCTGCCCTCCGTGGAGCTGGCCCGCCTGCGGCAGAGGTTCCTCGACGAGGAGACGGCCGAGGTGGCGCAGGCCGCCGAGGCGGGCGACCTGGCCGGTGTGGCGCACGAGCTGGCCGACGTGGTCTACGTCGCGTACGGCACCGCCCTGACGTACGGGATCGACCTGGACCGGGTGCTCGCCGAGGTGCACAGGGCCAACATGACGAAGTCCGGCACCGAGAACGGCAAGGCCGCCAAGGGGCCGGGGTTCACGCCCGCCGACGTGGCCGGGGTGCTGGCACGAGGGAATTAGCGGTTCCGGATAGGTTGGCCGTCATGCAGGTGGAATTCCGTATCGCCCGTGCCGAGGACGTCCCGCTCATCGTGGCCATGCTCGCCGACGACGCCGTCGCGGCCTCGCGCCAGGGGGCCTTCGGCGACGAGCACCGCGCCGCCTTCGAGGCCATCGACGCCGACCCCGGCAACGAGCTGATCGTCGCGGAGCTGGACGGCGAGGTGGTGGGCACCATGCAGCTCACCTACATCCCCGGCATCTCCCGTCGCGGCGCGCTCCGGATGCAGATCGAGGCGGTGCGGATCGCCTCCGGCCTGCGGGGACGGGGGCTGGGCCGCACGATGATGGAGTGGGCCCTCGACCGAGGGCGGGCCAGAGGGTGCGCCCTGGTCCAGCTGACCACGGACAAGTCCCGCGCGGACGCCCACCGCTTCTACGACTCCCTCGGCTTCGTCGCGTCCCACGAGGGGTACAAGCTCGCGCTGACCTGATCCGTCAGGTGGCGCACGGGTCCGTCAGGTGGCGCACGGGGCGAGTTCCACCAGGTTGTCGTGGTAGACGGCGCCGCGGCCCAGGTCGGCGTCGCGGGCGGCCACCACGGCGTTCGCCGTCGCGCCCCCCGGGCTGAGCTTGCGCCAGTGTCCCTTGGTGGACGCGACCACGCCGGGCCGTACCCTCTCGCTGATCTCCACCACGGCCTCGAACCCGCCCTCGTCGTTGAACACCCGGGCCCGCTGCCCCTCGCTCAGCCCCCTTCGCGAGGCGTCCTCGGGGTTGACCAGGATCCGCGGGCCCTTCGAGCGCTTCAGCAGCTCGGGGTTGTTGCCGAAGGTGGTGTTCAGGAAGGTGTGGGAGGCGGGCGTGATGAGCGCCAGCGGGTACGGTCCCGGCGCGGCCGAGGCCGTGTGCGACGGGACGTAGGCCGGTCCCGAGCCGAACTCCATCCGGCCCGAGGCCGTCGGGAAGCCGTCGGTGAACGGCACGAACGGCTGGGGGACGCTGAGGCGGACCCAGCCCTCCTTGCGCAGCCGGTCGAGCGTGATCCCCTCCAGGGAGGGATGCCCGGAGGTGAGCAGTTCCTCGGCCAGCTCCAGGTCGGAGTCGTACAGGGACGGCTCGGTGAGCCCCATGTGCCGCGCCAGGCGGCGGAACGTCTCGGTGGTGGACAGGCATTCGCCCGGCGGCTCGACGGCGGGCTCGTTCCACATCAGGTACATGTGCCCGTAGCCCGCGTGCAGGTCGGCGTGCTCGATCTGCATGGTGGCGGGAAGGACGATGTCGGCGTAGTCGACGGTGTCGGTCGGGAACTGCTCCATCACGACGGTGAACAGGTCCTCGCGCATCAGCCTCTCGCGGACCCGGTTCTGGCCGGAGGTGGAACCCATCGGGTTGGCCGCGTACACCCACAGGCACTTGACCGACTCGTCCAGCTCGTCGGCGAGCCGGGTCATGGTCAGCGTGCGGACCGGCCCGGGGAGCAGGTCGTCGCGGGTGTCGATGTTCAGGTGGACGTGCCCGCTGGTGGAGTACGCGATCCCGCCGCCCGGGTGGCGCCAGTCGCCCGTAACGCCGGGGATGGAGGCGATCGTCCGCATCGCGGTGCCGCCGCCCGCGTGCCGCTGCACGCCCATGGTGGCCCGGATGCCGGTGGGCCGCGTACGCGCCAGACGCATCCCCAGGGCCAGGATGTCGGCCTCGGGCAGCCCGGTGATCTCCGCCACGCGCGCCGGGGGATGGCGCAGGATCTCCTCGCGGAGGTTCTCCCAGCCTGTCGTGTGGTTCTCCAGGTAGTCGCGGTCCTCGGCGCCCTCGGCCAGGACGACGTTCATCAGCCCCAGGGCGAGGGCCGCGTCGGTGCCCGGCCGGATCGGCAGGTGCTCGTCGGCCTGCTCGGCGGTGCGGGTGCGGATCGGGTCGATCGCCACCACGTGCGCCCCGGCCGCGCGGGCGTCCTGGACGAACTTCCACAGGTGGTGCCCGCTCGTCAGCGTGTTCGTCCCCCACAGCAGGATGAGCCTGGACAGGGCGAACGTCTCGGGGTCCATGCCGCCCGGCGTGCCGTAGACCTGCCGCAGCCCGGAGTTCCCGGCCGAGGAACAGATGTTCAGGAAGTGCCTCGACGCCCCGAGGACGTTCCAGAACCGCCTCCCGGCGATCCCCTCCGACCCCTGGACGTATCCCAGGGTCCCGGTGCCCAGATAGGGCCAGATCGCCTCGCCGCCGTGCTCGTCGACGATGCCCCGCAACCGTACGGAGATCTCCTCCAGGGCCTCGTCCCAGCTGATCCGCTCGAACCGGCCGGACCCCTTGGGGCCGACCCGCCGCATCGGGTGCAGGATGCGGTCGGCCGCCCGGGTGTGCTCCAGGTAGCGGTTGACCTTCACGCAGAGCGCGCCCCGGGTGTACGGATGGTCCGGGTTGCCGCGCATCTTGACGGCACTGCCGTCCTGGACGGTCACGACCCAGGAGCAGGTGTCGGGGCAGTCCAGCGGGCACGCCCCCAGCACTCGCAATTCGCCTGACGACATGCCCCGACTGTAGCCGCGCCCCCAGGCCGGGACGTACGCGCGTTCCCCTTTCCGGTCCCTGCCCGCCCCTGCCGGACCCCTTACGGCACCGGTCCCCTCAGGTCCTCCCGGCGGCGCGCCCGCCGCGCACCGCCCGGCTCTCCCCGCACGGTACGCCGCGCGGCCCCGGCGTCATCGGGGAAGGCGCCTCACCTGAGAAGGCCGCCGTGCTCGTGGTCGTGGCCGGACTCCAGGCCGCCCGCACCGGTTCGCGGCCCGGCGGTGTCCGGCGTACCGGGTACGACGGCACCCTTGCCGGGCACCTCGGTGCCACCGGGACCGCTGGGAACCCCGAGAGCGCCGGGACCGGGGAGGTCGCGGGCGTACCCGTAGACGAACGCCGCCGTCGCGATCGCGCCGGCGTTCACCTCCAGCGCCTTGTCGTTGATGTTGGCGATGGTGTCGCACGCCTGGTGATAGCACTTGTCGTACGCCACCCCGGCACTGCCGCCGAACTTCTCGGCCTCCTCGGCGGTCTTGAGGCGCTCGGCGCCGGTGAACAGCCCGCCCGAGGGGATGCCGACCGCGATGAAGGGGCCGTAGTCGGAGCGGCCGCTGAACTCGGCGTCCTGGTACGGCTCGCCCACCGCCTCGAAGTACGCCTGGAAGAGCTTTTCGATCGGGCCCGACCCGGGGGGCGGAGTCGCGCCGGACACCGCGCCGGACGAGTCGCCGTCGTAGATCCCGAAAACGTAGTTGGGCGAGGCGATCATGTCGAAGTTCAGGTAAAGCTTGATCTTCGCCCGCTCCCTCGGGGGCAGGGCGGCCACGTAGTGCTTCGAACCGAGCAGGCCCAGTTCCTCGGCGCCCCAGAAGGCGAAGCGCAGCCTGTTCGCCGTCCGCAGCGACTTCGCCGCCAGCGCCGTCTCCAGGATGCCCGCGGTGCCCGAGCCGTTGTCGTTGATGCCGGGGCCCATCATGACGCTGTCCAGGTGGGCGCCGAGCATGACGACCCTGTCCGGGTCGCCCCAGCGGCTCTCGGCGATGAGGTTTCGCGTCCTGCGGTCGGGAGCGCTCTCGGCGTCCACGACGAGCGTCGCCCTCGTTCCCGGCGCGGCCAGCTCCTCACCGGTCGCGAAGCCGGTGCCGACGACCGGGATGCGCACGGTGGAGGTGTTGACCGAGCCGCCGAGCAGGGCCCGGCGGTCGGCGTTCCCCTCGCCCGCCTGGCCCTCGTTGAAGATGATCACGCCGGACGCGCCGGCGGCCTGGGCCAGCTCCGCCTTGTCCTGGAAGCTGCAGGTGCCGCGCTGGATCAGCGCGATGTTGCCCCGGACGAACGTGGAGAAGTCGCTCGCCTCGCACCCCGAGGTGGATTCCACCCCCTGCTTCGGCGGCAGGACCAGGTCGACCTTCTGCACCGGGGCCGTCGTGTTTCCCGAGCCGGAGTACGTCATGGTCCTGAAGTCGGTGCCGGGCACGTACGTCTTGGCCGCGGGCCGGGTCCTTTTGAGCACGGGGGCCGCGACCTCGCGGAAGAAGGAGATCTTGAACTCCTGCGAGGTGACCCGGTACCCGGCGGCACGGAGCCTGCCCGCGACGTAGGCGAGCGAGGCGTCGTAGCCCGGTGTGGCCGCCGCCCGGGTGTCGCCGTCGGCGTCGGCGATCTTCTGGAGCCTCTCCAGGTGCCTCTTGAGGGACGCGAGCTTGACCGACGCCCCGAACGCCTCCGCACCCACCGGGAGGGGGTTCCCGGCCGGCGGTCCGGAGTCGCCTCCTCCGGGGGCGGGCGTCGCGCCCGCCTGCCCGGGGGCACCACCCCCGGGGGCGGGCGTCGCGCCGGCTGGAGCGGTGGACACGGCGGACACGGCGGCCAGGGACATGACCGAGACCATGGTGATCGCGGCCAGCAACTTCCTCGGAGCGACGGAAGGGGCTTCCCGGCCCTCGGGCGCGGCTCGGAAGGGCGCGGACGGGTGACGGAACATGATGGTCAGTTTTTCAGGCCGTCACCCATCAAATCGATTGTTCCCGCAGGTAGAACAGTCAATTCTCCATCCCGGACAGGTACGCTATGTTCGCCCGGTCCCCTTCGTCGAGGCTGAGGCTCCCCGCGAACCAGGCGTCCAGGATCTCCTCGAGCAGCGGGGCGGAGATCGACCGGAGGCTGATCGCCAGCACGTTGGCGTCGTTCCAGCGACGTGCCCCGTCCGCCGCGTCCGCGCACAGCGCCGTCCGCACCCCGGGCACCTTGTTCGCCGCGATCGACGCGCCCGTCCCGGTCCAGCAGCACACGATCGCCTGGTCGGCGGCCCCCGAGGCCACCTCCCCGGCGGCACGCGCGCAGCACCACGCCCAGTCGGCCCGCTCCTCGGCCAGAGCACCATGAGGTATCACCGTGTGACCCCTTTTCTCGATCGCGGAGACCAAGATGGAAGCCACACCGTCAAGACTGTCGGAGGCCACTGAGATACGCATGACTCTGATTGTGGAGACTCAAGGAGAAGATCGGTGACGCACCTGTAATGCGGAACGTGCAGAATCGCAGGCGGTGACGAAAATCGGGGAACTGGACGAAACGACGTCCGTCGACGGCACGGGGCCGACGACGGGCGACGATCTCGTCGTGCACGTCGTCGAGCCGCTGCTCCCGCAGCGGATCCGCCGTCCCTCCGACCTGTTGCGGTTCCTGGCGACCCTGCTCGCGCTCGCGGCGGTGGTCATGCTCGCCTTCGTCGCGCAGAAGACCCTGAACGGCCTGGAGGGCGATGTCACCGACGGCACCAGCCGGGCGCCGTTCCTGCTCAGCGGCCTGGCCGGGGTGCTGAGCGCGTCGGCCATGCTCGGCGTGCCCGTCGCCTTCGCCATCGAGCGGGTGCTCCACCGCGACGGCCTCCGGGTGGCCGAGGGACTCTTCGCGGCCATCGCCGCGATGGTGTTCTCCTTCGTGCTCGGCGAGTGGATCCTCAAGGCCGGGCCCGAGGACCTGCGGGTCCTGCTGACCGGCGGGCGGGCCGGGGTCGAGCCCATCAACACCCTGCTCACCCCGATCATCGCCTACGTCACCGCGGTGCGAATATCCCGGCGGCCCACCTGGCGGGCGGCCCTGTGGAGCGCGGTCGCGCTCAACGCCGTCGCCCTGTTCGCCGGTCTCGCCGCCACCATCCTCGGCATCGTCGTCTCCATCCTGGTCGGGCTGGCCGTCGGCTACGCCACCCTGTACGGCGTGGGCAGCCCCAACACCCGCCCGCCGGGCAGCATGGTCGTCGCGGCGCTCCGCAAGCTGGGCTTCGTCCCCGTCAAGGCCCGCAGGCTCGACGACGACCACCAGAGCAGCCGCCGCTACGCCGTCGACCTCAAGGACGGCAGCCGCCTCGACGTCACCGTCCTCGACCGTGACCGCCAGGTCGCAGGGGTGCTCTACCGCCTCTGGCGGCGCATCCGCCTCAACTCCGAGACCCGCCGCAAGGCCATCCGCTCGCTCCGCGCCGAGCTGGAGCGCGAGGCCCTGATGGCGTACGCCGCGCAGGCGGCCGGGGCGAGCACCCCCAGGCTCGTCGGCACCAGCGAGATCGGCACCGAGGCGGCGCTGCTCGTCTACGAGCACACCCCCACCCGCGCGCTCGACAGCATCCCCGACAACGAGATCGACGACAACCTGCTCGCCCAGATCTGGGAGCAGGTCCTGTTGCTGCAGGTCCAGCGGCTCGCCCACCGGCGGCTGACCGGCGACAGCATCCACGTCGACGGCGAGGGCCGGGTCATCCTGACGGACGCCCGCAGCGGTGAGATCGCCGCCGGCGACCTGCTGCTCCGTCTCGACATCGCCCAGCTGCTCACCTACCTCAGCCTGCGCGTCGGCGCCGAGCGGGCGGTCGCCGCCGCCGCGGCCGTGGCCGGGTCCGGAGTGCTCGCCGACGCGCTTCCCCTGCTCCAGCGGATCGCGCTGACCCGGGAGACCAGGGCCGCGCTCACCAAGGACAAGGAACTGCTCACCGAGATCCGCGACCGGATCGTCGAGCTCAAGCCGAGGACCGAGGCCGAGGAGGTGCGCCTGGAGCGCTTCCGTCCCCGGACCCTGATCACCATCATCGGCACCGCGTTCGCCGCGTACTTCCTGGTCTACTACATGACCCAGATCAACCTCAACATGATCACGTCGGCCAAGTGGGGCTGGACCGGGGTGGCGCTGGTCGCCGCGATGCTGAGCTACGTCGCCGCGGCCCTCATGCTGATGGGATTCGTGCCGGAGAAGCTGCCCCTCGGCCGTACGGTGCTCGTCCAGTTCGCCGGGTCGTTCGTCAAGCTCGTCGCGCCCGCCGCGGTGAGCGGGGTCGCGATCAACACCCGTTACCTGCAGAAACGCGGTGTCCCCCCGGGGCAGGCGGTGGCCAGCGTGGGCGCCTCACAGCTCATCGGGCTGGTCTTCCACATCGCCCTGTTGCTGCTGTTCGCCTACATCACGGGTTCCAACACCGCCTCGTCGTTCACCCCGTCGCGCACCCTCGTGATCACGCTGCTCGCCGTGGCCGTGCTGATCCTGGTCATCGTGAGCGTGCCGCGCCTGCGCCGCATGATCACCTCGCGGCTCCGCTCGCTGTTCTCCGGCGTCATCCCGCGCCTGCTCGACATCCTCCAGTCACCCCGGAAGATCATCGAGGGATTCGGCGGCACCCTGCTGCTCACCGTGTTCTTCGTGGTCTGCCTGGACGCCTGTGTCCGCGCCTTCGGCGGCTCCATCAACTTCGCCGCCGTCGCCATCGTCTTCCTCGCGGGCAACGCCATCGGCTCGGCCGCCCCGACCCCCGGCGGGCTCGGCGCCGTCGAGGTCTCCCTCACGGCCGGGCTCACCCTGGCGGGCCTGTCTCCCGAGGAGGCGACCTCGGCCGTGCTGCTGTTCCGGCTGATGACCTTCTGGCTGCCGGTCCTGCCGGGGTGGGCCTCGTTCACGTACCTGCAGAGGCACGAGGCGCTCTGACCCGCCCGGCTCCGGCCCGGCTCCGGCTCGTCCTCTCGCGTTTTCCCGGGCCTTTCACGGACGGAGGCCGCCGGTCACGTGGACCGGCGGCCTCCGTACGCGAGAGCGGACGAGCGGGGGAGGTCAGGCCTCGCTGGACCCGGCCCAGATGTTGATGCCCGCGTCGACCGCGTCCTTGTCGATCGCCTCCAGCTCTCCGGCGTCGAACGAGAGGTTCTCCACCGCCGCGAGGCTGTTCTCCAGCTGCTTGACGCTGCTCGCGCCGATCAGCACCGAGGTGACGCGCCTGTCGCGCAACGCCCAGGCCAGCGCCATCTGCGCCAGCGACTGGCCACGCCGGCCCGCGATCTCGTTCAGGGTGCGGATGTGCCGCATCGTCTCGTCGGTGAGCATGTCCGGGGTGAGGAAACGCCCCTGCGAGGCCCGCGACCCCTCAGGGATCCCGTTCAGGTAACGGTCGGTCAGCATGCCCTGCGCCAGCGGCGAGAACGCGATGCAGCCCACGCCCTCCTCCTCCAGGACGTCGAGCAGCCCGCCCTCGATCCACCGGTTCAGCATCGAGTACGAAGGCTGGTGGATCAGCAGCGGCGTGCCCATCTCCCGCAGGATCCGCGCGGCCTCCTTGGTGTGCTCGGGCGAGTAGGACGAGATGCCCGCGTACAGGGCCTTGCCCGACCGGACCGCGTGGTCCAGCGCGCCCATCGTCTCCTCGAGCGGGGTGTCCGGGTCGAACCGGTGGCTGTAGAAGATGTCGACGTAGTCGATCCCCATCCGCTCCAGAGACCGGTCCAGGCTGGACAGCAGGTACTTGCGCGACCCCCACTCGCCGTACGGGCCCGGCCACATGTCGTAACCCGCCTTGGTGGAGATGACCAGCTCGTCCCGGTACGGCGCGAAGTCCTCGCGGAAGTGCCGTCCGAAGTTGGTCTCCGCGGTCCCGGGCGGCGGGCCGTAGTTGTTGGCCAGGTCGAAGTGGGTCACCCCCAGGTCGAAGGCCCTCCTGAGGATGTCCCGCTGGACCTCGAAGGGCTTGTCGTCACCGAAGTTGTGCCAGAGCCCCAGGGAGACGGCGGGCAGCTTGAGCCCGCTCTTGCCGACCCGGTTGTACGGCTGACGATCGTCGTATCTGTCGTTCGCCGCGATATATGTCATTGAGTCACCTTCGTCGTGTCGAGAATCCAGGAGAGGGTGAAGGCCTCTTCGCGCCAGGAGTCGTACCTGCCGCTGCGGCCGCCGTGCCCGGCGCCCATCTCCGTCTTGAGCAGGAAGGGCCCGCCGCGTGCGACGTCGCGGAGCTTCGCGATCCACTTGGCGGGCTCGTGGTAGAAAACCCTCGTGTCGTTGAGGCTGGTGATCGCCAGAATCGGCGGGTAGGCCCGGCCGTCCACGTTCTCGTAGGGCGTGTACGACTTCATGTACGCGTACACCTCGGGATCGTGCAGCGGGTCGCCCCACTCGTCCCATTCGATCACGGTCAGCGGCAGCGACGGGTCGAGGATCGTGTTCAGCGCGTCCACGAACGGCACCTCCGCGACCACGCCCGCGAAGGTCTCCGGCGCGAGGTTGGCGACCGCGCCCATCAGCAGCCCGCCCGCCGACCCGCCCCGGGCGACGATCGCGCTCGACCAGTTCGCGGCGGAGAGGTGCTCGGCGGCGGCGACGAAGTCGGTGAACGTGTTCTTCTTCTTCTGGAACTTGCCGTCCTCGTACCAGCGGCGGCCCATCTCACCGCCACCCCTGATGTGCGCGACGGCGAACACGAAACCCCGGTCGAGCAGGCTGAGCCTCGCGATGGAGAACGACGGGTCGATCGAGGTCTCGTAGCTTCCGTAGCCGTACAGCACGGTGGGGGCCGGTCGCTCCGTGCCCTTCTTGACCACGATCGAGATCGGCACGCGGGTGCCGTCCGAGGCGGTCGCCCACTCGCGGAACTGCTCGTAGTCGGCCGGGTCGTAGCCGCCCAGCACCACCTTCTGCTTCAGCAGGACCAGCTCACGCGCGCCGAGGTCGTAGTCGTAGACCGACGGCGGAGTGACCATGCTGGTGTAGCCGAGCCGCAGCCGTCCCGTGACGAACTCCGGGTTGCCCGACGGGGCCACGTCGTAGATCGGCTCGGGGAAGGAGATCTCGTACGCCTCCCCGTCGCGGGGCAGGATGCGGATGCCGGTGAGGCCGTCCCTGCGGAAGTGCACGACGGTGTGGCCCTCGAAGGCGTCGATGTCGAGCAGCCGGGTGTCGGCGCGGTGCTCGATGATCGGCGTCCAGTTGCCGGGGTCGTCGAGGGGCGCGACGGCCAGCTCGAAGTTCTCCGCGTTCCGGTTGTGCAGGATCAGGAAGTGGTCGCCCGCGTGGTCGACGCCGTACTCGACACCGGTCTCCCTGGGCCTGACGACCCGGAACTCGCCGGTGGGGTCGCCGGCCTCCAGGACGCGCACCTCGCTGGTGATCTTGCTTCCGGCGGAGAGGACCAGGTAGCGCTCGCTGCGGCTGAGCCCGATGCCGACCCAGAACCGCTCGTCGGACTCCTCGTGGACGAGCGCGTCGTCCTCGGCCGGGCTCCCGATCGTGTGCCGGTGGACCTGGTTGGGCCGCCAGGCCTCGTCGACCGTCGTGTAGAAGAACGTCGTGCCGTCGGCGGACCAGGCGCCGCCGTAGAAGATGCCGGGAATCTCGTCGGGGAGGGTCTCGCCGGTGGTGAGGTTCTTCACCTTCAGGGTGAAACGCTCGTCGCCGGTGAAGTTCGTGGAGTAGGCCAGCAGGGTGCCGTCGGGGCTGATCGAGCTGGTACCGATCGAGAAGAAGTCGGAGTCTCCGGCGAGCTCGTTGCCGTCGAGCAGGACCTCCTCGCCGGGAAGCGGCTCCCCGGCCTTCACCTCGGGCGGCGTCTCGCCGTCCGCCGCCACCCGGCACTGGAGGCCGTACTGCTTGCCCTCCTCCGTCCGCGAGTAGTACCACCAGTCGCCCTTGCGGGTGGGGACCGAGAGATCGGTCTCCAGGGTGCGCCCCTTGATCTCCTGGAAGAGCGTCTCCTGCAGGGGCTTGAGGTGGGCGGTCACCTCCTGTGTGTAGGCGTTCTCCGCCTCCAGGTAGGCGACCACCTCCGGGTCGTCCTTGACCGTCAGCCACGCGTAGTCATCGACCACGGTGTCCCCGTGGTGCACGCGCTCGCTGGGAACCTTCTTCGCCGTCGGCGGCGTCTGGCTGCTCACTCAGCCGAGTCTATGTTTCCGCCGGTGTCTGTTCGGATCCACCCGCTCGGCCGGTGCGGCCGGTGCGGCTGGCTCGTTCGGCCCGCCGGGCGCGGTCGGTTCGGTGGGTTCGGTGGGTTCGGTCCGCTTCGTCCGCCAGCCTGGCTCGGCCGGCTCGGGGGACCGGACGGTTGAGGCGGTTCGGTGGGATCAGGCGGTTGGACGGTTCGGTGGCTCGGCGGCCGGGTGGTTCGGCTCGCCGCGCTCGCGGACCGGGGCGCCTTCTGCTCCGCCCACCTCCCGGTTGCGGGGTTCGCCGTTACGTCTCGAGCGGTCTTCGGGGGCTGCTAATCTTTTGACGTCGGCAAGGTCCGGCGCAAACCACTCCAATCACTCCGGTGACTTCCGTATGGCTTGTGTCGTGTTTGCCGACAATCCCTTTGAAACCAACGGTCTCGAAGATCGGTTCGCAGAGCCGCTCAAGGGCTGGTAAGTTAGAGGGGTTGCTCTGGAAACGGAGCCGCCGAAATTCCAGCAGGGCCAGCTAGATCGAATCAACCGGATCAAAACAAGCCGGTTTGACACGAAAAAGCGGGCCTGAAAGAATAAAGGCACAACGAAAGAACAGAATAAAACAAAACGAACGCCCCGGAGTTGTGGCCGGACCACTTGGTCGGGTCAGGGCGATGGTGTACGCGTCCGTTTCTTGAGAACTCAACAGTGTGTTAAAAGCCAGTGCATGAAGCACAATCCCGTCC
>NZ_JBEZZK010000020.1:0-6872 GCF_040639135.1 Streptosporangium sp. NPDC023963
GCGCCGATGGTACTGCACCGGGGACGGTGTGGGAGAGTAGGTCACCGCCGGACAATCTTTTGAGGGCCTCCACCGTTCGGTGGAGGCCCTCAGGCTTTCACGATTTCAAGAGGGAAGGGCCTCCACCGCAGGTGGGGGCCCTCACGCATTTCCGGACCTCTTTTTTCCGGGCCCCGTTTTCCGGTCAGGCGGCTCATCGGCACATGAGCCTTCCCGCCGCCGCGATCGCCTGTCCCGCCGCCGGGGAATTGAGCTGCACCACCACCTGGCGCCGGCCGTCCTCGCTGCTCATGGCGACCCCCGAGTATCCGTAGATCATCCCGGAGTGGTTCCACACCCGGGTGCCGCACGGCAGCCTGTCGGCGAAGATGCCCAGACCGTCCGCACGCTTCAGCGCGGCCCCCTCGAGCAGTCGCCTTGGTGCAGATCCCTCGGCGGGTTCACCGCCGGACACGGCCGGTTTCCCGCCGAACAGTGCCTCGTAGAAGGCGCCCACATCCCCCGCGGTCGACACGAGCCCGCCCGCTGACCAGAAGATGGAGGAGTTCACGACCGTCGCCCCGGGACCGTCGCCCTGCCTGCCCGTGGCGAGCCCGGATGGCCGTAGATCCCGCGGCAGTTCGGTGTCGCGCAGTTTCAGGGGCTCGGTGACGCGATCGCGGAGCACCTCGGCGTAACTCTGACCGGTGACCTTCTCGATGATGAGACCGAGAAGGATGAAGTTACCGTTGGAATAGCGGTTCACCCCGCTTCTGCCCGGTCTGCCGCCGTAGCCGAGCAGTTCTCGCGGCGGCCAGTCGCGTGTGTGCATGCCGCCGTCGACGATGGCGTCCATGAAGCGGGAGTCGGTGAGATAGTCCGGTATCCCGCTGGTGTGGTTGAGCAGTTGCTCCACGGTCACCCGGCCGGCCCCGGGGAGAACGCCGGGAAGCAGCTCGCCGAGCGTGTCGCGGAGGGCCAGCCGCCGCTCGCGTACCAGCTGGAGCGTGATCGCCGCGGTGAACGTCTTGGTGATGCTCGCGATCCGGAAGCGGTGGTCGACCCGCATCGGGGTGCGCGTCGCCGGGTCGGCGAACCCCGCGGCGGCCTCCTGGACCTTTCCGTCGTCCCGGACGTGCACGACGGCCCCCGGGGAACCGGCCGCCGCCACCAGGTCGTTCGCGATCACCTGGAGGGCGGAGGCCGAGCCGGCCGGGCCCGCTTTCGTGGGGGGATCCGGCCGCTCAGAGGAGTCAGAAGAGGATGAAGGGGGCACGGGCGCGGGGCTCGTCGCCGGGGGAGAGGCCGGCGGGGCGGCGCCGGGCGCCGGGGCACAGGCGGTCAGTGCGATCACCAGTGAGATGGCTCCGAGTCCGGCCGCGCGCATCCGGCGTTTCCCTTCTCGTTCCTCGTGTTCCTCGCCGGGACCATGACTTCTCCTTGGGCGCGGAAACCTCGAGCGCGGAAACCTCCGCCTCCGGGCGGGAAGGATGTCAGGACGCTACAGCGGGTCGGCACTTCTGTTGATTGTGGACGAAAGTTTCAGGATTCTCAACCAAAGTACCCGCTGGATAGGTTCCGTAACCGTTCGTGGCGAGGCGGCCGGCTCCTTGCCCGGCGAGACCACAGGTCCGGCCGAGTGCGGGCGTCGAGGCGGGCCGTCCGGCAGCGTTATCTGCTCATATCGTTACAAACCAAGTCTATTGCGGCGCCAGGGGAGACGGCCACCCCGATCTATCAGGGAAGATCCACCGTTCGGTGGTCTGCCGGGGCCCGGTGGGCGGGGTCGCGCACCACGGTGACTTCGGTCGTTGATCGTAGAAAGTTAAATTGATCATGACAAAAGTTCTTCCAAAAACGTCAGAAGACGCGTAACTTCCACGCCAAGTTCTCTGCACAACATCAAGAGGGCGCAGTGAGTCGGCCGGCGGCGTTCGCGGGCGGATCTCCTCGGAGAGGTGATCCGCCGGGCGGGGCCCCGGCCCGCGGCGGAAAGGAGTCGGCGGTCACTCGGCTGAGGCATCGGGGATCACGGGGCTCCATCCACCCACACGGAGGTAGGAAACCATGAGTGCACACGAAGAAGAGTTCGACGAGGTCGCGGGCGCGCTGCGCCGCAGGCTCGGACTGAACCGCCGCCAGTTCCTCGCGGCCACGACGGGAGTCACCGCGGTGGCCGCCGTCTCGGCGGTGGGCCCGCTCGCGTCGGCCGCGTACGCCTCCCCCGGTGGCGACCAGGAGCGCGGTCAGGGCCACGGCCACGGTCACGGCGACCGGAACGCCCTGGTGCCCGAGGCCAAGCGGGGCATCATCCTCTACACGGTCCGTGACGTGATCTCCCGCGACCCGGCGGCGAACACGAGCCTGCCGGCCGGCTTCCGCCGCGTGTTCGAGGAGCTCTCGCGGATCGGCTACAAGCAGGTGGAGTTCGCCGGCTACCGCCAGCACGCGAACGCCGAGGGCGGTGCCGACCTGGAGACCGTCGAGGGTGCCAGGCTGCTGCGCCGGTGGCTCGACGACAACGGGCTCAAGGCCCAGGGCAACCACGGCTTCATCCCCGGCTCCTGGCCGCTCACCCAGGCCGACCTCGACCGCTTCAAGCTGACCCTGGAGATCGCCAACATCCTCGGCATGGAGCACGTGGGCACCGGCGGCGACCCGACCAACAGTGCCTACAAGGCGGACTGGGACCTCGCCGCCCAGAAGTGGAACGGTCTCGGCTCGATCGCCTCGGCCGCCGGGCTCAAGCTGTACACGCACAACCACGACGCGGCGTACGGCTTCCTCCTCGACGAGGGCCCGCTCGACGAGCTCGGCCGGCCCACCCGCTCGTCGGGCATCAGGAAGCTGGAGTACTTCCTGCGGATCACCAACCGCAGGCACGTCTACCTCGAGATGGACATCTTCTGGGCGCACGTGGCGCAGTACAAGCACCGCTCGTACGTCGCGCGCAACGGCTCCACCCGGACCGACATCTTCGACCCGCTGAAGCTCGTACGACAGAACGAGAAGCGGTTCCCGCTGTTCCACGCCAAGGACGGGAAGGCCAACACGGCGACCGGCAACGGCTACGACATGGTGCCGTTCGGCACCGGTGACATCGACTACCGCGCCTTCTTCTCCAAGCTGGACATCGAGCGGCGCCACAACCCGATGTACGAGCAGGACAACGCGCCCGGAGGGGCCGAGGAGCCGGGCCGTTCGCTCCAGTACGCCGACCTCAGCTACAAGAACCTGGCCGCCCTGCGCCGCCGCCACTGAGAGCCCGGCGGACGACCGGACGACCGGACGAACTCCTCAGAACCCCTTCGAGGAGCACCTCGAAAAAGAACCCGGAGACGGGTTCGGCGGACCGCCACGTGATCGAAGCCGTTGCCGCGGCACGCGTGGCGGCCCGCCCTGTCCTGACACCCCCCTGAAGAAGAGGCTCAGGAAGTTGAAGCGTACCCGTGCCATGCTCGGCGGAGCACTGGCCGCCCTGCTGTTGCCCCTGGTGGTGCCCGGCACCGCCCCCGTACAGGCCCAGGCCGGCGTCCTGGACGCGCCCACCGACTGGTCGAACTACGAGAAGATCACGCTGACCAAGAACGTCGGCGAGCCGATCGACCTGGCGGTCCTGCCCGACAAGCGGGTCCTGCACACCGCCCGCAACGGCGACATCCGGCTGACCGACGGCGCCACCGGCCTCACCAAGGTCATCAACACGATCCCCGTCTACGCGAACTCCGAGGACGGCCTCCAGACGATCGCGATCGACCCGAAGTTCGCCGAGAACAAGTGGGTCTACGTCTACTACGCGCCGAAGACGATGACGGCGCCGTACCCGGAGACGACCCCCACCGGTTCGGCGCCCAACTCGCTGCCCGCGGGAGCGGACGAGTCGTACTGGAACCAGTGGAAGGGCTACAACCAGTTGTCGCGGTTCAAGTGGACCGGTGACGCGCTGGACCTCTCCACCGAGCAGGTCATCATCAAGGTCGAGGCGCAGCGCGGGCAGTGCTGCCACGTCGCGGGCGACGTGGACTGGGACGCCGCGGGCAACCTCTACCTCGTCACCGGTGACAACACCCCCGCGGGCACGCCCGGCGCCAACGGCATGGCGCCCAACAACGACGCCCCCGGGATGAACCCCGGCCTCGACGCGCGGCGCGGCGCGGGCAACAGCAACGACCTGCGCGGCAAGATCCTGCGGATCACGGTGAAGGAGGACGGCACCTACACCGTCCCGGCCGGCAACCTGTTCCCGCCGGGAACGGCCAAGACGCGTCCTGAGATCTTCGTGACGGGTGTGCGGAACGCCTTCCGGATCGACGTCGACGACGCGACCGGCACGCTCTCCTGGGGCGACTACGGCCCCGACGCCGGCGCGGCCGACCCCGCCCGCGGGCCCCTGGGCTACGTCGAGTGGAACGTCACCCCCCTCGACAAGCCGATGAACAGCGGCTGGCCCTACTGCACCGGCGACAACTTCAACTACAACGACTGGAACTTCGCGACCTCGACGCCGCGCGAGTGGTTCGACTGCGCGGGCGGGCCGACGAACACCTCCCGCTGGAACACCGGCATCGACAAGCTGCCGGCCGCGACCCCCGCGGACCTCTACTACGGTGACAACAACACCCACCAGCCCGCGGAGTGGGCCGGGCTCACCGACTTCGAGCCGGCGGGCGGCCAGGGGCCGATGGGCGGTCCCGTCTACCACTACGACGCGGCGAACCCGTCGACGACGAAGTTCCCGGCGTACTGGGACAAGAAGTTCTTCTACGGCGAGTTCTCCCAGGACTACCTCGCGGCGTTCACCGTGACGGGGGCGGACGGGCCGGTGACCAAGCTCGAGCACTTCCTGCCCAACGACGCGCTGAACACGGCGGTGATGCCGATCACCGACAGCCCGATGGACATCGAGTTCGGTCCCGACGGGTCGCTGTACGTGCTCGACTACGGCGACGGCTTCTTCCGCGCCAACCCCGACGCGGGCCTGTATCGCATCGACTACGCCGAGGGGAACAAGACGCCGCAGGCGAAGATCGTCGCCAAGCCGGTGTCGGGCAGCGCCGCGCCGCTCACCGTCGCCTTCAGCGCGGAGACGTCCACCGACGCCGAGCCGGGCGCGCTGACCTACGAATGGGACTTCGACGGCAACGGGACCTTCGACGCCACCGGAGTGACGGTCTCGCACACCTACTCGGCGCTCGGGCAGTACGCCGCCAGGCTCCGGGTGACCGACGCGCAGGGCAAGTTCGGGCTCACCTCGACCGAGATCACCGTGGGCAACACCGCGCCCGAGGTGAGCATCCAGACGCCGGGCAACGGCGCCTTCTTCAACTGGGGCGACGCGGTGCCGTTCCAGATCAAGGTCTCCGACAAGGAGGACGGCGACAACCCGGTGTGCGGCCGGGTGCAGTGGACCTTCGGCCTCGGCCACGACACGCACGCGCACCCGGAGACCCTTGGGTCGGGATGCTCGGGCGCCTGGCCGACACCCGCCGACGCCCCCGAGCACGGCGAGACCGAGAACATCTTCGGCGTCGTCGTGGTGAGCTACCGCGACAACGGCGCCGGTGACATCCCCGGGGCGCTCGGCGACGCCACGCTCATCCTCAACCCCAAGGAGATGCAGGCCGAGCACGCGGACGCGAGCAGCGGCGTCGCCAGGGTGGAGGACGAGAGCGCGTCCGGCCTGGCGAAGATCACCTCGTTCGACGCCGGGGACTGGATCGCGTACGACCCGGTGAACTTCGCCGGCGTCACCGGCGTGAAGACCCGCGCCTCCGGTGCGGGAACGCTGTCCCTGCGCTGGGGTTCGGAGACGGCGGAGCCGTTCGCCACCGTCACCGTGCCCGCCGGGTCGGGCTGGCAGAGCGTGGACACCTCGCTCACCGGCGCCCCGGCGGGCAGCGGGAAGCTCTACGTCACCTCGACCGGCGGCGTGGAGGTCGACGGGTTCACCTTCCAGGGCGATGGGGTCTCCGACGAGACGCCTCCGACCGTGTCGGCCACGCTCGCCCCGGCCGAGCCGGGCGGGGAGAACGGCTGGTACACCGGCAACGTCACGCTGACGGTCACCGCGACCGACAACGGCACGGTGTCGAGCCGGCAGTACTCGCTCGACGGCGGCACGACGTGGCTGAACGCCAACAACCCGGTCACCCTGACCGCCGACGGGACGGCCACCGTGCGCTACCGGGCGACCGACAACGCGGGCAACGTCTCGCAGGTCGGCACCGTCACGGCGAAGATCGACAAGACCGTCCCGGTCCTGACCGTGAGCGGGGTGGAGCCCGGCGAGTACGGTGACTCCGCGTCCGTCACGCCGGTCTTCTCGGCGGCCGACGCGACGTCGGGGGTGGCGAGCGTGACGGCGGCGATCGGCGACCTGCAGGTGGCCTCCGGCAAGCCGCTCGCCCTGTCCAAGCTGGCGCTCGGCGCGCACACGCTGACCGTCACCGCGAAGGACAAGGCGGGACACGTCACGAAGCAGACCGTCGCGTTCGAGGTCACGACCTCCTTCGCCGACGTGAAGAAGCTCCTCGACCGCTTCAAGGCGGAGGGCTCGGTACGGGGCGTCCTGCTCGGTGTCCAGCTCGACCAGGCCAAAAAGCACGCGGAGGCGGGAAGGAAGCAGCTCGCGATCGCCTCGCTGGAGGTCTTCGTGACGCTCGCCCGCCTCAAGCTCTGGGTGCCCGACACCAAGGCGCGTGACGTGCTCGTACGGGACGGGAAGGCGCTGATCGCGCAGCTGCGCTGACCGCGACACGACGCGGGGGGAGAGCCTGTCAGGCTCTCCCCCCGCGCTCGTTTCCGGGACCCGGTGGGTGTGACGGGACGCGTCACCCGGGTCCGGGATCCCGGACCCGGGGGAGGCGGGAGGGGGGGCGCCGGGTTTGGGGGCG
>NZ_JBEZZK010000020.1:6882-178261 GCF_040639135.1 Streptosporangium sp. NPDC023963
GCTCGTGGCGGGGCCCGGGTGGGTGGGCGGGGCCGCGCCCCCGGGGGCGGGGCCCCCGGACCCGGGTGACGCGTCAGGGGTGCCGACGGATTTCGGAGCCTAGGGCTTGGGGCCCTGGGGCTTCGGGGTCTTGGGGTTGGGACCTGGAGCCGTCCCATGGGTTCCGTGGGTGGCGACGTCGAGGTCGAGATCCTTGATCCTGGGGTCGCCCTCGTCGGCGAAGTAGTGGTCGGGCTCGGTGGAGTCGACACCGTCGGCCGTCTTCATGGCGCGCGCGATGACCGTGCCGAGCGCGGCGACGGCCAGGTTGACCGCGAGCGCGAGGATGCCCGCGTAGATCGTCATCTTGGTGTCCAGGCCCAGCTTCTCCAGCGGGAACGCGGACCCGGCGAAGTGCAGCTTGCCGGTGGCCGGGTTGCCGATGTTGTAGAGCAGGAGCATCCCGGCCCCCATGCCTGCGACCCATCCGGCGATCAGGCCGCTGCGGTGGAACCAGCGGGTGTAGAGGCCGAGCGCCACCGACGGGAGCGTCTGCAGGATGATGACGCCGCCGATGAGCTGCAGGTCGATGGAGAAGCCGGTGTCCAGGAACAGGATGCACAGCACCGCGCCGACCTTGACGAGCAGCGAGGTGATCTTGGAGACGCGGGCCTCGTCGGCGTCGCTCGCGTCCGGCTTCAGGTACTCCTTGTAGATGTTGCGGGTGAACAGGTTCGCCGCGGCGATCGACATGATGGCCGCGGGGACCAGCGCGCCGATGCCGATCGCGGCATAGGCGACGCCGGTGAACCAGTCGGGGAACATCTTGTCGAACAGCTGCGGCACGATCGTGTTGTTGTCCTTGCCGATGGGCTGGATGCCGGCCGCGATGGCCATGAAGCCGAGCAGCGCGATCAGGCCGAGCAGCAGGCTGTAGGCGGGCAGCGCCGACATGTTCCGCTTGATCACGTCACGGTTCCTGGAGGCCAGGATGCCGGTGATGCTGTGCGGGTAGAGGAACAGCGCGAGCGCCGAGCCCAGGGCCAGCGTGACGTACTGCAGCTGGTTGTTCGCGTTGAGCAGGATCCCGTCGCCGGGTGCGGCACTGGCGTCGAACTTGGCCTGGGCGGCGTCGAAGATGCCCGACCAGCCACCGTCGATCTGGGCGGGGATCGCGAAGATCGCCACCAGGATCACGATGTAGATCAGCGTGTCCTTGACGAACGCGATCAGCGCCGGGGCGCGCAGGCCCGACTGGTAGGTGTACGCGGCCAGGATCGCGAACGCGATGATGATCGGCAGGTGGCCGGTGACGCCCATCGACTTCAGCACGGCCTCGATGCCGACGAGCTGAAGCGCGATGTAGGGCATCGTCGCGACGATGCCGGTGATCGCGACCAGCAGCGCCAGCGTGGGGGAGCCGAACCTGGCCCGGACGAAGTCGGCCGGGGTCACGAAGCCGTGTACGTGCGAGATGGACCAGAGGCGGAGCAGTACCAGGAAGACGATCGGGTAGACCACGATCGTGTACGGCACCGCGAAGAAGCCCATCGCGCCCGCGCCCCAGAGCAGGGCGGGCACGGCCACGAAGGTGTAGGCGGTGTAGAGGTCGCCGCCGACCAGGAACCAGGTGACCCAAGGACCGAAGTTGCGGCCGCCGAGCCCCCACTCGTCGAGGCTGGCCAGGTTCTCCGGACGGCGCCAGCGCGCGGCTACGAATCCCATGCCGCTGACCAGCAGGAACAGTGCGGAGAAGATGATGATTTCTGTCAGATGAGCTTCCATCGGGTCACCGCCGCCGCTTCGTCATCTGGTACACGATCGTGGTGCACGTGACACCGACCGCGATGAAGGCGAGCTGGAGCCAGTAGAACATCGGAAAGCCGAAAAGCCGGGGCTCGTCGGAATTGAAGAGAAACGGGAGCAAAGGTAGGATGATCGGCACGATAAGCAGCCAGTTCCATGGGCTGCGATCGCTCCGGTTCCCGTTTGGAGTGGTCAACACGGTCTCCTTGAGCTGGAGAAAGGGGGTCCGGACAGGACCGTCCCCTTCGGCTGACCGGCAGCGTAATTACACGGCCGTTGCATTCAGGTCACCGAGCGCCGAGCGGCACCGGTGGCGCGACGAACGGTAGCTCGGCTCCTTCGCGAAGGTCGCCGCCGAGGTCACGGAGGTCACGCCTTCCGGGCTGACCCCCTTCGCCGACGGGATCCCACCTGTCACCGAATTCCCGGCGTGGCTTCCTTGACATGATCGAGCAATTCCTTGTAAAGGCGTGACGGGTGAAGGCGTGTCCTGCGGCGCTCATGCGGCGCGCGACGTGTCGCCCGGCGCGAGACATGTCACACAGCGTCCCGAACCGCCGGTCGCGGTCACGTGCGACGACGTCATCCTTGCCTGCGAGATCCCGTCGTTTCCCCGCGAGATCCCGTGAGATCCCGTGAGATCCCGTCGTTTCCCCCACGAGATCCCGCGAGCTCCCGTGTGATGCCGTCGCCCCGCCTGCGAGATCCCGTGCGACGTCCCGGCCCCGCCGGCGCGTGGTCTCGGGTGCGGTCGATCTCGCCGGTGCGCGGTCTCGCGCGACACCACCCGCACCACCCGCACCACCGGCACCGCCGGCACCGCCGGCGGGGCCTCCCGTGGCCCGCCGGCGCGCGGGCTCAGACGGTCCTGTCGGCGGCGGTCCTCGGCTCGTGCCGTACGTCCTCCGGCAGGCCGAGGTCCCTGGTCCAGGCGGCGAACTCCACCAGGATGCCGTCGGGGTCCTTGAAATAGATCGACCGGACGAACACGCCCTCGCCCATGGCGGGCGCTACGCCGAGCTCGCTGTCGTCGTGGTTGAGGATCACCCCGACGTCCACGCCCTTGGCGATGAGCTTGTCGCGGTACTCCTCGATCCGGTCCGGGGCGACGTCGAGGGCGATGTGGTTCATCGAGCCGACCGCAGAGAGCAGCTCACCCCGGTCGGGCAGGTTCCTGGGCGCCGAGATGCCGGGAACGCCCTCGGGCGCGTCGGGGAACCAGAAGAACGCCAGCGCGTTGCCGCCGCCGCAGTCGAAGAAGAAGTGCTGCCCCCAGCCCATCGGCAGCTCGATCGTCTTGATCAGGGGCATGCCCAGGACGCCGGAGTAGAAGTCGACCGTCTGCTTCATGTCCGAGCACACCAGCGCGAGGTGGTTGATCCCGCGCAGCTCGAACTCGGTGTTGTCCGCCATGTTCTCCTCGCTCCCTCGGGTAATGAACTGCTTATCACAGGAGACGGAAAGGCCGAGCGGGCGGCCGCCGGGGCGGCGGCGGCGCGATCTGCCCGTACCGCTCACGGCCGCTCGGACACTTCGGGCAGCCGATGGCTCTCGCCCCTGGACAGGTAGACGACGCGGTCTCCGTGACCGCTCCGCTCGACGTGGTCGCGGAAGTCGGAGAGCGGCGAGCTGAAGGCGCCGTAGTCGTCGTAGTGCACCGGCAGCACGCGGCGCGGCTTGATCAGGCGCACCCATTCGGCCCCCTGCCGGCCGTCCATCGTCACCAGCAGGACGCCCAGCAGCTTCGTGCCGCCCAGGTGGACGACGCCCACGTCGACGTCGGGGAAGCGCCGCGGGATGGCGTCCAGCTCCCTCGCCATGAGCGTGTCGCCGCTGATGTGCAGGCGCAGGCGCACGCGGCCGTCCGGGCCGGAGAACTCCAGCATGCTTCCCATGACGGGTGGCAGGAGGAGATCCGCCAGGCCGGGGCCGTGGCGCGCGGGCAGTGAGGTGATCTTCACCGAGCCGCCCGGGTTCCGGAGCTCGTGGTCATGCCAGGTGGCCACGCCGACCGCCCCGCCGAAGCCCTGCCGCTTCAGCTTCCGCGCCGCGTGCGGCGTGGTGACGATCGGTGTGCTGTGGTCCAGCCCCTTGCGGGCCACCCGGTCCCAGTGGTCGCCGTGCATGTGCGAGAGGAGAACGGCGTCCAGAGGCGGGAGCCGGTCGACGGCCAGCGCCGGTTCGGTCAGTCGCCTGGTGAACAACCCGTGACCGAGGTAGGCGTACTGGCCGCGGTGCAGGAAGTTGGGGTCGGTGAGGATGGTGAACCCGTTGTAGCGGATGAGCGTCGTGGCGTTCCCGATGAACAGCACACTCGCCGTCTCCTGGTCGGACATGCCGCGGTCCCCCGTGTCGGATCGGTGGAATGGTCGTCGTGCTCGAACCCGGTAGGCCGCACCTCCGGCTGTCCCGGGACCGTCATGCCTCCCGGCGCTCTCCGCCGGTGGCCGGAACCCCCGTCCGGCGGGCCGGCGTACGGTCTCGCCGCGACGTCGTACGGTCCTGCCGCGACGTCACCAGGCGACCTTCAGGGACGACAGGCCGTACACGAAGCTGAAGGAGCGGAAGTGCGCGTCGGGTTCGATCGCGCGCAGCTCGGGAAAGCGCCTGAGCAGCGCGGGGAAGGCGATGTGCATCTCCATCCGCGCGAGCGGCGCCCCCAGGCAGTGGTGCACGCCGTGGCCGAAGGCCAGGTGGCCGGGCGCTCCCCGGGTGATGTCCAGCACCCCCGGATCGGACAGGAACGCGGGGTCGCGGTTGGCGGCGAGCAGCGCGCACATCACCAGCTCGCCGGGCCCGATCCTGCGGCCGGCGATCTCGACCTCCGCGGTGGTCGTCCTGAAGGTGCTGGAGTGGACGATGCTGAGCCAGCGCAGCAGCTCCTCCACCGCGGCGTCGACGAGCTCGGGTTCCTTCTTGAGCAGTTCCAGCTGGTCGGGGTGGCGCAGCAGGGCCAGCGTGCCCAGCCCGAGCATGTTGGCGGTGGTCTCGTGACCGGCCACCAGCAGCAGGCCGCCGATGCCGATGAGCTCGTCCGTCGTCAGGTCGTCGTGCTCGCGTACCAGAGTGCCGAGCAGTTCCTCTCCGGGGTCGGCCTGGGCGCGGGCGACCAGCTCGGCCATGTAGGCGCGCGATTCCAGCTGCGCCGCCCTGCGCTCCTCGATGGGCGCCGAGACGTCGAGCAACAGGCCGGTCCTGCGCTGGAAGCCCGCCCGGTCGGTGTACGGCACGCCCAGCAGCTCGCAGATCACCAGGGAGGGGATCGGCAGCGCGAACGACGACACCAGGTCGGTGGGGGAGCCCGCGCTCTCCATCGCGTCCAGGTGGTCCTCGACGATGCGGGTGATCCGCGGTTCCAGCCGGCGTATCCGGCGGAGCGTGAACTCCGGCGTCAGTATCCGGCGCAGCCGGGTGTGCTCGGGGGGATCGAAGGCGAGCAGGTTGCCCGCGCGGAGCACGGCGAGCTCCTCCTCGCTGTTCTGGTCGCCGGGCAGCTGGAACGTGGCCGTCCGCGCGTTGCTGAACCGTTCCGTGTCGCTCAGCACCGCGCGCACGTCCTCGTGGCGGGTCACCAGCCAGGCGTCGACGCCGGGCGGTGTCCTGACGAGCCTGACCCCCTCCGCGTCCCGCATCGCCTCCAGCTCCGGATCGGGATCGAAATCGGCTCGCCGCATGTGCAGCGGTAGCGTCGGAGACTCGCTCATGGGACCCCCTGGATGACTCGCCGTTCTGGCCACTCCGAAAAAACGCTAGCAACCCATCGATTGCGCGCGAAGGACCCCGACGGCCGTCCGAGGTCTGTGTTGTGCCACTGACCAGCAACTACTTGCTTCGGCGGGGTCGTGCGCCGTGAGATCCCCGATCCGCGGCCGGAACGCCCGGCACGGGTGTCCTGGCGGGACGCCGGACACCACGGTCCCCTTCCCGCCGGCCGTTCCGCGCCGCGGCCCGGCCTTCCGCCCCGGTCCGTGTCCCTCGGCCGGTGTGACGCGAAGCCCTTCGGCCGGTGACGCGAAAACATGACAGTAGGTGGCCTGTTTTCGCGTCACGCTGGCCTCATGACAAGAACGCTGGAAGGAAAGGTCGCCCTGGTCGCGGGGGCGACGAGGGGGACCGGCCGGGGAATCGCGGTGGAACTGGGCGCGGCCGGCGCCACGGTCTACTGCACCGGCAGGAGCACGCGGGAGCGGCGCTCGGAGATGGACCGGCCGGAGACCATCGAGGAGACGGCCGAGCTGGTGACCCGCGGGGGCGGGCACGGCGTCGCGGTTCAGGTGGACCACCTGGTTCCGGAGCAGGTGCGCGCCCTGGTGGAACGGATCAGGAACGAGCAGGGCAGGCTCGACATCCTCGTCAACGACGTCTGGGGCGCCGACCCGCTCACCGAGTGGCACGTCCCCGTCTGGAAGCACTCCCTCGACGACGGCCTGCGCATCCTCCGGCTGGCGGTGGACACCCACCTGATCACCAGCCACCACGCCCTGCCCCTGCTGATCGAGAATCCCGGGGGCATGGTGATCGAGGTGACCGACGGCACCCTGGAGTACAACACCGTCAACTACCGGCTGTCGGCCTTCTACGACCTGGCCAAGATCTCGGTGAACCGCCTGGCGTTCAGCCAGGCCCACGAGCTGCGCCCGCACGGCTGCGCCGCGATCTCGCTGAGCCCCGGCTGGCTCAGGTCGGAGAGCATGCTGGAGATCTTCGGCGTCACCGAGGAGAACTGGCTGGACGCCACCGCCAAGCAGCCGCACTTCGTGATCTCCGAGACGCCCGCCTACACCGGCCGCGCGGTCGTCGCCCTCGCCACCGACGAGGACCGGATGCGCTGGTCGGGCCAGTCGGTGTCCAGCGGGCAGCTCGCCCAGGTGTACGGCTTCACCGACGTCGACGGCAGCAGGCCCGACGCCTGGCGCTACATCGAGGAGGTCGAGAGCAAGGGCAAACCCGCCGACGCCACCGGCTACCGCTGACCACCACCGGGACCGGCGCCGCGACCCCGGGCCGGGACCACCGGCCGGGAGAACCGGCTGAGATCTCCGGCTGAGACTCCTGGCTGAGATCCCCGGCCGGGGTCAGCGGCCTGGCGCGCCGGTGCCGCCGGTGTCGCCAGGGTCGCCGGGGTCGCCGGGGCCGGAGGCGTTTTCGATGTCGCGGAGCTCGGAGGCGCCGCCGGTGCCGGAGGTGCCAAGAGTGCCGGCGGGGGAGCTGGGGGAGGCGTACAGGTCACGCAGGCGGGTGGCCGCTTCGGCGAGGCGGGCACGGAGGCCGGGCGGGTCGACGACCTCGGCCTCCGGACCGAAGCGGAGGATCTGGCTGTAGGCGACCTCCGGGGACTCGACGGGCAGGCGGAACGTGACCCACCCCTGCCCGTCGGGCTCGCCGGCGGAGGCCAGGGCGGAGCCGAGAGCGGCGGGGTCGGCGACGGCGGGCAGCGCGCGGCGCCCGGCGGGGCTGAGCCGTACGGTGACGTGCGCGGTGAGCAGGGACCCGGCGAACTGCGCCGCCCTCTCGCCCCAGAACGCGGCCAGGTCGAAGGTCTCGTCCCGCTCGAAGCGCAGGCCGGAGTGGATCTCGACCTCGTCGAAGCGGTCGACCCGGTAGATGGCGAACCGGGTCGCCAGGTACCAGACTCCCGCCTTCAGCACGAGCCCGTACGGCTCCAGTCGCCGCCGGGCGGCCCCGGCCTGCTCGGACCGCTCGCTCTCCCCGGCCCGTCCGTCACGCTCGGTCCGCCCGCCGCCTTCAGCCTGTCCGGTTCCTTCGGTCCGCCCGGTTTCCCGGGTTTCGCCGGGCCGGCCGGGCTGTCTGGCCTGTTCACCCGGCCGGGTGCGCGTGGCACGCCGGTAGAGGGCGGTGACCGGGTGGTCCCCCCACACCGCCCTGGCCAGGGGCGCCAGCGCCGCCGGTGGGGGCCGCTCGCTCGCGAACCAGCCGGGGGCGTCCAGGTGGAAGCGCTGAGCCGCGGTCGCGGGGGCGTCGCGGAGGCCGGGGGAGAGCGCGGCGGAGGCCTTCAGCCGCGCCGTGGCCGCCACCTCGCTCAGTCCCATCTCCCGCAGTGCCTCCGGCACGCCCGACAGGAACAGCGCCTCCGCCTCGGCGCGGTCCAGCCCGGTGAGGCGGGTGCGGTACCCGTCCAGCAGCCGGTAGCCCCCGCCCCGCCCGCGGTCGGCGTACACCGGCACGCCGGCCTCCGACAGGGCCAGCACGTCACGGTGGACGGTCCGCTCGGAGACCTCCAGCTCTTTGGAGAGCTCCGCCGCGGTCATGCCGCCCCGGGCCTGGAGCAGCAGGACCAACGACATCAACCTGGCCGCGCGCACTCTCCGACCCTAGCCCCGGCGCACCCGTGACCGAGGCGGGGCGGGGAACGGGCGGAGCCGGGGCGAGGTCGCCCTGGGACGGCCGGAGGCGGCCGGACGGGGGCGGACGGGGGCGGACGGGGGCAAGGTGGGATCCCGGGGGCGCGAGCGGGACCCCCGAGGGCAGGCGGGACCCCGGGGGTCAGGAGGGGACGAAGGGCAGCACGACCGCGGACGGGTGGGACGGGTCGTGGAAGATCTCGTGGTCGGTCTTGACCATCGCGCTGCCCGTGCCCAGCGGCTCACCGGTGCCGAGGTTGCGGGCGATCCGGGGATACGCGCCTCCGGCGATGTGCACGCGGATCCGGTGGCCGCGCCGGAAACGGTGCCCGATCGGCCACAGATCCACCCGGACCCGGCGGATCCCGTCGTCCCCGGCGGGCGGGTCACCGGGGACCAGGCGGCGCACGCCCTCGCACACGTTGTAGGAGGCGCCGTCCGGGTGCACGTCGCAGACCCGGACCACCACGTCGGCGTGCCCGGTGCCCGTGCGCACGTACAGGTCGGCGAAGACCGGGCCGATCATCTCCGTGTCCCGCCGCAGCTCGGGGCCGGTGTAGACGAGCACGTCGCGCCGGGCCTCCAGCCTGCGGTTGTCACGCGGTTCCGAGTTGCCCAGCAGGACCGGGCCGCCCAGCGCGGGCGTCGGGTGCGCGGGGTCGTAGCGGAAGCGGTCGGGCTCGGCGCCGTGCGGGCCGACGGTGCCGCCAGGGCCCGGGCCGACGGTGCCGCCAAGGCCTTCGACGGCATGAGAGGCATGAGAGGTACGAGAGGAGCCAGGGACGTCAGGGACGCCGGGGGCTTCAGGGACGCCGGGGGCGTCGGGGGAGAGGGCGAAGCCGGGACGCAGGTGCCAGCGCTGCTCCCGCACGCCGGGCACCGGCCAGTCGGAGTAGTCGCGCCACTCGTCCGCGCCCGTCACGTACAGCCTGACCGGCTGCTCGCGCAGCCCCGACGGGTCGCCGAGCAGGTGCGCGCGGAACCAGGCGAGCGCCTCGGCGTTGGCCACCCGGCCGTGCCTCACGTCCGCGTGGTACCAGGGGCCGATCGTCAGGTACGGGCGCCGCCCCGCGGCCCGCATCGCCGCGTAGTCCTTGACCTGCCAGGGCAGGAAGACGTCGTACCAGCCGCCGACCATGGTGACCGCGGCCTCCACCTCGCCCACGGAGGCGGAGAAGTCGCGCCTGCCCCAGTAGGCGGCGGGCTCGGCGTGGTGGGTGAGCAGGTCCTGGAAGAACGGCATGCCCCTGCCCGCCGACAGCGTGTCCAGCTCCCCGAGCGGGCGCCCCGACAGGGCCGCGCGACGCGTTCTGCGCGGGATGAGCAGCGCGCTCGCCCCGCCGAACGGCCGCTCCAGGGAGGCGGTCAGCGTGGTCCACATCAGCGACGACTCCAGCGCGAACGCCCCGCCCACGTAGGCGGCGTCCCGGAACTGGGAGGCGGTCACCGAGGTGGACATGGCCTTGAGGTCCGGCCCGGCGAACGAGGCGATCGCCCACTGGGCGTACCCCAGGTAGGAGGGGCCGTGCATGGCCAGGCTCCCGCCGTACCAGTCCTGGGCACGCAGCCAGGCCAGAGTGGCCAGCCCGTCGTCGTGCTCGTCGCCGAGCGGGTCGAGCAGGCCGCCCGAGCCGAAGCCGCCCCGGCAACTCTGTATCACGATCTGGAACCCGTGCTTGGCGAACCCGCGCCCGAAGGTCCGCCCGAACACGCCGCGCCTTCCGTACGGGGAGCGGATCAGGATCGTGGGCGGGCGCACGGCGCCGGCCGGTACGTAGCGGTCGGCCAGCAGGGTGACCCCGTCGGGCATCGGTACCGGCAGGTCGCGCTCGACCGTGACCCGGTGGACGGCCGTCCGCGGCCAAGTGATCGTCCCCATGTGCTCTCCTCGCGCAGCCCCGTGATTACCCACTGGTAACAGAACAGGGCTCGCGATGGCCAGGGCTCGCCGGTGTGAGGCTCGTCATCCTCCGGTCCCGCCGGCTTCCGCCCCCTGCCTGGGGATCTTCACGGTTTCCCCGCCGGTACGGGGCCGGCGTGGTGTCACGTTGCATGATCGCGGTCGCCGCCGGTACTCTGGCCACATGCGAGACCCGATTACCCTTCAGTGGTGGCGCCGCTTCTAGGCGGCGCAGGTTTCGCATTCGCGAGCAGACAGGCGGCCGCCCAGGGAGGCGGCCTTTTCTGCGTCCGCTCCCTCTGGGCATCAGGGACATCAAAAGGGGCGATACCGCAGTGGAGACGAGCCGATATACCACCGCCGGCGGCATAGGGGTCGAGGTCACCGCGTCCGACGTGCCCGAGACGGTGCTTGAGGACGTCGTCACGACGCTCGGCGAGCGCCGTGGCGGAGTGCTCTCCTCCGGGATGGAGTATCCCGGCCGCTACAGCCGATGGCACCTCGCCTACGTCGACCCCTGCCTGGAGATCGTCGCCAGGGGGCGCAGGATCTCCGCCCGCGCGCTGAACGCCCGGGGCAGGGTGGTCCTGCCCGCCGTCGTGTCCTGCCTGCTGGCGGCGGGCAAGCCCGTCGAGGAGCCGACCGCCGACCTCGTCGAGGTCTACGTGGCGGAGTCCGAGGACATCCTCCCCGAGGAGATGCGCAGCCGCCGTCCCACGGTCTTCACCGCGATCCGCGAGGTCATCGCCGCGTTCAAGGGCGAGAACGAGCACCTGGGCCTGTACGGCTCCTTCGGCTACGACCTGGCCTTCCAGTTCGAGCCGATCAGGCAGGTCCTGACACGGGCCGCGGACCAGCGCGACCTCGTGCTGCACCTGCCCGACCGGGTGATGGTGATCGACCGTAAGAGGGAGACCAGCAAGGAGTTCCGCTACGAGTTCACCGTGGACGGCGTCTCCACCCACGGGCTCGCCCGCGAGGGGGAGGTCGTGCCGCTGACCCCGCCGCCGTCCGAACTCCCGGCCGACCCCGAGAGGGGCTCCTACGCCAAGGTGGTGGCCGCGGCCAAGGAGAAGTTCGTCCGCGGCGACCTGTTCGAGGTCGTTCCCGGCCAGGTCTTCCACGCGTCCTGCACCGACCCGGCCGCCTTCTACCGGGGGCTGCGCAAGGTCAATCCGGCGCCGTACGAGTTCCTGTTCAACCTCGGCGAGGGCGAGCACCTGGTCGGCGCGTCCCCGGAGATGTACGTCCGGGTCAGCGGCGACCGCGTCGAGACCTGTCCCATCTCCGGCACCATCGCCCGCGGCGGCAACCCCATCGAGGACGCCGACGCGATCCGGACCCTCCTGTCCAGCATCAAGGAGGAGTCGGAGCTGACCATGTGCACCGACGTGGACCGCAACGACAAGTCCCGCATCTGCGTGCCGGGGACGGTCCAGGTGATCGGCCGCCGCCAGATCGAGATGTACTCCCGGCTCATCCACACCGTCGACCACATCGAGGGCCGGCTGCGTCCGGAGTTCGACGCCCTCGACGCCTTCCTCACCCACATGTGGGCCGTCACCGTCACCGGCGCCCCCAAGACCTGGGCGATGCAGTTCATCGAGGACCACGAGGCCACCACGCGGCGCTGGTACGGCGGGGCGGTCGGCTACATCGGCTTCGACGGCTCGATGAACACCGGCCTGACCCTGCGCACCGCGCAGATCCGCGGCGGGGTCGCCACCGTCAGGGCCGGGGCCACGCTGCTGTTCGACTCCGACCCCGACGCCGAGGAGCGGGAGACCGAGCTCAAGGCCAGTGCCCTGCTGGGCGCCCTGGCCGCGGTCGGCGCGGCCCCGCAGGAGCGGGCCGAGGCGGAGGTGGCCGCCGCGCTGCCGGGCAGCGGGATGAAGGTGCTGCTCGTCGACCACGAGGACTCCTTCGTCAACACCCTCGCCGACTACTTCCGACAGCAGGGCGCCGAGGTCGTCACGCTCAGGCACGGCTTCCCCGTGACGATGATCGACGAGATCGCGCCCTCCCTGGTGGTGCTGTCGCCCGGCCCCGGCTGGCCGTCCGACTTCGGGCTGCCCGCCCTGGTCGGCGACCTCTACGAGCGCGACCTGCCGGTGTTCGGCGTCTGCCTCGGCCTGCAGGGCATGGTGGAGCAGGCCGGCGGCACCCTCGAGTTGCTGTCCTACCCCGAGCACGGCAAGCGCGGCCAGGTACGGCGGCTGGGCCCCAGCGCCCTGCTCGACGGGCTCCCCGAGGAGTTCACCGCCGCGCGCTACCACTCGGTCCACGCCAAGCAGCCGGGCGTCGCCGGGTTCACCGCCACCGCGCTCACCCCGGACGGTGCGGTGATGGCCATCGAGGACGTGGAGCGACGCCGTTTCGCGGTGCAGTTCCATCCCGAGTCGATCCTCACCGCCGAGGGGGGCTCGGGAGCGAAGATCATCGCCAATGTTCTCCGGCTCTGCCGCAAGAGCGGGTAAAGACCTCGTATTCCGCGCCCGGCGGTCACGCCGGGCGACCCTAGAGTTCTCCCGTCGTGGAGACCGCCGGGCGTACCGGGCCAGGACCGGCCGGTACGCCCGGCGGCGGGGGAGGAGCGGGCATGAGGTCGGACGGCGTGCTGCCCGTCGAGCTGCCCGACGCCGTACGGGAGGCGCTGCTGGCGCCGCTGGTCGACCACAACTGCCGCGGCGTGCGCCGCGACGAGCTGACCCGGGCTCGGTTCGAGACGCTGCTCACCGACGCGGAGGCCCCCGCGCCGCCGGGCACCACCCACTTCGACACCCCCGCGGGCGCCGCCGTCCGGCGCTGGTGCGCCCCCGTTCTCGGCCTCGCCCCGCACGTGCCGCCCGCCGTCTACCTGGCCCGCAGGGCGGAGCTCGGCGCGGACGAGGTGAACCGGCGGCTGCTGGGCGCCGCGGGGATCTCCACCTTCCTGTTCGACGGATCCGGCGACTCCGGCGACCTCGGCGGCGGCCCCGGCGGGGGCGAGGTGCTGCCACCGGCCGAGATGGGGCACGCGGGCGGCGCGGACACCGCGCGGGTCGTCCACATCGAGCGGGCCGAGGAGGAGGTCGCCGGCACCGCCGTCTCGGGCGTCTCCTACATCTCCGCCCTCGCCCGGAAACTCGCCGAGCGGGCCGTCCGCGCCGTCGCGCTGAAGTCGGTCACCGCCCACCGCTCCGGCCGGCCCCTCGAGCCGGCCAGGCCGAGCAGGGGAGCGGTGATCGCGGCGGCCACCCGGCGGCTGGCCTGCCCGGGGGAGAGGCTCACCGACCAGGTGCTCCTGCGCCACCTGCTCTGGACGGCGATCGACGTGGCCAGGGAGTACGGGCGGCCGCTGCAGTTCCACACCGGCCCCGCCCGCCATGCCGGCGGCACGCGGCACGGCGCCCACCCGGGGCGCGCCGGCCGTGCCACCTCCGGCGGTCGCGGCGCGTACGGCGGTCACGAGGCCTACGGGGGCGGCGGGCACGGCGGGCACGGCGGCCCAGGTGCCGCCGGGGACGCCGGAGGTCCCGGCCCCTTCGGAGGTCACGCCGGTTCCGGCTGGGGTCCCGACTCCGGTCCGTACGGCGCCGGTCCGGCGCCGGTGGCCGGATTCATCACGGCGACGCAGCCGATGGGCGTCCCCGTCGTCCTGTTGCACTGCCACCCGTTCCATCGCCAGGCGGCCTATCTGGCGAGTGCCCTCCCGCACGTCTACGTCGACGTGGGAGCGGCCCTGACCCGCAGCGCCACGGGGTCGGCCGCGGTCATGGCGGAACTGCTGGAACTCGTGCCGTTCCACAAGCAGCTGTTCGGTTCCGGCGGCCACGGCGTGGCCGAGACCTGCCACCTCGGTGCCCTGCACTACCGGCGCGGCCTGGCCGGGGCACTCGCCGCGCGACTGGCCGACGGCGAGTGGAGCACCGCGGACGCCGCCCGGGTGGCCCAGATGATCGGCTCGGGAAACGCCCGCCGGATATACCGGTTGTGACGGGTGCCCGCCCCCGGGGCGGCTGGGCCCCTGGAATAATGTGGCGACTGTTGGCGCGACGAGGGGGAACCAGTTGACGGGCGATGGGGCAGAGGCACGTTTTCTCGACGACGTGACCGTGGAGTTGGTCAAGCACAGCGCCTCCGACACCGACGTGCTCTGGGCCGCGCGGGTGTCGACCGCGGGGGAGCAGTCCCTGGAGGAGATCGGCAAGGACCCCGAGCGCTCCAGGGGGCTGCTCAACTTCCTGATGCGCGACCGGCACGGCAGCCCCTTCGAGCACAACTCGATGACGTTCCTCGTCAGCGCGCCGATCTTCGTCTTCCGTGAATTCCACCGGCACCGGGTCGGATGGTGCCTCGCCGGTGATTCCGAGATCACGCTGGTGAGCGAGAAGGGGCACCTTCGCCGGCGGACGATCGAGGAGCTGTACCGGCTCTGGCACCACGGCGTCGAGGACACCCTGCCTCGCGCCGGTGGAGGAGTGTCATGGCACAAAAGAGCGGAAAAGTGGAACGCTCAGGTCAGGCACATGAATCGGTTGCACTACCTGGGGCTGTACGACACGCGCGAAGCCGCTGAGCGGGCGGTGGCCGCCTTCAGGGTGGAGCATCCCTCCAAGCGGTTGCGAAAGCTCGATTCAGTCCGCCGTAACCACGTCCGCTGCTATGACGAGACGACCTTGCAGGCGTCACGAGCCAGGATCCTGGACGTCATGGAGTCCGGGGTCAAAAAGCTCATTCGCCTGGCCACCGCGAGCGGGCGGGAGCTCAGGTGCTCGGTGGACCACGCGGTGCTCACTCCCGACGGATGGCGGAAAGCCGGGGAGTTGGAGGTCGGGGACGCGCTGATGGCCGGGGCCGCCGTTTCCCGCCCCTCCCAGGCGTTGATCCCTCCGAGCCTGCGTACCGGAATCGGCGTCTGGACCTCCATGCAGCGATTGCGGCTCATCGGGGAGACCGACACGTGCCATATCTGTTCCGGTGACTTCGCCAGAGAGGACCTGGCGCTCGATCATGTTGTTCCTGTCGCCGCCGACCTGCTGAAGGCACTCGACGAGAGCAACCTCGCGCCCGCCTGCCTGCCCTGTCACCGCAAGAAGAGCAACGAGGAGCAGGCACTGGCCAGGCGCGGGGGCAAGATCTCCGTGGCCAAACCGGATTTGATCACTTCGATCGAGGACGGTGGCGAGGAAATGACCTACGACCTTTCCGTTGAAGGTCCCTGGCACAATTTCCTGGCCAACGGGATCGTCGTTCACAACTCGTACAACGAGGAAAGTGGGCGTTACCGGGAGCTTCAGCCTAATTTCTACGTTCCGGGGGCGGAGCGGAAGCTGGTCCAGGAGGGCCGGCCGGGCAAGTACGTCTTCGCCGAGGGCAGCGCCGAGCAGCACAAGATCGTGACTGAGGCGATGGAGTCGTCGTACCGGCAGTCCTACGCCGCCTACCAGGAGATGCTGGAGGCCGGGATCGCCAGGGAGGTGGCCAGGGCGGTGCTGCCCGTCGGTCTCTTCTCCTCGATGTACGCCACCTGCAACGCCCGCTCGCTCATGCACTTCCTCTCCCTGCGCACCAAGAACGAGCAGGCCAGGGTGCCCTCGTTCCCGCAGCGCGAGATCGAGATGGTGGCGGAGAAGATGGAGGCGGCCTGGGCGGAGCTGATGCCCCTCACGCACGCGGCCTTCGTGGCCGCCGGCAGGGTCGCCCCTTAGAGGAGCAGGGTCGCCCCCTTGCGGAGTCGCCAGGGGCGTGCGGACCGGGGGTCTCCCGGCCCGCCGCCCCCTCGGTCCTCGTCTCCTGCCCGCCGCCTGGCCCGGTGTTTCTCGCGGGCGGTCAGCTCGTGGTCTCCTGGCGGCGGGAGAGGGCGGGCAGCACGAAGATCTCGGCGCCCGGGGGCAGCGCGCAGTCGAGGCCGCCGAGGTGCCGGGCGTTCTCGCCGCAGACGAACATGCTGATGTGGCGGCGGATGCACCCGTAGTCGTCGCGGAGTCGCTGCTCCAGGGACGGGTGCGTGCGGCGGAGCATGTCGAGGGCGGAGCCCAGCGTGGGGTGGCCGTCGTCGTGGTCGGCGACGGCGAAGACGCGGATCTCGGTGGCCTCGCCCGCCCAGTGCCGGAGCGTGGCGGGAAGCATGAAGGTCACGAGGGTGACGGGTCTGGCCATCGGCTCAGCGCACCGTGTCGCGAGGGGCGGGCAGGGCAGGGCGGCCTGGACCCGCCGGGGGCCGGGGACAGGCGTCGTCCTGACCTCGGCGCAGCCGCCGCCGGTGGAGGGGACCGGGGACGGGTGCGTGCGGGCGGACGGTTCCGGCCGGAGAGCCGGACGGATGGCGATGGCGGCGGACGGGTCCGCGCGGGTGGCGGTCGAGAGGTGGGCACGGGCTGGGAGGGGGGCCGTCGTGCATGACCATCTCCTTTCGGATTGGGCCTCATGCTGCCATGCCACGCCGTGTCGCGCCGTGCTCTATGAAATTTGCGTGATCAGTTCGGGGCGTTAGTCCCGATTGTCGTTCAGAGCTCGCCCTGCACGATGTCCCGGTGGATGTGCGGCAGCGGCATTCCGCCCCGCTGGAGCCTGCGGACCGTCTCGTTGACCATGGCGCTCGGGCCGCAGACGTAGGCCTCGTGGTCGGCCCACGAGTGGAACCGCTCCATCACCTCGGCCACCTGGCCCCGCATGCCGTCGTACCCCGGTTCGCCGGAGACCACGGGCAGTACCCGCAGCCACGGGAAGGCCGACTCCATCCGTACCAGGTCGGTCAGATCGTAGAGTTCGGCGGCGGTGCGGGCACCGTAGAGCAGATGGACGTTGGGGCGGCGCCCGGAGCCGATCACGTGCTCCAGGATCGCCTTGATGGGGGCCAGGCCGGTGCCGCCCGCCACGCACAGGATGTCGCGCCCCGAGTCGGCGGGCACCATGGTGCCCATCGGAGGACCCAGGGTCAGGGTGTCGCCGATCCGGGTGTGCTGGACCAGCGCGGTGGAGACCCAGCCGCCGGTGATCGCGCGGACGTGCAGGCGGACGGTTTTGTCGTCCCTGGGCGCGTTCGCGATGGAGAACGTGCGCCAGACGCGCGGCCAGCGCGGGGTCTGTACGTTGACGTACTGGCCGGGCACGTAGGGCAGATGCTGGTCGAGCCGCAGGGTGATCACCGCGATGTCCGGGGTGCGGAGCTCGTGGTCGATCACCTCGGCCAGCCACCAGGCGGGCGACACGCCCGCGTCCGACTCGGCTGACTCGATCATGAGATTGGCGGCGGCCGTGTACGCGGCCACCCACGCCGCCTCTATCTCGTTGTCCCAGATCTCGGCGGCGAAGCGCCTGATCGTGGCGAGGAGCGCGTTGCCGACCGCGGTGTAGTGCTCGGCGAGGACCCCGTACTTGCGGTGGTCGCGGCCGAGCTGGCCGAGGAACGACGCCAGGCTGCCGGGGCTGTCCAGGCTCCAGACGATCCTGGTCAGCGCGCTGAACAGGCGGTCGCGCTGGACGTCCATCGCCGGGGGGAACATCGCCCGCAGGTGCGGGCTCTCGGCGAACAGGCGCCCGTAGAAGTACGCCGCGGCCTTGTCCGCGACGGGTTCGACGAGGGCGAAACTTTCCTTGACGAGATGCGGATTCAACGACATTTAACGAACCCACCCTAATTGATCGGATCAAAGTCCGATCATGCAGATCCACCTCCCTGACGGCTCCGGGTGACGAGCGACCGGGAGCCCCGGCTCACCTGGTCACTCGAATTTGAGTCTTCCATCACCATGTAGACGTCACAACCGTTTCTCAGCAATATGGTGGGAAATCTAACTATCCGTAATTGAAAAGTTATTTTGCGTGACCAATTAATTGACGGCGAGCGACATAGGCGAATAATAATCACGTTCCATTTGAATGGAGAGTTTACTGGTCGTAAGCCCTGCGGTCATGGCGGAGTTCCGGGTCGCCGGGGGTGTGAACCGTCCCCGCGGTGAGAGTTGGGGACTCCTGGCGAGACGACACTGATACCTCGAATGTGTGACATGACCGAAATGGAGTGCGCCATGATAGAGGAGCTGTTGGAGATGGGATCGGTGCTGTCCGAAACAGGTGGCGCCACCTCGCGCACGCCCCCTGGAGAACGCATGCCCCGACCCTTGATCGGTATCACCGCCTACCTCGAGGCCGCCCGCTGGGGCGACTGGGTCAGGGAGGCCGTCCTGTCGCCGCCCTCCTACGCGCGGGCCGTCGAGAAGGCGGGCGGCGCCCCGGTGCTGCTGCCCCCGCTCAACCTCGGCGGGATCGACGACTACGTCGGCGGCCTGTCGGGCGTGATCCTCGCCGGAGGGGGCGAGCTCGACCCCTCCCTCTACGGGGCCGCCCCCGAGGAGCGCGTCAGGGACCCCCAGCCGCACCGCGACCGCTTCGAGCTGGCGCTGGCCCGCGCCGCCGTCAAGGCCGGCCTGCCGCTGCTCGCCTCGGGGCGGGGCATGCACGTCCTGAACGTCGCCCAGGGCGGGACCCTGATCCCCTGGCTCCCCGAGGTGGTCGACCACGACCGCCACGCCGCAGCCCAGGCGCACCGCATCCAGATCAGCGTCTCCAGCAGGCTCGGCAAGACGGTGGGTGACACGGCCGAGGTGACCGCGCCCCATCACCAGGCCGTCAAGCGGCTGGGCACCGGCCTGCTCGCCGTGGCCTGGGCCGACGACCAGATCGTCGAGGGCGTCGAGCTGCAGGGGCACCGGTTCTGCGTCGGGGTGCAGTGGAACCCCGGACGCGCCGGGGACAACCGGCTCATCGAGGCCCTGGTCGAGGAGGCCCGGCGGTGACGTCCGGCGGGTAAAGTGCCGATCATGCCGTTGCACCCGCAGGCCGAGGCCTACCTGAAGCTCTTCCAGACGGACCTCGGTGCCCCTCTCTCCACGCTCACCCCCGAGATGATCGCCGAGCTGCGGACCCTGGACGCCTTCGCCGAGCAGCGGGGTCCGATCATTCCCCTCCCGATGGTCAGGGACGAGGTCGTCGGGGGCGTGCCGGTCCGGGTCTACCGGCCAGAGGAGGGCGACCGCCCCCTTCCCGCGATCGTCTACCTCCACGGCGGAGGCTGGGTCTTCGGGAGCGTCGAGCGCAACGACGCCCTCGGCCGCGACCTCGCGGTGCGCAACGGGGCGGTCGTGGTCTCGGTCGACTACCGGCTCGCGCCCCACCACCCCTTCCCTGCGGCGGCCGACGACGCGTGGAGCGTCGTCCAGGACGTCTTCGCCCGTCCCGGCGCCTACGGGATCGACCCGGGGCGCATCGCGGTCTGCGGTGACAGCGCCGGGGGCAACCTCGCGGCCGTGGCCGCCTGGCAGGCCAGGGACGCCGGGCTCCGGCTGGCCCATCAGCTGCTCGTCTACCCGGTGGCCGACGTGGCCATGGACACCGGGAGCTACCGTGCCTACGCCACCGGCTTCGGGCTCGGCGCGGACGAGATGGCCTGGTTCGTCGCGCAGTACGGCGGTGACCCGGCCGACCCCCGGCTGGCTCCGGCCAGGCTGGCCGACAAGTCCGGCCTGGCCCCGGCGACGGTGATCGTCGCCGAGTGCGACCCCCTCTGCGACGAGGGCGAACAGTACGCCGCCCGGCTCGCCGCGGCCGGGGTGCCGGTCGAGGTCAGGAGATACGAGGGGGCCATCCACGGTTTCTTCGGCCTGCCGGGCTTCTTCGACCAGGCGACCGAGGCGCGCGAGTACGCCGCGGCCCGCCTCGCGGAGGCCTTCCGGTAGACGGGTCTTTCCGGCCGGCCGATACCCGTCACGACAGGCTGCCGGGCGACCACGGGACGGGGTCCGTGCCGCGACCTCCGCCGGGGACGCCACCCGGACCCGTACGGCGGCGGCCGCCCCGAGGCGGCGCCCGGTCAGAAGCGCCCGTGCAGGGCGGCCAGGCCGGGCTCGAAGACCTGGCCGACGACGAACCCCTCCACCTTCGCCGCGTCGTCGGTCTCGAAGGTGGCCGACCACTCGACGAACGCCCTCCCGCTGTCGGTGACGGGGGCGACCCGGTAGAGCGCCCGGTAGTCACGGACCGGCAGCGGGCTCTCCAGGATCTCGTACGTCGCCGAGCGCGAGGCGTCGTCGAGGGTGAGCAGCCGCTCCCTGAAGGCTCCGCCGGGGCCCTCCAGCCTGCGCACCGCGCCCGGCCGGGAGTCCCCGCCGTCCTCGATCTCGCAGCCGGTGATCCCCGGCAGCCACTCCGCCACGTTGCCGAAATCCCTCAGGTACTCCCACACCTCGTCGGCGGAGGCGTTGATCACCGTGCTGGCGTACGCGGACATCGGCTACTCCTCGTGCTGGCCGTCGCCGACGGTCATGCCCGCGCGCGCCGCCGGGTAATCAGGGCCACCGGGTGATCGGGTCAGAAGCTCCTGGGCAGCCCGAGAACCTGGGTGGCCAGGTAGTTGAGCAGGAGTTCCTCGGTGACCGGGGCGACCTTGCCGATGCGGGCGCCGGTCAGCAGGTTGGCCACCGGGTACTCCAGCGAGTAGGCCATGCCGCCGTGCGTCTGGAAGGCGTGGTCCGCAGCCTCCCACGCGGCCTGCGAGGCGGACAGCTTGGCGATGTTGGCCTCGGTGGCGCAGGGCAGCTGCCTGTCGAACAGCCAGGCGGCCTTGTAGAGCATCAGCCTGGCCAGCTCGATCTTCGCCTTGACCTGGGCGAGGGGGAAGGCGATGGCCTGGTTGGCGCCGATCGGGCGGCCGAACACCTCGCGCTCCTTGGCGTACTGCACGGCCACCCGCAGCGCCACCTCGGCGCCGCCGAGCGCGGAGGCGGCGAGCAGGACGCGCTCGGGGTTGAGGATGTCCCACAGCACCAGCGCGCCCTGGTCGACCTCGCCGATCACGTTCCTCTCCGGGACCCGGAGGTCGTCGATGAAGACCATGTTGGACGGGGTGGTGTTGGCGCCCAGCTTCGGGATCGGCCGGAACGACAGCTGCCCGGCGGCGACCGCCTCGGGGACGTTCACCAGGAAGACGGTCAGGCCGTTGGAGCGGGGCTTGGCCTCGGCGGCCGGGATGGTCCGGGTGACCAGGAGCATCCAGGTGGCGCGCTGCACGCCGGTGATCCAGATCTTCTGGCCCTTGACGACGAACTCCGCGCCGTCGCGGCGGGCGAAGGTGGAGATGCCCAGGGCGTTGGACCCGGCGTCGGGCTCGGTCAGCGCGAAGCAGGTCTCCAGCTCGCCGGTGGCCAGCTTGGGCAGCAGCTCGTCGCGCTGCCACTCGCTGCCGTGCCTGGACAGGGTCATCGCGCCGAACCCGGGGGTGAGCACGTAGGTGAACGCCGAGCCGCCGGCCGAGCCCGAGGCCGACAGGGTCTCGGTGGCCACGGCCAGCTCCAGCAGGCCCTGGCCGCCGCCGCCGTACTCCTCGGGCACGGCCAGGCCGAGCCAGCCGCCCTTGGCCAGGTCCTGCCAGACCTCCTCGGGCCAGCGTTTCTCGCTCTCGCACCGCTGCCAGTAGTCCAGGTCGTAGCGGGCGCAGATGTCGCCGACGCCGCGTTGTACGGCGAGGGCGCTCTCGGGGAGGGTGAAGTCCACGATGATCAACTCCATTCTGGCTGCGGGCGCAATCGTAGAACGTAGTTCGGTATCTTCGTGGCGTCCCGGCCCCCGGCCCGCGGGATCAGGCCTGCGGGGCGGGCTCCAGCCGCGGCCTGCGCGCGTGGTAGACGAAGGCCGGCGGCACGTTGCCCCACACCGTCCGGCCGGTGACGACCTCCTCGAAGGTGTCGACCAGGCGCCTCCTGAAGCGCCGCGCCGGAGGAAGGCGCTTGGCGAAGCTGTAGGCGAAGGTGGTGAAGGCCGTGTGCGGGCCCATGATCCCGGTGACCGCGCCCAGCAGGCGGGCCTGGGTCTCCTCGGAGAAGGCGGCCCAGGGGAGCCCGCTCACGATCGCGTCGGCCCGGGGCAGGCCGCGCTCCTGGAGCAGCTGGGGCAGCCGCACCGCGTCGTCGACCACGACGTCCACTCCCGGGTTCCTGGCGGCGAGGAACTCGGCCAGCCTCGGGTTGATCTCGACGGCGATGTGGTGCCCCCGGCCGCCCAGCCGGCGCTGGATCTCCGCCGTGAACGCGCCCGTGCCGGGGCCGAGCTCGACGATCACCGGGTCGCCCCGGTGCGGGACCGGCGAGGCCACCGCCTCGGCGAGCCGCCGCGAGCTCGGCGCCACCGCTCCGACGGTGCCCGGCGAGCGGATCCACTGCCCCAGGAAGAGCGTGGTGTCATTGGTCATGGTTTGAAGGGTAGAGGGTACGGGAGCGCCCGCAGTACGCCACCTGGTCGATCTTGGCGGCTCAGAGACCCTCCACGGGCAGGTAGATCCGGCCGCCCTCGCGGGAGAACTCCTCGGACTTCTCCCGCATCCCGGCCTCCAGGGCCTCGGCGCCGGTCAGCCCGCGCTCCTCGGCGAACCTGCGCACGTCATGGCTGATCCTCATCGAGCAGAACCTCGGGCCGCACATCGAGCAGAAGTGCGCGGTCTTGGCCGGGGCGGCGGGCAGCGTCTCGTCGTGGAAGGACCGGGCGGTCCCGGGGTCCAGGGAGAGGGCGAACTGGTCCTCCCAGCGGAACTCGAACCGGGCGTCGGACAGCGCGTCGTCCCACGCCTGCGCGCCCGGGTGGCCCTTGGCGAGGTCGGCCGCGTGCGCCGCGATCTTGTAGGTGATCACGCCGGTCTTCACGTCGTCCCTGTCCGGCAGGCCCAGGTGCTCCTTGGGCGTGACGTAGCAGAGCATCGCCGTGCCGTACCAGCCGATCATCGCCGCGCCGATGGCCGAGGTGATGTGGTCGTAGCCGGGCGCGACGTCGGTCGTCAGCGGGCCGAGGGTGTAGAACGGGGCGTCGTCGCAGAGCTCGCGCTGCAGGTCGACGTTCTCCTTGATCTTGTGCATGGGGACGTGGCCGGGGCCCTCGACCATCACCTGGACGTCGTGCGCGTGAGCGATCCCCGTGAGCTCGCCCAGCGTCCTGAGCTCGGCGAACTGGGCCTCGTCGTTGGCGTCGGAGATCGATCCTGGGCGTAGGCCGTCGCCCAGCGAGAACGCCACGTCGTAGCGGGCCAGGATCTCGCAGATGTCGGCGAAGTGCTCGTAGAGGAAGCTCTCGCGGTGGTGCGCCAGGCACCAGGCCGCCATGATCGAGCCGCCCCGGGAGACGATCCCTGTCCTGCGCCGCGCGGTCAGCGGCACATGGGCCAGGCGCACCCCCGCGTGGACGGTGAAGTAGTCCACGCCCTGCTCGCACTGCTCGATCAGGGTGTCGCGGTAGATCTCCCACGACAGGCCGGCCGCGTCGCCGCCCGCCTTCTCCAGCGCCTGGTAGAGCGGGACGGTCCCGATCGGCACGGGGGAGTTGCGGATGATCCACTCGCGGGTGGTGTGGATGTCGCGCCCGGTGGACAGGTCCATCACCGTGTCGGCGCCCCACCGGATCGCCCACGTCATCTTGTCCACCTCCTCCTCGACGGTGGAGGCGACGGCCGAGTTGCCGATGTTGGCGTTGATCTTCACGAGGAAGTTGCGGCCGATGATCATCGGTTCGCTCTCGGGATGGTTGACGTTGGCCGGGATGATCGCCCGCCCGGCGGCCACCTCGGCGCGGACGAACTCCGGCGTCACGCCTTCGCGGACCGCGACGAACTCCATCTCCCGGCTGACCAGGCCGCGGCGGGCGTAGGCGAGCTGGGTGACCGGCGCCCCCGCCGCGCGCAGCGGCCGGTCGCCGCCGCCGGTGAAGACCGCGTCGAGGGAGCGCAGGTCGCGGGCCCAGGCGTCGCGGTCGCGGTAGCCGTCGTCGCCGGGGGCGCCGGGCCGGCCGCCGTACCGGACCGTGTCGCCCCGCTCCAGGATCCACTCCTCGCGCGGGCGCGGCAGGCCGCGGGTGACGTCGGTGGTCACGGACGGGTCCGTGTAGGGGCCCGAGGTGTCGTACAGCGTGACCGCGGTCCCGTCGGTCAGGCGCACCTCGCGCATGGGGACGCGCAGGTCGCCCTGATAGATCTTGGAGCTGGAAATACGCGCGTCGATCATCGCGCAAACTCCCTTCGCCGGCATTACCCGGAGCAGGTTCTGGCGGTCGGCGGCTGTCTCGGCCGTCCTCTCAGCCCGGTTCTCCGGGCTCCCGCGTTGGTCGAACGGAACGATAACGCGTATCCCCCGCGCCCACCATCCACCCGGCCGCATCGGACGCAGTAGTGTCACCATCAGGTACGGGGAGGGAGATCAGCCGGTGAATCCGGAAGCATCGGGGGCCGAGGACCGAATCTGGACGGTCCCCAACGCGTTGAGCCTGGCCAGGCTTCTGGGGGTGCCGGTTTTCCTGTGGCTGGTGCTGGGCCCGAAGGCCGACGGCTGGGCCGTCGCCCTGCTGATGCTGGCGGGGTTCTCCGACTGGCTCGACGGCAAGATCGCCCGTGCCTGGAACCAGACCAGCAGGCTCGGCCGCCTGCTCGACCCGCTGGCCGACCGGCTCTACATCCTGGCCACCCTGTTCGGCCTCGCCATGCGCGAGATCATCCCCTGGTGGCTGGCGCTGGCCATCCCGCTGCGCGACGTGATGCTGCTGGGCATCCCGCTCATCCTGCGCCGCCTCGGGTACGGTCCCGCGCTGCCCGTGCACTTCCTCGGCAAGGCCGCCACGGCCAACCTGCTCTACGCCTTCCCACTGCTCTTCCTGGCCCACCATCCCTCCTGGTACGCCGAGGCGGCGGGAATCGTCGGCTGGTCCCTGGCCATCTGGGGCACCGGCCTGTACTGGTGGTCCGGAGTGCTGTATTGGGTACAGGTGCGTCAGCTGACAAGCGAGGCCAAACGCCTTAAGAGGTGATCTGTGAAGGCCGTCGTCATGGCGGGCGGGGAGGGGACACGGCTCCGGCCGATGACCGCGAACCAGCCCAAACCTCTCCTACCCGTGATCAACCGGCCGATCATGGAGCATGTGCTTCGCCTGCTGAAACGGCACGGCTTCACCGAGACGGTGGTCACCGTGCAGTTCCTGGCAGCCCTGGTCCGCAACTACTTCGGCGACGGCGACGAGCTCGGCATGAGCCTGTACTACGCCACCGAGGACACGCCGCTCGGCACCGCGGGCAGCGTGAAGAACGCCGCCGACCGGCTCCGCGACGACCGCTTCCTGGTCATCTCCGGCGACGCGCTGACCGACATCGACCTGACCGACATGATCCGCTTCCACCGCGAGAACGGCGCGATGGTCACGATCGGGCTCAAGCGCGTCCCCAACCCGCTGGAGTTCGGCATCGTCATCGTCGACGACCAGGGCAGGGTGGAGCGCTTCCTGGAGAAGCCGACCTGGGGCCAGGTCTTCTCCGACACCGCCAACACCGGCATCTACGTGATGGAGCCCGAGGTCCTCGACGAGATCGCGGCCGGGGAGTCCGTCGACTGGTCGGGTGACGTGTTCCCCAGGCTGCTGGAGCGCGGCGCCCCGCTGTACGGATACGTGGCCGACGGCTACTGGGAGGACGTCGGCACCCACGAGAGCTACCTCAAGGCCCAGGCCGACGTCCTGTCCGGCCGGGTCAAGGTCGACATCGACGCCTTCGAGGTCTCGCCGGGCGTCTGGGTCGCCGAGGGGGCCTCGGTCGACGCCGACGCCGTCCTGAAGGGCCCCCTCTACGTCGGCGACTACGCCAAGATCGAGGCGGGCGCCGAGCTGCGCGAGTACACCGTGCTGGGCAGCAACGCGGTGGTCAGGGAGGGGGCCTTCCTGCACCGCGCGGTCGTCCACGACAACGTCTACGTCGGGCCCAGCGCCCACCTGCGCGGCTGCGTGATCGGCAAGAACACCGACCTGATGACCGGCGCCAGGGTCGAGGAGGGCGCCGTCGTCGGCGACGAGTGCATCATCGAGGCCGAGGCGTACATCTCCTCCGGCGTCAAGATCTACCCGTTCAAGACCATCGAGGCCGGGGCGGTGATCAACAACAGCGTCATCTGGGAGCCGCGCGCCCAGCGCAACCTGTTCGGCCCCCGGGGAGTCTCGGGGCTGGTCAACGTCGAGATCACCCCCGAGCTGTGCGTACGGCTGGCCAGCGCCTACGCCACCACCCTGAAGAAGGGCGCCTCGGTCATCACCTCCCGCGACTCCTCCCGCGCCGCGCGGGCGCTGAAGCGGGCCGTGATCAGCGCCCTGAACGCCAGCGCGATCAACGTGCTCGACCTGGAGGCGTCCCCGCTCCCGGTGGCCCGCTTCCACACCGCCAGGGAGAACGCCGTCGGCGGCATCGCGCTGCGCACCACCCCCGGCGACCCGCAGAGCGTCGACATCGTCTTCATGGACGAGCACGGCGCGGACCTTTCCCCGGCGGCCCAGCGCAAGCTGGACCGGGTCTTCTCCCGGCAGGAGTTCCGCCGCGCCTTCCCCGGGGAGATCGCCGAGCTGAGCTTCCCCGCCCGGGCGGTGGAGGACTACACGCACGAGCTGCTGCGCCTGATCGACATCAGCGGGGTGCGCGACGCCGACATGAAGGTCGTGGTCGACTGCGCCGGGGGCACCTCCTCGCTGGTGCTGCCCAGCCTGCTGGGCCGGGTCGGGGTGGACGTGCTGACCGTCAACAACCGGCTGGACGACGCCTCGCCCACCGAGACCCTCGCCGAGCGCCGCCGCGACCTGCAGCGCCTGTCGGAGCTCGTCAGCTCCTCCAGGGCCGCCTTCGGGGTGCGCTTCGACCCGGTGGGGGAGCGGGTCGCGCTGGTGGACGAGAAGGGCCAGCTGATCAGCGAGGAGCGCGCCCTGCTGGTGGTGCTCGACCTGGTCGCCGCCGAGCGGCGCGGCGGCAGGGTGGCGCTGCCGGTCACCACCACCCGGGTGGCCGAGCAGGTCTGCAGGTTCCACGGCGTCCAGGCCGAGTGGACCTCCACCGCGATCGACGCGCTCACCGCCGCGGCCAGAGGGCCGGAGATGATCTTCGCGGCCGACGGGCGCGGCGGTTTCATCGTGCCCGAGTTCGGCCCCACGGTGGACGGCCTGGCGGTGTTCCTGCGCCTGCTGGGCCTGGTCGCCAGGACCCGGCTCTCGCTCAGCCAGATCGACGCCAGGATCCCCGAGGCCAAGCTGCTGCGCCGGACCGTGCCGACCCCGTGGGCCGCCAAGGGCGCGGTGATGCGCTCGGTCATCGAGGCCGCTGAGCACTACCGCATCGACACCACCGACGGGGTGCGGGTCGTCGCCGAGGACGGCAGCTGGACCCTGGTGCTGCCCGACCCGACGGAGGCGGTCACCCACCTGTGGGCCGAGGGGTTCGACGTCGACTCCGCGCAGACCCTGATCGAGCACTGGGCGAGGGTGGTGGAGGAGGCCGCGGGCGGCTGACGTTCCCCGGCCCCGGCCGGCGCGCCGGAGGCGCGGGAAGGCGCCCGGACGGGGGCCGCGGGCCGAGCGGTTGCCACAAAGACAGCGCGGCGCCATGGACCGGGGACAGTACCCCACTGTAACTTTGTCACCGACCGTACCCGCGGTTCAGCGTCAACCTTGACCTTCGCGCCTCATCACTGTATGTTGCGGCATTCGCAGTCCGAGAAAACACTTGAGAAGCGAAGAAGCGAGGCGCGCATCACTGAGCACCGTTGCCGCGTCTTCGCGGTAGGAGGCCGAGCCGATCGATGCCGAGCGTCTACTGCACGCAGTGCGGTCATGCCAATCCTGAGGATGCCCGTTTCTGTTCACGATGCGGGTCGCCGCTTACCAAAGCCGAGACCCCCGGAGACAGCACATCGACGATCTCCCTCTCCGGGATCGAGGCCTACGAGGCGGAGACAGGTGAGACGCTTCTCGCCGAGCGGCAGGCCGTCGAGCAGTTGCCCCCGGGCACCGCGCTGCTGGTCGCGATGCGCGGCCCCAACGCCGGCAGCCGGTTCCTGCTCGACAGCGACCTCACCACCGTGGGCCGTCACCCCGAGAGCGACATCTTCCTCGACGACATCACGGTCTCGCGCCGCCACGTGGAGTTCTACCGGCGCGGCGGCGGGGTCTTCACCGTCCGCGACGTCGGCAGCCTGAACGGCACCTACGTGAACCGCGAGCGCATCGAGGAGGTCCCGCTGTACGGCGGGGACGAGGTGCAGATCGGCAAGTTCCGCCTCGTCTTCCTCACCCGCGGCGCCGCTGGAGGATGATGAGCTCGCAGGCCGCTCGTGCGCACATGAGCATCGGGGAGGTGCTCGCTCTCCTGCAGGGCGAGTTCCCCGACGTCAGCATCTCCAAGATTCGTTTCCTGGAGGGCGAGGGGCTGATCGAGCCGGAGCGCAGTCCCTCCGGCTACCGCAAGTTCACCTACGCCGACGTCGAGCGGCTGCGTTACATCCTCAGCGAGCAGCGTGACCGCTACCTGCCGCTGCGCGTCATCAAGGATCACCTGGAGGCGGCCGACCGCGAGGAGCGTCCGGCCGCCAGGCCGCGCGCGGTCCCCGACGACGCGCCCCCCGAGATCCGGCTCACCCGCGAGGAGCTGCTCGCCGCCGCCGAGCTCGACGAGGAGACCCTCGCCGAGCTGGAGGACTACGGCCTGCTGGCCGCCGTGGCCCGCTACTACGACGCCGAGGCGCTGGCCGTGGCCCGCAGCGTCGGAGCCCTGGCCGCCTTCGGCCTGCGGGCCCGCCATCTGCGAGCCGTCAAGGCCGCCGCGGAGCGCGAGGCCGGTCTGGTGGAGCAGGCCGTCGCCCCGCTCCTGCGCCGCCGCAGGCCCGGGGCCATCGACCAGGCCGACGAGACGGCCAGGGAGATCTCCGGCCTGCTGCTGGAATTGCACGCCTCCCTGCTGCGTTCCGGCGTTCGTGGGGCCCTGGGCCGGTGAGAACCTGACCAGGCACTCGTACCCCCACGAGTGTTACGTTGAACAAACCGGTCGGAATCCAGCGAAGACGGAGCAGCCCGTGTTGCAGATGGAGGTCGTGGGCGTTCGAGTTGAGATGCCCTCCAACCAGCCGATCGTCTTGCTGAAAGAGACGCATGGGGAGCGTTACCTACCTATCTGGATCGGCATGACGGAGGCCACGGCGATCGCCATGGCCCAGGCCGAGGAACCACCGCCCCGGCCGCTCACGCATGACCTGTTCCGCGACGTGCTCGAAGGGCTCGGGGTCCGGCTGAGCACGGTCAACATCGTCGCCCTGCGCGACGGCATCTTCTTCGCCGATCTCGTGTTCTCCAACGGGGTCGAGGTGAGCGCGCGCCCCTCGGACTCGATCGCCTTGGCACTTCGCACCGGCGCACGTATCTTCGCGAGTGAGGACGTGGTCCGGGAGGCAGGGGTGATCATCCCGGACGACCAGGAGGACGAGGTGGAGAAGTTCAGGGAGTTCCTTGACACGATCACGCCCGAGGACTTCGGCCGCGCGGGGTAGGAATTTCGGTGCATTTACGCTTCACGACGCGCCGAGTGGGGTCGTTGACTGGACTTGGCCCCAGTCCTACGGTGCAAGTGAAACCCGCGGTCGTGCGTAAACCCCCAGATCAGGCCGTGGGATGAGAGAAAGCCGGAGGTCCGCGTGGCGGTCAGCAGCGGCGAGGGTAGAAACGCCGATCAGGATGACCCGGAACGGCGCCAGTCGGCACGTCAGCGCGCGGGTGAAGAGGGTCTGCTGTTCGACGGGCAACCGGTGAAGGTGCCCGCCGACATCGGTTACCGAGGCCCCACGGCCTGTTCCGCGGCCGGCATCACCTACCGGCAACTCGACTACTGGGCGCGCACCGGCCTGGTCGAGCCCACCGTGCGGGCCGCCCACGGCTCCGGCTCCCAGCGGCTGTACGGCTTTCGCGACATCCTGGTCCTCAAGGTCGTCAAGCGTCTCCTCGACACCGGCGTCTCCCTCCAGCAGATCCGCATCGCCGTGCAGCACCTGCGCGACCGGGGCGTCAACGACCTGGCCGGGATCACCCTGATGAGCGACGGGGTGAGCGTCTACGAGTGCACCTCGCCCGACGAGGTCATCGACCTCCTCCAGGGCGGTCAGGGAGTCTTCGGGATAGCTCTGGGACGGGTGTGGCAGGAGGTGGAGGGCTCCCTCGCGGATCTGCCCGGCGAACGCGCGGAGTCGAGCGAGGGCCCTTTAGGAGATCATCAGGCCGATGAGCTGGCCCGCCGTCGCAGAGCACGACGAACCGGGTAAACTCGGACCTGCCACTGACCCTGTGCGGGAGAGACCCCGACCACGATCGGGGCGCCGAAGGAGCAACCTCCCCGGAATCTCTCAGGCACCCGGTACCGCACGGACGAGGCAACTCTGGAAAGCAGGCGCGCTCGCCAGGCGCGACTCACCGACGGTGCAAGCCTCCCGACAAGGGGCAGGTGAAGCTCTCAGGTCACGACCCGCACGACGGTCGTGATGACAGAGGGGGAGACCAGGCATACGCCCGCGCCCAGCGCCGGTCTCCACCCCGTCCCGGGAGGCTTCACCAATGACCGACCTGTCATCGCTCAGCGAACTCGGCTCCCCCGCTTTCGCGACCCGCCACATAGGGCCGGACGACGCCGGCCAGACCCGCATGCTGGAGGCGGTCGGATTCGCCTCCGTCGCCGACCTGGTCGCGGTGGCCGTGCCCGAGGCGATCCGCTCCTCGGAGCGGCTGAGCCTGCCCCCGGCGGCCGGGGAGTCCGAGACCCTCGCCGAGCTCCGGGTCCTCGCCGGGCGCAACACCGTGCTCACCTCGATGATCGGCCTGGGGTACCACGACACGATCACCCCGGGCGTCATCCGCCGCAACCTCCTGGAGAACCCGGGCTGGTACACCGCGTACACGCCCTACCAGCCGGAGATCTCCCAGGGCCGCCTGGAAGCCCTGATCAACTTCCAGACCGTCGTCTCCGACCTGACCGCCCTCGACGTCGCCGGGGCCTCCCTGCTGGACGAGGCCACCGCTGCGGCCGAGGCGATGACCCTGGCCCGCCGCGCGGGCCGCAGCCCCTCGAAGGTGTTCGTGGTGGACGCCGACGCGCTGCCGCAGACCAAGGCGGTGCTGCGCACCCGCGCCGAGCCGCTCGGCATCGAGCTGGTCGAGAGCGACTTCACCGAGGAGCTTCCCGAGTGCTTCGGGGTGCTCGTGCAGTATCCCGGCGCCAGCGGCAGGGTCCGCGACTTCCGCGCCATCGCCGACGCCGCCCACGCGCGCGGCGCCCAGGTGGTCGCCGCCGCCGACCTGCTGGCCCTCACCCTCCTGGCCGCGCCCGGCGAGCTCGGCGCCGACATCGCGGTCGGCTCCTCCCAGCGCTTCGGCGTCCCCATGGGCTTCGGCGGCCCGCACGCCGCCTACATGGCCGTCCGTGACGGCCTGCAGCGCCAGCTGCCGGGCCGCCTGGTGGGCGTCTCCCAGGACGCCGACCAGCGCCCCGCGTACCGGCTCGCGCTCCAGACCCGCGAGCAGCACATCCGCCGCGAGAAGGCCACCAGCAACATCTGCACCGCGCAGGTGCTGCTCGCGGTGATCGCCGGCATGTACGCCGTCTACCACGGCCCCGAGGGCCTGCGCAGGATCGGCCGTCGCACCCACCGGCACGCCGTCGTGCTGGCCGAGGGCCTGCGCCAGGGCGGCGTCGAGGTCGTGCACGACACCTTCTTCGACACCGTGCTCGCCAGGGTTCCCGGCCGCGCCGAGGCGGTCGTCGCCGCGGCCCGCGACAACGGGGTCAACCTGCGCCTGGTCGACGCCGACCACGTGGGCGTCACCTGCGACGAGAGGACCGAGCCCCTCCACCTGGAGCAGGTCCTGGCCGCCTTCGGGATCGGCGGCGCCGTGCTGGCCGATCTGGACGCCGCCGCGCACGACGCGCTGCCCGCCTCGCTGGCGCGCGTCAGCGACTACCTGACCCACCCGGTCTTCCACAGTCACCGCTCCGAGACGGCGATGCTGCGCTACCTGCGCAGGCTCCAGGACAAGGACATCGCGCTCGACCGGTCGATGATCCCGCTGGGCTCCTGCACCATGAAGCTCAACGCGACCACCGAGATGGAGCCGATCACCTGGCCGGAGTTCGCCGGGCTGCACCCCTACGCGCCCGAGGACCAGGCCGCGGGCTACGTCGAGCTGATCGGGCAGCTGGAGCGCTGGCTGGCCGAGGTCACCGGCTACGACGCCGTCTCGCTCCAGCCGAACGCCGGCTCCCAGGGCGAGTTCGCCGGGCTCCTGGCGATCCGCGCCTACCACACCGCGCGCGGCGACTCGGGCCGCGACGTCTGCCTGATCCCCTCCTCCGCGCACGGCACCAACGCCGCGAGCGCCGTGATGGCGGGCATGCGGGTGGCCGTGGTCGCCTGCGACGACCAGGGCAACGTGGACGTCGACGACCTCGTCGCGAAGATCGACAAGCACCGCGAGCAGCTCGCCGCGATCATGGTGACCTACCCGTCCACGCACGGCGTGTACGAGGAGACGATCGTCCGGATCTGCGAGCTGGTGCACGAGGCCGGCGGGCAGGTCTACGTCGACGGCGCCAACCTCAACGCACTGGTCGGCCTGGCCAGGCCCGGCGAGTTCGGGGCGGACGTCTCCCACCTGAACCTGCACAAGACCTTCTGCATCCCGCACGGCGGCGGCGGCCCCGGCGTCGGCCCGGTCGCGGTCCGCGCCCACCTGGCCGACTACCTGCCCGGCCACCCGCTGCGCGAGGGGACCGCGGTGGGCCCGGTCTCGGCGGCGCCGTACGGCTCCGCGGGCATCCTGCCCATCTCCTGGGCCTACATCCGGATGATGGGCGCCGACGGCCTGAAGGCCGCCACCGAGCAGGCCATCCTGTCGGCCAACTACCTGGCCCGCAGGCTCAGCCCCCACTACCCGGTCCTCTACACCGGCCGCGGCGGCCTCGTCGCCCACGAGTGCATCGTGGACCTGCGCCAGATCACCAAGGAGACCGGGGTGACGGTCGACGACGTGGCCAAGCGCCTCATCGACTACGGCTTCCACGCCCCGACCATGTCCTTCCCGGTGGCCGGCACGCTGATGATCGAGCCGACCGAGAGCGAGGACCTGGCCGAGCTCGACCGGTTCTGCGAGGCGATGATCGCGATCCGCGAGGAGATCGCGAAGGTCGCCTCCGGGGCGTACGACAAGACCGACAACCCGCTGCGCAACGCCCCCCACACGGCCGACAGCCTCGTCGCCGACGAGTGGGGCCACCCCTACAGCCGCACCGAGGCGGCCTACCCGCTGCCGTCGGTGCGCGAGGGCAAGTACTGGTCGCCGGTCCGCCGCATCGACCAGGCCTACGGCGACCGCAACCTGGTCTGCTCCTGCCCTCCCCTGGAGGCGTACGAGGACTGATCGCCGCAGGGTCCCGCCGGGACCGCAAGCCCGCGCGACCCGCGATATTCGCGGGGAATGCGACAGGACGGAGGGCGCCCCGAGTCGTTAGGCTCGGGGCGTCTCCGTATCCGGAAGGATCCTGCATGCCTGAGGTGGACACCCGTCCCTTGGACACCGCGCGAAGACTGGCCGAGGCGGGCGACCTCGACGGCGCCGCCGCGATCTTCGCCGAGCTGGTCGCCGATCCCGACGAGCCCGACCGGGCACAGGCGGCGGTGGGTCTCGCGGTGGTGCTGGAGGAGAGCGGGGACGTGGCGGGCTCCCGCACGGCCGCGCGCACCGCGCTGGCGACCGGGCATCCGGAGTTCGCCGCCCAGGCCGCCTGCCTGCTCGCGGGGAGCTTCGAGCGGGAGGGCCTGGCCGACCAGGCCCGTGCCGCCTGGCAGGCCGCGCTGGGCGTGGGCCATCCCGCCTACGTCCCGCTGGCGCACATGGCCCTCGCCAGGCTCGCCACGGGCGAGGAGGAGGCCGAGCGGTCGCTGCGTGACGCGCTGGCCACCGCCGACCCGGAGATCGCTCCTCGTGCCGCACAGCGGCTGGCGGAGGCACTCCTGGAGGAGGGCGAGCCGGGGGAGGCCGCCCAGGTGCTCCTGGAGGCGCTCGCGGTGCCCGACGCGGCCGAGGTGCCGAGGCTGCGGGTGATGCTCGGCATCGCTCACCTGGAGCTGGCGTGCGCGGAGTTCTCCGCCGCGATCGAGGAGGGCGGCGACGTCGAGACCGGTGCGCTGGCCATCGAGCTCCTGGCCCGCACGCTCCCGCTCAGGGGGCGCGACGAGGACGCCGAGCGCGTGTGGCGCTACGGCCTGGACAGCGCGGACGAGGATCTCGCCGGTGAGGTCCGCCTCCGCCTCGACCGGGACCTCTGAGCCTTCCGGGCCTCGACCGGGGCCTCTGAGCCTTCCGGGCCTTGGCCGGGATCGCTGAGGCTTCCGGGCCTGGACCGGGATCGCTGAACCTCTCGGCCGGGACGGAGGGACCGGGCGGGACCCCGGCGGGTGTCAGTCGCGCTCCCGCCAGCGGCCCAGGGCGTGGGCGAAGTTGATCGCCACGATCCCGCCCCAGGCCAGCAGCAGCCCGGCGGTGCCGGAGGTCTGCGCCGCGACGGCGGTCAGCGGGATCCCGATGCCCATCGAACCGAGGGCGATCGGGATCGAGCCGTTCGAGCCCTTGCGCGACTTGGCCGACTTGGCCTTCGGCGCCCCGGCGGCGTGCATCTCGGCGCGCACCCGGTGGGCGATGGTCGCGTCGAGACGTGACACGAACGACTCGATGAGGGCGGCCTCGTACTCGGGGCCGAGGTCGCGCCGGGCCTCGACGGTGGCATGCATGTCCTGGCGGATATCTTGATAGTCCTGCACGCTTCGATTGTTCCTTCACGCCGGCCGCCGGGCATCAGTCAATAGGAGGAGATCCGTGTCCACCTCCGAGTCCACCCCTCCCGCCGGCGCGTCCACGCCGGGATCCGGGTTCCCCCCGCGCGCGGTCCCTCCCATGGAGATCGCGACCCCGCACGGCCCCGCGCTGGTGGAGATCGACGAGGTGGCCGTCCCGCGTTTCCTGCTGGTGCTCACCCACGGCTCGGCCGGGGGAGTGGACGCCCCCGACCTGCTGGCCGTGCGCGACGCCGCGACGGCGATCGGCGCGACGGTCGCGCGGGTGCTCCAGCCGTTCCGGATGCGCGGAGCCCGCGCGCCGGGGTCGGCGGTCAAGCAGGACGAGGCGTGGGAGACGCTGGTGGCCGCGCTGCGCGGGCGCTATCCGGGGCTGCCGCTGGCGCAGGGCGGGCGGAGCAACGGGGCCAGGGTCGCGTGCCGTACGGCCGACCGGGTCGGGGCCGTCGCGGTCGTCGCGCTGGCGTTCCCGCTGCACCCGCCGGGGAAGCCGGAGCGGTCACGCGCCGGGGAGCTGCGCGCGGCGGGTGTGGACGTGCTGGTGGTGAACGGAGACCGTGACCCGTTCGGCGTGCCCGAGGCGGCGGACGCCGCGCGCCTGGTGGTGCTGCCGGGAGAGGGTCACGACCTCGGGAGGAACCCCGCCAGGGTGGGCGAGGTGGCCGCCGAGTGGCTCGACACGAGGATGCGGCCGGGCTCGGTGGACCCGCTCAGCGTGACCGGCCGGGTGTGACGGGCCTCAGACGACGCCGGCCAGTGGCCGGTGCGGCTCGATGACGGCACCGTCCGGAAGGAGCTCGCCGGTGTCGTCGAACAGCACCACACCGTTGCAGAGCAGGCTCCAGCCCTGCTCGGGGTGGGCCGCCATGGTGCGGGCGGCTTCGCGGTCCAGCGCGTCGGCGGACGGACAGGACGGCTCGTGCGGGCACATCGGCGTGCCTCCGGATCTCTCGTGTCGGCTCGCCCGGGTCACACCGGGCACGGGTGGGCATCGGACATCCGGCGGCACCGTCACCGATGGGTCTCCGTTCCCACGTATGACGGGGACGAGCATCTGAATGTTGATATATGGCCATGCGGTCCCTAACAGAACGGGAGCCGCACATCAAGCAGATCAAGTGTGCGATCGATCGCACCTTGGCGACATAGCCCGTTAGGACTGTTTGAGAACTGGTAAGGGGTCAGTCCGTCAGGGCTTTATCAGGGGATGTGACCTATAACACAGCATGCCTCATATAAGGATATTCGACCAAGTGCGACACGCCGCCGAGCAGGTAAACGATCGGTTACAAGTTGCTGACGTGCGCCGACGCGGGTTTCCGAACCCCTGACCGTCCCCTACCGGGTCCGATGCGCTCACCGGGCGCCCAGGCCGGCCAGGAGCGCGTCCAGCCCGTGCTCGAAGTCGGTGTCCGCCCCCGGGCTGCCGCCTCCCCTGGACGGGGGACGCCAGGGCTCGTCCTCGTCGCCCGAGGGTTCGGCCCAGCCCGACTGCTGCACCTCCACGGCCACCGCGCCGAAGACGTAGGCCCGAAGGGCCCGTACCGCGCCCGCGGCGTCGGCCAGTCCCGCGTCGGCCAGCTGGTCGGTCTGCTCCCTGATGGCGATCGCCGCCCTGCCCCTCGGCGGCTTGGTCAGGGCCAGGGCCAGCACCCCGGGATGCTCCCTCAGCGCGGCCCGGCTCGCCCTGCACCAGGCCCTCGCGCTGTCCTGCCAGCTCTCGCCGGGCTCGGCGTGGACGGTGGTGACGTGCTCGGCCAGCGCGTCCATCAGGGCGTCCTTGCCTCGCGGCAGGTGGTGGTAGATGGCCATCGCCTCCACCTGGAGCGCGTCGCCCAGCCGCCGCATCGTCAGGCGCCGGAGCCCCTGGCCGTCGGCGATGTGGAGGGCGGCGTCGATGATGCGCTCCCTGGAGAGCGGGACGGGCGGTCGCTTGGCAGGCATGGGAGGCATCCTGCCACCGCTCACCTTACTGCGTAAAGGACGGCGCGCCGGTCAGGACGGACGTTCCTCGGCGTCGCCGTGCGGCGGGGCGGCCGGCGGCACCGTGCGGCGGGGCGGCTGATGGCGCCGTGCGGCGAGGTGGCCGGTGGCGCAGCACAGTGAGAGGGGCGGTGGTGCGGACCGCTCCGCGGGAGGCCCGGTCCCTGAGTGTGTGGGGCGGGTGCGGACCGCGTAGGCTACGAGCGGTGATCTGCCGGAGGAGACCGGCGACCGGCGAGAGAGGGAAGAAGATGGCGTTTTTCCGACCGCGCGTGAGCCGGGAGGCGGAGGTTCGTCACCACGCTGACCAGGAGGTCGGGAAGAGCTTCCCCGAGCTTCTGGAGAAGGCGCGCGAGGCCGAGGCCGAGGTGCGCCGGGCGCAGGCCGCCGCGGCCCCCGTGCAGGAGCTGCGGGCCGCCGGGCTGGCCTTCGACAGGGCGCTCACCGAGGCCCTGCGCGCGGCCGAGGCCAACCAGCGCGCGACGTTCGGGATCAGGTCGTACGACGACCGGATCCGCCGCCGCAAGGGCAGGGCCACCCCGAAGGGCGCCGAGTGGACCGCCGAGGTCAACCGCCTGCGCACCCTTCGCGAGCAGAACCGGCTGACCGGCATCCCCAGGGTGCCGCGCCCGGTCGCCGCCTCGGCCCGCTGAGCTCCATTCCGATCTCCATTCCCGGCCCTCGCCCCCGGTCCTCACCGGGACCTTCGACCGCGGGGGCTCGGGCGCGGATCTGATCCGCCCGCCGGTCTCCACCCGCGGACCCGGTTCGAACGGCCTCTCGCCGCCCGTCACGCGTTCCCGTGACGGGCGGTTTCGCCGTTCCGGACCGGGTCCGGGGGAGGCGACGGTGATTCGGCCCTGATGACCGGTCTTCTCGGCCCGGCCTCCCAATATGGCGGACTTTAGGTTAGGCTTCCCTAATAAAGTACTCCGTCTCGGTGGCCTCCCCGGCCACTCCCTCAACGCCGTGACCAGGCACTTCGCTGAGGTGCGCGTAGTTATGTCATTTTCGTCTGCCTTTTCTCGCGCTGAACGGCTCCTCGTGTCCGGTGGGGAACAGCGGTCGCCGACCCCTGGGCGCGCCGGTGGGAAACTCCCGCGCCGCCCGCGCGGGCGGCCGGCGCCGGCCGGGGATCCCGGTGCCGGGCGAATTCACACAGCCGGGTCCGCCACCCGGTACACCCACGCTGGAGGTATCCGATGACCAACCCCTTCGACGACGAGAGCGCGTCCTTCCTGGTGCTGGTGAACGCCGAGGGGCAGCACTCGCTGTGGCCCGCGTTCGCCGACGTCCCCCCGGGGTGGGAGGTCGTCCACGGTGAGGACTCCCGCGCCGGCTGCCTGGCCTACGTCGAGGGCTCCTGGACCGACATGCGCCCCAGAAGCCTCGTCGCCGAGATGGGCGGCTGACCTCTTCAAGACCTTCAAGACCTTCGAGGGCCGGTACGGGTACCGTCGCCCCGGTCCGCGTACCGGCCCCTCGGGGAGGGGCGCCTCGCGCTCCTGCCGGTCCCTCCGGGGGGCACTCCCCGCAGGGGCCGGAAACACGCCGAAGGGCGCCACCGCGGACCGTGAGGTCTCGCGGTGGCGCCCTTCGGGACTGTCGGGACTCCGGAACGACCGGACGCCGGTCAGCTGGCCCAGTCGAGCAGCGGGCGGGTGTTGCTGGGGTGGCGGAGCTTGGAGAGCGACTCCTTCTCCAGCTGGCGGATGCGCTCGCGCGTCAGGCCGAGACACTTGCCGATCTCGTCGAGGGTGTGGGGCTTGCCGTCGACGAGGCCGAAGCGCAGGGCCATGATCTTGGCCTCCCTGGGGGAGAGGTTGCCGAGCACGCCGCGCAGCTGCTCGCCCAGCAGCTGGCGGTCGACGACCTCCGACGCCTCGGGCGAGTCGACGTCCTCGATGAGGTCGCCGATCGTGGTCTCGCCGTCCTCGCCGATGGTGGCGTTGAGGCTGATCGGCTGGCGGCTGGTGCGCAGCAGCTCCTCGATCTGGTCGGGGGTCTTGTCGAGCTCGACGCCCAGCTCCTCCGGCGTGGGCTCGCGGCCCAGACGCTGGTGCATGTCACGCTCGACGCGCGACAGCTTGGAGAGCATCTCTAGCACGTGCACCGGAAGCCTGATGGTGCGGGCCGAGTCGGCGAAGCCGCGCTGGATGGCCTGGCGGATCCACCACATGGCGTAGGTGGAGAACTTGTAGCCCTTGGTGTAGTCGAACTTCTCCACCGCGCGGATCAGGCCCAGGTTGCCCTCCTGGACCACGTCGAGCAGGGCCATGCCCCGGTCGGTGTACTTCTTGGCCACGGAGACGACCAGGCGGAGGTTGGCCTCCAGCATGTGGTCCTTGGCCCGGCGGCCGTCCTCCGCGATCCACTCCAGATCGTCGCGCGCGGCCGCGGACAGACCCGGGTCGGCCTCCAGCTTGGACTCGGCGTACAGCCCGGCCTCGATGCGCTTGGCCAGCTCGACCTCCTGCGCGGCGGTGAGCAGGGTGCGACGGCCGATCGACTTCAGATAGGTGTGCACCGAGTCGCCCATGACGGAGGACTGGTCGTCGAGGTCGAGGGTCGGCTCGACCTCCACCTCGGCCTCCTCCGGCGGGTTCCACTCGTCGTCGAGCTCCGCCGCCGTGTCCTTGGCGTCCTTGGCGTCCTTGGCGGCGCTCTTGGCGGTCCCGGCCTTCTTGACGGGCCTGGCGGTCTTGAGGTCGCCCGCGGGCTCCGCGCCGGTCGTGGCGGCGTCCGGGGCGCCGGCCGTGGTCTCGGTCTTCGCCGCCCCCTTCCTCACGGGCGCGGCCTTGGCCTTGCGGACGGGGGTCTTGCGGGTGCTCTTGGCGCCGGACGCGGACAGCGCGGGCTCGTTCTCGGCCGCCAGGCTGACGCCCGCCTCGGTGAGCTCGCGCAGGATCGACCTGCCCTCGGTCGGGCTGATGCCCGCCTCGGCGAAGGCGTGGCGCAGCTCCGCGAGTGAAAGATGGCCCTGGACTCGCCCTCGGTCAAGGAGCTGGTCGAGGGTCGTCGGGGCCTCAGATGAGGTCGCCACGGCGGTTGGGGGCATGAGGACACCTCCTCCATCACGGAGTCGTCTGAATTTACGGTCTGCTGGTCTTGGGGTGGGGCGGTCTGGGGGCCGCTCGGCGCACCAGTACCAATAACCCCAGGCAAGAACTTTCTGTTCCCGACCCGACCCGGAAAATATGAAGGGCGGACCGCCTTCCCGGCGATCCACCCGCACGTGGGCGCCCGAGAGGGCCTACTCGATCACTTCCACGGGGCTCTCCGCAGGGCCCTCCTGCGCCGGGTCCACGGTGCCTTCGCGCACGGGGCCGTCGACCATGGGCATCGGGAAGGGCTCCGCCTGCTCCAGGCGGTTCTCGCTCCAGTACTCGACGACCTTCCGGGGGTCGGGATTGACCTCCCTGGACACCACGAAGTCCTCCGCGGGAGGGACGGGCGCGGTCGGGGACGGCTCCTGGGAGGAGGTTCCCGGCTCGTTCGGGGCGACCGGCACCGGCTCGGCCGACGGTTTCTCCGCCCTCCCGATGCCGCCCGACGCGGCGGCCGCCGTGACGGAGATGCCGCCGGCGAGGACCAGGCTCACGATTCCAGCCGAGACCCATGTCTTGCGGGTGACGTTCATCGGGCTTGTCCTTCCTGCTTCGGCTACCTGTTGGACGTGTCGCGGCACCTTCACGGTTCCCGATCACGACCATAACGGAGAGCTTCGAGATCCGGCTTGCCATTGGCCAAAAGTGGTATTTCGGTCACAACAATCAGTTCGGCGGGGGCCGCGTAGGCGGGCAGCCGCTCCTTGGCGAAGGCGCGGACCTCGGCCAGGGACGGCGGGGAGGGCGAGACGACGACGGCCACCACCCGCTCGCCCCACTCGGGGTCGGGACGGCCGACCACGACGGCGTCGACGATCGCGGGATGCTCGGCCACCACGGCGGCCACCGCCGCGGCGACGACCTTCTCGCCCCCGGTGTTGATGACGTCGTCGGCCCGCCCCAGCACGCGCAGCCGCCCGCCCTCCAGGACGCCCAGGTCCGAGGTGAGGAACCAGCCGCCGTCGCGGGCGGCCTCGGTGAGGTCGGGGCGCAGCCGGTAGCCGGAGAACAGCACGGGCCCGCCCAGGCGGATCCGGCCGTCGTCGCCGATGCCGACCTCCACCCCGTCGAGGGGCTCGCCGTCGTAGACGCACCCGCCGCAGGTCTCGCTCATGCCGTACGTGGTGACCACCCTGGCCCCGGCCGCGCGGGCCTCGGCGAGCAGGGCGGGGGGAGCGGCGGCACCGCCGAGCAGGATCGTCCTGAACATCGACAGGCGCGGGAGACGCGGCGAACTCACCTGGAGCAGCCGGCGCAGCTGGGTCGGCACCAGCGAGACGTGGTCCGTGCCGCTGGAGAGCACGGCCTCGGGGGAGAACCCGTCGTGCACGATCGGCTCGGTCCCGCCCAGCAGCGACCTCACCAGGACCTGCAGGCCGGACACGTGGGAGGGGGGCAGGCAGCACAGCCAGCGCTCGCCCGCCCCGGCGTCCAGGCGCCGCAGCGAGGCCGACGCGGAGGCGATCAGGGCCTCGGCGGACAGCTGCGCGCCCTTGGGGGCGCCGGTCGAGCCGCTGGTGGCGATGACCACCGCGACCTCGGCGGGCACGCCGACGCCGCCCTCGCGGCGGACCCCGTCGACGTGGGTCGGGCGCAGCGCGTCGAGCGTCGCCCGCAGAGCGGGGGCGGGCAGGGCGGGGGAGAGGGGCAGCACGGCGGGACCGCGGCCGTCCAGTGCCGCGCCGACGGCCCGGAACAGCTCCGGGCCCGGCGCCGAAACCACGGCGTGCAGTTCCCGTTGCACGGAAAGCCACTCCTCATGCACAGGAATGGTCATCACAGTCGTAAGGTTAGTGCCGAATGCCGGACAACAGCCGGGGCGGTCCCGGTAAAGCGGAGAGGGTGAAGCCATCGTGGGCACGGAGCGGGTCGAGCCGGGCGTGGACGATCAGGTGGTGGCGGAGACGGCCTCCGAGCGCGACGGCGCGGTCGACTGGAAGAGGTCCGGACAGTACGAGGACATCATCTACGAGACCGGCGAGGGCATCGCGAAGATCACGATCAACCGTCCGGAGCGGCACAACGCGTTCCGCCCGACGACGCTCTTCGAGCTCAAGGACGCCTTCAACGTCGCCCAGGAGGACGCCGAGGTCGGCGTGATCATCTTCACCGGCGCGGGCGACCGGGCCTTCTGCTCCGGGGGCGACCAGAAGATCCGCGGCGACGACGGCTACGTCGACAAGTCCACCCCGCACGTCGGCCGGCTCAACGTGCTCGACCTGCAGGTCCAGATCCGCCGCTGTCCCAAGCCGGTCATCGCCATGATCGCCGGTTACGCCATCGGCGGCGGCCACGTGCTGCACGTGTGCTGCGACCTGTCCATCGCCGCCGACAACGCGGTCTTCGGCCAGACCGGCCCCAAGGTCGGCTCCTTCGACGGCGGCTACGGCTCCTGGCTGCTGGCCGAGACCGTCGGCCTGAAGCGGGCCCGCGAGATCTGGTACCTCTGCCGCCAGTACGACGCGCAGAAGGCCCTCGACTGGGGTCTGGTCAACGCGGTCGTGCCGCTCGCCGAGCTCGAGGCCGAGACGGTCAAGTGGGCCAGGGAGATGCTGGACAAGTCGCCGCTGGCCCTGCGCATGCTCAAGGGCGCGCTGAACGCGGTCACCGACGGCGCCGCGGGGATGCAGCAGTTCGCCGGTGACGCCACCCTGCTCTACTACATGAGCGAGGAGGCGCAGGAGGGACGCAACGCGTTCAAGGAGAAGCGCTCCCCCGACTTCGGCAGGTTCCCGCGCCGTCCCTAGGGGCGGCCGACGACAGGTTACGGCGCGGCCGCGGGCGGCGAGGGCACGTCGCCCGCTCCCCGGGGGCGGCGGGGGCCCGAACGGATCCGGCCCCCGGGCGCGCCGCTCCGCGCAGGCGAGGGCGCCTTCGCGCGCCTCAGGACGGACTCACCCCCGGGTACGGAGATAAGGAGGCGGTGCGGTGAATCCCGCGACCGCGCTCGCGACGGTGCTGGTCGACGAGCTGGCCCGCTGCGGTCTGACGGACGTGGTGCTCGCACCGGGTTCGCGTTCGGCGCCGCTCGCCCTGGCCGTGCACGCCGACAGCCGCCTCCGGCTGCACGTGCGGGTGGACGAGCGCTCGGCCTCCCACCTGGCGGTGGGCCTGGCCCGCCGCAGCGATCGTCCGGTCGTCCTGATCTGCACCTCCGGCACCGCGGCGGCCAACTTCCACCCGGCCGTCATCGAGGCGCACGAGTCGGGGGTGCCGCTGCTGGTGCTCACCGCCGACCGCCCGCCCGAGCTGCGCGACACCGGTGCCAGCCAGACCGTCGACCAGATCAAGCTGTACGGCACGGCCGTGCGCTGGTTCAGCGAGATCGGCGTGCCCGAGGACCGCCCCGGCCAGGTCGCCTACTGGCGGTCGACGGCCTGCCGCGCCTACCAGCGCGCGATGGGCCCGTACGACCCGGGGCCCGTCCACCTCAACGTGGCCTTCCGCGAGCCGCTGATCCCGGACGGCGATCCGTCGTGGTCCGAGTCCCTGGAGGGCGACGCCGCGGGTCCGTGGGTCCGCGCCAGGGTGGCCTCCCCGCCGGTGGCGCTGCACCTGCCGCCGACCCGGCGGGGCGTGCTGGTCGTCGGCGACGGCGCGACCAACACCCGCAGGTACGTGGCGGCGGCGGGCATGGCCGGGTGGCCGGTCCTGTCGGAGCCCAACGGCGGCGCCCGCTACGGCGACCACGCGATGTCGGCCTACCACTTCCTCCTGGGCACCCCGGAGTTCGCCGACCGGCACCGCCCCGACGTCGTGGTCACCCTGGGCCGCCCCGGCCTGTCCCGGCCGCTGCTCAACTGGCTGAGGCGCGCGGGTGAGCACATCGTGGTCGCCTCCGACATGACCCGCTGGCCCGACCCGACCCGCTCGGCCACCCAGGTGGCCCAGGTGGTGGAGATCCCGGTCTCCGCGGGCGACGACACGTGGCTGCACTCCTGGCGCCGCGCCGAGACGGCGGCCAGGGCCGCGATCGACGAGGTGCTGGACGGCTCGGGGCTCAGCGAGCCGCGCCTGGCCCGCGACCTGGCGGAGGCGCTGCCCAACGGGGCGCTGCTGTTCTCCGGCTCCTCCATGCCGATCCGCGACCTCGACCAGGCGATGCGTCCCCGGCGGGGCCTGCGGATCATGGCCAACCGGGGGGCCGCCGGGATCGACGGCGTGGTGTCGTCGGCGATGGGCGCCGCCCTCGCCCACAACGGCCCCTCCTACGCCCTGATGGGCGACCTGACCTTCCTGCACGACCAGAACGGGCTGCTCCTCGGCTCCCGCGAGCCGCGCCCCGACCTCTGCCTGGTCGTGGTGAACAACGACGGCGGCGGGATCTTCTCGCTGCTGCCCCAGGCCGCGCTGCGCGACCCCTTCGAGCGGGTCTTCGGCACCTCGCACGGGGTGGACCTGGGCTACGTGGCCGCCGCCACCGGCACGCCGTACACCTTCGTGGACGAGCCGGGCCAGCTGGTCAAGGCGCTGCGCGGCGAAGGGCTGCGGATGGTCGAGGTGCGCACCGACCGGGAGTCCAACGCGAGGCTGCACGCCGCGATGCGCGACGCGGCCCACGCCGCCGTCCGCGACGCCATGGCGTGAGCCCCGGGGGCACGCCGTGGGGCGTGTCCCCGGGGCTCACCCGGTACGGCCGGCCGGGACGGCACGCCGTGACGCGGACCGTCCCGCCGCCCGTGCCGTCGTACGGCGAGGTCACGTGACGTCGCGGCGCAGCGTCAGCGCGCGGGCGGCGAGCACGGCCGCCGCGACGTAGCCCGCGAACAGCAGCCCGCCGCCCCAGACGGGCAGCAGCTCGCCGCCCAGGGGCATGCCGCTCAGGGCGCGGGCGGCCCCGGTCGGCAGCCACCTGCCCAGGTCGGGCAGGAAACTGACGAGCAGGTAGTCGGCGTACATGAACCAGGCCAGCGCCACCGCCACCGCCGCGACCTGGTTGCGGATCAGGGCCCCCAGGCCCACCCCGAGCAGGCCGTACAGGACGACCGCGAGCACCGAACCGAGCAGGACCGCGGGCACCGCGGGGGTCCAGGCGGGATAGCCGGCCAGGCCGAGCATGACCAGGCCCGCCACCAGCGTGACCAGCGCCGAGACCGTGGCGATCACCAGGCCGACGATCCCGTACGCGGCCAGCTTGGCCGTCACCACCCGGTCCCGCCCGGGGCTGACCAGGAACTGCCAGGTGATCGTCTGGTGGCGGTTCTCCCCGGCCATGCCGAGGACGCCGAGCACCAGGGTGAAGACGTAGGCCTGCTGGGTCATGCTGTAGACGTTCTCGATCTGCGCGTCGAGCGGCATCCCGCCGCCCTGCCCCATCAGGAAGACCATCAGCCCCGCCCACGCCACGCACAGCGGGGGCGCCAGGGCGGCCAGGATCCAGGTGGTGCGGCTCGCGCGCGCCTTGAGGAGTTCGGCGCGGATCAGGCCGTTCACGCGGTCACCTCCATGTAGAGCTCCTCCAGGTCGGTGTCCGGGGTGAGCGGGCCCTGCCAGGCGAGACGTCCCGCCCGTACGACGATCGCGTGGTCGGCGACCTGCTGGATCTCGGCGAGCACGTGCGTGGAGACCAGGACCGTGCGCCCCTGGTGGGTGTAGGCCCGCAGGAAGCCCCGCAGCCAGCGCATGCCCGTCGGGTCCAGGCCGTTGGCGGGCTCGTCGAGGATGAGGATCTCCGGGTCCCCCAGCAGGGCGGAGGCCAGGGCGAGCCGCTGGCGCATACCCAGGGAGAATCCCCCTACCCTGCGGCCGGCCGAGGCGGTGAGGTCGACCTGTTCCAGCACGTGATCCACGCGCCCGGAACCCAGGCCCGCGGCGAGGCGGAGCGCCTCCAGGTGGGTGCGGGCGCTCAGCCCCGGGTGGAAGGCCGCGGCCTCCAGGACCGCGCCGACCGTGGCGACGGGACGCTCCAGGTCGCGGTAGGGCCCGCCGCCGACGGTCGCGGTGCCCTCGGTGGGCGTGACCAGGCCGAGGATCATGCGCAGGGTGGTGGTCTTGCCCGCCCCGTTGGGGCCGATGAAGGCCGTGAGTGTTCCCCGTTCCACCGTGAACGACAGGTCGTCGACGGCTCGTACCCCGCCGAACGACTTGCCGAGGTGGGTGACGCTGATTGCTGACATGCCTCGACGATGGCCCCGGGGCGGGTGGGGACGCACGGTCCCCGGGGTGGAACCGGCGATGTCCACCCGGGGGGAGGGCGCGGCGGCCGGGGGTGGAGGCGATCTCCACCCGGGGGCCCATGGCCCGCCGCCGGGGGCACGGATAATTTGTGGTCGTGACGTTCTTCCGCCGCCCCTCGGTGCGCTGGTTCCTCGCCGTCGCGCTGGCGGTGTACCTGCTCTTCAGCCCGTTGCTCGCCGTTTTCGAGATGGGCTGGCCGGACGTGCTCAAGCTGCTCCCCCTCAGCGCCGCCGTCTTCGGCTGCTGCGTGTGGGTGCTGCTGGGCAGGGACGAGCGGCGCAACACCTGGCTGCTCGCGGCCACCCTGACCGGCGGGTTCGTCCTGAACGCGATCAGTGACTTCAGCGGCATGGGGTTCGTGTACTTCGTCGTCTTCACCGCGCCGTTCAGGACCCGTTTCTGGTCGGCGGTGCTCCTGGTCACGGCCGACATCGCCGGAACGGCGGCCCTGTCCTTCCTGGTCGGGCTGCGGGACTGGGAGGTGTGGGGCAACATCCTCGGCCTCACCTACGCCACCGTCGTCATCTTCCTGATACGGCACGTGAGGACGACCAGGGAGCACGCGACGGCGCTCGCCGAGGCGCGGGCGGGGGAGGCCGTGCTGGCCGAGCGGGCGCGGTTGGCCAGGGAGGTCCACGACATCCTGGCGCACTCGCAGTCGGCGCAGATCGTCCACCTGGAGGGCGCGCGGCTGCTGCTGGAGCAGGGCGGGGACCCCGTGGCGGCCCTCGACCGGGTCAACCGCGCCGTGCGGCTGGCGCGCGCCGGGCTGGAGGAGACCCGCCGGGCGCTCGACGCGCTGCGCGGGCAGGAGCTTCCGCTGGCCGAGCGGCTGGAGCGGCTGGCGGTGGAGTTCCGGTCGGTGACCGGCTCGCCCTGCGCGGTCTCGGTCACCGGGGACCTCGGTTCGCTGGAGGCGGGGGCCAGGCTGGCGGTGGCCAGGACCGCGCAGGAGGCGCTGACGAACGTGCGCAAGCACGCGCCGGGCGCCGCGGTGTCGGTGGCTCTGCGCCGCGCCGGCGCGTGGTGCGAGCTGGAGGTGCGCGACACGGGCGGCCCGCCGGGCCCGCCGGTGTCGCGGGAAGGGGGGTACGGGCTGGTGGGGATGCGCGAGCGGGCCGAGCTGATCGGCGGTTCGCTGGCCGCGCGGCCGGGCACGGAGGGTTTCGAGGTCCTGCTGCGGGTCCCGGCGTGAGCCGCCCGCGGCGCGGCGCCGCCGCGGGGGTGGGCGCCGCGCCGTGGACGGTTCACGCCGGTGCCGGTACGGTACGCCCCGACGCGCCGGTGCCGCGCGATCGTGAGGCCGTTCCGGCGCGGGAGCGGCGCGAGGGCAGGCGGGCGGGTCCGAGGGACGAGGTGGCCGAGGTGGCCGAGGTGATCGTGCGGGTGCTGGTGGCCGACGACCAGACGGTGGTGCGCGAGGGGCTGGTGCTGCTGCTGGGCCTGCTGCCCGGCGTCGAGGTCGTGGGGGCCGCGGCCGACGGGCGGGAGGCGGTCGAGCTGGCCGGCTCGCTCGGGCCCGACGTGGTCCTGATGGACCTGCGGATGCCCCGCATGGACGGGGTGGAGGCGACCCGCAGGATCAGGGAGGCCCACCCGGACATCCACGTGGTGGTCCTGACGACGTACTCCGACGACGAGTCGATCTTCGCCGCGCTGGGCGCGGGGGCGCGGGGCTATCTGACCAAGGACACCGACGCCGAGTCCCTGGCCTCGGCCATCGCCACCGTGGTCGAGGGCGAGGCCCAGTTCGACCCCGCCGTCCAGCGGCGGCTGGCCGAGGCGGTGACCGGGAGCCGCCGCGCGCCGGGCCTGCCGGACGGGCTGACCCGCCGGGAGAGCGAGGTGCTGGGGCTGATAGCGGCGGGCCGCTCGAACGCGGAGATCGCCGGGGAGCTGTTCATCTCCGAGGCGACGGTCAAGACGCACATCAACAACCTCTTCGCCAAGGCGGGACTGCGTGACCGGGCCCAGGCGGTGACCTACGCCTTCCGGCACGGCCTGGGCCCCGGCTGACCGGGGCGGACACCGGCGCCGGGGATGACCGGGGCCGGCGATGACTGTCAGGTCTGGGGATGTGGGGACGCCGTCCCGGGATCAGGGTGGGTCGCGTACGGATTCACCTCGCGGGTGCCCGTCGAAGGGAAGTGCCATGCGACCTGACATCAGTTTGACCGGCCACGAGACGGTGGCGGGTTTCGGCAACTACGCCGAGGCACAACGTGCCGTGGACCGGCTGTCGGACCAGAAGTTCCCGGTCGAGCACACGATGATCGTCGGAGTCGGTCTCCGGCTCGTCGAGCAGGTGCTCGGGCGGCTGACCTATCTTCGCGCCGCGGGGATGGGCGCGGCGACCGGAGCCTGGTTCGGACTGCTGATCGGCCTGTTCTTCGCGATCTTCACTCCCGGACGGTTCCCCTTCATCCTGGTCCTGTGGGGCCTGATCTGGGGTGCCATCGCCGGAGCGATCTTCGGGCTGGTCGGCCACGCGCTCACCGGGGGCAAGCGCGACTTCCTCTCGTCGAGCGCGATCGTCGCCGACCGCTACGAGGTGCTGGTCGCGGCCCCGCACGCCGCCGAGGCGCGCCGGCTGCTCGACGTGGGCACGTCCCAGCAGATGCATCAGCAGATCTGACCGGCTCCGACCGGCGTCCCCGGGCCGGAGCCCGCACGGACGGGGGCGCGGGCGGCATCGTCCGCGCCCCCGTCCCGTCCGCGCCCCCGTCCCGTGTCCGCCGCCGGGCCGTCCGTCGAGTGCCGGGAGCCACAGCGCACAGGAGGGGCCACAGCGCACAGCGGGAGCCACAGCGCACAGGAGGGGCCACAGCGCACAGCGGGAGCCACAGCGCACAGGAGGGCAGCATGCCTAAAGCAGTCGGAATCGATCTGGGCACCACCAACTCGGTGATCGCCACGATGGAGGGCGACAAGCCCACGGTGATCCCCAACGCCGAGGGGGCGCGGACGACGCCCTCGGTCGTGGCGTTCACCGACAACGGTGAGCGTCTGGTCGGGCAGCTGGCCCGCCGCCAGGCGATCCTCAACCCCAAGGGGACGATCTACTCGGCCAAGCGCTTCATCGGCCGCCGCCACGACGAGGTCGCCAGCGAGCTGACCGCCGTGTCGTTCGACGTCGTCCCCGGGCCCGACGGAGCCGTCCGCTTCAAGATCAACGAGAGGCTCTACGCGCCCGAGGAGATCGCCGCGGCCGTCCTGCGCAAGCTCGTGGACGACGCCTCGAAGTTCCTGGGGGAGAAGGTCACCGAGGCGGTCATCACCGTGCCCGCGTACTTCAACGACTCCCAGCGCCAGGCCACCAAGGACGCCGGGAAGATCGCCGGCCTGGAGGTCCTGCGGATCATCAACGAGCCGACCGCGGCGGCTCTCGCCTACGGCCTCGACCGCCAGGAGAGCGAGACCGTGCTCGTCTTCGACCTGGGCGGCGGCACCTTCGACGTCAGCGTCCTCGCCATCGGGGACGGCGTCGTGGAGGTGCGGGCGACCGCGGGCGACTCCCACCTGGGCGGCGACGACTTCGACCGGCGCGTCGTCGACCACCTCGCCGACGAGTTCCAGCGGGACAACGGCATCGACCTGCGCCAGGACCCGCAGGCCCTGCAGCGGTTGTTCGAGGCCGCGGAGAAGGCCAAGGTCGAGCTGTCGGCGGTCACCCAGACGCAGATCAGCCTGCCCTTCATCACCGCGGACGCCTCGGGCCCCAAGCACCTGAACACCACGCTCAGGCGCTCGACCTTCGAGGAGATCACCGCCGACCTGCTCGAACGGTGCAAGGGGCCCGTCCAGCAGGCCATGGCCGACGCCAAGCTCACCGCCGACGACATCGACGAGGTGATCCTGGTGGGCGGCTCGACCAGGATGCCCGCCGTGCAGAACCTGGTACGCCGGATGACGGGCGGCAAGGAACCGAACATGACGGTCAATCCGGACGAGGTCGTGGCGCTGGGCGCCGCGGTCCAGGCCGCCGTCATCAAGGGCGAGCTGAAGGACGTCGTACTGCTCGACGTGACACCGCTCTCCCTCGGCATCGAGACGCTCGGCGGGGTGATGACGAAGGTCATCGAGCGCAACACGACCATCCCGGCCCGCCGTTCCGAGACGTTCAGCACCGCCGAGGACAACCAGAGCGCCGTGGACGTCGTCGTGCTGCAGGGCGAGCGCGAGCGCGCGGCCGACAACCGTCCCCTGGGCCGGTTCCGGCTGGAGAACATCCGGCCCGCCCCGCGCGGGGTGCCGCAGGTCGACGTGACCTTCGACGTCGACGCCAACGGGATCCTGAACGTCTCGGCCAAGGACAAGGACACCGGCGCCGAGCAGCGCATCACGATCAGCGAGAGCTCGAACCTGGACACGAGCGAGGTCGAGCGGATGGTCGCCGACTCCGAGCGGCACCGCGAGGAGGACCAGCGGATGCGGCAGGTGGTGGACGCGCGCAACGAGCTCGACAGCGCCGCCTACCAGGTGGAGCGCCGCCTGACGGAGCTGGGCGACTCGGTACCCGTCCACGAGAGGGCGCGGGCCGACATGCTGGCGCACGACGCCCGCGACGCGATCAAGCAGGAGGCCCCGCTCGACCGGGTCCGCTCGCTCACCGCCGAGCTCCAGCAGATCTACCACAGCCTCGGCGCGGCCGGCTCCGGCGCCCCGGGGGCCGCGGGCGGCCAGGGAGCCGCGGGGGCGTCCGGTTCCCCGGGCGGACGGGACGACGACGTCATCGACGCGGAGTTCACGACCGATGAGTGAGACACCCGGGCGTGGCCGGCACGTCCCGCGCCGTGAAGGGGAGCCGCGCGGCGAGTACGACCCGCCCGGCCGGGAGCCGTACGGCCAGGAGGACGACCGGGAGCGGGACGCCGGCGAGGCGCGAGCCCACGACGGGCGCCCGGACCGGCCCCCGGACCGGCCCCCGGACCGGCACGGAACCCGGGGACCTCAGGGCGCCCAGGGGTCCGAGACCCGGCGCGGTGGTCAGGAGGCGCGTGACCGGGGGCCGGAGGTCCAGGAGGGGCGCGGGTACGTCCCCGGCACCCAGGACGCCCCGGATGCCCAGGACGCCCCGGACGCCCAGGACGACCTCCAGGAACGCGTCCTGGAGCTCCAGGCCATGGTGGCCGATCTCCAGGACCGCCGGCGGCGCGCCCTCGCCGACCTCGACAACCTGCGCAAGCGCGTCGGCAGGGACGCCGAGCGGACGCGGTCGGACGAGCGGGCGCGGGCCGCCGGGGAGTGGCTGCCCGTGCTGGACAACCTGGACCGCGCCCTGGAACACGCGGAGACCGATCCCGGCTCCATCGTCGCCGGGATGCGGGCGATCCGCGACCAGGCGCAGGAGGTGGTGTCCCGCCTCGGTTACGCGCGCCGCGACGACACCGGGGCCGTGTTCGACCCGGCCAGGCACGAGGCGGTGGGCGTGCTCTCGCGGGAGGGCGTTCCCGACGGCACGATCCTGCAGGTGGTCCGGCCCGGCTACGGGGACGGCGAACAGTTGCTGCGGCCCGCGCTGGTCGTGGTGGCCAAGGGGGCATGATGCCCCCCGACCGGGACTTCTACGAGATCCTCGGCGTGCGGCGGGGGGCGAGCCAGGAGGACGTCCAGCGCGCCTACCGCAAGCTGGCGCGGGCCCACCACCCCGACGTCAACAAGGACCCGTCCGCCGAGGACCGCTTCAAGGAGGTCTCCGAGGCATACAGCGTGCTGTCCGACCCCGGGACCCGGCGTCGCTACGACGCGTTCGGGCCGGAGTTCCGCCAGGTGCCCGACGACGTGGACCCGGAGACGTGGGCGCGTGCCAGGAACCGCGGGGCGGGCGCGGGCCGGGCCGGGGCCCGGGGCGGGGGCGCGGGTTTCGGCGGCTTCCAGGAGGGGGTCGACCTCGACGACCTCTTCGAAGGGCTGTTCTCCGGCAGGAGAGGCCGGTCGGGCGGGGGCTGGGGGCCGATACCCGGCGCCGACCAGGAGGCCGAGATCGTCCTGACCGTCGAGGAGGCCTACCGGGGCGGACCTCGCTCCATCACCGTCGGTTCGCGCGAGCTGCGGATCGACATCCCGCCGGGCGTCACCGACGGGCAGCGCATCAGGCTGGCCGGGCAGGGCGGCCGGGGCGGCGACGGGGCACCCGCGGGTGACCTCTACCTGATCGTCAGGATCGCCTCGCACCCCCGCTACCGGATCGAGGGACGCGACCTTCACGTCCTGCTCCCGGTCACCCCGTGGGAGGCGGCGCTCGGCGCCCCCGTCGTGGTCGACACCCCCGGGGGCGAGGCCAAGGTCAAGGTGCCGCCGGGGACGTCCGGCGGCAGGCGGCTGCGGCTGCGCGGCCGGGGGATGCCCGGCCGCGGCGACAAGGCCGGCGACCTGTACGCCGAGGTGCGGATCATGGTCCCGGACCGGTTGTCGGAGGAGGAGCGGCGGCTGTTCGAGCAGCTCGCCGCGGTCTCCGCGTTCGACCCGAGGAGGCGGCGATGACCCACCCGTTCCCCGAGCACGGGACGCCCCGTCCCGACCCGCGCCCCGCCCGCCCGCCGGCGGACCCGGCGGGCGGAGAACGCGCCGGGCCCGTCTCGGGCGAGGGCGCGGCCTCCCACCGGCGGGAGACCCGGGGAGAGAACCGGCGGGAGGTCCGGGAGGAGACCTCGCGGGAGACGGCCAGGACCTACCAGCTGGCCAGGCCCGAGCGCCTGGATCTGGAGACGTTCGCCCGGGCGACGGGAACCCACCCCGAGCTGGTGCGGCGGCTCGTCGTGCTGGGCGTGCTCGACGCCTGGACCGACGCCTCCGGGCACCTGTGGCTCCCGCCCTCCCAGCTGCCCGCCATGGCGCGCGTCCGGCGGCTGCGGGCCGGGTTCTCGATCAACTACGCGGCGATCGGCCTCGTACTGGACCTGCTGGACCGCATCGCCGACCTGGAGGCCGCCCAGCGCGGTCGTCCCCGACCCATCGGAGGCCCGCCGTGGACATGAACCGGCTGACACAGAAGTCGCAGGAGGCGCTGCACGACGCGCAGACCAAGGCCCTGCGTTTCGGGCACACCGAGGTGGACGGCGAGCACCTGCTGCTCGCGCTGCTCGACCAGCCGGAGGGGCTGATCCCCCGCCTGCTCTCGTACGCGAACGTCGACACCGACCGGCTCAGGACCGATCTGGAGGCGGAACTGGGCCGCCGCCCCCGGGTGAGCGGCCCCGGCGCCTCGCCCGGCCAGGTCTACGTGACGCAGCGGCTCTCGCGCCTGCTGGAGACGGCCAAGCGGGAGGCCGACCGGCTGAAGGACGAGTACGTGTCGGTGGAGCACCTGCTCATCGCCCTGATCGAGGAGGGCAGCTCGGCCTCCGCCGGGCGACTGCTGCACGAGCAGGGACTGTCCAGGGACGGCTTCCTCAAGGCGCTCACCGCGATCCGCGGCAACCAGCGGGTGACGTCCGCGATGCCCGAGGTGGCGTACGAGGCGCTGGAGAAGTACGGGCGCGACCTGGTGGCGGACGCCGTCTCGGGCAAACTCGACCCGGTCGTCGGGCGCGACGCCGAGATCCGCCGCGTCGTCCAGATCCTGTCCCGCAAGACCAAGAACAACCCGGTCCTCGTCGGCGACCCCGGGGTGGGCAAGACCGCCATCGTGGAGGGCCTCGCCCTGCGGATCAGCCACGGGGACGTGCCGGAGGGGCTCAAGGGCAAGACGGTCTTCAGCCTCGACATGGGATCGCTGGTGGCCGGGGCCAAGTACCGGGGCGAGTTCGAGGAGCGGCTCAAGGCGGTGCTCAACGAGGTCAAGGCCGCCGAGGGACGGATCCTGCTCTTCGTCGACGAGATGCACACCGTGGTGGGCGCCGGAGCCGCCGAGGGCGCCATGGACGCGGGCAACATGCTCAAGCCCATGCTGGCCCGCGGCGAGCTGCACATGATCGGGGCGACGACCGTCGTCGAGTACCGCAAGCACGTCGAGAAGGACGCCGCCCTGGAGCGCCGGTTCCAGCCGGTGATGGTCGACGAGCCGTCGGTCGAGGACGCCGTGTCCATCCTGCGCGGCCTGCGCGAGCGCCTGGAGATCTTCCACGGGGTGAAGATCCAGGACAGCGCGCTGGTGGCGGCCGTCGTGCTGAGCCACCGCTACATCTCCGACCGCTTCCTGCCGGACAAGGCCATCGACCTGGTGGACGAGGCGTGCGCGATGCTCCGTACGGAGATCGACTCGATGCCCGCCGAGCTCGACGAGCTCACCCGCAGGGTGATGCGCCTGGAGATCGAGGAGGCCGCGCTCGCCAAGGAGGAGGACGCCGCGAGCGGGACCCGGCTGGAGGAACTGCGCAGGGAGCTCGCCGACCTGCACGCCGAGTCCGACGCCATGCGGGCGCAGTGGGAGGCCGAGCGGCACGCCCTGCGCGCCGTCCAGGCCCTGCGCGCGGAGATGGAGCAGGTACGCGCGGAGGCCGAGCGGGCCGAGCGCGACTACGACCTCAACCGCGCCGCGGAGCTGCGGCACGGCAGGCTGCCCGAGCTGCTGCGGCGGCTGGAGTCCGAGGAGGAGCGGCTGTCGGCCAAGCAGGGCACGTCGCGCCTGCTGCGCGAGGTCGTCACCGACGAGGAGATCTCGATGATCGTCTCCCGGTGGACGGGCATCCCGGTGAGCCGGCTGCGCGAGGGCGAGCGGGAGAAGCTCCTGCGGCTCGACCAGATCCTGCACGAGCGGGTGATCGGCCAGGACGAGGCGGTACGGCTGGTGGCCGACGCCGTCATCCGGGCCCGCTCCGGCATCAAGGACCCGCGCCGCCCGATCGGGTCGTTCGTCTTCCTGGGGCCGACGGGCGTCGGCAAGACGGAGCTGGCCAAGGCGCTCGCGGAGGCGCTCTTCGACACCGAGGACAACATGATCCGCATCGACATGAGCGAGTACCAGGAGCGGCACACGGTCAGCCGCCTGGTCGGCGCGCCCCCCGGCTACGTCGGGTACGAGGAGGGCGGCCAGCTGACCGAGGCCGTGCGGCGCAAGCCGTACTCCGTGGTGCTCTTCGACGAGGTGGAGAAGGCGCACGCCGACGTGTTCAACACGCTGCTGCAGGTGCTCGACGACGGGCGGCTCACCGACGCGCAGGGCAGGACCGTCGACTTCCGCAACACCGTCCTGATCATGACCTCCAACCTCGGCTCCGTGTACCTCCTCGACGGCGTCACGTCGAGCGGGGAGATCGAGCCCGAGGCGCAGCAGCGGGTCATGGCCGAGTTGCGCGCCCACTTCCGCCCCGAGTTCCTCAACCGCGTCGACGACATCGTGATCTTCAAGCCGCTCACCCCCGAGGAGATCGAGCGCATCGTCGGCCTGATGTTCGTCGAGTTGCGGAACCGCCTCGAGCAGCGGGGCATCCGGCTGGAGGTCACCGAGGCGGCGCTGCGGCACATCGCCGAGCGGGGCTACGACCCCGTGTACGGCGCCCGCCCGCTGCGCCGGTTCATCGCCAGGGAGGTCGAGACGCGCATCGGCCGCGCGCTCCTGTCGGGAGAGGCGGACGAGGGAGCCGTGGTCCGGGTGGACCTCGCCGGGGACGAGCTCGCCGTCACCTACGGATGAGGATGGCCGGTCATGTCATCAAATATCGTGCGATGTCGGAACTGGGGGAAGAGGAAGCGGATGCCGCCGGGCGCCGCGCCGCGCGCACGGACGGAGGGTGCGATCACGCCGGTGGGCGAGGGAAGCGGCTGAGATGGACGCGCTCACCGAGACTCCGGACCACCAGGGGGCGTTTCCCCGCCTGGACGAGGCGCAGATCGCCACGCTCGCGGCCCACGGCGTCCGCAGGCCGGTCCGGACGGGCGAGCTCCTGATCAAGGAGGGTGAGGAGCACCCGGAGTTCGTCGTCATCCTCACGGGCAAGGTGGCCGTCGTCGAGGACGAGCGGGTCCTCTGGATCCACGGGCCGGGCCGTTTCCCGGGCGAGCTCGGGGTGATCACCGGCCGGAGGGCGTTCCTGACCTCGGTGGTCTGCGAGGCGGGCGAGGTCCTGACGGTCCCCGTCGAGCGGCTGAGGAGGATCGCCACCCGCGACCGCGGGATCGGGGACCTGATCCTGCGGGCCTACCTCGTCCGCCGCCCGCTGCCCACCGCCGGCGGGGCCGGACTGAGGATCGTCGGTTCCCGCTACTCGCCCGGCAGCCGGCGGCTGCGGGAGTTCGCCGCCAGGAACCGGTTGCCGCACCGCTGGATCGACCTGGAGGAGGACGGGGAGGCCGAGGCGCTCGTCCTCAACCTCGGCGTCGCGCCGGACGAGACCCCCGTGGTGATCCTGGGCGGGACCCGGGTCCTGCGCAACCCCTCCGACGCCGAGCTGGCCCGCGCGACCGGGCTGCCCGCCCGGACCGCGCCCGGGGACGTCCACGACCTCGTCATCGTGGGAGCCGGTCCCGCGGGCCTGGCCGCCGCGCTGTACGGGGCGTCGGAGGGGCTGGACACGGTGGTGCTGGAGGCGGTCGCGGCCGGCGGGCAGGCGGGCGCCTCCCCCCGCGTCGAGAACCACCTCGGCTTTCCCTCGGGCATCTCCGGCGGGGAGCTCGCCGAGAGGGCCCTCATCCAGTCCAGGAGGTCCGGCGCCCGCTTCGGCGTCCCGGCCGAGGCCGTGTCCCTGGAGCGGATGGACGGCCACTACGACGTCGGGCTCGGCGAGGGAGGGCCGGTCAGGGGCCGTACGATCGTCATCGCCACCGGGGCGCGCTACCGCAGGCTCGACGTGCCGCGCCTGGAGTCCTTCGAGGGCAACGGCGTCCACTACGCCGCGACCGTGGCCGAGGCCGGATCGTGCGGCGGCGGTCCGGCGGTGGTCGTGGGAGGGGGGAACTCCGCGGGACAGGCGACGATCCTCCTGGCCCGGTACGCCTCGTCGGTGCGCCTGGTCGTCCGCGGCGGCGACCTGGGAGAGCGCATGTCGCGCTACCTCACCGACCGGATCCGGGACCACCCCCGGGTGGAGGTGACGCTCGGCACCGAGGTGCGGGAGCTCGTCGGCGCCCGCACGCTGGAGGCGGTCCTCGTCGAGAACCGCCGCACGGGGGAGCGGACGCTCCTGGAGACGCGCTCCCTGTTCGTCCTCATCGGCGCCGACCCCCGCACGGGCTGGCTCTCCTCCGCCGTCACCCTCGACGACCGGGGCTTCGTCGTCACCGGCTTCGACGGCGGCCTTCCCCTGGAGACGAGCCTGCCGGGAGTCTTCGCGGTGGGCGACGTCAGGAGCCGGTCGGTCAAGCGGGTCGCCTCGGCCGTGGGGGAGGGGGCGACGGCGGTCCGGCTGGTCCACGAGCACGTCGCGCGGGAGATGCCCCAGCACACGTCCCGCATGGTCCGCAGCCTCGCCTGACGGGGCCGTTCCCGCCCGGCCGGGCTTCAGGCCGCGCCTCAGGCCGCGCCTCAGGCCGGGCGTCTCCCCGGCCGGGTGTCTCCGGCAGGGCCTCGGGCCTCAGGGCAGGCGCCTCGGCCGGGCCTCAGAGGGGGCGCCGGTGGCCGTTCTCCTCCGCCGCCAGCCTGGCCAGCTCGACCCGCGAGCGGATGCCCAGCTTGCGGAAGACCTGCCGCAGGTGGAAGGCGACGGTGTGCTCGCTGATGAACATCTGCTCGGCGGCGTGCCGGTTCGTCAGCCCCTGGGAGACCAGGTCGCAGACGGCCTGCTCGGTGCCGGTCAGGCTGGCCCACCCCGACACGGGATGGTCGGTCCTGGCCCAGTGGCGGCATCGCTCGCCCAGCAGCCGCAGCCTGCCCCGTACCCGCGCCGCGTCCCGGGCGGCCTCCACGGCCCCGTAGCAGGCCAGCGCGGTCTTCAGGCTCTCCACGGCCAGGTCCCGGCAGCCGCCGCCCGCGCCGAGCAGCACGCCGAGATCCTCCGCGGCCGAACCCCTGGCCCAGGGGTCGGCGTGCCCGGCCACCGCGCGGCCCAGCGCCTCGGAGTCACCCTCCCGCAGCCCCCGCGCGTGGTCGGCGGACGCCGACGGGCCGGGCAGGGCGGGGTTGCGCCGGGCGATGTCCTCGGCCGCGCCGACCACCGCGTCGGCCCTGCGCCGGTCGTCCACCGCCATCGCCACCCGCACCAGCCACGCCGCGGCCGCGGGCTCGCCGTTCAGTGCCCCGATGTGCCGGGGCAGCGCGTCGTAGATCCCGCCGAGCGAGCTCATGCCGCCCGCCGCGCCGTCGCGCGCCTCGCTGATCCGCCCGGCCGCCAGTTCCGACCGCAGCCGGGCGCACGGCGGTATGCCGGGTGCCGACCTGACCAGGTCCCTCTCCATGTACCTGATGGCTCCCGGCAGGTCGCCCGACCGCAGCGACGCGGTGCCGAGCACCGACAGGGCCGAGGAGGCCAGGAGCGGGGCGTCCAGGGTCCCGGCGGCGGCCAGGCCGGCCTCCCCGTGCTCGATCGCGCCGCCGGGCCGGCCCGCGGCCAGCGCCAGCCGGGCGCGCAGGACGGGGATCTCGGCGGCCCAGGCGGGCTCGCCCTCGGCGTCGGCCTCCTCGGCGGCGCTCTCCGTCGCCGACTCCGCCTCGTCCAGCAGCCACAGGTCGATCAGCATCGAGGCCAGCACCGCCCTCGGCTGCCGGTGCCGGCCGCGGGCCGGTCGCTCCACGGCCTCGCGCGCCAGGTCCAGCCCCCGCGAGAGCCCGCCCTCGTCCCACGCGAGCAGGGCCAGGTCCACGAGCCCGCCCGTCCCGCCGCCGCGGGCCGCGAGGGTCCCGCGGGCCCCGGCGGCGCGCTCGACCTGCTCCCGCAGGGCCCGCCGCACCGGTGACGGCACCTCGTCGACGATCGACCGCCACACCAGCTCGTGCCGGAACGTCAGCTCGTCGCGGGTGGCCACGAGCACCCCGGCCGCCAGCGCCTCCTCCAGCGGGGGGAGCAGCGCGGCCGGGGTCTCGCCGAGCATCTCGGCCGCGTACGCCGGGGTGAACGAGCGTCCGAGCACCGCGAGGGCCTCCAGCAGGTACCGGGTCCTGGTGCCGAGCTCGTCCAGGCGCCGCCGGACGGCGGTGTGCAGGCGCAGGGGCAGCACCGCCCCGGCGGGGGTGATCCCGGCCAGCCGGGCGACGCCGTCCTCGACCAGGATGGCGTCCTCCTCACGCAACCCGGTGAGAAGCTCGGCGAGCAGGAGCGGGTTGCCGCCGGCCTGGGCGGCCAGCGCCGCCAGCCCCTCCCCGGGGGCCGCGCCCAGGATGTCGGCGGAGACCTCGGCCACCGCCCCCTCGTCGAGGGGGCACAGGGCGATCCGGGTGGCCCCCTCCTCCTCCAGCAGGTCGAACAGCCGTCCCGCCTCGCCGCGTCCCGGGGTGTCGCGGCAGGCCAGCAGCCACGCCACGGGGTGCGAGGCCAGCCGCGAGGGCATCGTCCGCAGGGCCATCACCGTGGCGGGATCGGCCCACTGGAGATCGTCCAGCACCACCAGCAGCGGCCCCGAGGTCAGCCTCCGCTCCAGCGAGGTCCGGACCTGCTCGGCCAGCCACAGCAGCAGTCCCGGCCCGTCGGGGAAGGCGCTTCTGGTCAGGGGCATCGAGGCCGTCGGCGACTCCTCGAGCGCAGCCAGCAGCGGTCCCAGCGGGGTCAGCCGCCCCAGCTCGTCGGCCCGCCCGCTCGCCACCGCCGTTCCCCGCGCGGTCGCGACGCTCGCGGCCTCGGCGAGCAGCAGCGACTTCCCCGTCCCCGGCTCGCCCTCGACGAGCATGACGCTCCCGGTCGCGGACGTGACGCCTCCCAGCAGGGCGAGGACCGCCGCCCACTCATCTTTCCGGCCGCGCATAGTCTTGTCTCGGATCTGGGGTCATACGGCGGGCTTCCTGAGCAGTGGTTACGCATATGACATCCCCAAGGGACGAATCATCACGCGCCGGGCACTGCCGCGCGCCGGTGGTTTGGGACAGATTTGACCTCGGGGACCCCGCCACCCCGCCATCCCGCCGGCGTCCGGCCGGCGCTCGACCGGCGTACTCTCCTCATCCGGCCGGTGTTCGGTCGGCGTGCTCTCCTCGCCCGGCCGGTGCTCGGCCAGGGGGCCCTCCTCGCCCGGCCGGTGTCCGACGAGCGTGTCCTCCTCGCCCGGTCAGCGCTCGATGAGCGTGACCTCCAGGGAGTAGTGCGAGGCGCGGTAGACGTGGGAGCCGTGCTCGACGGCCCTGCCCTGGTCGTCGTAGGTGGTGCGGACCATCGTGAGCAGCGGTGCCCCGCGCCGCTCGCCGAGCAGCCTCGCCTCGGCCGCCGTGGCCGCCCGCGCCCCCATGCGCTGGTTCGCCACGCGCATCCGCACCCCCGCGGCGCGGAGCATCTCGTACAGCCCGCGCTCCTGGAGACCCTCGGCGGTCAGCGGCGCGAGCCCGGAGGGCAGCCAGTTGTGCAGCAGGGCCAGCGGCTCCCCGGCGGCGTAGCGGATCCGCTCCAGGCGCAGCATCTCGGTGCCGGGCGCGACGCCGAGGACGGTGGCGACCTCCTCCTCCACCGGGGCCGGCCCCAGGACCAGCACCCTGGTGGCCGGCTCCTGGCCGGCCCTGCGCAGGTCGTCGTAGAGGCTGGTCAGCTCGACGGAACGCTTGACCTGGCCGTGCACCACCTGGGTGCCGACGCCCCGCTTGCGCACCAGCAGGCCCTTGTCGACCAGATACTGGATCGCCTGGCGGACGGTCGGACGCGACAGGCCCAGCCGGTCGGCGAGCAGGATCTCGTTGTCGAGCCGCGATCCCGGGGGCAGGTCGCCGCGGCGGATGGCCTCGGAGATCTGCTCGGCCACCTGGAAGTAGAGCGGGACCGGGCTGGACCGGTCGAGATCGATGGCGAGCTGCGCCGTCATTCGCCCTCCCGGTTGACACGCCGCGCCGTCAGGCTAGCGGACATCAGAATGTCTTGACAAAAACCGGCCAGGGCCCGTCGAGGTGCCCGGCGGACGCGTACGGGGCCGGTGTCCTCGTACAAGATGGAAGGCGGTTCGCGCACCGGGTTCGCGTCGCCGGGCTCGCGTCACCGGGTTCGCGTCGCCGGGTTCACGCGCCGGATTCGCGTCAATGGAGGAAGCATGGATCAGAGCACCGCAGCAGATCTCTCCGCCGTCGCGGTCGAGGCCGCCCGCGCGGTGGGCGACCGGCTCCGCGAGGCGTTCAGGTCGCGTCCCGCGGTCGAGACCAAGAGCGACTTCCACGATCCGGTGACCGAGCACGACCACGCCGCGGAGGAGACCATCCGGGAGGTCATCGACAGGCGCGTCCCGGGAAGCACGATCATCGGCGAGGAGGGCGGCAGCATGGGCTCCGGCGAGATCCGCTGGTACGTCGACCCGATCGACGGGACCGCGAACTTCGCCGCCGGGCTGCCGTTCTTCTGCGTGTCGATCGCCGCAGCCGTCGGGGACGAGGTGGTCGCCGGTGTGGTGTACGACCCGGTGCGCGACGACGAGTTCCGGGCCGACCTGGGCGGGTCCTGGTGCAACGGCGTGCGGCTGCGCAGCTCCGGCGCCGCGCGTGACCGGGAGGGGGTGCTGCTGACCAGCTATCCCACCCCCCGGGAGCTGGCCGAGGGCGGGGAGGAGGCGCTGCGCCGGTTCGGCAGGATGGTGGAGGCGTTCGCCTCCACGCGCCGTCCCGGCAGCACCGCGCTCAAGCTGGCGCACGTCGCGGGAGGGTGGGCGGACGTCGCCTACGGCAGTAGGGTCAGTCCGTGGGACATGGCGGCGGGGTCGCTGCTGATCCGCCAGGCGGGTGGCGTCTTCATCCCGCTGGACGGATCGGTCTTCGAGCCTGGCGGCTACCTCGCCCATGTCGGAGGCTTCGACCTGGCGGGGTCGGTCATGAGCGACCTGCTCCTCCGCGATCGCCCGGCCTGAGCGCCGGTGAGCCGGGAGGGGGCGCGGACGGGCCCGCCGGGAGACTCCCGCGGGCGGGTTCCGCGTGTCGGCCACCGGATTACCTATTGATCCTGTAGGAAATACAGGTAAAATGATTGTCTCGCCGTACGAAGGAGCCGCCATGAGCCTGGAGCCGGAGGCCGAGAGCCCGCTGGCCGCCGCGGTCGGGGCCGCGCGCTGGATCCGTTCGGCGGCGGTGGACGATGAGCGGGGGCGCCACTGGCGGGCCAACCCCGATCCCCGGGGCCGGGCCGCCATGCCCGACCACCCCCTGTCGCTGTACTCGGGGGCGGCCGGGATCATCCTGTTCTTCCTGGAGCTCGCCGCGGCCACCGGCGACGACGGCTATCTGGACGACGCCAGGGCGGGGGCCCGCTACCTCACCGCCACCTGGCGGGAGCAGGCGGACCTCTCCCTCCACCACGGCCTGGCCGGAGTGATGTTCGCCCTGGCCGAGGCCGGATGGGCCACCGGCGAGGGGGCCTTCGAGGTCGAGGCCGGCGCCGTCGCCGACCGCATCGTGCGCAGCGCCCGCCCCATCGACGGCGGCCTGGGCTGGACCGGCGACCCCGCGCAGCGAGGCGACGGCGGGATCATCCTCGGCCTGCTGCACGCCGCGGGCATCCTGGGGGTGCCCGCCTACCAGGAGGTCGCCGTCGAGGCCGGCGCCCGCATCGCCACGCTCGTCGTCCCCGGCCACCGCTTCGGCGAGGGCGCCTGCGCGGACCTGCCGCTGGACGCGGTCACCCCGGGCTTCCTGTCCGGCACCGCCGGGACCGCCTTCCTGCTCGCCCGCCTGTACGGCGTGACCGGCGAGAGCGGCTTCCTCGGCGCCTCCCGCAGGGGGGCCGACTTCGTCCGCGCGGTCAGCGCCGTGACCGAGCGGTGCGCGCTGGTGCCGCACCACATCCCGCAGGGCCGCGACCTGCACTACCTGGGCTTCTGCTCCGGCTCGGCCGGGGTCGCCCGGATGTTCTACGAGCTGCACCGGGTGTCGGGCGACGCCGGGGACCTCGACTGGGCCGAGCGGCTGGCCAGGGGGATCGTCCGCAGCGGCGCCCCCGCCAACCAGAGCGGCGGATCCTGGAACTCGGCCTGCCAGTGCTGCGGCACCGCCGGCCTGGTGGAGCTGTTCGTCGGGCTCTGGGCGGCGACCGGCCACCGCCGGCACCTGGAGTTCGCCCGCACGCTGGGGGAGAGCCTGACCGGCCGGGCCACCGGCCACGACGGCAGGGGCATCCGCTGGTACCAGGCCTACCGGCGGCTGCGCCCCTGGGAGGTCACCGCCGACACCGGCTACATGGTCGGCGCGGCGGGGATCGGGGCCGCCCTCCTGCACCTGGACGCCACCGCCCGCCCGCAGGAGGCCCGGCGGCTCGTCCTGCCCCCGGACAACCCGTTCCCCGCCATCCCGCTGCCGAGCGCGACGCTCCGCCGGTCCTGAAAGATCATGAAAGGCACGTCGCCGGTGAGCCGGCCGGTCATCGCCGACGAGCGGGACGCGAGGGCCGGCAGGGCCGTGAGGTTTTCGGCGGGAGCGGCACGGGTCGCCGTGACCCGGTGGCTCGGGAGGGCGCGACGCGGGGACCGTTGCGGGGCCACCGTGGGGGCCGCCTGGCACGCCGCGCCCGCGCACGTCTCCGCACCCTGTACGGTCGGGCATCGAGGCCTCCACCGGGCCCGGCGCCGCGGACACGTCCGCCGGCGCCGACCCGGCACTCCGGACCGTGTCACCCCCTGTTACGCCCGACCGTGCCGATCCGGCCGGGGAGGGGCGGCGGCAGCCGGTGCCTCTCGCGCCGGAGGAACGAAGGACGATGTGCCCTTTGGCCGTCAAGGGGTGACAAAGCTCGTGATGATGATTGGTGATTCTCCGTGAGTGCTACCCAGGGCTTGCCTAATCTCGGTGTCGTGACAATCGAGGATTTCCTTCCCGACCCCGACCGTTCCACCGTCGCGATCGAACCGGCGCAGCCGGGTGCCGGCCACTGGGCCGGTGCCCCGAGCGCCGTGGCGAGCGACGGCCTGATCTACCTCGCCTACCGGCTGCGCCGCCCCGTCGGCGAGGGCCGAGGCTACGCCGTGGCCGTCGCCCGTTCCACCGACGGCGAGCGGTTCGAGACCCTGCTCACGATCGGCAGGGAGGAGATGGACACCGAGTCGCTGGAGCGGCCGACCCTGATCCGCACGCCGGAGGGGCGCTGGAGGCTCTACCTCAGCTGCGCCACCTACGACACCAAGCACTGGCGGGTCGAGGTGCTGGAGGCCGACGACCCGTCCGGCTTCCGGGCCTCGCAGCGGCAGGTCGTGCTGCCCGGCGACCCGAAGACCGGCGTCAAGGACCCGGTGATCGTGCTGCGGGACGGCGTGTGGCACCTGTGGGCCTCCTGCCACCCGCTGGACGAGGCCGACGAGGCCGACCAGATGGTGACCGACTACGCCACCAGCGCCGACGGCATCGAGTGGACCTGGCAGGGCACCGCGCTCAGTGGCCGTCCCGGCACCTGGGACGCCCGGGGCGCGCGGGTGGCGGCGGTCCGCTTCCTCGGCGACAGGGTGGTGGCCTTCTACGACGGCAGGGCCACCGCGTCGGAGAACTACGAGGAGAAGACCGGTGTCGCGGTCGGCACCGACCCGGCGGAGCTGACCCCGTTCGGCACCGAGCCCGTCGCGGTCTCCCCGTACGCGGGCGGCGGCCTGCGTTACATGGACATCGTGGACCTGCCGGGTGGCGGGCGGCGGCTCTACTACGAGTACACCCGCGCGGACGGGGCGCACGAGCTCCGCACCGAACTGCGCTGATCCCGGGCACGGCCGCCCCGGCGCCGGTCACGGCACGGTCGCTCCCGGACCGGCCCGTCCGTGCCCGGGGCCGGTCCGTTCGTGTCCGGGGCCGGCCCGTTCGTGTCCGGGATCGGCTCGCCGGTCCCGGGAGATCGTTCGGTCAGGCCTGGAATCGATCAGCTAGGTCTGGGGGCGGCCGTTGCGCGCCTGGCGCTGGCCGTTGGGGCGGATGCCCACCAGCCCGCCGGAGCGCTCGCGGGGACGGAGCCAGTCGCTGAAGTCCTCCCCGGTCACCTGCTGCAGCAGCGCCACGTCCTCGGTGAAGTAGGAGATCAGCTTCTCCCGCTGGTCCCAGGTCAGCGGCTGGCGGGAGCGGGCGCGCTCCTGCAGCCTGCGCTCCAGCGGGTCGGTCAGCGCCACGCTCATCCGCACCGGCAGGAACCGCCCCACGGACGATCCCGCGCGCAGCGCCCGCGACAGCACCCGGTGCCCGCGGGTCGGCTCCGGGTGGGCGGTCACGTTCTCCCGGGGGACCTCGGTGACCACGCCGGCCTCCACCCCGAGGAAACGGAAGATCCGGTCGAGGGTGTCGGCGGGGCGGTCGACCAGGTCGCGGTAGCGATAGACGAGCACCTGCTCGCGAGGAAAGAGGGTGAACAGGTGTTCGAGCTGCTCTCCGTACTTGCCGAGCCCGCGATAGTGCCAGAACGGGGCCCAGCCCGCCCTGATCCGCCGCTCCTCCTCGGCGCAGGCCCGCACCACGTCGCCGATCGGTTCCAGTCCGGCCGACCACAGGTGGGTCCAGTTGGAGTGGGCGCGCTCCACCGGGTCGCGCAGCACCACGATGAGCCTGGCGTCGGGGATGGCCTCCCTGATGCGCCGCTGCGCCGCCAGGTCGTAGAGATAGAACGGGGTCGACTCGCCGGTGAGCGTTCCCGGCGGTGCCGCGTCGAACAGTGCCTCGTAGTCCTCGCGCCTCCAGACGTGTTCGCGGTAGGTCTGCGCGTCGCCCGGTCCTCCCCTGGTCGGGGGAGGGCCGTCGCTGAGGAAGAACTTCGGTTCCTTCACCGGGGACATGAACAGTCCCGGGTGCCGGGCCAGCGCGGCGTGCAGGGCGGTGGTCCCGGACTTGGGAGCACCGATCGTGAGGAAATTCGGCAGGGGCATCGTTATTACCCTTAATCCCTACTGTGATTATTGGTAAATATAGCCTCTTCTCCGGCGAAGGCAAGCGTCCGGCCGCGCGATCGCCGTGATCCAAAGAGCTACCCGATTGCGGGGATTCCAGTCGTCGGCGCCTATCTCCAGGTCGTGGATGCGAAGGGTGTCGTCCCGTTCAGTGAACGCTGAGTTCTTTTCCGCTATTTCATTGCGGGGGAGGAGTTTTGTCGTGTTGAGAATAAACAGGATACTCGTGCCGTATTTCAGATTCGAGTCTCCCGCGGGCCTTCGCCCCCGCTCTCCCAGGCCCCGGTACGGGCGGCCTCCCGTCCGTACCGCCGTCAGGTGACCTTCCGCGGCGCCCTTGACGTGCCGTGATGTGCCCTCGCCGCGCTGTTTGCCGCGCTGTTGCCGTGCTGTTTGCCGTGCTGTGCCGTGCTTTGCCGTGCCGGGGTGGGCGCCCTGGCGGGCCGTGCCGTCACGCCGCGCCGACGAACGCCGACGAGCGGCGAAAGCCCCGGCCACGGCGGGCGCGAATGTCATGGTACGAAGGGGAACCCCGGCGGGAGCGGGCCGTCGCCGCGATTTCATAAGTCCTAATGTCACGACAAATCATTGACATGCAGGTAATGCGTTGGTTACAAACCAGGGACGAGGGAGATCCGGCGAGGCGACGCGCGGAGGTACCGATGAAGTGGACGACAGGGCTGGTCGCGGTGGCCGTGCTGGGCATCTCCGCCCTGACCGGCTGTTCGGCGGGGCAGGCCGGAGGACAGCCCTCCGGCGAGACCGCGGGCGCGGCGAGCGGCCCCGCCCCGGCGGCCGGCGGCGGCACCTTCGCCGTCGTCACCCACGCGAGCGCGGGGGACGCCTTCTGGGACGTGGTCAAGAACGGCGCCGAGGCGGCCGGGAAACGGTACGGCGTCACCGTGACCTACCAGGGCGACGGCGACCCGGCCAGGCAGTCCCAGCTCATCGACCAGGCCGTCAGCCAGAAGGTCGACGGCCTGGTGGTCTCCATGGCCAACCCGGACGCCCTGAAGGAGTCCGTCGGCAAGGCCGTGACCGCCGGGATCCCGGTGATCACCATCAACTCGGGCGGCGACGTCTCCCGCGAGTTCGGCGCGGTCACCCACGTCGGCCAGTCGGAGGACGTGGCGGGCCGGGGAGCGGGGGAGAAGCTCAAGGCCGAGGGGGTCACCAAGCTGCTCTGCGTGATCCACGAGGCCGGGAACGTCGGTCTCGACCAGCGCTGCAACGGCGCGACCCAGGGACTGGGCGGCACCGTCGAGCGGCTCCAGGTGGACGTGGGCAACCTCGCCGACGCCACATCCAAGATCAAGGCGAGGCTTCAGTCGGACACCTCCCTCAACGGCGTCCTCACCCTGAACCCCGCGGTGGCCGTGGCCGCCCGCGACGCCATCGCCGACGGCGGCTCGAAGGCGAAGCTCGGCACCTTCGACCTGTCGGCCGACGTGGTCGCCGCCATCGAGGACGGCGAGATCCTGTTCGCGGTCGACCAGCAGCAGTACCTGCAGGGCTGGCTGCCGATCACGTTCCTCACCCTCCACAAGGAGAACCTCAACACCGTCGGCGGAGGGCTCCCGGTCAACACCGGCCCCGGCTTCGTCACCAGGGATAACGCCGCGAAGGTGGCCAAACTGGCCGAGAGCGGCACCCGGTGACGGTGGCGGACGAGCGGCTGGCCGGGACGGGGGTCGCCCGCAGGCTGCTGATCAGGCCGGAACTCGGCGCGGTCGTCGGCGCCCTCGGGGTCTTCGCCTTCTTCGCGGGGCAGTCGGAGGTCTTCCGCTCGGTCGAGGGCGTGGCCAACTGGCTGGACCCGGCCTCCACCCTCGGGATCATGGCGGTGGCGATCGCGCTGCTGATGATCGGCGGCGAGTTCGACCTGTCGGCCGGCGTGCTCACCGGCACCGTCGGCCTGGTCACGGTGATCCTCGCCACCCGCTACGACCTGCCGGTGTGGGCGGCGATGCTCGCCGCCCTGGCCGTGGCGCTGCTCGTCGGCTTCCTCAACGGCCTGGTCGTGGTGCGTACCGGGCTGCCCAGCTTCATCGTCACCCTCGCCACCTTCCTGATGCTCCAGGGCGTCAACCTCGGCGTCACCAAGGCCCTCACCGGGACCGTGCAGGTCGGCGGCCTGCGCCGGGCCGAGGGATACGAGGAGGTGAGGGCGGTGCTCGCCGGGACGATCCCGGTCGGCGGGACCGACTTCCGGGTGGCGATCCTGTGGTGGCTGGCCGTCACCGCCCTGGCCACCTGGGTGCTCGCCAGGACCAGGGCCGGAAACTGGATCTTCGCGGTGGGCGGTGACGAGCGGGCCGCCCGCGCGGTCGGGGTACCCGCCGAACGAACGAAGATCGCGCTTTTCGTGACCACCGCCGCGGCCGCCTGGCTGGTCGGCTCGATCATGGCGCTGCGCTTCACCTCGGTGCAGGCGGGCTCCGGCGTCGGCCAGGAGTTCGTCTACATCATCGCGGCGGTCATCGGGGGCTGCCTGCTGACCGGCGGCTACGGCTCCGCGATCGGCGCCGCCGTCGGCGCGGTGATCTTCGGCATGGCGGACAAGGGCATCGTCTTCGCCGGCTGGGACGCCGACTGGTTCACGTTCTTCCTCGGCGCCATGCTGCTGCTGGCCACGCTCGCCAACCGGTTCGTCCGCCGGTACGCGGAGGAGGTGAAGCGGTGACGGGAGACGGGACCGTGACGAACCGTGAGGCGGCGACGGGCCGGGCGGCGGTGAAGGGAGACGAGACCGTGGCGGAAGACGAGACCGTGACGGAGGGCGGGACGGACGCCCCGCCCCTGCTGGAGGTCCGCGACGTGGGCAAGACGTTCGGCGGCGTGATCGCGCTGCGGGACGTCTCCATGCGGGTGCGCGCAGGGGAGGTGAGCTGCGTCCTCGGCGACAACGGCGCGGGCAAGTCCACGCTGATCAAGATCCTCTCGGGCATGCACGCCCCCGACTCCGGCTCGTACCTGGTGGACGGCGCCCCCGCCGCCTTCGCCAGTCCCCGTGACGCCCTCGACAGGGGCATAGCCACCGTCTACCAGGACCTGGCGATGATCCCGCTGATGTCGGTCTGGCGGAACTTCTTCCTCGGCTCCGAGCCCGTGCTCGGCCGGGGGCCGCTGCGCCGTTTCGACGTGGCGGGAGCGAAGCGGACGGTCCGCGAGGAGCTGCGCTCCATGGGCATCGACATCCGCGACGTCGACCAGCCCGTCGGCACCCTGTCCGGCGGCGAGCGCCAGTCCGTGGCCATCGCCCGCGCGGTCCACTTCGGCGCCCGTGTCCTCATCCTGGACGAGCCCACCTCCGCCCTGGGCGTCAAGCAGGCCGGCGTCGTGCTGCGCTACATCGCCCAGGCGCGCGACCGGGGCCTGGGCGTCGTCTTCATCACCCACAACCCGCACCACGCCTACCCGATCGGCGACCGCTTCCTGCTGCTGAACCGGGGGGCGAGCCTCGGCGAGTACGCCAAGGCGGACATCACCCCCGAGGAGCTCACCTCCCTGATGGCGGGGGGCGCCGAGCTGGAGCAGCTCGCCCACGAGCTGAGCCGGGGCGGCCCTCCGGCCGGGCCGGCGGCACCGCCGCCCCGGTGAGCCGGGGCGAACCAGGCGAACCGGACCGCCACCCCGGTCAACCGTACGGACCGCACCGCCGTCCCGGCTGACCGCGCGAGCCGGTCGAGCCGGGGAACCTCAGAAGTCGAAGGACTCCACGTGGATGCGGCGGCTGGGGACGCCCGCGCGGCGCAGGGCGTGGCGTGCCGCGACCGTCATCCCGGTGGGGCCGCACAGGTAGACGTCGTGGACGGCCAGGCCGGGGATGAGGGTTCGCAGGGCGCGCCCGGTCAGTGGCACGCTCCGCCCGCCGGACGATCCGGTCAGCTCGTCCACGGTGTAGTGGATCGTGGCGCCGCGCGCGGCGGCGATGGCGTCCAGCTCGTGGCGGAGGATCAACTCCTCGTCGCGGCGCGCCATGTAGACCAGGGTCACCTCGCCGGGCAGCGTCTCGAAGAGCGCGCGCAGCGGGCTGATGCCCACGCCGCCGCCCACCAGCAGCACCTGGGGCCTGCGGCGCCGCGCGGCGGTGAGGGCGCCGTAGGGACCCTCGGCCCACACGCGGGTGCCGGGCCGCAGCCCGGCCAGCGCGCGGCTGTGGTCGCCGACGCCCTTGACGGTGATCCTCAGGAAGCGGGCGTTGGCGGGTGCCGACAGCGAGTAGGGGTTGGCCGTCCACCACATGCCGGGGGCCAGGAACCGCCACCGGAAGAACTGGCCGGGTTCCGCGCCCAGCTCGTCCAGGTGCTCGCCGGTCAGATAGACCGACACCACGGAGGACGACTCCCGGCGGACCTCGGCGACCCGGAGCCCGTGGCGCAGGGCGCGGTGGACGGGGACGAGGAAGCGGTGCCAGACCAGCAGGGCGGCGACGGACACGTACAGCGCGTACCAGAACAGGCTCATGACGACGCCGCCGGCGAAGTCCGGACCGGTGAGCTGGTGACCGAACCCGAGGAAGACGGCCCCGTAGGTGACGAAGTGCAGGTAGTACCAGGTCTCGTACCGCATCCGGCGCCGCACCTCGCGCACCGAGACGACCGCGACGCCGACCAGCAGCAGGAGGGCGAACGTCGCCTCCAGCATGGCCGGGCCGTCCAGGACCAGCCCCGCGATCGCCTCCGGCGCGCCCGCGCCGGACCGCGCCACGTGGGCCGCGACGGCGAACACCATGTGGGCCACCGACAGGACGACGGTGTGGCGGCCGCCCGTCGCGTGCCAGCGGGCCAGCCGGTCGGTCCCGACCCCGCGGTCCAGCGCGGGAACGCGGGCCATCAGCCCCAGCAGGACGGCGCAGGCGTAGCCCGCGAGCAGGCCGGTGAGCCTGCCCGCCCAGGCGAGTGCCCCGGTGAGCCCGGAGACCGAGGTCAGGTCGGACCAGCACGTCGCGGTCGCCGCGACGGCTCCGGCGTAGATCAGGGCGAGGACCAGGGACGGCCGTGCCCGGCGGGCGGGCGGGCGGGCGGGAACCCTGCGCCGCCGGGTACGCGTGCCGGCGTGCGGGCGCGTACCGGAGTCGGGGGCGGCGCCTCTCACGGCTCCAGCCGGGTGAGCTGGGCGCCGTGGGTCTTCTCCATGGCGGCGGCGAACGCCTTGGTCTCCTGGTCGGCGCCCGACCTCTGCTCGCTCTTCGCGACCAGGACGGACTGCGTGAGGTATTCGCGCGCGTCCTTGGTGAGGAGCCGGTCGAACGCGGCGCCGTCGGCCCGCTCCAGGGCCGCGAAGTCGTCGGGAATCACCATGCCCGGGATGTCATGCCCCTCGTGTTCGTCGCTCTCCGGCACCCCGGACCGCCGCAGCAGGTCGCGCAGTTTCCGGAGTGTCGTACGGCGGTCGGCGACGTGCTCCTCGGCGAACCGCTTGAGCCTCGGATCGGAGGCCCTGCCGGGGGCGAGCTCCAGCAGCCGCACCGCCTGCTCGGTCATCGGGATCATCAGTTGCAGCCATGCGATGTCGGTGCCGTTGAAGGAGCCCGACGCGCTTCCGGTCGGTGTGGGAAGCGCGGCGGGAGCACTTCGCGACGGCGGGTGATTCGCGGCCGAATGGGTCGGGGGCTCGGCGGCGACACATCGCGAGACCAGCAGGACGGTGAGCACGACGAGTACTGACGCACCGATCGTGGACGCCTTCATGCCGCTCCTTCGCTCGCCGTTCCCATGGTGAGGCGAGGCCCGGTATGCCGGGCCTCGCCCCGTTCAGGTCAGACGGTACGCTTCCGCCCGAAGACGGTCACCTGCCGTCTCAGGGGGTGCCGTCGGCGCCGCACTTGACGATCGGACGGATGCAGTCACGCACGCGGCGTTCCATCTCGGCCTCGGGCCAGGCGTTGAAGAAGTCGGCGTGCATGGTGTAGCCGGGGCCCGACGAGAGCCGCAACCTGGCCGGGTCGCCGCTGACCGGGTAGCGCAGCACCTGGCGCAGCTTGGGCACGATCACCGGGTGCGAGGCCGGGCAGGCGCCGTTCACCGGGTAGGACATGTGGCTTCTGCGCCCGATCTGCGACCCGGGGCCGTGGTGCCCGGAACGGTCTCACTCATGTGGATGAGGTCCTTAGGGGGATCGAGGTCTGATGGACGTGATGCTCGACGGCGTCCCGGCCGGCGCCGGGCGTGTTCTGCTCCTGCACAGGAGACCGGCGTCGGGCCGGGCGACAACACAAACTTAAAAAAAGACCGGAGAAAAATTTTCGTTGTCCGTCTGACCTGCCGCCGGTCTCCATGACGGGGGCTCATCGGTCTTCCGCTATTGGGAGTTATGGAGAGAATCGTCCCTGCCCCGCGCCCGGCGTTGCGCGGGGACGACGAACCGTGGACGGCGACAGGAAGCGGAGTGCGATGCTCGGAACCGGTAGGGGCGGACCCGACTCGGCGATGGTGGCCGCCGCGCGCGACGGAGACCAGCAGGCGCTGGACGCCCTGGTGGCCGATTCCCTCCCGCTCGTCTACAACATCGTCGGCCGGGCGCTGAACGGCCACACCGACGTCGACGACGTGGTCCAGGAGACGTTTCTCCGGGTCGTCCGTGCCCTGCCCGACCTGCGGGACCCGCAGGCGTACCGGTCCTGGCTGGTGGCCATCGCCGTTCGCCAGGTGCGCGACCACGAGCAGGACCGCAGGACCACCCAGCACCGCAGGGCCGACCTCGACACCGCCGAGGAGATGCCCGATCCCGCCTCCGACTTCGCCGCCGTGACCATCCTGCGGCTCGGCCTCACCGACCAGCGCCGCGAGGTCGCCGAGGCCACCCGCTGGCTGGACGGCGACGACCAGGCGCTCCTCGCCCTGTGGTGGCTGGAGGAGACCGGCGAGCTCGACCGCGCCGACCTCGCCGGAGCCCTCGGCCTGTCGGGGCGCCACGCCGCCGTACGCGTCCAGCGGATGAAGGAGCAGGTCCAGACGGCGCGCACCATCGTGCGGGCGCTGCGCGCCGAGTCCGGGTGCCCCGAGTTGCCGGCCCTCACCACGAACTGGAACGGCACCCCCAGCCCGCTGTGGCGCAAGCGCTTCGCCCGGCACATCCGTGACTGCGCCGTCTGCCAGGGGCGCACGGCGGGCCTGCTGCCCATCGACCGCCTGCTCAGCGGGCTGCCGCTGCTGCCCCTGCCCGTCGGCTTCGCCCTGCACCACCTCCAGGCCGTTCCTCCCGCCGTCGAGGCGGTGGCGCACGCCACGACCTGGGGGGCGTCCCACGGCGCGCACGCCCTGGAGACGACGCGGCCGGGCCTGCTGGCCTCGCTGCCCCCGGCCCCGATCACGATCGGCGGCGCGGCGGCCGTCGTCGTCACGGGCGTCCTGATCTTCGGGCAGCTCACGGCGCCCGCCCCCGAGCCCGCCCCGCCGCTGGCCGTACCCACGCGGACGGCCTCGCCGCCGCCCCTGCCGTCGCCTCAGTCGGCGAGCGCCACGCCCGAGCCCTCCCCGTCTCCCACCCCCGGCCGCAGCAGGGCCTCCCGCACGCCCACCCCCACGCCGGCCCGGACGCCGCCGCCCGCCTCCGTCGCGAGCTCCCCCAGGAAGGGCGTGGGCGTGTGGAAGATGCCCGGCCTCAGTACGGCCTTCGCGAAGTCCGGCGCGAGCTGGTACTACACCTGGTCCACGCGCCGCGAGGGGGTCACCGGCCCCAGGGCCGACGGGTTCGTCCCGATGATCTGGGGAAAGGGCAGCGTCACCCCGGAGAACCTCGCCCAGGCGAAGAGCGCCGGACCCTACCTGCTCGCCTTCAACGAGCCCGACCTGCCCCAGCAGGCCAACATGACCGTGGAGGAGGCGCTGTCGCTCTGGCCGAAACTCATGTCCGCGGGCCGCGTGCTCAGCAGCCCCTCCGTCGCGTTCGGCGCCGACACCCCGGGCGGCTGGCTGGACCGCTTCATGACCGGTGCGAAGGAGCGGGACTACCGCGTCGACTTCATCGCGCTGCACTGGTACGGGGCGGACTTCCGCACCCAGCCCGCGGTGAACCAGCTCAAGTCGTACGTCCAGGCCGTGTACAAGCGCTACCGCAAGCCGATCTGGCTCACCGAGTACGCCCTCATCGACTTCTCGAACGGCACCCGCTACGCCAGTGACGCCCAGCAGGCCGCGTTCGTCACCGCCTCCACCAGGATGCTCGCCTCCCTGCCGTACGTGCGGCGCTACGCCTGGTTCGGCCTGCCCTCCTCCGACACCGAGCCCAACAGCGGGCTGTTCCGCCACGACGGGACCGTCACCCGCGCGGGCCGCGCCTTCCAGGCGGCCCGCTGACCGCCCTGTCCGGGGGCGGCCGGCGGGTGGATAGCCTTGCCGGGTGCCCGACCCGTACCTGACTCCGCAGGACACCACGGAACACGAGATCGAGATCAAGCGCTCCCGGTTCCTGTGCGCGGTCGGCCCGGCCTCCTCGGAGGAGGAGGCGAGGGAGTTCGTCGGCGCGCGCAGGCGGCTGTACGGCGACGCCACGCACAACTGCTCGGCGTACGTGATCGGCGGCGGCCGCCTGGTCCAGCGGGCCGACGACGACGGCGAGCCCGGCGGCACCGCCGGGACCCCGATGCTGGAGACCCTGCTGCGCCGGGGCGTCGCCGACGCGGTGGCGGTGGTCACCCGCTACTTCGGCGGGGTGAAGCTCGGCGCCGGGGGACTGGTCCGGGCGTACGGCTCGTCGGTCGGCAAGACGCTGGACCTCACGACGCTGGTCGAGATGGTGCCCGCCAGGATGATGACCGTGACCGTGGACCACGTCAGGGCCGGGCGGCTGGAGAACGACCTGCGCGCCTCGCCGTACGAGGTCAGGGGGGTCGTCTACGGCGAGGAGGTCGGCTTCCGCGTCGCGGTGCGCGAGCGGGACCTGCCCGCCTTCCCCGGCTGGGTCGCCACGCTGACCGCCGGACGCGCCGGGATCGAGCCGGGCGAGGCGATCCACCTCAGGGGCGCCTGACCCGGGCCGGCCTCTCGCCTGACCCGCGCCTGACCCGGGCCGGGCTCTCGCCGGGTTCCTGTCTGATCCGCGCCGGGTTCGGGCCGGGCTCTCGCCGGGTTCGGGCCTGAACCGGAGATCCTTCCCCGGAAGGACCCCGGATACGCGCCGGCCCCGGGGGCGGCGAATGTGGGATGGGTCACACTCGGCGCGGGGCGAGGGCGCCGATCGGCGGCCCCGGCCGCCCGTCCCGGGGCCGTGACGGGCTCGGCGGGCGGCACCGCCATCCCCGTCCCGACCGTCCGATACCTCGCTGACGTGCGGGAATCTCGGAGAACACCCGGCCGTCACGGACGCGCCGCGGGCGGCTGCGGTTTTCCGCAGCCGTGCTGTGCGGCGCGTACCAGGCGAGATGGGGAGCGTTCCGCATCCACACCGTACGCGGCTCTCCGTAGCCTTGTCCCTATGAGTTCACCGAATGTCGACGGGATCGCCGGATGGGCGATCAACCTTATGGAAACCCTGGGTGCGCCCGGGGCGGGGCTGGCGATCGCACTCGAGAACCTGTTCCCGCCCCTGCCCAGCGAGGTGATCCTGCCGCTGGCCGGGTTCACCGCGAGCAAGGGGGACATGGGACTGTTCGACGCCGTGCTCTGGACGACCCTGGGATCGGTGGTCGGCGCGCTGGCGCTGTACGCGGTCGGGGCCCTGCTGGGCCGGGAGCGCGTGGTGTTCATCGCCTCCAAGCTGCCGCTGGTCAGCGTCTCCGACATCGAGAAGACCGAGGCGTGGTTCGCCAGGCACGGCAGGAAGACCGTCTTCTTCGGCCGGATGATCCCCATCTTCCGCAGCCTCATCTCGATCCCCGCGGGGGTCGAGCGCATGCCGATCCTGATCTTCACCCTCCTCACCACCCTGGGCAGCCTCATCTGGAACACGGCCTTCGTGATGGCGGGGTATCTGCTCGGTGAGCAGTGGGATCTGGTCGAGCGCTACATGGGGGTGGTGTCGAAGGCGGTGCTGGGCATCGTGATCCTCGCCGTGGTGGTCTTCATCGTGGTGAGGCTGTCCGACCGGCGCAAGGGCAGGCACCACGCGTAGCCGTGGACGCGCCGAAGGGCCTGCCGGATAGCGGCGGGGTTCGCGCAGGGGTCTCCTTCCCCGGCCGTTCCCCCTCCTGCCCCGGCGGGCCCTTTCCCGTTCGTGACACGCCCCCCGGAAGCCCGGTCCGGCGGCGCGGCCTCACCCGCCGATCTGGTCGGCGTAGTCGCGGGCGAACCGGGCGAACGTCCTGCCCGGACGGCCCGTCACGGCGGTGTGCGCGGGCGTGGTGCAGCAGGCCCGGTCCGCGTCGCAGGTCTTGGTGACCTCCGCGTCCCGCTCCTGCCTCCCGGCCTTCAGCGGCAGGGGACGGGCGTCGTCCGGGCTCGGCGGCCGGCAGGTGATCCGTCGGCGCCGGTGATCAGGATGGTCATCGCGATGTCCCCTCTTCCGAGGAGACGAGTTCGTCGATCAGGGCGAAGAAGGCCTGGATTCCCGGCAGGTTGCCGCCCTTGGCGCGGGAGGCCGCGAAGTCGGCCGGTGAGCGCCACTCCACGATGTCCAGCCATTCGCCGCCGGGCAGCTGGACGAGCCTGGCGCCCAGGAACCCGTCCCGGTCGGCCTGGAAGTCCGTGATCATCCCGCCACGGGCGGCCAGGAGGTCCGCCGCGCGCTCCGGAGAAACGCGGAACCTGGTGATTTCCACTGTCGTCGTCACACCGTGACGATATGGTCAGAATTGGTGACAGTCAAAATTTATGACCAAATTGGAGGCGTGCGGTGTCCAGAAGCGAGCGCAAGCGGGAGCTGCCCGACCTGGGGATCCTGGCCGGCCGGACGCTGTTCAGCCTGCAGAAAGAGCTGTTCTCCCGGCTGGCGGAGATGGGGCACGCGCAGGTCAGGCCGCGGCACGGGGCCGTGCTGGCCTACCTGGACGTGGAGGGCAGCCGGGCCTCCGACCTGGCCGCGCAGTCGGGCCAGCACAAGCAGGTGATCGGCAACCTGGTGGACGAGCTGGTGGCGCTCGGGTACGTGGAGCGGCGGCCGGATCCCGCCGACCGCAGGGCCAAGCTCGTCGTGCCCACCGAACTGGGCCTCGATCACATGGTGAAGTCGGACGCCGTCCTCGTGGAGATGGAGGCCGAGCACGCGCGGGCGGTCGGCGAGGAGGAGTACGCGGAGTTCAAGCGCGTCTTCCGGCTGGTCGCCGAGCGCCAGACCGGGACGAGGTGATCGTTGCCGGCCGCGCGGCGGGCCGGGAACCTCGTCCCGTGCCCGCCTTCGCCACCGGCGTGTTCCGGCCGTCCCCGGATCAGGGTGACGCCGATCCGGCGCGCCGCCGGTGGCGGGAGCGGGCCAGGTCGTGGGCCGTGCGGAGCAGCTCCCGGACCGCCGTTTCCGTCCGCGGCCCCGGGTTCACCACGGCCAGCCAGCCCAGCGTGCCGTACACGGGGTGCGCCATCACGGAGTCGGCCTCGCCCGGGTCGGCCTCGCCCGGGGCCGCGTCGCGCGGCTGCCGGCCCGTCCAGCCGGCGAAGGCGTCCTTCCCGGCGAAGACGTTCAGGCGGAAGACGCCGGGACGGTCCAGCCGTGACAGCTCGTCGCCCGGGTAGTCCTTCGTCACGATCGTCGCGAAGGGCTGGGTCGCCTTCGGGACCTCGCCGTCGGGCGCGTAGTAGAAGAACGTGTCGCCCCAGCTGATCTCGGGTGAACCGTCGCCGGGGGCCGGCCGGAGGATCAGGATCCCGTCGAGGCCGGCGAGGAATTCGATGATCTCGTCGATACTCATGTGTTGTAGCGTGTCATTCACGTGCTTGTGGAGACTTTGCCCCGAACATGTCGAGGTGGACGGGTGAAAAGTCGCAAATCAGGAAATATGCGGACGATCGATGTCGCGCGGCATGCCGGGTGCTCCGTCCAGCAGGTGCGCAATCTCGAGCGCGACGGGGTGCTGCCTCCGGCGACGCGCACCGGCACGGGGTACCGGATCTACGGCGAGGCGCATCTGCGTTCCGCGGTGGCCTATCGGGCCCTCGCGGACGGCGCGGGACCGGTCGAAGCCAAGAGGATCATGCGCGCGGCGCACGCGTATCCCGCCTCGGACCTGCTCGCCCTGCTCGACGCGGCACACGCCCGGCTCGACACCGAGCGGCGGGAACTCGCGCTGGCCCGGGAGGCCGCCGCGACGATCTCCGGGGAGTCGATCGGCGACGTACGCCCCTCGGACGTGATGGGCGTCTCCGAGCTCGCCGGCGCGCTCGGCGTGCGCCCCTCGACGTTGCGGCACTGGGACGCGGAAGGCCTCGTCGTGCCCCGGCGAACCTCCCCTGGAGGGCCGCGACGATACTTCCCGGACGACGTCCGGGACGCGCGGATCGTCCACCAGTTGCGCATGGCCGGCCATCGCGTCGCCTCGCTCCGGGCTCTGATGCCGGAGCTGCGAGGCTCCCGCCGCTGGGACGAGGTGATGGCCACGCTGGCCGCCAGGGACGCGAGCGTCGACGCCCGGTCGAGGGCCCTCCTCGACGGTGCCGCCGCACTCGGCACCCTGCTCCCGCCGGTGGGCTGAGACCCGTGCCCGTGCGTGCCCGCGGCTTCCGGCGGGGTGTGGTTTTCCGCAGCTCCGAAACGGCCACGTACCTCATTCCGGTCACGTCCCGATCGTTTGTAGCCTCTGGAACATGTCAGATGGGCCGGTTGGACCGATGGAAGGCCGCGGGGCGCCGGGGCCGGTGATCGCGCCGGTGCCCCCGGCCGTCCCGGTGTTCGCGGGCGCCGGGCCGGTCGAGCGGCACGGGAGGCGGCGCGCGCCCGCCGCCGAGGGGCTGCGGCTGCTGTGGGCGGTGGTCCTCGGGACGGTCACCGCCCTGCTCGGCGCGGTGTTCCTGCCGCTCGCGCTGCCGTTCGCCGGTCGCCCGGCCGTGCGGGAGGCGGCCCGGCGGCTGGCCGTGCTCGAAGCCCGGCGCCTGCGTCTCGACCCCGCCGCCCTCGAACTCGACGCGGATCGCCCGGACGGGCAGGAGCTGCGCTACCTGGCGGCCAGGGTGCCGGTGGGCGTGCTCGGCGGCCTGGTGGTCGTGCTGCTCGTCTGCGGCGCCTGGACGGCCCTCGCCCTCGCCTGGTCCTGGGGGAGGGGCCTGCCCTTCGACGGCATGACGCCGAGTGTGCCGCTGCTCGCCTACATCCTCCTGGGGGGCGTCGTCCTGCTGTTTCTGGACCTGTCGGGCCTGGTGGGGGTGTACGCGCTGGAGCGGCGGCTGGCCGTGCGCACGCTCGGGCCCGACCCCACCGAGGCGCTGCGGCGCCGCATCGCCGAGCTGGCCGAGAGCCGCGCGGGCGCGCTGGCGGCCGTCGACTCCGAGCGGCGCAGGATCGAGCGGGACCTGCACGACGGGCTGCAGCAACGGCTGGTGGCGCTGTCCATGCTGGTCGGACGGGCGCGCAGAGGACGCTCCGAACTGCTCGGGCAGGCGCACGAGGAGGCGCAGCAGGCGCTGGCCGAGCTCCGCGAGGTGGCCTGGCGGGTCTACCCGTCGGGACTGGACACCCTCGGGCTCGCCAACGCGCTGGCCGGGGTGGCCGAGCGCTCCGGCGTCCCGGTCAAGGTCGTCTGCGAGCTGTCCGCGCGACCGCCGATGGCGGTGGAGACGGCGTCGTACTTCGTGGTCAGCGAGGCGGTGACCAACGCGGCCAAGCACGCCCGCGCCACCGTGATCACCGTCGAGGTTCGCGAACGCGACACAATGGTCGTCGTGCGGATACAGGACGACGGCGTGGGCGGGGCGAGCGCGGCGGGCGGCGGGCTGTCGGGGCTGGCCCGGCGGGTGGCCGCGCTGGACGGCCGCTTCCATGTCGACAGCCCGCCCGGCGGGCCCACCGTGATCACCGCGGAGCTTCCGTGCGGGTGATCCTGGCCGAGGACTCGACCCTGCTGCGCGAGGGGCTGGTCCGGCTGCTGCTGGAGGAGGGCCACGAGGTGCCGGCCGCGGTCGGCGACGGCGAGGCGCTCGTCGCCGCGGTCGCCGAGCACCGGCCCGACGTCGTGGTCGCCGACGTGCGGATGCCGCCGACCCACACCGACGAGGGGCTGCGGGCGGTGCTGGAGATCCGCCGCCGCCACCCGGGGACGCGCGTGCTGGTCCTGTCGCAGTACGTCGAGAAGCGCTACGCCACCGAGCTGATGACCGGTGACGTGGACGGGGTCGGTTACCTCCTCAAGGACAGGGTGGCCCAGGTCGCCGACTTCCTCGACGCGCTCGACCGCGTCGGCGCCGGGGGAGCGGCCTTCGATCCGGAGGTGGTACGGCAGCTGCTGGCCAGGACCACCCACGCCGACCCGCTGAGCCGCCTCACCTCCCGCGAGCGCGAGGTGCTCGACCACATGGCGCAGGGCCTGACCAACGCCTCCACCGCCGAGCGGCTGCACGTCTCCCAGAGCGCCGTCGAGAAACACGTCAACGCGATCTTCGACAAGCTCGGCCTGCTGCACGTCACCGGCTACAGCCGCCGGGTCCTGGCGGTGCTGCGCTATCTCGGCTCCTGAGCTCGAGTTCCGACCTCCGGCGGGGCGGCACGGCCCGCGATGCCCGGCGACCTCGGGTTCCCCACCGCCACGACAAGGTCCACGGTGCGCTCGGACCCCCGCCGAACGTGCGAACGCCCGGCTCAAGGTGCGTTCCAAAGCGCTCCGCGACGTCGGCGAGTGCCCCTGGAAGATCGGTGGCATCGTCGACGCGGCGCTCGTACGGGCCGTCGCTCCTCGGTCAGGCGACCCTGATGTCTATCTGCGGGGAGTGCTTCGGGTCCATCCAGCGCAGCAGCCGCAGCAGTTTGTCGACCGGCAGACTGACGCAGCCACTGGTGGGCCCGCCGTTGCTGACGTGGAGGAAGATCGCGCTACCCAGGTGGGGTGTGCGGTTCCCGGTGTTGTAGGCGATCACGGCGCCGTAGTCGTAGGCAGGGGGGTTCATCATGTCCTCGGGAGTGGTCCCCGGATCGGCGTGGCGGGCGTCCACCCATGTGTTGTAGAGGGGACTGGCGGAATCGTCGTTCCACTTGTCGTGGGAGAACGCCTGCCGGTACGGGAACTTCACCCCGGGATCAGGGTTGACCCCGAACATGAAGTCGAACCCGTACGTGCCGGACGGGGTGCGCCCGTCGCCCTCCCGCTTCTGGCCCGGCGGGGCGATGCCGCTCTCCCCGACGTTCGCCGTCCACGGCCCGTACGCCTTCACCCAGCGGCCGTTCTTCGCGGTGTAGGCGACCAGCGTGGCAGTGCTCCTCTGGTAGGCGTCGGCCGTCACGGTGATGAGCTGCCGTCCCGGCGACGGGGGTGGCAGGGCGGCGGACGTGGAGGCGGAGGCGGCACGGGCACCGAAAAACCCGCCGAAAGCCATGACGAGTGCGAGCAGAGCGGCGCTCACGAGGGAGGCCGTTCCCAAGTCCGCGGGCGCTCTCCGGTCAACGTTGTCCATACGTGCAGGTTAACCAGGTGAGCGGCGTGCTCGGTATGGCTAAGGGCCAGGTCAGAGCCTTGCTCATGGTAGATTCCTGGCTCGCGTCGGACGTCCTGCCCCTGAGGTCCGGCCTCCGCTCATGTCCGGCCAGGGCTCACCGGCCGGCGGTCCCATGCCGCCGAGACGGCCGCCGGCGGCTCCCGCCGTGGCACGGCACCGGGAGATCTCAGCGCGAAGGCGTCATCGTCCGTTCTGGGAGAAGTGCTGGTAGTCCTTCGAGGACGACCATGATCCGCCCCAGACCCAGCCGATCTTCTCGAACGCGCGAACCACGTCGTCACCGGGGTTGATGACCCCTGGCCGATCCAGGGGCCGCCGGACGTAGTCCTTCGCGTTCGGGGGATCGACGGTGCCGCCCGGATAAGGATGGATGTAGGGGTTCTCCCGGGTGTTGACGTCGATCGCCAGGCCGTAGGCGTGCTGCGACCAGGTGCCGCTGGTCCCGACGCGACGGCAGTTGAAGGCCGAGGTGTTGTCCGCCGCCATGGAGGCGTCGTCGCTGCCCTTGTAGGCCTCCACCGGCTGCATCCGCCGGATGGGAAAGCGCTGACCGTACAGCTTCCTGAAGACCGAGACGACCTGGCCGGCCACCGATTTGTTGATCACCATCTTTCCCGTGTGGGGTCTGCCGTCGAAGCCCCAGTGGGTCATAGTGATCATTCTGAGGTCGTCGGGTCCCACCGGGCATCCCCGACGCCAGGAATGGCGGAGCTGGCCCGGGGACACCGGCGTCACCGTGGCGGTGAACGCCTGTGACGTGCCCGGGGCAGGGGTCACCGGCGGGGATGCCTGTGGTGTGCCCGGAGCGACGGGCACCGGCGGGGCCGCCGCGACCGTCACCGCGGCGATGCCGGTCACGCCGAGTAGGGCGAGTGCCGTCGCGGCCGACGTGTGGCGTGGAATGAATGCCATCTCCCCAGACTAGAACCCTCAACCCGCCTGCTCTCATCCGTACCCCGCCCTGACGAGGTGCCGGGAACCCGCATGGACGCGCCGACCGGCTGTTCCACGTACGGTGCCCGACGGGTCGGTTTTATCGGGATCCGCTTGACACTTCCCCGGGGATGGGAACTGAGCGGAAACCGGGACCACTACTCGTCAGGGCTCCTTTCGCAGTCGGTGATCATGGCGGCCGCATGCCGTTCAGGAACGCTGGTCGTGACAGCGGGCAGGGAGATGTACGCGGGCGAGGGTAGCGGCACGCCGTACGACTCGGCCGATGACTGGGGATTCGGCCAGTCCACGCAGGACGTGGACTGCCTGCCGCACAGTGACGAGTTCGAGCTGCCGAAGGATGCCTGGAAGTACGAAAGAGGGCGCGACGCGCGTACCACTTGTCAGGGACTCCCTGCTTTCCTAGGCTGTCAGGGAGATCCTGACACGTAGGAGGCGCTGTGACACTGTCCGACACCCTGGCCGAGCTCGCTCGGTGCTCCTTCTGCAGCAAGCCGGACACCGAGGTGGACAAGCTGGTCGCCGGCGCCGGCGTGTACATCTGCAACGAATGCGTGGCTCTTTCCGCGTCGATCATCGAGGGGAGCCTCGGCAGCCCGGCAAGGCCGCGCGTGCCCACCTGGGAGTCGTTGACGGACGGGGAGATGCTTAGCCACATTCCGCGCGTCGCCGCGCACATCGACCAGGCCGAGGCCGATCTGCGCTCGTGGGTGCACGAACTGCGCCGGCGCGGCGTCACCTGGGTCAAGATCGGTGAGGCGCTCGGGGTCACCCGCCAGTCCGCCTGGGGGCGGTTCTCCGGCGAGGAGTGACACGACCTGGGCGACCGCCTGAGTCCCGTGGTCCTCCACCGGACCTGAGGCCGGATTCCGCTTCCGGTTCCCGGCCGCCGGACCTGAGGCCGGATTCCGCTTCCGGTTCCCGGCCGCCGGACAGATCCTCGACTTCCGGTCGATCACCCGCTCCCGCCGCCCCCCGATGCGGCGGGAGCCAGAGGTCAGGGGCAGGACATGGCTGGCAGGGAATGGGTTTCACCTGAGGTTTGGTACGCCTCGTTGTCGACGGCGTATGCCGCGACGGGGGGATTGATCACCAACGCGGCGGACCGGATCCTTCTGGTCAAGCCCAATTACCGGCCGTTCTGGCTCTTTCCCGGTGGGGCGCTCGACGCCGGCGAGTTTCCCCACGAAGGGTGCGCCCGCGAGATCCGCGAAGAGCTGGGAGTGAATCTCAGGGTGGGCTCGTTGCTGGTCGTCGACTGGGTTCCGGCCCGAGACGATCGGCCCCGCCCGCTCATGTACTTCTTGTTCGACTGCGGAGTCCTCGACGAGGATCGAATCAGCCTGCAGCGCGACGAGCTCGACGAGTACAGGTTCGTCTCGGTCGAGGACGGCCTCACGATGGTGGACCGTGCCGCCGCACCTCGGCTCACAGCCGCTCTCCGGGCGCGCCGGAGCGGACACGCCGAATATCTGCCGGCACCGGTCCTGGACGACGATGCGCCGCCAGGCCGTCGCCGCTCCCCGGCCGCCGACCCGTCGCGGACCGGCGACCACCCGGCGACCTAGAGCGGTGGCGCCGGGCGCGGCCGGCTTCGACGATCGCCCTAACCTCCGCGTGCGGAAGCACGTCCAACGGGCCGGCGAGCAGGACGGGTGAGGCCGGCCCGCCGTCGCGTACGAGACGGCGGGCCGGCCGGTGCCTCTCAGGGCCGGAGCGGGTCCTTGTCGGCGGGGGAGAGGTCGCTGGGCCAGAGCCGGTAGACGTTGAGGCGCGTCTCGTAGTACTTGTCCGTCTCCCCGACCCACTGCATGCCGATGCGCTTGGCCGTTCCCGCACCGCGGTCGTTGTTCACCCGGACGACCGCGACGAGCTCGTGGGCGCCGATGGAGAACGCCCACTCGGCCAGGGCGCGGCCGGCCTCGGTGGCGTAGCCCTTCCCCCAGGCGTCGGGAGCGAGCTGCCAGCCGATCTCGATGTCCTCCTCGTCGGGCGGCAGGTACCTCAGGGAGAGGCCGCCGACGACCCGCTGATCGGAGTTGCGGACGATCGCCCAGCGGCCCAGCGGGGGCGTGAGGGCGCTGCGGCTGCGGGTCCAGGACTCCAGCGTGGCGCGCATCGCCTGCTCGCCCTCGAGTTCCGTCATCGTCGGGGACAGCCACCGGGTGACCTCGGGGACGCCGTAGATGTGGAGGGCCTCAGCGGCGTCGTCGGGACTCCAGTCACGCACCGTGAGGCGGGTGGTGGTCAGTAGTGCCATGTTTTCCTCTCCCTGACGAGTTGGCCGGCCGTGCGGCGACGAGAGGACGCCGATCTTGGGAAAATATCGGTTTCTTGCCGGAAATGTCCGATGTATTGCCCTTGTGAGGGTACGCCCATTAGACGGGTGGTCACCAGGCCGGGCGGGAATCGCCCGGACGCGGCGCCCCGGCAACCTCGGCGCCCCCGGCGCCCCCGGCGGCAGGTCAGCCGTCATGACCACCCGATCTCTCCCAGAGGCGGGCCAGCGGTGCGGGCGCCCACCAGGCCCACCTGCCCAGCAGCCGCATGCCGGCCGGCAGCAGTAGGATCCGCACGATCGTCACGTCCACCACCACGGCGATCACCAGGCCGACACCGGCCATTTTCATGAAGGTGATGCCGGACGCCGCGAAACCGCCGACCACGACGCAGAGCAACAGGGCGGCGCTCGTGATGATCCCGGCGGTGCGCTGGAGCCCGACGGCCGTCGACTCGACGGGGTCGCCGGTCCTGACCCACTCCTCGCGGATCCGGGAGAGCAGGAACACCTCGTAGTCCATGGCCAGCCCGAAGGCGATGGCCACGATGAGCACCGGGAAGTTCACGTCGATCGCGCCGACCGGGACGAAGCCGAGGATCCCGCTCAGCCAGCCGTCCTGGAAGATCAATTTGATCGCGCCGAACGACGCCGAGAGCGACAGCAGGTTCAGCAGCACCGACTTCAGGGGCAGGACCACCGACCCGAACGCCACGAACAGCACGAGGAACGAGACCGCCGTGACGTACAGGGCCATCCACGGCAGCCGGGTGACCACCATGTCGACGATGTCGACCCGGGAGGCGGGCATCCCGGTCAGCAGGGCCGTCGTGCCGGGAGGCGGCGGGATCGCGCGCAGGTCCTCGACCATGGTGCGGGCCTCGCGGGACATCGGGTCGACCGAGTAGCCCAGGGTCACCCGCGTGAGGTCGCCGTGGGTGCCGGTGACCGTGGCGTCGTCGACGTGGGGGACCTCGCCGAGCTCCCGCACGTAGCCGTCGGTGGCGGGACCTCCCCGCACCACCGCGGTCATCCTCCTGGTGGGGTCGGCGGGAAAACCCGCCGCGAGCTCCTGGGTCACCACTCGCGCGTCGGCGCCCGCGGGCAGCACCCACTCGGCCGGGCGGGCCCAGTTGACCCCCAGGAACGGCAGCCCGAGGCCGAGCAACGCCGACACCACCACCGCCGTGACGAGCCGGGGCCGCCGCATGACCCCGTGGGCCACGCGGTACCAGCGGTCGCCGGTGCGGGGCCGCCGGGGCGCGCGCGCTCGCAGCCGCCGGCCCGCGTACCGCAGTACGGCGGGCAGCACGGTCAGCGAGGCGAGCACCGCCATGAGGGTGACACCGGCCCCCGCGTAGCCCATCGACCGCAGGAACCGGGACGGGAAGAGCGCCAGCCCGCCGAACGACAGGGCGACGGCCAGGCCGGAGAAGGCGATCGTCCGGCCCGCCGTGCCCATGGTCCGCTCGATCGCCTCGTCCACCCCGTACCCGTGCCGCAGTTCCTCGCGGTAGCGGCCGACCACGAGCAGCGCGTAGTCGATCGCGAGGCCCAGGCCCAGGATGGTGACCACCTGGATGGCGAAGGTGGAGAGGTCGACGAGAAGGGTCACCAGGCGCAACAGCGCGAGGGAGCCGAGGACCGCGCTGAAACCGACGAGCAGCGGCAGGGTCGCGGCGAGCAGGCTGCGGAAGACGACGACCAGCAGGACCAGCAGCAGCGGCACCGACAGCGCCTCCGCGACCAGGAGGTCCCGCATGGTCTCGCGGTTGACCTGGTCGGTCATCGAGGTCACCCCGCCGAAGCGCACCGTGAGCCCCGGGACCTCGAAGTCCTTCTGGATCGCGCGCAGCCGCAGGACCCTGACCTGGTCGTCGCCGGAGTCGAACTGGACGCTCACGTAGGTCGCCCGCCTGTCACCGGAGACGAACCCGGCCGAGCCGGTCGACCAGTAGGAGTCCAGCCTGGTCACGCCGGCGCGCGGCACGGAGGCCAGGGCCTTCTTGACGGGCTCGGCGAAGGCGGGGTCGTCGACGGTGAGTGTCTCGCTGCGATAGAGGACCACGACGTCGTCGGCGTGGCGGCCGAGGGGGCCCGCCAGGAGCGCGTCGGCCGCGACCGACTCGCCGGCGGGGTCGTCGAATCCCGCGCCGTCCCCGAGCCTGCCGAACACGCCGGTGCCCCACACTCCGGCCAGCGTCGCGAACAGCAGGGTGCCGGCGACGATCCACAGCCGGCGCCGGACGGCGAATCTACCAAGAGCCGCGAACATCGCACTCCTTTTTATGGATAGTGGTAAGCACTACTATCGATAGTGAAACTATCCATGAATGGCGAAGCGTCGGCAAGTGGACGCCCGGACCGCGTTCCCGGCCGGGTGGGACCGCGGCCCTGCGGAGCTCCGGTCACCGGCCGTCACCGGAAGCGGCGAGTGGTGGTACTCATAGGGAGCGGAGAGAGGAGGATCATGCGGATCGGAGAGCTGAGCAGGCGGAGCGGGATCCCGGTCCCCACGATCAAGTTCTACATGCGCGAGGGACTCGTCTCCCAGGGAGAGCGGACCGGTCCCAACCAGGCGCGGTACGACGGGGAGCACCTCAGGCGGATCAAGCTCGTCCGGGCGCTGGTCGAGGTCGGCGGGCTCTCCATCGCCGCCGCCCGCGAGGTCCTGCGGCTGATGGATTCCCAGGGCACCGACCTCGACACCCTCGGCAAGGCGCAGTACGCCCTCACCCCCCGCAGGGAGCAGCCCGCGGCGGACGACGAGGCAGGGGAGTGGGCGGCACGGCAGGTGGACGAGCTGATCGCCGAACGGGGATGGGCCGTCAAGTCCTCCAACCCGGCCAGGCGGACCCTCGCCGACGCTCTCGCGGCCCTCCACCGCCTCGGGCAGGACGACTTCCTGCCTCTCCTGCGGGAGTACGCCGCGACGACCGGGCGGCTGGCCTCCGTCGAGGTCGACGCCCTCCTGGAGCGGCCCGATCTGATCAGCATGGCCGAGGCGGTCGTCGTCTGGACCGCCGTCGGCGACGCCGTCCTCACCTCCCTCAGGCGCCTGGCCCACGAGGCGGAGACGACCAGGAGGCTGACCCCTCCCGGGGACGGGGACGGGGACGGGGACGCGCGGGAAGGGTGACCGGTCCCTCCGGGAAAACACCCGGCAGAGGTGTCCGGTCTCTCCGGAGACGCCTGGGGGGTGACCGGCGTCAGCCCTCCAGGGCGTACTGCATCACGCGGAGCTTGGCCTGGGCCTCCGCGAGCTCGGAGGCGGGATCGGAGTCGCCCATGATGCCGCAGCCGGCGAACAGGCGGGCTCTGGAGCCCTCGATCTGGGCGCAGCGCAGCGCGATGCCCCACTCCCCGTCACCACGCGCGTCGATCCAGCCGACCGGCCCGGCGTACCCGGCCCGGTCCATGCCCTCCAGCTCCCGGATGACGCCGAGCGCCGCCTCGGTGGGGGTGCCGCCGACGGCGGCGGTCGGGTGCATGGCCGCCACCACGTCCAGGACCGAGGCCCCGTCCGACAGGCGCCCGCTCACCGGGCTGGCCAGGTGCTGGACGTTGGAGAGCACCAGGAGCTCGGGCTCCTCGGGGATCTTCAGCTCGGCGCAGAGCGGGTCGAGCGCCTCGCGCACCGACGCGACCGCGCAGGCGTGCTCGTGGCGGTTCTTCTCCGAGGTGAACAGGGCCGTGCCGCGCGCCACGTCGTCGGCCTGGTCGGCGCCCCGCGCGATCGTGCCCGCCAGCACCAGGGACTCGATGGTCTCCCCGGTGCGCCGGACCAGCAGCTCGGGGGTGGCGCCGACCAGTCCCGCGCAGGAGAAGGTGTAGCACTCCGGATAGCGTTCGGCCAGGCGGGCCAGCAGCAGCCGGACGTCGATCGGCCGCTCCGCGACGGCGGTCAGGTCGCGGGCCAGCACGGTCTTCTCCAGGTGGCCCGACCTGATCCGCCGGACGGCCCTGGCCACGGCGTGCTCCCACTCGGGCGCGGTCAGGCTGCCGTCGCCGTACCGGATCCTGCCCGGCGTGCGGAGCGGGGTGATCGCGTCGAGCCGCCGTTCGCCGACGGTGGTCAGCCAGGCACGGCCGTCGCGGCGGGCGAGGATGGTCTGGGGGACGACGAGGACCGAGCCGGGGGCCTCCGGGTCGAAGGTGAACGAGCCGAAGGCGACGGGGCCCGAGCCGGGCACCGTCACGTCGTCGTCGACGTGCGCCTCGCCGAAGAGATCCGAGAGCCGGTCACGGGCCCAGTCGAAACGCCGGGGGCCGGGCGGCACGGCCAGACGGATGGCCTCACCCCAGGCGACCAGGCCCTCCCCGTGCCTGACCCAGGCGTAGGGGGCGGTCTCCGGCAGTCGTGCGAACAGGTCACCGGGGTCGTCGACGGGGGTGGTCGTCACCACGAGAGGACGGGTTGATCCGAGCGCTACACTCACCCCCGCCACTCTATGCGGGAAACTGAACGTGTTCGACGGCGGTTCTCCCGTCAGCACACCCGCCACGCGGTGTCAAGAAAACCAAGGTACTCGGTCAACGGGCCGTACTGTCCTGGCCTGCGGTGATACATCCGAAGCAGACGCGATCTCTCAGCGGAGGTGTCATGCTTCGCACGACTGTGACAGCATTCACAGGGCTCGCCGCCCTCGCGACCGCCTGGGCGGCCCCGGCCGGAGCCACCCGGACGGCGGAACCCTGGCGGCCGGTGATCATGGCCGCGCTCGGCGACTCCATCAGCGCCGGATTCAACGCCTGCGGCTGGTACCTCACCTGCACCTCCCGCTCATGGTCCACCGGTGACCACCAGAGCGTCCGGAGCCAGTACGTCAGGCTGCGCGCCCTGAACGCGGCCGTCGCCGGGCACAACGTGAACCTCGCCGTCCCCGGCTCCACCAGCGCCGACCTCGCCGGGCAGGTGGCCCGCGCGGTCGGCAGGCGCGCCGACTACGTGACGGTGCTGATCGGCGCCCAGGACGCCTGCGTGTCCGCGGAGCGGCTGATGACCCCGGTGGCCGTCTACGAGCGGCGGGTGGCCGAGGCCCTGGCGCTGTTCCGGGCCGGGCGGCCCGGCGGCCGGGTGTTCGTGGCGAGCGTCCCCGACATCAAGCGGCTGTGGCAGATCGGCAAGGGCAACCCGGTGGCGCGCGGGTTCTGGGCGGTGGGCCGGATCTGCCCCACCATGCTGGCGCGGCCCACCTCGACCTCGGCGGCCGACCGGGCGCGCCGCGACCGCGTACGCGCCCGGGTGGCCGCCTACAACGCCGCGCTCGCCAGGGTCTGCGCGGCGTACGGTCCCGCCTGCCGGTTCGACGGCAACGAGGTGTTCAGGCAGCGGTTCACGGTCGGCCACCTCAGCAAGTGGGACTACTTCCACCCCAACGCCGCGGGCCAGAAGCTGATCGCGGAGAAGACCTACGCGATGATGCGCGACTGGCTCACCGAGGACGCCACGGAACCCGCCCCCGCCCCCGTTCCGGCCCCGGTGCCCGCCCTCTGACCCCGTTGACCCCGTCCCGTCCCGGCCCCGGCGGCTCAGAGCCAGCCGTTGTGCCGGGCGGCGCGGGCGGCCTCGATGCGGTTGCGGGTGCCGGTCTTGCCGATCGCGGCGGACAGGTAGTTGCGCACCGTGCTCTCCGACAGGTGCAGCCGCCGGGAGATGTCGGAGATCGTCGCGCCGTCGACCGCCGCGGCCAGCACCTCCCGCTCGCGGTCGGTCAGCGGGCTGGCACCGGCGCTCAACGCGGCGGCGGCCAGCGCGGGGTCGATCACCTTCTCGCCCGCCAGGGCCCGGCGGATCGCCGCGGCGAGCTCCTCCACGGGGCCGTCCTTGACCAGGAACCCCGCGGCGCCCGCCTCCATCGCCCGCCGCAGGTAGCCGGGCCTGCCGAACGTGGTCAGGATCAGCACCCGGCAACCCGGCAGCCGGTCCCGCAGCTCGGCCGCGGCGTCCAGGCCGCTGCTCCCCGGCATCTCGATGTCCAGCAGGGCGACGTCGGGGCGCGCGGCGAGCGCGGCGGGCACGACCTCGTCGCCCCGGGTGACCGTGGCGACGACCTCGATGTCGTCCTCCAGGCCGAGGAGCAGGGCCAGCGCGCTGCGCATCATGCCCTGGTCCTCCGCCAGCAGCACTCTGATCACGGGAGCGTCAGGAGCGGTCATGGGAGCGTCACCCTCAGCAGGAAACCGTCGCGGTCGCGGGCCTCCAGGGTCCCGCCGAGCGCGACGACCCGCTCGGACAGGCCGCGCAGGCCGTTGCCGAAGTGGCTCCCGCCGCGCCCCCGGCCGTCGTCGCGGATCTCCAGCGTCGTTCCCTCCAGGGTGATCTCGCAGGTGCGGGCGGCGCTGTGGCGGACCACGTTGGTCACCCCCTCCCGCACGGCCCAGCCCAGCAGGGCGTCGGCCTCCGGTGCCGGTCGCTCCCCGGTGACGGTGACGGTGGCGGCGATGTCCGCGTCGGCCAGGACCGTACGCGCCGAGGCCAGCTCGGCGGCCAGCCCCCGGCCGCGGTAACCGGTGACCGCGGCCCGCACCTCGGTCAGCGCCTTCCTGCCGACGGCCTCGATGTCGGCGGCCTGCCGCGCCGCCGCCTCGCCGTCGCGGGGGGCCAGCCGCCGTACGGCCTCGGCCTTGACCACCATCACCGACAGGGTGTGCCCGAGCAGGTCGTGCAGGTCGCGGGAGAACCGCAGCCGCTCCTCGGCCACCGCGGCGCGGGCCAGCTCCTCGCGGGTCTCCTGGAGCTCGTCGATCACGGAGAACAGCTTCAGGACGATGCTGACCACCAGGCCGCCGGTGGCCGTCCCCCAGGTGGCCAGGGAGATGCTCGCCCAGCTCGCCCCCGCGCGCCACATCACCACGACCAGTGCGAGCGTCAGGGCCGTGAGGAGGAGGTAGACGGACCTCCCGCGCAGCACGGCCCCGCAGGCGATGGTCATCAGCGGCGCGAGGTAGAACCAGTTGTGCGCGAACCCCGCCAGCAGCAGGAAGGCCACCAGCAGCAGCCCGGCCAGCACCACGGCCGCCGCGCGCCGCCGGTCGCGGAAGGACAACCGGATGCACAGCACGTACAGGACGGCGAAGGCGGCGATCCCCAGCGCGGCGGGCGGCGCCGGCCGCACCTGCCCCGCCACGAGGTCGCTGATCGGGGGGTAGACGAGCAGCAGCCACGGGTAGAAGGCGAGCTCTCCCGGACCTCCCCGCCTGGCCCTCCCCGGACCTGCCGGTTTCACCGTGCCGGGTCCTCTCCGCCCCGTCACCTCCGGTGCCGCCACCTCCGCCGCCTCCTCCGGCAGCCCGGGTTCTTCCTGGCTCACCTGTCGCGCCTCTCGCGGTCCTTCCGGCTTCCCGCTCACCCGGCCACTCCTATCACGCGGCTCACCCCACGCGCCCGGACCGGCGGTAGCCGTACACCGCCAGGATCCCGAAGACGACCAGCCAGCCGGTCAGCATCAGTGCCGTGCCCACCTGGGGCGCCTCCCCGAAGGCGACCTTTCGCGACAGGTCGGCGTAGCCGAAGCTCGGCGTCCACTCCGCGACGGCCCGCAACCAGGAGGGGAAGGCCTCGGCGGGCAGCCACAGCCCCCCGATGATCGCCATCGACATGTTGGCCGCGATGTTGAGCACGGAGGCGGTCTGGCCGCTGAACAGGTAGCCGAAGGCCAGGCCGAGCAGGGTGAAGGGCAGCGAGCCCGCCCAGAGCAGGAGCACGATCGAGATCCACTGCCAGGGCTCCATCCGCACCCCGTTGAGCAGCGCCGCCGCCAGGGACACACCGATGATCACGGGCAGTACCACGAGCATGCCGGTGGCCGCCTTGCCCGCGACCACCCGTACCGGGGCCAGCGGAGTGATCCGCAGCTGCCGCAGCCAGCCCGCCGACCTGTCCTCGGCGATGCCGCCGCCGTTGTTGAAGGCCGAGCCGATCGCGCCGAAGGCGGCCATGTTGACCATCACGTAGAGGGCGGCCAGGGCGCGGTCGTCGCCCGTCACGCCGAGGTTGGTGAAGAGGAGGTACATCGTCACGGGCATCGCGAAACCCATGATCACGTATGCCGGGTCGCGGAGGGTCCTGGTGAACTCCAGGCGGACGTAGCCGAGCATCACGCCTCCACCTCCGCCATCCCCGGTGCCTGTCCCGGTGCCTGTCCCGGTGCCTGTCCTGGTGCCGGCCCCGGTGTCGGTCCGGGCGCCTGTGCCGGTGCCGATCCCGGTGTCAGCTCTGTCAGCGCGATGAAGGCGTCCTCGAGCGCGGCGGGGACGACTTCGAGGTCCCGTACGGCTCCGGCCGCCGCCAGCGCCACGACGGTGGCGTCGGCGTCGCGGGTACGCAGGTGGGCCCGCCCACCCCGGATCTCGGCCGAGACGACCCCGGGCAGGCGCTCCAGCGAGACGGCCTCCCCGGGGGCGGTGACGCTGACCGTGGACAGCGCGACCAGGCGCTTGATCTCCCTGCTGGTGCCGTCGGCCGCGATCCGGCCCCGGTCGATCACCACCACCCGGTCGGCGTACTCGTCGGCCTCCTCCAGGTAGTGGGTGGAGAACACGATCGTCTTGCCGCGCGCGGCGAAGGCGCGCATGCTCTCCCAGAACTCCCGCCTGGCCCGCACGTCCAGCGCCGCGGTCGGTTCGTCCAGCAACATCAGGTCGGGGTCCCCGGCCAGCGCCAGCGCGAAGCGGACCCGTTGCGCCTGGCCGCCCGACAGCCGCTCCATCCTGCGGCCGGCCAGCCCTTCCAGCCCGGCGGTCGCCAGCACCTCCTCCAGCGGGAGCGGCGAGCGGTAGGTCCCGGAGACGAAACCGACCAGCTCGCGGACCGTGGTCCGGGGAACGAGGCCGCCCTCCTGGGGCATCGCCGCCAGCCGCCCGCTCCGGACCGCGCTCTCGGGGGAGTCACCGAAGACGCGTACCGTCCCGGAGCCGGGGGCCAGCAGCCCGAGCAGCAGCCCGATCGTGGTCGATTTCCCCGCGCCGTTGGGGCCGAGCAGGGCGACGGTCTGCCCGGCGGGAATGTCGAGGCTGAGGCCGTCCACGGCGCGCACCGCCCCGAAACATTTGGTCACGTCCCTGAGGGACACCGCGTCGTTCGTCATGCGGACGACGCTACGGAGAGCGCGTTATCCGGGGCAGATCCATCGATCCGGAACCAACCGTGACAAATGTCCTGCCACCCCGTGCCGCCCGGTCCTCCGGGCGTCCCGCCTTCCTGGGTCCTTCCGGAGCCCGAGAAGTCCCGCGGCGTCCCGCTTTCCAGGGTTTCCCGGAGCGCCGCGGTGTCCCGTCCTCCGGTTGAGGTTCCCTCAGCCCGCCAGCGCGGCCAGCGCGGCGGCGGTCTCCTCCGGCCTGGAGACCATCGGCCAGTGCCCGGTCGGCACCTCGGCGAAGCTCCACTCGGGCCCGGCGAGCGCGGCGAAGAAGGGGTGACCGGAGGCGATCATGGCGTGCACCTGCCCCAGCGGGAACGAGCAGGTGATGAGCGTCTTGGGCAGCGCGTCCGTGCCGCCCTTGAGCACCAGCGGCCGGGTCATCGTCCCGTACGGCTGCGGGGTCGCGCGGGAGGCGAGCCACTCGCGCTCGGCCTCGCCCAGTCCTTCCAGGCCGGCCCCGGCCTCCTCCTGCTCCTCCCAGGAGGGGAGCGGGTAGCGCACCCCGTCGCCCCGCTCGGCGACCCGCCTCTCGATGAACGCCCGCCACTCGGGCTCGTGGAGGTCCAGGTGGGTCATCCCGTCGGCCGTCGGCCCGCTCTCGACGTAGACGATCCGGGCGACGCGCTCGGGGATCCGGTCGGCCGCGCCGGTGACCGGGGCGCCGGCCCCGCTGTGGGCGACGAGGATCACCTCGGTCAGGTCCGCGAAGACGATGGTGTTGACGATGTCCTGGATGTGGGTCTCCAGGTCGACCTCGGGGCCCGCCAGGTGAACCCTGTCGCCGAGGCCGGTGAGCGTGACCGGGTGGACGTCGTGCCCGGCCTCGCGCAGCGGCCCGGTGACCTTCTCCCAGGCCCACCCGCCGAGCCAGAAACCAGGGACCAGAACGTACGTGCTCATCATGTCTCTCCTCTGTTCGCCTGGTTTCACCCTAGGATCGAATCCGGACAGTATCGGTCCTGATTTTGGAGGGAATTCCGATGACCGCCGCCCGGGTGCTCGCGCTGCTGGAGCTGCTGCAGGCCGCCCCCGGCCTGACCGGCCCCGACCTCGCCGCGAGGCTGGAGGTGGACGAGCGCACGGTCCGCCGCTACGCGGTGAGGCTGTCGGAGCTCGGGGTGCCGGTCCAGGCCGAACGGGGCCGCCACGGCGGTTACCGGCTGCTGCCCGGCTACAAGCTCCCGCCGCTCATGCTCACCGACGACGAGGCCACCGCCGTGGTGCTGGGGCTGCTGGCCGGGCGGCGGACCGGGCTGGCGGTGGGGGAGGCCGCGACCGAGAGCGCGCTGGCCAAGATCCAGCGGGTGCTCCCGCGCCCGCTGCGCGAGCGCGTCGACGCGGTGTCGGAGACGCTGGGCCACACCGGGAACGCGGCGCCGAAGGTGAGCACCCCGAAGGCGGGACCGCTGCTCGCCCTCGCCGGCGCCGCCCGGCGCCGGGTCACCGTCCGGCTGGCCTACCGTTCCTGGCGCGGCGACGCCTCCGAGCGCGATCTCGACCCGTACGGCATCGTCTTCCACTCCGGCCGCTGGTACGTCGCCGGGCTCGACCACGGCAGCGGGGAGATCAGGACGTTCCGGGTGGACCGGGTGGCGAGCGCCGCGCACACCGAACGGGGCTTCCAGGTGCCCGACGGCTTCGACCCGGTGGCCCACGTGGTCGGGTCACTGTCGGCGGTGCCCTACCGGCACGAGGTCAGGGTGCTGCTGGAGACCACCCTGGAGGAGGCCGCCGCGCGGATCCCGGCCGCCACGGCGACGCTGGCCGAGACCTCCGGCGGGGTGCTGCTGGACACCAGGGCCGAGCGGCTGGACGGGATGGCGCAGATGCTCGCCGGGCTCGGCTGGCCGTTCACCGTGATCACTCCCGCCGAGCTGCGCGACGAGGTCAGGGCGCTGGCCGCCCGCCTGGTCGCCTCCGCCGGCGGCAGCCCGCCCTGACCCCGGCCTCCGATCCTCGACCTCCGACCCTCGACCCCGACCTCCGACCCCCGCCGGTCGTCTCGGTCATCCCGGCCATCCCGGCCGCAAGGTCGGAGCGGGCGCCTGGCCGCCGGCAGTCAGGTGCGGGCCTCGCGAGGGTCCCGTGCCTCCCGGTCACGGCGAGTCGTGAAGCAGCCGGATGCGGGCCGCGTGCTCGCCGATCCCGCCGATCCCGCCGATCAAAAGGTGAGGGATCGCGCCTATCCTGTCCACATGTCGATCACGGACGAGGAAGTGGCCCTCACCGCGGCGGGATCGGGAGCCGCCGTCGTAAGAGCCATGTACGGTGCGTCGCTGGAGCGCTTCGCGAAAACCGCGACCGACTTCGCCACCTCCGCCGACATCGACGCGGAGAGCGCCATCCTTGACGTCATCCGCGCCGCCCGGCCGGACGACGTCGTGACAGGCGAGGAGAGCGGGCGCACCGGCTCGGCCGGAGCGGAGCGCATGTGGCTGGTCGACCCCCTGTGCGGCACCCTGAACTACGCCGCGCGCACCATGCTGGTCGCGGTGAACGTCGCCCTGCGCGTCGGCCGGGACCTTACAGTGGCCGCCTCGGCAGACCCGTTCGCCGACGAGGTGTTCTGGACGGACGGTGATCGCGCCCACGTCCGCCGCGACGGCGTGGACGAGGAACTCGTGCCGTCGTCCGAGTCGCGGCTGGTGGACCTCAACCTCGATCCGCCGTTCCCGAACGAGCCGGGCTTCCGGGCGGGCCGTCTGCTCGCCGACCCGAGGTTCGCCGAGCGCTTCCAGCCACGCGTTTTGTCTACCACTCTGGCGCTGGCCTGGGTCGCCGCCGGCCGGCGAGCCGCGTACGTCACCGACGGCCACCCGCGGGACAACGTGCACTTCGCCGCCGGGATCGCGTTGTGCCAGGCCGCCGGGTGTGTGGTGACGGGCATCCACGGCCAGCCGCTGTACACCGGCGCGGGCGGGCTCGTCGCGGCGGCCGACCACGAGACGCACGCCGCGCTGCTCGAAATGATCGGCGATCAGCTCCCTACGGCTCTGTGACCACTGGATCGTGAAGGTCAGGGCAGGAGACCTTGGCAGCTCGGATGACTGCGACCGTCGGATGAGAAGACAACCGCACTCACAACTCTTGTCATCCTTCCGACCTGCACCGATAACCAGCTTCAGCAGCTGGCCAGCCGTCGACGCCATCCCGCGTATATCCCGCGAAGGTTCGCGTCCGGAACTTGCTCTAATCCGATCCCTTGGGCTGCGAAACGCATGTCTTTCGCGTCTCCAGGTGATTGGATGACCAAGTCCATGAGGATGTGACGCACGGTCACCTTCCCGCCAGGGTCTGTCCCGTAATCGGTGGTAGCGCTGGGTAATGGTCACGGGAGGAGAATGCGGTGGCGAAGGAGATCGAATCCGGCGCGGCCGTGCATCTGTCTCATGATCCTTTTCGTGCGGGTGTTGACGCCTTCGGTCCGGCCGTTGTGATGGGGCAGGGTGAGAGCGGCATCGACGGCTGCGCGGTCGAGCTCCACTCCGTTGGCGAAACCGTGCAGGTGAGGTAGGTCGGCAGCGCGTGCGGCGGTGATCCACGCGATGAGCTGGGTGTCGTTTCCGATGGCAGGGGTGAGCAGCTCAGCGAAGGCGTGGACGAGGCGGGCGAGTGCGGCCAGCTCGGGGCATGCGGCGGTGAGATCTCGCAGCAGGTCAGCGTCCTTGTCGCATAGCCGGTTGGGGTCTGTGAGCAAGAGCCGGGTCAGATGGCGGGCAGTGATGACGGGCCGGTCGCCTTCGGCTCGGCCCTGGGTGAGGTAGCGGTAGAGGAGGTTGAGGCTGCCGGTGTAGCCGAGTTCCCTGATCTCATGGAACAGCCGCATCACCGGGACGGCCGGATCCTCAGCGCGGCGGGCGCGCAAGTGGTCGCGGTAGGGGTCGACGAGGGTCTGTCGGTAGCGCGGAGCACGACGGACTTCCTCGGGCTCGCTCCTGCGGGCGTAGCGTTTGACGGTGTTCAGGGACACGTCGAGTCGGCGGGCGCATTCCAGCAGGCCAACACCCTTGCCGAGGAGGTCGTGAACCTGATGCCAGCGCTCGCGGGTGGTTCGCTCGCGGACGCCCCCGGGACGGGGCGGGTTGACCGCCGCCCAGCAGGAGGTATGGGAGCGGACCTCGGCCAGGGTCTTGCCGCACACGTTCCGCCACAGGTGCCACCTGTCGCTGACCTGCACCGCGTCGGGCAGTGCCCGGCGGACGGCCTCACCATAGGTGAGGGAACCGTCCCGGCAGACGATCTCCACGCCGGGATGAGCACGCAGCCACACCTCCAGCACCTCGGCGCCGCGACCTGGCAACACGTCGATCCGCGTCCCGGTCTCGGCGTCGATGAGGATCGTGGCGTACCGGTGGCGGCGTCTCAACGCGAAGTCATCGACGCCCAGCACCCGCGGCACTTCGACCGCAGGCAGCGGCAGCCGCCTGAGCAGCCGCAACGCGGTCGACCGCGCTACCTGCACACTCAAGGCCCGGGATAACCGGACACTCGCCCTGCCCGCGAGTTCTCTCACCACCGCGCCCAACTGGTCGGCGAGTCGGTTCGTCCGGCGCTGGTAGCGCTCCAGCAGCCCGGGCACCTGCTCCCGGAACGTCCGCCGCGAGCAACTCCACACCGGGCAGGCCATCCGCCGCATCCGCACCGACACCACCACCCGCCGGCTGTCCACGGGAAGGTCCGCGACCATTCGGCCGCAAAACCCATGCACCCGGCCAGTCGGCGTCGCGCACACCGGACACAGCACGGGATCGTCCCGAGTCCGCGCCACCACCCGAATCAGATTGCCCTCGTCCACCACACCCTCGATGACCAGGGCAGACAACCCCGAAAACACCACACCCGCAAGAGCGTCGATCTCCAGCACACCCCACCCTGGCACCGGTCACGCACGGCTACCACCGATTACGGGACAGAGCCGAAAACCGTACAGTCCCGCCCAGGGACGAAGTTCGATGTTCCGACCGCTGCCGGGGTGTATGTGATTCACCTTCGTGACGGGAAAAAGTACGTGGGGAGCTCTATCTCCAGCATCAGGGAGCGGGTGAACAAGTCCATGAGGTCCAAGCATGCTGTCCGGAAGGCTGGATATAAGCTGAGTGATATCGTGAGTATTACATACTTCACTCTGCCTGCGGTGCTTCCAAGGATGCAGTTCGTCGCATGGAGCAGACCGTGATGGAAGGGTTGAGGGCCAGGGGTGTGACTCTTTTGAACCGGAGAGAGGAGATCGAAATCCCGCGGGGCAAGTATCTGGACTGATCATTTGGTGGAGTAATTATGGGAACATGGGGAACGGGGCCATTCGACAATGACGCCGCCGAGGACTTTCTTGACGAGATCGAAGGGCTGTCCGTCTCGCGTCGGGTGCAGGCTGTTCAGGAGACTTTCGGTTCTATCGTGAGGGGAGAAGAGGGGCGGGCTTCCCCCGCCCTCCAGGTAGAGGTGATCGCTGCTGCTGCCATATGTGCATTAAACGTTTCTCGTGAGGGTGAGACTTCTTGGGCAGAAGACTACCCTGGAATATCCGAGTGGCTGGAGCCGAAAGCTCTTCCGGAGCTTTCTGGTTTGGCCGTCAGGGCGTTGGGCGCTGCTGTGCCTGCGGATTCTTGGTTCTGGCGCAGTTGGGCGAATGATCATGACAGGAATGAAATTGAGGAGGTTGTTAATAGAATCCGATCCGTGTTGGAATCTGTAGCCTCATGAGAGTTGCTCATCCTTTCTCTCCTGAGAGAATTCGATGACGGCGAATCGTGGGACTGGTCGTCAAGAGACATCCTGTTTCGGCTGTGTGACTACCGCACGCTCGGTTGACGAACTGTGCGCCAAGAAGATATGCGAGTCGGCGGATAAGAGCTTCTGGCGCAATGAGCTGAGTGCATGTTTTGTGCAGAAATTCCCTACCGAACTCGAAAGCGGCTGATATCCCACACAGGTGCTCCTCCACGCGGACGGCGCTTAAGCCACCGGCATCCTGGTCAGGACCGGGACGAGGTCATCGCCAAGGCGCTCGGCAGACGTTCAAGAAGGCGCGAGAAGCCATCGGTCACGGAAGATCACGGAGTTCCCGTGAACAGGGAGGGGCCGGCCCAACGGATAAAGGGGAGCAGGCCTTTCGCATGCGGGTCGACGAGGGAAGTCGAACCCCTGACCTGCAGTTTACAAGATCTCGGTACGCACCCCTATGACCTGATGCGTTGCAGGTCAGGGGCGGTCTTCCCTTGCCGTGAGTTCCCGTGATTCCCCCTTGGCGGCCCTCCGCGCCGACTCCGGAGCGTTCGACAGGGCAGAGGCATCACGGACCTCGCCCATCAATGCATCGTATTTGACTTATATAAGTTAATTCTGAAACAGTTATCGAGCGCACGTTCTAAGCTTTCGGCGAATCTGGCGCCGGAGTCGCCGGCGAACAGGCCGTCCCCGTGACAAGGGGCATCCTCGTCCCTCACACCCCTGCCAGGAGTTCACCCGATGTCGCAGAAGATCACTACTTTCCTGATGTTCCAGGGCACCGCCGAGGAGGCGATGACCTTCTACACGTCGCTGTTCGACGACGCCGAGATCCTCGCCATCGCCCGCTACGGTCCCGAGGGGCCCGGCACGGAGGGCAGCGTGCAGCACGCCACGTTCACGCTGGCGGGCCGGGAGTACATGGCCATCGACAGCAATGTGCAGCACGCCTTCGGCTTCACCCCGTCGATCTCGCTGTACGTGCAGTGCGAGTCGGAGGCGGAGATCGAGCGCCTGTACGCGGCGTTGTCGGAGAACGGCGAGCCGCTGATGCCGCTCGGCTCCTACGGCTTCAGCAAGCGCTTCGGCTGGACCAACGACCGCTTCGGCGTCTCCTGGCAGCTGAACCTCGCCTGATCCCCGTCCCCGCCCCCGCCGTGACGGATCCCCGCCCCCGCGGCGGGATCCGTCACATGCGAGCACGTGGCCGTGCGTTCTCGTGCGTTCTCGTACGTGCTCACGGCGTCGTCGCTCGGTTCTCCCGCGGGACCTCGTTCTCCCGCAGGATCTCGCGCAGCCGGGGAGCGAATCCGTCGGGGTCGTCGGCGAAGGCGATGTGGCCGCCGGGGAAGTACGTCGGCTTCGTGCCGAGCGCCGCGGCGAGTGCGGTCGACGCGTGATCGCAGAGCTGGCCCGCCGACTCCTCTCCGATACCGACCACGATGGAGACCGGCCCGGCACGCAGGGCGGCGATGTCGGGCTCCCAGCGGGTGGTCGCGCGCATCTCGTGCAGGAACCAGAAGCGCTCGTCCGCTGCCTCCTGCGGATCGGGCTTGGCCGGGACCTCCGCGGGACCGTCCGCCGGCTCCTCGAACTCGGGCATCGGGATGTTGGCGTTGATCATGAACTTGGCCCAGGCGCCCGCGACGTCGCCGGAGACGTAGGTGGCGATGATGTCCTCGACCGCGGCGTCACGCTCCTCGGGGTCGTCGAGCAGGCGGTTCAGCGGGGGCTCGTGCGCGATCACGGTGCGCACCTGCTCGGGGTGGGCGACGGCGAGCGCGAGCGCGGTGACGGCGCCGCCGCTGGAGCCGAAGACCGCGGCCGGACCGGCGTCGAGGTGGGTCAGAAGCCGGGAGAGGTCGTCGGCGCGCATCCGTGGGGTCGAGTCCTGGCCGGGTTCGTCGAGGGTACTGCGGTTGACGCCCCGGGGGTCGGTGGTGAGCACGGTGTGGTCGTCGGCGAGCAGGCCGGCCAGCGGTGCGAAGTGCGCGGCGTGCATCGGGGCGCCGACGAGCACCACGAGGGGCCCCTGGCCCCGTACCTCGTAGTAGAGCGTGGCGTCGGGGACCTTGAGGTGATCGGCGGTGACGATCGTCGCGGGGCTCATGGCAATCTCCTGGAGAGGTCTGGGACGGTGCTGCGGTGCTCAGAGAGGAAGACTTCCGGCGTGAGGCAGAATCGTCGTTCGTGAGGAAGATTTCTTCGTGGTCCGCGGGCGGGGCGGCGGAAGACGCCGGGGACGCCGGGGACGCCGGCCCGGTCCGGGCGCGTGACGGGGAGGACGCCCTGGTCCGGACGCGTGGCGTGGAAGCGGACCCAGAGCGTGGCGCGGAGACGGAGACGGACGCGGACATGGACCCGGTGGGGGAGCGTGACGGTGAGGACGACCTGGTCCGGGCGCGTGGCGGGGACGACGCCGCGTTCACCCGCCTCGTGGAGCCGTTGCGCCACGAGTTGCACGCCCACTGCTACCGCATGCTCGGCTCCACCCACGACGCCGACGACGCCCTGCAGGACGCCCTGGTACGAGCCTGGCGGGGACTCACGCGCTTCGAGGGCCGCGGCTCGTTGCGCTCGTGGCTCTACACCGTGGCCACCCGCACCTGCCTGGACATCATCGCCACCCGGGGCAGGCGGGCACTGCCCGTCGACCTCGGCCCCTCCAGCGAGCGCGCCGTGCTCGGTGACACCCCGCTGACCGACGTCGCCTGGCTGAGCCCCTACCCCGACGCGGGCCTCACCGGCGGTCCGGCAGGCCCGGACACGCGCTACGAGCAGCGCGAGGCCGTCGAGCTCGCCTTCGTCGCGGCCCTGCAGCACCTGCCGGGCAACCAGCGGGCGGCGCTGCTGCTGTTCGAGGTTCTCGGCTTCTCCGCCGCCGAGATCGCCACCATGATGGACACCACCACCACGTCGGTGAACAGCGCCCTGGCGCGAGCGCGCAAGGTCGTCGCGGACAAGGCCTTCCCCCGCGCCCAGCAGCCGACGCTGCGGAAGATCGGCGACGCCCGGGTAAGAGAGATCGTCGCCGGCTACTCCTCCGCGCTGGAACGCGGAGACACCGACGCCCTGGTCGCGCTGCTGACCGAGGACGTCACCTGGTCGATGCCGCCGATGGCGCACTGGTACCGCGGTCTGGAGGCCGTCACCGACTTCGCCGTACGGGTCCCGCTGACCGGTTGCGGAAGCTGGCGGCACCTCCCTGTCGGTGCGAACGGCCAGCCCGGAGTGGGCTGCTACCGCTGGGACGAGGACGCCGCCGCCCATCTCGCCTGGTCGATCAACGTGTTCACCCTGCGCGGCGAGCGGATCGCCGAGATCACCTCGTTCATCGGCTCCGAGCACTTCGTCCGCTTCGGGCTGCCCGCCTCGCTGCCCTGAGCCCGGCGCGCGCCACGGTCCGGGTATGGCGGCGCGGTCGGCTCGGGTGGTTCATCGGCTGAACCGCTGATCCTCGGGTGGTTCGTCAGCTGAACCGCTGATCGAGGTGAAACGCCACCTCGGTGCCGGCCTGGTCCTTGCCGATGAGCTTGCACAGCGCGGCTCTGATGGGAAGCCAGTGCGGCCCGCCGCCGGACGGCATGAGGGTGGCGGTGAACGGGTGGCCGTCGATCGTCCCGCCGACCTTCACGGCCCGTCTCGTCCCGAGGATCTCGGCGGAGCCCGGCACGGTCACGAAGGTGGCGAAGGCCCCGTCCTTCTCGATCGGCGCGGTGAAGGTGTGGTCGAGCGGCTGCGCGGGCTTCTGTGCGGGCATCTTCGTCTCCTGGAGTGGTGATGGCCTGTCGAAGAGGGGACTCCCGTGATGGCAGGGAATCGTCGCTCGTGGGTGAGAATTCTCCGGAGTCTTCACCTCATCGGCGACAGGAGTGACGTGATGGACCGACACCGCCGGCGGACCCTCCGCAGGAGAGGAGGGTGGCTGCTCGCCCTGCTCGGCGCGCTGATCGTCGCCGCGCTGGCAGGGGTCGCGGTCGCCTTCCCGTCGGTCGCCGCCACGACCTGTCCCGGCTGTTACGGAATGGAGCGGATCGGGCCGGGCCTGTACGTCGAGCCGGACCTGCCCGCGGCGCGGCAACGGCAGGTGGCGGAGGTGGTCGACGCGGCCGCCCGGCGGGTGGAGGACTTCTACGGCGGGCGCGAGAGCTCTCCCGGCGTGCTGGCCTGCGTGACCGGCGCGTGCTACCGGAGGATCGGCGGGGGAGGGGAACGGGGGGTCGCGGTGCTGAGCCGCACGGTGATGCTGTCGCCGCGCGGCATCGACCCGGTGATCGCCTCGCACGAGATGTCGCACGTCGAGCTGCACGCCCGGCTCGGGTCGCGGCGGGTCCCGCAGTGGTTCGACGAGGGACTCGCCGTCCTGGTGTCCGGCGACCCGCGCTACCTGGCCCCCGAGACGGCCCGCGACCGGTGCCTGGTGGACTCGGAGGAGGCGCTGCCCGGGACTCTTGAGGACTGGCTGCGTGCCGCGAGCGCCGACCAGCGGCTCTACGCCAAGGCCGCGTGCCGGGTGAGCCGCTGGGCCGAGGCGAACGGCGGGCGCCAGGCCGTGCTCGAACTGATCGAGCACGTGGCGGGCGGCGGCGAGTTCCCTTTCCCCGCGGCTGGATCGGCCGGCTCCCGTTAAAGCACGGCGTCCCTACCGCTCCCGGTAAAGCACGAGGTGTTCGTGGTAGAGGACACCGCCGCGGACGTCGCCGGTGGCCGTGAAGCCGGTGTCGTCGACGTAGTCGATGTGATCGCCGGTGACGGTGTAGCGGCCGGTGTAGGCACGTTCGCGACCGTCGCGCTCCTCCTCGTACCGGCCGTCGGGCAGGAGTTCCTGCCGGATGCGGCCGTCGGCGGTCACCCACATGCCCACGTGGGGATGGCCACCGGTGCCGCGGGCCGGCGCCCTGCCGGGCTCAGGGCCGGAACACGCGGCGGTCAGCATGGTGAGCACGCTGAGCGCGAACAGCACGTTCGGTTTCATGGGAGGGCCTTCCTGGTCTGAGTCGTGGAATGTTCCGGGCGGGGCTCACCGGCCGACCCTCCCTCGAGAGCGGGAGCAGGAGCGGTAGCGGGGGAGGGGCCCGGCGGCCTGGCGGTGCGGCCGGCCGGGTTGCGTGCCGGCGTTCGTGGGACCTTCCCTCCGTCGTCGCGGCGCGGGGCCGGCCGCTGACAGGTCCGAGTCTGTCCAGCTCGCCCGGAGGGAAGAAGGCCGCCGGTTTCCTGGGAGTGTCACACCCAGGAAGACGCGGGTCCCGGCCGGAGCTCGTGGCGGCCGGCACCGGCGTTCACCCCGCCCAAGACCCCGGCTCCTCGCCCCGGACCATGGCCCCGGCCCCTCGCCCCGGACCTCGTCAGAGACCCTCTCGGCCGTTGAGGCCCAGCGCCCGGCGTTCGGTGAGGTCGGGTGCGGCCAGAGTGCCGAGCAGAGCCAGCGCCTCCGCCGACGGGGAGCCCGGTTCGGCCTGGTAGGTGACCAGGCACTGGCCGGGTGTGCCGGCGATGAGGAGGACCTCCCTGGCCAGGCGGAGCTCGCCGACCTCCGGGTGGAAGAGGCGGGCGCCGCGGCGCGGGGGCGGACCGGACGCCCGCTCGGCCCACAGGCGCCGGAACGGCGGGCTCTGGATGGACAGCTCGCCCACCAGCTCCGTCAGGCGCTGCTCGCCGGGCGCCGTGAGCACGGTCCCGCGCAGCTCGGCCACGGCGGCGCGGGCGGTGGCGTCCCAGTCGCGGAAGAACTCTCGCCCCGCCGGATCGAGGAAGATCATGCGCAGCAGGTTGTCGCCGCGGGCGAACCGGCCGTGCAGCGCGCCGGCGAGCGGGTTGCGCGCCAGCATGTCCTGCGACAGGCCCAGCACGTACGCGGGGACGTCCGTCCAGCCGCCCATGAGCCGGAGCACCTCCGGGGCCACGCGCTCTCTCCGCGCCGGGCGCCGGCGGAAGGTGGACGGGTGGGCCAGCCGGTGCAACTCGGCCGCGGCCGGCTCGTCCAGCCGCAGCGCGCGGGCCAGGCTCTCCACGGTCTGCCGGGTGGGATGGAGCTCACGTCCCTGCTCCAGGCGGGTGTAGTGGCCGACGCTCAGGCCCGCGAGCCGGGCGACCTCCTCCCGGCGCAGCCCGGGTACCCGGCGGTCCCGCGCCCGCGGCCCAGCCTGCTCGGGGCGCGTCGACGCGCGGTGGTGGCGCAGGAACTCCCCCAAGGTCATGCCGCCACCGTCCATGGAACCGAGGCTAGACGAGAGGGACGGCCAAGGGATCGCCACAACCAGGGCGTACTTTTCCTAGGAAAGGCACCTTGGCGCTGTCATGCCATGGAGAACCCGGAATTCATCATCTAACCTGGCAAAATGCCCCAAATTACACCCTTGGGGGAGTTCCTGCGCGCCCGTCGCGAGGCCCTCACACCACAGGACGTCGGCCTGCCGGAACACGGGCGCCGCCGGGTGAAGGGGCTGCGCCGCGAGGAAGTGGCGATGCTCGCGGGCATGAGCAGCGACTACTACGTACGGCTCGAACAGGGCCGGGAGTCGAGCCCCTCGCCGCAGGTGGTCGAGGCGGTGGCACGCGCCCTCAGCCTGGACGAGGAGGCCGCCGAGCACCTGCGCCGCCTGGTCCGGCCGGCCGCCCGGCGCCGGGACGCCGCCGATGACCTTGTCAGCCCGCAGCTGCTGCGGCTGATGGACGGCTGGCCCACCTCGCCGGCGTTCGTGCTGGGCCCCGCTTTGGACATCCTGGCCGCCAACACGCTCGCCACCGCCCTTCACGAGGGGTTCACCGCCGGCAATCTGGCCCGCATGGTGTTCACCGACCCCGCGGGGCGGGAGTTCTACCGGGACTGGGAGCGGGCCGCGCACTCCTGCGTGGCCGAACTGCGGGCCGCCTACGGCCACGACCCGGAGTCCGCGCGCATCAACCGGCTCGCCGAGGAGCTCAGCTCGGCCAGCCCCGCGTTCGCCGATCTGTGGTCCCGCCACGAGGTGAAGCCGAAGACGCAGGAGACCAAGCACCTGAGACATCCGCGCGTGGGCGATCTGGACATCCAGTTCTCCGCCTTCACCGTCAACGGCGCGCCGAACCAGCAGCTCGTCGTCTATCAGGCCGAACCCGTCTCGGCGACCGCGGCCGCCTTCGAGCGGCTACGCCCATCGGCCGTGCGGGAGACGGAAAGATCGCCGCGGGCCCGCCAGGCGACCTGACCGCCCGCGGGCCGTCCCGAGGAGGGGAGGCCGGCACGCCCGGCTCGTTCCGTCCCCTGCCCGGCGCGGCCTCCACCCGGCGTCCCCTTCCTGGGTGGGGACCTCCCAGGAAAGTCATGACCTTCCTCCCCGCATGTGAGCCGCGCAGACTCGAATCCGTCAGTGGCGGGAAACGGATCCGCCAGGACTCACGAAGGAGAAGGACACGACATCATGGCCATCTGGTTCATCACCGGTGCCTCCCGCGGCCTCGGCGCCGAGATCGCCCGGGCCGCCCTCAGGGGCGGGGACGACGTGGTCGTCGCCGTACGCGACCCCGGCAGGCTTCCCGACGACCTCAGGACCTCCGGCCGGGTCCTCGCCGTCACGCTGGACGTCACCGACAGCGCCGCCGTCCCCGCCGCGGTCCAGGCCGCGACGGACCGCTTCGGCGGCATCGACGTGCTGGTCAACAACGCCGGCCGCGGTCTGCTGGGCGCCCTGGAGGAGATCGGCGACGACGAGGCGCGCTCCCTGTTCGACCTCAACGTGTTCGGTCTGATCACCATGACCCGGGCCGTGCTGCCCGGCATGCGCCGCCAGGGCTCAGGCAAGATCGTCAACATAGGTTCGCGGGCCGGTTTCGAGGGCGAGCCGGGAGTCGGCCTGTACAGCGCCTCCAAGTTCGCCGTCGCCGGCGTCAGCGAGGCTCTCGCCGCGGAGATGGCGCCTTTCGGAATCCAGTGCATGGTCGTCGAGCCCGGCGTGTTGCGCACCGACTTCCTGGACGCGAGCTCGCTGTCGCTGGCGAGGGAGCGGATCGCCGACTACGACGGCACTCCCGCGCACGTCACCCTGGACTGGGCCCACGACGCCAACCACGCGCAACTCGGTGACCCGGCCAAGGCCGCGGCCCTGATCCACGAGGTCGTCGGCCAGGACACCCTGCCCCGGCACCTGTACCTCGGGCCCGACACCATCGAGCGGATCCAGGTCAAGATCGAACAGATCTACGACGACCTGAACACCTGGTGGGAGAAGTCGGCGGCCATCGCGCGCGACGACGCCGCGTGGCCCGCGGACGGCCGGCCCTCGACGCCGGCGTACGGCCGGTGACGACATCGGTCCTGTTCGTCTAGCGGGGCGGCAGGCGCGGCACCACGAGCCGGGGCCTGGCCGCCGCGTTGGGGGTGTGCGGCGGCTGGAGGACCAGGCGTTCCTTGGCGGCCTCGATCGCGCGGTCCAGCTGGGTGTCCACCCCCGCCGCGTAGTCCTGCGGGGTGATGTCGACCTCGATGTCGGGGTCGGTGCCGTAGTTCTCCACCCGCCAGCCCACGTCGTCGAAGGCGAAGGAGAACTCCGGCTGGGTGGTGACCGTGCCGTCGGCCAGGTGGTGCCGGGGCCAGATGCCGATCACCCCGCCCCAGGTGCGCTTGCCGATCAGGGGACCCAGGCCCAGCAGCTTGAACGTGTGGCTGAAGATGTCGCCGTCGGAGCCGGCCCATTCGTTGGTGATGGCCACCATCGGGCCGCGCGGCGACTCGTCGGGGTAGGGCTCGGGCACGCCCCAGCGGGGGTAGTCGTAGCCCAGGCGGCGCCGGGCCAGCTTCTCCAGCAGCAGCGCCGACACGTGGCCGCCGCCGTTGAAGCGGACGTCCACCACGAGGGCCTCGCGGTCGTACTCGGCGAGGAAGCCCCGGTGGAACTCGGCGTAGCCCTCGGGCCCCATGTCCGGGATGTGCAGGTAGCCGATCCGGCCGCCGCCGAGCTCGTGGCAGCGGGCCCGGTTGGACTCCACCCAGTCGCGGTAGCGGCCCGGCTGCTCGTCGCCGATGGCCCGCACGGTGACGGTCCGCCGCTCGTCCCCGCGCCGGACCGTCAGCTGGACCTCCTGGTCGGCCTGGTTGACCAGCAGCTCGTCCGGGCTCGCGTCCGCGCCGACGGGCTGGCCGTTCACGGCCAGCACCGCGTCACCCGGCCGTACGTCCACCCCGAGGCGGTTGAGCGGCGAGGTCGCCTCCGGGTCCCAGCGGTCGCCGCCGACGATCCTCGCGATCCGGTAGACGCCGTCCGCGAAGGCCCAGTCGACGCCCAGCTTGCCCTGCCGGTAGTGCGGCCGGGACCGGTAGGCGCCGCCGCTCTCGTAGGCGTGGGAGGTGCCCAGCTCGCCCAGCAGCTCCCACAGCAGGTCGGAGAACTCGCCCCGGGTGGTGACCCGGTCGACCAGCGGCAGGTAGCGGCGGTAGACGTCGTCCCAGTCGAGCCCGGCCATGTCCTCGGTCCAGAAGTTCTCCCGCTGCAGCCGCCAGGCCTCCCTGAACATCTGCCGCCACTCCGCCTCGGGCCGGATGGAGACCTTCACCCTGGACAGGTCCACCCACCCGCTCGCACGGCCGGGCGCGTCGTCGTCCTCGGGCTCCTCGCCCGCCTTGACCATCCGCAGCCGCTTGCCCGACTGGTAGAGCAGCGTGGTCCCGTCGCGGCCGAGCGCGAACTCCGACACGTCCCCGACCAGGGTCTCCTGCTTCTGCTTGGCGAAGTCGTAGACGTGCAGGGTGCCGTCGGAGGAGTCGGCGTAGTCGTCGCCCAGGCTGCCCTCGACGGGGAAGGTCAGGTAGACGGCCTTGCCCTTGATCCCGGCGATGGCGTCGTAGCGCCCCTCGGGGACGGGGAAGACGACGACCCGGTCCTCGATGCCGTCCAGGTCGACGACCACCTCGGGCGGCCCGCCGTCCTCGCCCCCGTTCTCGCCGCCGTCACCGCTGCCGTCACCGCCGCTGTCACCGTCGTCGTCATCGTCGTCCCCGAGCGGCCGGGGCTCGGGGACGAAGGGCGAGGTGACGTCGGCGCGGAGCGCGATCGCGTAGGGGCGGGAGCCCAGGGGGAAGCTCAGGTCGAAGTGGAGCTCGTCGTAGACCGGGTTGAAGACGCGCCGGCCGATGAAGTACAGGTAGTCGCCCCCCGGGTCGAAGGCCGGGCGGGCGTCCCACAGCACCGGCCGGGTGGCGAGGAACGTCTCGCCCGTCTCGACACGGCACAGCTTCACCGCCGTCGTCTGCGCGGTGTCGCGGCAGGCGTACGCCAGCCAGCGGCCGTCCGGGGACCAGGCCAGGTCCTCGATCGCGCCGAACCTGCTGGAGTCGATCACCCGGCCCCGCGCCCGGTCCTCCTCACCCGTACGGCCGGAGACCCCGCCGGTCGCGGGGCCGGGCGCGAGATCGACCAGGATCAGCTCGTTGCGGTGGTTGGCCACCGCGACCAGGTCGGCCACGGGGGAGACCTCCAGCTCGATGGCGCGGCCGGTGTCGAGGTGGTCGAGCCTGGCGGGCTCGACGGTGCCGTCGGCGGTGAGCACCGTCAGCACCTCGCGGTCGCCCTCGTCGCTGGCCGCCGCCACCAGCCGCTCACCGTCGTTGAGCCAGTTCAGCAGCCGGTACCGCACCCCGTACAGCGCCCCGTGCTGGCGCACCGGACCCTCCCAGGCGGCGAAGGAGAACGCCTTGCCGCGGGTGGTGACGGCCAGGCCGACGCCGTCGGGGCTGAGGGTCGCGCTGTCCAGGAAGTCCTCGGCCGAGGCGAAACGGCGGTTGCGCTGGGTGCGCGAGCTGCGCAGCCGCACCTCGATCGGGCGCGACTCCCCGTCCTCCACCAGGTACAGCTCGGCCCCGGCGTGGTAGACGAGCCTGCGGCCGTCGCCCGACAGGTTGCGGGCGTAGTAGTCGGCGTGGTCGGAGTGCCTGCGCAGGCCGCCGCCGTCCGCGTCGCAGGAGTAGACGTTGCCGACCCCCTCGTGGTCGGAGATGAAGTAGACCCGGTCCCCGGTCCAGCAGGGCGAGGCGAGGTTGCCGGGCAGCGCGGTGAGCCGCCGGAACCGCCCGTCCTCGCCGGTCTCGATCCACAGGTCGCCCATGGTGCCGCCCCGGTAGCGCTTCCAGCGGGCGGGGTCGGCGGTGTTGCGGCCGAGCACGATCCGCGGGCCGTACGAGATGGTGTTGGCCGGGCCGTACGGCAGGCGCTCGGGCACCCCGCCCGGCTCCACCCGGTGCAGCCAGGTGCGCCCGTCGAAGGGCTGGCCCTGGTCGCTGGCGTAGACGACGCCGCCGCGGGGGTCCCAGCCGGTGACGCTGGAACGCGCCCCGTGGTAGGTCACCCGCTGTGCCGCGCCGCCGTCGGCGGGCATCACGTAGACCTCCTCCGGCCCCTCCTCGCGGCCGACGAAGGCGAGCAGGTCACCGTCGGGGGAGAAGCGCGGATATCCGGCCTCGGCCACCCCTGCGGTCAGCCGGAAGGCCCGCCCGCCGCCGGCGGTGACCATCCACAGGTCGTCCTCGGCGGCGAAGACGACCATGTCACCGAAGATCGTGGGAAATCGTAGATAGGCGGGCATCGCGTCACTCCATGATCGGGTGACCGGGTTTCACCCCGATCACCCGATCATGATTTCACGCCCTCGGCGGCTGGGCGGCACGCGCGCCCTGGTGGGCGGGCCCCGTCTCCGGCACCCTGGCCTCGGGCTGCCCGGACTGTTTCTTCGCTTCCTTCGCCGAGCGTGTCGCCTTGATCGCGGCCTTCTTGCTCTTCCCCGAGCCCTTCGCGGCCTTGTTCTTGGAATCCTTGGTGTCCTTGGAGTCCGTCATCGTTTCCCCCGTTGTGCTTGATGGACGATGCCGTTGATTAGGCATTCAAAGAGGTTTAGTACCCTTTGCAGGCATCAATCATCCACGTTCGGTGATGTGGCGAACGCGGAGAGTCGCCGAATGGCGGGGTGGGCCAGGGCCTGGTCGCGAGCACGACCGGCGCGGTGAGACGGCGGGTGAACGTCGACCCGACGACGTTCCGGGCCCGCCGGCCGGGCGGTTCATCGCTCGCTCGGTGCTGCTTTAGCGGGCGCCGTTGGCGTTCCGACGCGGAAGGCCGGCGTGCCGGCCGGTCCGCGCGTTCTGGGGTGGGAGCTGAACCTGGGCGGGGACGGCGTGGTGTCCGGCGGGCGCCACGGACCTTCCCGCGGTGTGCGGGCACTGTGCGGAACCGGCGTTGACAAGCTGAGGCATCCTCGATTTAACTTGCGAACATAACGTGAGGAAGCCTCCGCATGTACGCGAACAGGATGCTTCCACATGTGCGAACAGGATGAAGGAGAGGGCATTGCCTGAGGGAATCGCGGTCTCGGTGCACGACACCGCGCCGGTCTGGCGCGGCGACACGGCGGGTGACGCGCTGCGCCGTTCGATCGACCTGGCCAAGGCCGTGGAGGCGCTCGGTTACCGGCGCCACTGGGTGGCCGAACACCACAACACGCCGGCACTGGCGGCGTCGAGCCCGGCGGTGCTCGCCGGGCCCATCCTGGAGGCGACCTCCAGCATCCGGGTCGGCTCGGGCGCGGTGCTGCTGCCGAACCACTCGCCCCTGGTGGTCGCCGAGCAGTTCGGGGTCCTGGCCGGTCTCTACCCCGGCCGGGTCGACCTGGGACTCGGGCGCGCCCCGGGCGGCTCGGGCGAGGTGGCGGCCCGCATCGGCGACCCGCGCCGGCTGGACTTCGGCGACGCGCTGAACGAGCTGCGCGAGTACTTCGCCGGGGGCAGCGGCGGCGTGCGTGCGATCCCGGAGGCCGCGATCCCGCCCGAGCTGTGGATGGTGGGCTCCAGCGCCGGCAGCGGCGCCTACGCGGGCCGGGCGGGCCTGCCCTACGTATACGCGCACGCGATCGTGGGGGGCGGCGCCCCCGAGGCGCTCGACGCCTACCGGCGGGCCTTCCGGCCCTCGCCGTGGCTGCCCGAACCGCACGCGTGCGTGGCGGTGATCGTCGTCGCCGCGGACACCGACGAGCGGGCGTACCGGCTGGCCTCCTCCTTCGTGTTCGGCCAGATCCTGATGCGCACCGTGGACCCGGCCACCGTGCTCCCCACCGAGGCGGAGACGGCCGCGCACACGTTCACCCCGCAGGAGGAGCGCTTCCTGCGGGAGAGGATCGAGCCGCAGTTCGTCGGCTCCCCGGACCGGATCGCCCCCCGCCTGGCCGGGCTGCTGCGGCAGACCCGCACCGACGAGCTGTTCGTGCTCACCCAGGTGCCCGACCACGCCGCCCGGATCCGCTCGTACGAGCTGCTCGCCAAGGTCGTCTCATCCCTGTAGGCCCGCACGGGCCGGTGCGCCCCGGCGCCGCCCCCCGCGCTCCGTCGGCGCGGACGGAAAACACTATAAAACTATCTGGTCGGTTGGTTTTTATCACCATCCATCGACGAGGGATCGCGCGGTGCGCCCGGTCACCCGTTGCCGGGGACGGGCGGGTCGGGGCCCGCTCAGGGCTCCCGGTCGCGCGTGGTGATCCCTTCCAGGAAGAGGCGGAGGATGCGAGGGCTGCCGTCCCTGCCGGGCAGGGACTGCTCGCGCACCCAGGCGACGCCGCTGAGGACGGCGAAGAGCTCGTCGGGGGTCAGGTCGGCGCGCACCAGGCCGGCGGCCTGCGCGGCGCGGAGCAGGTCCGCGCCGCCGTGGTGCATCGCGCTGCACATGGCGTGCGAGGGGGTCCCCTCGTCGTACATGCTCTGCGCGAGGATGCCGACCAGCCCGCGGAAGGTGCTGAAGTGCCGTACGGCCCGCTCCATCCACTCCGACAGCGCCAGTAGCGGGTCTGGGGAGGAGGCCAGCCGCTCGGCGTGGGCGACGAGGTCGGCCAGCCCGTCCCTGGTGGCGGCCTCCACCAGCGAGGCGCGGGCGGGGAAGTGCCGGTACAGCGTGCCGATCGCCACGCCGGCCTGGGCGGCGATGCTCTCCAGCGACGCCTCGGAGCCGTCGGCCTCGAACGCCTTGCGGGCCGCGGCCAGGATCGCGTCGTAGTTGCGCCGGCCGTCGGCCCGTCTGGGGCGTTGGGCGATGTGGGGCGTACCGGTCGTCATCGAACCTCCCGCTTGACATACTGAGGCGCCCTCAGCTTGACTCTTCTCATCCAAGCTGAGACTTCCTCAGTATAGCTCCGGCCTCTAACCTGAGGGTTCCTCGGTATGTGCTGGGTGATCGGCCCTGGAGGTCCCATGAGTACCGACAGCGTCTCCGACGGCGTTTCCGACAGCGTCTCCGACGGTGTTCCGGCCCGGGACGCCCCCGCCCGGCCGTGGGCCCTCGCGCTCACCGCGATAGTCGGCGCGGAGTTCATGTTGCAGCTCGACGGCACCATCGTGAACGTCGCGCTGCCGACCCTGCAGTCCGATCTGGGACTCTCGATCACCGGCGGATCGTGGGTGCCGAACGGTTTCCTGCTCGCCTTCGGCGGGCTCCTGCTGCTCGCGGGCCGGCTCGGCGACGTGCTCGGCCACCGCCGGGTCTTCCTCGCCGGAATCGGGCTGGTCGTCGTGGCCTCGCTGCTGGCCGGCCTCGCGCCCAACCTGGAGGTCCTGCTGCTCGGCCGGGTCCTGCAGGGTGCCGGCGCGGCGATCGCCGGCCCGACCGGCCTGGCGCTGCTGGCGATCATCTTCGAGGGGGAGCGCCGGCAGCGTGCCTTCGGCCTGTACTCCACCGTCACCGGGCTGGGCGCCTCCGCCGGCATGGTCCTGGGCGGCGTGCTGACCTGGGCGGGGGACTGGCGCTGGAGCCTGCTGGTCAACGTGCCCATCGGCCTGGTCATCATCGCCGTCTCCGTCAAGGTGCTGGGGCTGCGTGACGAGGCCACCCGGTCGCGCCCGCTCGGCCTGCCGAGCGCCCTGCTGGGCACCGTGGCCGTCACCGCCGCCGTTTACGGGCTGGTACGCGCGGCCGAGAACGGCTGGGGCGAGACCGGGGCACTGATCTCACTGGGCGCGGCGGTCGTGCTGGCGGCGGCGCTGCTGGTATGGGACCGGCGCACCGAGGAGCCGCTTCTGCCGCTGGTGGTCTTCGCCGGCAGGCAACGGGCGGGAGCCCTGCTGTGCCTGCTGCTGCTCGCGGCGGTGCTCACCGGCTTCCTGATCTACCTGGTCCAGTACCTGCAGGGTGTGCTCGGGCTGGACGCGCTGCGGAGCGGGCTGGCCATCCTGCCCTTCGGCCTGGCGCTGCTCGCCGTCACCCAGCTGCTCACCAGGCACATCGCGTCCGTGAGCCTGCAGGCCCGCGCGGTGCTCGGCCTGGTCGTGGTGCTGGCAGGGGTGGCGTGGCTGACCCGTCTCGGCGCCGACAGCACCTACCTGGCCGGCGTGCTCCCGGCGCTCGTCGTGATGGGACTCGGCGTCGGCGTGGCCATCATCCCGTTCAATATGATCATTCTGACCACCGCCCCGCCCGAGTACGCGGGTGTCACCGCCGGCCTGCTGCAGACGGCGCTGACCATCGGCGGGTCGCTGGGCCTGGCGGCCCTGCTGATCCCGTTCACCGGGGGCGCCGGCGGCGTCGCGGAGAACATCTCGACGGTGTTCGCCTGGGCCTGCGCGGCGATAGCGCTGGCCCTGGCGGTGGCGCTGCTCTTCTGGTTCGGTCCCGGGGCGCGCCGGGCCGAACCGGCCCGGGGCTGAGCGGGACGTGAGCGCCGGCACCGTCCTGCGAGGGGGACGGTGCCGGTGGTCCCCCGGTGGCTCAGCCCGCGATCGCGTAATCGGTGTCCGCTTCGAGGATCGCGAACTGCAGCCTGCGCATCGTCCTGCGCGGATCGAGGCCGAGTTCCTCCCGCAGCGCCTGCCGGGCGGACTGGAAGACCTCCAGCGCCTCGGCCCGCCGGCCGGAGCGGTAGAGGGCCGGAATGAGGTGCTCGCGGAGGTTCTCGTTCAGCGGGTACTCCTCGACCCACGCCGACAGGTCGCCGATCAGCTCCCGGTGCCTTCCGAGCCGCAGCGAGCAGCGCGCGACCGTCTCCAGGCGCTCCAGCCGCACCTCCTCCGCCCACCGGGCGAAGGTGCCCACGATGAGCCCGTTGTTGATCCCCGTCAGGACCGGCCCGCGGAACAGGCCCGCGGCGGCGGCGGAGACGCCCAGCGCCCGCTCCGGATCGGTCTCCGGCACGGCCCGTCCCTCGGCGTGCAGGGCCCGGAGGAGGAACACGTCGACCGACGACTTCTTTGTCGGCTGAAGCCATTCTTGCGACGGATGAGCTGGTTGCCATCAGCGGAAACGCGTACGACCCCACCGCCGAGTGCGTAGTCGCCGTGGTCGCCGTGGTCGCCGTGGTCACCGTCTCCGCCGATCACCGCGATGCGCCCGCTCCCTCCGCGACCGCCGTGACCACCGCGCTCCGGGTGGCCCCGCCCTGCCCCGCCCCGTCCCGCCCCGCCCCGCCCGGCGAGCCGCCGTACGGCGCGGGTCACGGCGCGGACGCGAAGACGGTCACGTTCGCGAGGGCGGTCGGCGGCTCGGTCCGGGGCTCTCACTCATGCCCCGCCCTCGCCGTCGGGGTCTCCCGCGAGGGCCCGCGCGGCCGCCGCGTCGCGCTCGCTCATGCCCTCGTAGCCGCTGCGCCGGTGCTGCTCGGCCTGGTCGTCGATCCACCGGCCGTGCGCCTCCCACGCCGCCTGCTTGCTCGTGCCCAGGGCCGCGCCGATCTGCGACCACGACGCGCCCGCGGCCCGCGCGGACCGTACGGCGAGCTGGCGCCCGTAGCCCGCCTTGCGCGCGACCACCTCCCCGAGCGCGAGAAGCTCCAGCACCTCGTCGCGGGTGAGGGGCGGCACCTCGGGATCGGCGGGGTCATCGGGGTCGTCGGGGTGCTCCCCGCCGGTGGCGTCGCCCGCCGCCGGAGCCAGTGCGTCGCGCACCCGGAGCTCGTCGTAGCGGGCGGCGGCGGTCAGGAGTGTGAAGTCGCCTTCGAGGCTGTCCGGCGTGTACATGCCCCCAGCTTCTCGTCAAGGTGGCTTGACGTCAAGAGGGCCTGACGGCGCATCGCCGCCGGGAGCGGAGATGGCACCACGGAGAATGCCCCGGCCTTCGCGTGGCGTGACGAAGGGAGGCGTGACGAAGGGAGGCGTGATGAAGGGAGGTCGGGGCGGTGGAATGTCGAGATCGCGGAGAAGGCTGGGAATCGCCCGACACCCCGCCGGCGCCGCGCCGTCCCCCGTGCGAGGGCATGATCGCGTGCTCGGATTGCGCCCGTGAAAAGAAGAGGTAAATCGAAGCCCTCAGAAAGGATAATGATCTTCACGATTGGGCAGAACGTCCGCACACGGCTTGCGTTCCGGGGAGGTGATGCATGGCCTGGTCACAAGACGAGGAGCGCATGCTGCTGCAGATCGAGCGCCACCTCATCGACGAGGACCCACGACTCGCCGCGCGGCTGGAGTCGTTCAACGAGCGTGTCCAGCGCAAGGAGGGCGGTGGCCGCGGGCGTGGCACCGGGAAGGGACGAGGGCGGTCCGCCAGGCGTCTCCGCCGCTCCACGGTCATCATCATGTTCAGCTGGTTGCTGATCGCGACACTGATCATCACGCTTCTCGTCATGGTCCTGCGTCACGAGGCGGTCGCGGCCCTCCCGCTGTGATCGCGGCCGCCGCGTCACCCCGCCACCGCGGCCGCCGCCGTGATCGCCGGGGTGCGGGTGACGGCGGCGGGTGGCGCGGTGCGGGGCGCGTGGAGACCGGGAACGGCCGGAGGGCGTCGGGGCACGATGCCGGTCGCCCCGGTCGTGCGGGGCGACGGCGGGCCGGTCAGTGCTCGGGGTTGAGCGCGTTGCCGATGAACATCGCGGTCAGCAGCGTGAACAGGAACGCCTGCAGGAACTGGACGAACATCTCCAGGGCCGTGATGACGATCGCCATCAGCACGCCGGCCACGCCGACCGGCACGCCCGGCAAAGTGGGTTCCTCGAACAGGAACCAGAAGCCGACCATGCTGAAGAACGCCAGGATGAGATGGCCCGCGAACATGTTGGCGGCCAGCCGCAGCATGTGCGCGAACAGCGAGTTCACGAAGGTGGAGAGCAGCTCCAGCGGGATGACCAGCACGTACGCCAGAACGGGCAGCCCGCGAGGGATCAGCCCGCGGAGATAGCCGGCGACGCCGTGCCGCGTGACGCCGAGATAGATCTTCAGGACGTAGACGCTCACGGCGATCACCGCGGGGAAGGCCAGGAACGAGGAGACGGGGAGCTGGACGAGCGGGACCACCCCCATCAGGTTCCAGATCCAGACCAGGAAGAAGACGCTGAGCAGCAGGCCCATCCACCGGTCGGTGTCCTTGCCGAGAAACGGCCGGGCCGCGTGGTCGCGGACGAACACGTAGCCCAGCTCGACCACGTTCTGCAGGCCGCGCGGCACCACCTTGGGGTTGGCGAAGGCGGCCCAGCAGACGCCGCAGACCAGGGCCGCGGCCAGGACGGCCATCAGGATCGGTTTGGTCAGCCAGTACGGCGCGCCCGCCCACAGCGGGGGGAAGTCGAACAGCTCCAGGCCGGGCGCCTGAAACCTGGGCGGCGCGGGCGACCCGGGCGACGCGGGCGATGTGAAGGATTCGAGTGATGAGGTGATCAGGATCGTCATGAGGCGGTCCCAACGGCAGGGGGATACTTTGTGAAGGCTTTCACATGACCCCGCGAGCGCGACAATACCTTGCAGGTAATGATCGACTCAGAGGTGAGGGGAACGCTCCGGCACCGGTCCCGCAGGCTCCCCTCGCCGCGGGTCACCCTGGGAGGAACCCTGCCCCCCGGGAGGGCACCGCCGACCGGGAACGCCGTCCCGGGGAGAACACCGCCGGCCGGGAACGCCGTCACCTGAGAGCACCGCCGGCCGAGGGCGCCGCCGACCGAGAGCGTTACCGGCTGAGAGCGTTACCGGCCGAGGGCGCCGCCGGCTGAGGGCGCCACCAGTCGAGAGCGTTACCGGCCGAGAGCGCCGTCAGCCGAGGGCGCGCAGGAAGTCGGCGGCCACCGGGGCGGCGACCGCGCCGCCGCCCGAGCCCTCCTCGACGATCACCGCGAAGGCCACCTCGCCGCGGAAGCCGATGAACCAGGCGTGGGTCTTCAGATCGCCCTGCGCGCCGTACTCGGCGGTCCCGGTCTTGCCCCGGGTTCCCTGCGGCAGGCTCGCGTTCTTGGCGGTGCCCTTGGTGACGACCGCGGACATCATCCGGTGCATGTCCGGCACGACGGCCTCAGGCAGGGCCTGCGGCCGAGCCTTCTGCTTGATCGAGGGGACCAGGGTCGGCGGGCGCCAGGTGCCGTCGGCCAGCGCGGCGGCGACCGAGGCCATCATCAGCGGGCTGGCGGTGATCCGTCCCTGGCCGAACGACTCCGCGGCCAGTTCCGCGTCGCTCTCGGCCCTGGGGAAGCTGCCCTTGGCGGCCGCGACACCGATGTCGAGCGGCTTGTTGAAACCGAACAGCTCGGCGGTGCTCAACAGCTTGTCGGCGCCCAGCCGCTCCTTGACCAGCGGGGCGATGGTGGTGTTGCAGGAGTAGGCGAACGAGTCGGACAGCGACACCGAGCCGTAGGCGGCGTGCTCGGAGTTGCGGATCGGCAGGCCGCCGACCGTGACGTTCTTGGGGCAGGTGACCCGATCACCGGGGTTCATCCCCTCGGCCAGCAGCCCCACGGTGGTGACCGCCTTGAAGGTCGAGCCGGGCGGGTAGTTGCCGTCCAGGGCGCGGTTGAAGCCGCCCTGGTTGTTCACCACCGCGAGGATCTCGCCGGACGAGGGTCTGATCGCGACCAGGGCGGCGGTCTTCTTCAGGTCGCGGACGGCCTCGACCGCGGCCCGCTGGACCCGCATGTCCAGGGTGGTCTCCAGGGCCTCGCCGCTCCTGCCCTCGACCGTGCCGAGCTTCTTGACCGTCTTCTTGTCCGGGCCGACGAGCTCGATCTCGGTGTCCGGGGTGCCGGCCAGACGCTCCTGGAAGGTGTGCTGCAATCCGCTCGCGCCGACCGCGTCACCCACCTTGTAGGGGACGCCCAGCTTCGCGACGCTCTTCGCCGTGGCCTTCTCCAGGTAGCCGACGAGCTGCTGCACCGAGCCGCCCACGTCGGCGCCGTCGATGCGCTCGCCGTCCGCCGAGGTGATCGCGGCCCGTTCGGGCCACTTCGTCTTCAGCGCGAAGGCGGTGGTCGCGGTCAGGTCGGGGTGGACGGCGCTGGGCGACCACTTGACCCGCCAGTGCCGGTCGACGACCGCCAGGTCGACGTTGCCGGAGTAACTCCACTCGCCGACGTCCTTGAGCCGCAGCGTGGCGGTGTAGGAGGCCTGTCCCGTGCCGTCCCCGGTCTCGCGCACCCCGTCGAGCCGTACCGTCGTGCTCTCCACCGCGAGGGCCTTGCGCATGCCGTCGTACGCCTTGGCGAACGCCGGGTCCGGCGTTCCGAGCTCGGCGCGCATGCCCGCCAGGTTGCCGCTCTGCCAGGCGCCGACGAACCGCTCCGCGGTCTCCTGGGGAGTTCCCCTGGTGTGCAGGTACCACCAGGCGCCGCCGCCGGCGGCCCCCGCCACCAGCACGACGGCTGCCGATGTGATCGCGATCGTCTTGCCCCGTGCCACCTGATCCCCCAGTTCTCTTTTCCCCAGGGCCGCAGCCTAGCGTGACCAACGCGACATATATGGATAAATGGTCACTTGGCCTGTGTGCGACTAGGTGCGTAGCTCGTCACGTACTCCTGGCCGGACAGCTCCTGGATCGCGAACATGATCTCGTCGGTCACCCTGCGCCGGTCGCGCGCGCTCGTCTCGGAGCCGGTGAAGGTCATCGGCTTGCCGATGCGGACGTTCACCCGGCCGAGCCTGGGCCTCGCGGCGCCGATCGGCAGCACCTCGCCGGTGCCCTCCATCGCCACCGGGAGCACCGGCGCGCCGGTGGCCAGGGCCAGCCAGGCGACGCCCACCTTGCCCCGGTAGAGGCGCCCGTCGGGGGAGCGGGTGCCTTCCGGGTAGATGCCGAACAGCTCGCCGTTCCCGAGCACCTCCGCCGCCGCGTCGAGCATGTCCTGGGCCGAGGTGGGGCTCTGCCGGTCGATGCTGATCTGGCCGGTGGCGCGCATCCACATCGCGGTGACGGGATTGCCGGTGAAGTACTCGGACTTGGCGACGAAGCGCACCTGACGCTTGAGCACCAGGGGCAGGAAGGTCGAGTCGAGGATCGACAGGTGGTTGGAGGCCATGATGGCCGGACCCGTGACGGGAACGTGCTCGTGCCCGGTGACCGAGGTCGGCCAGAGCAGGTGCAGGACCGGGCCGCCGACGATCTTGGTCAGGCGATAGAGCACGGGCTCTCCTCATGAGACGGGTTACCCAACACTAGGTGGTGGCCCGGCGGCCGACGGTTGTACGCACCCGCACAAGCGGAGCGCCCAGGTTTGTAGCCCTCCTCCATCGCCGCCGCTCTTTTCCAGGGCGAAGCCGGTGAAAACCCCCACCGGTCACGGAGGAAAAGAAACGCCCCGCGGGCCGGGAGGGCTCACGGGGCGTGACGTTTGGTGCCGATGTGGCGGTCGCCTCCTCGGCGAGAGGCACAACACGGCTCCAGCCGAACGGTATTCCGTGAAGGCGGTAATTTGCGGCCCGGGGGACACAAACCACATCGGCACGATCACTCTAACGGACGTCTGCCGCAGGTTATTCCGATTTGAGGTCACCGGCGTGTCCGGCGGGGCCCTCCGGCCCGGAGATCCGCAGGTCACAGCCCTCGTCGACGGTCTTGGAGAACCGCGGGCCGGGGCCGTGACCATCGGCCCGGCGGGTCCGCCGGGCTCGGCGCCACGGGAGCGGCGGGAGCGGCGGGGAGCGGAGAGAGCGGAGCCGGACCTGGGGTGCGGGGAGAGGCCGGGTACGGGGGTCCGGCGCCCCCGCGGGGGCGCCGGGAGCCGCCCGTCCCGCCCGTCCCGCCGGTCGGGCGTCCGGCCGGGCGGGCCGGGCCGCCTCTGCGACCTCCCGGGCCGTCATGGCCACCCCGGCCCCGGCGTCGCCCCGGCGTCGAGGGTCCGGTGTCGATTAAAACGTGTTACTCGATCTAGGTGAGACCTTCTCCGAGGCCGGCGCCCGGTCCGGTCGCGCCCCACCTGCGGGATGGCGTAACGCATTGGAAACGAGGCTTTCATTCCCCATTGACAAGGGAGGCGGCCGGGATTAGCGTCCGCTCATTCTACTAAAACGTTTTTAGGAGATGAAGGGGTGGCGCGGTGACCGTACCGGACGAGGGAGAGGCGCCACTCCGACCGCCCTCCGGCGAGCCCCCTCCGGTCCTGGCGCTGGCCGGGGTGAGCAAGGCGTTCGGCGCCGTGCGGGCGCTGCGCGACGTCTCCCTCGACCTCTACGCGGGAGAGGCGCACGCGCTCGCAGGGGAGAACGGCGCGGGCAAGTCCACCCTGGTGAAGATCCTGGCGGGGGTGCACCGCCCGGACAGCGGGCAGGTCCTGCTCGACGGCGAGCCGGTGGAGTTCGGCAACCCCGCCGACGCCCAGCGGGCGGGTGTGGCGGTGATCTACCAGGAGCCCACGATGTTCCCCGACCTGTCGGTCGCCGAGAACATCTTCATCGGCCGCCAGCCCAGGAGCACGCTCGGCCGGATCGACCGCGGGGCCATGCGCGCCCGCGCCGCGGAGCTGTTCGCCGGGCTGGGCGTGGCCCTCGACCCCGAGCAGCCGGCCCGCGGGCTGTCCATCGCCGACCAGCAACTCGTCGAGATCGCCAAGGCGCTGTCGCGGGACGCGCGGGTGCTGGTCATGGACGAGCCCACCGCGGCGCTGTCGGGCAACGAGGTGGCCCGGCTGTTCAACGTGGTCAAGGCGCTGCGCGAGCAGGGGTGCGCGGTCCTGTTCATCTCGCACCGCCTGGACGAGATCTTCGAGCTCTGCCAGCGGGTCACCACGCTGCGCGACGGCGCCTGGATCGCCGGCGAGCCGGTCGCGGGCCTGACGCACGAGCACCTGATCCGCCGGATGGTCGGCCGCGACCTCGACACCCTCTACCCCAAGCAGGAGACCGAGGCCGGCGAGGTGGCGCTCAAGGTCGACCGGCTCACCCGGGAAGGCGTGTTCACCGACGTCTCCTTCGAGGTGCGGCGGGGCGAGATCGTGGCCCTCGCCGGACTGGTCGGGGCGGGACGCAGCGAGGTCGCCCGCGCGATCTTCGGCGTGGACCGCTGGGACGCCGGGACCGTCGAGGTGAACGGCAAGCGGCTGCCCGCCGCGTCCCCGACCGCCGCGATGTCCGCGGGCCTGGCCCTGGTCCCCGAGGACCGGCGCCAGCAGGGCCTGGTGATGGACCACTCCATCGAGCGCAACATCGGGATCACCGGCCTGAGGGCGCTGCGCCGCGGCCCGGTGATCTCCCGCGCCGCCGAGCGCGACCGCGCCCGCGACTGGGCGATCCGGCTCCAGCTCAAGTTCAACCGGCTGTCGGACGCGGCCAACGTGCTCTCCGGCGGCAACCAGCAGAAGGTCGTGCTGGGCAAGTGGCTCGCCACCGGCCCCGACGTGCTCATCATCGACGAGCCCACCCGGGGCATCGACGTGGGGACCAAGGCCGAGGTGCACCGGCTCCTGTCCCAGCTGGCCGCCGACGGCCTCGCCGTACTGATGATCTCCTCCGACCTGCCCGAGGTGCTCGGCATGGCCGACCGGGTCCTGGTCATGCAGGAGGGGCGGCTCGTCGCCGAGATCCCGCGCGAGCGGGCCACAGAGGAGAGTGTCATGTCAGCGGCGACCGGGAGGGCCTCGTGATCGAGCCGAACGAGAGCCCCCGAGGACGGCGGGGCACGGGCGCCGCCGAGGGCACCGGGGGACACGTCCAGGGCGCGCGGGCGGCGGGGGAGGGCGCATGAGCGCCGTCACCGCCGGGCGGAGCGCCCGCGGCCTGGTGGACCTGGTGTTCCGGGCCCGCGAGCTGAGCATCGTGGCGGCGCTGGCCGTCCTGGTCGCGGTGACCGCGAGCACCAACGGCAACTTCCTGTCCGGGCAGGGCCTGACCGACATCTTCCTCAACGCCTCCATCCTGGTGCTGCTCGCCGTCGGCCAGTCCGTCGTCGTCATCACCCGCAACATCGACCTGTCCGCGGGCTCGGTCGTCGGCCTGGTGGCCTTCACCGTCGGCGACCTCCTGTCCGCCGACCACGGCAGGGGCATCGTCTTCGCCGTCGTGCTGGGGGTCGCGATCGGCGCGCTCTGCGGCATGATCAACGGCCTGCTGGTCAGCTTCGGCCGGGTGCCGGCCCTGGTGGTCACCCTCGGCACGCTGTACGTGATCCAGGGCGTCGACCACTACATCGCCCACGGGCGGCAGATCAACGCCGTCGACCTGCCCCCGGCGCTGCTGTCCCTGGGCAACGGCTCGGTGTTCGGGGTGCCGTACCTGCCGATCATCGCCGTCGTGGTGATGCTGGCCGTCGGCTACTACCTGCGCTCCTACGCCTCGGGCCGCGACTTCTACGCCATCGGCTCCAGCCCGGAGGCCGCGAGCCTGGCGGGCGTGCCGGTGCGGCGCCGCGTGATGGGGGCCTACCTCTTCAGCGGCGCGCTCGCGGGCCTGGCCGGGGTGCTGTGGCTGTCGCGGTTCGGCACCGTGGTCGCCGACGCCGCCAACGGCTGGGAGCTCCAGGTGGTCAGCGCCGTCGTGGTCGGCGGGGTCGCGATCACCGGCGGCGTCGGCACCGTGTACGGCGCGGCGCTCGGCGCGCTGCTGCTCACCACCATCACCAGCGCGCTGGTCGTGCTCAAGGTCAACCCGTTCTGGCAGCAGGCCATCACCGGAGCTCTGCTGCTCCTGGCGATCAGCGTCGACCGGCTGCTCGCGCTGCGGGTCGCGCGGGTACTGCGGAGGAGGAACTCCCGACATGGCTCCTGACGTGACGACCGTGAAGCCCGAGGCGCGGGCCGTGCCGCCCGCCGGCCGGCCGGAGCGCGGCTCGCTCGGCCGCCTGCTCCGCTGGGACGTGTTCGTCGGCCTGCTGCTGGTTCTCGTCTTCATCGGCGGCTCGGCCGGATCGCCCGGTTTCGCCAGTGTCGGCAACCTGTCGTTCGCGCTCGGCGACCTGGGGGAGATCGCGCTGATCGCGCTGGCGATGACCATGCTGGTGGTGGCCGCGGAGGTGGATCTGTCGGTGGCCTCGGTGCTGGGCCTGTCCAGCGCGCTGGTCGGCTCGCTCTGGGACGCGGGCTGGGCGATCGAGACGATCATCCCGCTGGTGGTCGTGGTGGGAGCGGTGTGCGGGCTGGTCAACGGCCTCCTGGTGACCAGGCTCGGGCTGCCCTCGCTCGCCGTCACCATCGGCACGCTGGCGCTCTACCGGGGCCTCGCCTACGTGGTGCTGGGCGACAGGGCGATCGCGGAGTTCCCGGCGCAGTACACGGAGCTGGCCGTGGGCGACGTGCCGGGCACGCCGATCCCGTACCCGGTGGCGCTGTTCGTCCTGCTGGCCGTGGTCACCGCCGTGGTGCTGCACGCCACCGGCTTCGGCCGCTCGCTGTTCGCGATCGGCGCGCAGGAGGAGGCGGCGCGGTTCGCCGGCATCCGGGTCAAGCGGATCAAGCTGATCCTGTTCGTGCTCTCGGGCACCGTCGCGGCCTTCGCCGGGGTGATCTTCACCCTGCGGTACGGCAGCGCCCGCGCCGACAACGGCATCGGGCTGGAGCTGGCCGTCATCGCCGCGGTCCTGCTGGGCGGCGTCGACTTCGACGGGGGCAGGGGCACCCTCGGCGGCGTGATCGCCGGAGTGCTGCTCATCGGCCTGCTGCGCAACCTGCTCATGCTCAACGACGTGGCGACCGAGATCCAGTCGATCGTCACCGGCCTGCTCCTGATCATCTCGGTGATCACTCCGCGTCTCGTCACGGCGGTGGCGCGGCGCAGGCACGCCAGAGCCGTCCGGGAGGCGTCACCCCAGCAGGCCGACACCTCGTGAGATGACGAGCACCGAGAGGATGAGCGCCGACACCGACTCCACGGCCATCAGGAGCTTCGCCCGTACCGACAGCGGCATGGTGTCGGTGGGGCTGAACGCGGAGGAGTTCGTCACCGACACGTAGAGGTAGTCGGCGAAGCCGGGCGTCCACCCCGACTTCGCCGACGACCGGGCCGCCACCTCGGCGACGGCGTCGTGGTCCTCGTCCTGCGGGAAGCGGAAGTCGGCCACCGGAAGGTCGCCGCCCTTCGCCTGGGTGCGCCGCACCGGCCCTCCCCGGTCGAGCTCCCAGAAGGCCAGCCCGAAGATGATGATGTTGGTCACCCACACCTGGACGGCGGCGAGCAGCAGCTGTTTGCCCTCCCTGGCCTCCCCGGACACCAGCTCGATGACGAGCAGGACCAGCGACACCCCGTTGGCCACCGCGATGACCAGGACGAGGGCGATGGACAGCCGCCTCATCAACCGGTTCTCCCGGACCATCCGCCGGGGATTGATCGCTATCAGGGGCACCAGCAGCAGCAGTTCCAGCACGGGGATGACGAAGCGCGGTCCGACGATGAGCCTGCCCGGCAGCGCCGCGTACAGCGCCGCGGCGACCACCACCGCGCACGCGGCGGGGAGCCGGGGCTCGCCCGGGTGCCCGCGCCGCTCCGACCGCTGCCTCGCGTTCACGCCGTCAGGACCGTCAGGCGCCGGTGGCCGCGGAGGCCAGGAGCGCGACCCCGCGCAGCGGCGCCACCTGCTCCTCGGTCAGGCCGTACCGCTCCTGGAGCTCGGCGACGCTGCCGTGGCTGACCAGGGTACGGCCGGACTCGTCCTGCCAGACGAGGATCTTCAGGGGCAGGTCGAGGGCGAGCAGCGGCGCGGCGACCATCAGCGGGGTGCCCGCCGCGGGGTCGCCGAAGATCACCAGCTTGGCGGGCCGCATGCTCAGCCCGGCCTCCGCGGCGGCCACGTCGTGCTCGATGACGGCGAAGAGCCTCAGCCCCCTGCTCGTGATCAGCTTTTCGAGCCGGTCGAGCGTCTCGGCGACCGAGCCTGACGAGACGCGGGTGACGGTGTTCATCGATGCCTCCGGTGCGGGAGTCCCGGCCCCCGGTCCCCGTGAGAACGGGTTCCCTGAGAGCGGCTCCCCGTGAGAGCGGGTGGGAGTGGAACAGGCCGGGGTTTCTAGAACAGGAAGGTCAGCGGCAGGCAGCACCCGAGGACGGCGACCGCGGCGCCCGCGCAGGCCGCGATCCGCGTGGTCAGCGGATCGTTGACCAGGGGGCCCATCACCGACCGGTCGCGGCAGAAGTGGACGAGCAGGAACAGCGCGACGGGCACGCCGAGCGAGATGACCACCTGGCTCACGATCAGCAGGCTGGTCAGCGGCACGCCGAGCACCAGGGCGAGGACGGCCGGTGTCATCGTCACGACGCGCCGCAGCTGGATCGGCACCCGGAGGTTCAGGAAGCCCCGCATCACCACGTCCCCCGCCAGGGTGCCCACCCCGCAGGAGGAGACCCCCGACGACAGGAGCATGACGGCGAACGCGAGGGCGGCGGCGCCGCCGACCCGGTCCAGCAACTCCGCGTGGGCGGCGAACAGGTCGCCGGTCCAGGCCCCGCCCGCGGCCGCTCCGAGCCCGGCGCCGAGGGCGATCATCGACACGTTCACGATCGTGGCGGTGCCGAGCCCGAGCAGGCAGTCGATCCGCAGGGCCCGCCGGACGGACGCGGGCTGCCGCCACGCCGCGCCGGCCGGCCATCCACGGCCCTGCACCAGCGCGGAGTGCAGGTATATGGCGTGGGGCATGACGGTGGCGCCGACGATCCCCATGGCGAGGATCAGCGAGCCGCCGCCGTCCAGGCGGGGTATCAGCCCGCCGGCCAGCTCGGTGACGGACTGCCGGCCCACCGCGAAGACGTCGTAGACGACCCCCGCCCCGACGAGCAGGAGGCTCGCGGCGCTGACGAGCTCGAACCGCCGCGTCCGGCCGTGCCGCCGCAGCTGGAGCATGAGCAGCGCCACCACGGCGGTGACCACCGCCGACATCGCGGGCGGCATTCCGAAGAGCAGCTGCATCCCGATGGCCGCGCCGACGAACTCGGCCAGGTCCGTGGCCAGTACGACCACCTCGGCCTGCAGCCACAGCAGGAGGCTGCCTCGGCGGGAGAAACGCTCGCGGCACAGCCGGGGCAGGCTCTTGCCGGTCGCCATGCCGAGCTTCGCCGCCTGGAACTGGACGAGGAGCGCGACGAGACTGGCCAGCACGACCACCCACACGAGCAGGTAGCCCGACGTCGCCCCGGCCGTCAGGTTGGTGGCCACGTTGCCGGGGTCCACGTAGGCGATCGCCGCGACGAACGCCGGTCCCAGGATCGGGGCCGCCCGCGAGCCGCCCGGCCGTGAGGGGGACCGGGGGGTCGAGGCGGGCGGGGGCAGCGTCAGCGTGCTGTCGTCGTTCATCCATGCCTCCCGGCGTGCCGTGCCTGCCGTCACCCGTGTTCGGCGGGCGTTCATCGGCGAGCGGGCATCGAGCTCCGCCTCGGCAGTGCGAAACCGCGCGACGTCCCGTGCTCGCGAGCGCATAACCGGAAAGTGTGAATTAGCGGTATATCGCAGCCTCAGTGCCGCAAAACAAAGATTACTCAGCCAAAGAATGAAGACAAGCGGCCGAGGCCTAGCGGGGGCAAATAAATAGCCTGCCTCGGGAATCCACCTCTTATATTCCTAAAGACGGCAAGTCGCATAAATGGTGATAGTCTCAAAGGTGTGTCGACCTACGCCTGCTCCCGAGCGACGGGCGATTCTCGAGGTGCCTGTCGTGGGCCTCTTCGAGTATCAGCTCAGTCAGGAACATGTCGTCCGTCGCCTGCTTCTCGGCGCCATACGCCCACGCCGCGCGCCGGTCGACTTCGTCGCGTATCGCGTGAAGCTCTTCCCGCGACCGCTGTAGTCGTGCGTACGCGGCCGCCCTCTCTTCCGCGGCGAGGGCGGCCTTGCCCTCGACCGCGATCGTGGCCCGCAGTTGCCGTAACTGCTTGCGGCCTCGCCGGATCACGGCCGTGGTCTCGTTGACATAGGTCAGCACTTCCTCCATCCGCGCCCGCAGGTACGTCAGGTGTTCCATCTCATCGTGAACTTCGCGAAGCTTGCGCTCTCGGAGTCGCATCAGATCGGTGCCGCGCGCCTTGCCCACCGCACGACGTGCTGCCACCTCCTCATTACGCAGACGTTCGAGTTGGATACCCAAAAGGTGGTATTCATACAGGTGCTCGATACAAGGCTGGTCAAAGTCCTGCGTAGTGGTGTTTATACGGATTATCTCCGCGTCGATCTCGTGCTGCGGTACGTCTGCCTGGCCGACCATGGCGAGAATCCGATCGAAGAGGTTGACGGGAATGACGGGACCAGACATTCGACGATCCTTCCTAACCGTTGCCGAGTTCGTGCAGCGCGCGTCCGAAGGCCTCGAGAGCGTCGGCGCGACCCACCGCGTCATCGCCCTGAATGGACGCGGTGGCGATCAGGAGACTGTTGCGAACAGTCTGCGACGCCTGGTTTATGTACTCCAGTCGACGTACGTCGGCGTCCAGGAGGTCGCGGGCGGCGGGCGGCAGCTTTTTGAGCTTCCTCTCGCTCTGGAGGGCGAGTGCGGCAACCTTGCGCGCTATCGTGATCACGATCTCGTCGTTGCGCCCGATCACGTGGGGAAGCGGGCCGAGCAATCCCTGGGAAACGCCTGCCTGAACCGCGGCGTCCATGTCCCGGCGCAAATCGCAGGTGTTGCCGGCGACTCTCTTGAGAGAATCGACCGCCTTCCATTCGGGCAGTGTTTTGAGAAGCCGACGCGCCTTGATGCTGTCACCGCGGCCAAGTGCCACTTTGAGATCGGCCGCGAGTTTCGCCGGATCGATCTTATGGCCCGACTCGATCGCGGCCCCGAGGAACCACAACACCGATCCCACGACAACCATAAACAGCAGTAACTCCATGACGATGATCTCTTTCGTCGATGGACCACATCGGAACGTGAGGGTATCATGCCGTACTGTAGAGCCGATTACATATAAGCGTATTGTCAGATTTGACCCTATAAGTCCTATGCGACCTTTGTTTGATGAGTTGTGCGCTGATGGCTGATTGGTTGTCAATCTTGTGACCAGGCCGCAAGGGCAGATCTTCTGTCCTCCCCTGCCGTGCCCTTCACGCGGTTCCGCTTCAGTGACCCCGCTCCGGCGAGAACGCGGGCGATCGGAATGGCCTCGCGGCTACCGTTCCGAAATGCCCGAAATACATGTATTTTCGGCATGCCGTCACGGTCCGAAGTCGTGTCGACAAGAGTTGCGCGACGTGGCCGGTCGCAACGGCGAAAGTGCCGCCCGGAGCCGCGACAGTGCGTCATTCGGAACAAGGATTCACGAGTTCAGGGCGGCGAAATCACGGTCGGGCCGGCGAGCCGCCCGGCTGCATCGATCACGGATTCCCCCGAGACCGAGTGACCGCGCGAAAGCGAGGACAACCGAGATGAACCGCGTCGACCACGCATCGAGCGGCCATGGATAGGATCCGTTTCCTGCGGGAACGCCTCACAGGAATCAGCTCGCAGATCATGACCGGCCATGTCGGCGCGGCCCTGTTGCGAGACCTGGCGGCGCTGACGCTTGAGGCCGAGAGGCTGGGCGGCACCCTCGCGGGCCGGATGCTCGCCGCCGACGCCTGGGACTGGCTTGGCCGGGCTCGCGAACTCGGCTCCGACCCCGCTGACGTCGCCGGCGTCGACGAAGCCCTCAGCCGGTCGGCGCACTGGTGGGAGTCGGCCGGTTCGCCGGAGCGGGCACGGTGGGCGCGGGAGTCCATGGCACGCAACCGGCTTTACCGGTCCGGCGTGATCGACACGGAGCTTCTCCGGCTGGTCGCGGAGTTCAGGGATCCGGACGCCAAAGGCGTGCGTCGTGCGCAGGCTCTCCTCGAGTTGGGCCAGCTTCAGCTCCGGTCCGGGGATCACCTCGAAGGCATCAGGGCGTTGCGCCAGGCCGCGCGTGAGGTGATGCCGTTGAGCGCATCGGAGGATCTTGAGATTCGAGTCCGCGAGCGGCTGCTGGTGTACAGCATCGGCCGGGAGATCGCGGTTGTGACAGGTGATGCCGGTTGGCTCCGGATCGCTCGCGAACACCGGCGGTCGGCGCACCGGCTGATAGCGGCGGCGGCCGGTGGCTCCTCGCGGCCGAGTCCGCTCGACCTGCTCGGCGACAGCCTCGACGACTGGGACGTAGCCATCCACGAAACCCCGGCCGATCCGCGGCTGCGGCACCGTGCCGAGCGGTTGTACGCCGACTGGTCCGCCAGCCGGTTGCCGAACGCGGCCGACGTGGCGGCGGCCATCGCCCGCCGCCTCGCCGATCTGTACCTCCGTGAGGGCGATGCCCACGCTGCGGCGGCTCTGCTGCGGGCGGCCACACCGCGCGTCCCCGAGCGGCGTCGGCATGACCTGGGTGTGGCACTCCTCGTGCGGCAGGCGCGGGCGGAGGCGCGTCTCGGCCAATGGGAAGACGCCGAGCGGCTCGCGTCAGCGGCCATCGCGCAGATCGAGCCGCTACGCCGGACGGTCACCGGCGTCCGTCCTCGGGAGGGCTACACCGGCGAGCGGATCGACGCGTACCACGTGGCGATCGAGGCGGCCCTGCGCCGCAACGACCTCGAGCGGCTTCTCAAGGTCACCGAGCTGCTCAGGGGCAGGCGGTTGACGCGTGTACGCGTGCCCGTACAGGACGCCGATCGCGTGGCGCTGGCCGCCTCCGTGCGCGGCCTGCGCGCGGAAGGTCACGAGCCCCGGTTCGGTGGTGAGGAGTCGCCCGAGTCGGGCTGGACGCGGCGCCTGATGGCCGACGCCTGGGACGCCGCCGGGCCGTACGCGTCGCTGCCGCCGTTCGACCTCGATACGCTGCGATCCCGGCTGGAGCCGGAGGAGGCGGTGCTCAGCTACTTCTGGCTTGATCCCCACCACCTTGTCGCCGTCGTCATACGCCACGACCGTTCGTGGCACGACGTACTGCCCGTCGACGCGGCCGCCCGCACGGTGCTCGAAACCAACACCGCGCTGGTGACCGGTGGTTTCCTGAACTACGGCGATGTCGCCCTGTTGAGGACGTTCGACTCGCTCGGCCGCGTGTTGTTACCGCCCTCGGACGTGCTCGCGGACGTTCGCCGGCTTTATGTCAGTCCACACCGTCTGCTGCACGCTGTGCCGTTCTCCGTCCTCGAACTCGACGGGCGCCCTCTGATCGACCTGATGACGGTAGTGCTGGCGCCGTCCCTGACCGCGCTGGCGCGGCCTCGATCAAGTCCGGGGGTCGGTGAACTCGCCGCCGTCGACATCGCCGACTTCCGCAACCACACGGGTCTCAGGAACCTTGACCTCATCGCCGAACAGGCTCGGGACGCCTGTCGTTCGTGGCACTCCCGCGGCCGACTTCGCATGGTGCTCTCCGACGCGGAAGCCAGTGTGGCCGCACTCCAGGACCGGCATGACGAACTCGGGAAAGCAGGTTTCCTGCAACTCATCACACACGGAACAAATCCGTGGCCCGAGATGGCCGTCGGGCCGAGGCTGGCGTTGTTCGACGGTGCGCTCGACGATCTCGACCTGGCGATGTGGCAGCTCAGCGGCCCACTCGTCTTGCTTGTTTCCTGCTACAGCGGACAACAGGCGGTACGAAGCGAATCCGGGGGCGAACTTCTCGCGGAAGAGCTCAACTCGCTCACGGGAGCCCTTTTCGCGGCAGGCGCCGAGGCTGTTCTGGGCGCCCTGTGGCCCGCCGAGAAATCTTTCGCGGCCCTGATGCTCTCACCGTTGCACGAACGGCTCATCTCCGGTGTGCCTGCCGACGAAGCCCTGCGTGCGGCCGTCCTGGAGGTGCGTGACAAGCGCTGTCTGTACCGCAACTCCCCATATCACTGGGGCCCTTACACCCTCACGACCACGACCCTGCTACCGGCAAGGAGCCGAGGATGAATCAGGTTGTCGACCTTGCGTTCGAGTTTGATGACGGAACAGATCCCGAGCGGGCGACCCAGGAGGTGCTCGATCTTCTGCGGTCGCTGCCGGGGGACATGGAGGTGGATGCCGAGCCGGCTCTCCCGATGGCCGTCGACCTGAACCAGGCTGTTCTGACCGTCCTAGCGATCATCGGCGTGGCCAAGGTCACCGTGTGGCAGCTCGACGAGCTCACCACCGATCTCAGAAAGTTCGTGAAAAACCTGCGGGGCCTGCGCCGGGTCATGCTGCGAACGGGTGACGAGGTTCGTGAGATCGTGCCACGGGACGGGGAGGATGAATAGATTTCGACCGCGGCCTGTCACGGCCTTCTCTCATGAGAAGGCTTCATGGCCGTCGCTCACCACTCGGTGCCAAAGCGTTCTCAGGGTGTGAGACCGAGTAGCCGTCGGCCGGTTGTTCTTGGCGACAGACAGGTGGTGGCCGCCGGCGGCGATGATGTGGCGGGTGGGGCGCCGGCGGCGAGCACGACCGCTGAGAAGCCGTGGTCTCGGACGGATCGGTCACGCGTCACCCCAGTGGCTTGACCCAGCGGGACCACTGGGGCTGCGGCGCGTAGCCCGCGGCGCCCCAGGCATGATGGGCCGGCTCGTTGTCGTGCAGCACCATCGCGTCGACCCGGAACGCGCCGAACGCCGCGAAGCGCGCCTCGGCCGCCCGGATCAGCGCGGTCCCCACTCCCCGCCGCCGGAGGGCGGGATCCACGGCCAGCCGGTAGAGGTGGGCTCGCCAGCCGTCCCAGCCCGCGAGCAGCGTGCCGGCCATCTTCTGGCCGATCTCGGCGATGAGGACGGCCTCGGGGTCTCGTTCGATCAGCGCGACCACCTTGGCCGGGTCGTCGTGCCTGTCGGTCCCCTCGGCGGCCACCAGCCAGAAGGCCAGCAGCGCCTCGACATCCTCGATCCGCCCGTACCGGATGTTCACGTCCACGGACGGGAAGCTATCAGCCGACCGGGGTGGGCGGGCCCCGCTCCCGGTGTCAGGCGGGAGCGCTCAGGAACGGCACCGTCTCGGTCAAGGGCTCCGGCCCGGTCGGGGGCTCCGTCTTGGACGGGCGCTCCGGCCCGAGCAGGGGCTTCGGGTTCGGGAGGAGGCCCGCCGTCTCCGATCCCACCGTGATGGCCGATCGGGGGGTGCGCTCGCGCACGTCCTCGCCGCGGATCGCCATCACGGCCGGTGGGCTGCCCAGGTCGCCGTACCGGGCGGCGACGGCGGCGGTGATCGCCCGGCCCGCGTCGGCGACCGTCTCCTTCGCCGAACCCGGTGGGTGGGCGGCCGACAGGTGGCCCAGCAGCGCCGCGAACCGCAGCTCCTCGGCCGCCGCGCGGGGAACCCCGTCGTCGGACGGAGGCAGCGGCCGGTCCAGCCAGAACACCCCGCCGCGCAGGAGCGCGGGATACGTCACCTCGCCCCGCTGGAGCGTGAGCACGGAGTCGACCAGTAACCGCCCGAACTCCTTCAGGTCGGTATCGGGCGGCAGATCGGTCGTGACCAGCAGCGAAACCCTCAGCGCGTCAACCATGAGCGGCTATCCCTCCTCGAGGTGGCTCATAGTAGGGGTCGCCACCGACAGTTACAGCGCGCCCGGTGGAACGTGTCGGAATCAGATCCCCGACACGGTGCCGGGCGGACCTGTCGCCCGGGGCGAGCGCGGCGGGCCGCCAGTGAATCTACGTTGTAAAGGCGACGGGGCGGGATGAGAGACTCCGGGTCGTGTCTAGGTCCATAACGCCATGTCGGAGCCGATGAGTGTGTGATTGGCTGTTCGCAATGAACATCTCATCGCGGGCTTCCGCCTACCTCGCGGCATACGACGAGCAGCTCCGGGCCAGGCCGATGCCGGGCCGCACCGCCGAGCGGATCGGGCCGCTGCTGAGGACCGTGTCGAACGGCCACGGCCAGGGCTTCCTGACGTATCGGGACCTGGGTGGCCTGGAGGGCGCCGAGCTGGACGCCTTCATCGCGCGCCAGCGAGACTTCTTCACCCGGGTCGGGCGCGAGGTCGAGTGGAAGTACCACGGCTACGACCTGCCCGCCGACCTGCCCGAGCGGCTCGTGGCGGCCGGGTTCGAGCCGCAGGAGCGGGAGACGGTGTTCGTCGGCGAGGCGGGCGAACTGGCCGGTGCCAAGGTGGTGCCCGCCGGGGTACGGCTGCGCGAGGCGGCGGGGCGGGACGACCTGGAGCGCATCCGCGAGCTGGAGGAGACGGTCTGGGACGCGGACCACGGCTGGCTGCCCGGCATGCTGGAGCGCGACCTCGCCGGACCCGGGGACCCGTGCGCGGTGGTGATCGCCGAGGCGGACGGGCAGGTGGTGTGCGCGGCGTGGGCGCGCTTCCACGAGGGCACCGACTTCGCCTCGCTGTGGGGCGGCTCGACGCTGAAGGAGTGGCGGGGCAGGGGCGTCTACCGGGCGATGGTGTCGTACCGGGCGGAGCTGGCGGTGGCGCGGGGGTTCCCCCTGGTGCAGGTGGACGCCTCCGACGCCAGCCGCCCGATCCTCGCCAGGCTGGGCCTGGAGGCGATCACCACGACGACGCCGTACATGTGGGTGCCGCCGACTCTCTGATGCCGATCATGCGGGGTGCCGCTATTCTGGCGCGGACCCGGAAGCGGTGTCACGGTGTCGCCGGTCAGGCGCAGTCGTGCCGCCACGCTGCGCCGTCGCGGCTCGCCCACGAGAGGACACGCATGCCCGAGGTGCTCAGCAGGCGCGCGCTCAACCGGGCCACCCTGGAGCGGCAGCTGCTGCTGACCCGGGCGGAGCTGCCCGCGCTGGAGGCGGTCCGCCATCTGTACGGCATGCAGGCCCAGGCGCCCGATCCTCCCTACATCGGGCTGTGGACCCGCCTGGCCGGGTTCGCCGCCGACGATCTCGCCCGGCTGATCAACGAGCGCCTGGTGGTGCGGCTGTCGCTGATGCGCTCCACCATCCACCTGGTCACCGCCGACGACTGCCTGGCGCTGCGCCCGCTGCTGGGGTCGACGCTGGCGCGGGGCCTGCGGGGGTCGGCGCACGGCAAGGGCCTGGCGGGCGTGGATCTGGACGAGCTCGCCGCCGTGGGGCGGAAGCTGGTGGAGGAGCGCCCCCTGACCTTCCGCGAGCTCGGCGCGCTGCTGCGTGAGCGGTGGCCGGAGGCCCCGGCCACCGACCTGGTCGCTGGGGTGCGCAACACGCTGGCGCTGGTCCAGGTCCCGCCGAGGGGGATCTGGGGCGTGGGCGGGCAGGCCGCCCACACCACCGCGGAGGCGTGGCTGGGCCGGTCCCAGGACGGGCGGCCCGGCCGCGTCCTGGCCGAGGAGGCGATCCGCCGCTATCTCGCCGCCTACGGTCCCGCCACGGTGATGGACGTCCAGCAGTGGTCGGGCATGACCCGCCTGGGGGAGATCGTCCGCGAGATGGGCCTGCGGGCCTTCGCGACCGACGACGGCGCGGAGCTGTTCGACCTGCCGGAGGCGTCGCTCCCCGGCCCGGGGACTCCCGCCCCGGTGCGTTACCTGTCGGAGTTCGACAACATGCTGCTGTCGTTCGACCGGCGGACCAGGACCCGGATCGCGGAGGAGGAGTACCGGGGGCGGATCTTCACCGTCAACGGCATCATCAAGGCGACGGTGCTGGTCGACGGCTTCGTACGGGGGATGTGGAAGGTGACGGGGAAACGGGGCGAGGCGATCTGCGAGGTCGAGCTCTTCGCGCCGGTGAGCGAGGGGGAGCGGGCGGACCTGGAGGTGGAGGGGGCGCGCATGCTCGACTTCGTCGCCCCGGCGGCGACGTCCCGCGACATCCGTTTCCGGGAAGCCTGAGCGTTTCCCGGAAACCTGGGCGCTTTCGGGAAGCCTGAGCGGTTCCCGGAAACCTGGGCGCTTTCGGGAAGCCTGAGCGTTTCCCAGAAGCCTGGGCGCTTTCGGGAAGCCTGAGCGGTTCCCGGAAACCTGGGCGCTTTCGGGAAGCCTGAGCGCTTTCGGGAAGCCTGGGCGCGCCGTCCGGCCGGCCTCTCGCCGCCCCTTCAGGACGCTGGAGCCCGGGGCAGGCTCGAAACGACCATGGCGATCAGCATCTCGTAGCTGGTGTTCAGGTCCTCGTCCAGGCCGAACCCGCCGGCCGCCTCCAGGGAGGCGAAACCGTGCACGGCCGCGCGGACGCAGCGGGTGGCGTGGAGCGCCCGAGACCCCTCCAGCCCGTAGCCGCGCAGCACGGCGAGGATCACCTCCAGCAGGCGGGTCGCCGTGCCGACCAGGTCGGGATCGAGAAGCGGGTTGTCGGGGAAGACCGCGTAGCGGTGCGGGAAGTCGACCACGTAGCTCCGCCAGGCACGCATCAGGGCCGCCGTCGCCTCGTCGCGGCTCTTCCCCATCGCCGCCGTGCCGAGCCGCGCCGCCATGTCGTCCATCACGCGCAGGCCGACGAGCTTGCGCAGCTCGGGCAGGCCGCGGACGTGCTTGTAGAGGGAGGGGGCGGCCACCCCGGTGCGAGCGGCCACCGCGGCCAGCGTCAGCGCGCCCGGCCCCTCCTCGTCGATCAGGGCCAGCGCCGCGTCCACCACCGCGCCGGAGGTCAGGCCCGCCCTAGGCACGGACCGCTCCGGCCAGGAAGCCCTCCAGGGCGGCGAAGGTGGCCTCGGGCAGCTCGGCGTGCGGGTAGTGGCCGGCACCCTCGATCATCGCGACCCCGGCCGTGGCGGCGTACGGCCTCAGCAGCTCCTCGGCCAGGCGGGCCTCCGCGGCGGGGTCGGGGAAGTCGGGATCCTTCGACCCCATGACGATGAGCACGGGGCAGGTCACGCGGGGGGCGCAGTCGGTCCAGTGGCCCTCGGCGGGGGCGACCAACCCGGAGACGGCGGCCATCCTGCCGGGCTCGCGCAGCGTGGCCCTCAGCTCGCGCAGGTAGCCGGGGAAGTCGGCGGGCCTGGCCGTGGGATAGAGCGAGCGGTAGTACATCCCCCACAGGAGCGGGCTGGCCATGACGAGATCCTTCACCAGCCGCAGCATCAGGCTGAGCTGAGGTTGCCCGACGAAGGGCGCCAGCATGGCCACGGCGCGCACCTCGCCCTCGGCGGCGGTCGCCGTGGTCCACGCCACCGCCCCGGCGCTGGAGGAGCTGCCGACGAGGACGGCGGGGCCGCCCAGGTGGCGGACCAGGGCCAGCAGGTCGGCGCCGATCGACCGGGGGCTGTGGTCGGGCCAGCCCGTGCTGGACTCGCCGTGGCCGCGCACGTCGACCGTGGCGACCCGGTAGCCCGCCTCCGCCAGCCGCGGCGCCAGGAACCGGAACACCTTGCGGGTGTCGCCCATGCCGTGCGCGCACACCACCAGCGGCCCGCCCCGCGGCCCGATGACCTCGTACGCCAGCCGCCCGCCGGCCATGTCCAGGAACTCGGTACCCGTCACGCGCACTCCTTGGCTATCGCTCATAGCTTTAAAGCTATGGCCAGTAGCTTTTGTCGTCAAGTGCGGGTCCGCGGCCGCCGGCGCGGCCACCCGGAGCGGCCGCCACCGCGGACCTCCCGCGCGACGACGAGGAACGCGCCGGCTTCGACATCCGGTACGCGGTGGTTCCCCGGCCCGGGGCCGGGATCTCCGGCGACGCCGCGATCCTCGCTTCATCCTCCGGACCGCGTCGTCGCCCTCCGTGAAAGTCGTTGCCCTCCCGTGAAAGTCTTTGCCCTCTCGTGAAAGTCGTTGCTCTCTCATGAAAAAGGGGTCTGTACGCTGGGCTTTGAGCGCATTCGGTTTCCAAACGGAACCACCAGCCTGCCACCGGGCCTCCCGGCAGCCACCTGTCCGGCGACCGTCGTCATCGATCATGGCGACGTGAGCGAACCCGCCGGCCGGCGAAGCCGGTGATGTGGTGACCGCCCGGTCCCAACCGAGGCACGTATCCGATCAGGCGCCGTGGTGAGGGAGAACGGACCATGAACGTTGCATATCGCCGGAGATGGGCCTTCTCGGCTCTCCACGGCGTCAGCGAGGGTGACCGGCCGGGCGGTCACGGCGAGGCGACGAGCAGCGTCAGGCCATGACGGGCGACGAGGGGACGCGCTCCCCGGCGTCGAGCGGCCCGGACGCGGGCCGGGAGCCGGTGGGCCTGCGCGGCCTTCCCCGTCCCGTGGCGGCGGTGGTAGGGGCCGGGGGAGTGCTCGGGGCCGCGCAGGTCGGTGTCGGGTACGCGCTGGAGCAGCGAGGATTCGTCCCGGATCTGATCGTCGGAACCTCGGTGGGCGCCTTCAACGGGGCGATCGCCGCCGCTCACCCCGGCGAGGCCGCACCATGGCTGGATCTCGTGTGGACCCGCGCGCGTCGCCGTGAGGTGTTCCCGTTCGGCTACCTGTCCTCGCGGGCCAGCGTCTTCGCCGATCGCGGCCTGCGCAGGCTGATCGCCCAGGCCGCACTGCCGTCGCGGATCGAGGAGCTGGAGATCCCCTTCGCCGCGGTGGCCATGGATCTGGCCACCGGCGCTCAGGCGCTGCTCGACCACGGAGACCTCGAATCCGCGCTCCTGGCCAGCGCGGCCATTCCGGGGATCCTGCCCCCGGTGAACCGGGAGGGCCGGACGCTCGTCGACGGGGGAGTGATCGCCTTTGTCCCGGTAAGGGCGGCCCTGCAGGCAGGGGCGGCCAGCGTGGTGGTGCTGTCGACCGGCCAGAAGAGCTGGTCGCCGCTCCCGGCCGATCCGCCCCGCCGGGCCGGCGCGGTCGCCGCCAGGGCAGGACTGCTGCTGTTGGAGCATCAGATCGAGCGCGACCTGCGCGAGGTGTCCGAACGGATTCCGACCGTCGTGGTGCCGACCGGAATCGAGACCTGGCCCGCCCCGTGGGACTTCGGCCATTCCCGGCGGCTGATCAGTACCGCCTCCCTCACGGCGGGCCGCTTCTTCGACGGGCTGCGCATCAGCGGGCCCGGCCTGTACCGGGTCGACGGTCCCGCGGCGACATCGGCCGGCCCGGCCGGGGCGTGGACCGACGTCTGGGAGGCCGGCCGGTGAGCACCATCGCGTTCCTCAACATCGCCATGCACGGGCACGTCAACCCGACGCTGCCGGTCGTCGCCGAGCTCGTCCGCCGTGGACACTCCGTCACATACCACACCTCGCCCGCGTTCTCGAAGGAGATCGGGGCCACCGGCGCGACCGTGTGCCGCTACCCCGGGGGTGACCAGCCGCTCCCCGATCCGCCGATGCCGCTCACGATGCTGGACGGGCTCGCGCGCACCGCCGTCGCTCTGCTGCCCGCCGTGCTCTCCGACCTGCGCCGCGTCCGGCCGGACCTGGTCGTCCACGGTGCCATCTGCCCCTGGGGCGCGGTCGCCGCCCGGGAACTCAAGATGCCGGCGGCGGCGACGTTCACCACGTTCGCGTTCAACCGGCATGCGCCCAGCCTCACCCACGTCTCGTGGGAGTTGCTGGCCGCGGCGGCGAGGCGCCCCCGCAACGCCCAGGGCTACCTGCGGTCGCGGTGGGAGTTGCACCGCCGCTACGACACCCGTGGGCTGCCCCTGATCGACCTGGCGAACATACGCCAGCCGCTCAACCTGGTCTTCACCTCGCGAGCGTTCCAGCCCGGCGTCGAGGACTTCGACCAGTCGTACCGGTTCGTCGGCCCCAGCCTCGGCGCCCGTCCGCCCGACCCGTCGTTCCCGGTCGATCGCCTGCGGGATCCGGTGCTGTACGCCTCGCTGGGCACGGTGTTCGACGCCGGCCCGCGGGCGCTGCGCGACTTCGCCACCGCGCTCGCGCCGCTGGGCGGCACCGTGATCGTCTCCACCGGACGCACCGATCCGGCCGCGCTGGATCCGCTGCCGGGCAACGTGCTCGCCCGCCGCTTCGTACCGCAGCCGGAGGTGCTGGCCCGCGCGGCGCTGTTCGTCACCCACGGCGGGATGAACAGCGTCAACGAGGCCATGTACGCGGGGGTTCCGATGCTGGTGGTCCCCCAGGGAGCGGATCAGCCGCTGGTGGCCCGGAGGGTGGTCGAGCTCGGCGCCGGCCTGTCGATCCGTCCTCGGGACGCCGCCGTGGAATCCGTGAACGCCCTCGCCCGGCGCCTGCTCGACGAGCCGGGCTTCCGGGCCGCGACGGCCACCTTGCAGGTCGCCCAGCGCGAGGCCGGCGGCTACCTGCGCGCCGCCGACGAGCTCGAGCACTACCTGCAGCCGGGCGTCCGGGACGGCCGGTCGGCCGCCCCGGACGATTCGCCGCGGGAGAGCTGACCGATGTCGCCCGTCGTGATCGTCCTGCTGCTGCTCGCCGGGCTGTCCGAAGCCGCCGGGCGGATCCTGCCCCTGATAGCTCGCCGGCCCAGCGTGTCGCGGTCCGTCGCGATCAGGCTCCTGCTGATCGGTGCCGTGGTCGAGGGCGTCGTGTTCGCCCTGTGGCCGGTGGCCGCGTGGACCCTCGCCGAGCTGTTGGTGTCCTCTCCGCCGTCGGACGGAGCCGCGTTCGTCTGGACACCCGGCCGGGTCGCCCCGCTGCTTCTCGCCGCCGTCCTGGCGTTCCCCCTGCTCGGGCCCCTGCTGCACCTGCTGCTCGTCGCGGGGGTCGGGGCCGGTCTCGCCGCCCCGCTCGCCGCGGCGACGGGGCTGGGCTGGTGGGCCGCCGCGGGCTGCCTGGCCGTCGCCGGAGCCGGGCTCGCCGTCGCCGTCGAGGCTGTCCGGCGACTGGTCGTGAGGATCAGCGCCACCGGGACACGGGAGCTGCTCACATGATCGAGTTCCAGTTCCTCGTCCTCGTTCTCGTCCTGGTGTTCGGGCTGGTCCTGCTCGCCGAAGCCCTGCTCGCCCGCTACGAGTTGATGGCCTACACCGCCGGCTGGCGGGTTCCCACCGTCGAGCTCCCCCAGGGCATGCCCTACGCGCGAGGCGCGGACCCCGACCGTCCTCCGGACGCCTACCTGGTCTATCTGGACGGCATCGGGAAACGTCGCTTCCGCGACACCCGCGACGGGGGCCAGCTGGTCGAGGCTCTGATCGCCGGAGCGCCGGAGCTGCGGGTGCTGGGTCAGGTGCAGCCCTACTCCCCGCTGGCCGACCCGCTCGTCAACCGGCCCGTGTGGGAGTGGCTGCGCCACCGCGTCGGGCTGCTGCTGTTCCTGCACAACGTCATGCAGATCTTCGTCGCCGCCGACCACCGGTACCGTCCCCTGTACAACCGTGCCGTGGGCGCCCAGATCGCCAACCAGCTGCGCCTCGCCGCCTACCGGCCCGACAGCGGCATACCCGTGGTGCTGCTCAGCTACAGCGGCGGCGCCCAGGTCGCCACCGGCGCGGTCGAGGAGCTGCGCACCCACCTGCGCGCCCCGCTTCTGCTGATCACGCTCGGCGGGTTCCACAACGGCGCCAACGATCTCACCCACGCCCATCACCTGCATCAGCTCACCAGCGGCGGTGACTGGATCGAGCGGAGCGGCACCTGGCTCTTTCCCCAGCGCTGGCGGCTGTTTTCCCGCAGCGGATGGAACCGGGCCCGCCGCGCCGGAAAGATCACCGTGCACCGGCTCGACCCGGCCACTCACGTGGGGCAGGGCAGCTACATCAGCCCCGAGGCGCGGCTGCCCGACGGCCGCAGCCACCTCGACCGCACCGCCGGCACCGTGATCGCACTCATCCGAGCCCACTGCGGCGCCTGCCGTGACAGATGATCCGTTGCCCGAGGGGCCGGCCGGGGCGCGGGAGGCGCGGACGGCGGGCGCCGGTGCCGACCGGCCCCATCTCGGTACCCGGCGGTCATCTTCGGGCCGCGAGGACGTGGAGCCCGGTGATCTCACGGTGCCGATATCGGTGCCGGTATCGGTGCTGACGCCGATGCCGGTGCAGGTGTCGCGGCCCGATGCCGGTGCCGGTGCCGGTGCAGGTGTCGCGGCCCGATGCCGGTGCCGGTGCCGGTGCCGGTGCCGGTGCAGGTGTCGAGGTCCGGCGCCGCCGGTTCGGTGCCGCCGGTTCGGTGCGGGTGCAGGTGTCGCGGCCCGGTTCCGGGCGAATTCCGGGCCAATCCCGGGAATTGGCCGTTCTTTCGGTGCGGAAGCTGCTCGATGATGTGCCCATGATCTCTGTCAGCGCTCTCGCGGGCATCGCCGCGATCGCCCTCGGCCTGGTGCTCACCCCCGGTCCCAACATGATCTACCTGGTGTCGCGGTCGGTGACGCAGGGGCGCCTGGCCGGCATGATCTCGCTGGCGGGCGTCGCGGCGGGTTTCCTGGTCTACCTGCTGGCGGCGGTGGCCGGAATCGCGGTGATCTTCGCGATGGTGCCCGCCCTCTACGTCGGGATCAAGCTCGCGGGCGCCGCGTACCTGCTGTGGCTGGCCTGGAAGACGGTCCGGCCCGGCGCCCGGCCGGTCTTCGCGCCGGGCGTCCTTCCCGCGGACCCCCCGCGGCGGCTGTTCTCCATGGGGCTGGTCACCAACCTGCTCAACCCCAAGATCGCCGTGTTGTACGTGTCGCTGCTGCCGCAGTTCGTCGATCCCGCCCGTGGCGACGTCGGCACGCAGAGCCTGCTGCTGGGCGCCACCCAGATCGTCATCGCCCTGTCGGTCAACGCGCTGATCGTGCTGACCGCGGGCTCGGTCGCGGCCTTCCTCGGCGGGCGGCCCACCTGGATGCGCGTGCAGCGCTATCTGATGGGCGCCGTACTCGGCGGGCTCGCCCTCCGCATCGCCACCGACCGCTCGCCCGCCGTGGCCGCGTAGGGGGAGCCCGTCCCGGTCACCAGTGGCGGCCCGTCGCGATGTCGTCCAGATGCGGTGCCGACAGGTGCAGCACCCGGTAGGCGGTCCCGTCCCCCTCTCCGGGAACCTCGTGCTCCCACAGCGTGAAGCGCACCAGTTCCCAGTGCCGGGGGTCGACGGCGAGGGCCGCGGAGTGCACGCCCGCCGTGGCGGCGTGCCGGCGCAGGCCGGCCAGGGCCCGCTCGACCACGGCCGCGGGATCGGTGTCGGCGGGGATCGGGTTGGTGCGGAGCGAGGCCGCGCGGGGGACCGCCGCCGCCGACGGCCCCCGCTCGTAGCCGGCGCCGGTCCAGTGCCGGACCACCGGCCTGCCGAAGTCGCGCACGATGTTCTGGAAGCCGCCCCCGCCCCACAGGAAGGAGTTCATCCCGGCCGGCGAGCTCCACAGGTAGAACGGCGCGTACCGGTTGACCGCGGAGCCGTCCACGCCCCGCTCCCTGATCAGGTACGCCTTGAGGCCCAGCCCGGCGTAGCCGTCGAGCGCGTGGCCCCTGGTCGCCACCCGCTCACGGATGATCCCCATGTCGTAGTCGGCGGGCAACCCGATCTCGTACTGCATGGCGTGCATGGAAGGAGACCTCCTGGTGGTGGCGCGGGACGGGTGTGGAAGCCGGACGGTTCACGGGTGACCCGGCTTCGCCGGGGCGGTGAGGGCGAACCGGTGGGCCGGCCCCGAGGAGTCCCGCGGGGCCGGCTCCCGCGTCATCCCCAGCCGCAGGGCCGTCCGCCTGTCGTCACATGCTCCCGGCTTCGGGACTCAGTCGTGGCCGAGGTCGATGACGCAGAAGAGGTTGCCCTCGGGATCGGCGAGGACCACGAAGTCGGGGTCGTCCGGGTAGAGATCCCAGGCGACCCGTTCGGCGCCCAGTGACACCAGCCGCTCGACCTCGGCAGCCTGCTCCGCGGCGTCGGGGACGAACAGGTCGAGGTGCATCCGGGGCTGCTCCTGGACCGGCGTCCGCGTCAGGCCGAGCGCCAGCGGGACGCCGTCCCCCCGCACGGGCTCGATCACGGTCCAGTCGTCCCGGGCCTGTCCCTCGCGGGGCGCGTAGTCCAGTGCCCGCGTCCAGAACCCGACGGCGCGCCCCATGTCGGTGACGCCCAGCACCACCTGCCCGATCCTCACCATGTCCCGATCCTGGCAGGAACCCCCATCCCCGGGGAAATCCGATGTCCCGGTGTCACGGCCGCGCCCGGACGTCCTTCTCGCGGGATTCCCGGCCTCGCGTCAACCGTGGTTGACGTAAGCGTTGTGTCAACTTATATTGACGGCAGTGGGAGGTGCGCGGGCCCGGAGCGGGCCTCGCCGCCTGGTCGCGTACGGGCTCCGAGCCCGTTTCCGGCCGTCCCGGCCCCCGGCGGGCGACGTGTTACCGCGCCCGTTTCCCCATTCGACCAAGCGCGACCAAGCGCGACCAAGGAGGTGCCCGATGTCCATCGACGTCGTGATCGCCGGTGGCGGCCCGAACGGGCTGATGCTGGCCTGTGAGCTGAGCCTGGCCGGTGTCCGCCCGGCGCTGCTGGAGCGGCTGCCGGAACCGGGTGACGAGCCCAGGGCCAACGGCCTGGTCGGGGAGGTGGTCAGGGTTCTCGACGGCCGGGGCCTGTACCGGCGCTTCACCGGCGCCCCGGAACCCCCGGCGCCGGTGCCGTACTTCATGTTCGGCGGCATGCTCCTGGATCTGAGCGCGCTGGATCCCGGCCCGCTGCACACCCTTCCGATCCCGCAGCGTCGCCTGGAGCAACTGCTGCAGGAGCGGGCGATCGAACTCGGGGTGGAGATCCGGCGCGGCCACGAGCTGGTCGACATGTCACAGGACGAGGAGGGCGTCACCGTCGGCGTCCACGCCCCCGACGGCGACTACGAGCTGCGTACCCGCTACCTGGTCGGCTGCGACGGCGCCCACAGCCTCGTACGCAAGAAGGCGGGCATCGGCTTTCCCGGCGTCACCACCGAGGACGTCGTGTCCCGCAGCGCCCACGCCGCCCTGCCGGCCTCCCTGCTCGACCCCGCGACCGGCGAGCTGCTGCTGGCCGGGGAGCGCTGGAGGCCGTTCATGATCCATCGCACCGCGCACGGCGTGTTCGCCCTCGCGTCGTTCGAGCCCGGCGTACACCTCGTCACCACCATGGAGTGGGGGCGGGAGCAGGTCGACGAGCGGGTGCCGATGACCCTGGAGGAGCTGCGCGACAGCGTGCGCAGGGTGCTCGGGGCCGACCTGCCGATGAGCCCGCCCGGGGGGCGGGGTCCCCACGTGCTCCGCCGCCTCACCGGCGGCAACACCCGCCTGGCCGACCGCTACCGCGCCGGACGCGTGCTGGTGGCCGGGGACGCCGCGCACGTCCACTCGGCGGCCGGTGGTCCCGGGCTCAACCTCGGCCTGCAGGATGTCGTGAACCTCGGCTGGAAACTCGCCGCCGAGGTCCGCGGCTGGGCGCCGCCGGGACTGCTCGACACCTACCACGACGAGCGGCACCCCGTCGGCGAGCGGGTCGTCATGCACACCCAGGCGCAGTCCGCCCTGCTCGCGCCCGGGGGAGAGGTCACCGCGCTGCGCACGCTCTTCGCCGAGCTGCTCGGCCACGACGAGAACCGGCGGCGCGTCGCCGAGCTCATCGCCGGCTCCGACATCCGCTACGACATGGCCGGCATCGGGACGCCCTCCGGCCCGGCCGGCGGGGACGTCCGCCCTGACACGGGCGGCCCCGGTACGGGCCGTCCCGGCGCGGGCGGCAGCGATGTTCGCCCTGGCGCGGCCGGTGCCGGTCCGGCGCCGCACGCCCTTCTCGGGGGCCTGGCGCCGGAGCTGTCCCTCACCACGGACGCGGGCACCACGCGGCTCGCCGACCTGACCCACGGCGCCCGCCCGCTCCTGCTCGACCTCGGCGGCGGGAACGCGCTGGCCGAGACGGCGGCGGGCTGGAAGGACAGGGTGGACGTCGTCACCGCCGTCACCGCCGTTCCCGACCGGCGGGTCCCCGCCGGGCTCCTGGTCCGCCCCGACGGCTACGTCGCCTGGACGGCCCCGGACGAGGGGACGGGCGTACCTGCGGACCACGGTCTCCGCGAGGCGCTGTCCACCTGGTTCGGCGCCCCCGCGTGAGCTCCCGGCTCCGGCGCCTCGCCGTGTCCTTCCGGATCGGCACCCCCGCGTGACCCTCCGGGCTCGGCCGTGATCCTCACCGGGGCGTTCCCCGGCGGGGCCGGTCCACAGCGGTGACGGGAGCCGGTCCGCCGGGGGCCGGTCCGCCGAGGGAGCGGGGGCCGGTCCGCCGGGGGAGGGAGACCGGTTCGCCGGGGGAGGGGGGAGGGAGACCGGCCCTCGAGCCGGCCTCCCTCTCTGGTCCTTCCAGTTCTTCCGGTCCTTCCGGGTCCTTTCCCGGTCTTCCCGGTTGCCGGTTCTCTCCGGCTTTCCTGCTTGCGGTCAGAACCGGTCAGAAGTCGTCGGCGGTGCGGATCCGGTCACGGATCCAGACGCCGGCCTCCTTCAGCGACGTGGTGCCGGTCCAGGGGCCTCCGGCGTCGCACGTGCCGGTCTTGAAGACCGCGCCGGAGCGGTGGTCGTCGGAGAAGTTCCAGTTCACCCAGCTGATCTTCTTGCTCGCCATCAGGTCGAGGTAGCGCTGGGACATGGCGAAGTCGTTGGCCTCCTCTCCGGCGTAGTTCTGCGTGCCGAACTCGGTGACGAACATCGGGATGCGGTCGGCCGCGCGGGACAGCGCGTTGAGGTACTCGGTGCCGTGCGAGGCCGCGTAGAAGTGGAAGGTGTACATGATGTTCGAGGCGTTGACCGGGTTGCCCGTCACCTCGGTCTCCGTGGCGCCGTCCGACACCCCGAGCGAGGACCAGGCGCGGGTGCCGACCAGGACGATCCCGTCGGGGTCCTGCGCCCGGATCACCGGGATGATCTGCTCGGCGTAGCCCTTGATGGTGCTCCAGCTCACGCCGTTCGGCTCGTTGGCGACCTCGTAGAGGATGTTCGGCCTGGCGGCGTGCCGCTGGGCGATCTCGGTGAAGAAGGTCCTGGCACGGGAGAGGTTGTAGTTGGGGTCGCCGGGGGTGAGCATGTGCCAGTCCACGATGACGTACATGCCCAGCGCGCTGACCTGCTCGATGAGCGTGTGCGCGAGGTCGGTGAACGCCCGCGGGTTCGTCTCGTAGCCGCCCTCCTGGACGTACGTGGACAGGCGCACCACGTCGGCCTTCCAGTCGGTCGCCAGCGCGTTCAGCGAGCCGGTAGTGACGCACTGCCGGTACCACTGCAGGCCGTGGGTGCTCATGCCGCGCAGCTGGATCTGCTTGCCGTTCTTGTTGCACAGCTTGGTGCCGCAGACCCGCAGCTGCCCGTTGGCCGCGACCGGCGTGCCGCCGCCGCCCGCCTGGGTCGTCGCCGTGACGGACGCGCTCCTGGCCGACTCGTTGTTCGCGGCGTCGCGGGCGGTGACGGTGTAGGTGTGGGTCGTCGAGGCGGCCAGCCCCGAGACCGTGGCGCTCGTGCCGGTCACGGTGGCGACCACGGCGGAGCCCTCGTAGACCCGGTAGTCCTTGACCGTGCCGCTGTTGTCGGTCGAGGCGTTCCAGGCCAGGCTGATGGAGGAGGACGTCGTGCCGGTGCTGCGCGGGGAGGACGGCACGCTCGGCGGCGTGGTGTCGCCGGGGTTCTGCCCGCCGCCGCAGGGGGCGCCGTTGAGCGTGCAGTTGACCGGCGAGCCCGAGCCGGAGGCGGTGAAGCCGAAGGTGGTGCTCGCCCCGGGGGCCAGGGTGCCGTTGTACTCCCGGTTCCTGAAGGTGTACCGGCTGCCGCTGCTGGTCATCAGGGAGTCCCAGTACGTGCCGAGGCTCGTGCCCGACGGGAGGTCGAAGGAGACCGTCCAGCCGTTCAGCGTGGCGGTCCCGGTGTTCTTGACCGTGTACTGGCCGCTGTAGCCGCTGCCCCAATCCTGCGCCTTGGTGAACGTCGCGGTGTCCGCGTGGGCGGCGGACGGGACGAGCAGGGTGAACAGTAACGTCAGCAGCCCGGTCAGCACCAGGGCTGGGGTGGTGCGCCGCATCATCGCTCCTTGCGTGGGGGGTGGTGGACACGTCATGGCGCTTTATTAGGAAACTTTCCTAACGTGACACGTGACGTTAGGTGGCCCGGGCCTGTCATGCAAGACCCAGATCCCCTTGCCCGCTTAAGAAAATTTAATCGTTAGGAAGCTTTCCTAACGGTTTGGGTCGGGGCAGGATGGCGTTCACCCCCCGATACGCCGCGACTCAGAGGTGGCCGCCATGAAACGTTCACGCACGGCTCTGCTGGTCCTCGCGACCCTGCTGCTCCCGACCTCCGCCCTGCCCGCCTCCGCCCTGCCCGCCTCCGCGGCCGGAGCCGCCGCCTGGCAGCTCCGCTGGTCGCCGGACGCCGCGCAGACGGGCCTGTCCGCCTTCGAGACCATCGAGGACGACCGGGCCGGCTCCCACCCGTCCGCCGCCCCGCACATCAAGGTGTCGGGCGGTGCCTTCCGCTTCGACATGCACACGGCCGACCGCGATACCGCCACGGACCGGCAGCGCCACGAGGTCACCGGGATGCGCAACGGCGGGTCGTACCTGCAGTGGCGGCTCGGCGAGACCTGGCGGGTCACCTACTCGATGTACATCCCGAGCACGCTGAAGGCCACCACCACCTTCACCCACATCATGCAGACCAAGCAGCCCGGCAACGGAACCTCCCCCATCACCGTGACCTCGCTGCGCAGGGTCGGCGGCAAGCAGACCATCGAGCACAAGATCTTCGCCGAGGACGTCCTGGTGGGCAGGACCGACCTCGAACCGCTGCAGGACAAGTGGGTCGACGTCGAGTACGAGATCAAGATCGGGAACGGCACCGCCGGGTCGGTGCGCTGGGTCCTGCGCAGCGGCGGGACCACGGTGATCGACGCCGTGAAGACCGGCGTCGACACCTTCCTGGCCGACCGCGTCCGCCCCAAGTGGGGCATCTACCGCTCCCTCGGCGACACCTCGGGTTCGCTGCAGAACACCTATCTGCTCCTGCGCAACATGCGCGGCTACCAGCTGGAGGGCGGGACCACCCCGCCCACCCCCACCCCCACCCCGACGCCCACCCCCACCCGGACGCCGACCCCCACGCCCACGCCCACCCAGACGGGAGCCACGTCCTGGAGGGCCGGCACCGCCTACGCCGTCGGCGCCCAGGTCACTCACTCCGGCGTGAGCTACCGGTGCCTGCAGGCGCACACCGCCCAGGTCGGCTGGGAGCCGTCCACCACCCCCGCCCTCTGGCAGCGCCTCTGAGCCGTGCGCGCCGAGGTCGGGCCCGTACGCCCGAGCTCGTACGCCCGGGCCCGGCCGGTCAGCCGGCCGGGCCCGGGCCCTGCCCGATGATCCGGTCCGCGAGCCTGGCGACGAGCTGCGCGCGTACGTGCGCCGGAAGGGCGCAGCCGTGCGCGACGAGCGTGTCGAGCGCGGGCAGCTCGAGGAGGACGGCCCAGTCCTGGACGTCGTCGCAGTAGGAGACGTCGAGGTGGCGGAGGTCCTTCAGCGTCTGGAGCGGGGCCAGCGACCGCACGGGCGTGTTCCTGATCGACAGGTGCTCCAGGGTGCGCAGGCCCTCGATGCCGTCCAGACCGGTCAGCGGCGTGTGCTCCAGATCCAGCCGGGTCAGCGAGGTGAGGGCCGAGATGTCCTCCGGGACGCGGTGCAGGCGGCTGCCGGACAGGTCGAGCTCCTCGACCCCGGAGGGCGCGGCCAGGGCCGAGAGCAGGAGCGCAGGGGGCGGGAGTATCACCGGCCGGGGCTGGGCGAGCACCGGTGACCGCCCCATGGCGGCCTCCTGCAGGACGCGCCACCTGTCCACCGGCGCGCCCTGCCCGCCGAGACGGACGTAGCCCGACGGCAGCCACGGCGCCACCCGCTCGGCCACGATGTCGTCGCGGTCACCGGCGCCGACGACCCCGGCCAGCAGCCGGCCGTAGTGCTCGTACGCGTGCTCGGCGGGCACGAACAGGTCCGCCACGATGTCCCCGCCCACGACGAGGACCCCGTCGTTGCCCGAACAGAAGATCACCCCTGCGGCGACGCTGCCGAGCACGAGATGGTCCGCCGCGCTGTGGATCGCGCGGGCCCGCAGGTCACCGGTGACCGCGAGGTAGCTCTCCGAGGCGTCGCCGTCGTCGAGGAGCCCCTCCACCACCAGCCCGCCGATCACGATCAGCGGCGCCTTCACGTCGAGCCAGCCGGGAACGTACGTGTCGCCGAACCAGATCGTGGCCCGGTGCACGATCCACCCCGACTCCGTTCGTTCCGCACCGTCGGGGAAGACCGAGGGCGTCTCGCCGGGAAACGCCAGCGACCACGCCTGCGCGAACAGCAGACCGTAGACGGGAGGCATGATGTGGTGCGGCCACTCACCGGCCTGGGCCGGCCGCCGCAGCCAGGATCCGATCGGGTGCAACTCCTCCGCGATGTCGCCGAAATAGTCCAGCGCCGCCGCGCCGGCCCCGGCCTGCCGCCGGAGCGCCGTCAACGCGTCATCGAGACGCTCCGACGCCCCGGAGAAATGCTCATCGGTCAGATCCATGTCACATACCGTACTCATCGCCACGAAATCCGAAAGCCGTTCGGATGACGCTCCCGGATGGCGGGCGTGTCGGAAAACCACCGGGTGCGACCACGCGGCGACGAAGGGCAAAGTGGATCTTCACTGGGACGTCGGGTACCGTGCCCGAGGCCCCTGAGCACTTCGGCGCGGCCCGCGAACGCGGGCCGGGCGCGGACCACGGTGACATTGGAAGGATGGACACATATGGAGGCCGGAAATCGCCGGACCCTGCGGTTGCTCGTCACCGGAGGCGGGACCGGTGGTCACACCTACCCCGCGCTGACCACCGTCGCGGCCCTGCGCGACCACGCCGCCGCGCGAGGGCTCGACCTGGACGTGCTCTGGGTCGGTACGGCGGCCGGCCTGGAGGCCCGCGTCGCGGCGGAGCACGGCATCCCGTTCCGCGCCATCACGGCGGGAAAGCTCAGGCGCTCGCCCAACCCGCGAGAGCTGGCCACCAATCTCGCGGACCTGTTCCGGATCCCGGTCGGCGTGTTCCAGGCCTTCGGCATCGCCGCCCGCTACCGGCCCGACGTGGTGCTGTCGACCGGCGGGTACGTGTGCGTGCCGCTGGGTGTCGCCTCCCGGTTGCTGGGCCGGCCGCTGGTGATGCACGAGCAGATCACCTCGCTCGGACTGGCCAACCGCATCCTGTCGCGCTTCGCCCGGCGGATCGCGCTGACCCACCCCTCCTCGATCGAGCACCTGCCCGCGGGGGTGCGCGACCGGGCCGTCATCACCGGCAACCCGGTGCGTCCCCACCTGCTGCGCGGCAACGTCGACGCGGGACGTCGCCACTTCGGGCTCTCGTCCGACCTGCCCCTGGTCTACGTGACCGGCGGCGCGCAGGGGAGCCGCCAGATCAACACCATGGTCGAGGCGATCCTGCCCGCGCTGCTCTCCCGCGCCCAGGTGATCCACCAGTGCGGTCCCGGCTGGATCGCCCAGTTCACCCGTACCGCCGCCGGGCTCCCCGTGGCGGTGCGCGACCGCTACCGCCCGGTGCCGTACGTCGGCGCCGAGCTGGCCGACGTGTTCGCCGCCGCCGACGTCGTGGTCTCCCGCAGCGGGGCGGGCACGGTCGCCGAGCTGACCGCGGTGGGCAAGCCGTCCGTCCTCATCCCCCTGGTGCCCTCCGCCGCCGACGAGCAGCGCCAGAACGCCCGCTACCTCGCCGAGGCGGGCGCGGCCCGCGCGCTCCTGGAGGACGGCCCCACCGCCGACCACCTCCTGGCCGAGCTCGACGCCCTCCTGCGGGACCCGTACGCCCGCGCCGCCATGGCCGGTGCCGCCGGCGCCCTGGGCCGCGTCGACGCCGCCGACAGCCTGGCCCTGGTGCTCCTGGAGGCGGCGGGGGTGAACGGCAAGGCCGGCTGAGCCCGGTGCCGGGTGTTCGGGGCCCGGGAGGCCGATCGGGCGGGAGCGTGACCTTCCTGATGAGGCCTTCCCCGCCTCTCCGGTCGTCCGCGGACGTCTTCGCCACCCGGATCGACGAGAAGGTCGCCTCCGGCCGCTCGCCACCTGACCTGGGGACACGCGGTCCCGTTTCCGGACGTCCCATTGACTTTCCGGACGTCCCGTTGAAAGGGAAAGTCAGGCGCCTAAACGCCGGTCGGGTAACGGCCGGCCACGGCGGGGGGATGCACATGAGGAGACCATGTCCCTCGCGTCCCCGGGAGCCTGCCGACCATGAGCGAGCCGTACGGCATCAGGGCGGCGGCTCTCCTGTGCCGGGCGGCCCTGACGGTCACCGGCCTGCTCGTGCTCGCCGGTTGCGGCGACGGCGCCGAACCGCCGGTGATCACCGTGACGGTGACGGAGAGCCCGGACGCTCCGGGCTCCTCGGAGACGGGGGAGACTCTCGCGCCGATGAGCCCTCCGAACACGCCGGAGCCGGAACCGCCGCGGGAGCGGCCCACCACCGATCCGATCGCCCCGCCGGGGAGACCGTGCCCGGCCGGTGGCGGGGATCCCGTCGAGGGCCCCTGCCCGAGCGTCGGCGGCAGGAGGCCGGCGCCCAGTCTCACCGCCCCACAACCGACACACGAACCGCCCGTGTCGTCGCCCTCTCCCGACCCGATCTTCTCCCCGGGCCCGCCCTCTCCCCTCCAGACGGGGTGAGCGTGCCGCAGGTCGACCAGGAGCACCCCGAACAGTCCAGGCCGCTCGACGTGATAGGGCTGATCACCCTTCTGCTGACCGTCAGCGGCGCGGTGCTCATCTACATGGGATGGGCCTACCTGGACGGCTATCTGGGGTCGTTCCAGCTGAAGGCGACGGACATGGGCTTCGGGGTGGACGAGTACGCCCTGCGGGGCCTGAACATCTTCTCCCCGGCCTTCCTGCCCTTCATGGTCGGCGGTACGGCCGTTCTCCTGGCGGGTACGGCGTACCGGTCGTCGCTGACCGCCGCGCTTCCGCAACGGGCCCGCGCGGCGGGCGCGGCGCTGGCCGCGAGAAGGCGGGTCCGGATCGCGGCGGACCCGAGATTCGGCGGAGCCGTCGTGACGGTCTGCGGGGCCGCCCTGGCGTTCGCCGCGCTGGCCGGATGGCAGGTCGACACCTTCGTCGTGCTGGCCCTGAGCGTCATCGGCCCGCTGCTGCTCACCTGGCCGACGCGCGGGCTCGCGGTCGGCCGCACGGCGTTCGCCGCCGCCGTGGTGACCTCGGTCTTCTGCCTGTTGTGGGCGGCGTCCCTGCACGCGTACCGCAAGGGAGAGGCCACGGCGGAGCAGCTCGTGGCCTCCCTGCCGCACCACACCTCGGTCGCCATCTACAGCGGGAAGACGCTCGCGCTCAACGCTCCGGGAGTCACCCGCGTCACGCTGGCGGACAAGACCTACCCGTTCCGCTACGAGGGACTGCGCCTGCTGATGACGCGCGGGGATCGTTACTACCTGATCCCTTTGATCACGGTGGCGGACTGGAGGAAGGGGAACGGGCGCACGTTCGTGATCGTCGAGCGTGAGGACCGGCGGGTGGAGCTGCTGCCGGGCACGCGAACCGGATGAGGCACCCCGCGGGAGCCCTCCCGGTGTCCGCGCGGGGGCGGTGTCTCATGGACGAAGGTTTACCTGACAGGCGGCGCAGGCCAGGCACCTGCCGGGGGGCGGCCTGAGTAATCTGGCGACCGCACGAAGTGAAGTGCGGTGACGCCGAGAACTCCGAGAACGCCAAGAACTCCGAGAACGCTGGGAACGCTGGGAACGCTGGGAACGCCGCACCGCGAGCGTTCGTCCCGGGATTTCCAGGAGATGCCGCGGGTGGGTGAGCGTGCGGTCTCACACGGCCGCATGCTCCCCGGCAGGCGCGTCCTTCATGGGGCCGTCCCCACGGGGTTTCACGCGGACCGCCGCTGAGAGGCAGGTTGGTTATGGCCCGTCAGGAAAAGCTCTCGCCCGAGGCGATCGGCGAGATGTACAACCAGCTCACCGATTCCTGCGCCGACGCGTTCGGCGGCAACCTCCACGTCGGCTACTGGACGGACGACTACGACGAGGCGCCCGTCGCGCAGGCGACGGACCACCTCACCGACCTGGTGGCCGAGCGCCTGGAGGTCGTTCCCGGGGAGCGCGTCCTGGACGTCGGCTCCGGCACCGGCAGGCCCGCCGCGCGCATCGCCACCGCGCGCGACGTCCACGTCACCGGGGTCACCCTGAGCGAGTACCAGGTGCGGCTGGCCGAGTCGCGCCCCGGGGCGGGCCAGGGTCAGGGGCACGCCGACTTCCAGCTCGCCGACGCGATGTGGCTCCCCTTCGACGACGCCTCCTTCGACGCCGCGTACGCCATCGAGTCGCTCGTCCACATGGAGAACCCGGCGGCGGTCCTCGGCGAGATCGCCCGGGTGCTGCGTCCCGGCGGGCGGTTCGTGGTGGGGGAGTGGTACCTGCTCGGTCCGCTCGCCGACGACGACGCCGCGGACCTGGAGCACTTCTCCCGGAGCTTCAACGTCCACTTCCTGCCCACCGTCGAGGAGTTCTACGAGGAGATGGACCGCGCCGGGCTGAAGATCGAGATATTTCACGACATATGGCCAAACATCAGCCGGTCTTTCCAGCTCGTGGGCGACATCCTCCCGGCCTCCGCCATCCAGCTGGGCGGCGAGATCGGCGAGCAGCTCGCCGTCTGCGCGGAGATGTACCGGCGCTTCGGGGAGATCCCGCAGATCAGCTACGCCCTGTTCACCGCGGTCCGCCGCTGAGGGCTCGTAGCCTTCAGGAACCTGAACAAGGAAACGCGATCCCACCCGATCATTCCGGCCGGATGGGATCGTTCTGTTTCGTTTTCAGGAAGGGCTTGTCCAGTTGGCTTCGCTTTTGATCCAGTGGCGGGTGGTTTTCTACATGGAGCGGTCACTGCGCGATGCTTCGAGTATGACCAAGTGCCCGGAGATGTGTGGCGGCCGTCGTTTCGAGTGTGTTCTCATCCGGCCCATCTCGCCAAGAGCTGGCTGGTCCAACGACGTTCCGGCAGAAGCCAATGGGCTGCTTCACCCGTCGCTCGGATGCAACGCCCAATTCCTGGACTGCACCGCTGGATGTGGTGCGTCTGCTTCCGGGTGCGAGCATCAACGATGCCGCGGCCGCTTAGATCTTCCAGTTGCTCTCGCGTCTGCCCGATACCGGCGGCCGGCTTTCGCTGTTCGTCCTCGACAGCGGCTACGACCTAGTCCGACTGGCCTTCGTCTTCAAGGACACTCCCGCGCAGTTGCTGGTGCGGATCCGCTCCGATCGCTGCTTCCACGTCGATCCGCCACCCGCCGGGCGGGACGCCCAAGGCCGACCGCGTCGGCACGGCACGAAGTTCGCCTGCACCGTTCCAGCCACTTGGCCGCTCCCGAGCGCCACCCTCGCCACAACGGATGCGCAGTGCGGCACGGTCACCGTGCACGCCTGGAGCGGGCTGCACTCTCAGAGGGCGGTTCGCGAGTCGATGCCTGTGATGTCACAGTGTGAGCGGGTGGACATTTAGCGTTACAGCTGGCTGGTGGGCCAGGATGTGCTGGGATGACCGGGTGAGCGAGCGCAAGCCGTACCCCAGCGACTTGTCCGACGAGCAGTGGGCGCTGATCGAACCGGTGATTACGGCATGGAAGGCCGCGCACCCGTCGGTCAGCGGCCACGAGGGCAACCACGCGATGCGCGAGATCGTCAACGCGATCCGCTACCAGGGACGAACCGGCGTCCAATGGACGTACCTGCCGCATGACCTGCCGCCCAAGAGCGCGACGTACTACTACTTCGCCAAGTGGCGCAACGACGGCACCGACCAGGTGATCCACGACCTGCTGCGCTGGTATCTGCGGGAGAGCAAAGGGCGAAAGGCCGATCCAAGCCTGGTCGTGCTGGACACCCAGAGCGTCCACGCTGCAGCCGGCGTCCCGGCCACCACGACCGGTAAGGACGTGGCCAAGAAGGTCCCGGGACGCAAACGCGGCCTGGCCGTGGACACGTTCGGACTGGTCATCGCGGCGGTGGTGCTCGCCGCATCAGCGCACGAGAACACCGCGGGAACGGCTCTGCTGGACCGCCTCGCCGCGCGGACCGACGGCACGGTGATGAAGGCGCTGGCCGACCAGGGGTTCAAGAACACGGTCATCGCCCATGGAGCCGCTTTGGGGATCGACGTGGAGATCGTCGAACGCAACCGGACAGGCAAGGGATTCGTCCCCCAGCCGACACGGTGGATCGTCGAGCAGACCTACGGCACCTTGATGCTGCATCGGCGCTTGGTCCGCGATTACGAGCACCTGCCGGCCACGTCCGAGTCGCGGGTGTATTGGGCGATGACCGACGTGATGTCTCGCCGGTTGATCCGTGCGCCCGCGCCGTCGTGGCGGTCGACGTGAACAGGCTCACGGTGACCCCGTCCGACCCCGGCACGTGACTACTGGACAAGATCGACGCTCGCGAGCAGGTATTGACGTGCCAGATCGAGCAGGTCCAGGCGGAGATCGACGCTCTGAGCGCACGTTTGGGCGAGCTCGGCGAGGCGATCGAGCATCTGCGGATCACCCGCAAGACCCTCCTCGCGCTGGCCGACGAAGACGACGCCCGACCGGCTGCACCGCCGCCCGCGCTGCCCAGCCATCCTGCCTACCAGCAGATCCTGACTGTCTTCGCCGATGCCGATCGGCCCTTGCGCGCCCGTGACCCGTGCGAGGCCCTGGACCTGTCCATCGTGTCGAAGAACACCGAGAACATCCGTTCCAAGCTCAAACGTCTGGTCAGCCGCGGCATCCTCATCGAGACCGAGCCGGGCTTGTTCGCTCAGCCGCGCCCGTAGTCCGCCGACGAGTCTCCGACCAGCTCGTCTCACCCAATCTCAGCGGCGAAAGGGACGTCAACTCGCGAACCGCCCTCTAAAACCCAGCAGCATGACGGGCACGGCAACTGTGGCCCGCGCCTGATCGTTGTCGGCACTGTGGTTCGGCTTACCGTCACCGCACTACCCGGCCGCATCCGCGAACCCGCCACCTTAGCTGTGGTGGCACGGCTCGACCGGCTGCCCTTTGCGCCTGGATTTGCTGTGGCACTCCTATGTGCGGCGATTCGACCTCAAGCACACCTTGGGCTTTTGTAAGCAGACGCTGGACCGGACACTGCCCAGGCCTCGCACCCCCGAACAGGCCGACCGGTGGACCTGGCTCATCGTCGCGGCCTACATCCAGCTACGCCTAGCCCACTATTTCGTCACCGACCTGCACCTGTTCTGGGAAAAATCCCTGCCCGCCAACCGATTAACGCCTGGACGCTTACGGCGCACGTTTCGCGCCGTTCACGCGGAGGTAGGCGCTCCCACCAGCCCACCACAACCGCGCGGGTACTCTCCAAGCCGCCCATGCGGGACTCTCCGCGAACTTGCTCCTCATCATCCGGCCACCACAATGTCCAGCTGGACAGCTTACATCCGGCACCGGATTAAAAGCGAAGATTAACGGTTCTATCACAGATCCGGCTTTGGCTCACTTTCGGTGATGACGGAACGTGTTTATCAAGCTGACATCACGGAGCTGGGCGGTTTCCTCATCGGACACCTGTGTGACCGCGCGGTCACCCGTGCCCCCGCTCGCCGGACCGCTCCATGACACCCTTCTGGCCACCTGATTCGTCTCCGGCGACTCCTCATCACCTATGAAAACGCTCGGTCACCACCGAAAGTGAGCCAGAGCCGAACCCATACAGTCCCGGGTTTCTGCCCGCACTAGAGTGACGTAAATCACATCATGCAAATTCGCGGGGTCGGTGAGATTTCGTGACTTGCGGGTTGATCAGTACATCTATGGCGAGCTTGTGGATACTTATCGACTCTTCGTATCAGGTAAGCGACGCTCCACTTGTTGACCTATCTCGACTTGTCAATCACATTCCGATGGATCGTTTATTTCTTCTTTATGGCGTGTGAAGGGCCTCTTCGCCGAGGTCTGCGTCAGCGTGCCCTGAAGGGATTTCGGGATGCCGAATCGACGTCTGCCGGTGTGGTTCGTGGTGCTGATCGTTGGGCTTTGCTCGCTGGTGACGATCTCCGGTGTGGGGGTGCCGGACATTCTGATATCGCAGGCGGCTGCATCAGAGTCCGACCCCGAGCAGTCGGTCGATGAGCGGGCCGTACCCGGCAAGAAGGTGGCCAAGGGCGCGGAGGAGTCCGTGCCGAAGGTCGAGCCGAGGAAGCCAGTGTGGCCAAAGGCCGGCACCGCTGAGGTGCAGGTCTCTGAAGCGGACAAAGTGACCGAAGCCGAGGGTTTACCGGTCCGGATCGCCCCGGTCAAGGACGCAGGGTTAGACAAGGTCACGGTGGAGACCTTGGCGCCGGAGAAAGTGCGCACGTTGGGCGGGTTGGGGATTGCGGCCCGGGTGATGCGTGCCGATGGCGGGAAGACGGCGGGAAAGGTGCGCGCCGAGTTCTCCTACGCCGGATTCCGGGATGCCTACGGCGGTAACTTCGCGAGTCGGCTGCAACTCGTACGGCTGCCCGCATGTGTGCTGAAGTCGCCGCGTCCACGCTCCTGCGTGGTCCGGCCGGCGGCGGTGCCGTCGGTGAACGACCCGAAGGCCGGGACGGTGACCGCTGAAGTGGAGGCGATGGCGCCCAATGCCGTGTCCGTACCGGTCAAGCCGACGCCAGGTAAGGACAAGAAGACCGCTGCGGAGGCAATGGAGACGACGCAGGCGAGGCAGTTCGCGGCAGGGTCGGTGTATCTGCTGGCGGCTGCCCTGACCGGGCCGGACGGGAACTGGGGCGCGACTGATCTCAAGCCGTCGGGCACCTGGCAAGCAGGCACGTCCGGTGGCGGGTTTGATTATGACGTGCCGCTGCCGGAGCCCCCGTCGCCTACGGGCAATGGCCCAGCTCTGTCGCTGCGGTACGACGCATCGTCGGTGGACGGGCAGGGACAGTGGACCAATAACCAGTCCGGCGTGGTCGGGGTGGGCTGGGATTTGAGCGCGGGGTTCATCGAGCGGCGGTACCGGCGCTGTTATGTCGACAATTTTTTCAGCGATGAGACCGGTGAGCTGATCTGGTTGGCCGAGGAGCGCGGTATCGGTGGCGGAGCACTGTGCTGGGAGTCACCCGATCAGAACGACAATGACGCGTCCACCAATGACCAGACGCAATCGGACTTGGTGCTGTCGGCGGGTGGCCGGTCGGCCACGATTGTTCAGGTATCCGGCACCTGGAAAACGGTGCCGGACTTCGGGTGGAAGATCGAGCAAATCGCAGGGGGAGCGACCGGCCAGCCGTACTGGAAGATCACCAGCCAGGAAGGCCAGGTGTGGCGATTCGGTCACAACCGGGACGCGCAGTGGCAGACACCCTACGTAGGCAACGAGCACGACCCGCTGCGTGTGGCGGATGAGCCGTGCTACGACCGCTACTTCAACGATGACATTCCGCCGACCTGTACAGGGGTATGGCGGTGGAACCTGGACCAGGAGGTCGACCGCAACGAGAACGTGATCGACTACTCCTACACCCGCGAGACGAACTATTTCTGTCTCCCCTCCTGTATCCATGAGGCTTATCGGGTGCTGCCGTACGACCGGGGCGGGTTCCTGTCCGAAGTGAACTGGGGGCACAACACGCAGGTGGCCGGCAGTGAGCCAACCGCGCGCACGGTGTTCGTCACCGCCCCCCGTGACGGTGAGGACGTTCCCACGGACCTGCACTGCGAGCAAGCCGTGGGCTGCGAGAACGACTCGATCGCGTTCTACTCCACGAGCAAGCTCGTGTCGGTGGAGACTGCATCCCGCAACCCGAGCTCGGGTGAGTGGGACCCGGTAGATCGTCTGGATCTCACCCACGAATGGATCTACCAACGCACCGACTTCGGCTGGGCCTTCGACCCGGTGCTCTGGCTGGACACGGTGCAGCAGGTGGGCTCGGCCGTCGAACCGTCGGTGACGCTGCCACCGCTGGACTTCGGTGCGGTGATGCTGGCTGGAAAGATGGATTACGACACCATGTCGGACTGGACCGACCTGCTGTCATGGCGGATGGTGCCGCGCATCGCCGGCATCGCCAACGGGATGGGCGGCCGAATCGAGGTCACCTACGGTCAGGCCAACCCGTGTGGTGGCGGCCAGGGCAGGGTGGGCGGCAACTACCTCGCCGACAAGAGTGGCGACTGCTATCAGGTCGACATGGGCAGTGACCCCGAGCAGGGGTACGAGACGTGGAGCCGGTTCTTCAAGCAGCTCGCCACCAAGGTCGTCGAACGTGACATGGTGGCCGACTCGCCGGACATGGTGCATCAGTACGAGTTCCTGGGCAACCCTCGCTGGATCGACCCCCGACAGGTCATTGAACCCGGACAGGCGCCGGATGAGTCCGAATGGCGCGGCTACGCCCAGGTGCGCACCATTGGGGGCGCCGGTACGAATCCGTCGGCCTACTCCGTCAGCACCCGCACCTTCCTGGGCGGCACTGGGGATCCCATCACCGACTTCGACGGCAACACCATCGTCGATGCGAGGCCGCTGCAGGGCCAGGTGCTGCAGGAGCAGTCATGGAAGATGACCACGCTCAGCCCGCGTGCCTACACCGAGGTGGACTCCACCCGATACGAGTACACGATCCGCAACGGCACCGGCCCGAGGGATCCCTCGCAGGTGCTCACCACCCGGAAACGCTCGCGCGAGAGGTTGAGCACCGGTGCCTGGCGCTACACCGACGAGAGGACCGAACACGACGCCCACGGTCTGCCCGTGAAGGTCAACGACTACGGCCAGGAAGGCGTCGCCGGCGACAACACCTGCGCCAGGACCACGTACGCCCGTAACACCGACGCCGGTCAATGGCTGACCGCCTTCCCCGCCGTCATGGAAGAGCGCGCCGGCGACAACTGCGACGCGGGGACACTGATCGGTAGGAGCATCACCCTGTACGACCTGGGCACTGACCCGGTTACCAACAAGCCCAGCGACGGCAATGCGACCGAAATCCGCTCGTACGCCGACGCGAGCATCATCTCCACCAGGAAGGCGACCTTCGACGACTACGGTCGTCCACTCACCTCGACCGACCCGCTCGGCAAGACTAGCTCCACCACCTACACGCCGCCGATCGGCTGGCCCCACACCGGGGTGACCACCACCAACCCACTCGGTCACACCGTCACCGCACGGCTGTCGCACGTTTTAGGCGAGGCCGTCTCGGTCACCGACGCCAACGGCAAGGTAACCGAGATGGACTACGACGGGCTGGGCCGTACCACCGCGTTGTGGAAGCCGGGCCAGCCGCGTAGCGGCGGCACTCCGAGCGTGAGGGTCGCCTACGACATCCCGTTCGATGGCCGGCTGGGGCAGCCTACCGGGCCGATCAAGACCACCGTCAGACAACTGCTGACCGGCACCACCTATACGACCACGCACAGCTACGAAGACGGCCTCGGCCGCATCAGGGAAGCCCAGAGCGCCTCCCCGGCCGGCGGCCGGATCGTCACCGCCACCAGCTATGACGCCCGCGGCCTGGCCGCGACACAGTCCGAGCCGGTGCACAACACCGATGAGCCCGGCAGCGGCCTGCTCAACCCGGCGACCACCAGCTTGCCGCACTGGACGAAGAACGTGTACGACGACCAGGAACGGCCCGTCTCCACGATTGCCTACCACCTGGGGACGGAGCTGCGCCGCACCACCACCGCCTACCTGGGCAGCGAACGCACCGAGGTCACCCCGCCGGTCGGCGGTAAGACCGTCACCGTCACCGACGCCTTCGACCGTGTTGTCAAGGTCGAGGACTGGTCGGATGCCAGCACGCACGCCGACACCAGCTACGGCTACGACCTCAACGACAACCTCACCACGATGACGGACGCCAACGCCAATGTCCGCACCAGTACCTTCGACTGGCTCGGCCGTCGCATCGCCAACTCCGACCCCGATGGCGGCAATTCCAGCTACGGCTACGACCTGGCCGGGAAGCTGGCTTGGAGCATCGACGGCAAGGGACAGAAGGTCTCCCAAAGCTACGACGACCTCGGCCGCCCCACCACCCTGTGGTCCGGTGATGCGGGGACGGGCACGAAGCTCGCCGAATGGGCTTACGACAGCGTGGCCAAGGGTCAGCCCACCTCCTCCACCCGATACGTCGGCACGCAGGCATACAGGCAGGTGATCACCGCCTACGACAACGACTATCACGCCACCACCGGCAAGATCACCATCCCGGGCAGCGAAGGCGCCCTCGGCGGTGACTACGCCTTCACCTCCAGCTATGACGCCGCAGGCAACCTACGCGAACAGACCCTTCCCGCCGCTGGCGGGCTTCCTGCCGAGAAGCTCACTCACACCTACACCGACCTTGGATTCGTCAAGGGTTTGAATTCGAACCTCGGCCTCACCTACCTCAAGGACACGGGTCTCACTCCCACCGGTCAGCTCGCCAGTAGGCAACTCGGCGGCAACGGCCAGATCAAGCGCATCCTCGAACGCAATGCCGCCACCAATTGGCTGTCCCGAGTTACCACCCAGACCAAGGCCGACAGTTCCAGCCCGCAAACCGTTCAGGACGACCGGTACAGCTATGACCTCGGCGGCAACGTCACCCGAGTCCTAGACGCCGCTTCAGCTGTCGCCGGCACGACCGACGGGCAGTCCGAATGCTTCACTTACGACGGCCTGCTCCGGCTGAAGACGGCCTACACCACCACTACCGGCTCCTGCACCGGAACCGGTGACGGCCTGGGCGCCGATCCTTACAACCAGGCATACACCTACGACAAGGTCGGCAACCTCACCAGTTTGACCGACAACGGTCAGATCGCTAAATACACCTATCCCGCCCCTGGGGCCAACGTCGTCCGGCCCAACGCCGTCACCTCCATCACCCGACCCGGTGGCACGGACAACTACACCTTCAACAACAACGGCCAACTCACCGCTCGAACCGTCAACGGGAAACAGAACACTTTCAACTGGAACGAGCTCGGCCAACTAGTTACGGCCACCGTCGACGGCAAACAAACCTCGATGATCTACGACGCCGACGGCGAACGCCTCATCCGGCGCGACCCCGACGGCACCAGCACCCTCTACTTGGCCGACACCGAAATTAAACTTTCCGGCGCACAAACCACGGGGAGGCGTTACTACAACAGTGCCGATGGCGCCCAGATCGCCATGCGCGACTCCGGCGGAGTCACCTGGTTGCTGTCCGGCTCTCACAGCAGCACCCAGCTAGCCATCAACGACGCTACGGGCGCCGTCAACCGTGAACGGTACCTGCCCTTCGGCCAGCGCCGCGGCGGGGACGATCTGCCCTTCACCGATCGCGGCTTCCTCGGCAAGATCGAAGACGCCGCCACCGGCCTGAACTACCTCGATGCCCGCTATTACGACCCCACCATCGCCAAATTCATCTCCACCGACCCCCTGCTCGATCCCCGCAAACCCGAATGGGCCAACCCGTACTCCTACGCCGGTAATAACCCCATCGGTATATCTGACCCAACCGGTCTTGCTCCAGATCCATGTGGCGATGGTTCTCGCCGTATGGTATGCCCTTCCCCACCGTCGTTCATAAAGGACAACAATCCGCAGATCGTAACGCCCTCAAGAAGGCTCACCGCTGAAGAAGTCGAAGCGGGCGGGGCAACAATATTCGGAGTGGCGCTGCAGCACATAGCGGAATATCTCCAGAAGCTGAATGGTCCTCAGCGCTCGAGGTTCACGATCGTACTTGCTGAAGTGGTCGTAGAAACGGAACACGGCCCCGTTCCCAGGATTATCGCGTTCACCAGTCAAGGAGGGATACCTGACGCACTCAAAGAAAAACTGTCCAAGCTGGGGGTCACGGTATACAAGGCGCCCAAATCGCCCTCAAGGGATCTGAACGGTCACGCTGAACGAGCAGCCGCAGACCTTCGAAGCGATATAAAGGCGCAGATAAAGGATCTGGGCGGTCGAATAAAAACAGTTAAGAGCGCCTTCTCTACCATTCAAATATGCGCCAAAGCGTGCGAAGACAGATTAAACAGATTCATTGGCGACCCTACCAAGAGCGTCCGGGTCGGGACCAATGGAATGATTGGCGGAAAAGTCATAGATTCAAAATTCCTCAAGACAGCCAGAGGTCTCTTCGGCGCAAAGGGATCTGGAATGGTTCCTTCAATGGTTGCATCCAAGGCCTATATTGCCGGAATGTTCAGGGGAGGTCGCGGAGGATCTAACGGCCGAAGCGTTGGGCGGTAGGAGAATCACCGTCCCGGTCGTGCGGCCGACACCGGTCGCACGACCTGATGTCTCCTTGACTTAACCGGTCGCTATATCCAACAATGGTGGACATGACAGAGGATGAGATCGTCGAAGCGATTCGTGTGCTCCCGAATCTGCTGCCTCCCGCTTCACCGGAAGCGATCAGTCAGGCGGAGGAGGCAATCGGACATCCACTACCACCATTGCTTCGCCGTCTCTATCTTGAGATTGCCAACGGAGGCTTCGGCCCGCGCGGGGGGATCCTCGGGGTGGCCGGCAGCGAGTACGAGCACCATTTCGAGGTGGCCGACATCCTCGATGTGGACCAGAGTACACGCGACGATTGGCCCGGAATGCTATGGCTGTTCGACTGGGGTGCGGGAATCTGGTCCGTGATGGACAGCCGGGATCCGGCCGGACCCATGTGGATATGGGATCCAAATTTCGATGAGATCGAATATCCAGATGAATCTCTGCTCATCCCTCAAAACATGACCCTGGCCGAATGGCTCACAGAGTCACTCAACGGAAACCTGGAGAAGGCCTTCGAAACCTCGGGCCTGATCGCTGTTTCCGAGCGCAGGGCGGTGTTCGACATCGGTCCCGACGAGCTGGAATACGCTTCGCCGGAACCCCTGACCGACGACGAGATCATTGACGCGATATCCAGGCTCCATCCCTTGATTCCGCCTGCACCTCTGTTGGCAGTCGAGGAGGCGGAACGGGTAATAGGATTTGATTTTCCTCCACTTCTTCGCAGAATCTACCTGGAAGTCTCCAACGGTGGGGTGGGGCCAGGCCGCAGCATTCTTGGGGTGCCCATTACAGGAACCGTCCAGTCGGCCGACATCGTCGAATTCTATAGGATTTGGACTTCAGGCTCCGACCCTTTTGTCCCTCCCGGTTTTATTTGGTTGTGCGACTGGGGAAATGCGATCTGGTCGCTGGTGGATTGCCGTGACCCTTCGGGGCCGATGTGGATATGGGATCCAATGGGCCCTTACCGTCGGCCGGACCAGATAAGTTCAGAGGAGGAGAAAAGCGTAGATCACCCGGAATTGTTGGCACAGAACATGACCCTTGCCGAATGGCTCACGGAGTGGCTGAAAGGATCGTTCACAAAAGATTTCAAGCCCTCCGGTCTCCGTGCTGTCGCGGCGCATCGCGGCGGTCTGCACCGACCCTTCGCCCTCGGGTGAACTGATACTTCCGTAGCACCGTAATCCCTTTTCCAAGGCTGCCGGTACCAAAATTATCAATCTCGGTACTGGCGGCCGTGTTGTGCCGTGAAGGCTCTTTGGGCAGGGGGTGTGGTTCAGGATCGGCGAAGCCCATCGCGTGGCGATGCCGCGGGCGCCCCTGACGGCGACCCTGTGGCCCCGTGCCATTGCCGAGCGAGTGGCCCAGCTGGAGACGAATCGGGCGGCCACGGAACTCCACACTGGTCGGCTCTCCCCGGCCATCCGCGCCGGGGAGCCTCCTTTTTCATGTCTTTCTCGTGTTGAGAATTTCTCACAATGAGGATAACTTGTGCCCGGGAGGAAATCGGGAGGAAAGATGACCCAAGCACGCCGGGCGCTTGCCGCGGAGACCGTGGAGATCCTGGAGCGCGGCTGGTACGACCACCCCTCGCGGGGGCGGGTGTCCATCGCGAAAGAACTCGCCGGTGCGGTCGCGGGCACCCGGCTGTGGGGGCCCGACGAGCCGGTCGGGCCGCCCGCCGTGTCCCCGGCAACAATGTCCCCGGCCGTCGCGACCTCGGTGGAGGTCGTCAACGAGACCTCCCTGTCGGCCGCCCGCCGGATGGCCGGGGCCGACGGGATTGACGGGAACGGTGACGGCTGGGGTGACGGTGCCGTCGGCTGCCTGAACTTCGCCTCGGCGAAGAATCCCGGGGGCGGTTTCCTGAGGGGGACCCAGGCGCAGGAGGAGAGCCTGGCGTACGCGTCGGGGCTCTACCGCTGCCTGCTCGAGGCGCCGGACTTCTACGCCTTCCACCGGAAGCGGGGCGATCCGCTCTACAGCGATCGTGCGATCTTCTCGCCCGCGGTCCCGGTCTTCAGGGACGACCGGGCCGCTCTGCTCGCCCGTCCGTACCCCGTCTCGTTCCTCACCGTGGCCGCGCCGAACGCCGGGGCCATGGACGAGAACGACGAGCGGCGCGCCCGCCTGCCGGAGGTGCTGTTCGAGCGCTCGGGGAGGGCGCTGAGCCTCTTCGCCGCCTCGGGGCTGCGCCGGCTCGTGCTGGGCGCGTGGGGTTGCGGGGTGTTCCGCAACTCGCCCGCGCTCGTGGCGGCCTGCTTCGCCACGCATCTCGGCCCCTCGGGCGCCTTCCACGGGCGCTTCGAGCGGGTGGTCTTCGCCGTGCTCGACGACGCCCCCGGAACGCCCGTCCACGACGCGTTCGCCCGGGCGTTCGCCGGCGAGCCCGGGTAAGGCACCGGTCCCGGCGCCCCCGGGATGATCCTGTGCCGGGTCCCGCGGAGTTCCGCCGGGTCCTGCCGGGGCCTGCCGGAGCCGGATGACCGCCGGGAACGTCCGGGCCGGCGGTGCCCCCGTGCCCGCGTCGCGCAGGAGCGGGGCGTCGGAGGTGCGGGGAGGCTCAGTACGCGATGCCGACCACCTGCCTCACGGTCGCCGGGTCGTCCAGCAGGGCGAGGATCGCGTGGGCCAGGTCGGAGCGGGCGATCGTGCGTCCGCCGGGGACGTTGCCGCCGACGGCCAGCCGGTAGGTCCCGGTGAGAGGCTTGTCCAGCAGGCGGGGCGGCCGCATGACCGTCCAGTCGGTGTCGCCGGCGCGGACGGCCTCCTCCATCGCCCCCAGATCGGTGTAGACGTCACGCAGGAACCTCCGGATCAGCGGGGTCATGATCCTGCGGTCGAGGAAGGGGTCGCCCTGCGGCGACGGGCCGACCGGGGCCGCGCTCACCGCGACGAAGCGGCGCACCCCGCAGACCTCCAGGGCGGACAGGATCCCCCGCGTCGCCGGCGCGACGACGCCGTCCCGGGCGAGCTTCCTGCTGCGCGGGCCCAGACCCGAGATCACGGCGTCCCGTCCCTCGATCGCGGGACGCAACGCCTGCGGGTCGGTCACGTCGGCCGTCACCACCCGCACGCCGGTGAGGTCGCCGGGCAGCCGAGCGGGATCGCGCACCACCGCCGTCACCTCGTGCCCCGCCTCCAGCGCCTGTCGTACGACCTCCCGGCCCGTACCACCCGTGGCTCCGCAGACGGTCAGCTTCATGGTGCCCTCCTGGTGGGTAAGTGCTCACTAACCATTAGAGTGAGTGTTCACCCACCTGTTCGTCAACTCCGGGGGAGCTCCCAGCATGAAGCCGACGCGGGTCCGGATCCTGGACGCGGCCGACCAGCTGATGCGGACCATCGGGCTGGCCCGCACCACCACCAAGGAGATCGCCCGCGCCGCGGGATGCTCGGAGGCCGCGCTCTACAAGCACTTCGACAGCAAGGAGGAGCTGTTCACGTTCGTCCTGAAGGAACGGCTGCCCCGGTTCGCCCCGCTCCTCGCCGAGCTGGAGAGCGGGGAGGCGGACGGGCGCGACGTCGAGGAGACCCTGGCCGAGATCGCCCGGCACGCCGTGGCGTTCTACGCGTCGTCCTTCCCGATCGCCGCCTCCCTGTTCTCCGATCCGGCGCTGCTGCGGCGGCACGGCGAGGAGATGGACAGACTCGACATGGGCCCGCACAAGCCGCTCGACTCCCTGGCCGCCTACCTGCGCGAGCAGCGTGCCGCCGGGCGCGTCCGCGCCGACGCCGACCCCGAGGCGGCGGCGGCCCTGTTCCTCGGGGCCTGCTTCCAGCGCGCCTTCCTGCAGGCCTTCGCCGGGGGGCGCCCGCCGTCGGGACCGGCCGCCCGGCCGCTCGACGAGTTCGCCGCCGCGCTGGCCAGGACCCTCCTGGAGGGCGTCCGGGAGCCGGAGGCGCCCGTCCGGCCGTGACCGGAGGCGGACGCGGGAGTGCGTGGCCGGAGGCGCCCGTCCGGCCGTGACCGGAGGCGGACGCGGGAGTGCGTGGCCGGAGGCGCCCGTCCGGCCGTGACTGGAAGTGGACTCGGAGTCCGTGACCGGGGACCCGGAAGCCCGTGACCGGGGACGGACTTACTGATCGTTTCAGAATGAGGTTCGCAGGCGGCGGAGGCTGCTACGAGCGACTCCTCCGCCTCACCACATAGGACACGGTGTGGTAGCAAGCCTGCTTCGCAACCTCACATTTTTCCGGCCTGCGTCGTCCTGTTGGTGAGGGCAGCGACTGGTGCCCCGGAACGGAGTGAGGAAATGAAGGTTTTCATCGCTGGTGGGCGCGGCCGTGTCGGGTCCCGCCTTGCTGACAACCTGGAGGCCAAGGGCATCGAGGTGGTCTCGGGAGGACTCGAGGACGGGATCGACGTGATCTCGGGCAAGGGGCTCACCGAGGCTCTCGTCGGAGTCGACACCATCGTGAACGTCCTCAACACCCCCCGCTTTGATGCGGAGGGGGCAATCTCGTTCTTCGAGGGAGCGATCAACAATCTGACCGCGGAGGGCAAGCGGGCAGGTGTGCGTCATCACATCGTGCTCTCCATCGTCGGCGTTGGAGAAGGGGACGCATCTGAGATCGGGTACTACCTCGGCAAGGTGGCGCAGGAGAAGGCCGTGCGATCCGCTTCGATCCCCGCCACCATCATTCGGGCCACCCAGTTCCAGAGCTACATCCCTGTCCTCATTGACCAGCACACCGTGGACGGAAAGGTTCTCGCTCCGAGGTCATTCATCCAGCCCGTCGAGCTGGACGAAGTCGTCGAGCTGCTCGCCGAGGCTGTCACGACGCTGGAGCCGGGAAGTGTGGTCGAGATCGCTGGACCCGACCGGTTCTACCACGACGACCTCTTCCGTGCCACTCTGGCCGATCGCGGAGACGATCGTGAGGTTGTGACCGTGGACGGACAGGAGCCCCTCGATGCCATGGTTCCGCGCGGCGCGTACCGGACAGGCAGCGTGCGGTACCCGATTACAGGGATCCCCACCGCCTGAATGCGATAGTGGAGAGAGGCGGGAACGTCTGACCGCCAGGCAATCGGTTAGGCGTGCTGCGCCCAATGGGAAAGGGTGCCCCATGTCGGAAGATCTTCCTGTTGAATCCGCAGAGTTCGGAAAAGCCGAGCGTGACGAATCACGGGCTCTCGATTCGGTCATGGCGGAGCGGCATCGTCTGCTGTCGCTAGCCTTTCGCATGATGGGCACCCTGGCCGATGCCGAGGACGTCGTGCAAGAGACATATGTGAGGTGGTACCGCCTTGAGCCCGAGGAACGCGACGAAATTGCCGCGCCTGTAGCATGGCTGATTCGAGTTGCGAGCCGCATCTCACTCGACCTGCTGGGTTCCGCGCGGGCACGACGGGAGACGTACGTCGGGCAATGGCTGCCGGAGCCAGTTCCGGCCGACCTCTTTGCGGACACAGGCATTGCGCCACTGAACTCCAGTCATCTCGCTGCTGATCCGCTCGAACGTGTCACCCTCGATGATGCCGTCAGCATGGCATTGCTGACGGTCCTCGAGGCCATGACCCCAGCAGAGCGAGTGACGTTCGTCCTGCATGATGTGTTCGGCGTCCCGTTTGACGAGATTGCTGGTGTCGTAGGTCGTTCAGCAGCAGCAACAAGGCAACTGGCAACGTCCGCACGCCGCCACGTTCGACGAGGAAGACGCGCACAGGTTTCTCCCCACCAGCATGATGAGGTTGTTCGGGCATTCCGTGGTGCAACTGTCAGAGGGGACATCGAGGACCTGCTCCGCGTGTTGGCTCCAGACGTCGAACTACGAGTAGACGGCGGCGGCTTCGTCAATGCCGCACCTCAGGTCATCCGTGGGTCGGATCATGTAGCCCGGTGGTTCATGGGAGTGATGCGCAAGCAGCCCGCCCTCCGTCTTGAGCGACGCGACACAGCTGACGGTCTCGGATACATTATTCGAAATGAAGGGCGTCGATACGGAATGATTACCTTTGACGTCAGCGATGAAGGCGTCACGAATGTGTGGCTGATGCTGAATCCAGTAAAGCTGACGAATTGGTCACTCTGATTTTTTAGAATGGGTCGAGTTGCGGGTCTCGTGTCGACGATCTTGGTCGGCAGTGTGTCCGGGATGCGTGCTGATCTTGTTCCTGACGACCTGTGGGAGCGGGTTGCTCCGCTGTTGCCGCCTGCTCCCGAAGGGCGCCACCGCTATCCCGGGCGGCTGTGCGTTCCGGACCGCGTGGCACTCGCCGGCGTCTGTACGCCGACCGGGGCTACGACTTCGACAAGTACCGCCGCCTGCGGTGGAAGCACGGCATCAAACCCATGATCGCCCGACGCGGTCTCGCCCACGGCTCAGGACTGGGCAAGGTGCGTTGGGTGGTCGAGCGCGCCTTCGCCTGGCCGCACCAGTTCAAACGACTCCGCACCCGCTACGAACGACGCGCCGACCTCCACCACGGGCTGCCCGGACCGGCCTGCAGCCTCATATGCCTCCGCCGCCCGCGAACCTCATTCTGAAACGATCGGTTAGAAGTCCATGTCGCCGCCGCCGGGCATGGCGGGGGCGGCTCCGGCCTTCTCGGGCTTCTCGGCGATGACAGCCTCGGTGGTGAGGAACAGCGCCGCGATGGACGCCGCGTTCTGCAGCGCCGAACGCGTCACCTTGGCCGGGTCGATGATGCCCGTCTCGAACAGGTTGACGTACTCGCCGGTGGCGGCGTTGAGGCCCTCACCCGGGGGAAGGTTGCGCACCTTCTCCACCACGACGCCGCCCTCGAGGCCGGCGTTGACGGCGATCTGCTTGAGGGGCTCCTCCAGCGCCTTCTTGACGATCGCGGCGCCGGTGGCCTCGTCGCCGAAGAGCTCGAGCTTGTCGAAGGCCTTGGCGCCGGCCTGCAGCAGCGCCACGCCGCCGCCGGGG